>DASTYN010000005.1:0-695754 GCA_035764905.1 Candidatus Lumbricidiphila sp. | reverse complement strand
TGCCGCGTCGGCCGCTTCGAGCCCCGCGCTCACGCCCGACCGGAGGATGTCGGGACGGAGCACCTCGACGCCGTGGCGACGGGCGTCGGCGGTGAGCGTCTGCGGCGAATAGAAGCCCATGGGCTGGGCGCGCAGCAGCGCCGCGAGGAACGCCGCCGGGTAGTGCAGCTTCAGCCACGAGCTCGCGTAGACGAGCAGGCCGAAGCTGATCGCGTGGCTCTCGGCGAAGCCGAAGTTCGCGAACGCCTCGATCTTGTTGTAGATCGCATCGGATTCTTCGGGGGTGAGCCCGTTGCGGGCCATCCCGGCGTAGAGCGTTTCCCGGAGGCGCTCCACCTTTTCGATGCCACGTTTCGAGCCCATCGCCCGGCGCAGGAGATCGGCGTCGGCGCTGGTGCAGTCGCCGACCGCGACCGCCATCTGCATGAGTTGCTCCTGGAACAACGGAATTCCGAGGGTGCGTTTCAGCACCGGTTCGAGCCGCGGGTGCAGATAGGTCACCGGTTCTTCACCTGCCCGTCGGCGCAGGTACGGATGCACCGCCCCACCCTGCACCGGACCAGGCCGGATCAGCGCAATCTCAACCACGAGATCGTAGAAACACCGAGGTTTCAGGCGCGGGAGCGTGCCGATCTGTGCGCGGCTCTCAACCTGAAATACCCCAACCGAATCAGCCCGGCAGAGCATGTCGTAGACCGCCGCTTCTTCTTTCGGTACGGTTGCGAGTTCCCACGCTTCACCGGTTGCATCACGCACCAGGTCGAACGTGTACTGGATCGCCGCGAGCATGCCAAGCCCGAGCAGGTCGAACTTCACCAGGCCCATCCAGGCGCAGTCGTCTTTGTCCCACTGCAGCACGGTGCGCCGTTCCATGCGGGCATGTTCGATCGGGCAGACCTCGCCGATGGGGCGGTCAGTGAGCACCATCCCGCCCGAGTGAATGCCGAGATGCCGCGGGAACGTCAGTACCTGTTGCGCGAGTTCAATCACCGGTTCAGGAATGTTGTGATCGCCCGGGCCAACCGTGCCACCCCACCGTTCAACTTGTTTCGCCCAAGCATCTTGCTGCCCGGTTGAGTAGCCGAGCGCCTTTGCCATATCTCGAATCGCACCACGTGGCCGGTAGGTAATCACGTTCGCGACCTGCGCCGCGTTGAACCGCCCGTATTTCTCGTAGACGTACTGAATGATCTCTTCGCGGCGATCTGAGTCGAAATCGACATCAATATCTGGCGCTTCATCACGGAGCGCCGAGAGAAACCGCTCAAACGGCAGGTCGTAGAAGATCGAGTCAACCGCGGTGATCGCAAGCACAAAACACACCGCCGAGTTCGCTGCCGAGCCGCGACCCTGACACAGGATGCCCCGTCGCCGCGCCTCGCTCACCAGGTCGTGCACGATCAAGAAGTAGCCAGGAAAATCTTTCTCTTCAATCACCGCGAGTTCACGTTCCAGTCGTGCCCGTGACGCCGGGTCGATGCCGCCGCGGCCGTCTGGGTAGCGTTCGGATGCCCCACGCCACACCAGCTCACGCAGCCAACTGATCGGGGTGTGCCCTGCGGGCACGTTTTGGTTCGGCAGGTTGGGTCTGACGCTTCGCAGCGTGAACTGCACCTCAGTCGCAATCTCGACCGACCTGGCCACCGCGCCGGGGTATCGGGCAAAGGTGCGCGCCATTTCGGCGCCACTGCGTAGGTGGAGCCCGTTGGTGGCGGGGAGCCATCCATCGAGTTCATCAAGTGAGCGCCTGGCGCGTACCGCGGCGACCGCCGATGCAAGCTGGTACTCGGCGGGGGTGGCGTAGTGCACGGCGTTCGTGGCGACGGTTGGCAGGCGGTGTGCGGTGGCGAGGGCAGCGAGTCGGTCGTTCATCGGCTGATCGCCAGGGTGCGCATGGTCGGTGAGTTCGACGAACACCCGATCTTGGCCGAACAACGCGGTGAGTCGGTCGAGTTCACGGGCTGCAGCGTCGAACTCGGTGCCGCCTGCGGCACGAGAGGTGCCGAGTGACCCCGGATCATTACTGGCCCCGCTTCCGCTGAGTGCGCGCCGGACGGCGCCCTTTCGGCATCCGGTGAGCACAACCCAGTCGCCAGCTGCCTGCGCGGCAAGCTGCTCCAGGTCGTACACCGGCCGCCCTTTTTCGCCACCGGCGAGTTGCCCGGCGGTAATTGCGGCGGCGAGCCGGTGATATCCCTCCTGTTTTCGCGCGAGTACGAGCAGGTGTGTGCCAATTGGGTCGGCCTCACCGTGCTGTGGCCCTGGCAACTCAAGCGAGAGTTCGGCGCCGAACACGGTGCCGAGGCCCGGAAAACTCTCTGCCGCTTCGGCAAACCGCACCACCCCGTAGAACCCGTCGTGGTCGGTAAGAGCGAGTGCGTTCAGTCGCAGCCGGTGCGCTTCTTCAACGAGCCGTTCCGGCCCGGATGCCCCGTCGAGGAAGCTGTAGTTCGAATGCGCATGCAGTTCGGCATAGGGCACTACCACTTCATCTGCCGCAACGGGCTGGTCGGCCGGCGGCCGGTACGGGCCACGTTTGCGGCTCATCGGCGCCTCACGCCGCATATCGACGTTCGGGGTCAGCGCCGGCGCCGAGCGACCATCACTCGCCGGTCGGCCAGAGAGCGTGCGCTCCAACTCGTTCCAGGGCACGTTCGGGTTATGAAAGCCCATCAGTCGTACCTCGCTTCGGCCCACCAGCCGTCAGCGCTGCGTACGAGCAGCCACGCACAGCCGTCACCATCGATGAGTTGAAATCGATGGATGCGCCGTGCCCTCGTCGCATCCCACCACCGGTCCACCACCGGCCAGGGTCCTGCCCAGGCCTGCACCTTGCGCGGAGCCTGCGGCGCCACCCCGAGCGCCGTTGCCGCGGCAGGCACCGCGAACGTCGCCGGGGGCTCCACGATGGCACCTCGATCATCGATCGCGACGGGGGCGCCCGAGGCATCCGATACCTGCACCGGAACCGGCACCGGAAACACACTTGCCGGGGCGAGTAGCGGCAGGCTGCCGGGCCATGGTGCCGCCGTCACCTTCGGCGCCCGATCACCCCATGGCACGAGAATCTGCCGTTCGGCGAGCATGCGCCCGCCCCCGACCGCTGCGGTGAGCACTCCTTCATGCCCGAGAATGCTCTGCACTTTGGTCAGCACATGGTGCACCCGTTCTTCTGGCCCGCCACCCCAGAGCCCTGCTTCGTGGTTGCCCGTTGAATCGACCCGCTCGGGCATCACCCGCACCTGCGCAATCGGCGCGCCCAAACGCTGGTCTGCACCTCCACTGCCCTGCAACTGCCACCGCACCCGGTCGATCACATCGGCCGAGGTGAACCAACGCGGATGCAGCCAGCTCCGGTTCGACTGCCCACCCCGGTCGTCGACGATCTCCACATGAATTGCGGTGCACACCAGTCGCGCCTTGCGCATCCGGTCGATGAACTCATCTGCCTTCACTCGCAGCGCAAACGCGAGCTGATCGATCCGGTCAAGCGGCGGCTCAAACGCCTGCGTCACCTCGTATTCCGGCGGGGGAGTGCGCCCGAGCACGGTGCTCAGCTCATTGCCGGTCGCGCGGGCGTGCGCGAACACCCCGGATGCCCCGAACCGCCGCCGCACATCGTCAGCCCCGAGGGCTGCGAACTCGCCGAGGGTGCGAATTCCAAGCCGCATGAGCAGGGTTGCCCTGCGCGCATCGACCACGAGCGACACCGGAAACGGCGCCAAAAACGCAGCGGATGCTCCGGGCTCCACCAGCCGTACCTGATCGGTGACGCGAGCCACCCGCGCCGCCTGCTCTGCCGCGAACGGGCCGTCAGCGATGCCAACACAAGCGCCGGGCACATCCGAAGCTGCGACCGTGTCAAGGAGCGCCCGCGCCGCGGCCACCTCGCTGCCGTAGTACCGAACCGGCCCGCGGGCACGCATGGCAACCGTGCCTGGACGAATCACCTGCAGCCCGGGAACCGCCTGTTCGATCTGTCGCACCACCGGTTCAAATGCACGCATATCGCGCACCTGGTCGTATTTCGCCACCCGCGCCCCGGGTGCACGCAGTTGCGCTTCGCGCACCCGAAGTCCGCGGCGCACCCCGTCGCGCCGCGCCGCGGGGGAGCAGGAGTGCACTGCACCGGCCTCGGTGAGCACGATCGCCTCATCGAACCCCCACCCGCTCTCGCGGCAGAGCGCAACGACCGGCCAATCTGGGCACCAGAGCACGATGCTTCTGCTGTGTTGTGGTGGATGCTCCATGGTCATCCCACCCTCGCCAGCAACGGCATCTCGGTGCCCTCAACCGGCACGTCAGCAGATGCGCCCTCGACCGGGAACCGTGAAATCAACGCAACGCGCTTCGGTGCGAGCGCTTCGACCCCACCATCGACAAACCGCACCCCTGCATGACGTGGCACCACGAACGCCCCACGTCCACTCGCCGCGACATCGATCTCGGTCGCATCGAGCAACCCATACCCGGCGCCGAGACCCGACCAGGCACGCGGCGACGCCCGCAACGAGACATCCGCCCCCGCCCACTCGCCGGCGACAATCACCGAGGCCGAACGATCTCGCAACCGCGCTTCAAGCCGCGCCCGTTCACCCGCCGAAACCCGTGAAGTCGGCCGCACCGAAATCACCGCCACCACCTCAGCCAGTGTGGCCACCACGGTGAGCCAGTGCGGCCCTGGCCGCGGCACCAACACGAGCCGGTCAAGTGCGATACCAAACGAAGCCGCCGCCTCGACTCCGAACTCTGGAACCCCCACCACCGCGGTCCACCGCCCCGCCTGCGACGCCCCAGCGAGCAACGACATCACCAGACGCAACGACCCCTGCGATTCAATGATCGTGCCCTCGCGGAGCGTGCCATCTGGCAAGAACCCTGCGCACGCCGCCAGCGTTGGCACAGCCCGCGTCGCGAGTTTCGGCGCCTGCATGTCGCGAATGCGCGCCTGCAGCACGGCCACCCGATCACGGGTACCGGGCCTGCTAACACTTAACGTCACACTCTGAGTTTCGAACATATGTTCGAATCATGCAACACCCCGCCGACATCGATTGGGTATCAGAAACCTGTCAGCAGTTCTCGGCACAATTGAGCCATGACAGGCCAGGGTTCCACCGGAAACACACTCGCGGCGATCGCCAGTTTCTTCGTGCCCGGGCTCGGTCAACTGTTTCAGGGACGCCTCGGCGCCGCGATCCTGCAGTTCCTCTTGGCACTCGGCCTGTGGATGGTCTGGCTCGGCTGGATCATCCACATCTGGTCAACGGTCGACGCCGCGAAGTTCCGACCGCGCCGATAAGCGCGGCGACTCCACCGAAGCTAGCCTCTCGCCGACCTCAAGCCACCCATTTGGTGGGTAGCGATCCCCGCGTCAGGCCCGACAGAATTGGCCCATGACAACCCCCACAACCACAGCCCCCACCACAACCGCGACCAAACTTGCGAACATCGCACTGGTGTTGGCCTCGATCAGCCTGATCGCGATCCTCATCCTGCTGGCGACCAGCAGCGTCATTAACCCGCTCATCGGCGCAATGGTCGGTTGGGGAGGGCTGGTCATTGGCGCCCTCGCCGTGATGACCGCCCTCATCGCATGGGTGGTCGGCAAACGACTCACCGGTCGTATCGTGATCGCCGCGCTGATTGCGGTTGTCCCGTCAGCGCTCGTGCTGGTTCTGCAGTCGAGCGTACGCTGAGCCACACCTGAGGCCGACCCACAATCATCCAAACAAAATGACCCCTGGTCAGGACTCACGTTCCTGATCAGGGGTCATTTTCTCACTGTGCGCGAGGGGGGACTTGAACCCCCACGCCCTAACGGGCACTAGCACCTCAAGCTAGCGCGTCTGCCATTCCGCCACTCGCGCAGTGGCCGTTGATTGCTCAACGGGCCAGAGAGACACTAGCACGATTTGCGGGGCTCCCTTTGCACGGGGCACCCTCCGAGGCATCCACCGATTCGCCTTCGGCGCCTCACACAACCGGTCCGCCCGGTAGCGTGGAGCCGTGGAACCAGAACTCGAAGCAACCGCGGCGATCGCCCGCGACTTGATCCGGTTCGACACCACCAACTTCGGTGACGGCCGTTCGAACGGCGAGCGCGAAGCCGCCGAGTACGTCGAAGCTCGTCTGCAGGCGCTTGGCCTCACCACCCGCATGTACGAGCCATCCCCGCGGCGAACCAGCGTCGTTACGCGGGTCGAAGGCCGCAACCCGAATAAGCCAGCGTTAGTTGTACATGGCCATCTCGACGTTGTGCCGGCCGACCCGCGCGATTGGTCCGTCGACCCGTTCGCGGGCGAGATTCGTGATGGCATGCTCTGGGGCCGCGGTGCGGTCGACATGAAAGACATGGATGCCATGATCTTGACCTCGCTCGGAGACATCCTGGGCGCAGGCCAGCAGCCCGAGCGTGACCTCATCGTGGCCTTCTTCGCCGATGAAGAGGCCGCTGGTGTTGAGGGTTCGGTTTCGATGGTGAAGCAGCATCCCGAAGAATTCGCCGGCGCCACCGAAGCGATCAGCGAGGTCGGCGGCTACTCGATCAGCGTTGGCGGAGAGCGTGCCTACTTGCTGCAGACGGGGGAGAAGGCGCTGGTCTGGGTGCGCCTGATTGCAACGGCGCCGGCTGCCCACGGGTCGCGTCTCATCCGCGATAACGCGGTCACGAAGCTCGCTGAGGCGGTCGCGAAACTTGGGCGCACCGAGTGGCCGATCCACCTCACCGACACCAGTCGCGAGCTCCTCAGCGAAATTGCCAAGGTGCTGGGCGTCGATCCACAACAGACCGCGCCGGATGAGCTCTTCCTCGCAACCGGCACTGCCGCGGGCCTGCTGACCGCGAGCATCCGCACCACCTCGAATCCGACCGGATTCTCCGCCGGATACAAGCACAACGTGATCCCCGAGCGTGCCGAGGCGCTGATCGATATTCGCCCGCTCCCTGGGCAAGAAGATGACGTGCTCGCACGGGTGAAAGAGATCGTCGGCGATGAAATCGAGGTCGAGATCGTGCTCCGCGATATCGGACTTGAGTCTCCGACTTCCGGGCCGATCGTCGATGCCGTCAAGTCAGCCCTCCGCAACCACGACCCCGACGCCAAGGTGTTCCCGTACCTGATGTCGGGCGGCACTGACAATAAGGCGCTCAGCCTGCTGGGTATCCGCGGGTATGGCTTTGCGCCGCTGCGCCTGCCAGACACACTCGATTTTCCTGGCATGTTCCACGGTGTTGACGAGCGCGTGCCGCTCGACGCGTTAGTCTTTGGGCGGCAAGTGCTCAGGGACTTGCTCCTGACGTATTAGCTCCGCGCGCGGCGCTGTGACCCATCGAAAGGCGCCTCGATGTTCGAAGCCATCATCCTTGGCCTGGTGCAGGGTCTGACCGAGTTCCTCCCCATCTCGTCGAGCGCGCACCTCCGCATCATCGGCGAGTTCTTCCCGGGCGCCCACGACCCGGGTGCGGCGTTCACCGCCATCATTCAGCTCGGTACCGAACTCGCGGTGTTGCTCTACTTCTGGCGTGACATCACCCGCATCGCTGGCAAGTGGGCTCGGTCACTCACCGGCAAGGTCGCCAAGGGCGACCCCGATGTGCGCATGGGATGGCTCGTCATCATCGGTTCAGTGCCCATTGTGGTGCTCGGGCTCCTGTTCCAAAACGCGATCGAAACCACGCTGCGCTCACTCTGGATCGTCGCGACCACCCTGATCGTGTTCGGCCTGATCCTCGGCATCGCCGACTGGGCTGGCTCGAAGGTCCGCAAACTTGAGCAGTTAACGGTGCCACACGGCATTCTGTTCGGCTTTGCCCAGGCCATGGCCCTGATCCCGGGCGTCTCACGTTCGGGTGGAACCCTGACCATGGGGTTGTTGCTCGGTTATGAGCGAGCCGCAGCCGCCCGATACTCGTTCTTGCTCGCGTTGCCGGCCGTGTTTGGCTCGGGCCTGTTCCAGCTCGTGAAGAGCCTGAAAGAACCGATGGTGTTCACCTGGGCCGAAACTGGCGTCGCTGCAGTCGTGGCGTTCGCGGTGGGGCTCGGCGTCATCGCGTTCCTCATGCGCTACATCTCGCGGCACAGTTTCTGGCCATTTGTGATCTACCGGGTGCTGCTTGGTGGCGCGCTGATCGTGCTGCTCAGCACCGGCGTGCTCCAGCCATAGCGTGTCGAGGGTATCCAACACCGGATGCCCCGTGCCGCCATTACCGGCCGCCTGACCGCCACGGCTCATCGCCGGCGTTGCCGGTGCCCCGCCGTCGCAGGTACTGCTCGAACTCGCGTGCAATCGCCTCGCCAGAGGCATCCGGGGCGTCGATGGTGTCGCGCGCGTTCTCGAGTTGGCGAACATATGCCGCGAGGTCGTCGTCATCTTGGGCCATCGCATTGACGGCGGCTTCCCACTCGGCGGCGTCAGCTTCGATTTCACCGCGGGGAATGCTGAGCCCGGTGAGTTCTTCAAGCTTACCAAGCAGTGCCAGTTCCGCCTTCGGTGATGGCAGCGCGTGCGCGTAGTGAGGAACCGAGACCCACAGGGAAATCGTCGGGAGGCCAGCTTCTTCTGCAGCCTCCATGAGCACCGACATGATGCCGATCGGTCCCGCGTACATCGACTGCTCAAGGCCGAGCGCCTGCCGCACTTCGGCGTTTTCGCTGGTCGCGAAGACCGCGAGCGGGCGCGTGTGTGGCACATCGGCGAGCATCGAACCGAGGAACACGATTCCGTCGACATCGGCGCTGAGCACCGCGTCGATCACCTCAGCGGCGAATGCCTTCCAGGCTCGTGCGGGTTCACCGCCGCGTAAGACGTGCAAACTCTCAGCACCGGGGCCAGTGACCGATGCCTCATCGACGGTGATGCCGCCGGCGGGGCCATAGAGCGAAACACCCGGCCACGAAATCACCCGCCGGCCATCTTCTGCGCGACCAACTTCTGGGCGCAAGAACTGGAAGTCGTAGTACGGCTCTGGGTCGATACTCCAGACCTTAGCGAGCCGCAACCGGGCCTCCAGCGTCTCAACCGCACCAGATGCGGCGTCACCGGCATCGTTCCAGCCCTCAAACGCGACCACCAAGAGCCGCTGTCCGCCGAAGCTGCTCGTCTGTGCCACTCGGTTCGCCTCCCGCCCGGGGTATCCGGGCTCAAAACCCAGAATAGGCCGTGCCGTTAGACTTGCCGGTCGTGACTGGCTCCGATCTTGACGTTCGACCCGCCGCTGTCCTCTGGGACATGGACGGCACCCTCATCGACACTGAGCCGTACTGGATCGAAGCTGAGCACCAACTCCTCGCATTGCACGGGCTGAGCTGGAGCCATGAAGCTGCTGTCGAACTCGTGGGCTCTGGCCTGTGGGAGGCCGCCGCGTTGTTCCAGCGCCTTGGCGTGCCAATGGGCGCCGACGAGATCGTGCATTGGCTTACCGACAACGTTCGCGAGCAGATCGATGCGAACGGCCTGCCGTGGCGCCCGGGAGCACGCGAGCTGCTTCGCGCGCTGCGCGATCGCGGCACGCCAACGGCGCTCGTCACGATGTCGCTCCACACGATGGCGGCCGAAATTGCTGGCTATGCGGGGTTCACAGCATTCGACGTGATCGTCGGCGGTGACGATGTTGCTCGAGCTAAGCCTGCGCCCGATGCGTACCTCCACGCGGCCGACTTGCTCGGCGTCGAGATCACGAGCTGCGTTGCGCTCGAAGATTCGGTGCCGGGGCTTGCTGCGGCCGTCGCATCCGGCGCCGCCGCCATCAGCGTGCCCCATATCGTCGAGGTCGACCCGGCTGGCGCCGCCGCCCAATGGTCCACGCTCGCCAACACGACACCTGCCGACCTCGACGCGGTGTTCGCCTCGCACATCGCGGCCAGCGCAATAACAGGAGCCCACGCATGAGCGCCGAACTCAACGCCGATACCCTGCAACACGCCAGTCGCGGCGAACGCAGCGGCCCGTTCCAGGTTGGTGATCGGGTGCAACTCACCGGACCAAAGGGGCGCCGCAACACCATCGCGCTCGAGGCAGGCGGGTTCTTTCACTCGCACCGCGGCGCCCTGGCCCACGATGACCTGATTGGCCAACCGGATGGCTCGGTCGTCACGAATTCGGCGGGGGAGAAGTACCTCGGCCTTCGCCCGATGCTTCGCGATTTCGTGATGTCGATGCCGCGCGGCGCAGCCATCGTGTACCCGAAAGATGCGGCGGCGATTCTCGCGCAGGCTGATATTTTTCCGGGCGCAACCGTCGTCGAAGCTGGCGTGGGTTCTGGTGCGCTTTCGCTCTGGCTGCTGCGCGCGATTGGCCCGAGCGGCACACTGCTCTCATTCGAGCGTCGCGAAGAGTTCGCCGATGTCGCTCGCGAAAACGTCACCACCTTCCACGGGCGCACGCCCGAAAACTGGTCGATCACCCTCGGTGATCTCAGCGAGGCGCTGCCGAGTGTTGCGGCCGAGGCATCCGTCGATCGGGTCGTACTCGACATGCTCGCTCCGTGGGAATGCATCGGCCCGGTGACCGCCGCGCTGAAGCCCGGGGGAGTGGTGCTCTGTTACGTCGCCACTGTCACGCAGCTTTCGCGGGTGACCGAGGCGATTCGGGCAACTGGTCGCTACGCCGATCCAGACGCCTCCGAAACCATGGTGCGCGGATGGCACGTCGAGGGCCTTGCGGTTCGTCCAGACCACCGGATGGTGGCTCACACCGGGTTCCTCGTCACTGCCCGACTGCTCGCGCCTGGCGCGGTACTTCCGGAGCTCAAGCGTCGAGCGTCCAAGAGCGACTTCTCAGATGAAGATGTCGAAGTGTGGACCCCGGGTGCGCTGGGCGACCGCGAGATTAGCGACAAGTCGCTGCGCAAGCGTGTGCGTCAGGCATCCGAGGCCGCGAGCCACTCGATCGGCACTGCAATCGCCGACAAGTAGGCGCGAAAGGTGCCATCACCACGGCGGGTAGGCTGTTGTGGTCTTGCTGTACTCCCAGAATCGAGGAACCGTGCGCGCTCGGCTCACAGGTGTTGTTGTTGCTGGCCTTCTCGTGGCCTCGATGGCCGGATGCGCCGCGCCGAAGGCGCCAGAGGCGTCGGCCGGCTCCTCGAGCAACGCCGTTCAGGTCAGCGGCACGTTCGGTCAGGCACCCAAGGTGACCTTCCCGACGCCGCTCAAGCCGCAGGCGACCCAATGCACCGAAGTGATTGCTGGCTCGGGTCCGCACCTTGAGGAGGGCCAGTTCGTCATTGTCGGCGTGAGCCTGCTCAACGGCACGACCGGAACACTGATTCAGGAACTCGGTTTTCCGGGGAGCGACCGGGTCACGGTGACCGCCGGCGATTCCGTCCTGCCTGGGTTGACGAAGGCGCTTACCTGTGCGCGATCCGGGTCGCGGGTCGTCGCGGTCGCGACCAGCGCTGACATGTTCGGCGAGCAGGGCAATGCGGATCTCAAGGTGCAAGCCGATGACAGCATCGTCATGGTTATCGATGTGCTGAAGTCGTACCCGGCTCGGGCGAACGGTACTCCGGTGCTGAGCAAAGACGGCTTTCCCGCGGTAGTGCTCAGCCCAGACGGTCGCCCGGGCATCACGGTGCCGCACAACAACCCGCCAATCAGCTCGGGCACCTCGGTCGAAACGCTGCTCCAGGGTTCGGGCGAGGTCGTGAAGGACGGCGACACGGTCGTCGTGCAGTACACCGGCGTGACGTGGGCCGATGGCAAGGTCTTCGACTCGAGCTGGGCGAAGCAGCAGCCACAGCCGTTCAAGGTCACCCTCGGCGCTGACAGCACCAACATCCCAGGTTTTTCCAAGGCGATCATCGGGCAGAAGGTCGGTTCGCAGGTTGGCGCAATCGTGTCGCCAGCCGACGGCTACGGCGAGAAGGCGAGCCAGCAGATTCCGGCGAACTCGACGCTGTTCTTCGTGATCGACATTCTCGGGATCTACCCGGCGCAGTAGCCGGGAGAGGCACCGCGGGATCACTAGAATTTCGCTGTGCCATCCGGGTCTTCTCAGCATGCAGTGCCGCCAACCGAGCGGCAGTTCAGTCTGGTGCTTGCGCTGCTCGCAACCAAGCCGGGACTGCTCAAGCACGAGATTCTCAAGACCGTTCGCGGCTATGCCGACGATTACGTCGCGGGTGGCGACAACTCGAGCCTCGAGCGTCGCTTCGAACGCGACAAAGACGACCTCCGCGAATCCGGAATCCCGGTCGAGACTCTCGAATCACCCGACCACCCGGGGGACAACCAGCACCTGCGCTACCGCATCGCGCCAACGCAGTTCAACATGCCCGACAACATCACCTTCAGCGCAGATGAGCGCACCCTGCTTGCGCTCGCGGCCGAGGTTTGGCGTGATGGCACATTGTCGGATGACTCGACTCGCGCCATGACCAAACTGCGCGGTCTCGGGGCCGAACCGATCGACCCGGTCATCGGGGTCGCCCCGCGGGTGCAGGTGCACGAACCTGGGTTCAATCGGGTTGAGCGGGCGATTCGCCTGCGACGGAGCATCCGGTTTCGATATTTCAAGCCGGGCTCGGCTGGGCCAACCGAGCGTATCGTCGACCCGTACCAGTTGTTGTTGTTTGAGGGCCGCTGGCATGTGCTGGGATTTGACCATTGGGCGCAGGCGCCGCGAACGTTCCTGCTCCGCCGCATTGTCGGTGACGTCACTGAAGATCGGCGCCAATCGTTCACCGAGCCAGATCCTGCGTTGCTTGAGCAGATGGGCGACGACCTGCGGGCGCTTGCGCACGAACAGTTCGCCGATCTGCAGGTTCGCGCCGAGAGCGATGCCGAGACCCAACTCATTCGTCGGGCCATCCAACACGATGAGGACTCCGGCGTCATTCGATTGAACTACACCGACGAAGCGATCTTCGCCGATGAACTCGCCTCGTACGGACCAGAGGTGCGGGTGTTCGCTCCACCATCACTGGTTGCGGCGGTGCGCGAGCGATTGATCGCCGTCGCCGCAGCGCATCGCTCGGCAGGGGGGGCACACTAATGGCCGCCGAAACCGCCCGTGACCGGGTGCCACGCCTGCTCACGATTGTTGGGTATTTGCTGCGACTTCGGCAGGAGTTCGACATTGTCACGGTCACGGAGGCCGCTGAACACCTCGGTCTGCCTGCCCAGCAGATCCGCGACGACGTGAAGTTGATTGCAATGTCGGGTATTCCCGGCGCGACCGGCAACTACGAACACAACGATTTGTTCGACATTGACTGGGGGGCCTTCGAAGACGATGACCTGCTCATCTTGCAGCACTCGGTCGCCGTCGAAGCGATGCCGAAATTCTCGTCGCGTGAGGCCTCCGCACTGATCGCCGGTTTGGCGTACCTGTCTGAGCAACCGGGGTTCACCGATTCGACACAGCTCGCGAGCCTTCGGGCAAAGCTCGCGGCCGGCGCATCGGCCGCCCCGACCTCGGTGCTGGTCGCACCTGGCCTCGTCGATGCCGCGGTCGGCACCCTGCGCGAAGCGATTGCAGCAGGGCAGCAGGTCGCGTTCGACTACCTCACCGGTGGCGAGTCGCGCACTCGGCGCACGGTTGACCCACAGCGGCTGGTATCGGATGGCCCGATCTGGACTCTGCAGGGCTGGTGCCACACCCGACAAGGGCACCGGAGTTTCCGTCTCGACCGGATGACCCACATCGAGGTACTTCCCGACGCCGCTGACGAGCACCCCGAACCGCCCACGCCCGGGTATCAGGGTTCGCAGGATGACCTGGTGGTGAACGTCGAGCTTCCACTCGATGCGCTCCCGCTCATCGCGGGCTACGTAGTCGGCGCGCGCCAAGAGCCGATTGGTGACCGAGTGCGGGTCACATTGCGGTTCGCCCACGAATACGCGCTGAAGCGCCTCGTCGCGGGGTTCCCTGGTGTGATCACGGTCATCTCCCCGGCGGCAGCGAAGCACGCAGTCGCGGACTGGGCCGATCGCGGACTCGCGCAGTACGACGCCTGAACCGCAAGTCCCAGGGTGCCACATTTGACCGTGTGAGCGATCGGTGCCCCACGGTGCCGGTAGACTGTGAGCACCGTTTCTCGAGTGGTTGGACGCTTCAATGTTTGCAGGTCTGCAGGGCTGGCACATCGTCATCATTTTGTTTGTCATCGTGCTGCTCTTCGGCGCACCGAAGCTTCCTGGCCTTGCCCGCAGCATCGGCCAGTCCATGAAGATCCTCAAGACCGAGGTGCGTGGCGACGACAAGAAGGCCGAAGGCGACTCGAGCGAAGGCTCTGACTCGGCCAAGGGCGCCTGAGTTTCGTGGCGGCTCCCAGCCGTCGCGGGTCACGCAACGCCGAGGGACGGATGTCCCTCGCTGGCCATTTGATCGAATTCCGTAACCGACTCTTCAAGTCCGCCATTGCCATTGTCGTTGGCATGTTGTTGGGTTGGTGGCTGACCGACGCCTACGTCTGGAACGCGATTCAAGAGCCGGTGAAGCTCGTTGCTGAAGCGCGGCACGATCAAACTTCGCTGGTCTTCCCGACGATCACCAGCTCCTTCGACCTGCGCCTCCAGATCGCGTTCACGCTCGGCATCGTCGTCTCAGCGCCGGTCTGGTTGTACCAGGTCTTCGCATTCTTGGTGCCTGGGCTCAGCAAGAAAGAGCGCCGATTCACCTTCGGCTTCTTCGCAAGCGCGATCCCACTCTTCTTTGCTGGGTGCGCAGCGGGCTGGTTCGTCCTGCCGAACATCGTGCACCTGATGACCGGCTTTGTCCCGTCGGGTTCGCTCACACTGCTCACCGCCCGCGAGTACATCGACTTCGTGTTGAAACTCGTGCTTGCCATCGGCATCGCCTTCGTGTTGCCGGTGTTCATTGTGTTGCTGAACTTCGCCGGCGTCATCAGTGCACAGGCGATCATCAAGTCGTGGCGCGTGGCAATCCTCGTGATCACGTTGTTCACCGCGATTGCCACCCCATCGGCAGATGTGGTGTCAATGTTCGTGCTCGCCATCCCGATGGTGATCCTGTATTTCACGGCGTGGTTCATCGCGAGCCTGCACGACCGCCGAATCGCGAAGCGGGATCCGCTCGCTGAGCCAATCCCCACGGAGTAGCCCCGGTGACTGGTACCACGGGCCATCCGCTCCTCGCGGAGTTCACGGCAGGGTTGAAGTACCGGTTCGATCCGTTCCAACGCGCGGCGTGCGAGTCACTTGAGGATGGCCGTAGCGTCCTCGTTGCAGCGCCAACCGGCGCTGGCAAGACCGTTGTGGCGGAGTTCGCCGTGTTCCTTGCCATGCAGCGACCCGACGCGAAGCTCTACTACACGACGCCGATCAAGGCGCTCTCGAACCAGAAGTATCAAGAACTGGTCGCTGTCTGGGGCGCCGAGAATGTCGGTCTGCTTACCGGCGACACGAACATCAATGGCACGGCGCGCATCGTCATCATGACGACCGAGGTGCTTCGCAACATGCTCTACGCGGACTCCCCGCAACTCGAGCGGCTCGCCTTCGTCGTGATGGATGAGGTGCACTACCTCGCTGACCGATTCCGCGGAGCGGTGTGGGAGGAAGTACTCCTTCACCTCCCAGAGCAGGTGCGGCTGGTGTCGCTCAGCGCGACCGTCTCGAACGCGGAGGAGTTCGGTGATTGGCTGCACGCGGTGCGGGGCGACACCGATGTGATCGTTTCGGAGGATCGCCCGGTGCCGCTGGAGCAGCATGTGGTCTCGCGCGGGCAATTGCTGCCACTGTTTGACGAGACCCGCGGCGGATCCCGCGTGAACCCCGAGCTGCGTTCCCTGAGCCGTGTCGACGTCGGCGGCCGAGGGGGAGCCAGTCGAGAGCGTGGCGGACGCGACGGTCGTGGGCACCGGCACGGCGGCGGGGGCTCCCGCCAGGATCGTCAACGTGCCGATCGCGTCGAAGTGGTCTCGTTGCTGCAAGCGCACGGACTCCTGCCGGCCATCATGTTCATCTTTTCCCGCGCCGGGTGCGATCAGGCGGCACGTCAACTCGTTCGGAGTGGCATCCGACTCACCGAACCCTCCGAGCGTGACCGCATCGCGAAGATCGTCGAAGAACGAGTACGCGCGTTCCGCGACGACGATCTGGCCGTACTGGGTTACTGGGACTGGTTCGAAGGGCTGAAACGCGGCATCGCCGCCCACCACGCCGGCATGCTCCCCGCGTTCAAAGAGATTGTGGAGGAGCTCTTCCAACAGCGCCTGCTGAAGGTCGTGTTCGCGACCGAAACACTGGCACTCGGGGTGAACATGCCCGCCCGCTCGGTCGTGCTCGAGCAGCTCGAGAAGTACAACGGAGAGGCCCGAGTGCCCATTACGGCGGGGGAGTACACCCAGCTCACCGGTCGGGCGGGGCGGCGCGGCATCGACGTCGAAGGCCATTCAGTCATCATGTGGCAGGCGTCACTTGACCCCGAGTCGGTGGCGTCGCTCGCCTCGCGCCGGAGTTACCCGTTGAACTCATCGTTCAAACCGACCTACAACATGGCGGTGAACCTCATCGACCAATTCGGACGCGAACCGACCCGACAAATTCTTGAACGCTCATTCGCGCAGTTCCAAGCTGACCGTTCGGTCGTCGATCTCGCTCAGTCGCTCAAAGCCGGCGAGGCCACGCTCGCGGGGTACGCGGCCGCCATGGCGTGCCACCTGGGCGACTTTGCCGAGTTCGCTGCGATTCGCCGCCAGATCGCCGACCTCGAACGCACGTCACGCAAGCCTGGACAGCCGGCAAGCCAACGCGAGCGGCGACTCAACGAGCTCGCCGCGCTTCGCGTTCGCATGAAGGCACACCCGTGTCAGGGGTGCGCGGACCGTGAGGCGCACGCGCGATGGGCCGAGCGTTGGTGGCGGCTCGCGCGCGAGAACGAGCAGGTGCTGCGACAAATTCAGGGCCGCACCGGTCGAGTAGCAAAGCGCTTCGACCGGGTCACCGAAGTGCTCACCACGCTCGGTTACCTGGTGGATGGCCCGGACGGTCGCACCTCGTCGACCGCAGCAGGGCGCATGCTGAAGCGCATCTATGGTGAACGTGACCTGCTGGTCGCCGAATGCCTGCGCGACGGATTCTGGAACGAGCTCTCAGCGCCGGAACTCGCCGCGATGGCGGCGACGCTGGTGCATGAGCCGCGACGCGCCGACGGGGGAGTCCAAGTTCGAGTGCCGAAGGGCGCGTTCCGTACTGCGCTCGATCGCACGCTGGCCCGCTGGGCCGATCTCGACGATCTCGAACACGACAACAACCTCGATGGTAGTTCGCAACCGTCACCAGCGCTGGCTGAATCGATGCACGCATGGGCGTCCGGCCGTGAACTTGCCTGGGTGCTCGAACTCTGCGAACTCGCTGCAGGCGACTTCGTTCGGGCCGCGAAGCAGACCATTGACCTGCTCGATCAGATCTCGATCGTCGCCGACGCGGAGGTCGGCACTCGGGCACGCGCCGCCATCGATGGGGTGCGTCGTGGCGTCGTCATCGATACGGTCGCGTCATGAGCCAACCGAGCCGCGCACTGCCCTGGTGGTTTGCGATTCCGATCGCGACCCTCGGCGGTGTGGCCTACACGTTCGCCTTCCCCGGTGCCTCGATCTGGGCGCTTGCATTCGTGAGTATCGGCCTTGCGATCGTCCCGCTGATTGGGCAACGCCTCTGGGTCTCGTTCTTGGCCGGGCTCGGCTTTGGGTTGTCGTTTTATCTCACCCATGTCGCCTGGACGGGCCGCTACCTCGGACCGGTGCCGTGGATCGCGCTCTCGACCCTTGAGGCGCTGCTCATCGCCGTCGGCGCCCCGCTGGTGACGCTTGCCTATCGTTGGCTCGGGGCATCCGATCGGCCGCTGATTCGCGGATTGCTGTTGCCCGCGGTGGTTGCGGCGCTCTGGGTTGCGCGAGAGCAGGTCACGAGTTCGTTCCCGTACGGTGGGTTCCCTTGGGGGCGGCTGGCGCTCAGCCAGGCGGACAGCCCCTACGTAGCGCTGGTGTCGTGGGTCGGCATCGCCGGGCTTGGGTATCTCATGGTGTTCGTCACCATGTCGTTCGTCGAGTGGATGCGGGCAACCAATCGCTTCACGGCGGCGGCGCTGGTCGTTCTGATGCCCGCACTCCTCATCGCCGCGCTGGCGGTCTTCGTGCCCCAGTACGCGACCACCACGACGGGTTCGCTGCGGCTCGCGCTCGTGCAAGGGAACGGCCCAGCCGGCTATTTTGACGAGCGCAGGCCGGGTGATGTGCTCAAGAGCCAAGTCGCTGCAACCGCCAGGATTACTGATGCGCAGGCCAGCGGAGTTGACCTCGTCGTCTGGCCAGAAGGGTCAGTGGATGCCTCGCTCGATGACCCGGCAATTGCCGCGCGACTCGATGCGGTGGCATCGCGGTTTCGTGCGCCGATCCTGGCGAACACGGTGACGGTTCGCGGGGAGCGGTACTTCAATACGTCGCTCGTGTGGGCTGAAGGCCGCGGGATCACGGCGCACTACGACAAGCGCAATCCGGTGCCGTTCGGCGAGTACATTCCCGACCGGGAATTCTGGCGCTCGCTGGCTCCGTCACTCGTCGACCTCGTGCAACGCGGATACAGCGCCGGTACCAACTCGCCGTCGGTGAAGGTCGACGGAACGGAGGTCGGGCTCGCGATCTGCTTCGACGTTGCGTACGACAACATCATCTGGGAGGGCGCGCGCGACGGGGCGGGCCTGTACATCATGCAGACCAACAACGCCGACTTTCGCGGCACTGATGAGAACCAGCAGCAACTGGCCATCGCTCGGATCCGCGCTGTCGAAACGGGGCGGAGCGTGGTGAACCTCTCGACGGTGGGCGCCAGCCAGGTGATCGGCGCAAACGGCCAGGCGCTTCACGAACTCCGGTTGAATCAACCCGATTCTCTGGCCGCCGATGTGGAGTCGCGAACCGGTCTGACCCCAGCGGTGGCGTTGGGTGGTTGGCTCCCGATTGGCATTTCGATGTTCGGGCTCGGCGCGCTGTTGCTTGCCGGAATCGGCGCCCGCCTCACCGGCCGACAAGCCACCAGAAATCGCTAAGCCGATTTGTCGGTACCCCGACGGGCGCGAAGCAGCGCCAGTCGTTCCTGCAGCAATTCTTCAAGTTCGGGAAGCGTTCGCCGCTCAAGCAACATGTCCCAGTGCGACCGCGTGTGTTTGTCGGCTGGGTCGACGTGCGCGACTGGCTTCGAGTCGACCAGGAGCGTCGCCTCTTCGCCACAGTGTTTACATTCCCACGCCTCGGGCGTTTCAGCTTCGGTCGAAAACGTCATCACCGTCTCGGTACCGCAGTGCGCACATCGGTAGGTGAACTGGGCTCGCCCAGCGAAGACGACACCGTCTTCGCTTTGCAGACTCTGAGATCCAATGCGCATGCCACGCAAGCTACGTTCGGCCATCACACGCTCCTCTCGTCCCCTCAGGTATAACGCCGGAACCTATGCGTTACCTTCCCGTTTGTTGCGAGAACGATTCCACTCCTCAACGACGTCCACCGCAAGGTCTGCGCGATCAGTCACGAGTCCATCGACCCCGAGCGCGAGCAGGCGCCACATGTCAGCGCGCTCGTTCACAGTCCACACGTGCACCTCGGCGCCGGCCGCGTGCGCGGCACGAATGAACCTGGGTGTGACCACCTGCAACGGCCCGTTGCGCTCGGGTACCTGCACTGCCACTGCACCGGCCAGGGCGCCGGATGCGCCAACAAAGCGGGGCAGCAGGCTGGCGACTTTCAACCGAAGCACGCCACCCACGCCGGTCGAGGTTGCCCCTGCGCCATGCAACAGCTGACCAGCACGCCGGCGGCGCGCTTCTGAAAAGCTCGTGAGCAGCACCCGATCAACTGCGTCAAGGGCGCGCACGGTCGCGACGGCCGGAGCCACCACGTCATCAGTTTTCAGGTCAATGTTGAACCGCGCCGTCGGAAATTGTTCGAGCGCATCGGCCAACGTCGGCATGCCGTGCCCGAGACCGAGGTCAACTGCCGCCAACTCAGTTGCCGAATGGGCCGAAACCAGCTCGTCGCGCCCGGCGACGCGCATGAGTGACAAATCATGCGAAATCATCGCGACGCCATCGCGTGAGAGGTGCACGTCAGTCTCGAGGTACGTCGCCCCCATCGCAAGTGCAGCGGCGAACGCAGCCAGTGTGTTCTCCGGGACTTCGAGCGCCAACCCACGATGGGCAAGCACACGGGGGAGCGGTCCCGACAGATAAGCGACGGTCACTGAACTACTGGGCCGGAGGTGACGCATTCGCACCCGGCTTCACGCCACTAAATGCCGACGCGATGCCCTTGAGTGACTCGGTGAGTTCACTTGGCACGATCCAGAGTTTGTTGGCCTGACCCTGCGCAAGCTGAGGCAGAGTCTGCAGGTACTGGTACGCGAGCAGCTTCGGGTCGGCGTCACCGTCGTGGATCGCTTTGAACACCGTCTGGATCGCCTGCGCCTCACCCTCGGCGCGAAGCACTGCAGCCTTCGCGTCACCCTCCGCGCGCAGAATTTCAGCCTGCTTCGCACCTTCGGCGGTGAGAATCGCGGCTTGCTTCGTGCCTTCGGCGGTCAGGATGGCGGCGCGGCGGTCGCGCTCGGCGCGCATCTGCTTCTCCATCGAGTCTTGAATCGACAGCGGCGGGTCGATCGCCTTCAGCTCGACGCGCCCAACCCGAATGCCCCATTTGCCGGTCGCCTCATCGAGCACCACGCGCAACTGCCCATTGATGTTGTCGCGGCTGGTCAGCGCCTCTTCGAGGTTCAGTCCACCGACGACGTTGCGGAGGGTGGTCGTCGCGAGTTGCTCGACCGCCCCGAGATAGTTTGCGATCTCATACGTTGCCGCCCTGGCATCCGTGACTTGGAAGTAGACCACCGTGTCGATCGAGACGACCAGGTTGTCTTCGGTGATCACCGGCTGCGGCGGAAACGACACCACCTGTTCACGCATGTCAACGAGTCGACGCACCCGATCAACGAACGGCACGAGCAGGTTGAGGCCCGGGGTGAATGTCTTGTGGTACTTGCCGAGGCGCTCGACGACGCCCGTGTAGGCCTGCGGAATAATCCGGATGCTCCGAAACAGAATCGTCAGCACAAAAATGACAACGATCGCGAGGAACACGATCCAGATGGCGGTTACTGGGCTGAACTCATCCATTGATTACTCCGCTTCGGTTTCTGCTGTTCGGACGATTGCATGTGCTCCGACGATCGCTTCGACAATGACCCTGCTGCCGACCGGCAACGCGTCACCCGGCAGCAGGCTTTTGGCTGACCAGGATTCACCGTTCTCGAGGCGCACCTGACCACCAGCGAGTGAGACCGCGTGCACCACAGTGCCCAACATGCCGATCAGTGCGTCGACGTTCGTTGCATGTCCAAGATGCTCTCGACCGAGCCGTCGTAACAGGCGAGGGCGCAAGAGGAACAGGAGGCCGAGCGCCGCGATCGCGGCCACCAAGATCTGAACCCACCAGTCCGTCGAAAGCAGCCCGGCCAACAGACCAGCCACACTGCCAAGCGAGAGCATGAGGAACGTGAGTTCCAGCGTAAACACCTCGATCACGGCGAACAGCAGGATCAGCACGAGCCAACCGATCCAGGCGTACTGGCTCAGAACATCCACAGCCGCAGCCTAGTAGTTTGCGGCCGTTACCAACCAGGGTTTTCTCTGCGTCGATTGCGAGCGTTCGCGATACGGTTGAGGCATGACATCACCACTCGCGCCCGGCTCTCTCGCCGGCACCGTCGCTATCGTCACCGGCTCATCTCGCGGTATTGGCGCCGACACCGCGAAGTATCTGGCTGCGGCCGGGGCATCCGTTGTGGTGAACTACCGAAGCAAGGCACCGCGGGCTGAAAAAGTTGTGGCCGATATCGTGGCCGCTGGCGGTAAAGCGATCGCGGTGAGCGCGGATGTCACCGACCCCGCCTCGGTCACCGCACTGTTCAACGCAGCGGTCGACGCCTTCGGAGTCGTGAACCTGCTGGTACTCAACGCCTCAGGTGGCATGGAGTCAGGGTTCGGCGAAGACTATGCCATGCGACTGAACCGCGATGCGCAGGTGAACGTCGCGAAGACCGCACTGCGGTACCTGCCATCGGGTGGGCGCATCGTCTTCGTCACCAGCCACCAGGCCCACTTCATCGAGACGACGCCAACCATGGATGCGTACGAGCCGGTGGCACGATCAAAGCGTGCTGGCGAAGATGCGCTCCGCGCGATGATTCCGACGTTCCAGGCTGCCGGCATCGGCTTTGTGGTCGTCTCGGGCGACATGATCGAGGGCACTATTACGGCAACACTGCTTGAACGGTCGAACCCTGGTGCGATCGCCGCCCGTCGTGAAGACGCGGGGCGCCTGTACAACGTGTCCGAGTTTGCCGCTGAGGTGACGCACGCGGCTGCTGACGCGATCCCAAGCGGTCACGTTCGGTACGTCGGCGACATTAGCGGCTTCACGAAGCCGCACGGAGCCGACCTGCAGCCCGACTCGGCGCGCGGCGCATAGTCGCACGGTTCTCAATTCGCCCGACGCGAGTCGCGGCATCCGACTTAGGGGAGTGGCAGTGGCAACCGAACCTACCGATGGCCTGAGCGCAACTGAGCGCGCGGCGGTCAAACAGCGCGCCCGAGAGCTTCGAAGCCGCGCAAAACTCAGCCCTGCCGAGCAGGCAACCGAAATGCTCGAGGCAATAGCCGCGCTCCCTGAACCGGATCGTGCGATTGCGTCTCGGGTGCACGAGATCATCGACGGGCTGAACCTTGGGTTCGACTACCGCCTCTGGTACGGGTTCCCGGCGTATTACAAGAACGGCAAGATCGTCTGCTTCGTGAAGCAGGCGTCGAAGTTCAAGGACCGCTACCAAATTCTTGGGTTCGAGCAGCAGGCGAAGCTCGATGACGGCACATTCTGGCCGGTTGCCTACGCGATCACTGAGTTGACCCCAGCGGTCGAGGCCCAGATCGCCGAACTGGTCACACGCTCGGTGGCGTAGCCCGGCGCGGTCGTCGGCTCGGTCGGCGGCCGCCTACTCGACCCAATCCAGGGTTTTCGTGACCGCCTTTTGCCACGCGCGGTACAGGCGGTCACGCTCCTCAGTCGACATGGTCGGATACCAGCGGCGGTCCTCCTGCCAATTCGCCCTGAGTTCATCGGTTCCCGACCAGAAACCCACCGCGAGGCCAGCCGCGTACGCCGCACCAAGTGCGGTCGTCTCAGCGACGACGGGTCGCACGACCGGCACGTCCAAGAGGTCGGATTGGAACTGCAGCAGCAGGCTGTTGGCAGCGGCGCCCCCGTCCACCCGCAGTTCGGTCAGCGGAACCCCAGTGTCGGCGTTGACCGCATCAACGACGTCGCGGGTTTGGAAGGCGATTGACTCCAGCGCCGCTCGCGCGATGTGGGCCTTCGTGACGTATCGAGTCAGGCCGACCAGTGCGCCCCGAGCATCCGGCCGCCAGTACGGGGCAAAGAGCCCCGAAAATGCGGGCACGATGTACGCTCCGCCGTTGTCATCGACGCTGGCGGCGAGGGACTCGATTTCAGTTGCGGAGGAGATAATCCCAAGGTTGTCACGCAACCATTGAATGAGCGACCCGGTCACCGCGATCGACCCCTCAAGCGCATAGCGAGCGGGTTGATTCCCGAGTTGGAATGCGACCGTGGTCAACAAGCCGTTCGTGGAATGCACGATCTTGGTGCCCGTGTTGAAGATGAGGAAATTCCCAGTTCCGTAGGTGTTTTTCGCCTCGCCGGGTTCGAATGCGGTCTGGCCAAATGTGGCGGCCTGCTGGTCACCCAATACCGCCGTGATCGGGGTTTCACGCAGCAAGGACGTGGGGGAGCAGGTACCGAACAGCCCGGACGATGGCCGAATCTCGGGCAGCATCGACCGCGGCACGCCGAACGCCGCCAGCAGGGCCTCATCCCATTGCAGCGTCTCGAGGTTCATCAACATCGTGCGGCTTGCGTTCGTGACATCCGTTGCATGGATGCCACCATCGACGCCGCCCGTCAAGTTCCAGAGCACCCAGGTATCGGTGGTGCCGAAACAGAGGTGGCCCGCGTCGGCGAGCTCGCGGGCGCCGGGCACATTCTCCAGAATCCAGACGATTTTGGTCGCAGAGAAGTAGGTGGCGAGGGGGAGACCCGTCTGCGATCGGAAGCGATCAGTGCCGCCATCCGATGCCACCCGGTCGACGAGGGACTGGGTACGCGTGTCCTGCCACACGATCGCATTGCAGATCGGCCGGCCGGTTCGGCGATCCCAGACGACCGTGGTCTCGCGCTGGTTCGTGATACCGACCGCGGCAACGTCGTGACGGGTGAGTTGGGCAGCACCAAGCGCCTGACCGACCACGAGCCCGACGTTGTTCCAGATTTCGGATGCATCGTGCTCGACCCAACCCGGCATCGGGAAGAGCTGGCGGTGCTCGCGCTGGCCGACCGAAACGACCGAGCCCGCGTGATCAAACACGATCGCACGGGTTGAGGTGGTGCCCTGGTCGATTGCGACAACGTAGTCAGCCATACGCTCATCGTAGGGAGCCGGATTGCATCTTCCCGCGCAGGCTGAAAGTGGCCAGAATCGAGATGTGAACTCCACAGTGCCTGCCGGTGGGAGTTTCAACGTTCCGGCGCAGGCCTACAACCGCTTCATGGGCCGCTTTTCAGAGCCGCTCGCCGCCGTATTTTGCGACTTCGCGGGGGTGAAATCGGGGACCGCGCTCGATGTCGGATGCGGCCCGGGTGCCCTCACACGGGAGCTCGTTGAACGGCTCGGCGCGAATCAGGTATCGGCAGTTGACCCTTCACAGCCGTTCGTCGCTGCGGCGCGGCAACGTTTTCCACTCTGCGACATCCGCATTGGCGTGGCCGAGGCGTTGCCGTTTCCTACGAACACGGTCGACCAGGCACTCACACAACTTGTCGTTCACTTCATGGCGAACCCCGTGGCGGGTCTCCGCGAAATGTGTCGGGTGACCAAACCTGGTGGCACAGTCGCCGCGTGCGTCTGGGACCACGCGGGCGTTGGCGGGCCGCTCTCACTGTTCTGGGAGGCAGTTCAATGCTTGGATCGAAAAGCGAGCGGCGAGGCACAATTGGCCGGCTCGCGCCAGGGCGACCTGGCGCGGTTGTTCGCTGAGGCCGAGGCGCGCAAACCGGAGGAAGCCTCAATTCGCGTCGATGTGGCGTTCCAGACGTTCGAGGACTGGTGGGAGCCGTTCACACTGGGCGTCGGTCCGGCTGGCGCCTACGTCGCGGCTTTGTCAGATGAGGGCCGTACAAGTCTGCGCGAAGAATGCCGTCGGCGGTTGCCGGCTGCGCCGTTCACGATCACGGCGGCGGCGTGGGCGGCGCGAGGGCGCGTTTGACCGCATGGCAGCGCCTGCTCACGAACGCGTGCGCCGTCTCGAGTCGAAGTTCGTTGCGTTCCGTTGCCGGTAGAGGCTTGTATTCGAGGCCCCGAGTTTCCAATCCGGAGGCTCGCATCGACTAGCGTCGCCCTTATGCCCAACGTGACCCTGATCCGATCCGACGGCCTGGCTAAGACCCCTGGCTACGCATATGCGTCGTCCATCGCGACAGGCGCCCGAGTGGTCCACCTTGCGGGAGCCTGCCCCCTCGATGCTGACGGCTCAGTCACCCCGGTCGGCGACTACGCCGGTCAGGCAGCGAAGTGCCTTGAGAACATGATGGAAGCCCTTGCTGACGCGGGCGGCACGCTCTCCGACATCGCGTACACACGCGTCCTCGTTGCGTCACCGCGGAACGACGACCTTGGCACAGTCTGGGCCGTGGTCCGGGACGCCTTCGCCGACCACGAAGCTCCGAGCACCCTCTTCGGCGTGACCGTCCTCGGCTACGAGCACCAACTCGTGGAGATCGAGGCTGTCGCATCTATCACCGGCTGACAATGGCGCTCCTTCGTTAACGGTTTGCACCTAATGTGACCGCGACTCTTTACATCCGATAATGCACATTATGTCCGGTACTCGGTGGTGTGTGCCCCGTCGCCGGTGCCAGCTACTCGCTTAGCGTTCCGGCATTCCGAGTTCGTTCAGCGGCCCGGTCGGATGCCGCATCGGCAACCGTTCATCAGTCGGGCACAGCACGACGATGTTGCCGGCATCCGAGTCAAACTCATGGAACTTGATGGCCTCGCCGCAGATGGGGCATGCCATTTCGCCACGCTCGGCGGCACCCAGTTCGGGATTGCTCTGGGTGACTGGTGGCGGTCCGAAGATCGGCATCAGTGCTCGATCGATGTGATCGAAGAATCGAACGAATGCGTTGCCGTCGGTCTGGCGGCTCGCGAGTATGCGTGCCATACGGCCGATAGTACGCGCGTCGATTCTCTCGGGTAAGCCCCCATCAGTCCGCACATCGTCCTCCCTCGACGCATGATTGAACTGCAGCACGAGGAGGCGGCCATGAACGCACACAGCGACTGGAACCAGCAAATCATCGACGAGTTCCGATCGAATGATGGCACGGTGGCCACCAACGGATTCGGGCGCAGCCTCGTGCTGGTACACCATCTCGGGGCGAAAAGCGCGAAAGAGCGGGTAACGCCGGTGATGGGCATTCCAACATCTGACGGATGGATCATCGCCGCGTCGAAGGCCGGCGCCCCCGACAACCCCGGCTGGTATTACAACCTGATCGCACACCCCGACACCGTCGTTGAGGCGCCCGGCGAAGGTGTGGTCGCAGTGCACGCCGAGGTACTCGCGGGCCACGCCCGCGACGAAGCGTGGAGCCAGTTCAAAGCACGCAGCTCCGGCTTCTCCACGTATGAGCAGCGCACATCACGGGTCATCCCGGTCATTGCCCTGCATCGCAGGCCAAATTCGCGAGCTTGAACGCTACGCGCGCCGAGCCACGATTGTGTAGGTCACCGGCATGAGATCTCGCTCAGGCCCTGGCCAGGCGTAGCCTCCCGGAACTTCAACCATTCGAGGGCTGAATTTCCACGGAAGCACGGTGCCCTCGTCGATCTGGAGCAGCTGCAGCCCCGCCCGAATCAGTGCGTTGAGAACTTCTGACAGCGGATGCGGCCACTCATACGTGCGGGTGTGCTCGATGGCGCCGTCGCCGACGTAGCTTGTCGAGTTGTCCCACGCGAGCGGCTGCCCTCCCCCGAAATACGAGTATCGAAGCACCAGCCCGTCGGCGTTTTCATCCGTCGAATACAGCACCGGGTGCCCGTCGCGAATATAGAACGTGCCACCCGGCCTGAGGAGCGCATAGACCTGTCGAGCCCATTGATCGAGGTCGTTGAGCCAGGTGATGGTGCCGATGCTTGTGTAGACGAGATCGAAGTCACCGCGGACTGCGGCACGCGCGGTCAACACGTCGGCCTCCACCCACGTGGCTTCGATCCCGAGTGCGGAGGCCAACCGAGCAGCCGACCGAATGGCTGCAGGCGAGAAGTCAACGCCGGTGACGCGCGCGCCAGCCCGCGCGAGTGACAGCGTGTCACTCCCGATATGACATTGCAGGTGGCACACGTCGAGTCCAGCAACGGTTCCAGTTGGCAGGAATGGGGCGAGCGTGGCCAGGTCGTCACGCACGATGCTCGTCAGGTAATCGGGATCGTCAAAAGCGTCTAACCCGTACGCGACCTCGTGGATTGGCACGCGATCATCCCAGTTCTCGCGATTCGCTTGGCGCGCGGTAGCCCAGTCGATCTCGGGCTGATTCGGTTCCATCGGGTCAAAGTAGCACTGAGGGTTACGCCGACGGCCGGGTGAGCGCCGAGTCGTCGCGACCGTAGGGTTAGCGCCGGGTTGCCGCAACCCACTCGGCAAGCTTTGCTTCGGCCGCTCCCGAGTCAATCGTGTGCTCGGCAATGGTCAACTGCTCCGCCATCCGCTCGAGCAACGGGCGCTGCAACTGCGAGGGATCCTTCGCCAGCGCAAACGACGTGAGCCCTGCAGCCGCGTTGAGCAGCACGATGTCGCGCACGGGTCCCCGCTCCCCCGCGAAGACCCGTCGCGCGATCTGGGCGTTGTGCGCCGCGTCACCACCCGCGAGCTCGCTCATCGTCGCCTGGGCGAACCCAAGTTCACGCGGGTCGAAATCGTGATCGCGCACAGCCCCGCCAGACACTTCCCAGATGTGGCTGTGCCCGGTCGTCGTGAGCTCATCAAGCCCGTCATCACCCCGGAACACCAGCGCGGTCGCGCCGCGCGTCTGGAACACGCCGACGATGAGCGGCACCCGATCCCGGCTTGCCACACCAACGGCCGATGCCTCGGGCCGGGCGGGATTGCAGAGCGGGCCCAAGAAGTTGAACACAGTCGGGACACCAAGTTGCCCGCGAACTGGCCCCACATGGCGAAATCCCGGGTGGAACATCGACGCGAAGGCGAACGTAATCCCCACCTCACGGAACACCTCGGCAACTCGATCCGCCGAGATCGCGAGGTCAACACCGAGCGCTGCGAGTACATCGGATGACCCGGACTTCGACGATGCGGCACGGTTACCGTGCTTCACCACCGGGATACCGCTTGCGGCAGCGACGACCGAAGCCATCGTCGACACGTTCACAGTGCCAAACCGGTCTCCCCCGGTACCAACAATGTCCAGCGCCATCGGGTCAACGGCCAGCGGCAGCGCATGGCCGAGTACGGCATCACGGAACCCGACGATCTCGTCGACGGTCTCTCCCTTCATTCGAAGGGCGAGCAAAAACGCGCCGACCTGGGCTTCTGTAGCCAGACCACTCACCAACTGGTCCATGCACCACGAGGCATCCGACACGCTCAGATCACGCCGATCGAGCAGTGTGGCGAAGATATCCGGCCAAGTCTGGGGCGTTTCGAGCATTCTGCGATGATAGCGAGCCCCTCCCCCACGCGGCTCGTGCCCGGGCGGCACTGTCCATCCACCGGCAGAAGATTGCAGAAATTCGTGCCGCCACACGTCGAACTGGCAAAAGTCGAGCCGTGTCATCCGCAATAATGGGAGACGTGTCGAGCAGTACTCTCACCTTCAAGCCAAGCGCGCCTGTGATCAACCGTCCGAACGTCGTTGCTGTTGGCACGATCGTGTGGCTCGGCAGCGAGGTGATGTTCTTCTCGGGCCTGTTTGCGATCTACTTCACGCTCCGTGGAATGTCACCGGAGCTGTGGGCGCACCAGTCGGGCCTGTTGAACATCCCGTTCGCGACAATCAACACGATCATCCTCGTGGCCTCGAGTTTCACCTGTCAGGCGGGTGTGTTCGCCGCTGAGCGCATGCAACCGTACCGGGTTGGTAAGAAACTCGGCATGGTCGAGTGGTTCGTGATCACTTTCGTCATGGGCGCGATCTTCGTCGCCGGACAGGTGTGGGAGTACGCATCGCTCGTGTCTGAGGGCGTGGCATTCAACAGCGACTCCTACAGCTCGGCGTTCTACTTCACCACTGGCTTCCACGCCCTTCACGTGACCGGCGGACTCATCGCGTTCCTCTTGGTTATAGGCCGGGTGTTCGCAGTGAAGAACTTCGGCCACAAGGAAGCGACTAGCGCGATCGTCGTCTCGTACTACTGGCACTTCGTCGACGTCGTCTGGATCGGCCTCTACGCAGTCATCTACTGGCTGCGCTAACCGTCGCTCGCACCGCATTGACATCAACCAGGAAGAACTACATGAAACGCCAGATGCGTCGCACCGGTCGCCGGCACCCACTTGCCACTGTCGCGCTCCTCGCCCTTGGGTTGACCTTCACTGGTGGCGCATACGCCGCATTCAGCGCGAGCACCGCCCAGGCCAACGTTGACTTGACTTCTGCGGCAACCGTCGAAGAAGGCAAGAAGTTGTTCCAGGCCAACTGCGCCACCTGCCATGGCCTGTCGGCTGAGGGCACGGCAGCCGGTCCAAGCCTGATCGGCGTTGGCGCCGCATCGGTCGATTTCCAGGTTGGCACCGGCCGCATGCCGCTCCAGATGTCAGGGCCGCAGGCCGAGGTGAAGCCACCGCAATTCACGGATGAGCAGACCAAGGCTCTCGCTGCCTATGTCGCTTCGCTTGCGCCGGGCCCAGCGATCCCAGCTGCCGACCTCGTCGAGGGTGGCGGCGACGCCGCGAACGGCGCGGAGCTGTTCCGCATCAACTGCGCAATGTGCCACAACGTCGCTGGCGCTGGCGGCGCCCTGACAGAAGGTAAGTTCGCACCTGAGCTGACCTCGGTGACGGGCACGCACATTTACGAAGCGATGGTCACCGGTCCGCAGAACATGCCGGTGTTCAATGACCTGAACATCACGCCCGAAGACAAGCGCGACATCATCACGTACCTCAAGTACGTTCAGGACACGCCCTCCCCCGGCGGCTACGAGCTCGGAGCGCTCGGCCCGGTCGCAGAGGGATTGTTCATCTGGATCTTCGGTCTCGGACTCATCGTCGGGATCACCGTGTGGATCACGGCGAAGTCCAACTAGACCGGCACGCAGCAGCGAGAAGGAGAACCATGGCCACGGACGAACACAGCGGCATTATGCCCGCTGGCGCCTCGTCGCACGCCGCGCACGAAGCCGGAGACCCGGGTACCGCAGTCGTCATCGATCGCGGATTCGAGAACCCTGGCTTCCCGCCGCACCGACCGCGTGTAACCGACGAAGACCCGACGCGTGACCGCCGCGCTCAGCGCACGGTCTACACCCTGTTTTATCTGTCGATCCTTGGCAGCGTCTGGGCGATCGCCGCGTACATCCTGTTCCCAATGGAGTCGGGCGACCCAGGTGAGATCCGACTGAACAATCTGTTCATCGGTCTCGGCAGTGCGCTGGCGTTGTTCGGCATCGGTTTCGGTGCTGTGCACTGGGCCAAGGCACTCATGCAAGACATCGAGATCGCCGATGAACGCCACCCAGTCGGCGGCTCGGACGAGACCAAGGCAGTTGCCGCAAAGGTGTTCGCCGATGCAGACCGTGAGTCGGGCTTCTCCCGCCGCTCGGTGATTCGTAACAGCCTGATCGGTGCGCTCGTGGCGTTCCCGTTGCCGGCAATCGTGCTGTTCCGTGACCTCGCCCCGCAAGACGTTGTACCTGAGGAACTGCTCAGCCACACGCTCTGGAAGAAAGGCACCCGCCTCGCGCTCGACCCATCCGGAGCTCCGATCAAGGCATCGGATGTCACGCTTGGCAGCGCATTCCACGTGATTCCAGAAGGCCTGCAGGACCTCGAGCACGGCAAGCTGGAAGAAAAGGCAAAGGCAGCCGTTCTGTTGATGCGCCTGAACCCAGATGAGCTTCACGAAGCCGAAGACCGCAAGAATTGGTCGTACAACGGCATTGTCGCGTACTCCAAGATCTGCACGCACGTCGGATGCCCCGTGGCACTCTACGAACAGCACACGCACCACCTGCTGTGCCCATGCCACCAGTCCCAGTTCGACGTCACCAAACACTGTGAAGTCATCTTCGGCCCGGCGAAGCGTCCGCTTCCACAGTTGCCGATTGCCGTCGACTCTGAGGGGTACTTGATCGCCCAGAGTGACTTCCACGAACCCGTCGGCCCGAGCTTTTGGGAGCGCAGTTGAGCACCGCAACCACCACCGCACCGCAGAAGCGGTCGTTTACGTCGGCAGCTGCGGTCTATGTGAACGAGCGGACCAGTGTCGCAGGGTTCCTGAAGGAACTCGGACGCAAGGCGTTCCCGGACCACTGGTCGTTCCTCCTCGGCGAGGTCGCGCTCTTCTCGTTCGTCGTCGTCCTGATCTCAGGAACGTTCCTCACGTTCTTCTTCCAGGCATCGATGGCCGAGGTCCATTACGACGGCTCGTACGTACCGCTCAAGGGCGTTGAGATGTCGGTCGCAATGGCTTCAACGCTTGACATTTCGTTCGACATCCGTGGCGGGTTGTTTGTACGGCAAATGCACCACTGGGCAGCTCTGCTGTTCGTGGCTGCAATCGGCCTGCACATGCTCCGGATCTACTTCACCGGTGCGTTCCGCAAGCCGCGCGAGTTCAACTGGGTGATTGGCTTCCTGCTGTTCGTGCTGGCTATGGCCGAGGGCTTCACGGGGTACTCACTCCCTGACGACCTGCTCTCAGGTAACGGTCTGCGCATCATCGACGGCATGATCAAGGGCATCCCTCTGGTCGGCAGCTGGCTCTCCTTCCTGATCTTCGGTGGCGAATTCCCCGGCACCGCGATCGTAGGCCGGTTGTACACGATGCACATCCTCTTGCTCCCGGCGATGGTCGTTGCGCTTGTTGCGCTACACCTGGTGTTCGTAGTCGTGCACAAGCACACCCAGTACGCCGGCCCGGGCAAGACGCCGGGTAACGCGGTCGGGCCGCCCATCATGCCGCACTACGCCGCGAAGGCTGGTGGATTCTTCTTCATCGTCTTCGGCGTAATCGCGCTGATCGCCTCGCTGTTCACGATCAACCCGATCTGGAACTACGGCCCGTACGACCCCTCGCCGGTTTCTGCGGGTACGCAGCCTGACTGGTACATCGGCTTCGCCGATGGCGCACTGCGCTTGATTCCGCCGGGCTGGGAATTCGAGCTGTGGGGCTTCACCTGGTCGTTCAACATCCTGGTGCCGCTCATTGGGCTCCTCGTGTTCCTCGGCGCGGTTGCCGCCTACCCGTTCCTTGAGGCGTGGGTTACTGGCGACAAGCGTGAGCACCACATCGCCGACCGCCCACGTAACGCGCCAACGCGCACCGCTATCGGCGCAGCGGGTGTCACCTTCTACGCTGGCCTTTGGGCTGCTGCGAGTTCGGACATCCTGGCGACGCACTTCAAGCTCACGATGGAAGGCGTCATCCACGCGCTCCAGGCAGTCGTCATCCTTGGCCCGTTCGTGGCCTACTACATCACGAAGCGTGTTTGCTTGGCCTTGCAGCGCAAGGACCGCGAGATCGTGCTCCACGGTTACGAGTCTGGTCGCGTTGTTAGCCTTCCCGGTGGCGAGTTCATCGAAGTGCACCAGCCGGTCGACGAGTACGAGCGCTGGCGCCTGGTGAGTTTCGAGCAGTACGAACCACTCGTGATTCGTCCCGATGCTCGCGGCAAGATCACCTCCGGTCAGCGGTTCCGTGCAGCGCTTTCGCGTTGGTTCTTCGAAGACCGGATCGCTCCGGTGACGAAGTCGGAACTCGAAGCAAGTCACCACAGCGGCCACCACTAGGTAGTCGAACACAGTCAATCGGGCACCGGAACCTGCGTATGAACGTCGCATGGTTTCGGTGCCCGAACTGTTTGCAGCCGCTGCAACAACTCGGCGACTCCATCCTCGGATGCGCAGCTGGCCATCGTTTCGATCGTTCAAAGTACGGTTACATCACCCTGTTGCCGCCCCGCGCACCTCAAGTCATCGGAGACACCTCCGACATGGTGCACGCACGACTTGCGGCGCTACGCTCCGGCGCGTTCGATTCACTCGTTGCGGTGATCCGCACGGCAACTGACAGGTCCGTCGCTCGGAGCGCGCCACAAGTACCGGGCGAAATTCGCCTGGTCGACCTCGGGTCGGGGCCCGGGTTCTACGCCGCTGCCGCCACCGCCGGGCGCAGCAATGTCGCTGTGCTCGTCGCTGACCGGTCCCCCGCCGCACTTCGCGCGTCACGTGCCATGCTCCCCCACGCCGAACGAGTCGTACTCGATCTGTGGCGTCCACTCCCGCTCAACACTGCGTGCGCAGACGTTGCTCTGAACATCTTCGCGCCGCGGAATGCCGAGGAGTACGCACGCATCATTCGCCCTGGTGGCACCCTGATCGTCGCCGTACCGCGCGCCAACCACCTCGTGGAACTCCGCGACGCGCCCGGCATGCTTTCGGTACCGGCAGGCAAACGACAGCAGGTCGCAGCGCAGTTCGCTCAGGTTGGCTTCGGTGTGCCCACCGTCACTGCCGTTCATGACAGCGTATGGGTGGACGGCGAGATTGCCAGGCATCTGGCTGAGATGGGTCCCTCGGCACACCACCTGTCAGACTCCCCGGACAAATCTGATCAGCAGCGTCAGCTCACGGTCGCGGTCGATGTGATGGAGTTCGTACGCGTCTCACGGTGAGCAACGCCGGCCACTCGCGATGATCAGCACACAAAGTGGCCGCCCCCACCGGGAGCGGCCACTCAAACTGTGCGGGTGTGGGGCTAACGGGCGAAGTTGCCGCGGTAGTACTCGTACACCCAACCAACGATGCAGATGAACACGATCGGCACGGCGATGAATACCAGCCACACACCCACCGCGAGACCGACCATCGCCAATGCGGCGCCGCCAGCGAGGGCGACTGGCCACCAGCTCCACGGGCTGAAGAAGCCGAGTTCCGGGTCGCCGTCGTCGATGTTTGCGTCAAGGCGATCCTCGGGGAGGATGCCACCCTGGTGCTTGTGCACACGTGACAGGAAGAATCCGATGAACGCCGCTAGAATCGCACAGAGCGTCAGTGCAACCGCACCAACCCACTCCACGCCGTAGTCGAGCGTGTCATAGGCAGTCCACCACGAGTAGGCAGCCGCTGACAGCAGGAAGAAGACGGACAGGATCCAGAACAGGACCACTGTGATTCGCATTACTTGACTTCCTTACTCGTTGCTTCGAACACCGGGGCGTCCGGGGCATCCTTGGCCGAACCAATGCCGACCGGCAGCGCCGCCTCAGGGTGGTTCAGGTCAAACGCCGGACGCTCCGAACGAATGCGCGGGATCGAAGTGAAGTTGTGACGCGGCGGCGGGCAACTCGTAGCCCACTCAAGCGATGCGCCGTAACCCCACGGGTCGTTGACGGTCACCTTCGGCGCCTTGCGGGCGGTGAGGTACACGTTCAAGAAGAACGGAATCATTGAAACACCGAGGATCATCGCACCGACGGTCGACACCTGGTTCATCCACGTGATGTTGTCTTCCGGCAGGTACGAGTAGTACCGACGCGGCATGATCATGACGCCGAGCCAGTGCTGAATCAGGAACGTCATGTGGAAGCCGATGAACAGCAGCCAGAAGTGCCACTTACCGAGGGTCTCATTAAGCATCTTGCCGGTCCACTTTGGCCACCAGAAGTAGAACCCGGCGAACATCGCGAACACGACGGTACCGAACACCACGTAGTGGAAGTGAGCAACGACAAAGTAGGTGTCCGACACGTGGAAGTCGAGCGGCGGTGACGCGAGGATCACACCGGTGAGACCACCGAACACGAAGGTGATCAAGAAGCCGATGGTCCAGATCAGTGGCGTGTCGAACGTGATCGAGCCGCGCCACATCGTGCCGATCCAGTTGAAGATCTTCACACCGGTTGGGACCGCGATGAGCATTGTCATGATCGCGAAGAACGGCAGCAGCACACCGCCGGTCACGTACATGTGGTGCGCCCACACCGTCACCGAGAGTGCCGCGATCGCGATCGTGGCGTAGACCAGCGTCTTGTACCCGAAGATCGGCTTGCGGCTGAACACCGGGAGGATTTCCGACACGATGCCGAAGAACGGCAGCGCGAGGATATACACCTCTGGGTGCCCGAAGAACCAGAACAGGTGCTGCCAGAGCAACACGCCACCGTTGGCTGGGTCAAACAGGTGAGCACCAAAGACGCGGTCAGCGGCAGCACCAAGGATGGCCGCGGCGAGCACCGGGAACGCCATGAGCACGAGCAGCGACGTCACCAGCGTGTTCCAGGTGAAGATCGGCATGCGGAACATGGTCATACCGGGAGCGCGCATCGTGACGATCGTCGTGATGAAGTTCACAGCACCGAGGATCGTACCGAAACCAGAGAGGCCAAGGCCGAGCATCCAGAGATTGCCACCGACGCCAGGCGAAAATGTCGTGTTCGCGAGCGGCTGATAGGCAAACCATCCGAATGAGGCAGCACCCTGTGGTGTGAAGAATCCGGCAACTGCGATCAACGAACCAAAGTTGAACAGCCAGTACGCGAACGAGTTCAGACGCGGGAACGCAACGTCGGCGGCACCAATTTGCAGTGGCATGAGCACGTTCGCGAAACCCGCAAACAGTGGCGTCGCGAACATGAGCAGCATGATCGTGCCGTGCATGGTGAACAACTGGTTGTACTGTTCGCGAGTCGGCACCAACTCGAGGCCGGGCTCGAAGAGCTGGGCCCGAATCACGAGCGCCATCACGCCGCCGACCAAGAAGTAGGCGAACGAGGTGATCAGGTAGAGATAGCCAATGATCTTGTGGTCAGTGGTAGTCAGCCACTTGACGATCGTGCTTCCCTTGCTCTGTTGCTTGATCGGCCGGGTGGCGGCAGGAGTTGCGGTTGCCGTGCTCATTAGCCGTTGTGCTCCTCGGTCTTCGGCGCGGTAGTGCCGGGCAGGTTGCTGTTTCGGTCGTAGTTCGCGTCGAGCTGACCCGTGTTGCCGGCGCTCTTCAACGAAGCAATGTACTGCTGGTACTCAGCCTTCGAGACGACCTTGACCTTGAACAGCATGAGCGAGTGGTACTCACCACAGAGCTCAGCACACTTTCCGACATAGGTGCCTTCGCGTTCTGGAATGAACGACATCCAGTTGGTCTTGCCTGGGTACATGTCCTTCTTGTACAAGAAGTCGACCACCCAGAACGAGTGGATCACGTCGCGCGAGCGAAGTTCAATCTCGACCTTCTCGCCGACCGGGAGTACGAGCACTGGCAGCTCTGACTCGACGAGTGAGCCATTCGGGTCCTTCGGGTCAAGCTGACCCTGGATACCAGCCGAGTACACGTCTTCATTGACGTAGTTGAAGTCCCACGCCCACTGCTTCGCAATGACCTGCACCTTGACATCAATGTCATCAGCGGCGAAACGCTTCTCGATCGCCTCTTGGTCACGCGCGGTGAAGGCAAAGAACCCCACGATGAGGATCAGCGGGACGATCGTGTAGAACACCTCGATCGGCATGTTGTATCGGAGCTGCACTGGCAGACCCGTCTGCCCCTTGCGGCGACGGTAGGCGATCATCGCAAAGATCGTGAGACCCCAAGTGATGATGCCGACAATCAGCAGGACGATCCAGGACGTCACCCAGAGACCAGCAATGCGGTCCGTGTGGTTGGTGACCGGAGGTTGCCCCTCCTCGAAGCCTGGCAAGAAGCCGTGCAGCTGAGCCTGCGTGCAGCCAGCAAGCGCGATCGCAGTGATCGCGGCCAGCGGAATAGCAGCCCATCGGAGTCGGCGTGAATTGCGCACCGGGGACCTTTCGGATGTGTATGAAGCAGCCTCTGACAAGGCTTGGATCGTTACGTAGCCTACTCCGGCGAAGCCTGCGTCACGTGCAGATTCGCCGGTGGGCGAGTCGATTAGTGGAAGGAATCTCCGCAGGCGCAACTGCCCTGAGCGTTCGGGTTGTCGATTGTGAAACCCTGCTTCTGGATCGTGTCTTCGAAATCGATGCTGGCTCCGTCGAGGTACGGGACGCTCATCTTGTCGACAATGACCTCAACGCCGTCGAAGTCGACAACCGCGTCACCGTCGAGCATGCGCTCGTCGAAGTAGAGCTGATAGATCAGCCCAGAGCATCCGCCCGGCTGAACGGCGACACGCAGACGCAGATCGTCGCGGCCCTCCTGAGTCAGCAGGCTGCGAACCTTGGTCGCCGCGGCCTCGCTCAGGCCAACACCGTGGCCGGTTTCGGTAATCGTCTGGCTCATGTCGCTCCTCACGCGCTGTGCTGAGTCAAGTCTACGACCGACGGCAGCCTCACGAGACCGCAGCGCCCTGGCCGCGGGCGTTCAGCCGCGACAGAAACAACGCTTCGGTCAGGATGGCCCGCTTGAGGACGCCGAGATGCACTGATTCGTTTGGGCTGTGCGCCATGGTGTGCGGGTCTTCAACGCCGGTCACCAGCACCTGCGCTTCCGGGAACACACCGACGAGCTCAGCGATAAAGGGGATGCTCCCACCGACGCCGACCTGCACTGGCGGCTTGCCCCAGGCATCGTGCATCGCGGACAACATCTCGTCGACGGCCCAGCCCGATGTGTCCACGAGGAAGGCGTCGCCGACATTTGGTTGATCGAATGACAGGCGCGCACCGAACGGTGCGCGCGCAATCAAGTGGTCACGGAGCAGCCGCTCTGCCTCAGCCGCATCTTGGCCGGGGGCAATTCGGGCGCTCACGCGCACCCGGACGGCGGGCACCAAGGTGTTTGACGCGTTGGCGATGCTCGGCGCGTCGATACCGGTGACCGTAATGGATGGCTGGGCCCAGAGCCGCGCCAGGATCGGCCCGCTCCCGATCGGCGATACCCCATCGAGCAACCCCGCCTCGGCGCGCAACTGCGCGTCATCGTAGGCCGGGACATCCATCGCGGCGGAGGTGAGGCCGTGCACAGCGACCGAGCCGTCGGGGTTCCACAGCGTGTTGAGCAGTTGCACGGTCGCGAGCATCGCATCAGGCACCGCTCCCCCAAACATGCCGGAATGGGAGGCGTGCGCAAGCGTCGCGACGGTGACGTTGAACGCGACCGCACCGCGCAAAGCGACGGTCAACGAGGGGGTTTGCACATCAAAATTGTCGGAGTCGGCGACGATAATCGCGTCAGCGCGGAGCGTCTCCCGGTGCTCGGCGAGGAACGTGCCAAATGACGCCGATCCCCATTCCTCTTCACCCTCAATAAAGACCGAGATGCCCAGCCCCAGCTCGCCGGTCAGGTCTGCAAGGGCGCGCAGCGCGCCAACATGCGCGATCACCCCCGCCTTGTCATCGGCGGCGCCGCGGCCAAACATGCGGTCGCCACGGACAGTGGGCTCGAACGGCGGAGTTGCCCAGGGCGCATCATCGCCAGGCGGCTGCACGTCATGGTGCGCGTACAGCAGCACGGTCGGGAAGCCCGGTTTCGCGGCGCGGCGCGCAAGTACCGCCGGATGCCCGAGCGAAGTACCGCCAACCTCAGGTTCTTGGCGCACCTCAACTTCATCAAAGAGACCGGTGTCGGTGAGCAACGCAGCCACCGCATGCGCACTGCGTGACACATGGGCGGGATCAAACGCTGGCCAGGAAACTGACGGAATCCGCACGAGCTTGGCGAGATCAGCAACGAGGGCAGGGAAACCCGCCGTCACAACTTGAGTCAGGGCGAGATTGGGTGACCCGGCAGCAGCGCCGTGGGTGTCTGGCATGCCGGTAATCTTAGAGCGACCGCCCACGACGAGGATCAGACGCTGTGACCGCTAGCAATTCCGCACCAGAGCCGACCGAGGCATCCAACCAGAAGCCGACGTCGAAGGGCGCGCCAACGCCAAGTCGCGCCCAGCAAGAAGCCGCGCGCAAACGCCCACTCGTGCCGTCCGACCGGAAGGCCGCAGCACGCGCGGCGCGTGAACAGCAGGCAGCGGCGCGCGAGCGCGCCCGGATCGGCATGGCCTCCGGCGATGAGCGTTACCTCCCGGTGCGGGAACGTGGACCACAGAAGAAGTACGTTCGCGACTACGTTGACGCGCGGTTCAGCATCGCCGAGCTCGTGATCCCACTCATGGTGGTCGTGATCTTCGGCCAGTTGATTCCAGACATCAACTTGCAGGTCATCATCACGCTCGCGATGTGGGCGTTCCTGCTGCTTGCGGTCATCGACGTGATCGTGATCACCCAGCTGTTGCGCCGCCGGCTGGCGGCCAAGTACGGCAAGGGCAACGTTGAGAAAATTGGCTGGTACACGTTCATGCGTGCCATTCAGCTGCGCCCACTTCGGTTGCCGAAGCCACAGATCGGCCGAGGGCAGTTCCCCGAGTAGTGATCCGCCGATCGGTACGCCGGTTGCTCTGCAGTGACGGCGACACAGCGGCCACGCGGCATCCGGTCGATTACCGACGGAATGCGCCAAGACGGATCAACGGAACCCGAACTTCTTCATCGGTCAAGGAACCGTGTTGGCCAACCATGAGTTCGGCGCGACGATCCGACTCCCGCCGGTCGTAATACGCGATCCCGGCACGAGCAAACAGGTAGAGGTCGGCCAGGCGGGGCGTCAGTGCTGGATCGACCACGCCGAACACGCCCGCCTCGATCGCCTCGTCACGGGTGAACACCCACGCGCGTCGCTGCTCTGCCTGACGCCACCCGTCGATGAGCGCCGTGCGCTGCCCAGATGTGAGTTCGGGGACGAAATAGAGGGCACGGCCGCGCGGCTCTCCCCCGATCTGCGCGACGCCGTCTAGCAGGTCGGGCGCATCGTCGAGAAAGACGTGGCGCTCAGCTGGTATATCGACCACTCCATGATCGGCAGTAAGCAGTATCCCCACATTGACCGGTAACCGGGCAGCAAACCGCTCAAGCTCAGCGTCGAGCGCTTCCAATTCAGCGAGCCACCGAGCGGATGCAACGCCAGACTTGTGGCCGATTTGGTCGAGTTCTGGGGCGTAGAGGTAGGTTACTGTCGGCGCTGCACCAGCCAGAATGGCTGCCGTTTCGTCGAAGCGCGAAGCGCGCAGGGCGACACCATGGAAGGCGGCCCCGGCAAAGATCGCGCGGGTGAGCCCTGAGTCCTGATACTGCGGTGCACTGACAACGTGCACGGCAACACCACGTTCGGTGGCGCGTTCGAAGAGACCCGGGCGACGTACCCAGTCATCTCCGAGCATTCCGATTTCGGAAAGCTGGTTCACCAATCGACCGGATTCGGGGTCACGAACCCGGTACCCCGTGACTCCGTGCTCCCCTGGATCGCTCCCGGTCAGGAGGCTGCTGAGCGCGACAGCAGTGGTGCTCGGCGTCACCGTGCGAATCACATCGCGCTTTTGCATCCGCCCGGCCAAGAACCTGGCATGACCCGCATAGGCGCGGAGGTTCGTCACCCCAAGCCCATCGACCAGCACGACGACGGCGTGTTGTACCGGCGGCAACGCCAGCCGGTTCGGTTCGCCGCAGGCACTTTCGAGAGCGCTGCGGAGTACATCGGTGAGCCTCGGGGCGGTGTCGGCGCCCGCCGGTAGCATGTTGGCCATCGCGCACAGTTTGGCACATAGCCGATTGCGCATGCCGACCTGACCCCGCCTACATGGCGCCGATCACCGAGAGACGGATGTCCCGAGCCACCCCACCTCCGCCGCCGGTTGACCAGCGCATCGAAGATATCGACGTCTCAGCCGAGATGGAGCGATCGTTCCTCGAGTACGCGTACTCGGTGATCTACGCCCGGGCACTCCCCGACGCGCGTGACGGGCTGAAACCGGTTCAACGGCGCATCCTCTTCACGATGAGCGAAATGGGCCTGCGCCCGGATCGCGCGCACGTGAAATCAGCCCGCGTCGTCGGCGAAGTGATGGGCAAGCTGCACCCACACGGCGACGCTGCCATCTATGACGCACTCGTGCGTATGGCGCAAGATTTCTCGCTCCGCGTGCCGTTGATCGACGGCCACGGCAACTTTGGTTCACTTGATGACGGGCCGGCGGCGCCTCGATACACCGAAGCGCGCATGGCCGCGGCGGCGATCGCGCTGACCGAACATCTCGACGAAAACGTCGTCGACTTCGTCCCGAACTACGACAACTCACAGCTGCAACCCGAGGTGCTCCCGGCTGCCATCCCGAACTTGTTGGTGAACGGCGCGAGTGGGATCGCGGTCGGCATGGCGACGAATATGGCACCGCATAACCTCATCGAGGTGGCCCACGCTGCACGGCATTTGTTGCTGAACCCGGATGCGTCACTCGACGAGTTGATGGATTTCGTGCCTGGTCCGGACTTCCCATCGGGCGGCACCATCACCGGGCTCGCTGGTGTGCGCGATGCCTACGCGACGGGTCGCGGCATGTTCCGCACCCGGGCGAAGGTGGTGGTTGAACAGCTCACCGCCCGCAAGACTGGCTTGGTCGTTACCGAGTTGCCGTACCTGGTCGGACCAGAAAAGGTCATCGAGAAGATCAAAGACGGGGTGAACTCGAAGCGCCTCACCGGCATTTCAGATGTCACCGACCTCACAGATCGTAAACGCGGCCTTCGACTCGTGATTGGCATCAAGACCGGGTTCAACCCGTCCGCGGTGCTTGAGGAGCTGTACCGGGTTACGCCGCTCGAAGACTCGTTCTCGATCAACAATGTCGCATTGGTCGACGGGCAGCCACGAACGTTGGGGCTGCGTGAGCTCCTCGACGTGTTCCTCAAACACCGCGTTGACGTGGTCACGCGGCGTTCCCGCTACCGTCTCGCCCGCCGGGTCGAACGGCTGCACCTGGTAGACGGCCTCCTGATCGCGGTCCTCGACATCGACGAGGTGATTCAGGTCATTCGCACCAGTGACGACGCCGACGAGGCTCGCGGTCGCCTCCGCAGCGTGTTCGATCTCAGCGAGCTGCAGGCAGACTACATCCTGGAACTGCGATTGCGGAGGCTCACCAAGTTCTCTCGCGTTGAACTCGAGCACGAAAAGGCTGCTTTGGTCGCCGAGATCGCCGAACTTGAGGCGCTGCTCGCCAGCCCCGAAAAGCTTCGAGGGGTCGTCGCAACCGAGTTGGACCGAGTTGCCGAGGCGTACGGCACCCCACGTCGCACGCTCCTGACTGAGGCAAAGCTGCAGCCGCCAGCCAGTCGCCGGGCCGCGACCGCACAGCTTGAACTTGTGGATGCCCCGTGTCGCGTGTTCCTGTCGGCCAGTGGCCGCTTGGCGCGCGTGGATCGTGCCGACGGCGATGAACAGATCGCCATCGTCGCTCCGCCGCGACGGTCGAAGCATGATGCCGTGCGCTCGAGGATTGACACGACCACACGCGCCGAAATCGGAGCCGTCACCAATCGCGGTCGACTGATCCGATGCTCCGCGCTCGATCTGCCCGCGCTGCCAGGAAATTCGGTGCAGCTCTCGGCTGGGGTCCGCGCACACGAATACCTCGCGCTCAGCGACCGGTCCGAGCGTGTGCTCGGGCTCGTGTCGCTCACCTCGGAGCAGCCGATCGTGGTCGGTACCGCGCAGGGCGTTGTCAAGCGGGTCTCGCCAGGCGCGTACCCGAACAAGCCTGACTTCGACCTCATCACACTCAAGCCTGGCGACGAAGTGGTCGGCGTGAGCCAGGGCGGCGACGACGACGTGCTGGTGTTCATTGCCGACGACGCCCAACTGCTGCGTTTTCCGGCGTCGACGGTTCGCCCGCAGGGTGTCGCGGCCGGTGGCATGGCGGGCATCAGCCTCGCCGCGGGCGCTCGCGTGCTCGCGTTCGCTGCGCTAAGCCCCGCACAGGTCGAGACCGCGGTTGTTGCGACGGTGGCCGCAACCTCTGACACGCTGCTTGGCGCAGACCCGGGCGCCGCCAAGGTGTCAGACTTCACCGAGTTCCCCGCCAAGGGTCGCGCAACCGGTGGCGTGCGCGCGCAACGGTTCCTCAAGGGTCAAGATGCGCTGTCGGTCGCCTGGGTCGGCCCGGCCCCGGCGCTCGCCGTCGGAGCGGATGGCGCACCTCGAGTGTTGCCTGACAGCGGGGCGAAACGGGATGCCTCGGGGACGCCGCTCGACGGCGTCGTCGCCGCGATCGGCGAACAGATTCACTAACCGGCGAACACATTCGCACCGCGTTACTAGTTCACGAGCACGACTGCTCGCACGGGCGAATACGCTCCCCCGTGCGAGCATCGAGTCACGCGTCGATACGGTCGCGGTCGAGTCCCGCGGCACTTTCCACGATGAACTCCTTGCGCGGCGCCACCTCGTTGCCCATCAGGAGTTCGAACACCCGCTGCGCACCCTCGGCGTCGGCCAGGGTGACCCGCCGTAGGGTGCGGTGCGTGACATCCATGGTCGTCTCCGCCAACTGATCGGCGTCCATTTCACCGAGACCCTTGTACCGTTGGGGCGGCTCCTGGAAGCGTTTGCCCTGCTTGCGGAGCCCGGTCAGGACGCCAGCCAACTCGGCGTCGGAATACGTGTAGATCGCTTCATTCGGCTTGGATCCCGGGTTGATCACCATCACCCGGTGCAACGGCGGCACCGCCGCGAACACCCGACCAGCCTCAACGAGCGGGCGCATGTAGCGGAAAAACAGGGTCAGCAGCAGCGTGCGAATATGCGCCCCATCGACGTCGGCGTCGCTCATGATGATGACCTTGCCGTACCGAGCCGAATCAACATCAAACGATCGCCCTGACCCGGCGCCAATCGTCTGGATAATTGCCGCACACTCGGCGTTGCCGAGCATGTCGGACACCGACGCCTTCTGCACGTTGAGGATCTTGCCTCGAATCGGCAGGAGTGCCTGGTGTTCACTGTCGCGCGCCAATTTGGCGGTGCCGAGCGCGGAGTCACCCTCGACGATGAACAGTTCGCTGGTCGCGACATCCGACGACCTGCAGTCTGCGAGCTTGGCCGGCAGCGACGAACTCTCGAGGGCGTTCTTGCGGCGCTGCGTTTCTTTGTGCGTGCGCGCTGAGATGCGGGCCTTCATTTCGGCGACGATTTTTTCGAGCAACAGCGACGTCTGCGCCTTGTCGTCTCGCTTCGAGCTGGTGAACTTCTCGGTCAACGCCTTTGCGACCACGTTCGACACAATCGCACGGGCGGCCGGGGTGCCAAGCACCTCTTTGGTCTGCCCCTCGAACTGCGGTTCCGGGATTCGAACCGTGAGTACCGCCGTGAGCCCAGCGAGGAGGTCATCCTTTTCGACCTTGTCGTTGCCGACCTTCAACTTGCGGGAATTCTGTTCGATCTGCTGCCGAATCACCTTCATCAGCCCGAGCTCGAACCCGGCCTGGTGGGTGCCACCCTTCGGCGTGGCAATAATGTTCACGAAACTGCGCACTGTGGTGTCGTACCCGGTCCCCCAACGCAAGGCAACGTCAACCTCACAGGTGCGCTCCACCTCAGTCGGCACCATCGCGCCGTGGTCACTGAGCATCGGGACGGTTTCAGTGAACGTGCCGGAACCGACCAGCCGCCACACATCCGTCACCGCGGCATCGTTCGCGAGGTGTTCCGCGAACTCGGAGATGCCGCCATCGAAGTGGAATTTCTGAACGGTTGGCGTCTCGCTGCGATCATCGCGAATCGTGAGCGCGAGCCCAGGCACCAGAAACGCCGTCTGCCGGGCGCGCCCGATGAGTTCATCGGGCTGAAAATGGGCGGTTCGAGGGAAGATCTGCGGATCGACCCAGTACCGCACCCGCGTGCCGGTCACGCCCTTCGCGACCTTGCCTACGACGCGCAGCTCACTGGCATCTTCGAACGGCGTAAACGGCGAGGTTGGCGATGGCCCCGTCATGTCGGCGAAGCGGCCCGGTTCGCCACGGTGGAACGACATCGCCCAGGTCTTCCCGTCGCGGTCGACCTCAACGTCGAGCCGTTCTGAGAGCGCGTTCACCACTGACGCGCCAACACCGTGCAACCCACCGGATGCTGCATACGAGCCACTGCCGAATTTACCGCCGGCGTGCAGTTTCGTGAACACAACTTCGACGCCGCTGAGCCCGGTCTTCGGTTCGACATCAACCGGGATGCCGCGCGCCTTGTCTTGCACCTCGATGCTGCCGTCGGCGTGGAGCGTGACTTGGATTTCCGAACCGTGCCCCGCCAGGGCCTCATCAACCGAGTTGTCGATGATCTCCCAGAGACAGTGCATCAGACCACGCTCATCGGTCGAACCGATGTACATGCCCGGGCGCTTCCGAACCGCTTCGAGTCCCTCAAGAACCGAGAGATGCCTGGCGGAATATTCACTGCTCACGATCGAAGCCTAGTTCGGGCACCCGACACTGCCGGGGTGCCACTGCGCTGTCAGCGAAACTCGCCGCCATGCAGCCGAATTTCCCAGATTCGCGTGGTTTCATGGAGGCACCTCAAACCCACGAATTACCCAGAGGGGTGCCACCATGACCACCGTCGAGTTGACCGAACCAACCGTTGCAGAGTACGAGTTGACCGCACTCGACCGGTGTGACGCGTGCGGCGCCCAGGCCTACATTCGGGTGAGCATTGGCGAGAGCGAACTGCTGTTTTGCGCCCACCACGGCCGCAAGCACCAGGAGAAGCTTGCGACCGTCGCCAGCGCATGGCATGACGAGTCGGCCCGCCTTGCCGAACTGAAGTAGCGCGACTATCCGATCTTGATCGAAGCACGCGCGACCGCTCGCGCGGCTGCGGCGATCGAATCAACCCACTTCACTTCGGGTGACTTGGCGCTGTACTGCGCCGGGAACGCCGCACTCAGAAGCGCGTCGGCGAAGGCGGGATTCTTGGCAAGAACCGGACCATGCAGATGTGTGCCCCAAATCGAGCCGAATCGAACGCCCTCGCGGGCGTTACCGTTGCCCACGCCGCTCAACACGGTTCCGAGCGCTGGCACACCCTCGCGGAGTTCAAATCCACGTGCATGGTTCTCAAAGCCGACGAGTTGACCGTATTCGCTGTCGACCAGCAGGTCGCCGACCGCCCGAGTCTCCAATGGCACCGCTTTCCCCGGTACCAGTGCAATGCCGTCCTCACCGAGCGCCTCAAGACCGGTACCGACGGCCAGCATCGGAACCCCCACCTCGGCCCACGATGAGAGCAGCCCACGAAATCTCGTCAGTGCCTCACGAACCTGTTCGTTCGTCGCATCTACCCCGGAACCGATCACTACGAGCGCGGGAGCACTCAACGGTAGGTCGTCGCCTACCGCGATGGGCGCGACCTCGGCCGAAATCCCGGCCCACCGTGCACGCTGCGCGAGCACAAGGGCATTCTGGGCGTCACCGTTGACGTCGAGTTCCGCCGGAAAGAGTTGGAGGATGGTGCTCATTCGGTCAGCCCCAGTTGATGTCGAATCCTACGCATTGGATCGGCCGTAACGACGAGCGTCTTCACGCCGACGGTGGGCGCGGGAAGTGCAAGGAACGCATCGATCGCAGTGCCGATGTCAGGCTGGACTTCGTCGATGGAAACGCCCTGGTACGCCAGTTGCAGCGCAAATTCATGTGCTTTCGAGCCGGTGACGAGACGGACCCGCTCGAGGCGTCGTGCATCGACCGGCCAGAAGTATCCCGGGTCGCGCACATCGGAGCCCATTGCGAAGAGCACACAGTCCAGACCCGGGTCGAGCGCATCGATATTCAGTTGAAAGCTCGCCGGATTCTGTACCAAAACAAACTCCACCGCTTGCCCGGCCACCTCAACGACCTCGCCTCGCCCGAAGACCGGCTTCATTGCGGACAACGCGTCGACGGTAACCGTCGGGCTGAATTCCGCACCCAAGACAGCGGCAGCCCCAGCAATGGCGGCTGCCGCATCCACCGCATAATGTGCGCCGCGAGCGGGGATTTGAAATTCGAGGATTTGGCCCTGATGGTTCACCGACGCTCGCCGACCCGTGATACCGGTCACGATCGTGCCAGTGCTCACCCGCGTGGGGTTGGTCTGGGCATACCCGAGACCACGTGGCTGTGCCGCAAGCACTTCCGCGGAAACACCGAAGTCCGCAACCGCCGCGTGCACCCGTTCGCGCAATCCGGTGACCATCGCGTCATCGTGATTCAGCACCACTGTGCCGGTCGAACGTGTCGCGATTTTCGCAAGGTACTCGAGTACCCGCTCCGAGTCGTGGAACCGGTCGATTTGATCGGTCATCACATTCGTCAGCACGACGACCCCCGGGCTGAGCTGCGGGGCAATCCGCGCTCCGTGCCCCTCATCCATTTCAAGCACCGCAATGTCCGCGTCAATTCGGCCCGTCAGAGATGCCCGCTCGATCAGTGCCGAGGTGAGGCCCTGCGCGATGTTTGCCGTTGAGGGATTCGTAAACACCCGCTTGCCATGTGCCTGGAGAATCGTCACCATCATCTTGGTCGTAGTGGATTTGCCGCTTGACCCGGATACAATCACCAATCCGCCCGGAAACGAGTTCAACGTGCTCACCAGGTAGCCCGGCGCCAGCTTGTTGACGACGAGTCCGGGCACCGCCGATCCTCCACCCGGCTTGCGAATGCGCGCGGCAATCCGCGCAAGTCGGCCGAGCAGGATCGCGGGGGTGTGGATCAACACCGGCTACTCGAGGTAGTCGCGAAGCTGCTGCGAACGCGACGGGTGGCGCAGCTTGGCCATGGTCTTCGATTCGATCTGGCGGATACGCTCACGAGTAACGCCGAACGTGTCACCGATCTGGTCGAGCGTCTTCGGCATCCCGTCACCAAGTCCAAACCGCATCCGGATGACGCCGGCCTCACGCTCCGACAACGAGTCAAGCAGCGACTCGAGTTGCTTCTGAAGCATCGTGAAGCCGACCGCGTCAGCTGGCACGACCGCCTCGGTGTCCTCGATGAGGTCACCGAACTCGCTGTCGCCGTCTTCACCGAGTGGCGTGTGCAACGAGATCGGCTCGCGCCCATACTTCTGAACCTCGACAACCTTCTCGGGAGTCATGTCGAGTTCGCGGCTGAGCTCTTCCGGCGTTGGTTCGCGACCGAGATCCTGAAGCATCTGGCGCTGCACCCGGGCAAGCTTGTTAATGACTTCGACCATGTGCACCGGAATACGGATGGTTCGGGCTTGGTCAGCCATCGCGCGCGTGATTGCCTGACGGATCCACCAGGTGGCGTACGTCGAGAACTTGAAGCCCTTGGTGTAGTCGAACTTCTCAACCGCGCGAATCAGACCCAGGTTGCCTTCCTGGATCAAGTCGAGGAACTGCATGCCGCGACCGGTGTAACGCTTTGCAAGCGACACCACCAGTCGGAGGTTCGCGCCGAGCAGGTGAGCCTTCGCTCGCTGGCCGTCTTTCGCGACCCACTGCAGTTCGCGACCCAACTTATTGCGCTTCTCCGAGTCGCTCATGTGCGACAGCTTCTCTTCGGCGAACAAACCCGCCTCGATACGCATCGCGAGCTCGACCTCTTCGGCCGCGTTCAGCAGCGCGACCTTTCCGATCTGCTTCAGGTAGTCCTTGACCGGGTCGGCCGTGGCACCCGTAATAGTCGACGAGTACACCGGCATCTCGTCATCGTCATCGGTGGCACGCAATACCAATGCACCCTCAGGGTGCTCCTGGATCTCTGGGGCCTCTTCATCGTCCGCGTCAGCGTCAGCGGCGACCTCGTCGGTGTCGACCGCCTCGGCGTCAACCACCACGACCGGGAGCTCGACTTCGTCCAACGCCTCGGCTTCGAGCGCATCGTCGTCGACCTGCGGCTCGACGTCACCCACGGTCGACTTCGGGGCCGCCGCCTTCGCACGCGAGGCCCGCTTTGCGGCAGGCGCCGCCACCGTTTCACCAGCGGCGGGGGCTGCTGCCTTGGCACGCGAGGCGCGCTTCGGCGCGGCCTTCGCGGGGGTGCTCACCGCTTCGGTTGCGTCATCCGGTGAAGTTGAGGTCGATTTTGCAGCCATGTGCACCTTCCTGACGCGGCGTGCCACATGGGACTTCCCGGGGACCAGGAAAAATGACACTACGAAGACCCTTGTCAAGTCGGGTGCTTCATCCGAGACGACAACGGGTCCGGTCCCCATTATAGCCACGCCGCTCAAAAATTCGGTCGTTCCCCACGGATGCAACCGGCGTGTTGTCCCCACCGCGGCCTCCACCTCACCGCGATTCCGCCCGGCTACTCCCCCGGTTGGCTACCCTTGCGCGGCCGATTTTGGAGGTATCGCTCAAGTTCATCGGCAAGTTCGTCGGCGGATGGCAGTTGCCCCTCGGTGTCGGTGAGCAGCGACTTCACCGTCGTGTCTTCCATGTAGGCGTCGTGGCGCTGTTCCAGAGTTGAGAGCAAACTCGCGAGGTCGACATTCTCTGCGACCTGCTCGTTCACCTTGGTCAAGAACTCGCGGCCGCGCTCGCGCAGTTCGTCGGTTGGGAACACCCGCCCGGTCGCGGCGCTGATGGCGTCCAGCGCCGCGAGCGCGGCGACTGGGTAATCGGAATCCGCCAAGTAGTGCGGCACCAGCACGACGAATCCGGCGGTTTCGTGTGCGAGCCCTTGCAGCTGCAGGTCGATCAGGTTGACGGCGGTCGCGGGCGCTTCGGTCGTGGGCTGCCAAACCGACATCGCGTCAATCAGGTCGGCACGGCTTCCGCTCACGGTGATCCCGACCGGTCGCGTATGCGGAACTGGCATCGGGATCGAATTGATCCAGGTGACAATGCCAATCTCGAATCGAGCGATGAGGTCCATGACAGCGGCTGCGAATCGACGCCATTGCAGGTCTGGCTCGAACCCGCTCAGTAGCAGCAGCTGGCGTCCGAGATCGTCGGTGAGCAGCTCAAGTTCGAGGCGCGGCTGACGAAGCTCGGTGACACGATCCTTCTCAAACCGGATCACCGGACGACGCGACCGGTAGTCGAGCAACTCGTCGACGTCGAATGCCGCGACCAGAGTGGGGGCAAGGTGTCCGCGCACGTAGTCAACGGTTTGCGCCACGACCGATCCGGCGTCAGCAAAGCCGGTCAACCCAATGACGAGCGGCAGCCCGGCTGGCACCGGTACTTCGCTCAACTCATACAAGGATCGCGGATCGCGCATGGTTCCAGCCTACCGACGGTATGGGCAGCCCAGCCGGGTCGCGACCTCCGCGCGCGGCCTCAATGAACGCCGTGAGCGAACGCCATAGCATCGGGGCATGAACTTGCCAGAACTTGTGATTATTTCCTCATCGGCATCATCCAGCGAGGCAGACGTGGTGGTACTGGCCGTCACCCCGACCGACGACGGATTGGTCGTGTGCGCGGACGGATTCGAGTGGGTGACTGCCGCGCTGGCCAAGCTCGGCTCGAAGGCCGCAGCCGAGGAGATCACCAAACTCGCGCCGGCGACCGATGCTCCCGTCGTAGTGGCGGTTGGTACCGGCGCCGAGCCGTCCGCTCACGATCTGTGTCGCGCGATTGGCGCGGCGGTGCGGTCGCTCTCAGACGTTGCGCAGGTCGCCATCGCAGGTTCGGATGACCCGACCGAAGTGCGGGCCATGGCGCTCGGTGCCGCGCTTGGCGCGTACCGGTTCACCACGTATCGCCAGCCATCTGGCGCGGCCATCGAGGCGATCTCCGTCCACACGTCGGTGCCGATCGCCGACATCGAACTCGATGCCGTTCGCGCCGAGGCTGCAGCAGTTGCCTTCTCAAAATCGCTCGCGACCACCTCACCATCTGAGCTCTACCCCGCTCGGTTCGCCGAGATCGCAGTCGAACGTGCCGAATCACTTGGGCTTACGGTGCGCGTGTGGGATGAGCAAACGTTGGCTGCTGACGGGTTTGGCGGGATCCTCGCCGTGGGCCAGGGCTCTGCGCGGCTCCCCCGCCTGGTGCGCGTTGAATGGGCGCCGGCTGACGCCGAACGTCACGTTGCGCTCGTTGGGAAGGGCATCACCTTTGATTCGGGCGGCCTGAGTCTGAAGCCCGCCAACTCCATGCCGAATATGAAGAACGACATGTCGGGTGCGGCCACTGTGCTCGCGACGGTCTGCGCCGCTGCCGAGATCGGACTCCCGGTCAAGGTCACCGGCTGGCTTTGCCTCGCCGAAAATATGCCGTCGGGCACGGCAACCCGGCCGGGTGATGTCATCCGAATGCACAACGGCACGACCGTCGAGATCACGAACACCGATGCCGAGGGGCGGCTCGTGCTCGGCGACGGACTCGACGCCGCAAGCGCCGAACAGCCCGACATCCTGATCGATATTGCAACGTTGACCGGCGCCCAGGTGAGCGCCCTCGGCGGCCGCATCGCGGGCCTCATGGGCACCGATGCGGCCGTGCACGCAGTGCAACGAGCGGCGGATGCGGCTGGCGAGGCGCTCTGGCCGATGCCACTGCCCACACACCTGAAACCATTGCTCAAGTCGTCGATCGCTGACTGCGTGAACGCCAAAATCGGCACCGTTGTGCCGGGAATGCTGGTCGCCGGCGTGTTTCTCCAACAGTTCATCGGCAAGCACACGGATGGTTCGGGCATCGAGTGGGCGCACCTCGACATTGCGGGCCCTGCTGACAACACCGGGTCGGCCTGGGGTTACACGGGAACGGGGCCAACCGGATACGGTGTGCTGACACTCCTCGAGGTCGTCCGCGCGCTGGGCACGAAGTAGTAGGGTTTTGGGGGCGGTTCCGCCACCACTGATGCCCTGCGCCGAATCCGGCAACGGCAGCCACATTCGTGAACACGCGAGGGAGTACCACTTGTCCGAGCAGCAGTTTGACCTCGTCGTTCTTGGCGGCGGAAGCGCGGGCTATGCCGCGGCGATCCGCGCCGTCGAGCTCGGCATGACCGCAGTCGTGGTCGAAAAGGACAAGCTCGGAGGCACCTGCCTCCACCGTGGATGCATCCCGACGAAGGCGCTCCTCCACTCCGCGGAGGTCGCCGAAGTGTCAAAGGAAGCCGCGAAATATGGGGTCAGGGCCACCTTCGACGGTGTCGACATGCCGGCCGTCAACGCGTACCGCGAAGGCATCATCTCGAGCAAGTGGAAGGGCCTGCAGGGCCTGCTGAAGGCTCGCGGCATCACCGTCGTCGAGGGCGAGGGTAAGCTCATCGCCCCGAACCAGGTGCAGGTCGGCGACCAGGTACTCGTTGGCAAGAACGTGGTGCTCGCGACCGGTTCCTACTCGCGTTCGCTACCGGGCCTCGAAATCGGCGGCCGGGTCATCACCAGCGAGCAGGCACTTGAGCTCGACTTCGTGCCGAACCGCGTCGCGGTACTCGGCGGCGGCGTGATCGGCGTTGAATTTGCGAGCGTGTGGCGGTCGTTCGGTGCTGAAGTCACGATCATCGAGGCGCTTCCGCACCTTGCCCCGAACGAAGAAGAGTCCATCTCGAAGCAACTCGAGCGTGCGTTCAAGAAGCGCGGCATTGAGTTCTCGCTTGGAATTCGCTTCCAGAGCGTGACCCAAGATGCCAACGGAGTCGTCGTCACGCTCGAGAACGGCGCCACGGTGTCCGCAGACCTGCTGCTCGTCGCGGTTGGCCGCGGGCCATCCACTCAGAACCTTGGCTTCGAGCAGGTCGGCATCGCCATGGACCGTGGCTTCGTGCTCACCAACGAGCGTCTGCAAACGAATGTGCCCGGGGTGTGGGCCGTCGGCGACATCGTGCCAGGGCTGCAGCTTGCCCACCGCGGGTACCAGCACGGCATCTTCGTCGCCGAAGAGATCGCTGGCCTGAACCCAATCGTGGTGGAAGACGTCAACATCCCGAAGATCACGTACTGCGAACCAGAGATCGCCTCGATCGGACTTTCGGAGGCGAAGGCCGCCGAAAAGTACGGCGCCGACCAGGTGTCGAGCTTCGAGTACAACCTCGCCGGCAACGGGAAGAGCAGCATCCTCGGCACCTCGGGATCGATCAAGGTCGTTCGGGTGAACGACGGCCCAGTGATCGGCGTGCACATGATCGGCGGTCGCGTCGGCGAGCTCATCGGTGAAGCACAGCTTGCGGTCAACTGGGAGGCCTACCCCGAGGACATCGCGCCGTTCATTCACGCGCACCCGACTCAGCACGAGGCTTTCGGCGAAGCACTGCTGAAGCTCGCAAACAAGCCACTGCACGCGATCTAATTTCGCGCCCCACTGGAATACTTAGTTACGTTCACGTTGTGAAGGAGACACACCAATGAGCGAATCCGTCTACCTGCCGGCACTTGGCGAAAGTGTCACAGAGGGCACGGTGACTCGCTGGCTGAAGAACGTGGGCGACCGCGTCGAGGTCGATGAGCCACTGCTCGAGGTTTCCACCGACAAGGTGGACACCGAGATCCCATCGCCAGTGTCCGGCGTGATCGAAGCCATCCTGGTGAAGGAAGATGAGACTGTTGCCGTCGGCACCGCGCTGGTGACGATCGGTGACGGGAGCGGCGCTGCCGCACCGGCTGCCGCGGCTCCAGTCGCAGAAGCGGCTCCGGTACCGGCACCGGCACCAGTTGTCGAAGCTGCACCCGTCCCGGCCCAGCCGACGTTCGAGCAGTTGCTTGCGCCTGCACCGGTTGCGGCTCCCCCGGCTCCTGCCCCAGTCGTTGCCCCAGAGCCAGTGGCTGCCCCAGCCCCCGCTGTGGCTGCACCGGTTGCTGCGCCTGCGCCAGCGACTCCGGCACCCGCTGCCCCGGCTGCACCAGCAGCAACCACCGGATTCCACGCGGCGTCAGGCTACGTCACCCCGATTGTGCGCAAGCTCGCGAACGACCACGGCGTTGACCTCCAGTCGGTCACCGGAACGGGCGTTGGCGGACGCATCCGCAAGCAAGACATTCTCGACGCTCAGGCGCCAGGCGCACCGGCTGCAGCTGCTGCTGTCGGGGTGACGGTCTCGCCGCTTCGCGGCACGAGCCAGCCGATGTCGCGTCTGCGCAAGGTTGTGGCTGAGCGAGCCGTCGCGTCAATGCAGGGCACGGCCCAGCTGACGTCGGTCGTCGAGGTGGATGTCACGGCCGTGGCCGCCTTGCGCGACCGCGTCAAGGACGCCTTCTTGGCTAAGACGGGCAACAAACTCTCGTTCATGCCGTTCTTCGCGCTTGCAGCGGTCGAAGCACTGCAGGCATCGCCGATCATTAACTCGACCGTTGACGGTGACACGATCGTTTACCCGGCGCAGGAGAACCTGGCAATCGCGGTTGACACGGAACGTGGCCTCCTCACCCCGGTCATTCGCGATGCATCGGCGCTCGACATCGCGGGCTTCGCCGCCCAGATCGCCGATCTTGCTGCCCGCACCCGCAACAACCAGCTGAAGCCAGATGAGCTTGCGGGCGGTACCTTCACCCTCACCAACACCGGCTCGCGCGGTGCGCTGTTTGACACTCCTGTGGTGTTCCTTCCGCAGAGCGCGATTCTCGGCACCGGTGTCGTCGTGAAGCGGCCGGCGGTCATCTCGCAAGGTGGCACGGACGCCATCGCGATTCGCTCGATGGTCTACCTGGCTCTCTCGTACGACCACCGCCACATCGACGGTGCAGACGCTGCGCGCTTCCTCGGTGATATCAAGGCACGCCTCGAGGCTGGCAACTTCGAAGGCAGCCTCGGCATCTAGTCGAACACCTCGCGTATGAGCCATCCGGCCTCGCTCCTCACCACGAGGAGCGAGGCCGGTTCTCGTCCGGGGCGCTCAACGTTCAGCAGGCAGGCGCCGCCCATGTCGCTCACCAAGGTCGTTGCTCCGGTGCCAATGTCGTCTGACACCTGCTCGCCGTCGCGCAAGCGCTGAATCAAACGTCGATCGTCCGTCTCAGCTGCCGAGCCGGGTTGGGCATACTGGCGCACGCAGTTGGGATCGAGCACCGCGAAACACTCCGCGCGCCGCGTGAGGAGTTCTGTGGCTGCGACGACAACGTCCCCGCCATCCACGGCGCCAGTCGTTGGCGCCGCCGCCGCCTGGCCACTCTCCGACGGGTTGTGTGCGTCGGGGTAGGTGTCGTGTGTTGCTGTAGCGGCTGTCGGGCTGCGGTCGTGCGTGCCAGCAAGCGCGGCGACAGCGGAGCGATCCCGTGCCGCATTTGGCGGCAACGCAATCAGCAGCAGTACCAGCAATAGTCCGCCTGCAATCGCGCCGACGATGAGCGGTCGACGACGAGCGTCGACAAACTGACGGATCGCGCCGCGGACCCCAACTAACGACGGGCGTCCGCCACTTGACCCGGCGCGGAAGGGTAATGCTCTCGCGAGTCGCGCCCACAGGCCCACCGTGTCGACGTCGCGGTGCGTATGCACGGCATCAAGTGGCGCCGCCGCCCCAACTCGTCCCCGAAGTTCGAGCGACTCCGCCGCCACATCGAGGCGAATCGGCCTAGACGCAGCGAGCCCAAAGAGCCGGCGTTCAATTTCCTCCTCAGTGAGCGAATACGGTCGTTCGTCGGCCCGGTCACGAATCCAGTTGGCGAGCTCGCTCAACTGGGCAGGCTGCCCGACGCAGGTTGCAACCTGGTCGATGAGCGCGGCGAACGCTCCGTGGGCGCTCCGACGCGCCTCGACGCGGCGCGGGCCGCTCGCCAGGAGGATCTCTAACGCTCCCAACCCAATGAGGCGCGGGCGCCCAGAGGCATCGAGTCGAACGTCGGCAACGCCAAGTCGGGTGTGCGTGAACCCGACCTCGGCAAGTTCAGCCATGGCCGCTGCAATCGGCGCCAGGATGGTCACGGCCTCGCCCAGCGACCGGGGATGCGCCTGCAGCACCTGCGCCAGTGGGGGCCCGTCCAGTCGCTCTACCGCCAAACAAATCGTGCCATCCTCGAGCGTCGCGAGGTCGAGCATCGCTGGGATTGCCCGGCACCGCGCGTCGGACATGGCCTCGATCTCTCGAGTCAACGCGCCCTCGTCAGCATCGGGCGGGTACACCCGGAGTGCGCAGGTCGGGGCATCCGAATCACCGTCGGCCGTAGCAAGCAACACCTGGGCCCGATCGCCATTCCCCAACTGGCGCAAGACGCGGTACCCGGCCACCCGGGCGGGTTGAGCTGCGCTATTCGACACGAGTTCCACGCGAAGATGGTCGCGCGACCGACCCCAACCGCCGGTGCGCTGTACAAGGACCGTCGTATCAGCGCACCCGCCAGAACCTTGTGGAGGAGAGCTTCTGACTCGCCCAGCACAATTGGTTGCATTTACACCATTGGCCGCCACCCCGATTGAGCGCCGGTAGACTGAACCCCATGCTCGAAATCACGTCCCTCGGGCTGGGCACCACTCTGGTCCCCTACCTCGAAGGACTCTCAATTCAGCGCGAGACCCACCGCGCGGTCGCTGACAAGCTACAGGGCGACACCGTGCTCCTTCTTGAGCATGAGTCCGTGTTTACCGCCGGCAAGCGCACCGAGGCCGACGAACGGCCCGTCGATGACACTCCGGTGATCGACGTTGACCGTGGCGGCAAGATCACCTGGCACGGGCCGGGGCAACTCGTTGGCTACCCAATCATTCGGCTCGCGGCACCAATCGACGTGGTTGGGTACGTGCGCCAACTTGAGAGCGTGCTCATCGACGTGTTGGCCGAACACGGCATCACTTCGCAACGCGTCGAAGGTCGTTCTGGTGTCTGGATCGTCGATGAGCGTGGCGAACGCAAGATCGCCGCGATCGGGATCCGCGTCGCCGAGGGCGTCACGATGCACGGCTTCGCACTGAATTGCAGCAACTCCCTCGCCGCCTACGACAAGATCATCGCCTGTGGCATTCGCGACGCGGGCGTCACCACCATGTCGATCGAACTCGGTCGCACAGTTACGCCAGTGGCGGTCGCCGAATCGGTGAGTCGAGCCATCCAGAACCTCGCAGTTGGAGCGAACGCATGAGTGCAGAACCCGAAGGACGGCGGATGCTCCGCCTCGAGGTTCGGAACGCCGAAACCCCGATTGAGAGAAAGCCCGAGTGGATCAAGACCCGGGCCAAGATGGGCCCGGAGTACCGTGCCTTACACAGTCTGGTGAAGTCTGAAGAGCTGCACACTGTCTGCCAGGAGGCCGGCTGCCCGAACATCTACGAGTGCTGGGAGGACCGCGAGGCAACCTTTTTGATCGGCGGCTCGCAGTGCACCCGTCGGTGCGACTTCTGCCAGATCGACACCGGCAAGCCTGCCGACTACGACAAAGATGAGCCGCGTCGTGTGGCCGAGTCGGTCGTGCGAATGCAGCTTCGCTACTCGACTGTGACGGGTGTCGCACGCGACGATCTGCCAGATGAGGGTGCGTGGCTCTACGCCGAGACCATTCGACAGATTCACGAGCAGTCGCCCGGCACTGGCGTCGAGATTCTGGTTCCGGATTTCTCGGGCAACCCAGATCTGCTCGGTGAGGTGTTCAGCGCGCAGCCAGAGGTGTTCGCGCACAACGTCGAAACCGTGCCGCGCATCTTCAAACGGATTCGTCCGGCATTCCGCTACGACCGGTCGCTTGATGTGATCACTCAGGGTCGCAACGCCGGTCTGATCACGAAGTCGAACCTGATTCTCGGCATGGGCGAGGAACGGTCAGAGGTGAGCCAGGCGTTGCGCGATCTGCACGACGCAGGCACCGACATCATCACGATCACGCAGTACCTGCGCCCAAGCCCGCGCCACCACCCGATCGACCGGTGGGTGCGCCCGGAAGAGTTCATCGAACTCAAAGAAGAGGCGGAAGAGATCGGATTCCTCGGGGTGCTCTCTGGGCCGTTGGTGCGCTCGTCGTACCGTGCTGGCCGACTCTGGGCACAGTCGATGCAGGCACGCGGCCAGGAAATTCCTGAGCACCTGCAACACTTGGCGGACAAGTCGCTCGGCTTCGCGCAAGCGGTCGGATAGCCCGAGACATCCGTGCCAGACGGGTGCTGACGCCCCGGTAGTCTTGACCTATGGCACGCACCCCCAAGGAAACGAAGGTTAAAGAACCCGGTCGCATCAAGCAGATGTGGCAGGTCTTCCAGATGACTCGGCGCGTCGACAGCGCCGCGCAGTGGTGGATCATCGCGGGTTTCTTGCTCCCCGTTTTGGTGAGCGTGGTCGTTGGACTGCTGATTCCGGGCAACGTCGTGACGTTGATTTTGTGGATCATCGTCGGCGTGCTCGGTGGCCTCTTGGTCGCGATGATCATCCTTGGTCGTCGCGCGGAGCGTGCGGCGTACGCCCAGATTGAGGGCCAGCCAGGTGCTGTCGGCGCGGTGCTCAAGAGTGGCCTTCGCGGCGGCTGGATCGGCGCGGAAATGCCAATTCAGATCAATGGCAAGACCCAGGACGCTGTCTATCGCGCGATCGGGCGCGGCGGTGTCGTGCTTGTTGGCGAAGGGCCGGTCGCGCGCACGCAGCGCATGTTGGAAGATGAGCAGCGCAAGGTCTCCAAGGTCATTCCGAACGTCGCGATCACGCTGTTGCAGGTGGGCGAAGGTGACGGCGCGGTCGAACTGCACAAGTTGCCCACCGCGCTTCGCAAGCTGAAGAAGACGTTGACGAAGCAAGAAGTGCTCGCCGTGTCGAACCGCCTCGCTTCGCTCAAAACGGGCCTGCCGGTGCCGAAGGGCATCGACCCCATGAAGGCGCGCGCGCAGCGTCCGCGCATGCGCTAACTAGGCGCGGATCAACACCGTTCCAGCGACCTTGTCGTGAAACCCACGCTGATCTGAGTCCCAGACGAGTGCCGGGATGACGATGCCGAGGATCACTGTGCGCACAATCGGGCGCCAGAGTCCGATCCAGCCCCCGGCGAGCGGCACCAGGTACATTCCGCAGAGGCGATGCCCGATGCTGCCGCCGATCGTCGGGATCATCACGATCTGCATGAGCGCCCAAATTCCGAGGGTGATCATCGAGTAGGCGGATGACCCGTACGAGGCGAACAGCAGGCCGATCAGGAGCGCCAGCCCCCAGTCGATGAAGATCGCCGCAAGACGGCGACCGACCCGCGCAACGGAGCCACTGCCGACCATTGGCAGACCGAGTCGCTCGCCGGGAAAGGTGCTCGGCGCGAGGTCGCCGAACGTATTACGCTTGGGTTCGGGCACCTGCCCAGTCTACGGATGGCCGCGCGTAACACCCGCGAAACAATTGCGTCACCGTCGAGAAATGCCGCTCTCGTAGCCTCGGAGCGTCCCTCGACAGGCGTCCCGCGGACACCCACTTCTCTTATCTGGAGCACTCGCCAATGTTCAAAGATTCGTCCGAAGTCCTGAAGTTCATCAAGGACACCGACGTCAAGTTCCTCGACATCCGATTCACTGACCTTCCGGGTGTGCAGCAGCACTTCAACATCCCGGCCGCGACGGTCGACGAAGAGTTCTTCACCGTGGGTCAGCTGTTCGACGGTTCGTCGATCCGTGGCTTCGCGAACATCCACGAGTCCGACATGCAGCTCATCCCAGATGTGACCACCTGCTACGTTGACCCGTTCCGCGCTGAGCGCACGCTCATCATGGTGTTTGACATCTACAACCCGCGCAACGGTGAGATCTACTCGAAGGACCCGCGCCAGGTTGCCAAGAAGGCTGAGAAGTACCTCGCATCGACCGGCATCGCCGACACTGCGTACTTCGCCCCCGAAGCCGAGTTCTACATCTTCGACGACGTTCGCTACGAAGTGAACCAGCGTTCCAGCTTCTACTCGGTTGACTCGAGCGAAGGTGCCTGGAACTCGGGCCGTGTCGAAGAGGGCGGCAACCTCGCCAACAAGACCCCGTACAAGGGCGGCTACTTCCCGGTGTCGCCGGTTGACCAGCACGCTGACCTCCGCGACGACATCTGCCTTAAGCTCATCGACGCAGGTCTGATCCTCGAGCGTTCGCACCACGAGGTCGGCACCGCCGGTCAGGGTGAGATCAACTACCGCTTCGACACCATGGTGCACGCGGCTGATGACATTCTGAAGTTCAAGTACATCGTCAAGAACACGGCATTCGAGTGGGGCAAGACCGCCACGTTCATGCCGAAGCCACTCTTCGGTGACAACGGTTCGGGTATGCACACCCACCAGTCGCTGTGGAACGCCGGCAAGCCGCTGTTCTACGACGAGGCTGGCTACGGCGGCCTGTCGGACATCGCTCGCTGGTACATCGGTGGCATCCTGAAGCACGCTCCGGCGATCCTCGCCTTCACGAACCCGACGGTGAACTCGTTCCACCGCCTGGTTCCGGGCTTCGAAGCTCCGGTCAACCTGGTCTACTCGGCTGGTAACCGCTCGGCTGCGATCCGCATCCCGATCACGGGCACCAACCCGAAGGCAAAGCGCATCGAGTTCCGCGCACCGGATGCCGCGAGCAACCCATACCTCGCATTCGCTGCCCAGCTCATGGCTGGCCTCGACGGCATCAAGAACCGCATCGAACCGCACGAGCCGGTCGACAAGGACCTCTACGAGCTCCCGGCCGAAGAAGCCAAGCTCATCCCACAGGTTCCGGGTTCGCTCGAAGAGTGCCTCCAGGCACTTGAGGCTGACCACGACTTCCTCCTCGAGGGCGGCGTGTTCACGCAGGAGCTCATCGACACCTGGATCGACTACAAGCGCGAGAAGGAGCTGAAGCCGCTGGCTCAGCGCCCGCACCCGTTCGAGTTCGAGCTCTACTTCGGGGTCTGATTCCGGGAGGCCCTCAGAGCCACACTTCCGGTCTCTGAGCCCAGCTATTTGCTGAGCCCCAGGCGGCAATCGCCGTCTGGGGCTCAGTCTATCTCTGGACGTTTACGGACGGCTACGGGGAGTAAACGGACAGGTTTTCGGACAGCGTAGATGCCCGCTTCTGCGCACGCGAACAGCGCGCTAACTCGACGGTTCGCTGCTACAGCAGCCCACCGACAGGAGCCCGTGTGAGATCGGGCGCGACGGCGTAGCTGACCGCTGGCACCGCAGCCCATCGTTCCGGTGGCAACGCGCCGAACATCAGCTCCAGCGCGAGCCCGACTTCAGCATTGAGAAGCCCCTGCAAGGTGAGCGGCAGCGAAATCGACGCGAGCGCACTGCGCGATTGAACGTTTCGCGCCGAGGCATCCGTCAGTACGTTAGCGCGAAGCTCTTCAAGGATCCCGTCGAGCACACCCTGCACTTCAGCCGAGACGCCCAACTCTCCTGAGTGGGGCGCGATGAGGTCGGCGATGAGCAACGGCTCACTGGGGACAACGGACTGCTTTGCAGCATGGGTGTCGGGGATACCTGATTCCGGGCGACTGCCGCGTGGTCAGCTCGACTGGACTCACGGTCGACGAGTCGGCCCTGACGGGTGAGACCTTCCCGATCGACAAGACGCCGGGCACGGTGCCTGCCACCAGTCGGCTGGATGCGCGCACCAACACTGTGTTCCTGGGCACGCACGTCGCCAGCGGCACGGGCACTCTCCTCGTCGTGCACACCGCCCGGATGACCGAGATCGCCTCGATCTCCGCACGCCTGGGTACTCGGCCCGCGCCGACGGGCTTCGAGCGGGGAATGACCTCTTTCGGCCTGCTGCTGACCCGGCTGATGGTCGTGTTCGTGATCGCGATCTTCGTCATCAACCTGATCTTGCAGCGGACCCTCATCGACTCGGCCCTGTTCTCTCTCGCCCTCGCGGTTGGGCTGACCCCGCAGCTGCTTCCGGCGATCGTGAGCATCAGCCTCGCGCAGGGCGCCCGCATGATGGCGTCCAAGCGCGTCATCGTCCGACGCCTCGACGCGATCGAGGACTTCGGCTCGATGACGGTGCTGTGCTCGGACAAGACCGGCACCATGACCGCCGGGGAGATCGAACTGGATCAGGCGATCGCGCTCGATGGATCTTCGAGCGCGGAAGTCGTGGAGCTCGCCAGCCTCAACGCCGGCTTGCAGACGGGGTGGAGGAACCCCATCGACGCTGCCATTCTGGCCGCGCACCCCCTACCCGCCGACGCGACCGCGCTGGGCGAGCTCCCCTACGACTTCCTCCGCAAGAGACTGAGCGTGCTGGTCACCCGGCACGCTCGCGGCGGAGCGCAGTTGATCACCAAAGGCGCGCTCCATGCAGTGCTCGACGTGTGCAGTCACGCCCGAACCGCCACTGGCGATGTGCCACTGGCAGAGGCGGCAGCCGGCATCCAGGAGCGGTTCGCCGCGCTGAGCGCAGCCGGCTTCCGCGTTCTCGGTCTCGCAACCCGCAGCCTCGGCAGCCGTACCGTCGCACCGGAGGACGAGGCCGGGATGACACTGGTGGGGCTGCTCACCTTCGCGGATCCGGTCAAGCTCGACGCGACGGCGACGCTGGCCGAGCTTGCCTCGAGCGGCGTGTCGGTGCGGATGGTCACCGGCGACAACCGGCTGGTCGCCGCCCACATCGCCCAGCAGGTCGGTCTCGATGTGAGCAGCGTGTACACGGGCGAGGAGGTCGACGCGATCGGTGACGCGGCGCTGGCCACGGCGGTCGTGCCGGTGCAGGTGTTCGCCGAGCTCAACCCGGTGCAGAAGGAACGGGTGGTCCGGGCCTTTCGCGCGGCCGGGCACGTCGTGGGCTACCTCGGGGACGGCATCAACGACTCGCCGCCCCTACACGCCGCGGACGTCGGGATCACCGTGGACACCGCGGTGCCCGTGGCCAAGCAGGCGGCCGCGATCGTCCTCCTCGACAAGGATCTCAAGGTGATCCTCGACGGCGTGCGGCAGGGACGCCGAACGTTCGCGAACACCATGAAGTACATCTTCATGACCACCAGCGCCAACTTCGGCAACATGCTCAGCATGGCGGTCGTCGCGATCGTGCTGCCCTTCCTGCCGCTGCTGGCCGGTCAGATCCTGCTGATCAATCTGCTCACCGACTTACCGGCAACCACGATCGCGACGGACTCCGTTGACGAGCCGCAGCTGCGACGCCCGCAGACCTGGAACGTGCGCCTGATTCGCAACTACATGCTTGTCTTCGGCGCCCTCAGCTCCGTATTCGACCTCGCCACCTTCGCGGTGCTGCGCTGGGGTTTCCACGCTGAGGCGCCGGAGTTCCGCAGCGCCTGGTTCCTCGGCTCCATCCTCACCGAGGTCGGCGTCCTCTTCGTCCTGCGAACGCGGGGTTCGATGTTCCGCAGCAGACCGGGCCGCTGGGTCGTCCTGTCCAGTCTTGCGGTCGCTGTCCTCGCGGTGGCAATCCCGTACTCACCCTTCGCCAACTTGCTCGAACTCGTCCCGATCCCACTCGACCTCCTGACGCTCATCCTGGCGATCACAGCCGGCTATCTGATCGCGACCGAGCTGCTCAAGCATCTGTTCTGGGCACGGTCAGATGCAGCGTCAGTGCGGAGACCGCACCGCCGACGGGATGGCAGCTCAGGTGTGCTCACCGGATGATGCCCGTGCGGCCTGGTAGCGGAGGATGAGGTTCGCGTGCGAGAAGGTCCTGAATAGAACAGGGTCCGGTGCCAGGCGGCCGATCAGACGATCGCCCCAGGGCTCTCCTGCCCCAACCGTTTCAGGCTCCCTCGTCAGATCCGGCGCGGAAGCACGGCGCCCGAGTCGGTAGAAGGAAGCGACCGTCAGCAGCGTGGAAATCACGGTCAGCAGCACCAGGACGACCAGCGCAATATCGCCGGCCGGTCGCGGAATCGCGGAGATCATCCGACCCAGCATCGGGTCAAGGACATAGATCAAGAGGAGCGACAACAGCCCCCACATGAGTGCGGACTGCAGGCAGATGCGGCCGTGCACGTTGAGCGGCTTGTCCTGGTAGTCCCACAGCACCAAACCGAACAATCGCTCCAGACCGGCAGCGGCGACGTATTCGAGCGTGGTGCAGATCGTCAATCCGGCGAGGAAGACCAGGATGGGCCAGGAGAGTCCAAGGTCCTGCGATGTTTCCGCGTTCTCAATCGACCGCCGGACAGCAGCCGTCCTCGCTACCCACGCGCAGGCAGGGCCGGCACCCGCGGACAGGCTGCTGGGCACTCGCGGGACCTTTGACCCTGAGCTCACGCCCACGGGAAATGGAGGATGGGCGACACGGGTCCGGCCTTGCCCACGACCCCTATGCCGATGGACAGGAAGGAGTTCGTCGTGACTACCCCACAACCCCAAAGGCATGGTGAGACGATCATCATCGATCCGGCCGCCATCGAGCTACCGCCAACGGAGCCGATCGATATCACGCCGTTCTTGGATTCGGACTCTCCGCGATTCACGCCTCCGGTCGAAGCCTCGGACATCGGGGCCGCGACCAGAGGCACCCGCTGACGCTGAGAGCAGCGCACCGTTCACGGTGTCGCCCGTAGCGCGAGTGTTGCCGGGGATCACCTGCGGCCAGGCGCCGGCGAGCACAAGGTGGACGAACCTCGCTGTGGTCTGCGGTTGCAGCACGCGCACTCACCCACCAGAGTGCCGCGCCACTACGACCGCATTGGGTATCGAGTCGAGACGAGACGAGACGATAGGACCTTCGACCCTCACCATCAGTTACGCAGCTGGCCACGATGGCTGCCATGACTACTCCATCGCTCCCCCAGAAGGGCAAGCAGCTCGGGCTCCCAGCCGCTTCCGCCCTAGTCGTCGGATCGGTCATCGGCACTGGCGTCTTCGGACTGCCGGCTGCGCTGGCCTCTTTCGGTCCGATCAGCATCGTCGCGTTCATCCTGGTGTCCATCGGTGCGCTCGCCCTGGCGATCGTGTTCAGCTGGCTCACCAAGCGGGTCCCCGGCTCCGGCGGCCCGTACCTGTATGCGCGCGATGCCTTCGGTGAGTTCGCCGGATTCCTCAACGCATGGTCCTACTGGCTCACCGCGTGGGCCGGCAACGCTGCGATCGTCGTCGCGCTCACCGGCTATGTGGAGGTGTTCATCAACACCGACCACAACGTGCTGTGGTCGATCGTGATCGCCGTCGCGTGCCTGTGGATCCCGGTGATCATCAACGTGCTCGGGTTGCGCAGCATGGGCGGCGCACAGGTCGTCTTCACGATCCTGAAGATCGTGCCGTTGGCCATGATCGCAGTCATCGGGCTCTTCTTCCTGAACCCCGAGAACTTCGGCCCGTTCAACTCCTCCGGCACCGACGCCTGGACCGCCCTGGCCGGCGCGGGCGCGGTCGCGCTGTTCTCCTTCCTCGGCATCGAGACCGCCTCGGTCGCCGCGGGCCGGGTCCGCAACCCGGACAAGAACGTGCCTCGGGCCACCGTCTACGGCACCGTCGCCTGCGCGGCCGTGTACATCCTCGGCACACTGGCGGTGTTCGGCACGGTCAGCAACAGCGACCTGCGCACCTCGACCGCCCCGTTCAGCGATGCCGCGAACGCGATCTTCTCCGGTACCTGGGCCGGACAGGTCATCGCGGTCGTCGCCATCGTCTCGGGACTCGGCTGCCTGGTCGGCTGGACCTTCATCGTCGGCGAGATGCCTCACGCGGCAGCCAAGGACGGCATGTTCCCGAGACTGTTCGCGAGGGAGAACCGTGGGATGCCCATCGTCGGGATCCTCGCCTCCACGATCCTGGCGACGCTGCTGACCATCCTCGCCTACACCAGCTTCGAGCAAGTCTTCACGATGGTCGTGCTGCTCACGGTGTTCACCGCGGTGGTGCCGTACCTGTTCTCCGTCGCGGCGCAGATCTATTGGCTGGTCAGCCGCACCCGGCCGACATCCTGGCCGCACTTCGCCCGCGACCTGATCGTGTCGGTCCTGGGGCTCGCGTTCAGCTTCTGGGCGCTCATCGGCACCGGAGCCGAGGCGACGTTCTACGGTGCGATCGCGTTCCTGCTCGGCGTGCCGCTGTACGTATGGATGAAGGCTTCCAACCGTCGCCACGGCATCCCTAGTCCCACACCGTGGGACCTCGAGGTCCCGGACTCACCCGCGGGTCTGGTCGCATCCTCGCAGCCTGCCGACGCCGCGAAGGCGGTGCGCTCATGAGCGCCACGGCGCCGGTCGCGGCGGACAAGGCAACGCCGGCAGTGGAGACGCAGCGGCTGGGGGTGCACTCCGAGGTCGGGACGCTGCGGCAGGTGATCGTGCACCGGCCCGGCATCGAGCTGGACCGGCTCACCCCGGACAACTGCGAGGAGCTGCTGTTCGACGACGTGCTCTGGTCGGCCAAGGCGCGGGCCGAGCACGACGCGTTCGTGGAGGTGCTGCGCTCCCACGATGTCGTCGTGCACTACTTCACCGATCTGCTGGCCGAGACCCTCGCGCTGCCGGCCGCGCGGGACTTCGTGCTCGATCGGCTCTGTACACCCGACCGGTTCGGGCCGACGCTCGCCCCGGAGTTGCGCCGGCACCTGGACGCGCAGCCTCCCGCCGAGCTGACCGAGCAGATCATCGGCGGGATCACGATGGAGGAGTTCGGGCACCCCGCCACCGACAGCCTGCTGTGGCAGACCCGCGACCCGCAGGGTTTCCTGCTCCCGCCGCTGCCCAACACCTTGTTCCCGCGCGACAGCTCCGCCTGGGCCTACCGGGGGGTGAACGTGAACGTGATGGCCAAGCCCGCACGGGTACTCGAGGCGATCAACACGCGGGTCATCTACGATCACCATCCGTTGTTCAAGACGGCCGCGATCGAGCGGTACAACCCGGACGAGACCGCGCGGTTCTCCGCGATCGAGGGCGGCGACATCCACATCATCGGGCATGGCACGGTCCTGGTCGGGATGGGCGAACGCACCACGCCGATGGCGGTGGAGACCCTCGCGCAGGCGCTGTTCCGCACGGGTGAGGCCGAGCGGGTGATCGCCGTGCCACTGCCGAAGTCGCACGCGATGATGCATCTCGACACGCTGATGACGATGCTCGATGAGCGCACCTTCATCCTCTCCCCGTCCCTGGACCGCGATCGGCTGGTCGCGCATCTGATCACGCGCAGCGATGATCCGGACCACCTCGATGTCAGTCCAGCGCACCCGCTCATCCCGTTGCTGACCGAAACGCTCGGCGTCGAGAGTCTGCGGGTGCTCGTCACCCAGCAGGATCCGCGCGCCGCAGCGCGTGAGCAGTGGGACGACGCGAACAACTTCCTGACCATCGCTCCCGGCGTCGTCGTCGGCTACGACCGCAACGTCGCCACCAACACGATGCTGCGCAAGCACGGCATCGAAGTGATCACCATCGGCGGCAGCGAGCTCGGCCGCGGTCGCGGCGGCTCGCGTTGCATGTCCTGCCCTATCCAGCGCGATTCCGCGCCGAGCTGAACGGGCATCCGGTCATGTCCCACCCGCTGCCGCCGCGCCACCTGCTCGAGGACGGCGATCTCGGCGCGGAGCAGATCCGTCATCTGCTCGACGTCGCCGCCCACCTGAAAGAGGAACGCAAGGCCGGCTCCGAGCAGCGCCGGCTGGTCGGGAAGAACCTCGCGCTGCTGTTCGAGAAGCCCTCCACCCGCACGCGCAGCGCGTTCGAGGTCGCCACCTACGAGCAGGGCGGACACTGCACCTACATCGACCCGAGCAGCAGCCACATGGGATCCAGCGAATCGATCGCGGACACCGCCGCGGTCCTGGGGCGCTTCTATGACGGCATCGCGTTCCGCGGCTTCGCGCAAGACACCGTCGAGACCCTCGCCCTCCACGCTGGCGTGCCGGTGTGGAACGCCCTCACCGATCGCTGGCATCCCACCCAGGCTCTCGCCGACCTGCTCACCATGCAGGAGACCCATGCCGGGGCACTGAAGGAGGTCTCGCTGTGCTTCGTCGGAGACGGGCACGACAACGTCGCCAACAGCCTGCTGATCAGCGGTGCCCTGCTCGGCATGGACATCAGGGTCGCCTGCCCGGACACGCTGCGGCCCGAGGACACGATCATCGCGGAGGCCCGCCGGCTCGCGGGCGTCTCCGGGGCGAGGATCCTCGTCACTGCCGACGTCGACCAGGCCGTGCTCGGCGCCGACTACCTCTACACCGACGTGTGGGTGAGCATGGGCGAACCGCGCGAGGCATGGGCCGAGCGCATCCCGCTGCTGCGTGCGTACCGGATCGACCAGCGCCTGCTCGATCGCACCAAGAACCCGCAGGTCAAGTTCCTGCACTGCCTGCCCAGCATCCACGACCGCGACTCCCAACTCGGCCGCGAGCTCTTCGCCGACTACGGCCTCGATGGTGCCGAAGTCAGCGACGACGTGTTCCGCTCCGCGCACTCCCTCGTCTTCGAGCAGGCCGAGAACCGGCTGCACACCATCAAAGCCGTCATCCTCTGCAGCCTCAACCGGCTCCAACCGGCACTGGTCGGAGCGTGAGCCATGCGAATCGTGATCGCCCTCGGCGGCAACGCCCTGCTTCGCCGGGACGAAGCACCTGACGCGGACACGCAGACGGCTCGGCTGGCCCTCGCCGCCCCGACGCTGGCCCAGCTGGCACAGCAGCACCAGGTGGTGCTCGTGCACGGCAACGGTCCCCAAATCGGACTCCTGGCCCGCGAGTCCACTGACGACCGCAGCCTCACCTCGCCCTATCCGCTGACCGCGCTCGGAGCCGAGACCCAGGGGCTGATCGGCTCCCTCATTCAACAATCGCTGCACAACGCGGGCCTGTCGAAACCAGCCGTCACCCTGATCACCCATACCATCGTGGACGCGGACGATCCCGCCCTCAGCAACCCCACGAAGTTCATCGGCGCGGTCTACAGCCGTCGCAAGGCGGCTCGACTCGCCCGTGATCACGGGTGGCGAATCGCGCCGGACTGGAACGGCTGGCGCCGTGTGGTCGCGTCTCCGCAGCCGCGCCGCATCGTCGAGCTCGAAGCGGCACGCACCCTCCTCACCGCCGGCGTCACGGTGGTCATGGGAGGCGGTGGCGGGGTCCCGCTCACCGAGGATCGTGGCTATCATCCCGCCGATGCCGTCATCGACAAGGATCACACGGCCGCCCTCATCGCAACCGAACTAGCAGCGGATCTGCTGATCATCCTCACCGACGTCCCCGGTGTCCTCTCCGACTATGGGACGCCGGACCAGAGCGTGATCGAGAGCAGCACCCCAGCTCTGTTGCGGCTGCTCTCTCTTCCCGAAGGATCCATGGGGCCGAAAGTCGACGCCGTCTGCACCTTCACCGAGCTCACCGGCAAGCGTGCCGCGATCGGCGCGCTGGAGGACGCCGACGCGGTGGTCCGCGGGACCGCTGGAACGCAGGTACAGGCAGGGTCGACCTTGACATCTTCCGGGGGCGGCGACACCCCGGCAGCGCAGCCTTCCGCGCCGAAGACGGCGACGACCCGTCGATTCGCGCGGTGATGCGGCGCCCCTTTGCGGGATCGGCACCATCCGGTGCAGCAGGCACTCGATCAGGGTGGCACACGCTCTCGGTGGCGCAGCTACTCGCCGAGCTCGACGCCTCCCGAGCGGGGCTCGAGGTTGGATCGGCCCAGGAACGGGTGCGCAGAGTCGGTCCGAACGCGGTCATTGTCGCACCCGCCGACCCTTGGTGGCGGGTGCTCGCGCGGCAGTTCGCGAGTGTGATCATCGTCATGCTGCTGGCCGCAGCAGTTCTCACCGCATCGTTCGGGCGCTGGATCGACATGGCCGCGATCGTCCTCGCCGTGCTGATCGACATCGTCCTGGGGTTCATCCAGGAGTTGCGTGCCAGGCGCGAGGTCGCATCGCTGCGCAAACTCGACACCCGGTACTGCAACGTCCGCAGGTCCGGTGTGGTGCATCGGATTCCATCAGAGGACGTAGCACCCGGTGATGTCGCGATCGTCGAGTCCGGCGATCGCGTGCCAGCCGACGTGCGCTGGATCGAGGCCAACGGGCTCCGGGTCGACGAGTCGCTGCTGACCGGCGAGTCGCTGCCGGTCGACAAGAACACCGAGGCGACTCCCGCGTCCACCCCGCTGGCCGAACAAACTGGGATGGGCTGGAGCGGGACGCTGGTGGTGGCCGGCCGCGCCGAGGGAGCCGTCGTCGCCACGGGCGGCCGCACCGCGGTCGGGGAGATCAGCGCACTTGTGCGGTCCACCGACACTCCTACCCCGCTTCAGCGAATCGTTCGCCGGTTCGAGACAAGGGTTGGGCTTGTCGTCGCCGGGGTCACCGGCATCGTGCTGGTATTCGGCGTCATCCTGGGCATCGGCTTCGCCAACGCCTTCCTCGTCGCGGTGTCACTCGCAGTCGCGGCGATCCCCGAGGGTCTGCCCGTCGTTCTCACGATCGCCCTCAGCGTCGGGGTCGCGCGGATGGCCCGGCAGCGAGCAATCGTCCGGACCCTGCCCGCAGTGGAGGCACTGGGTTCGACCACGATCATCGGAGCGGACAAGACCGGGACGCTGACGACCAACCGGATGACCGTGGAGCGCGTGTGGTCTCCACTCGAGGACATCCGGGTCGCACCCGGGGCGCCGCTGACACTCGGCGAAGGCGGGTCGGAGGTGCTCCGGGTCGGCGCGCTCAGCAATGACGCTCATCACGACCCGTCCACCGGGTCGCTGCTCGGCGATCCGGTGGACGTCGCGATCGCCGAACTGGCGCTGCGCTCCCGGGTCGTGGGCGCGGACCAGTTCGAGCAGGATGCTCTGACCCATGCCCCCTACGAACCGGTTACGCGGTACTCGGCCACCGTCCATATGGCGGATGGTGAGCGCGTGCTGCTCGTCAAGGGAGCTACCGACCTTGTGCTGGACAAGGCGGAGACGATGGCAGGCACGAGCGGGGCCGTGCCCATCGACAGGAGCCTGGTACTCGCGGCGCACGACGCGATGGCAGCGAACGGTATGCGGGTTCTCGGACTGGCGCGCCGTTTCCTCGCCGCGGGCGAAGACGCGCACACCGCGACGTCGGATCCCCGCGCGCTCGAACTGGTGGGCCTGCTCGGGATGACCGACCCGCCTCGCCCAGGGGTCGCTCAGGCCATCACGGCATGCCGGGGGGCCGGCGTGGCTGTCGTGATGCTCACCGGCGATCACCCGACCACGGCGGCCGCGATCGGGGCACGACTCGGGCTCGCCGCGGCAGAATCGCCGGTCACCGGTCAGGAGCTTGTCGGCATCGACGATGACACCTTGGTCACGCGCATCCGCGCCGCGCGGATCGCCGCGCGCGTCACTCCGCATGACAAGCTCCGCATCGTCAGGGCGCTGCAGCAGGCCGGCGAGGTCATCGCCGTCACCGGTGATGGCGTGAACGACGCGCCGGCATTGAAGGCGGCCGCTCTCGGCGTGGCAATGGGCCAGACCGGCACCAATGTCGCCCGTGAGGCTGCCGACATCGTGCTGCTCGACGACTCCTTCGCCACCATCGTGGCGGCAATCAGGGAGGGGCGGATCACGTTCGCCGCCGTCCAGAAGGCGGTCTTCTTCCTGATGTCGACCGGGCTGGCGGCGCTGCTCGTCGTCACCGGCAATCTGCTCCTGGGCGGTGCGCTCATCTTCCTCCCTGTGCAGATGATCTGGTTCAACCTGGTCTCCAACGGTGCACAGGACGTCGGGCTCGCCTTCGAGCCGGGTGAAGGCGACGAGCTCCAGCGCCCGCCCAGGTCGCCCGCCGCCGGCTTGCTCAACCGCACGCTCTGGACCCGCATCGTCACGACCGGGATCTGGATGGCGGCCGTCGTGCTGGCCACGTTCCACCTCACCCTCGAGTCCGGCTCCACGATCGAGCAGGCCCGCACCATGGCGCTCACCGTCTTCGCGTTCCTGAACTTCTTCCAGGCCTTCGCTGCCCGCTCGGAGCGCCGCTCGGTCTTCACGCAATCACCTCTCGGCAACAAGCCGCTGCTCATCGCCGCGGTGAGCAGCCTGATCATCCATGTGATCGCAGTGAAGACCACGTTCGGCTCGGCGCTGCTGGGCCTCTCGCCCCTCGAATGGGGGCAGTGGCTCATCGCGTTCGCCGTCGGAACATCGGTGCTGGCGGTATCCGAGCTCGGCAAGGCGCTCGCGCGACTGCGATCAGCCGGGAAGAGGACCAAAGACCCTGCTGGGGCGAGCTGATCGACGCCACACTCGAGGGCATGCAGTCGATGCCCGGATCCGCGATCGACCTGGCTCGGGAACTCGCTCAGGTGCGAGCCGAGCACTGCGTCACGATCTACGGCCCGCTCGAGCCTTGGATCGGCAGAAGCCGCGCTGTCGCGGAGACGAACGCGATGGCGGCGATCGAGCGCCAGCTTCATGCCGCAGGGGCGACGGAGGCAGACGCATCCCCCTTCCGTGATCGATTGCGGGAAGTCGAGGATGCGGTGGCCGGTGTCGACCTGGCGGCGTTTCCCAGCGTCGCCATCCTCGCGACCGCCGGATCCGTGACAGTGCGCCCGCTGTCCACGAGGCCGGCTCCCGTCCTGCTGGTATCCGACCGCTTCCTGATCGGCCCCCTGCTGGCGGCCGCCCTGTCGACCATCCCACCGGTTTTCGTGCTTGCGCTATCAGCCGGCGCCGTGCGCCTGATCGATGCCACCACACAGCAGGGGATATCGGTGAGCGTTGCCGGCCTGCCGGTCAACCTCGAAGAGACGATCCGGCTCGATCTCACTGGCGACCGTCAGTCGCTGGCGCACTTGCTGACGTCCGAGGATCCGAAGGAGCGATTGCGTGAGTACAGCCGTGCCATTGACGCCGCGGTGGAACCGGTGCTGCGCTCCAGCGCACCGCTGCTCGTGCTCGCCGGAGCGGAACCATTGGTCAGCATCTTCAAGGCGGTGGCGCGCTACCCGGATATCGCCGCCGACATCATCGCGGGGAATCACGACGAGGACACCGTTGCGGAGTTGACGGCCCTGGCAGCGCCGATCGCCGACCGTGAACGCGACATCCGCAGGAAGTCCCAGCTCGGCCGATTCGCCGCGATGCCATCTCGCGACCGAGCCCTCACCGAGTTGCGACCCGTCGTGCAGGCATGCCAGTCGGGTGCCGTGGACACGCTGCTCGTCGACGTCGACCGGCGGTCCCCGATCCCGAGCCAGGCATCGACCATGGCGACCACGCTGGACCTCGTCGATGAAGCCGTCCGCGCGGCGCTTGACACGGGCGCGACCATCGTTCCGGTTCGCAGTGCCGACCTGCCGACCATGGACCCCGTGGCCGCGGTGCTGCGCTACCCCCACCCGGTTCCTCTGAGTCCCGCGACCGGGATGAGGTGAGTCGAGTGACGCCGCTGACACGGGCCGGCTCCGACCCGGTCGTGTTCGCCGACCGGCGGGACGCCGGACGGCGCCTGGCGGCGGCGGTCGTCGCCGCGGCCGTCGACGACCCCGTGGTCATCGGGCTGCCGCGGGGCGGCGTTCCCGTCGCCGCTGAAGTGGCGGCTCGGCTGGGCGCTCCGCTCGAGGTCATCGTGGTGCGCAAGCTGGGTCTCCCCAGACAGCCGGAGGTCGCGATGGGCGCCATAGGCGAGGCTGGGGTACGGTTCATCGACCAGATGCTCGTGACCCGCGCGGGCGTCTCGAGCATCGAGCTGGCGGCGGTGGAGCGACGCGAGCGGCAGAATCTGGAACGTCGTGTAGCCCGATTCCGGGGACACCGCGGTCCGCCGGATCTGACCGGGCGTACCGCGCTGATCGTTGACGACGGCATCGCCACCGGCGCGACCTCGGCCGCCGCGTGCGAGGTCGCCCGAAGATTCGGTGCGAACCACGTAATCCTGGCTGCCCCGGTCGGGAGCCCGGACACGATCCGCCAGATCGCCGGCGCCGATGAGGTGATCTGCCCGGTGCAACCTCTCCGTCTCGACGCCGTCGGCCTCTACTACCGCGACTTCACACAGACCGAGGACGACGAGGTGACCCGCCTACTCGACGCCGCACGCGCGAGGAACTCGTCATGAGCCGAACACCCGATCTCCTGGCGGACATTCGAGATTCCGCTCAACCACTGCGGTCACCCATCGATCTGGACGCGCTCGTCGAGCGGGCCAGGACGATGCGGTTCACGGCTATCGGGGAAGCCAGCCACGGAACGCATGAGTTCTACGAGTGGCGGGCCGAGCTGACACGCCGGCTCGTGCAGGAGTGCGGGTACGCCTGGATAGGGGTCGAGGGCGACTGGCCGGACTGCTGGCGCCTCGACCGCTGGGTTCGCGGACTCGAATCCCAGCAAGCCGATGCTCGCACGATCCTGCGGACCTTCAAACGTTGGCCCACCTGGATGTGGGCCAACGCCGACGTCGCCGACTTCCTGGACTGGCTCCGGGAGCTCAACCGTACTCGCACACCCGACCACCGCGTGGGGTTCTACGGGCTCGACGTGTACTCGCTCTGGGATTCCCTGCATCGCGTCATGGGGTGGCTCGCGGCAAACGCGCCCGACGCGCTGCCCGCGGCCGACCGGGCATGGCGGTGCTTCGCTCCATTCGACGAGGATCCGCAACGCTACGCCTGGAGCACCCGCCTAGTGCCCGAGAGCTGCGAGCGCGACGTGATCGATCTCCTCGTGCAGGTCCGCCGCGCCGCCGGATCCCGTCTTGCTTCCGACCTCGATGCGACCCAGAACGCCGCCATCGTGGTCGGGGCGGAGAAGTACTACCGCGCGATGGTGCGCAGCGACCGCACCTCCTGGAACGTGCGGGACCTGCACATGGCCGACACCGTGGACCGGATTGCGACGCACCATGGTTCCCGATCGAAAGGCATCGTCTGGGCGCACAACACCCACATCGGCGACGCGCGAGCGACCAGCATGGCGAACGAAGGGATGCTCAACCTCGGCCAGCTATTGAGAGAGCGGCACGGGGCGGACAACGTGCTCCTGATCGGCTTCGCCTCCCACCGTGGCACGGTGCTCGCAGCCGATCGCTGGGGCGCCGCTGAAGCAGAACTCCCCATCCCCATCGCCCGCCCCGGCAGCCACGAAGACCTCATGCACCGCGCGCTCGGTGCCGACTCAATCCTCGATTTCCACAACGATGGATCGCCTGACTGGCTGCAGGCGCAGCTCGGCCACCGAGCGATCGGAGTCGTCTACGACCCCCGGCATGAAGCGGGCAACTATGTGCCCACCGAGATGGGCCGGCGATACGACGCCCTGATCTGGATTGAGCACTCTAGCGCGCTGGTCCCACTGCGGCCCGAGCCTAAGCCCGCGGAGTCCGAATACGAGACTGAACCGACCGGCTTCTAGGCGTCTAGGACGACGCCACCACAGCTCAGCCGTCACCCGGCTACTCAGACCTGAACCCTTACGCGTCGACGAGCTGTCCCGTGATGGGACTAACGACCCTACGCGACAGGCCCATGTCGGCGCAGCGTTGGAGCGTTCGCACTTCCTCAGAGATGAAAGGACAAGGAAGATGAGCATCGCAACCCCGGTCCGCAGCGACCAGGACATCCAGACCGCGGTCCAGGACGAACTCGAATGGACCCCCGACGTCGATGCGGCCGGTATCGGCGTGGCCGTCGAGGACGGCGCCGTCACGCTTTCCGGCGAGGTCGACAACTACGCCGAGCGGCTCGCCGCCAAGCGCGCGGCCCTGCGCGTGCGCGGAGTCACCACGGTCGTCGACGATCTCATCGTGCACCCCAAGTCGGGGTGGACGGTCACCGAGACCGACATCGCCAAGGAGGTCCAGCGTGCCCTGAAGTGGGCGGGCAACGTCCCCGACACCGTGAAGGCCGAGATCAAGGACCACGCGGTGACCCTCACCGGCCAGGTGAGCTGGGACTTCCAGCGCCAGGCCGCCAAGCGCGCCGTGCAGTACCTGCGCGGGGTGTACTCGGTGAACAACATGATCACGCTCACCGCCCGCCCCTCGGCCGCCGACACGGAGGAGCGCATCAAGAACGCGCTCACCCGCAACGCCCAGCTCGACGCGAAGACCATCGACGCGAAGGTCTCCGGCAACAAGGTCACCCTCACCGGAACCGTGCGGTCCTGGGCGGAGAAGGAGCAGGCCGGCAACGCCGCCTGGGCATCCCCGCACGTCACCGACGTCGACAACCGCATCGTCGTCCGCGCGTATTGATCCGACCCCCGCACGCACGAACGAAGGGAGACAATCATGGCACGCAATCTCGTCCGCTTCGACCCGTTCGCAGGGCTCGACGGCCTTCGTCGAGACTTCTTCGACGAAGGGCTGTTCCGCGCCCTGCGCGGCAAGCTGCCGACCACGGATGTCTACACCGAGGACGACAAGGCCCTCGTCGTCGAGGCGCATCTGCCCAACTTCGCCGAGAAGGACATCACGGTGAACGTCGACAAGGGTGCACTCGTCATCCAGGCCGAACGCCACGAGCGCGAAGAGGACAAGAAGAAGAAGTACGTGATCCGCGAGAGCAGCAGCAGCTTCTACCGCAGCATCGTCCTCCCCGAGCAGGCCGAGGACGCCAAGATCACGGCGAACTTCGACAACGGCATCCTCAAGGTCACGGTTCCGCTCAAGGAGCTCGCCGCGCCCACGAAGATCGCCATCGGATCCGGCCACGCGGCCGCATGACGAAGTAGCGGACGGGAGCCCGGACGACACGTCGTCCTCGCCCCGTCCGCCCTCCCGCCCCACACCGCCTCACACCCATGTGACCTTCGGCCCTTCTTCCGAAGATCCGACAACGGAACGCTGACAGACATGAACACCACCCCCGACTCGGCAAGGATCCTCGTCGGCGTCGACGGCTCGACCTCCTCAATCGACGCCCTTCGACAGGCCTCACGGATCGCCGCCGCCCTCGACGCCCCGCTGGAGGCGATCACGACCTGGGAGTTCCCGGTGATGCTCGACGGCGGCTACTACCCGATCGAGAACTGGTCCCCCGAGAACGACGCCAAGCAGATCCTCTCGGACGCGATCGACCAAGCCTTCGGCGGCAACCCACCAGCCGGACTCAAACGCACCACCCTCCAAGGCTCTCCCGCTCGAGTCCTCATCGACGAGAGCGAGCACGCCTCCATGCTCGTGCTCGGCAGTCGAGGCCACGGTGGCTTCGTCGGCCTCCTCCTCGGCTCCGTGAGTGCCGCCTGCGCCGAGCACGCCCACTGCCCCGTCCTCATCATGCACAGCCCGCCTCAAACCGAGTCGAAGGAGAAGAAGTAATGTTCAACTGGTCCGACGCGTGGAGCGTGATCTGGTCGTTCTTCTGGATCTTCGCCTTCATCGCCTACCTCATCGCCCTCTTCGCCGTCATCGCCGATCTCTTCCGCGATCACAAGCTCAGCGGCTGGGCCAAGGCCCTTTGGATCGTCTTCCTCGTCTTCGTGCCGTTCCTGACCGTCCTCGTCTACCTCATCGCGCGAGGACCAGGCATGCAGCGGCGCGCCGAGGCCGAGGCGAAGCAAGCCCAAGACGCGGCCGAGAACTACATCCGTTCCGTCGCTCATGCCCACAGTCCCGCCGACGAGATCAGCAAGGCCAAAGCACTTCTCGACGGAGGCTCGATCACCCAAGAAGAGTTCGAAGCGATGAAGAGGCAAGCACTCTCACACTAGGCATGAGTATCGCGAGTGCCTCTGACCGTCGTACCACGGATGCGATATCAGCTATTTGGATCGCGGTGTCAAGACGGGACATGCGCGGCGAGCCAGGCGGTTACCGCGCTCTGCCATCGGTCGGGGTCGGAGTTCCACGAGAGCGTGTGTCCTGCTTCGAAGACCTCCAGCGACACAACGCCAGGCCGAGCATCTCGGAGTGCTTGTGAGAGCCGTATCGGTACGGAGTCGTCGTGGGTGCCGTGAAGGATGAGCGTGGGCGCGGTGAGTTCCTCGGCACGAACCGTCCAATCGAGAGATCGGAGCGGGATGCGGTCGAGCAGGCCGACCATGCGGGCCAGCGGGCGGAGCGTCAGCCACGGGATCGCGAGGCTCCCCGCGGCTGCGGGGAGCCCGCTGCGGGTGCAGTTCGCCTTGATGACTTCGGTCCAGTCGAGCACAGGCGAGTCGAGCACGAGACCTGCGATGCTGCGTCGATATGCCGGGTGGTGAGCGAGCTGGAGCGCGATGGCCGCGCCCATCGACCATCCGAACAGCACGATCTGTCGGGCTCCGTGCCGCATCGCGTACTCGACAGCGGCCGCGGCGTCGTCGACCTCAGTGAAGCCGAGCGTTGAGCGACCGTTGCCGACTTTCGGGCCTTCGCCGTCGGCTCGGTAGCTGATGACGAGCGAGGTGTAGCCGCGCTCGGTCGCGGCGAGCACGCCGCGAAGCGTTCCGGCTCGGACGCTGCCGAGGCCATGTAGGTGGATCGCCCACGTCGACCTGGAACCGTCGCCGTCGATGCGCCAGGCTGGGGCAGGCCCCGCGGGGGTGTCAATGGTGATGTCGTGTGCATGAAGGCTGGCGTCGTGCGGGGTCGCGTAGTAGATGCCGCTCCAGGAGACGTGATCGCCAGCCCTGAGAGTGAGCCCCGATGCCGTGCTCGTCACCCGTCGTGCGATCAGAGTCGCTCCACGGTCGAGCACGTCTTCGGAGAGTTGCGCCCAGCCTCCGTTCTCGAACCAGAGGTTGTAAGCGCCTTCGGCTGCGGTCTGGCGAGTTCGGTCGAGCACAATGAGACAGGCGTCGCCGTCGTATTCCACATCGCGGACGATCAGGTCGTATCTTCGCGTGCTGGGGGCTGTCAGCCGCCGAGCGATCGTCCATCCGACACCCAACGCGCCTGCCGCAACGAGTCCGGCACCTAGCGAGACCCGTCGCATCACGAACTGCCCCCCTGGTCGACCCGGCTTCCTGGCGAAGCGGTGGTCCGTGTCACTCTCGTGTCGAGTCCGAGGAGGTGGCTCTCGGCGCGAATCAGTAGGGCGCGCTCGGCTGCGCTGATGTCGAAGGTGACGCGCGGGTCGATCATCGCGTCGCGGATCTCAACGATCTCTCGGTGCAGACGGCTCTCCAAGTCATCCGCCCTCGCAGCGAGCGGGTCTGCTTGGCTCAGCCCTGGCCTCACGAGGGACGCCCGCTTCCAGAGAGGCTCCAACTGTGTCGTGAGGCCGACGGTGCGCTTGCGGCGCATGTCGTGCTGTGCGCGGCGGACGGCAGGCTGCGCGGCGAAGCCCGCGCATAGGAAAAGGAACGCGAGTAGAGAGAGCGGTTCGTAGGCGGGTTGGACGGCGCGCATGAGATCGAGATGTCCTGTGATGTGTGCGACGTCCATGATGAGCACGGCCAGGCACAGTGCGCCGCCGAACGCCGATCCCAGGCTCAGCAGAGCCGCGGGGAGACGCTGGATGCCGGAACTGCGCAGATACTGCCGCGCGGCGAGGATCATCATCGTCGTGATGACGAGAAAGAAGTAGCTGAAGTTGATGATCGAGTAGGCCGCCGCTGCGGGTTGCGCGCCGAGGTCGATCATGAACCGAGTCGTGGTTGTGCCTCGGTCGATGAACACGAATGTCGTGGTGATCGCAAGAAGCGAGGTGAGGAGCACGGGGATGCCCACGGCGACCCGCACGAGCCTGGGGCGGTACTCGTCGGCCTTCATGACGCCTCGACCAAGAAAGAAGATCCCTGTCATCAGCAGCCCATCCGAAACGAGGGTCGTGACATTCGTCCCGCCAAGAAGGGGATCGGTGGCGAGGTAGATGGCGTCGACGTTCAGGGTCATCGCGACGGCAATCGTGAAGGAAGCGTAGGTGATGCTTCGATCCGCCCGTTTACGGCGGAAGATGAGCAGGCTCGCCACGAGCGCCCACATGAGCGTCGCGACGAGCGCCTGGATCACCCGAAAATCTCCGAATAGCGGGACTCGGCGAACACGGATCCTCGGATGCCCGCGGCGAGCCGATCTGCGAGCGACTCGGCGGCGATCTCCGTCTCACTGTCAATGTCATGTCGCTTGAGCAGGCGTCCGCGCGTGTGAGGAGGGATGTTGGGCAGCAAGACGTCCCCGGCTGTGCAATCGTCGCCCTCCGTGTGAGCGAGGATCATGTGGGCCAACTCGTGAAGGACGAACTGCTGGCGGTGCAGTGCAGAGTCGCTGCGTGCGTGGAGCACGAAGTCCTCGGTGTCGGTGACCAGCCAGAGCGCACAGATGCCGTCGCGGGTGTCGAGGTCGGCGAGTTCGACGACGCGGAGCCTACGATGGCGCCGTTCCTGTATGGCCTGGAGAAGGTGCGCAAGCGTGAATCTGCTGCCGAGCCGCAGATCGGAGACGGCGGCCGTTACGGTCTCTTCGGTGTTCACGTTTACACCCTCTCGGCTGAGCAACTACTGGCCTCGGCTCCGTGGTGCGCGATACCCGTCAGTGCTCGGATGTTCGCATCATTTCCTCGTCCAGGAACTTGCTGATGGCTTGGAGCGCCTTCGGCGAGATATCGCCGAGTGTGCGTGCAGCGTAGGACTTCACCTTCGCTGCACGCATCGAACGCACGAGGTCGAGCTGGGCGGAGACCTTCTCAGGGGTTGCCACGCCGCTCTCCCCCGCAAGAAAGGCAGCATCAACGTCGAAGAAGTCCGCGAGTCCCAAGAAGATTGCGGTGTCTTGAACGTATCGGTGGCCGTTGACCATGTACGTCCATCGTGATCGAGACAGGCTGATGCCACGTTGTCTCAGATACTCCGCGATCTGCGAGTAGGTCGGTTCGGAGCCGGACTCGGCGACAGCGACATCCATCAGAAGTCGCAGGCGTTTGGCGAGGTCGTCAGCCGCAGCCTGGCTTTCGTCTTCAGTCATCGTCGCTGACCCCCCTTCCCTTCGGGAGGGCCAAGGCATCGACGTAGCTCAGGCCCAAGGGTAGTTGTGCATGCTCAATCTACCCGTTGAGCATGCACAAAGCAACCGTTGCGCATGCTCGACGTGCGGTGTTAGAACGGAATCTCGGGGAGAGATTTGAGCATGCTCAACACGGCTTCTCGGTGAGCGGGAGGAGACGATTCCATGAGCACAGGGCGACCCCGCAGCCTGACTGCGTTGCCCATTGGACGGCGACCGTCTCTTGGGAACCCCGGACGGGCTTAGCGATGATGTTCGCGTCCAGGAGAACGCGCGTCAGCTCACTGATCACCGAAGAGGTCGTCACGGAGTTCATCGCGCGTCAGCTCCACGAGGTCGCCCATCGTCTTGCGCCAGTACCGCTCGAACTCCTCGTAGGGGATGCGATTGCGATTGCCGACCTTGACCGCGCGAATCTCCCCCGCCTTGATCTTCCGCGAGATGGTAGGACGAGACACGCCCATCGCGTCGGCGACCTGCTCGGGGGTCATCATGCGGCGCTTCGCCGTCAGCGTCACCGTCTCCCCATCGGCTGCCGCCTGCTGCACATACGCGGCGACCTGCTCCAGCCAAGCCGGGCGTGCCCCGGCGCTGGAGCGCACATCCTCCGGGTTGATCGTCAAGCTCGTCATGGTCATGACCCCATCCTACCTCCACCTGCACACTCTGGACAATACAAGTGTTCATGCGGCATCCCCTTCTTGAGCCTTACAGTTCATGCGTCGATGCCCGCGAACGCCTCGTCGAGCGCGTCAGCAGCGACCTCGACGATGAGGTCGGGACGCTTCGCGTAGTGCCCTTCCGTGATGTCGGTACTGCTGTGCCCGAGCAGGTCGCGTGCGACCTCGACGCCAGCCGTGTCCGATACCGCCGCAGCGACCGCCTTGCGGAGGCTGCGGAAGGTCAGATGCTCGGCGTCGACCCCGATAGCGAGCAGTTCCGGCTCGAACTCGCGGCGGAACATCCTGAGCAACTCGCCGACGGCGCTGGGGTCGCGCGGACGGCCGCGCTCGGTCGTGAACAGTACGTCGTCTGGATTGCGTTGGGGGTCGGGAACGTGGCTCGCCACGAGTTCACTCAGTACCTTCGCCGCGAACTTCGGCACGCGAACCCAACGCTTCTGCCGCTCCGCCTTGGGTGAGTCCTGGCGGAACAGGCCGCGGGACTTGGTGCGAACCATCGTCCCGCCGACCCAAACGAGCGCCTCCATCGTGAGGTTTCCATCCGGTTGTTCCACCGCCTCGAACCGCACGTCCTGGAACCGGATCGCAATCGGTTCTGCGGTCCTCTCGGAGGTGCCGAGCGTGATGAGGATGTAGTCGGCGAGCAGCTTGTAGTTGGGCCGTCGGCCCACCGGATACCGCTTCCGGTGCCGCTCCGGCCACACCTCGCGGATGAGGTGGAGGATGTACTTGACCTGCACCGCGTCGAGTTCGAAGTACACCGTGTCCGGCTCGTCCGCTCGCCTGGTCGCACGGATCGGGTTCGCCACGACAACCGCTCCGTACCGTGTGTTCTGGATCGACCCGGCAGCCGAGAAGTGCCCCTGCTGGATCGCCCAGTCGAACATGAGCGACATCACGTTCCGAACCTTGTTCGCGGTCGTTACCGACTTCTCCCGTGCTACGTCCATGAGCAGCCCATCAGCACGGTCGGCGGTGATGTCGGCAATGGGGATGGCACCGGCGCGCGGGACGACATGCGCGCGAACAACCGATGCGTAGCCATCGACGGTCTGCTCGCGGCGCTGGCGCAGCACCCGCGGATCATCGTCGTGATACGCCGTCTTCAGCCACGCCGTCGCCAGCTCTGCGACAGTCATGAACTGCGTCCGTCGCGCCAGGACTCGACCGACAGCGACATCGGCCGCCTCCTGCAACGCGACCAACGCCTCAGCCTCGGTCGCTCCGCTGCCGCTGGGACGACGCTCATGCCCCTGGCCGTCATAGACCCGCGCCCGCGCGATGACCAGGCCGTTCGGCTCGACGGTATAGGTCACCTTGCCGAGTTCGCCGAGCGCGCGCTTCGGCCGCGCCATCAGTCGCCCGCCCTATCCGTCGGGGCCACGATCCGCCGCGCGATGAACGCCTCGACATCCTCATCGCGGTAGCGGACGTTGTGCGACGAGAGTGCGACGAACGGCAACCCGAGACCTCGGCTGCGCGCACGCTCCGTCCGCCAGTCAGCGAGCGTCCTGATCGGGATGCCCGTGTACTCCGCAAGCTCCTGCGGAGTCCAGAGGCGGGGGCGGTTGTCGCTCATACCAATGAGGTAGGCGGCACCACCCGCAGACCTCCAGCGACCCCCGTAGGACGGCCAAGAATCGAGTAAACGGACGGGTTCTCGGACAGCCGCAGCAGCGACCCCACTCATGCTCACCATTGCACTTCCCTGTGTTTGCAGGGAAGTGTGAGCCTGTGGAACCCCCTCCGGTTCTCAGATCCTCAAGCCGAGCTCTACTACGGCGTCTAATCGCTGAAGCGCTCCATCGGGCCTCGCACCTTCGGGTGCGGGGCCCGATTTCGTTGTGCCTGACAACTTCAGCGCTTGATGACGCGATTACCGCTGAGGTGTTCCGGGCCGCGTAACTCGCCGACGAATCGATACCGAAACCGGCGTCAGCGGCCGCGGGTGTCGCGGCGGGGTTCGATGCCGTAGAAGCCACGCTCGAAGACTGCACGGGCGCGGCGGGTCGCCTGCAGGTAGTCGTGCTCGAGTGCGCCGGCGGAGCCGGGCGGGTAGGCGAGGATTCGGGCGACACCTTCAAGTTGGGCGCGATCGCTCGGTAGCACGTCGGTGCTCTTGTCGAGCCACAGCGTCAGGGCGCTGCGCGCCCGCGACGCGAACACCCATGCGGCGCGGAGGACCGAGGCATCCGACCGGGTCAAAACCTCGGCTGAGACTGCGGCTTCGAGCGCGTCAAGTGTTGACGGGGTGCGCAGATCGGCGACGGCTGCTCCGTGCTGCAACTGCAACAACTGCACGTACCACTCGATATCGGACAGCGACCCGCGCCCGAGTTTCAGGTGACGCGCCGGGTCGGCGCCCTGCGGGAGCCGCTCATTCTCGACGCGCGCCTTGATGCGCTTCACCTCGCGTGCGGCGGACTCGTCGAAGACCGTCGGGTAGCGCACCTCGTCGGCGAGGGTCATGAAGTCGTTCAGGAGCCCTGCATCGCCGGCGACCGGACGGGCGCGGAGCAACGCCTGCGCCTCCCAGGTAAGCGACCAGCGGGCGTAATAGGCGCGGTAAGCCTCGAGCGAGCGTGCGACGACCCCGTTACGTCCCTCTGGGCGCAGGTTCGGGTCGAGTTCGAACGGAAGTCGGGCGTCTTCGGTGAGTCGCACAAGCTCCGACACGATCTTCAGGGCACGGGAGTGCGCGGCATCCGGATTGGTCGATTCGTCAGCGATGCGGTACACGTACATGACGTCGGCATCCGAGCCGATGCCCAGTTCGCGCCCGCCGAAGCGACCCATCGCGATCACGCCGAATTCGATGCCATCCGGCTCTGGCCCTCGAATTGCCCGCACAAGCGCATCAATATGCGCCTCAGCGATATCGCTCAGCCCATGCCCGAGTTCTTCGATCGTGCACACATCGAGAATCGCCGACATCGCGAGCCGCAGCACTTCACGGCGGCGCACGGCGCGCAACACCTTGGCGATGTCGTCTGCCCGGTACTCGTGGCGGTCGACAACGGCCAATACCTCCTCGCGGAGCGACTCGAGTGAGCGTGGGGCCAGCGAAGCCGCTTCTTCGAGCCACGCAACTGCCTCAGGAATGCGTTCGAGCAGATGCCCGGCAAACCGGGATCCCGACAGCACCCGGGTGAGGCGTCTGGCGAGGTCTGACGAGTCTCGCAGGAGCTTCAAATACCAGGGCGACTCCCCCAGCGCCTCACTGATGCGTCGGAACGCGAGCAACCCGTAGTCGGGATCAGCGCCCTCGGCAAACCACGCCACCAACACCGGCAGCAGCGTACGCTGAATTGCCGCCCGACGAGACACTCCCGCCGTGAGCGACGCCAGGTGCTGCAAGGCTCCGCGCGGATCCCGGAAGCCGATCGCCCGCAACCGAGCCTCGGCCTGATCGGTCGATAGTTCAGCGCCACCCGCCGGGAGCGCCGCGACCGCCGACAGCAGTGGACGGTAGAACAGCCGCTCGTGCAGCCCGCGCACCCGCCGACGACACGCCTGCCACCGCTCGACCACCTCATCGGCGGTGCGCCCGAAGCCTGTTGCCCGTGCGAGTACCCGCAACTCAGCCTCAGCGCGCGGCATCAGGTGCGTGCGCCGGAGCCGCGACAGTTGCAGGCGGTGCTCAAGCACCCGAAGCATCCGATAGTCGGCCGCAAATTCCGATGCCTCGCTGCGCCCGACATAGGTTGCCTCAGCCAGTGCACCGAGCGCGGACAGCGTGCCGCGCTGGTGAATCGAGTCATCGGATGCCCCGTGCACGAGCTGCAACAACTGCACGGTGAACTCAATATCGCGCAATCCGCCCGGGCCGAGCTTCAACTGCACATCGACCTGATCGGCCGGAATGTGCTCGGTGACGCGCTCACGCATGGCCTGCACCGACTCGACGAAGCCCTCGCGACCCGCACTCGTCCACACCTTCGGCGCCAGCGCCGCGTGATACCGCTCTCCAAGGTCGCGGTCGCCCGCGATCGGCCGAGCCTTCAGCAACGCCTGGAACTCCCAGTTCTTTGCCCACCGGTCGTAGTACTGCAGGTGCGACTCAAGGGTGCGCACCAACGCGCCCGCCTTGCCCTCCGGGCGCAGGTTCGGGTCGACCTCCCACAGCGGTGGCTCAATTCCGGGTTCACCGATGATGCGCTGCAACACGATCGCCAACCGGGTCGAAATGTCAATCGCCCGCCCTGATTCCAAGAGCTCACGGTCGGCGGATTCGCCAACGTAGATCACGTCGACATCGCTCACATAGTTGAGTTCACGCGCACCACACTTACCCATGGCGATAATCGCCAGTCGGGTGAGATCGACCTGGGCCGCCGGGAAACGTCCAGGTCCGGATGCCTCGCCCTCGCGCGAGCCGACGATGCTGCGCGCAATGCCGAGCGCCGCATCAAGCGTGGCGCCGGCAAGGTCCGCCAGCCCCGCTGCGACTTGTTCGAGCACCGCGGTTGCGGCATCGGCTTCGAGATCCCAGGCAGCGATTGCGGCAAGTTCCCGGCGGTAGTGTGTGCGCAGGGCGCGGGTCGCGACATCCGAATAATCGGCCGTCGATACCGGAACCGCCGCCACCGCCGCGCGCAACGACGCAGAGGCGTCGGTCTGCGATTTCGGCGCCGTCGGCGCATTTGCCAGCACGTCGAGTTCGCCCGGATGCCGTGCAAAGAACTCAGCGAGCCCCCGCGATGCACCAAACACCCGGCACACCCGCGCCGCGGAATCCGGGTCGCCGATGAGTGGCGATAACTCCCCCGGCGCCCGCTCTGCCAGCCGATTCAGGCTCGCTAACGCATCATCGGGGTCGGCAGCATGTCCCAGCGCGTCGGCCAGCGACTCGGGGGCGCACCCCAGCCGTTCGGCAAGGGTGCGTAGCCCCTGAGCCGCAGCGCTGAGGTCGGTGAAGCCCGCCTTCGCGAGCAGACCGAGCGACAGTGTCTGCTGGTCCATATCGTGATCAGAGGATCTCGAGGTTCCGTTCCAACTCAAACGGGGTCACCTGCGAGCGGTACTGCGCCCACTCGGCCCGCTTGTTGGCCAGGACGAAGCTGAACACGTCTTCACCGAGCGTCTCGGCGACGAGCTCTGACTCCTCCATGTACTCAATGGCGTGGTCGAGGCTCGCTGGCAGCGGGCTGTACCCCATGGCGCGACGCTCGGCGTCACTCATCTGCCACACGTTATCCTCCGCCTCTGGCGGAAGCTCGTAGCCCTCTTCGATGCCCTTCATACCTGCCGCGAGCAACAGCGCGTAGGCGAGGTACGGATTCGCCGCAGAGTCGATCGCGCGGTACTCGACGCGCGCACTCTGGCCCTTGTTCGGCTTGTAGAGCGGCACGCGCACGAGCGCGGAACGGTTGTTGTGGCCCCAGCAGACGAAGCTTGGGGCCTCACCGCCGCCCCAGAGACGCTTGTACGAGTTCACGAACTGGTTCGTGACCGCCGCGATCTCACAGGAGTGCTTGAGGAGCCCAGCAATGAACTGCCGACCAAGCTTCGAGAGCTGGTATTGGGCGCCAGGCTCGTAGAACGCGTTCTGGTCGCCCTCGAAGAGCGAGAGGTGCGTGTGCATGCCAGAACCCGGGTGCTGCGTGAACGGCTTCGGCATGAACGTGGCGTAGACACCCTGCGCGATCGCAACCTCTTTGATCACGGTGCGGAACGTCATGATGTTGTCGGCCGTGGTCAACGCATCGGCGTACCGCAGATCAATCTCGTTTTGACCAGGGCCCGCTTCGTGGTGGCTGAACTCCACCGAGATACCGAGGTCTTCAAGCATGCGAACCGATGAACGGCGGAAGTCGTGTGCCGTGCCACCCGGCACGTTATCGAAATACCCAGCTGAGTCGACTGGTTCCAGGCCGTTCGGACCCGGCTTCGGCGACTTCAGCAGGTAAAACTCAATTTCAGGGTGCGTGTAGAACGTGAACCCACGCTCGGCAGCCTTCGCGAGTGCGCGCTTGAGCACATTGCGCGGGTCCGATAGCGCCGGCTGACCGTCGGGCGTCGTGATGTCGCAGAACATGCGCGCGGTGGGGTCGATTTCACCACGCCACGGCAACGTCTGGAACGTCGTCGGGTCTGGGTAGGCCAGCAGGTCCGACTCGTACGTGCGGCTCAGACCCTCAATGGCCGAGCCGTCGAACCCGAGCCCCTCGGTGAACGCACCCTCAACCTCGGCTGGCGCGACGGCCACCGACTTCAGGGTGCCGACCACGTCGGTGAACCATAGGCGAACGAACTTGACGCCCCGTTCCTCAATCGTGCGGAGAACGAAGTCGCGTTGCTTATCCATTCGAAGGCCCTTCTCGCTTCCCTAAGGCTACTGGCATCCGCGCCCTGCATCGTGGTGATGTGCCAGACTTGGCCGCATGTCAGAGCAGAACCCCTACGGGGGTGCGAGCGAACACGCCGGTCCGAAGCGGGTCCGCACCCGTCACTTCCAAAATGCAAAGCGCGATGGCATCAAGATCACCGGCCTCACGAGTTACGACCAACTCACTGCCCGCATCTTCGATGAGGCTGGCATTGATTTCCTGCTCGTCGGCGACTCGGCGGCGAACAACGTCTACGGCTACGAGACCACCCTGCCGGTCACCATCGACGAGATGATCCCACTCACGCGGGCGGTTGCCGGTGCAGTGCAGCGGGCGCTCGTCGTCGCCGACATGCCGTTTGGGTCTTACGAATCGGGTCCGGATGAGGCGCTCCACACGGCGTTCCGCTTCATGAAAGAGACGGGCGCGCACGCGGTCAAACTCGAAGGTGGCGAACGTTCAGCTCCGCAGATTCGGCGGATAGTGCAGGCTGGCATTCCGGTGATGGCCCACGTTGGGTACACCCCGCAGTCGGAGCACGGGCTCGGCGGACACATCATTCAAGGTCGCGGCGAAGGGTTCGAGCAGCTGCTCGCCGATGCGCTCGCCGTTGAAGCGGCCGGCGCATTCGCTGTGGTCCTCGAGATGGTGCCATCGGATGCCGCGAGGCAGGTGACCGAGCGGCTCGAAATTCCGACCATCAGCGTCGGGGCTGGCCCCAATTGCTCAGGTCAGTTGCTGGTGTGGACCGATTGGGCAGGGCTCACCCCCGGGCGCATCCCGAAGTTTGTGAAGCAGTACGCGAACCTGGCGGGCGTGCTGCACGATGCGGCCACCGCATGGCGTGCCGATGTGGCATCCGGTATCTACCCGGACGCCGAGCACTCGTACCAGTAACTACTCGTCGCGCGAGTCTTCTTCAGCCCAGCGGCGCGCGCGCTCGCGCACGATCTCCCAGGCTTTCGATGCTTCGGCCTCGGTCGCAAACGGACCCAAACGATCGACGGATGGCGACTTCATCCCGTGCTCAACCAGGTTGGTCTTGGTGTTGTACCACCATGCCGCTTCGAGCTCGTCGAACGATCCCAGATCCGTGACCATGCGCTCATGCTACGTCGTTTGGTCGCGATACAGTGACCGGGTGGCACACGCAATCGGCATTGATATTGGCGGCACCGGCATCAAGGGGGCGCTCGTTGACGTTGCCTCTGGTGAACTTCTCACCGAACGGTTAAAGCTCGCTACCCCGGCTGGCGCGAAGCCACAAGACGTGCTCGACACCACTGCTGAACTGCTCACCCAGATTCAGGACGCCGCGGGCACCGATCTCTCGGCCTTGCCGCTTGGCGTTTGCTTCCCGGCGATCGTGAAGAACGGCAAAACGCTCTCGGCCGCAAACATCTCAGACGAGTGGATTGGCCTCGAGGCTGAGCAGCTGTTCGAGGAACGGCTCGGCCGAGACATCCATTTTGTCAATGACGCAGATGCCGCGGGCGTGGCCGAAGCGCGCTACGGAGCCGCCCGCGGGGTGAGCGGGCTGGTGCTGCTCACGACGCTTGGCACCGGGATTGGTGGCGCGATTCTCTGGAACGGCGAACTCGTCCCGAACGCAGAACTGGGACACCTCGAGATTGACGGCAAAGACGCCGAGACCCGCGCTGCATATTCGGCAATGGAGCGTGAGAACCTCACCTGGAAGCAGTGGGCAAAGCGTCTGCAGAAGTACTACGACAAACTCGAGTTCCTGTTCTCACCAGACCTCATCATCGTGGGCGGTGGCGTCTCGAAGCACTCCGACGAGTTCCTGCCGTTACTGAACCTGCGCACCCCGATCGTGCCCGCGGTCTTTGAAAATGCGGCCGGCGTCATCGGCGCTGCGTCGCTCGCAGTGAAGTCAACGGCGCGCCACGCGGCCTGACCCGGGTGGCGGAATCCAATGTGGGGTGAGCGGGCCGGCTGGTACGCCGGGTTCTGTTCGCCGAGCGCTTGCGCAACTCGGTTGGACGACCATCTCTCTCGAGTCCACGTTGCCGTGACCTTCTAGCGGCCTACCCGGAAGCGGAACGGGCAGTTCCATTGCTTCCTGTCTGGCCTTGCTCCGAACGAGGTTTACCGAGCCGACCGCGTCACCGCGGCCGCTGGTGGGCTCTTACCCCACCGTTTCACCCTTACCCCGGGTTGCCCCGTGGCGGTTTGTTTTCTGTGGCACTGTCTCTCGGGTTACCCCGGGTGGGTGTTACCCACCGTTCTGCCCTGCGGAGCCCGGACGTTCCTCGGCACACCGAGGTGTGACGCGGTCGTCTTGCCGACCCACTCAGGGTTCAGTGTACCGAGCGGTTAGATGCCTGATTCTTCGGTGCGCACCAAAATCCGGTCGCACTCTGGGCAGAACTGCACGCTGTCGGCCGGCGAATTGCGCACCCGCTCGAGGTCACCACCGGTGAGCGTCATGGTGCAGCCGCCGCAGGTTCGCAGGCGCAGGAGGGCAGCCCCCACCCCGGCACTGTGTTCGCGGATGCGGTCGTATTGCGCCAGCAGCGGTGCGTCGATCTGCGCCGCAACCGCTTCGCGGTCGCGCACCGTCGCGGTGTGCTCGGCTTTGAGTTCCGCGAGCCGGGTCTCACGCCCGGTCACAATCGACTCACGCTCGGACATGAGAGCCGCCTCATTCTGGGCGATCGCCTCAGCGCTGCGCTCCCCCAGTTCGACGCGTTCCATGGCGACGAGTTCGAGGTCTTCGAGGTCGCTGCGGCGCTTGCGCAGTGAGACGAGTTCGGACTCAAGCCCCGCGACATCCTTCGCAGATGAACTTGATGCGATCAGGTCGATATCGCGCGCGATGCGCGCCTCAACGGTCGCCACATCAGACTCCAGACGACGCAGCTCGGCACGAGCATCGTCGAGTTCACCGATGGCCTCGGCCCGGCTCAGCCGAATCTGCTGCACGCGAGCATCCACATCATCGGTGGTCGGCAGTGTGCGCGCCTGGTGCGCGATCTGGGCAATCCGGGTGTCAATCCCCTGCAACTGCAGCAGCGTTGCCTGCATAGCGGGCGCAGCGTTCATTTGGCTTCCTCCTGGCGGACGATGAAGTCCCATGGGTCGGTGCACACGGTTGAGACCGTGACGATGAGTTCAGGATGCTCCGCCCGCAGTTGTGCGGCGGCAGCCTCGAGCCAGAGTGATTCACTGGCCCAGTGTGAGACATCAATGAGGGCAGGGCCGCCGGCGCGGAGCGACTGTTCGCGCGATTCGGACGCCGGGTGGTGACGCAAGTCTGCGGTGACGAACACATCGGCGCCAAGCACCGCAGGGTGTCCGAGCAGCGAGTCGCCTGCGCCACCACAGACAGCGACCGTGCGCACAGGCTTGCCGGGTTCGCCCGCAACCCGAATCCCCGTCGTGGTTGCCGGCAACTCCGCTGCAACCACCTGCGCGAAGTCGGCCACAGTCGTCGGAGCCGCAAGTGTTCCGATTCGGCCCAGCCCGGTTGCCGGCTCGGCGGCGGGAACAATTGCCGTGGCATCCACCAAGCCAAGTCGGGCTGCCAGGATCGCCGAGGTGCCATCCGCGACCACGTCGGCATTGGTATGGGCGGTAAGCAACGCACAATCGGCGCGCACCAGGCGTGCGACCAGATTGCCCTTGTACCGCGATTCGGCGACGCTCGTCACCCCACGCAGCAGCAACGGATGGTGCGCAACAATCAAATCTGCGCCGATTCCAAGCGCTTCATCGACCACAGCTGCGACCGGGTCAACTGCCAGATGCACGCGTGCCACGGATGCCTCAGGGTCACCGACGACGAGCCCGACGGCGTCCCACGCTTCAGCGCCCGCAGCCGGCCAGAGCCGCTCTGTGGTGTCGAGAAGTTCGCGCAGGTCCATGACGCCTTTCGAGTTATGAGTGGGCCCGGCCGGGCTCGAACCGACGACATCCACGGTGTAAACGTGGCGCTCTACCAACTGAGCTACAGGCCCGCGCTTGCGCGGCGAACGGTTGCAAGTTTAGTGCGCAGCCGGCCCGAGTTGTGCCAACGCTGCGCGGTAACGGCTGAGCGGTCGGGCAATACCCGGCGCGGTCACAAACGAGTCAACGATGACGCCATCGGTGCCAATCAGGAACGTGGCGCGGTCGGCGAACCCGCGATCCTCGCGGAACGCACCGTATGCATGAGCGACCTCACCATGCGGCCAGAAGTCGGCCAAGAGCGAGAACGAATACCCCTCACGGTCAGCCCAGGCTCGCAGCGCATGCTTCGAATCAACCGAGATTCCGACCAGTTGCACGCCAGCCTGATCGAAGTCTGCGAGGTTGTCACGCAGTTCGCACAACTCTCCCTCGCAGGTCGACGAAAACGCCAGCGGAAAGAAGACCAGAGCCACCGGCATCCGCTCGATAAGCGCGCTCAGGCGCGTCTCGGCGCCATGTTGATCAATCAACGAGAACTCTGGGGCCACGGCACCAACAGTCAGAATCACGACTACCTCCAATTCACCACCATAGAATCAACGATGGACCGCGCGAGGCTGGACCGATCGTCCACATGCACGAGTCCGCGGTAGCAGTGCAGGCAACCCCTGCGGAACAGAGAGGTCGACGTGACTGTCAACGACCAGGACCCCTACTCGGTGAACAACTTGGACATGGATCCAGAAGAGACTGCGGAGTGGAATGAGTCGCTCGACGCACTCGTTGCGCAGCACGGGCACCAGCGGGCACGCGAAATTATGCTCAGCCTGCTCAAGCGCTCAAAGGAATTGCACCTTGGCGTTCCAATGGTGCCGACCACTGACTACCTGAACACCATCGCGTCGGAGAACGAGCCAGCGTTCCCAGGTGACGAAGAGGTCGAGCGCCGCTACCGTCGCTGGATTCGTTGGAACGCCGCGGTCCTTGTGCACCGTGCACAGCGCCCCGGCATCGGCGTCGGCGGTCACATCTCGACCTATGCGTCGAGTGCAGCGCTCTACGAGGTTGGATTCAACCACTTCTTCCGTGGGCAGAACCACCCGGGCGGTGGCGACCAGATCTTCTTCCAGGGCCACGCCTCCCCCGGTATGTACTCACGTGCATTCGTTGAAGGCCGCCTGAGCGCCGAGCAACTCGACGGCTTCCGTCAAGAGAAGTCGCGCGCGCCGTTCATGCTTCCGAGCTACCCGCACCCGCGCAGCCTGCCCGAGTTCTGGCAGTTTCCGACCGTGTCGATGGGCCTTGGCCCGATCAACGCGATCTACCAGGCACAAGCCAACCGCTACCTGACCAACCGCGGCATCAAGGATGCCTCTGACCAGCACGTCTGGGCGTTCCTCGGTGACGGCGAAATGGATGAGGTCGAAAGCCGTGGTCAGCTTCAAGTCGCTGCCAACGACGGCCTCGACAACCTCACCTTCGTGGTGAACTGCAACCTGCAGCGCCTCGATGGCCCGGTTCGTGGCAACGGAAAGATCATTCAGGAGCTCGAGAGCTTCTTCCGCGGCGCCGGATGGAACGTCATCAAGGTCGTCTGGGGTCGCGAGTGGGACTCGCTGCTTGCCGCCGACCACGATGGCGCACTGCGCAACTTGATGAACGTCACCCCCGACGGTGACTTCCAGACTTACAAGACCGAATCCGGTGGATACGTCCGCGAAAACTTCTTCGGTCGCGATGAGCGGGCGTTGAAGCTCGTCGAGCACCTGAGCGACGACGAGATCTGGAACCTGAAGCGTGGTGGCCACGACTACCGCAAGGTCTACGCCGCGTTCAAGGCCGCCGTGGAGCACAAGGGCCAGCCGACCGTCATTCTCGCGAAGACGATCAAGGGCTACGGGCTCGGGCCATCCTTCGAGGGTCGCAATGCGACCCACCAGATGAAGAAGATGACCCTCGACAACCTCAAAGCGTTCCGTGACGCAATGCAAATCCCGGTCACCGACGCCGAACTCGAGGCAAACCCGTACCAGCCGCCGTACTACAAGCCAGCCGACAGTGACAACGCGCTCGAGTACATGCACGCGCGTCGCCGCGAACTTGGTGGCTACCTGCCCAAGCGTGGTACCAGCCACACGGCGATCACAATTCCGGACGACTCGGCCTACGCCGTGGCCCGCAAGGGCTCTGGCACCCAGGAGATCGCCACGACCATGGCGTTCGTGCGCATGCTCAAGGATCTGCTTCGGTCGAAGGACTTCGGCAATCGCATCGTGCCGATCATCCCCGATGAGGCGCGCACCTTCGGGATGGATGCGTTCTTCCCGAACGCGAAGATCTACAACCCGAAGGGCCAGCACTACACCTCGGTTGACCGCGAACTGCTGCTCGCGTACAAAGAGAGCCCACAGGGTCAGATCATTCACGTTGGCATCAACGAGGCCGGCGCCCTTGCCGCCTTTACCGCTGCTGGCACGTCGTATTCGACGCAGGGTGAACCGTTGATTCCGATCTACGTGTTCTATTCGATGTTCGGGTTTCAGCGCACCGGTGACGCCGTCTGGGCTGCCGCCGACCAGATGGCCCGCGGGTTCATCGTCGGCGCAACCGCCGGCCGTACGACCCTCACCGGCGAAGGGTTGCAGCATGCCGACGGCCACTCGCCGTTGCTCGCCGCGACCAACCCAGCTGTGGTCAGTTATGACCCGGCCTACGGCTACGAGATCGGTCACATCGTGAAGGCCGGCATTGAGCGTATGTACGGAGGATCGCACCCCGACCCGAACGTCATGTACTACCTCACGGTGTACAACGAGCCGTATGTGCAGCCTGCCGAGCCAGAGGGTGTCGACGTTGACGGCATCGTGCGAGGCATCCACCGCATCTCGGTCTCACCGCAGGAAGGTCCGAAGGCGCAGCTGCTGGCATCTGGGGTGTCGGTGCCGTGGGCACTCGAGGCGCAGCAGTTGCTGGCCGACGACTGGGGCGTCTCAGCCGATGTCTGGAGCGTGACCAGCTGGTCGGAGCTCAACCGCGACGGCATGGCGGCCGATGAGTACAACTTCTTGAACCCAGGCGCACCGCGCCGGTGGGCCTACGTCACGGCGAAGCTCGCGGGTTCGATCGGTCCATTCGTTGCGGTCTCTGACTTCATGCGCGGTGTGCAAGAGCAGATCCGCCCATGGGTGCCCGGTCAGTACGCCACGCTCGGCGCAGACGGCTTCGGGTTCTCCGACACGCGCGCGGCGGCGCGGCGCTTTTTCCACATCGACGGCCCGTCGATCGTGGTCCGCACGCTGCAGCTTCTCGGGGAACGTGGCGAGGTTGACCCATCGCTCGCCGCTCAGGCGATCGAGCAGTACCGTCTGCACGATGTGAACGCTGGTACCACCGGGTCGGCAGGCGGCGACAGCTAGGCCGGGCTCGAGACCGCCGTGGCACCCAAACCGCGCACGAAGGCAGAGACGCTCGCCTGGCTTCGCACGATTGCCGGTGAACTGTCGACGCTGACGCTCCAGCGCCTGGAAGACACGCTCCCCTGGTATCGGGAGATGCCGCCTGGGCGGCGTTCCTCGGTCGGACTGGTGGCGCAAGCTGGCATCAAGTCGTTCGTGTCGTGGTTCGACCAGCCCGCAGAAACTGGATGGGTGGCGGCAGATGTGTTCGGCGCTGCGCCGCGTGAACTGTTGCGCTCAGTGAGTCTGCAGCAGACGTTGCAACTCATTCGGGTAACGGTTGAAGTCGTCGAGGAGCGCGTCAAGGGCTCCGGCCCCGAGTTGCATGAGGCGATCTTGCGCTACTCCCGCGAGATCGCGTTCGGTGCCGCAGATGTCTACGCGCGTGCGGCCGAGGCTCGCGGACTCTGGGATGCGCGGCTTGAAGCCCTCGTTGTCGATTCGATCCTGTCGGGCGAGTACGACGATGAGCTTCCCAGCCGTATCGCGGCGCTCGGATGGCACGGGCACGGCGAGGTTTCGGTACTCGTCGGCACCACCCCGAGGGTCTTCGACGTGGATCAGGTGCGGCGTGCCGCGCGTCACATGCAGGCAGACGTGTTGATCGGCGTGCAAGGCAACCGGCTGGTGCTCGTGCTCGGCCGATCAGTCGCGCCGGGGCAAGCCACGAGCGAGGCACCGAGTGATGCGCTGAGTTTCCATGAAATGGCGGTTCGGCTCGAGCCGCACTTTGGTCAGGGACACCTCGTACTCGGTCACGTCGTGCCAAGTCTGGTGGATGCCTCGAAGAGTGCCCGCGCGGCGCTCGCTGGCTTCGCCGTGGCTCACGCCTGGCGGCACGCACCGCGCCCGGTTGATGCGGACGACCTGCTCCCGGAGCGCGCGTTTGCTGGCGACCCGCTCGCACGGGCGACCCTCATTCACCGCATTTACCGGCCACTGCAGGCCCACTCGACCGATCTGCTGGCAACGCTGTGGAGTTACCTAGACAACGGCCGCTCCCTCGAAGCAACTGCGCGTGAGCTCTTCGTGCACCCAAACACCGTGCGGTATCGCCTCAAGCGCGTCACCGACGTGATCGGGTGGGACGCCACGGGCCCGCGTGAAGCGCTGATTCTGCAGGCCGCCCTCATCGTGGGCTCCATCAGCGATCATGAACAGCCGAAACCGCGGGCGACTGTGCGGCGGTGACAACGCTTCAGACGAACCGTTGTCGTGTCGAGACAGCCGTCAGCCGAAATCGATTGGCAGGATAGAACCGTGATTGTCCTCGTATGCCCCGGCCAGGGGTCGCAAACGCCCGGATTCCTCACCCCGTGGATCGAGGACCCAACACGTCGCGACCGGCTTGCGGCACTCGGTGCGGCGGCGGGCGTCGACCTGCTCCGACACGGCACCACGAGTGATGCCGACGAAATCCGCGATACGAAAATTGCCCAGCCGCTGATCGTGGCTGCTGGCCTGCTCACCCTCGACGCGCTCTTCACCGATGGTCGCGCCAGCCGTATCGGCGGTATCGCGGGCCACTCGGTCGGCGAGTTCACCGCGGCAGCGGGTGCGGGAGTGCTCAGCGGCGACGACGCGATCGCCCTGGTGGCCGCGCGCGGTCGCTTCATGGCGGATGCGGCGGCGGTCACCCCGACCGGCATGAGCGCGGTGCTCGGTGGCGACGAATCTGCACTCACCGCTCGCCTTGAGGAGCTTGGACTCCAGCCCGCGAACTTCAATGGCGGTGGACAGGTGGTTGTGGCAGGCGCACTCGATGCCCTGGCCGCGCTTCAGACTGAGCCACCCGCAGGGTCACGGGTCATCCCGCTCCAGGTCGCTGGTGCGTTCCACACCCGGTACATGCGCGAGGCGCAGAGCCGACTCGCCGAGCTTGCTGAGACGCTGACCCCGAACGATCCGACGTTGCCACTCTGGAGCAACCGCGACGGCCAGACCGTGGCATCCGGGAGTGAATTTGTCAGCGCACTGGTCACGCAAATTTCGTCGCCGGTTCGCTGGGATCGCTGCATGGAATCCTTCGCCGCAGCTGGTGTCACGGGCATCATTGAGCTGGCGCCTGCCGGCGCACTCGTTGGGCTTGCCAAGCGGGCGCTGAAGGGCGTGCCGACCGTCGCGGTCAAGACGCCAGATGATTTGGCCGCCGCGCACGAACTGATTGACCAGGCCGCGTAAGCGCGACCACGTTGGGATTCGATATGAGCAGACCGCAACTCGTCCAGGCCACCGGGCCCGCGTACACCCGCATCTACGCGCTGGGCGCTGCCCGCGGCGAGCGTGCGGTACCGAACGATGAACTCGTCGGCCCAATTGATTCCTCCGACGAGTGGATTCGCCAGCGCACCGGCATCATTACCCGCACACGGGCAGTGCCGGAGACGCTCGCTGTTGATCTCGCGTCGAAGGCGGGCGCCGAAGCGATTGCGAAGTCAGGCGTTGCGGCATCCGAGATCGATCTCGTGATCGTTGCAACCATCTCGAACGTGCAGCAGACGCCCTCGATCGCGGCCGTCGTCGCTGATCGCGTCGGCGCAAACCCTGCCGCCGCGTACGACACCAACGCCGCCTGCGCTGGCTACGTGTACGCCATCGCCCAGGCTGACGCGCTCATCCGGGCGGGCGCTGCCCGCTACGCGCTCGTGATCGGCGCCGAGAAGCTTTCAGACATGGTCGACCCAACCGACCGCACGATCTCGTTCTTGCTGGGCGATGGCGCGGGCGCTGCGGTGATCGGTCCCAGCGACTTCCCCGGCATCTCCCGCACCGTGTGGGGCTCGGATGGCTCGAAGGCCGGCGCCGTCGGCATGGATGCGACGCTCGTGCAGTACCGCGATGGCGAGAGCCCCTGGCCGACGCTGCGCCAAGACGGTCAGATCGTGTTTCGCTGGGCCGTCTGGGAGATGGCCAAGGTCGCCAAGCAAGCGCTCGACGCTGCTGGCGTCACCGCCGACGACCTTGCGGCGTTCATCCCGCACCAGGCGAACATGCGCATCGTTGACGAGTTCGCGAAACAGTTGAAGCTGCCTGAGTCGGTCATTGTCGCCCGCGATATCGAGACCACCGGGAACACGTCGGCGGCATCCATTCCGCTGGCAACGCACCGCCTGGTAACGGAGCATCCAGAACTCTCCGGCGGCCTCGCGCTGCAAATCGGCTTCGGCGCTGGACTCGTGTTCGGCGCGCAGGTTGTCGTACTCCCCTAATTCGTTTCCGCCAATACACTGAGTCTCGGTCAACGAGACACCCACGAGGAGAAAAATCATGGCATTGTCCACCGAAGAAGTACTGGCCGGTCTGGCCGAGCTGGTCAACGACGAGACGGGCATCGCCGCCGATGACGTGCAGCTCGAGAAGTCGTTCACCGATGACCTCGACATCGACTCGATCTCGATGATGACGATCGTCGTCAACGCAGAAGAGAAGTTCGACGTCAAGATCCCGGACGACGAGGTCAAGAACCTCAAGACCGTCGGCGACGCCGTCAGCTTCATCGTCAACGCCTCGGCGTAATTTCTCGGGCGGCGAGGCCCAATTTGGAATGTCTCGCCGCCCATCTTTCTCTCATCGGCACGGAGTGTTTCAATGACCAAGAACATCGTGATCACGGGTATCGGAGCGACCACGCCCATCGGCGGAACCGCCCGCGACAGCTGGACAGCACTGCTCGCTGGCGCTTCGGGCGCCCGTGCGCTCACCCAGGAATGGGTCGAGCGACTCGAATTGCCGGTGAAATTTGCGGCGCAGGGCCTGGTTCCTGCCGCCGATATCCTTGAGCGTCATGAGGTGAAGCGGCTCGACCCGTCCAGCCAATTCGCGCTGATCGCTGGCCGCGAGGCCTGGGCCGATGCGGGTGCTCCCGAGATCGAGTCAGAGCGCCTCGCGGTGGAGTGGGCGACCGGCATCGGCGGCGTGTGGACGCTGCTCGACGCATGGGACACGCTCCGCGAACGCGGCCCACGGCGGGTGCTCCCGATGACCGTTCCGATGCTGATGCCGAATGGCCCCGCTGCTGCAGTCGGCATGGACCTGCAGGCGAGGGCCGGCGTTCGCACCGCAGTCTCGGCTTGCGCCTCGAGCACCGAGTCGCTCGTGAACGCGTACGACCGGCTGCAAGCTGGGCTCGCCGACATCGTCGTCGCTGGCGGTTCTGAGGCCGCCATCCACCCGATCACGATCGCGTCGTTTGCCTCCATGCAGGCGCTCTCGAAGCGCAACGACGACCCAGCACACGCCTCGCGCCCCTACGACGTGAACCGCGATGGCTTTGTCATGGGTGAGGGTGCCGCTGCACTCGTGCTCGAGACTGAAGAACACGCGAGGGCGCGCGGGGCCCGGATCTACGGCCGCCTGCTTGGTGGTGCGGTCACGAGCGACTCGTACCACATCACTGCTCCAGACTCCGAGGGGCTTGGCGCCGCCCGCGCCATGCGCGCGACGCTCGAGGGCGCGGGTGCCTCAATCGCGGATGTCGCGCACATCAACGTGCACGCAACCAGCACGCCGGTGGGCGACATCGCCGAGTACACCGCACTGAAGGCCGTGTTCGGCGACCGAGTTGGCGAGATTCCGGTGAGCGCAACGAAGGCATCGACCGGGCACCTGCTCGGTGGCGCAGGAGCGATCGAGGCGATTTTCACCCTCCTTGCGCTGCACGAGCGCACGGCTCCCCCGACCATTAACCTCACCGAGCTCGACCCCGAGATCCCGCTCGATGTGGTGCGCACCCCACGGGCGCTGCCAGCGGGTGACCTCGTCGCCATTTCGAACTCGTTCGGGTTCGGCGGTCACAACGCGGTCGTCGCAATCGCGACCGCGTAACCACCGACGGTGACCGGGCCATCGCCGGTGGTGGTCGCCATCAACGGAACATGATCGCTTCGGGGAGCTCCCTGCACTCCCCGAAGCGATCATGCCGTCACCAGTTGCGTTAACCCACCTGGTGGAGCCATACCACCGGCGCGACATCCTGCGCCATGCGGAACGGCTCAAGTTCGTCATCCCACGCCTCACCAAGGGCTGCGCGCAGCCCGCTGTGAATCGCGAGCGCATCGAGGTGGGCTTGATCGAGCACTGCTCGAATTCGATCCTCGGTCACGACGAGGTTGCCCACGGCATCGGTCTGGGCGTGGTGCATGCCAAGCGTTGGCGTGTACATCCACCGTTGCCCCGTGCCATCCGGTGCAAGTTCGGTGACTTCCACGCGGAATGACTCCCATCCGGCGATGGCGGCGGCGATCGCCGCGCCAGACCCGGCCGGGCCCTCCCAGGCGAAGTCGGTGCGCATCGCACCCCGCTCGGCGGGCTGCGACGTCCACTCAAAGTTCACCGGCGCACCGAGCACGCGACTCACGGCCCACTCGAAATGCGCGCACGCCGCCTTCGGTGAAGCGTGCACAAACACCACGCCGCGCGCGGCGCGAAGCGCCGAGACGTCGTTTTTCGCCATCAGGGTCTCCGTTCCAGTTGAGGTGCGTCTTCCCCTACGACCTCGGAACGTCTGTGGCGTGTTCAATTGGCGACGCTGACGCGTCGGTAGTGCCGATTATTGCCCGAAACGTGTGCGATCACAACCCGACTTGCTCGCGCCACTGTCGCGGGCTTTTCGCCCGAAATCGATATGCTCAGCACAGTTGATCGACGGGAGGCCTATGGCAGTCGCAGAATCGCTCCTGGTGCTCTTGCTCAACGCGCCAGCATACGGGCTGCAACTTCACGATGAACTGCAGCGGCGGACCGGGGCACGCCGCACGCTGAACGCCGGGCAGCTGTATCGCACCCTCGACCGACTCGAACGCGACGGACTCGTCGAGGCCGCCGGCACGACCGAGCAGGGGCAGGCGCTTCGGCGACTTACCCTCGGGGGTCGCGTCGCCGCCGAGGCATGGTTGGGCGGCAAGGATGCGGCAGGCGCATCGGCCTGGGAAGAGACGCTCGACCGAGTGCTGCTCTCGGTCGCAACCGAACACCACCCCGAAGTACTCGCAGAGCAACGAAGCAGATGGAACGCGATGATCGCGGACGCCGAACCGGTGCAGACCGCGCCCCGTACCCCGATGTCGCTGGTGCACAGTGCCCGGAGGCTCGAGGCGCGGGCAATGGTCAGCTGGCTCGACGAGGTATCGGTTCATGGCGTCGCAGTACAAGCCGCCGCACCGCGCCCTCCTCGTGGTCGACCGCGTCAGCGCACATCGTCGGCTGGGGCATCCGATTCACTCACCAGTTCGCCGTAGCGTCGCACCACCTCGATGTTCAACGGAACGTCGATCGGGAACGAGCCGAACAGCAGTTTCGCCGCATCGGATGCACACGCACGCAACGCGTCGACCACCGCGGCGGCCTGAGCGGTGGGGGTGTGCACGATCACCTCATCGTGCAAGAAGAAGACCAGGTGAGGACGACCCACAAAGCAGGGCCCCGACGCCGTCTCGGCGGTGACGTCCGGGTCGACGAGTAGCTCAAGCCGCTGGCGTAGGAGCGCCATCCAGGTCAACGCCCACTCAGCCGCAGTGCCCTGCACCACGAAATTGCGGGTGAAGCGACCCCAGTCGGCGGCGGCACGGCGCGCGCGCCGTTCTTGATCCGGCGTCGCCTCGACGGCAGCGCCCGCCGCGCGAATATCAAACCACCGCGCCGACGGCACTGGCGAGCGGCGCCCAAGGCGGGTCTCGACCAGGCCGCCGCGCTCCCCCGTGGCCGCCGCAACGTCAACGAACCCGAGGGCCGTCGGGTATGCCCGGCGTAAACGCGGCAGCAACCGCGCGCTATCGCCCGTGGTCGCACCGTACATGGCGCCGAGCAGCGCCACTTTTGCCTCATCACGTTTCGCGACGACCCCGGCATCGACGAACGCCTGATAGAGGTCAGTGCCCCGAGCAGCATCCGCCAACGCGCGGTCGCCTGAGAGCCCGGCGAGCATCCGTGGCTCAAGTTGCGCGGCGTCTGCGATGACGAGTGACCACCCTGGGTCGGCAACGAGCGCCGTTCGTACCTGCTTCGGCAACTGCAGCGCTCCACCTCCCGAGGTCGCCCACCGGCCCGTCGCAGCGCCCGAAACCACGTACTCCGGGCGAAACCGCCCATTGTGCACCCACTCGTCGACCCATGCCCAGCCATTCGCCGAGTAGAGGCGCGACAACTTCTTGTACATCAGGAGCGGCGCGATCGCGGGATGCCGATGGTCACGCAGCTCCCATTTGGCCGTGCTGTCGACCGCGATCCCGGCTGTGCGCAGCGCGCGGAGCAGATCGACCTGCGAATCGATATTCAGCGTGGGCGCCCCGAGGAGCGCACGAATCTCGGCCGCAAGCGACTCCATCCGAGTGGGTTTGCGGCCTGGACCGGGACGATCACCCAATACGTCGGCGAGCATGCGTTGATGTTCACTCGCACTCCAAGGCATCCCCGCCGCGTGCATCTCGGCCGCGATGAGCGCTCCGGTCGACTCTGCGGCTGCGAGCAGTGTGAGGCCCAGGGCATCCGATCGTTGCATGATCGCCCGCTGGCGACGATCCTCCGCCGCAACCGCAACAGCGGTCGGTGGCGACGGGACGGACGACGCAGTGCCGGTGCTAAAGTCGGCCGAATCGGCGTCGAACAGTGTGAGCGAATGCTCGCGTTCCGGCGCCGACCTTGGCGCCTGCAGCCAGGCCGGGGCGACAGCAGCTGACTCGCGCGGGGCAAGGATTGCGCCAACCAATCGCAGATCGACACAGCGCTCAACTCTCACACCGGCGGCGAGCAGCGCTGGATACCAGTCGGCGGTATCGGCCCAGACCCAACGCGCGTCGGGATTGGCAAGGATGGCGGCTCCGAGCGCCTCGCGATGAAGCCGCTCAGGCGTGGCATCCGGGTCGTTGGCGTCGACGAGCTCGACGTCTCCCCCGTGACCCTGACCCACCGCGATTCGCATATCTCGATTCTGCCGGTCCCCACCGTCAGTGGTCGGGCGTAGGTTCACACTATGACAGCAGCCCTCGTGTTCGCCTGTGGGCACTCACTCGGCGACCCAAGCGGCGCCGGTTCGGCCGCATCGGGCGCGATCGGGGTGCGTCTGAGCCGGATGTGTCCGGTCTGCATGCTGATTCGCGAAACCGAACGCTCGCGGTCGGAGCTCGTGTCACGCGCTGCCCTGTTCGATCGCGCCGCGGTGGCAACCGAGACGCGCGTTGGTGCGCTGCATAGCTGGAAGTGCCAGCGCGGGCATGATCAGTTTCAAGCGACGATTCTTGAGATTCTCACCGGCCCTGGCTGCCCGAAGTGCCTTCGCAACGCGGCGGGGCCAGGTCATCAACGCGAAGCCGGGGTTGCGTTCATGAACCCGGGGCTTGGCACCCGCACCTCGCTCACCGAACAGCGGCTCCGCGCGGCGCTAGAGCGGCGCATCCGCATACCGCGCGGGGTGAACTCGGTGTGGATCGAGCGCACCTTTTATGGCCGCCGCGAGGTGTGGCCAGACATCTTGATCCCTGAACTGCGAATCGCCATCGAGTACGACAACCCCGGACGAGGCGGGCGCTCACATGCGGGCCTGAACGCGGCGAAAGATCGCGAAAAAGATGCCTGTCTGGCCGAGGTCGGGTGGGACGTTATTCGTATTCGTGCTGGCGGGCTCGAGCCGCTCGGGCCAAACAGCATTGTCTGCACGCAGCTCACCGAGGCTGCGATTGACGGGGTGATCGCCCGCTTGCGCGTGCTTCGAGGCGATGCTGCAGTCGATCGGCTGGTGCAGGCGAACACGCCCGAGAGTTCGAGTAGGGCGGACGGGACTTGAACCCGTGACCGAGGGAGTCTGGGCGGAGTTTTTTCTGACCCCCTGCCAGCCTAGTGTTTTCGGGCGTTTTACGCTTGTAAACAAACGCCCTCAGAAATTGCAGTGCGTTGTGTTGGGGTTGAGTTGGAGTGCCACTACAGGGTGGTTAGAGAGTAGATTTGGGAGTAGATTCCGCATGCTCCGCACGGAGCTCGCTCATGATTCGAACCATGCCGGACACGTCCTCGACGTCGGTGTAATGAGCCACGTTGACCTCCTTTGAGTGCCCGAACATGGCCGATCGCTTCCCCACCGACAACCGATCCTCCGTGAGCGTATTCAACGTTGCACGCCAGAGATGGCTCCGAAGGACTTTCATCAATTCAATGTTGAGCGCGGCCGACATCTCCTTGTACAGATCAGCCACCATCTCTCGCGCATTGCGACTATCCCACTTCTTGTCCGGATCGCTCGGAGCACCGATCACGTACCGTGCCGAAGCAGGAAGCAGCTCCCGCCGTGCAAGCAGATGCTTCGCGACAAGGAGATCTGCGATCGGAATCTCTCGTCCCTTCGGGGTCTTCGTAATCTCCGGTGTAACCAGAACATAGAGCACGCCGCCCCTGACCTCGATGTGACGGTCCCACTCAAGTTGACGCGCCTCGCCGATCCGAAGACCTGTGGCTGCTTGGAGCAACGTGAGGTCGATCGCGTTCCGACGCCGCCCCACGATGACATCCTTCGACCACCGACCACGTTTCGGCCCAGCGACACCAGCCTCTGGCTTCAACGCAAGGAGATGATTGACCACTCGAAAGTAGTCCTCCGTCGCAAGAGCCTTCCCGGTCGGGCGCTTGTCGAACGGTTTCGCCCCCGTCTTCAGATCAATCTGGATCTCGGCCAACGGGTTGTGATCAATCGCACCTGAGCGCACCAACTGACCGATGACGTACTTCCCAAGCACAACTTTGACCCCGCGCGCTGTCTCGTATCCGTGCAGATGAGAGATCTCGAGTAGGCAGTTCTCAAGCGTACGAAAGCGCATCGCCGAGCCAATCATCAGGCCCTTCAGCGAGGCCGAGTGTTTGTGATCATCACTGTTGCAAATGCCCATGAGCAACCCCAGATCGCGCGCGTACGCCGCTCGGCTTGCCTCCGCCAGTCGCGGTGACTCAATTTGCGGCGTAGAGACAGCTTTGACGAAGTCGGCGAGCTTGTGACTTGGTTTCCATTCGACCGCGTGCGGATTCTTGATTCTGGCTTCAGCGGCTTCGACTGCTCGCCGCCGGGCAAGTTGCCGCGTCTTGGCTTGGTTTCGACCCTTAATCCGTTCCCCAGTTGGCAACCGAGCCGTCCAGCGTACGTACCAAAGGGTGTCGCTGATCTGTTTCACTGTTGCGGTCTTCGCGGAGTGCTGGCCGGGCTCCAACGACATACGTTCCGTTTGCATGACCACAGAGTAGTTTCTATCCGGGTTCAATTCCAAAGTGAGTAGTAGTCAAGTTGGGGTCAGGTTGGGTGAATGCCGCCGCGAGTACTGGTTGACCCGGTGTGCAACATCGTTTTATGCTTGGAATCAAGCACATACGCCAATCACTACTACGTATCGAAGGGTGCGACCACGATGCCAAAAGTTCAAGCCATCACGAAGATCACCGACGGATCGGCGATCAATCCGGGCGCGCTCAACCCAACCGACGCCGCCTTGTACCTCGGCAAATTGTCCCCTGTCACTCTCCGTGACTGGCGAAAGGACGGCATCGGCCCCGCCTTTGTCCGCCTCGGTGCAACCAAGGGTCGCGTGGTCTACCGCATCCAAGACCTGGACAAGTGGCTGGCCTCCCGCGTCGTTGCGTGATCCACTGCATGACTCTGACTTCCCACCTAAGCCCCGCAGCTCTCCGGCTGCGGGGTTCTTCTTTTCCCAGGCACTAACACAGCACTATCGGCGCACTACCTGAGCACCAGAACGACAGAGGTTCTGGAGGAGCGCCCTATGGCACTACTTGCGCACCAACTCAGCAGCGAACCGACATCATCTGCGCACCAGATCGACACTGGGCATACCTGCAGCGCATCTCTGGAGCAGCAAAGGGGCGGCAGCTCTCGCCACCGCCCCTGAGTCGCCCTCGCGACATAGCTCGCTGTACAGCTACTCCATGTCGTTCTTCCGACGGATGTTGTACAGGAAGCCAGCCAGCACCCCAATCAGGAACATTGTGGCGCCGGCGCCGATGAGCCATGGGTTCACACCCTCGTGGATCTCCTCACCGGTGAGCACGATCGGCGCCGGCGCGGCTGCTGGCACCGGTGCAGGTGCGATACCTGCGTCAGCGTCAACGTACTGCTGCGCTTCCGCGAGCTTCACCTGAAGCGTGTTCGGAGTCGTGAACTCTTCACCTGGTTTGAGATCAGCCTTGTCGAACGTCACCGTGTAGTCGCCAGGGTAAAGGTGCTCGAACACGTAGTGACCGGTTGCATCCGTGGTCGTCGTGAGTTCCACTGCATTACCTGCAGCATCAGTACCGGCGAGCTTCACGTGAACGCCCGAGACCGGCTTCTCAGTCGAGTCCTGCTTCCCGTCCTTGTTCGCATCAAGCCACACATAATCGCCGATTGAGCCGGTGCCTGGCTTGGCGATACCCGCATCAGCGTCAAGGTACTGCTGGTTGTTCGCGATCGACACGTCGAACTCGTGCTTCGTGGTGAATGATTCACCAGCTTGCAGCTCGGCAGTGTCGAACTCAACGTGGTACACACCCGCGTAGAGCTTGTCGAACAAGTAGTGACCCGAGGCGTCAGTGGTCGTCGTCAGCGACACAGCGTTGCCTGCCGCATCAGTACCGGTGAGCTTCACCGGGAACCCGGCAACCGGCTGCTCGGTGGCATCCTGCTTGCCGTCCTTGTTCAGGTCGTACCAGACGTAGTCACCGATCGTCGAGACGGCGGCTGGTGCGATACCGGAGTCAGCGTCAACGTAGTGCTCGTCGGTTGCCAACGGGACGTTGAACTCAGCAGGGGTCGTGAACGACTCCCCTGACTTCAGCCCAGCCGCGTCCATCGTGACCGTGTAGTCGCCGGCGCGCAGCTTGTCGAACACGTAGTGCCCGGCGGCATCCGTGGTAGCGGTGAGCGTGATCTGCTTGCCGATCTCGTCAGTGCCAGTCAGCTTGACCGGGAACCCCGCGACAGGCTGCTCGGTGGCGTCTTGCTTACCGTCCTTGTTCAGGTCGTACCAGACGTAGTCGCCAATCGAAGCGGTGCCCTGCGGGATGATCCCAGCGTCAGCGTCATCACGCGACTCACCGATGCCGAGCACAATGGCGATCGTGCTCGGAGTGGTGAAGTCCTGGCCCTCCTGCAGCCCAGTCGCCGGGAAGGTGACCGTGTACGTACCTGCCTTCACCTGGTCGAACAGATACTTACCGGCTGCGTCCGTCGTGGTAGTCACGTCGACTGGGTCGCCGAGGCCGTCGGTGCCAGTAAGGCGCACCGGGAAGCCAGCAACTGGCTGCTCAGAAGCGTCCTGCACGCCGTCGTGGTTGACGTCGAACCACACGTAGTCACCGATCTGCCCTGTGGGCGGCGCAGTCACGACGAAGTCGCACTGATCAACGTCATCATCCACGGACTGCGGGTTCTGGGCGCAGCTGGTCGGCTGGCCGGTTGCCAGGTCAGTCGAGAACGGGTGCGACGGGTTAGTCACGTACGCGCTGTTCTTGAAGTCCGACGTCGGGTAACCGGCAACGTTGACCGTTGCGTTCACCGTGATCGTTGCCACAGCACCTGGCGCAAGGTCGCCGACCTGCCAGACACCGTTCGCGTCGACCGAACCCTGTGATGGCGCGGTGAGCGACACCGAGGCTGGATCGAACCCGTAGCCGGAGACGTCATGTGTGGTGACGTCGTAGGCAACCTTGCTCGAGTCGTTCTTGATAGTGACCAAGTACGTCCACAGGCTGCCGGAAGCCCAGCCGCCGTTGTTCACCAGTTCCTTGTGAATCTTCAGCGTGGAACCATCCGGCACCGTGGTGGCAGTTGCCTGACGGATCATCTGCAGCGCAGTGTGGTCAGCCTTCGCCCATGCGATGTTCACGAACTTGTCGCCAACAGCGCCACCGGTCACTTCGTACTGGATGACATCGGTCTTCGATGCGCCCACTGGGAGCACGCCGCCGACGATACGGATACCGGTGATGACAGTGCCAGGTGCCGGCTTCGTGGTCGACCACATTGCTGAAGGCGATCCGAGTGCGCCGTTCTGCGCCGACGCTGGGTCAGTGTCGATCGTCGCAGGAGGCACCGTCGTGTAATACACAGTGTCGCCTGCTGCTGCGATCACGTTCGTGATCTCGTAGGTGCCCGTGAACGCAGTCCCACGACCGTCTCCGTTGTACGGAAGCACGTCGATGAGGTCAGTGATCTGCTGGTCAACGGTGTCGCGGTTCTCGATGGTGAGATCCCACGCGTTGCCCGAGCCTGCTGCGAACGTCGGTGACTCGCTCGTCTTGTCGAGCACAGTCGTGCCCGAGTTCGCAACAGCGACAGACGCCTTGGCCGCACCGCGGTTTGCGGTGGTCGGCGTGAAGTTTGGACCGAAGTCTGGACTGTCGGCCTCCACCGTGTTGGTCAACGTGCCGTTCGCTGCCGTCACCTTGGCGTCATACGTGATCGTCAATGGGCTGTTCCGAGCGCGGGTGATGTTCCACACCAGGGTGGTCGTGCCATCGCTGTTGGCAGTCACCGAAGCCGGAGCCAGCGAAGCTGAACCCGAGGTGTACTCGAGACCTGCTGGCAGCGTGTCGGTCAATGTCCACGACGCGGTGCCCGGTGACGCCGAGTTCGTCGTGTTCGCAGTCGTGAGCGTGTACGTCACCGTCTGACCGGTCGCAGCCTGCGCGGCACTGACGGTCTTCTTCGTGTCCGGGTAGCCGCCGATAGCGACAGCACGGTCTGACATGCCGGAGGTACCTGCGTAAGTGCCGCCCGGAGTTGCGGTGATGATGCCGCTTAACCCGGCCGTCCACATGTTGCCACTGGTGTTCTCGGTGCTACCGAGTTCCCAGAGTTCGGAGCCGATCGGAGCAGACGCGCTCATCTGAACCTCCGGGCGGAACTGGTACCGAGGAAGCGGGGTGCCGGTCGGCCAAGACGAGATCGGGATGGTGATCAGCATCGCGTTCGCTCCGGCAGGCGGAGTTCCCGTGACGATGGTCTCGCCTCGACCTTCACCGGCGCCGACTGTGCCGGTGAAGGTCACTGCCGCAGTGGTTGGGGTCAGGGCCAATGTCCGGCAGTCGGTGTCATCTCGGGAGCCAGAAGGCGCTGGATCAGTCGCATACGAGATGTGCACGTTGTTGATTCCGACAGTGGCTGCGATTGGGTACGCCTCGCTGCGATTCACCAATGTCAACTTGCCAGTGAACGCACCAGGCCCGTCAAGGATCACGCACGACTGAAGGTTCCGCCCTGCGGCGACGGTAGACGAGTCAGTACCCCAGTACATGACGTTGTCGACCTGCGGAATGAGGTACGAAGATGGGGTCACTACGGCATTTCCGTCCCAAGCCGCACCGACACCAGTAGCGTCATTCTGCATTCCAAACCCTGACCAGCTTCCGCGGTCGTAGCTCGACGATACGTTTCCGGGTGGGACTACCGTCCAGGTGGCTGAGTCGTTCGAGGTGTCAGCGTCGGTGGTGATCGTGGTGCCGTCAGCGCCAGTTGCGGACACATTGCTCACCGTGGTGGTGAACGCGCTCGGCAGCGGGGTGAGCGGCGAACTGTTCCGCATCTTGAATGCGAACGCAGAGAAGTAGACCCGATCGCTTCGGAGCGGCGCGTTGGTACTTGATACACGTGGTGCAGCGCCTGGGCTAATCGTGTACCCGTCAACCACGACGTGGAACACGCCGGGGCTAGTCTGGACCACCGAGCACGTCGTCGGTACCGGATCACCCGCACCGCTTCGCGGAATGGTTGCCAGGTTGTTGCCGGTGATGTTGTAGCAAGTGTCGCTGGCGAGCTCGATTGCAGTGGACGCGTTCGTCATTGTGTTGTTCGTCACTGTGAGATCGAACGAGATCGGCCCCGTGAGCCGCTGCGCCCCGACCGGGAGCGTCAATGCCACCGGGAAGCTTGCGGTCCAAGCACCTCGCTTATCTTGACTAGTGAGATACGACGCATTCGCGATCACATCGATCTCGGAGGTCGCCTGGATCGTCTTCGATGGCATCGTGACCGTGGCACCAAGTGGCCCAGTGATGGTCGGCGTGATCAGGTCGCCGTTCGAGCCATCTGCCGCGGCAGTCCACTGCACCACGGCTGAGGTGCCGTAGGTGAGGTCGCCGAGGTTACACGTCAGCGTGCCGCGGTCTGCACTCAGAGAAGACACTGGACTGACCCCAGTGGTCTTACAGGCTGACGGGATTCCAGTGAAGCCGGCGTTGGTGAGCGCGACGGTGACGACTGCATTCTGAATCTGCCCGTCGGCGCCCTGGGTGTCATTCGCGTTCACGCGGGTCTCACCGGAGACGAGACCGCCGTTTGGCACAGTGGTGCCGGCAGGCGACACCCAGGTCGCAGACAGTTCAGAGGTTGGTGCTGCCAACGCAACACCGGCCATTGCGGCACCTGACGCAGCCGTGCCGAGCGCAACGGCAAGCGCAGTGACGCGGGTGACGAGACGCCGCTTGGGACTTGGAGTAGCCGCGTGCCGCGCTACGCGAGTAGCGCGATATGAGTGCAGGCCAGACAGGGTGGGGATACGTGGCATCCGTGGCTCCGGGGTGAGTCAGCGGACTGGGTTCCAGTCAGCGATTGATAGTGGTGTTATCAATCATCCCGTAGTTTTCCGCAATGTGCTTGCGTTCTCGCCTTGTTTTTGAGCCTTGCGCGTGCTCTTATTGCCCCAGTTCGAGGTACAAACGAGAAACGGGAGACAGGTTCACCTGTCCCCCTCTCCCCTGCGCAACTCGCTGCGCGGCTACTCCATGTCGCTCGTACCGGCTCGATCAGCGTCATCGGCTTGATCCTCGACGCTGCCACGCCAACCAGGTAGGTACTTGTCGAGCTGCTCGAGACGATGCTGCTCCAACTTGCCGACAGTCTGGCGACGGCGCTGGATGTGAAGCCAACGCGCAAGCTTCAATTCGCTTGCCGGTGTGTAGTAGATGTTGAGTGAAGGCCAGCGCTTGTTCGCCTGAATCCACTTCACCACCGTGGTGAAGTTGCGAAGCCATGTCTCCTCTTGGGTGCCGGCAGTGTCCCACCCAGGAAGCTGCTTATCGAGCTGCTCCCTGCGCTCCGGCTTCAGATCGCCTTTGCTGCTCAACCTGCGTTGGTACTGAATCCAACTCACGATTCGAAGCTCACGCTCTGAGGCGTTTGCGCGGTCGTTCAACACGCGACGGCGCGGGAACGAGCCGGTTATCTCTACGTATGCGACTGCATCGAGGAGTGCCTTGTCCCACGCCGAGAGTCGTGGTTTGCGATCTGGTCTCGACGCTGATGGCATGACTGCAGTTCACTCCTCGTGCTCGGGTGTCAGTGCCGGGAGTCGGCAACCTGACTAGTACTAGACAACTGTACATAGGCAGTTTCGAAACCTGCTTGTGTTTACGGCCGATGCGCGAGTGCAAACGAGTGCGGTGTTGCTACATCCGGTAGCCTCCTGACATGTTTGACCCGCTCGCGCCCGTGACAGCATGTGACATCGAGATCGACCTTCGCGCCGAGTGCGGCGGACGAGACCCTGACCGGTACAACCCGAGGGTTCGCACGCTGCACCGGCACTTTTGGGGCATGAAGCCGCTCCCGAACGGCGAAACCTTGAGGCTTGAAAGCAAGCCGACGGACTACCGGATGTCCTGCGCTTCGTCGTTCGGCGACGCGCAATTCACGAGCGACACCTTCGCGTCGAGCTTCCAGGACTGGGTCAGGATGCAGGACCTCATCACTGAGGTGCGCGAGAACGATCCAGATGATCAACGACAGTTTGAGTCACTTCGCAACACCTTCGCGTCGATGGTGATCTTCCCTGGCGCACAGGTGGATCGCCAACCCACGATCAACCAAGCCCGCGGGTACATCTCCCAGATCGCTGATCGTCCTGACCTGACGCTCGAGTGCATTCGACTGTTCTATGAAGGTAGGACTCAGGCCCGCGAAGGCGAAGTGTTGGTCAACCCACTCGCGCCAGCTCTCTCCCGCTACGACTGGTTCTTCGAGTGGTTCGGCTCATTCCGGGGATACGTTGACTTCTTCCTGCTGCAAGATCTGGTCGACGACGACGATGACACTGTGAAGTTCTTGCTGCCGCACACTGGGTTTGACCGACCCGGATGTCCGCAAGACAAAGCTGAGTACACGGCATACCGCGCCGCGGCGATCACGGCGCTCGAAGGTCGGCGCGATCGAATGATCGCTGCGTTGGGCTCGCAAAACTAACCTGCTTTAAACTCTCGCATCGCACTTGCGTTCGATGTTTGATTGTCGTTTGCACGCGCTACTCTCGTACACAGTTACGAACGAGTCGAGAAGGGTTTCCAGCTGTGCACGGCACCATCACAAGCACCGTTACGACGCCGCGGGCTGTCGCTGTGTCTTCTGCGATGTTGTTGGTGGCGCCAGAGGCGGTGCGCGCTGGATTCCCGAGCCCGGCGCAGGACTACTACGACGGCCCGGTCGATCTCATGGCGCAGCTGATCGACGATGAACTCACCACGTTCATCGTGCGCGTCGTCGGCGACTCGATGCTCGATGCCGGAATTGCAGACGGCGATGAGCTGCTGGTTGATACTTCGAAGCATCCGCAACCAGGTGACGTCGTCATCGCCAAAATCGACGGCGAGTTCACGATCAAGCGCCTCGATGTAACCAAGCACGGTGTGATCCTCCGCGCAGAGAGCGCCGGGCATACAGACATCGTGGTGCCGGAACTGAGCGAACTGTCTATCTTCGGAGTCGCGACGTACTGCATTCATCACCTGCGCCGACGGCAACGGCAACGGCTACACAGCCAGTGATCGCACACGTCGATGTCAACAGCGCCTACGCCAGCTTTGAGCGGGTGTTCAGACCCGACTTAGAGAACGTGCCGCTGGTCGTGCTGAGCAACAACGACGGCATGGTGGTCGCAGCGAGCAAAGAAGCCAAAGCAATGGGGCTCGACCTCGGCAAGCCCTGGTTCGAGCTGCGCCCGCAGGCTGCGCGGCTCGGGGTCAGAGCAGTCTCATCGAACTATGAGCTCTACGGCGATATGAGCCGCCGCACGATGGGGATACTCGAGCGGTTCACCCACGACCTCGACGTGTACTCGATCGACGAGGCGTTCCTCGCGGTATCGCGACGTGTTGCTGGTGACCCTGACGCGATGACGGCGCTCGGCCGCGAGATACGGGACACGCTGCGCAGACTGCTCGGCATTCCCGTGTGCGTGGGCATTGCGCCCACCAGGACGCTTGCGAAGCTCGCAAACAAAACAGCGAAGAAGCTCGCTGCGTTCGACGGTGTGTGCGTCTGGCCGGCATGCCGCGAAGACTGGCGGCAAAGCCTCATGCAGCGGCTCCCAGTGTCCGAAGTCTGGGGCATCGCATCCAGGCTTGAACGACGGCTCGCTGCGCTCGGCATCAACACAGTGTGGGACTTAGCGGTCGCTGACCCGGTGATGATCCGCAAACACTTCAACGTCGTGGTCATGCGTACTGCGCTCGAGCTCCGCGGGGTGGTGGCGATCAGCGCAGAGGAAGACCGCACCGGGAAGAAAGACCAGCTGATCATCTCGCGGTCATTCTCGGAGAAGGTCACCACACGCGAGGGCATCCGCCAAGCGCTGTCGATCTACGCACAGCAAGCTGCGACCAGATTGATGCGGCACAAACAAGTCGCAAAGACCGTGCATGCGTTCGCTGGAACCAGCCACTGGACTGAGCAGAAGTCGTACCCGAGCGTCATCGTGAAGCTGCCGTTCCCGACGGCTGATCCGGTTGAACTGACTCGCGCCGCGCACGAGCTACTGCCGCGAATCGAGAACGGCGCGCGGTATGCGCGAGCGGGCATCATGCTGGTTGACCTCGCGCCTGCAGGGAGTGCAACGCCGTTCGACCTGTTCAGTCACGCGCATGAAGACGCCGGCATCGCCATGATCGTTGACCAGGTGCAGAAGAAAGCCGGCAAGGAGATCCTCGGCCTCGGCTACGGCGGATTCCGGCCGGGGCCGTCGTGGCAGATGAAACGCAACATGCTCACGCAGCGTGCGACCACGCACTGGGATGAGCTCGTCACCGCGAAGGTGTGATCTCGCGCGCCACGCGCCGCAAACGACAAGAAGCGCTCGGCGTACCCCGCTTGAGACTGGCATTGCTGTGTTGAGCCGGTGATCGAGCGCTCTGAAGTCCGCTCCGTCAGCGGCCAGACGTGGCTGCAGTGATGAAGCGAGCCGTTGTGGTCGATCGCGCATACGTCGCCGGCACCACGCGATTCTCAAGCCGCGCCGAAGCGAGGGTGGACCGCTCTGCGGCTCGCCGCACAGCGGCCGCGGACACTTTCTTGTTCGAAGTCAATGCCACCAACCTCCTTCTGTCGACAGTGCCCAGTGTAATCGGCGCTCACAGCATCCAGTCCTCTTGCAGCGCACTCCGCCAACAACAGGTCGCGCACTGCACTTACCAAGCAACGGCAGCGCTGCGCTGCTGTTGCCGGTGACTCTCGGCACCCAACTCGCAAAAGTACTGCGTGGCCGCGCATGTATACACCGAGGGCGGTAGGCGACCAAACGTCTCCGCCACGTGCCATCTACCGATGAAACACCAAACAGACACCATTTCCTGAAAGCGAGAATCATGTTTCACCACCACTCCCAGTTCGACGAGAACGACTACTTCGACGGCGAACCAGAGCCAACGCTCGAAGACGCGGGCTTCAGCGTCGGCTACGTTGACGGGCTCACCCTCCCCGCGTATCTGGAGCGAGCTCTACGAAATCGCGAACAAGCACACGGACTCGACTGCGTCTGCACGACCTGTGCGGCGTGCAGGTTCGCGGCGGACTGGTGCGAAAGCGTCACGTCCGACATCCAGCTGCACCTGCCGGTCGAGCTCGCTGTGTCACCGAGGTTGACCCGCGGCTGTTTCTGCCTGGAGCCCAGTTGCACAGGCACAAGCGCAGCCACCTGCGACAGCTGTGCTGATGCGCGTCATGTCCTCAACGAGACGCTCGGTGAGACTCAGCATGACCTCGACAGCGCCGACGACAACCGACAGGAGCGGTCGCGCCTGCTCGCATGGCGGACGATCGTGCTCGCGGTGCTTGACCTGATCTGATCCGAGACTTCTCAGTCCTGGCAATAGCCCCGTTCTGGCACTGTACCCATGCAGCTGGAACGGGGCTAGCTACGATCTCGACGACCTCGCTCAGCTAAATTTCGTCAACCTGACGCATGTGCCAAATTTTGCGCTCAAGCTCCCGCAGACGCAGCAACCGCTCGTCGGGCTCGCTCAACGACTCAACGTAGAGGTCTGCAGCGCTCCGACCGAGTGCAAGCTGTTGCTCGGCCCACGAGCCAAACTTTGCCCGGCGTGCCTCGAGTCGCTGGGCATGCTCCTCAGAAGAACGCACGAGGTCGGCCTCCCACGCGGCCTCGCACTCGGTACAACGTTTGACCTTGACTGTGCGAGCCGTGAGTTGCACACCTCGGCCGCAACGTCCAGGACACTCCACTTCAAAGTCGGCATCCCCCGCGAAGCGATGGACTACTCCGGCGCCGCCCAATCCAAATGCCTTGGCGATCGCATCAGCAGGCACGTCCCGATTGCCCCAATACAACTTCCTGATCGTGCCCTCGGGTACTGGTTGCTCGGCGATCGACAGGGCAGCTCCGTATCGGCGAACAGCATCGCCTGCTGCGGGCTTCATCGGCAGGATCTCAGTTTGAAGCCGCTCGAGTTCTGCTTCCAAACGGTCGATCTCCGCGCGCTTTGCGGCAAGTACCTCGACCTGCGCCCACATATCGGCTTCATACGCAGCAACCGAAAGATCTTCGCTCATCGCAACAGAGTAGCGATCAACCGTGCCGACCTACCTGGTCACGCTTGCCCCGGGCAAACGCGCACTCGATATGAAGAACTGCAATGGCGGCGAGGTCAGGTGCCTCCATACGAGGGGTGCGGCAGGACCAGCATCACGGCTTCCAGAACTCGCCCAGTAACTCGCTGAGCAGCAGTTCACGCTCGGCGGGCAGCCTCCCTGCGCGGTGCTCCATGCGGCGGTTCTTGAACCAGTGCGCGAGCTGGCGTTCTGTGCCGGCTGATGCTCCTGTTTCTGACGTGACAGCCGGAAGCCGGTTGTGCTCTCTGCACCATTCGCTGAGCTGATGGGCCCGCCGAGTCCAGCGGTCCTCCTGCGAGCCAGTCGGGTTCCAGCCAGGAGCGCGCTCGTCGAGCCAGACGCGTCGTTCGGATCGCAACCTGTTCCTGTTAGCGGCCAGCCGCTGCGCGCTGAGCCACCGGCCGATCTTGGTCTCGTGATCGTCCTGGCCTGACTGCGACGGCCACCGCTGATGTTGTTGCCAGAACGCCACCACTGCAAGCGCTGATATCTCCCACGGCACCGGTGCTTGCCGGTTTGACTGTGCCCGGCGGGGGGACTGTGCGTGACCAGCAAGCCCAGTTACCCAGGCCGAGTCTCGCCAACCAGGTATCAGATCATCCAACACTGCAATGCGTTCTGGAGTCATCCAGCTGAGGTTCTGACGCGCTGCGCTGCGCTGCCTCCCGAGCCATTCGCCCATGCCGTACCCCTTCGGGTAAGCACCGTGCTCAGCAACGTAGACAGCGCAGCCATGGGCCATGCGCTTCCAGGCGGCATCGTCGGGTCTCGTCGTCACGGCAGCGTCGTCAAGCTAGCACTGCCGGCTCGATGCCACAGTCTGCGCAGATCCGACGAGCGCAGTAATCACCGAACTCAGCGACAGTCGCCGTGGCCAGCTCGCCACACTGCGGGCAACGCTGGTCGGGCTGCACGTCGTTGTCGATCGTTCGTGGACCGATAGACGCAGCGATCAACATCACCGCCACAGAACGGTCGCCGTGCACGTACTCCGCAGCGCGCGTAATCGACTCAGCGCTGAAGACCCAGTCAAGTGTGATGTTCGTCGCTCGAACCGCTAGCTCCTCGGCCTGCGCACGCTGCCGAGCTGTGTCGAGTGACTCAGCGGCTCGCGGAGCACGCGCCGCGTCATCGCAGTGGTGAATCGATTGATCGAGTCTAAGTACGAGGTCATCGTGAATCTCCTCCGTCTTCGTTGCCAACAAGGCTGGAGTGCTGCTGTGCAGACTCTGCGGCCAGTCCATCTCTGGCGAAGCGGTGCCCACTCACGTTGCCACCTTGGAGTGTGCCGCTGACGGCGTCGTATTCAAAGAGCGCAATCTTCGCTTGGTCAGCGAACTCGATCGCACCTGAACTGAAAGTGCCCGAGGTGAAGAACAGCGGTTTCCGGCCATCGACGATCGCGACGCCAGCGAGCTCGCGAACAGCCTGCACGCCGACAGTGCCCGTGTAGTTCATCACCTGTGCGATGTAGTTGATCGAGGCCACATCGATGCCGCCGTCGCTGACGTACTGTGTCGTGTCAGCATCGCCTTCACCGAGGTGACGCATCCATTGGGCGACGAGCGATTCGGCGCCCTCGTGCGACACACCATAGGGCTGCGGCTCCGGAGCCGGATGCTGCCGCGCACGCACACGCTCGAGTTGTTCTGCGGCTTGCTGCGCAGCCACGCGCTGTCGCTCCGCTTGTTGATACGACAGCGCGAGGTTCTTACGCTGGTCCAGGTGCCGTACGGCCTCCTCAGTCGCAAGGTCGACGAGGCGTTTCGTGCTCATCAAATGCGTCCGCTGAGCGGCCGACTTCATCCGCGACAACTCTGCGACCGACCAGATCCACAGGCCGGAGAACAGAAACCACAGCAGGAACAACGGTGGAGCGGAAGGTATCGCCGCGAAGCTGCCGAGACCAGCGAGAAAAAACCCCCAGGCCCACCACCTGCCGATCTTGATATCGCGCGTCGTTCGGAATGGACTCTGCAAGCCGGTCCGCGCCCGGGTGCGGAACCAGTCAACCAGCTCGTTGGTGGGGTGCCAGATATCTGGGACTTGACCAGCGAGTTGCCGACCAAACGCACGCGCTTGCTCGTCGGTCGGAAGATAGCTTGGGTTCAGCACTGCCCCTCAGTCCTTATCGTGCTCGAGCACATTGTTGAGGTACGTATCGGCGTCCATGCCGTATTCGTTCATCTTGGCGCGATCGGCGCGCGAGAACAGGCCCGCATGTCGGTTGTGGTCGTAGCCAGCTACGTGCCAGGACGGCGCCTGATAACTGGAGCCCCGGTTCTCCACTGACGCTTGTTTCGCGGCGACAGCGCGTGCCTCCAGATCGATCCGCCGCGCGAACGATCCAAGGAGATCAGGCTTCGCGGCGTTTATCGCTGCCTTACCTTTTGACACCAGCAGGAACGGCACGGCGACTGCAACCGCGAGGGTAACAAGCCCGAGCAAGTCGCCCAGTGACCGGCTTGCCTTCATTGCCGTGAGCGAACAGGCAAGCAACCCGCAGACGACCAAGAACCAGATCAGCCATGGGAACAAGAAACGTACTCTGGTAGCAGAGCTAACCTGCCGCCCCGCGGTGATTGCGCGGTACTCAGCAAGCTCAGTCTCGGATAGCAGACCAAGGTGCTCCTCAATCTTGATCGTCATTGAGACTCCTCTCAAGCAAAACCAACTCGGTGGCCGGATCACCGCTGAGTTCGCCGTCGGTGAACCGCGCCACAACGCGGCCGACTGTCACGACGATCTCGACGAGGTGCCCAAGTGGCGTACCGGTCGCTGTCTCGTACTCGCGCCCAAGGCGTTCGTAGGTCAGCTTGCCGATAGTCGTCGGCCACGTTTTGCGTGACTGCTTCACGCCCTTTGGAACGAGTGGCGGATTGCAGTTCTGACAGACAGTGAACTTGCGCAAGTGAGCGATCTCGGCTGCTGTTGCCAGAACCGGCAACCTTTGCGGGAATGAACCGTTTCTCAGTAGCGAGGTGGCGAGATCACGATCAGTCGCCTGGTCTGTGAACAGCTGCCAAGCAAGTGAACGATCGATCTGGTGCCGGATGCTCAGGCATCGCAACGCATGAACCTTGACGCTGTACCCGTCACTCATCTTGTTGACCAGGTAGTGGTGTTCGTCGAGCTTGGCGTCGACGACGGCTTGCTCTTCTCTGATCAACTCAGGCAGGACCGCAAGGAATTGCTCGGCTTGGTGCCGATCAACCACGCTTTGGGCAAGGTCGTAGTCGCGTACGGCACGCTCAAGGAAACTCCGGGCCTCGTCCAGCGTCGTCACTGCAACGTGCTCCCTTGCTGTTGGGCATGCTTTGCCAGCTCTGGCCACAACCCCACTGACTGGCGGTACTCAGTGGCTTCGACCTCGTCGGTGAACTCGAGCATGTTGCCGACCTTCGCGACGAGGACCTCGCGTACTTCGGCTGGTTTCGCAAAGAAGAACTCCTTGCGTGCGTTGGCGCGGTTGAGAGCACGGTCGGCGAAGTGCTTGTGCAGCTCGTTTTCGAGCGTCACTGCATCGTCGGACATGAACATCGCGTGCACGTCGAACCGGAACGGCACTGATGCGCCGCCGAGCTCATCGATGCGTTCACGCGGCTCGAGCCTGCGTGTGAGTCCGATCTTCACGACGCCTTCGCCGAATGCACCCTGGTTCGAGATCACATAGATATATCCGCGCCGGATGTTCGCAGCAAAGGCTGTGTTGTCAGCGATGGCTTGATCAAGCTCGGCCAGTCGCGCCACGAGCGCAGGGTCAGCTTCGCCCTTCTGCGAGAGCGCGGCGAGGGTGTTCTCGACGTGAGCACGCTCCTTGTCGAGCTGCGCCCGGGCTTCAGCAAGTTCTCGCTCGACGCGCTTCTCCTCACGCAGTTTCGCGCGCTCTTCTTTCTCAGCCTCGCGTTCTTCCTGCTTCTTCATGAGCCAGTCTGCGCTGAGTTCGATCTCTTCGACGCGGAGCGCGTTGTACTCGTCGCTGATGTGCATCTCCATGAGGGAGCCGAGCTTCTTGATCGCCGCCCGCGATGCATCGAGGCGCTTCTTCGCAGTGACAACATTGCCTGCCCGCAGCGTCCTGATCGCGTTGTCCGCCTCGGCGTTGTACGCCCTCAGCATCAACGCCGCGAGATCGCTGGTCATCTTGCGGCCCTGCGCGAGTGAGTTGTTGAACGTGAACAACTCTGACTTCACGATCGCCCGACCAGACTTGACCAACTCGGCGATGCGAGCTTCGAGCGCCTTGAGCCTGTCCTGGTACGCCGCCGCTGTTTCGAGCGGGTGGTGGTAGCGGTAGATACCCACGTCCTGGAGCACGCGCGCATCGCTGAGTTCGATGGTGTCTGAACTGGAGCTGGACCCGCTTGCTTGTGCGAGCTGAGCGCGCAGGGCTGCGTTCTCTGCTTCGAGCGCTGCTACTCGCGCACTGGCAGCGGCAGCGTCGGCTGTGCTTGCAGGCTGGGTGGGCACAGCCGCTTCTTGCGCCTCAGGAGCTTGACGAGCAGGTACGGTGACGGGCTGCACGGGCGCCGGCTCTGCTGCTGGGCCGTCGCTGATCCAGAGCTGCCAGCCCTCCGGGGCAGCAGGCCAGGACGGATCTGGTGTCCAGCCAGCAGGAGGTGTCCAACTTGCCGGCGGTTTCGGCCAGCCTGGGGCGGGGTTGAATCGCATTGTCATGCTCAGGCTCCTGCTCGCGCTGGTCAGCGCGCCTTGCGGACGCCAGCGGTACTGATCGGCGTCAGCGCGTGCGGGTTCTTCGACACGGCGGCGCCCAAGTGCTCCAGCGTCAACGCCGGGACGACGGCGCTCAGATCGATCTGCTCGAACACTTCTCGCGACGCAGCAACAGCGACGAACGGGACATACGTGTGCTGGCCGGTCGCCGGTGACACAGTCTCAGTGCCGAGCTCGAGCGAAATGCTCTTGATCAGTCCGCGACGGTCGGCCTCGAACACCTCGTGCAACGACCGCAACGTAACCGCGTTCACCACACCGGCGTAGCGATCGCGGGTGTCTTTCTGCGTGGCTGCGACACCGGTGATCTCGTCGGAGGCCCGTGTGTACTTGTAGCTCTTCACCGTCGGCACAACGTCGGGGCCAGGGATGACCACCTTCATTGCCAGTTCTGCCGTCGCCGGGTCAAACGTCGCCGTGTGTGACACTTCGAAGCCGTCTGGATAAACACTGTTCGCCAGCACGATCGACACGTACTCCTGGACCGCGTCTTCGGTGCCGTATGCAAGCCCAGCGATCAACTCGTCGAGTTCAGCGTTCTGCGCCGCCGCTTCTTGTTCTCGCGCCTCACACGCTTGCTCGTACTGTGTTTTCGCTTCAGCAAGCGCGCGTTGCCTGGACTGCTCGGCCGCTTCGTGCTCAGCCTGCTGCGCTGCACGTTGGGCCGGCAACTCTGCCGTCGCTGCTTGCCAAGCGTAGTAGTCAGTTGCGTACTGCTGCTCGGCTGCTGCAATCGCAGCGGCTTCTTTTTCTTTACGACCGAAGAGCCCCTTCACCGGTGCCGGGGCTTGCTTCACTGGCAGCGGAGGATCCGGGATCGGCGTCGGCGCAGGAATGGCCACCCGCAGGTGCTCGTGCTCGAACGGCGGGTGCTCTGCTTTCGCGCGCAGGCTCTCGAGGTCCACGTAGTCGTCGACTTCCAGAGTGTCTGCGAGCAAGCCATCGAGGACCGCGTATTGGTCCTGCAGATCGAGGTTCCTGTCCTCGACCTCGGCTTGCCGAGCGGCGAGATACGCCTGAGCAGCTTCCTTCTCAAGACGCTTTCGTTCTTGCTCTGATGCAGCGGCAGCGCGGCGCTGCTGCGCTTCATATTGACGAACTGCAGCCGCATGTTGGCGAACTGCTTGGTTGTGCTGCCTGATCGCTGCCTGCTGCCGCTGCTGGCTGAGTCTTGCTTGGCGCTGCATCGCAGCCAATACGCCCGAACGTCGTGCCACCGTGTTGCTCGCTCTCTACTTTGAGGAAACCTGCCGAAATTCTATTGGGCACCCACCGACATCGAAGCACCCGAACGCAGCACTGACAGCGCACTATCCGCGCACTCAATCGACAGAGACACGACACTCTCACGCAGCAAACGAACACTGTTCGAACACACCAGCACCGTGCTGATCGGTTGTGCACTACTTCAGCAGTAACTCAGCACTACTTGAGCGCTATCAGCGCAGTAACGATGCACCGAAACGACAGAGGTTTCGGTGAGCAGTGACGCTGCACCATCGACGCAGCAACAGAGCAGTATCTGTGCACTATCCGAGCACCAGAACGACAGAGGTTCTGGTGCGCAGTAACGCAGCACTATCTGTGCAGTAACGGCGCAGTACTTGTGCAGTGCAACGACAGAGGTTGCCGCCGATCAGGCTGCGCTGCACTGATTCAGCGCTATCTACGCAGGACTTGAGCACTAACGGGGCAGTGATCAAGCAACTCAAACACCTGCATCGGCGCTATTTCAACCCTGCTGCTCACTGGGCAGCAGGAGCTTGCGATACACCTCACCGCAGCCGAGCCCGAGGCTCGTAGTCTCGCGGCAATCCGCAGTTATCCACAGGATGCTGCGCTGTTTACACCCACGTTCCGGAACCCCCGATGCTCACTGGGCATCGGGGACTTTGTTTCTGAGTTCCGTAGCTGTGCGCTGTGTTTCCAAGCCTCCGCGCAAGCGCTACAGCTGTACTGCCTCAGCCTCCGCGCAAGCGCTACGGCTGTATCCGCTTCAAACCCGTCCTGTCGAGCGCCTCCGCGCGAGCGCTACGGCTGCACTGGCGGGTTCTCAGCTTTACGGCGAGCTCATTGCACCAAGGATCCCTGTACTTTGCAGCAAGCACATCGGCTGCCTGGACAGCCGATGACAGGCAGGGTGACACGGGTGCGGATGCACCCTGAAACGGGCAATGCATCGGGGCCGTTGCCGCCCCCTCAAACTCGCTTGCGCTCGGTTCCAATGCCCGTGCACCAGACGTGCATACAGGGGGCCAAACCGCTTCGCGGACCGTATGCACTTCACCCGGCCTTTGCCGCGGGAATCAGGGGACAGTGTTCGCTCCTGCATACCCGTATGCAGGAGATATTGCGGTGTATACACATGATGCGTATCCCCCTTCTTCCCTTGAAACAACAGGGATCCAGGCATCGCACCACTGCTGAGGCAGCGGATGCTCTAGGAAGGGAGAAAGGGCATAAGCAAAGTTGTCCCCTTGCTGCGCTTCGGGGGTCGGCACAGCCGACAACTTTGCACGTCGCAGATTCGCTTCGCTCACTGCTCCAGAGCCTCTGCACACGGTTGCTGCACGCACCGTTTTTGAGGCTCGTTGAGAACACTGCGTCGCTTCGATCCTCGCTGCGCTGTGGGTCTCGCTCCTTGCCCTCTGACGCTGCACTGCAGCCTCCTCGGGTGCCCCCACCCTGCGCGTGGACGGCTCACGTCACAGCGTTTCGGGCTCTGCTGATGGCAGATCCCAACGCTGCTCGTGCGATGCAGCAGAGCCGCATCGGGAGCGACCTGGGGTGTTGCGACCGAGCTGTAGCTTCAGTCGTCAGGTCGCAAGGTCGTTCACGCCTGTTCGACGCGACGCACAGCGAACTACCGAGCTACCGCCTGCAGTACCTGCAGCGGAGTGACCGCGGCCGAGACGACGTGAGCGCCAACGGTTCTGACCTCGCCAGTGGCGAGGTTTGGGGAGGCAGTGCCTCCCCGGGAGAACTGGTGAGCGCAGGTGACAGAGACCTGCTTACTCACAAGCAGCGAGAGCAATGTGCGATCGCGTGATCCCTCATAGCTCAGTTGGCAGAGCAACCGGCTGTTAACCGGTGTGTCCTTGGTTCGAATCCAAGTGAGGGAGCTTGCTCTAAATCATTACCGAAATCTTTTCACGTCCATTTTTGAACCGATGGGATGCCTGATGACATCGATCGCACTGACCGGACATCGTCCGACCAAGCTCGACGGATACCGTCTCGACACTTCGTTCTACGCCCGACTCGGCGCCGCACTTGCTGAGATTGCCGACACCACCGTCCGCAGTGACCTTGCCACGGGGCAGATCACGACCCTTCATTCGGGGATGGCGCTTGGCGCCGACACCCTCTGGGCGCAGCAGATCGTGAGCGTGAAGCGTCGCTATCCAAGTCAAGTGAAGTTCGTCGCACACGTGCCGTTCCCTGGTCAGCCAGACCGATGGCCAGCTCACGCGCAGGTCGCGTACCAGCGCTTGCTCAACGAGTCCGACAGCATCCGCGTCTACGGAGACACGTACTCGTCGATCGTGATGCAACGCCGCAACGTCGGCATGATCGACGCGGCTGACACATTGATCGCGGTCTACGACGGATCCGATTCCGGCGGCACGGCAAACGCTGTGCGTTACGCCCGATCGGTCTTGAAGCCGATGATCTCGCTGCACCCACACACATTCCGTGCTGCAGCGCAGCAGCCGGCTTGGACCAACTAGAAAGTAGCCCAAATGACCAACGACATCATCATCAAGGACTATGCCTTTGGCGGCCAGAATTACTCGCTGACCAGCACCCGCAACATCGGCAATCGCATCGTGCAGCTCAACATCAATCTCGATGGCGCCTACCATGGGCAGTCGAGCATCAGCGCCTCACAGTACAGCGGAACGAAGTTCAACCAAATCGTCCATTTGGAAGGGCTCAGCGAAGCGATCGACCCGCTCATCGTGTCGTACGTATCCAGCAAGGACGAGCGCAAGGTAGCCCTCGATGCCGTGGCTGACGTGCTCATCGAACGGGTTGTCGACCTGTTCATGAAGTGGGATCGGATCGTCGCGATCAACGCGAGTTTGTAGCAGCCCTCACCTTCCCTGTGTGCTGCGCCCACCTGACCCGTGTGCGGGGTTACGTCACCCGCAAATGCCATAGCCCGAGCCTCGGGCTGCCCCACACACGACCCCCTTGTCCTGCCTTCAGCGCTACTCATCACCAGGAGGTGATTGCGATGCCGCGCATCAAACCCGTCGTCCAGTACGACCTCTGCCCGCACACTGCAGCGCGCTCGCTTCCTGCGTCGCTGACCGTTCGCAGCGCAGCCAAGCCAATGCAGCACAGCCGCAAAACCCTCGTCATCGGAGTCTGCTGCGTGCGGCAGTCCTGTGTCGCCGAGGCCAGCGCCTGGTTGAAGCAGACCACGGGCAAAGACGCCGCATGGGAATCCCCAGCAGCCGAGCTCGAAGCCCGCAAGCCGACACGATTCCGTGCCCTGGCTCACTGACCCATACGAAAGAAGAGATTCCAATGGCCAACTACGTTTCACAGTGCCGAACCAACTACTTCCAGATCAAAGACCTGGACGCGTTCAAGAACGATCTCGAGTTGCTCGGCATCAAGCTGGACACTTGGCAGTCGCGGTACCCAGAGTTCATCCTCGACGAACCAGAAAACAAGCCCGCCGGCACGATCGCTCTGTTCAGCTACGAAGGCTGGCCTTCGCTCGACGAGGACAGCATCTGCTTCAGCCTCGGAATTGACGACAACGAGGACATCTCACTCCTGCCTCTCGGTCAGTTGCTGGCAAAGGTCGAAACCATTTTCGACCTGGTTGCGTTGCATCTGGCTGACGAGTCGATCGCCGTGTTCGAGGAAGTCGGCTTCGAAAAGATGCGCTACCTCTACGGCGCTGCGATCGCCGTCAACAGCAAGGGTGAGCGGCGCGAAGTGCTCCTTGGGAACATCTACGACCTCGCCAAAGAGCTGCTCCCTGAAGGCTCATCGGCCGCGATCTCGACCGCAACGTACTAGGAGACGCCCATGTCACTGAACCCTCAGATCAAGACTCCGGTCATCCTGCACGTCGATGTTGCAGCCACTGCCGAGAGCCCCGCGTTCTCGGCCAAGGCGATGCTCGACAAGGACCGCGCTCAGTACTACGCCAGCTCGCTGCAGTTCGAACACATGAACGTGAAACTCACGAGTGCTCGAGTGCAGAAGACTCCGGTCCAGAAGACGATGGCTCCTGTGCTTCGCACGCTGCTTGCCGAAGCCAACCCAAACCTTGTGCTCCAGCATCCGCTGGTTCGCAAGTGGGCCACCGGCAAAGACCAGCGCCCGGTCGCGCAGAAGCTCATCAACTCACCGGATGACGTAACGCTCAACGGCGCTGCAATCGTCTACAACCTGGCAAAACTCGCCGGTGAAGCACCGATCAAGGCCACGGCACGCGCCGCTGGCATCAACCGCGATGACGCACGCTTCTGGCTGCATCTCGCCCGTAAGAAAAACATTCTGTAGAACCGCGTGATAAAACCGCGATGACTGCGTCTACAAGTCGAGACATCTCTCGACTTTCTGGTGCAGGTCGCGTTTAACTGGTCATGCTGCTCTGCACCCCACACACAGAAAGCAAGTAATTCCAATGACTGAGATCATCACCGCACCAACTGAGGTGCAGAGTGTGGCTGCAGACGCCGATGGCGTCACCGCAGCCGCACCAGCTAAGAAGTCCCGCAAGAACCTCATCATCGGTCTTGCTGCCGCTGCCGTTGTCCTCCTTGGTGGCGGCTCTGCGATCGCAGTGCCGAACATCATCGCCGCCAACGAGCACAGCGCTGCGCTGAGCGCCTACCAGGCTGCCAGCAAGAAGCTCACGGCTGCACAGGCAGACATCGACGCGGCCGCCAAGGCTGACCACGATGCGCGCACCACAAGCGTCGATGCGTGGGCGCTGTACTTCACGGTTGCCGACATCGCTGCCAAGAACCCGGCGATGATCGATCCATCGGCCAACACAGCTGCGCTGCAGGCTGATGTCGACGCATACGCGAAGACGTACCAGATCGTTCTCGGCGAGGGCAACAAGACGTGGATCGCCCGTGTTGACCTGAAGATCACGCTCAGCACTGACGGTACTGGCCTGACGGACAAGGCGACCACCAAGGCGCTCACCGCCGGCACGAAGACGATCAACGCCACGATCGCTGATGCTGCTGTTCAGATCAAGAAGCTGCAGGACAAGCAGGCCAGCATCGCGCCGTCCCTCGCGAAGCTTCGCAGCGAGACTCTCGTTGTCATGGGCGCCGCTGAGAAGTCGGCGACCTCGTGGGCGCGTCCTGGTCTCACTGACGATGCTGCCTGGGCTGCGTACACGGCTTCCGTGGAGGCCATCAAGGCTGCCAACCTCACGGACAAGACGAACCTGTCGCTGGTACTCCAGCAGTACATCGATGCTCGGGTTGCTGCGCAGGCCAACAACGATGCTGCGCAGAAGGCCAAGGACGAAGCCGCGGCAGAAGCTGCTCGCAAAGCAGCCATAGAACGGCCTGCCTACCAGGCGCCAAACCAGAGCAGCGGTAGCGGCGCTGGCGGTAGCACCGGCGGCAGCAGCAGCAGCGGCGGGGGTAGCTCGGGCGGTGGGCGAATTTCGCCAAACGTACCTCGAGGGAGCAACCAGTGCCCTCCCGGAATGAACTGCAGCCTCTAACCAACGAGCCAAACCACAACTAAACCCAACAGGCCCTCGATGCATCAGCGTCGGGGGCCTGTTGCTCTGTGTCCCCCACACTTCAGAAAGATCGCCTCGACCATGTCAGAAACACAAGACAACCAAATACCAACAGCCGCGTTCTTCGCTGATCCGCGTGCATCGACGTTCCTGCTCAAAGACACCGTGCGGTCGCTGCTCGCGACGTACAAGATTCAACACGCCTACGTTGACCTCACCACCCTGCCCGGAATGACAGTCGCGACTGTGCTCCTGGAATCCGGCATCGCCTACGAAGCTGTCAACTTCGGGCAGCAACGCCCGGAAGCGCTCCCCCTCAGCCCCACCAACACTGACAAGCGCTTCAAGCCGAGCAAACCCCGCACCATGCAGGATCTGCCGTACCTCGAGCACATGAGCGCCGGCGAGCACGTCATCGACATCGCGAAGCTCGCAGACATCAACGCGAATCTGGTGCTGATCCCTGGTCAGCTCGGCGCTCCACAGCACCTGATCGACTTCTCGCAGAACACGCTGGTCGGCGCCGTGCTTACCCAAGCAGAAGCCCTCAAGCGGGATGTGTTGGTCGTCGTGCCACCAGAGCGTGGCCTCCGAGCCATCGTGCCGAGCATCATGACCGAGCAGCACAATGACGTCACTGTTGTGAGCCCGGAGCAGTACGAACGCCAAGTCGTGTTGGTACGCGCTGCCGAGTGATCTCTCGCGAGGTGGGTTGCTTGGTTTGCTGCGCGTGTGCGCTCATTTATCAAGCACTCCGGCAACCCGTCTCGCGTAAAATTGACCTCACTACTCCAACCAGCCTCCGGCTGCGAAACCAACTTGCACGAAGGAGGCATGATCGCTCATGTCCAGCACTGCGCTCACGAAGCCATCCACCACACTCACACACCTGGATGACCTTCCATTTGGTCAACGAGACCAAATCACCTACATCCGCGCCAACGATGAGAACGCCACGCATCTGTTTTCGGTGCTCCGTCAGCGAATGGGGTGGTCCGACAGCATCATCGCCCAGCTCGACGCACCGGAGCACCCGCCGATGCGCGACATCGACGAGATCGTCAAAGCGCTGCACTGGATCAAGACCACCGGCAAGAAGCTCGTGGTACTCCCCGACTTCGACATGGATGGCATCTCGGCCGGCGTGCTCGGTTACGCGGGATTCGCAGAACTCGGCTTCGACGTCGAGCTCTATGTTCCTGACTACAAGCGCGGTCACGACATCCACCCAGACGCGATCGACGAACTCGTCAGTCGCCACCCTGGCGTCGGTGCTGTGATCACCTGTGACGGCGGTGTGAACTCACACCCGGGCATTCAACGAGGTCGAGACCTCGGCCTGGTCATGCTGGTCACCGACCACCACGTGCAGCTTCCAACCGACGAAGACGGGTCTGCAGCCTCACCCGCGCATCTGATCATTGATCCTGACCGCATCGATGAGACGTATTCACACCGGACAATCTGCGTCGACGACGCAACCGGGCTTACCGAAGAACGCCGAGCAGCGATCTGTGGGGCGTTTGTACTTCACCAGGTACTGATGGCCTACGCCCAGACACACGCACCAGGTTACATTGACAACATCGGCTTGCTGAAGTTGTTTGCCGGTATCGGCACCGTCGGTGACGTGATGCCACTGCGATTCGAGAACCGTCAGCTCGTCCGAGACTCACTCTCAATAGCTCGAATGCTTCGTCACGGCATCCCGGCCGAAGACACGGTCACCGAGTACGACGTGAACGAAAGCGTGCTCATGACGCTCCTGAACGCGGGGAACCATCATCCAGTCTTCGTCGCCGCGTTCCGTGGCTTCGGGTACGTGCTCCAAACCTGGCGTGAGGCCGGTTCGCTCCGCACCATCAACGACCTTCAGGCTGACTTCTACGGGTTCTACCTCGCCCCGGCGTTCAACGCCGCCCGGCGAATCGGCGCCCCACTGAGCGTCGCATTTGATGTGTTCACCCACACCAACCCTGACGAGCAGTACAACGCTGCTCAAAAGATCATCGAGTGGAACGAACTTCGCAAGGAGCAGACCGAGCAGTGGGTCGAAGAGATCCTGAATCGCGATCAGCCACTGGCACCATTCGTCTGGTTGACAGATGCCCCATCGGGCATGCTTGGGCTACTCGCCGGGAAGCTCATGAGCGAACATGGCGTCCCGGTCATTGTGATCCACGACGTCGGCGACCCGAACCTCCCGTGCTCGGGTAGCGCTCGGGCACCCAGTTGGTTCCAGGTGATCGCAACCCTTGCAGAACACGGTCACTTCGCGATCGGGCACGAACAAGCCTGCGGCGTGCGCGCGAGCTCCCTTGCTGAACTCGCTGAGATCGCTCAGGTGCTCAGCGACGAAACCGCAGTGGTGCAGGCGCAACTCGCATTGCTCCAACAAAGTGACGATGCGCCGCTCGAATACGACCTCGTACTCGGACCGACTGTCGCGAGACGAACTCAACCTGACGGCACGCTTTCAAATGTCGAGACTGCGCTGGAGTTAGCTCGGCGCATCGAGTCGTTCGCACCGTTCGGGCACCAGTTCCCGCGACCGCGCATCAGGTTGATTGTGAACCTCGCGCAGTGCTCGATGCAGGTGCTCGGTGACGACGAAACTCACCTCAAGATCGTGCTGCCATCCGGGATGAAGTTGCTCTGGTGGAATGCCGCCGGCCAACTTCCCGATCTTCGTGACCTCGCGGAGTCGGCTCGGCCCGGCGAAAGCGTCGTCGAGTTCGATGTCGATCTGTCGCTTAATCACTACATGGGCGATCAGTTCCCGCAAGCAGTGATCGAGCGATACGTCCAGCACGAACACTGAACCACACAGCAGATGCCCCTCACTGACCCCAAATTGGCGGTGAGGGGCATCTCTCATCTCTCGACTCTTCACTCTCAACAGAGAAGGAACACCCCCACCCATGAGCACAATCATGATGCCGAGCCTTGCTCGTCGAATCCTGCCTCGAGTCCTGTGGGCTCTCCTCCGAGTTGGTATGGCCTTCTTGGTCTATCTGGCTGTTCAAGTTCTGGTGATCGCCGTCACACAGAACGCCGTGTGGGCTGCGGCTGTCGGTGCTGTCTCGACGGTTCCGATGTTTTTGCTGACCGGTTTCATCGGTGGCGCCGGCGGTACAGGGCTCACCTCAGATGCCAGTTCGTGGCGCATACCTAGTGTTCGCCGAGTAGCGCTGTGGTGCATCGCATTGCTTCCGATTTGGGTTGCTGGACAGGCGCTCAGCCTCTGGTTGTTCGCCAACTGGCCAGGTGCCGCAGCCGGCTACCAACGTCACGTGGAGCAGCTTGCTGCGACACCGCAGGTCTTGACCCTTGTGCTGACCCTGATACTCGCTCCAGTAGCCGAAGAACTCCTCATGCGAGGCATTCTGTACCGTGAACTTCGCCGGACGCTCCGCGTCAACATCCCCGTCGCGACCGTGGCTTCAAGCGCAGTCTTTGCACTGCTTCACGGCAACGGCGTGCAGATCGGCGCAACTATGTTGCTCGGCATCCTGCTGGCACTGGCCTACGAGTTCACTGGCAGCATCATCGTGCCGATCGCGCTTCACGCCGGATTCAACCTGCTGAGCACGTTCGTGCCTCCGAGTGTGATCGAACCGCTCACCCCAACACCCGTGGTGGCGTTGCTCGTGATTGGCGCAACGATGCTCTGTGCCGCCATCTACCTGTTCAAGCGCTTCATTCGCTTCTGAGAGGACAATCAAACACATGACTGAACAACCACGTAACCGGCCTACTGAAGCCGAAATTAATGCCCACCTGGCTGCGATCGACGGCGCCATGGGTGCAGCGGGACACAAAGTTGACGACCCGGAGTTTCGTTCGCTCATGCGGCGACGCATTGCCGGCAACGTCACAAGCGAGGAAGTAATCGCTGCCGTGCGTAAGGCGGAAGGGCTGCCGCCAGCATGACCCAAACTCCCAACCAACCAGAGCAATCAGGAACATCGACCGACCAGCAAGCCTGGGATGGATACTTCATCCCCGGTACCGGCGTGCTTCGTAACCTGCTTGGGATCAGTAACCAACAGCAACTTCGGCGGGTTGAGGAAAAGTTCAGCTTCCTGCGGATGTACGAACTACGCGAAACGCCGATTGCGGGGAGCTTCGATCTCGATCACATGAAGCGCATCCACCAGCACCTGTTCCAAGACGTCTACGACTGGGCAGGCGAACTACGCACTCCCCCGATGAACAAGCACGGCGTGCAGTACGCGGCGGCTTCTCGGATCGAACCAATCTGGGCAAGCCAGTACAGCAAGTTGAAGAAGTCCGGGCTCTTGAATCGCCAGGCAAACCTCGAAGACCCGGCTCAAGTGCTGCAGCTTGCGACCTTCTGGGGAGAGATCAACCACGCGCATGCGTTTCGGGAGGGCAACACCCGCACCCAAGCAGTGTTCTTTGAGCAGCTCTGCCGACAGGCTGGATTTCAGCTCGACATCGCGCGGCTCTCAGGTGAACACCCGCTTTCGCTCTACCAACCGTTCGTCGATGCTCGGTACTTCTTCCAGCTTCGAGGCGACGCAACGCCATTGGCCGATGTGCTTGGCAAGATGCTTTCGCCGATCAAGCAGAAGCAGGCTGAGCAATCGGCAGCGCCCAACTGGGCGAAGGAACGGCTGTACCAACGGTTCCCAGAGTTGCGTCCAACTCATGCACCGGAACCAAGTGCTCAACCAGAACCAGCTGAGCTCGAGTTCGGATAGCTAACAAAACCAAGTTGCGCAAGAAACCCGCGGCAAGCCGCGGATGATGCTCCAAATGGCTGGCCGGAGACCGGCCAGCGGGAGTGAATGTGGACAAGCATGTTGCTCCTGACGGAGTCAATACGCTGTCACGTTCCCTCAGACCCCCGTGTCTCCGAAGGGAGACGAAACATACGGGATCCCGACCGAAGCCATGGAAAGCATCGGTAACAGAGGGTCGCCTCGCCTGATTGCGGATTCGGTCCTGCAACGGCTGGAGGCGGCCCTCTGTCTTCCTCATCAGTCTGATCATGTGAAACCCGCCTGGGAAGCACGGTCGCCCGCCGCAGCTATGACTGCGCAGTCGCACCTCTCCTTCAGTGGATCTGCCCCAGGGGGTCTCAGGTGATCAGAACCAACGAAGCTCGTCTGCCAGCGGCAGAAGGAGTTACGGCAGCGTGCTCGCAAGTGCGCGCTAGCCAGCAACCGGATTGGTCTCCGGACATGCGTGTCGCACGGGCACCGCGACACAAGTGTCGAAACGACTGAACGTGCCGTAGGTCCTGAAGAAATCGAAGGACGTCAATCGGCCGCTGGTGCAGCCCATCCGCGGACCGCGGTGAATCCAGCCGTAGAAGAAGCGCTCGTCTACAACGAAAGTGAGACGAGATGGGATGGCAACCCCCGCCCAAACGAGGCGGCCAACAGCCACAGACTCAAAAAACCTGACTCCGAGAGATGACTACTCCCTTTCGGATTCAGGACCGCGTCGGCGCTGTGTTTAGCCGACCATACACACCCCGGTGCGAGATGAGCGTTACGCCCTCGCACCGGGGTGGTCTTCATTGCGCCCAGGACGGCCTGTGCGCCGTTTTGAGGCAGTTTCACCAGTTCCCCGCCTAACTATTCATCCAGTATCGCTGTGGCCTTATACGGGCGCACAGCGGTTCTGAGAGACATACCCAGTCCCAGCGCACCACGCGCTGGCCCTACTCGCGAACCACGAAGGAGTTGCGACATGAGCACGGTTGTTCCCGTGACGGTTCGATCGAACCGACCAAAAGGCACCGAGTGGCGAGAATCAGCCCTCTGCCTCGGCGCCAACGCTGAGCTGTTCTTCCCAGAGAAGGGCGAGACCACCGGCCGAGCCAAGCGAATCTGCGAAAACTGCCCAGTACGAGCTGAATGCCTCACCACTGCTCTGCTCAAGCAAGAGCGGTTCGGCATCTGGGGCGGCTTCGTCCGGAAGCAGTTGCGGTTGATCGCGCAGATGTTGCCTGCGGACGCAACCTGGCAGCAAACGCTCGATTTTGTCGTGCACTTCCTCGAAACCACAAAGACCGCACCCAACAAGAAGCTCCGCACGATGCTGCCCAACCCTGCAGCTGATACTCAGCGAACCAAGCAACGACGGACCCGACAGTCGGATAACACGTTGCGCGACCAGCAGATCCAAGCAGCCCGAAATCAACACCTGGAACCACGCGAGATCGCCAAGCGATTCGGGGTTTCGGTCAACACCGTGTACCGAGTCAGCCGCCAACCAGCGGCTGTGTAGCCGCATCACCCGACACCGAATGGAGGCCCCCGAATGGCAAAGAAGCAACACAACCGCACCACCGTCGAGGGCTTCCGTCCAGCGGCGAACCCGACTCAAGCGCACTGGATGCGCGAGCTCCGGAAATCCAACGCGGCACAGCCGCATGTGCCGGCGCCCCGCAAGGGGACCAGAGACCATCGCGATCGCAAAGCGATCCAAGACCAGAACCAGGAGTAGACCATGACCCTCCTTCACATCCCCGCTCACACGGTCCACTTCCCTGACATGTTCGAGGACGAAGCGACCGGAATTACCTTCTCGGTTGAGCAGGACTCGTGCCCCGAGGACCCTCGTGACGAGGTTGAAGCCGAGCATGCCTGTGTGTTCGTGTTCAACGCTCCACGTGGCAACTGCGACCGAGAAGCACCTGACAACATCGCCGCACAGGCGTTCCAGCGCTATTTTGCTGAGTTCGACGACGCCAAGTCGTTCGAACTGACGAAGCGGTACCTCGCAGCATTCTGGCCAGACGAACACTTCGACCTCGCCATGAAGACAATCCGGGGTTACTCGCAAGGTGACTGGATGGATGTCTTCGCAGCGATCGAACCCGGCTACGGCACCGCCGAGTCGCACATCGATCAGTACCGCATGTGGGCCTTTGGTGACGTCTGGACTGTCGTACCCGATGGTGACACCGACTTGGATGCCCTCTCAGGCATCTACGCCGATGACCCTGAAGACGCAGTCAAGCACTACATCAACGAGTACCTACCGAAAGCGGCGTGACAAACATGGCAACCCAAGAAGACCTCGATCGTCTAGCCGCTGAACGCGCAGAGGCGGAGAACCTCCTCGATGCACAACTCTTCGCGACGAACGCACTGCGAGCTGCCCATGCACGCGCGCTTCTCGAACACGCCTTCCCGAAGCACTCGCTGGCCGTGTTCGTCCGTCACGAAGACGAGCGCTCACCTCGCCTGTACCAGCTGCTCTGCAACAACGATGACTCCGAAGACCTCGAAATCGATCAGTCCTCCACGTTCCAAAACGAAGCAAACACCGTCCAGAAATTCGCAGTTCTCTGGGCGAACCTGGCCATTGAAGCGATGGGCTCTGACGAGGACATCTGGCTGCATCTTGACCAACCAGAGACTCACCAGGGTTGGAGCGAGTTCAATCTCCCCCTCAACACCGCTGAACCATCAGCAGAAAGTGACGCATCATGACCACCGTCGTAAAAGCTGGCACTCCGGCCGCGCTGCTTGGACTCGTCCCAGCCATGCTCGGTTACCAGCCGGAGTCTTCAGTCGTGTACGTCGCAATGAACGGCACCCGCAGCGTTGGAGCCATGCGATTCGACATTCCCGCACCCGGAGATGAGAAGCCGTTCGCAGCAACTTCGATCGGCCTCCTGTGTCGGATCGAACAGATCGATCGAATGATTGTCATCACCTACGCGAACGACCGGCAAGCACGCGTCCATGCCGCAATCCAAGAACACGCTCGGAACGCCGGCTTGGGCATTGTGGACTCACTGTTCGTGACGGACGCCGTCTTCGGTCTCCACACCGATCCGGTTTCCACTGTCCAGCCGATTTCAAGCATCGAGCTCAACCCGAACCTACCGGTCGTGACAGCGCGCAACACGGTGCCGGCTCTTCCGGCGCCAGTTCAGGATGTCGATGTTCACACCGAGCTGCAACTGTCACCAACCACGTCGCTCGTCCGGTTTATCGACTCGATTGCCTCGGACGGTGTGCCGGATGACCTCAGCGCCGATGACGTATCGCGGTTCCTTCGCATCGCGGTGCATCCATTGCTTCGTGAAGCGATGCTGCACACTCTCATCGGTGGCCCTGAGCTCGGGAACCTGACCTTTCAGGCTCAGTCCGACTTGCGAAACGGCGGTGTCTACCCAGAGGGGCTCAGCGAAGTACTCAAAGGCAAAGCACCTCGCCCAGAGCATCAACGCTTCGAGAACGTGCTCGAGTTGGCTCGCATCGCAGCCGCATCAAGTTCTGATGAATACCGGCAGGGCGCACTCTCTGTGTGTGCCTGGATCTCGTGGGCAACGGGATACTCCACTCGCGCCCTCGGATACATCGCAATGGGCGCGGTGAACGACCTGTCGACCACAGTCGAGCAACTCGTACATCGCTCCGTCCTCCCGGACTGGATGTTCGAGTCAAACCAGACTGAAGAAGGGTGATTCCAATGGCGCGACGAAAGCGATACCTGGTTCCGTACTGGCTGTATCGGTGGATCGGCGACAAGTTCGTCGGGAAGTTCCTCGCATACGGCGCACTTCGCGAAGCTCAAATCGGCAATACGCACGAGGCCGCGCACATCGCCGTGGCGGTGCAGCTCGGCAACTCCGAGTTCTGCCTTGGTCGTGGTGAAGAGTGTTCGTTCGATCGCCCAGTACAGATGCTCGACGACCTTGAGTACCCCCGGGTGCTGGACTATCCATGCGGACAACAACACGAAGTCAGGACCGCGAGCAACGACCTGCCGGCGTAGACCAAAACGAAAAGACCGGGTGGCCCCTGCTACAAAGCCACCCGGTCTGAGGTCAACCAACATGACCGCAACGTGGATCTCCCGATAGATCGCACCGTGTTCGTGTTCCACTGTAGCAAGATGCGTTTTGTGCCGCAACACAAGTCAACTGCGTAGTTGCACAAATGTAAATCAAGGCTCCACCACCTCCCTTGCTCGCATCCGAGCCCCCAGCGACCGACTCCGCCTTCGGTGGTCCAAGCAAGCCGTGTCCCGGAAACGGCACCCCGTAACCGGGACACCGGGACAACACCCCAACTTCCGCGTGATTCCGGGCTTTTTGCCGCCTTCAAGCAGGTGTGAAGCGAAGGTCGTGTCCCGGTTGCAAACCCCCAAAAACGCCGTTTCCGGGACACCCTATTTTGTGTTCTGACCTGGGGTTTTACTCTCGCAGATGCCCAAATGTCCCGGTTGTCCCGCCTTTTTTGCAGTTCGCTCTCATGTGTGTGCGTGCGCGTGCGTACGCGCGTATAGGCAAGTTTGAAAATAGCGGGACAACCGGGACAAATGACTCTTTTAGAGACTTCTCCCCAGTAATCACGCGGAAGTTCAGCTCCAAATGTGTCCCGGAAACGTGTTTTGCAACCGGGACACGTGCTTCCGACCAATCCCCCAACTCCCGCGGAATCATGCGGATTTTGGGCGATTCGTCGCGTCCCGGTTGCACTTCGAGTTTCCGGGACACGACGCTCCGGCTCGGCCGAAATCGGCACCTCTGCTCGACTAGTGCACGACTAGTGCTCGGTTGCTGTCGTCACACTGCACCCCCGTTTTGTGCTTGTTTATGAGTGCGTGTCGCTTGTGTACTGCCGTGTTCAGCGGTACCGTAGTCAAGCCGACTCCCGCTTATGAATCCACGAAGCGGGTGTTGGCGACTGCTACCCACACTGCTACCCGCCGGAAGGTGATCCCCGTTGACCGCACTGTTCACCACCGACTCGGCTCCCCAGTCGATCGACGAACTTCACATGCGACTCCTGGGCGGCGAGCGACTCAGCAAAAGCGTCATCCTCACGGTGATCAGCCGTGACTACCTCGGCCGGATCACCCACAGCGCAACCAGCCGGAGCGAACTCGTTCGTGGCCTGTTCAACGAAGGTCGCATGTGGCTGACTCTTGCCAGCAACAGCACGCGGCGACACTTCCGCTACCACGCGCTCAGTGAAGAACAAGTCGCGCTGGTCCTGATCAGCCGACACCACGCGGTCACGGCGCCGACCAAGGCGGTTCCCGCCGAGTGGCAGCACACCCCTGAGCTCTCGAGCCGTCACGGAGGCGTTGTCGTCGCCGTACGCATCGAGTCCGATACTCACCTGTTGATCGACCGAGTTGTCCCCTGGGGCATCAGCGGTGTCACAGAGTTTCCGCGGTACTCGACGAGCGAGATGTCGATCAACATCCTCGCCAGCTCCTACAACCGCGAGTTTCATCGCGACGAACTCAAGCGAGTGCGAAATCTACTTCGAGTTTGGGCACCCGCCCACTCTGAACCCACAACCAACCGAGGAGGGCAGCCATGAGCTTGGAACTCGTTGACATCGACGAGGCGCGCACCAACCGCCAGTCCAACTCCAGCAAGCAGCGAGCAGCGCTCGGCTCCGACTTGGACGTCTACGACGAAGCGATCGCCGACATCGTCACGAAGTATCTGGATGAGATTGACCCCAAAGCGACCGGCTGCCCAGCACCGGAACCCTATGAAGTCAAGCGCGAAATCCTGCAGCGCACCAACAGCCACCTTGAAGCATTGAACCTCGAGCTTCACGGCCCGGAGCGCTACGCCCGCCTCAAGACACTGCTGCCCAGTCAGATCGCCAGCATTTTGGTACGACTTCACCACTGCGTGATGATCAGCGCTCAGGGCATCGGAAGCAGCCGCGACTACGACTCGCTCGCGATCTACGTCGACCACGGTGCCGACGAAGGACTCTACGTCCCAAGCGACAACCGGATCGGTCAGGTCGCCCGAACGTACAACCGCGAACTCACCATCAACGGGACCAAAGAGATCATCCACATCCTGCGAGAGAGCGCTCCCCAGGTTGTGCGCAGCACCGACCGCGATCTTGTGCCATGCCAGCAGGGAATCTTTGACTACGCGTCAAGGACGATGCTCCCGTTCAGCCCTGAGCACATCCTGCTCTCGAAAAACCGGACCCGGTTCAATCCTCACGCTGAGTCGCCAGTCATCATCGAGCCAGACGGTTCGACGTGGGAAGTCGAAGCCTGGATGAAGACCATCGTCGATGACCCCGAGCTCGAGCAACTGCTCTGGGAACTCATCGGTGCTGCAGTGCGCCCACTGGTGCGCTGGGGCAAGACAGCTTGGTTCTACAACGAAGGCGGCAACAACGGAAAAGGCACCCTGTGTGAACTGATTCGTCAGGTCATTGGCGAAGGCTCCGTTGCAAGCCTGCCGCTGAAGCACTTCGGGAAGGACTTCCGGCTCGAACCACTGATCAACGCCTCGGCGATCATCGTGGATGAGAACGCGGTCGGCACCTTCATCGACGACGTTGCTGAACTCAAGGCAATCGTCACGAACGACATCATCTCCATCAACCGCAAAGGTCGGATCCCGATCAACTACCGGTTCTGGGGCCTGATGATCCAATGCCTCAACGAGTTCCCCCAGATCCGCGACCGCTCGGATAGCTTCTACCGACGGCAGTTGTTCGTGCCCTTTGAAAAGAGCTTCGAAGGAGCCGAGAACAAGGCCATCAAGGACAACTACCTGCAGCGCAAAGACGTGCACGAGTACGTACTCAAAAAGGTGTTGCTTGACCTGCCCGAGTACTACGTGCTCAGCGAGCCGGAAGCCACCAAGAAGGTCCTTGCCAAGTACAAGGAAGCCAACGATCCAGTCCGCGAGTTCTGGAGCGAACACGAGGAAGCCTTCGTCTGGGATCTGCTGCCGTTCTCGTTTCTGTACGACGTGTACAAGGCGTGGTACGGCAAGGTGAGCCCTTCCGGCAAGGTTCAAAACCAGCGGACATTCACCACCAGCCTGTTGAACATCATTCGGTTGAGCTCCACGTGGCACTGCAAAGACCGCGACACCGCGGTGCGACCAGGAAACCGCATGTCAACACCCGAGTTGCTCATCCAGAAGTACGACCTCAGCGACTGGAAGCGCCCTGGGTACACCGGCAACAACATTCCGCTTGCATGTACTCCAGTCCCCGCATCAAAGTACCGAGGCATCGAGCGGTACGTGTCGTCAGGCGCGTCCACCGACACCGCAACCGATGACGAACTCGACAACGCAGAAGCGGCGCTCTAACTCCGGGCGCCGCTTCTGCGGCACCACCATTTCCCCACTTCCGAAAGGAGTCCCCCCATGGCAACCGCAGGCACTCCGGTCACGGCTCAGAACGCACTCTTCACGTTCTACGACATTGAGTCACTCACCGACGCATTCACCGTCGCTTCGTTTACCCCGCGCACGAACCGTGTCGAACTGTTCTACCTACTCGAACAGGGCTCACCGGCCGATCAGGAACTGACTGCCCTTGACGCCCGGACTCTCCACGCGCGCATCACCCAATCGGTTATCGCAGCGAACCCCGCATTCAAAGACCAGCCAGGGCTCCCCCGCCAGGTGGCGCTCCATGATCTCGGCACACTTGCCGGTATCGAGCAGCTTGCGTTGATGATCGGCCTGTTCGAGGGCGACGACGTCAACAACCCAGAATCGACCGATTGCTGGGGCGGTAGGTTCCGTCCGGTTTGCGACACCGATCCGGCGTACGACCCGATCAACAAACATGCGTACCTTGCCGGGTACAACAGCTACGCCTATGACACCTCGATGCTTGCGCTGTTCTTCCAGGAGTGCTTGGCAAACCTACGGCTGCCGCAGAACCCCATTCCGTTCAGCCGCATCTCACCGAAGTCACTCCGGCAGCACAACAACCGCTTGTTCTCAGACGAACATCGCTCATTCATGCCGAACTACCTCACCAACGGTGAGGCAGGCATGTCACACGGCCAGAACCTCGGCTGGAACTCAGTGCCAGCCATGATCCGCAAAGCCATGCTCGACTCAGGTCGGCACATCGATGTCTCACGACTCAATGAGACCCAGCGGATGGTTGGCCTGAAGCGATTGCTCGGAGGCATGGGTCGCCAGATCCTCGAGTCGGACAAGCTCGGCGGACACAACGCGACGCTCAACAACTTCGAGGAGTTCTGCGAACTACTTGCCTACAACGTCTCTGACGTCATCGGGCTTGCGAAGTTGTTCGAGCACCCGGCATACTCCAGCAGCTTCGACCTGAAGAAGGGTCTGCTCGACGAGTATCCGGAGACCGTCTACAACGCCAAAAAGGGTACGCACACTCCGAACATCTCGCAGCGATCCGTTCGCCGCGGTCGCCTGGCACCTGACAGCACGTCAGCGAAGTTCGTCGCGAAGATCCTTGCGCCATACAAGGACCTCACCGACATCCCGGCGGTTTCGTTCCTGTACCCATCGGAGCAGATCGCCAAGGAAACCGGTCGGGAGCGACGTAACGTGCTCGACGATTGCATCGCATTCTTCGAGGCCAGTGTCAGCAAGACCACCGCCGCCGGCAAGAAGGCGCATCACGATTTCAACCTGGCGATGAGCTACTACAAGTCAATTGAAGGCCAGAACTTCAATGACGAGGTTGAGCACGTGGACCGCACACTGGCTCAGGTGCCTCGCACCCCGAACAACCTGTCGTACTTCAACCAGGATGGGACTCCGTCGACGTGTTTCGTCACGTTCTCCACCGGAGGCATCCACGGTGCCGAGTACGACGAGGCAGCCTATGCCGCAGCCAGTGCATCGATTGACGCCTTCAACGCTCGGATGGCCGAGGTGCGCGAAGCATTCCCGGACCCACTCGACTTCTGGATGGCTCACCCGGGCAAAGCTGTGTTCACTGCCGCTGACGGCACCGAGATGACTCGGGCTCAGGTGCTCACCTCTGGAACCTCGCTGAAGCTTCTGAAAGCAAAGCGCGAGGCCGAGCAGGAACTCGACGACTGGCTCAACACACCAGGAGCCGACGCGGAAGTAGCGGCTCTCCGCACCGAGGCGCTGGAGGAACAGTTCGCCAACGTGGGATATCGACCAGACAAGTTGCGTCCTGAGCTGTTCGAGAAGCTCGGCAGCGGAGCAACCAAGTTGAAGTCGCAGTTCACCTACACCAGTGCAGCCCGTGTGATCCATGAGGACTTCACAAGCTACTACCCGAACATGCTCCGAAACATGTCTGCGTTCTTCAACCCAGACCTCGGAACTGACCGATACGCCAAGATCTTCGAGGACAAAGAGCGCTACGGCCGCGAGATGAAGCGACCTGGCATCTCATCTGACGAGAAGACTCGGCTCGGAGTGCTCCGGAACGGCACCAAGTTGATTCTCAACAGTGCCTCGGGTGCAGGCGACACCACGCACAAGAATCCGATTCGGATGAACAATCAGATCATCTCGATGCGGATCATTGGGCAGCTGTTCTCGTGGCGGATTGGTCAGGCGCAGACCCTCGCCGGCGCTCGTATCGTGTCAACGAACACCGACGGTCTCTACTCCGTACTGGATGACGAAACCAACAACCGGGTGCTCGCCGAACAAGCAGCGCTCATCGGTGTTGACATCGAACCGGAACCGCTGTGGCTGATCAGCAAAGACAGCAACAACCGTCTGGAGCTCGAGGTGCCCCACGAAGGCGAACACCTCGGCAACGCCAAGATCATCTCGGCATCCGGAGGAACACTTGCCTGTCACAAGGAACCGCAGCCAACGAAGAGTCTCGCGCACCCAGCCGTCATTGACTGGGCACTGGCTCGCTACCTTCGCGCCATTGTGGCCGGCGGGAAGAACCCAGTTACCGGTGAGGTACTCGCGTTGGATCGCCCATTGGATCGAGACATCGCTCTCGGCCTGATGGAACAGGCTCGCCGTCAGAGCGACGCGGTGCTCGCTGCACGGTTGTTCCAGAACGTGCTTGCGGCCAGCGCCGGCAAGTTGACGTTCCCGTTCGCAACTGATCTTGAGACTGGTGAAATCTCGGCACTTCAGCACTACAGCCGAGTGTTCATCATGAAGCCAGGTAATCCCGGCACCGTCTCGATTCAGGCGGCCGGTGCGTGGGTTGTCACCGAGGTCTCTCGTCGCAAGCGACAGGAGGACGGCATGCAACCGGTCACCAACGATCCGATCGCGCGGCAGATTCTTGCCGCGAACGGATGGAGCCGAGCCGGCGACGGCAATACGCAGGCTGTGCCGAGCGATCAAGACATCGCGGTCCGGCGAGTCCCTCGTCTCGACCCTGAGTGGTCGATGCGCGTCGACAACCGCGATTTGGTCGAACTCGACCCGGCAGCGATTCGAGCCGAGATCCTCGCTCAGCTTGATCTCGATGCGTACGTCGAGATGCTGGCCACCACGTTCGAAGAGAACTGGATGAACCAGCCTCGAGCAACCCAATCCGCAACGCAGATGATCGAATCCGACGAAACGGTCAGCCTGCCGCAGGCTGCATGAGTAGAGCCAGTGGAGGGGCAAAATATGGCCCCTCCACTGGTTGCCAGATAGACTGGTAAATGCGTTTCTGCTTTATTTACAAGACTCACCGAAGGCCGCGAAGTGTCAGAACAAAACCAACTACCTGTGTCAGAGCGTGAGTACATCATCGCCGAGACGACTCCGATTGAGTTTTCGATCAACCTCACCCCTCGGCAGTACCGCACACTCGCCGACCTGCTCGAGACGGAGGGGCACGACTCGCTCCAAACCTTCATCAACAAGCTGATTTCAAACCACGGCAGCCGTCGCATGCTGGAAAAGCTCCAGGGCATCAATAACCGAATGTTCCCCGCGGACAGTAGCGACGCAGCGTTCACACATGACCCCCAAAACCCGGAGCCGACCCGCGTCCTCGCTGAAGAGATCGCTGCGCAGGCAATTGCAAGGAGTCGCGCAAAGCGTGCAACATCCCAGACGCGCAACGCAGCCGCGATTGCTCGTATCAACGGGGCTCACGTGCCAGATGTAAGCGGACCGAGACACGGATAACGCAAACCATCAAACCCTCCCCCGAAGTCATCCCGGCGCACATCCGGATCTCAGTAGCCTGAAGACACTGACTTCCCCCAACGAACCGAACGGAGCACCCCATGAAGGTGAACCTAACCCTGAACCCACCTCAAGTTCAGACCCTCAACCAGATCGTGGCCAAGTACCAATACCAGTCAGTCAGTGACTTCGTTGCGTCACTGCTCGCCGACTATGCGATTGAGAAGCGCAAGCAACACCTGGCCTCCATCGGCGATGGAATGTGGGCGGCCAACCCGGCAACCACGCCAACCGCACACAACGCAGCGTCAGTCGATGAGATCGTGGCAAATGCAGTCGAACGCTCGACTCTGAAGGCCGCGGCCGACGAAGCCCAACTCAAGCAGAGCCTCGAACGGTGGCAGGCACTGTCGCTGACTGCAACTGGCGTAAACCCCATCACAGTTATCGACTTGAGTGACAAGGAACTTCTGATCCTCGCTCGATTGCTCGAAGATTTCGAACTGCGAACCCCGACGGAGTACATCCTCGTCTACGTCAACGCCTATCTGATCGAACAGCGACTCGCAACACTCAGCGACCTCACCAGCCGAATGTGGCCGAACGGTGCACCGGACCGAGGGAACGAACAATGAACACCCAAGCCACGCAACCCAAGATTGCCGTCATCTTCGACGTCAACCTACTGATTGATGCGGTTGACCCCCAAAGCGCCTTCAAAGACTTCGCGCAACGCTCGTTGAGTGGCGAAAACTCTGCTCAGCAACTGTTCGTGTCAGACACGATGCTCACGACATTGGCTCACCGACTCCACGAACTCGGAGCAGACATCAACGCTGTCGACGAGTACGTGGAGTTTCTTCTGGGCACCAACGAGTGGGGTGCCGACATCCACTTGGTTCGCGATGTACCAAAGAAGTCATACCCCGACTTGCTCGATAAGTTCGGCAAACCAGATCGCGAAGACGAGACCGTTGTTGCCCTTCGGGACACTGTGGAGTTTGGCAGCGGCTTACCTGTCGTACTGGTGACCAACGACCGCCCGCTTGCTACGTGGTGCCGCGGTCACGCGCGCACTGCGATCCAACCGAACGACATGGCAAAGATCGTTGGTAGCAGCTTCGACTCAACAAAGCGTTCAACCCTTGAGTACATCGCGCGACGCATGTTCGCTGACGGGAACACACCCCCGAGTGTTCACTTACGTCGCGACCAGTTTGCGGACCGCCTAGCCCCGCTCTTGCGTGAAGCGGAGGCCAATCGGAAAGCTCTCGCTGCCGAAAACGAGCCGGCTGCGATGTTCGACTTCGCCCTTCCTGCGGCACCAGCAGCACCAAAACCCACGATCGCCAAACCATCACCATCCCCAACCAGGAGGTTGATTGTGGAACCGGACCCACCGGCGGCTGGCGACGAGATGGAATTTTGACCCAGGGAGCATGCGTAAGCGCTGAACGATCGAGTCGAGCATCAACCCAACGAAAGGACACCCCTATGGGCATGTACGACACCATCATCGACGCCAATGGGCGACAGTGGCAGACCAAAGCGTTCACTCGTCTCCTGCGCCGTTTCACGATCGGCGATCAAACACCACTCCCGGGCGACTGCCAGGTTTATGTCGTCGCATCGGACGATGATGTGACCCACCCCAATTTTGATGACGCGTTCGCCACCATCCGCGCTGGAGTGCTCACCGAAGTTCCAGCAGACCGCGATCTCGCGCTCCCGCTCGTGTACGCCGGAACGTTTACCGTCCACAACGACAGCCACAAAACTCCACGGAGTTACATCGGTGAACTCAACTCACTCGTCGGCGCCGACGGCCGGACATGGAAAACCGAGCTCGCCGACGGAACCACACGAAGCTACCGAGTAGGTGACGAGTTGCCGTGGGTTGCGGATAAGGAATACCAGATCGCAATCGTGGCCGAAGACGGGACCAAAGCGTTTGCCAACATTCGCGATGATGTGATCGCAGAGTTGCCCGTTGAACGAGACGAGAGCCAACTGCATCTCTACTTCGGCATCTACATAGCCGAAGACTAGCCGCATCGGGACGACCTAGCGCACCTGTAAGCAGAAGGGCGGGTCCACAACATCAACGTTGTGACCCGCCTTTTTCGCGCCCAAACTGACCAGCACAGCCGTGTTGCCTCCCGGCGCCACGCCACGCACCCACCATCGAACTTTAGGAATCCTCATGATCACCCGAGCTATCCCCGCCTCGTTCCACCAAATCTGGAACGGGCCGGCCGAGCAGACCGAAGCGGCGTACACCCTCGCCATGCTCAACATCCTGTTTGAGACCGGCGACCCACGAATCGGCCAAGCGTTCCATGACGGAACAACCGCCGCACTCTTCGAATCCATCGAGTCCGGCAGCCAGTTCGAGGGATTCACCTCAGACGAGCTGCTCAACGCTCGACAAGATCTCTCGTACGCCGAGCGGTCGTTTGACACTGCGGCACAGCACAACATCAGCCTGATCACCGCTGCCGAAGCAGCCATCCCCGAACAGTTCGCTGACTTGGAAGCCGAAATGCCAGTGGTGCTGTGGCTTCGCGGCAACCCAGTGTTGCTGGACACAATGGCAAACGGAGTCACCATCGCAGGTGCTCGTGCAGCGACCGGGTACGGCGAACACATCGCCTCCGAGATCGCACAAGGCGCCTGCGACGTCGACCTCACTGTTGTGTCCGGCGGCGCCTATGGGATCGATGGCGCCGCGCACCGCACTGCAATCTACACCGGTGGCAAGACGATCTGGTTTGCTGCATCGGGTCTGACCCGCGCATACCCAGCAGGCCACGACGCGCTGTTCGAGAAAGTCCTTGAGTTCGGATTGGCGATCTCAGAACAAGCACCCGGAACCAGCCCGACTCGAGCGCGATTCCTTCGCCGGAACCGACTGCTCGCAGCGGCAACCAACACCACGGTCATCGTCGAAGCCGGTTTTCGCTCTGCGTCACTGCAGATTGCCTCTGCCGCACGCGACCTCGGCCGCGTAGTCACCGCGGTCCCTGGCCCCGTAACCAGCGCAAGCTCATCAGGCACTCATCGCCTGATCAAGTGGGGCATCGCCCGGCTCGTGACTGATTGGGAAGACATCGCGGAACTCCGTGATCCAACCACAGCAACGATTCGGACCAAAGCTCCAGAAACGGAGTCCTTGGATGGGTAAGCCAGAGAACGTCGTGGAACAGCGCCTTCGCACCCATGTGGAGGCGCTGTCTGGTCTCTGCTTGAAGTTCATCTCGTCACGCTCCGGAGTGCCCGATCGCATCGTGGTGCTCCGGGGTAAGACCGTGTTCGTCGAACTCAAAGCGCCCGGAGGAAGGCTCTCCTCGCTCCAGAAGATCCGCATCAAGCAGCTGCGCGAAGCAGGTGCGGACGTGCGAGTCATCACCTCCAAAGACGAAGTCGATCGATTCATCGCCGAGTTCGTTCTCAACTGAAGTACCACCCGTTTCAACACCTCTTTCGGTAGACTCGAAACATCGTTTTGGGCTTGTAAACATGCCCTTCGTGAAATTGTCATTGTTCGTCTAACGAAAGACCCACCATGTCAAGCACCGCCCCCAGCGCCGAACAAGAGCCAACCCCAGTGCTCATCGTCTGGACCAAAACCCAGTCAGTCTGCGTCCAGTGCAACGCCACCAAACGCAAGCTCGATGAAGCAGGGATCCCGTACGTGACGCACAGTCTCGAGGAGAACCCTGCTCAGACCGAAGCCTTCAAGAACCAAGGCTTTGCCTCAGCACCGATAGTGATCTCGGCAACCGAGACCTGGTCTGGCTTCTGCCCAGACCTGCTCAACCGCGAGATCAAAACCTGGCGCGAAGCGCAGCTCGTTTCGGCGTAACCCTCTGGCTGCGCGGCTTCTTCCACTCACAAACCGCGCAGCCAGAATCACCCGCATTCCGCGTCCACTGATCACGCCCACAAGGCACACCTCACGATCGGAGACCGCTCATGACGTTCACCATGCCCACTCTGATGCCACACCAGGTCCCAATGAAGGACTGGATCGTCAGCCACCCATTCTGTGGAATCTGGCTCGAAGTCGGCGGCGCCAAAACGCTCACCACCCTCGCTGCATTGGCCGAGATCCGACCCTCGGGTCACATCTTGGTGATCGCTCCACTTGCCATTGCGCGAAGCTCCTGGATCAGCGAGATCGAGAAGTGGGGCTTCCCCATCCGCACCAAGTCCCTCGTCGTCGACGAGAACGACAAGAAGCTCAGCAAAGCTGCCCGGCTCGCGATCTACGACGAGTTCTTCACGGCGATGCCGACGATGTACTTCATCAACCAGGACCTCGTCAAAGACCTCGTTGAGTCGATGCCGGTGAAACGCTACGGGAACAAGCGATCCCGCGTGTGGCCGTTCTCGACCGTCATCATCGACGAAAGTCAGGAGTTCAAGAACCCAAGCGGTGTGAAGTTCAAGGCCCTGAAAAGTGTGCGCTCCGCGATCATCCGGCTGATCGAGCTCACTGGAACACCGGCACCCCAGGGGCTTCAAGACATCTGGAGCCAGATCTACCTTCTGGATGAAGGGCGAGCACTCGGGGCATCGTTCCTGGAGTACCGAACGCGGTACTTCCGCCCCACCATGTTCGTCAACGGCACCCCCAGGAAGTGGGAACTACTCCCCGGAGCTGAAGAAATCATCCACCAGCGCATCCAACACCTGGTGCTCAGCGCAAAGAACGACAGCATACCGATGCAGCCAATCACGTTCGAGCAGGTGGATATTCCGCTCCCTCAGTATGCGCAGAGCGCATACCGGGAGTTCAAGCGGGAGCAAGTACTGGAACTGGCAATGCCAGACCCCAAAAACCCAGACACGATGATGATCACCGCCGACAACGCGGCGATCTTACGTGGCAAGCTCCTGCAGTTCGCATCGGGGACGCTCTACACCGGCGAGAACCATGACCGCGACTTCGTACAGATGCACGAAGCCAAACTCGAAACGCTGTTCGAACTCGCCGTGCCGCTCTATCAAGCCCGCGAACCGCTCATGGTGGCATTCCGGTACCGCTCTGACGCACAGCTGATCCCGGAGTACCTGCGACAACGCGGCATCTGGACTGAGGTGTTCGACGGCTCGCTGGACATGCGAGAGCGCTGGAATAGGCGTGAGATCCCAGTGATGTTGCTCCAGCCCGCCAGTTACGGACGGGGTCTCAACCTCCAAGCCGGCGGCAGCGAACTGATCTGGTACTCGCTACCGGATTCACTCGAGCACTGGATCCAAACGGTCGGGCGTCTTCATCGCATCGGTCAAACCAACCCCGTGCGTGTTCGATCACTTGTCATTGAGGCCACTCAAGATGCAAGGCAGCCGGATCTGTTGCGTCGCAAGAAGATCACTCAAGCGGCCCTCGTTGAGTCAGTGCGATACGAGATTCAAGACGATCTCAACGCACTGCAGCCGATCGCGGCGTAACCCCCGAAAGGTCAACATCATGCAACCTGCTCCGATGAGCACCGACGATCAGGACTGGGCCACGACTGGCGCTTGCGGCGATGTTGCTCACCGAGCGGCAGAACTGCTGCCTGGATGGACCGTCGTTGTGTTGTCAACGAACGACACCGGATACCCCTGGATTCATGCCGCGCTTCGCTCGCCCGACGACATCGTCGTCGACGCGAAGGGTGCTAGCAAACACGGGAGCCACATCATTGCGAACGACACGTACTACTTCTTGTTTGACCAAGTCGAACTCATGGAGAGCGACGGCGAAGTAGAACTGGTCGAGCTCCCCAGTGACGCCGTACGGACACCGGTGGGTAACTCGCGCGACGAACACCGCATCGAGCGTGTCGCGCAAGAACTCGCGGCCTTCGCTCGAACTGTCACGCCGTCAGTCGCGCTGTTCTAGCGCGGCACCACGGCACCGCAAAAGAATCTCGGCCTGTGAACAGCGCCGAGTAGGGGCAGGGTACGTTCTTCACCCCTTTTGAGCGCGAGCTGGTGCGCAAGAACCCCGAAATCCAGCACGAGGGGACGCAGTTACTTCTGCGTCCCCTCACCCTTACTCCCCCGCACAACAGAGAGAAACACCATGAACACAGCGCCCGTCGAACTGGATCGCAGAGAGATCGATCTCACGATCGAAGACGCCTTCCGTCACGTCGCCTTGATGAACAACGTCCGTCGGCGATTCCGTGGCGAGACCTGGGAAACCGCGCTCTACCGGGCCATCGGCAAGACCGTCGACTACCAGGTCATCCGAACCGTCGTCGAACAGGCGATCACGAGCGCGTTGGCGCTCCAGCTGCGGCAACCGCAGACAGCGAATCAGGATCACCGCCCTGCCGCATCAACCTGCGACATCCAAGACACCGAAGGCGTCATGTTCGCATTCGCTCGCGCACTCGATGACCGAGACAACCCCAGCGCTGCCGAATGGCTCCGTGAAAACGCTGACCGTGACGACCTCTGGTCGCCCGTCGGCAGCCTCCTCGATCAGTTCGAAGACATGGCCGAGCACGAGCAATCGCTTGACCTCTAACCAGCTGTCCGATCCGACAGACCCACAACCCGAATCTCTCCCTCACCGAAAGCGAGATCAACGTTGACCAAGCAGAACCGTCCGACGCTATGCCCACTTGATGGGGCTATCGCGCCTGCGAGCAGCACCCGAGCGGGCTTCCACGAATGCAGCAAGTGCGGCGAAGTGCTCTACCCAGATGAGCTGGTCACCAAGGTGACAGCTCGCACCATCGCTCGGTATCGGCTGGCAAACCCGCCAGTGTCGAAAGCGCGGCGCATCGCATGACTGAACCCACGCGCATCAAGACCCAGTACCGCGCAGTCATCCCACTTCACCTGACGGCAGATTCAGCAATTGAATTCCGCCCAGCAAGGGACGACCGCGAAGACGCAGCCGCCGAAGTGAAGTTCGTGAACTGGCGACTCGAACAAGCCGGTCTCCCTCAGACTGCACGGCTCGAGTCCCGCGAAGTTTTCGCCTCTGAATGGCGAACTGAGCCAGACAACCAAGGAGGTTGACTATGCCCCGCATCGTTCGACCGCTCCCCCGCCGGAAAGCAAGTCGCTACCCACTCGGCACTCAGATCGAGCTACGAGACGGCCGTCGGTTCCGCGTTGTCAGCATGACCATTCGGTCATGGCAGCCAGCCCCGTCGCTCTTGCCCGGTAACGAAGACGGGGAATACAAGACCCGCCTCGTGCACATCTGGGAACCGACAGGCCGCTACGCACGCAGTACGGCACCCGTGATCTAGAGACAAGGACCCAACAATGCCATTCGAACTCGTGATCTCAGATCAGGAACCCCGCCATAAGACCGGTCCGGCCAAGATCACCGTCACCGAATCGACAAACGGGTCCACCCGGATCAGCATGTCCGCCGCGGTACGCAACTGGCTTCAGCCGACCAAAACGACCGATCGCTGGGGGCGCGAGCAGTTCATGCTGCGCGTTGCCCTCATGGTCGACCGCGAGACCAAGCAACTCATGCTGTTGCGATGCGACGACACCGAGCCTCTTGGGAACGGTGTGTATGAGGCAACCGGCGTCAAGTCGAGCAACCCAAGCATCACCGAGTACGGACTCGTGAACTCCCTCGGGTTACTGCCCGGGCACTACCTCGCCGTCCGACAAGGCACCGCACTGGACTCGGCTAATCCAACCGGCCGCGCAGTGCTGATCGACATGAGTACCCAACTCGAGATCAAGTCTCGGACGCAGAAGCCCGATGCACGGCAACAACAGCGCGATCAGATCAACACCATCAACGAAATTCTCAACGAAGGCATCACCCTCGTTGACAAGTAGTAAGGAGCTCCCAGTGAGCTATTTCGATCCCAAGAAGATCGCTCAGTTCGAAGCGCTTCACCTCGACGCGAACGATCGGTTCCAGAAAGCCCGACGCGATTCTGAGATTGCGGCCATTGCTCGAGTCACGCACGCAGTGCTCGAGGTCAACCCCACAGCCATGTACCTAGAACTCAGCGTGGCTGACGACAGCGAAGACTTCCTCTTCGGAACAATCATTGATGACGACGGATTGGTCATCGGCACCGTTGATAACGAGCAGGCGCCTGACATCTGGGATGTGCTCCAGGATCTTCCACGTCACACACCAGAGGACGAACCGCGGTTCGACTGCTTCCGGGTTGTTCCCGGCAGCTGGGGATTTTCACTCGGCACCGCCCTCAACATGGCCGCGGACCTGCTTGAGCGGCCAGAAGCACGCTCGATTCACATCGAACCGACTGCCGAGCAGTGGGAAGTACTCGACACGCTCGACAACCCGCACATCCGGCAGGTACCGAACGACGGTGCCGACGGTGCAGGACACGGCACGATCACTGCGTACGAGGTCATTGACGATTACCGCGTCAGCCTGTTCACGATCACCACCGATGGCTCAATCACCGAGGAGATCCTGAACGGATACAACCAAGGCTGGGCTCGCCTCGACGACGAAGGTTACGAGATCGACTCGGACGGCAACCGCGTCAGCGACGAACCACACCCGAGTTAGTGACGAGAGGAGAACCTCACCATGCAGAACTACACGAACCCGATGCAACAAGCAGTTGCAGAGTTCCATCGCGCCTTCGGACACCCTGACCGGATTGCGACTCCCGGCGCACTGCCGGAAGATCGCATCGACCTGCGGCTCTCGTTGATCCGCGAGGAGGGCATCGTCGAACTTCGCGAAGCAATCAACTCCCACGATGTAATCGCGATTGTCGATGCGTTGATCGACACGGTGTACGTGTCTCTCGGGTGTCTGGTTGAGATGGGATTACCTCTGATTCAACTGTGGCGACCGCTCAACACTGACACTGCCGACCGCGCAACGATTCTCGACATCTCAGGGCGAGTGTTGCTCACGAACGAGATGAACATCAAGACCCTTGAGCGGAATCTTCGCGGCCGCAGCGAAACAGCCGCCGTCGTGTTGTCTCAGCTCGTCTGGGACTCACTCGATGCGCTCAGTGACGCAGACCTCGACCCGCAGCCGTTCTTCGATGAGGTGCAACGCGCCAACATGTCGAAGCTCGGTGCCGACGGCAAACCGGTCATCTCTCGCGGAATTGAACTCGACGGATACCCCGAAGGCAAGGTGCTCAAGGGCGCCAACTACGCCCCACCGAACCTCAGTCGCGTGTTCCACGAGCTGTACGGGCAGCCGGCGAACTAGCGCTACAACACCGCATCACTGTCACGCCAAGGGCGCTGGGACTTGATCCTGGCGCCCTTTGGCGTGCCCCGACAACACTCACTTCGCTGTCCCAGAAAGGACTGCTCCAAATCATGTCTCTGATCACCCGCAAGGACTACCTGCAGCGCTCGAGCGCCGCGCACAACCACCCGAGCCCACGCACTCCGTTCGACGAACACCGCGCATTCTTTGCGCAGTTTGTCACTGAAGCAACCCGTGACCACGTCAAGTCGTGGATCAGCACCTCCGAGCTCGAAGAGGCTCTACTCGACGATCCGAATCTCAACTCGATCTCGCTGAACCGTTGGGACGCCCTGAGTTGGCGACTTACCAACGGATCGTTCACTTCCCGAGCGACCGCAGCCGGGAACCAATCCGGCCCGTTCTACGCGACCATTCCGTTTGACCGCAAGGCCGTCCTGCTCGCCGATGAAGCAGTCACCCGAACAACGCTCGTTTGCATCGCCAAAGAGGCAGCCCGCCAACTCGTCGAGCGCGCCGCGCAGTCTGCTCTTGCAGGGCAGCCGGCTCTGGTCTCTGCGTAGATCCACGCAGCTTCGCACAACTCAACAGGGAGTCCATCACTCATGCCAAAACCAACGAACCCACAACAGGAGATTGCACTCCTCCGAGCCAAACTCAGCCTCCTTGAGGCGGAGATCTGCAACGCTGCGGTCGTACCCCAGAAGCCGCGTGCATCGCAGACCCCGCAGCATCGCTTCACCCTTCGAGTGCCCCACACTGATCTCTCGACCATTCAGTGGTGGCACACCCAGGACGATCCATCGGCATCAGTTCGAACGCTCGTGCGAAACGACGTCGCTGTGAACGGGCTCTCCGATCCCACCACCCGAACGATCACGGCTCGACTGAGCGCACCGGTGTTCATCATCAACGAGTCAACCGGCACTGTTCGCCAGGTGATGCACGCTCGCGACCTCAACCCGCACAACCCAATCGAGAGCAAGATTCTCGACTCAGTGCTCCGCGGCTAACCAGAGGTGAAACACCATGAATGTAACACCGCCGTACGGCGTGAACACGCAGTCAGTGCAAGCGCTGTTCGCCGGCCTCGTCTCTCTCCCAAGCACTGATACTGCCGAGTTGCGACTGGCACGGGCCAGCGCATGGCAACTGATGCTGCGTCAGGGTCGCGCGAACGACTTCTACAACGCATGTGACGAGCTCGAGCGAGTCATCTCACCGAACTCGCACCTCAAACCGGCAGATCTCCAAGACGCGCTGGTGGCTGTGATCTCGCAAGACCTCATCCCACGGGAAACATTTCTGATCCTCACCACTGCTGTTCGCGCAGCGGGGGTCAACCTCGACATCCCCCATCAGGAGCCAGACTCATGACACACAACCACACCCCGACACTCATCGGTCTCGGCGGCCACAAGACCCACGGGAAAGACGCAGCGGCTGACTTCCTTGTCTCGGATCATGGCTTCACGAAAATCGGCATGTCCGACGTGCTCGCCGCGGCGCTCTACGAGCTCAACCCGATCATCGAGGTCACTCCGGACGAACAGTACGCGATCGGCTACTTCAAGGAAAACCCTCGTGACAACGTGTACATCCGCTACCGGGTGCTACATGACGCGATCGGCTACACCGAAGTAAAGCGGATCCGTGACGTACGCGAACTGCCTCAGCGCCTCGGCACCGAGGTCGGCCGGAATCTCATCTCAGAAGACGTATGGGTCAACGCAACCGCGAAGAAGATCGACGCGCTGCTAGCCGCAGGTAAGTCAGTTGCACTCACCGGCGTCCGTTTCACAAACGAACTCCTCGTCATCCGCAAACGAGGCGGCCTGTTGGTCTGGGTCAACCGGCCCAACGGCCCTGTGCCGGACACCTCGCACAGCTCCGAAGCGTCATTGGCAGCTGCTCAGTTCGACACCGTGCTCCAGAACGACAGCGACCTGCCCGCACTTCGATCGAGCGCCACCCAACTACTCAGCGACATCAGGGCATTGGTCGCGTAAACAAAGGAGACCCCCCAATGGGAATGAGTTACCACGTCACGTTTCACAACGCGACGATCAAGCCTGAGCAGTACCCGGCGGTCATTGCTCGGTTCTATCAAGACCAGCCTGTTGACCCAGCACAACTCGCAGAGACTGCGCTGGAGCAAGTGAAGAGCCTGTTCAGCGGGTATGACCAACCCGAGCAGGACGATGAAGGTATCCATCTTGACGGAACTGGGTTCTACGACTCGGCGGGCTATGGCTACATGGATGAGCTCGAAGCGCTGCTGCGATTCTGCAGCCCTGGGGCTTACATCCACTCGATCGACGAAGAGGAATCAACCGGCGAGTACCAACACGTACTCCAGCCTGACGGGACAACCATCCAGGTGATCCCCTCACGCGTTCTGTTTCCGGGAGTACCGGAGTCCGCTGCCGAACTCGCAACAGCACTCGATCACGAGCAGCGAGTGCAGCTGATCGCAGCACTACTCCGCGCTGAGCACGATGATCAGCTCGCGGAGAGCTCAGTCAACGGGTAGCGCCAACGACGACCCAGTGAAGATCAGATTGACATCAGCGATGCCGTTCGCCGCTGCAAGGCGCTGCACACTGATGCCAGTGAGCGCGGAGATGCTCGAGAGCGTGTCTCCGCGCTGGATCACATAGACCTTCGCAGGAGTCGGAGCCTGTGGTTTCGGCGCCTGGGTTGGATCGCTACCGCGATCCGGGTCAAATGATGGGTCAACTTTCCCCGGCCGAACGTCCGGGGTGGAAGTTGATTCTGGGGTTGCAACAGGAGAAGCCCTGTTCGCTGCAACTGGTTCATCGGCTGCACTCGATGGCCATGCTGCGCTGGCGATACCAACGCCGATCGTTGCCGTCAACGCGACGAGTAGTGCGACACCGAGCACACCCGCAGAACGAGTCGGGAACGTGCTGATTCGCTGTGCCATTTTGCGCCATTCCAATCATCGTGTTGCCTGATATATAAGGGCATCCGCGATATTCTATAGGTATGCCGGCACACCGGTGAACAACCCCGCATACATCCACGCTTCTCACACCAAAACCCTGAGAAGCCCACCGCGCAGATCAGCGCAGAAAGCAGGTAGGCCAAATGGCAAACCGCACCGTCCCCGCCGAGCGCCTCCGTGAGGGCCAGACCGTCCTCGCCACCGGAAAGCTGACCTTCTCTCGCCTGACCCGTCTCATTGACGGCCAGGAGCTCGCAACTCGCATTGCGAAGAGCAAGAGCCTGTATCCGACCAAGCTGCCGCACACCACGGTCAGCATCGTCGATGCTCAGGTGGTCATCAAGGATCCGACCGCAGGCCCAACGCCTGAAGAGATCTTCATCCACGAGAGCCTGTACTCGACCAGCACGGGCGACTACGCCGGTCGTCCGTCGTATTCCATCGACAACATCGGCAACCGTCTCCCGCAGATCTTCGCGAAGAACGAATCGGGCACCTACAACCAGGTGACTCCGGAGCGCGAACTCGCATCAGGTCTCGAGGTGACGCTCGTGTTGAACGTCTACAAGTCGAAGGAAAGCGCGAAGCGCGGCATTGGCCTCGCTCAGGTGCTCGTCAACGAACCGATCCGCTACTACGGTGGCGCCGGTGTCGACACCAACGAGCTCGCTGCTCGCGGCATCATCATCGAGGGTCCGGTTGAGACCATCCTCGCCGGCAGCGCGCCGGTTGGTGAGCCCGCACCGGCATTCACTGGCTTCCCGGCCGGCACTGTGGTGGAAAGCGGCTTCCCGCTTCCTGGCCCAGCCGCTGCACCGGCTCCTGCGCTTGCTCCGGCATTCGCAGCTGCTCAGCCAGCACCTGCCGCTCAACCTGGCGTCGAAACGCCGGCCGAGAAGATCGCTCGACTCGAAGCCGAAGCTGCCGCACTCCGCGCAGCAGCAACTGGCGCCGGTTCGAACTCACCGTTCGACACTGCTCCGGCTGCAGCCAACCCGGCTTCGCCGTGGGACACCCCCGTCGGAGTCGGCATCCAGTATTAGTCCCGCTACTCGCAACGGACTGATAGTCCAGCAACAAGCACCGGACTAACGCGCTAGCACTGCCTAGCAAAGACCAAGAACGGGGTCGTCGAAACACGGCGGCCCCGTTCTTGTTGTTCCACCCCTGACTTCCCATCTGAATCCGAAGGACAAGCCCCATGACTGCTCTCGAAGCGCTTCGCGCAACGTTCTCGGACTTCTACAGCAACCCAACCATCGAGAGCATCGCAGATTCGCCTCGCTGGACTGTCTCAGGCCAGCTGGACCCAAACCACCCCACCAAGCGCAAAGCACCCATCGACATGCGTGAACTTCAGCAGAACCAACGCTTGCGAGGTGCATACGAGAAGACGTCGAACTGCTTGATGACGCTCGATGAGCTCATGCAGTTCCTGCCGAACGCTGCGAACCACACATTCGCGCTGAACGCCCACCTCGATCGCATCCTTGTCCTAGACATCGAGAAGACCTGCCCACCGGAGGTTGCTCGGGAGCTGATTGCGCTTCCGTCGCTCTACTCGGAGCTGTCGATGTCTGGTCAGGGATACCACCTGGTGATGCCGATGCCCGCGTCATTCGACGAGTTCCCGATCGCCGCGAACAAAGTAGTGCTGAAGGAAGAGCACGGCTGGTACGAGATTCTCATCGACCACTGGATCACCTTCACTCGAGTGCCGATTCCTGCTGAACGGCTCAACGACCGCATGGCTTCAAGCCGCACCTGGGACGAGGTGTATCGCTCGCTCGCCAACACTGCAACGCAAGCCCATATCGATGCCGGGACACGACAGTCAGTCAGCCTTGAGAAGCCAGACATCCCAGGCGAGTACGAAGCAATCCGTGTGATGACCGCGAAGCCGCTACCCAAGACGTTGAGCGACTTCCACGGTGACCACTCGCGTTTCGAGTTCTCGGCCCTGTCGACGCTGCATCAGCGACTCTCACCGGCGTTGCCGTTCCTCTCAGCCGAGTACGACACCGAGTACAGCGTCTCGATGATCGCGTGGCTCATCTACGAAGCCGCTCTCGCTGTGCTGCCGCATCGCGCCAAGCACGACGAGTACCGGAACCAAATGCCGTTGCTTCTAAACGCAGCCACTGACCTGCTCGCTCGACGAGCGCCCTCTGCGTGAACCACGTCGCTTCACCGCAACCCCACAGAAAGCAAAATTCCCATGACCTCCCTTGTCATTCACTACCAAAGCCCAAAACACGACCCGCTGAAGGTACCCCGCCCGCACATGGTTGAGTGCACTGCTGACCACACCGTCAGCCGCGGCGAGATCGGCGAAGTTGGCTCCCTTGTTGGCTTCACTCCGACAAACACGCCCAGCCTCGAGATGGTCTTCGCTGAGGACGTGATCGACGGATCCTTTGATCGAAACGAACTCGCCGGGATGTATCCGGTATTCGTCGGACCCCGGTACGGGATGTTCACCTACGACGCCCAAGTCAAACACGTCAAGTTCATCTGACGCGGCTGAGCCATTCACTGGATTCGGGATCGACTTCGACGATCTCAGCTAACCGTGACCAAGAACGGAGTAACAATGACCCCGAAACGAACCAATCCCTACGCCCGCGAGTACGCCAATTTCCTCAAGCAGACCCAGGGGCATCAGCTGACCGTGCTGCATGACGACGGGTTGTACCGCCACCTGCGAATGCACACCCCAGCTGACGGGTCGATCTGGTCATGGAACATGGTCACGTGGCCGGGATACCTAGCCACAGTCGGTGACATCGCCAACGGATACACGTTCACCCGCGAACTCGACATGATCGGGTTCTTCGAGATGGGCATGCACTTCCAGGACTACTACTCGGATGGTGCCCCGAGCATCGACTTCCGATATTGGGCCGAGAAGCTCGCAAACACTCAGCGTGACTCAGTTCGGGAGTTCTCGAAGGAGAAGTTCCTCGAGCGGGTGCGTTACACACTCAGCGATGACGGATACATCACAAGCGAGGTTGATGACCTCCTCTCCAGTGCTGCCTGGTGCGACAGCACTCATGCCGCCCACGAGTGGCTCGAGGAGCACAGCTCGAAGGTCGGGCAAGACACGTGGGAGTGGGACCTCTCCGAGTTCAGTGTGCACTTCCTGTACACGTGCTGGGCGATCAACAAGACCGTATCGGCATACCGCGCGACCCAAGCTAAGGCGGTGCCGGCATGAGCGAGGCGCCAATTCATCCGACTCCACCTCGAAAAAAGGACGCCCCAAAAGAGCCTGACGCCTACCGCAAAGTGCTGGTCGCGCGGCGGGTTCGGGGAGGTGGCAACCCCGCTGAATCCGAGCGCTTACTCGATGAGCTGCTCGCAAATTACCGCGGCGACAACCTCGCGTTCGCACTGCACTACAACGGGTTCGCCACCACGCGGCAAGCCGACCAGGCTGCCGCGGCTTTCACCCCTGAATCGAAGGAGAACTGACTCGTGACCAACTACAAAGTAGGCGACTTCATCACCGCCAAGCACCCGGACGGCTACACCGTGAGCGGGCCGCTAGTCCAAAGCGCAAGCGGCGTGCATCTCGTACTCGGGCTACCCGCATATCCGCGCTACACCCCCAACTCCCTCCAAGCAGACGGCTACACCATCACCCCCGGCAAGCCTGCCGACCTGTCCAACCCAACCGACGCGCAGGTGAAGGCGGCGATCGATGCGTACCGGCGCGCGCCGTGGGGCGATAACGGCATGGAAGCCGCCCTCAAAGCCGCTGCCGCTGTGGGGGAGCCGGAGCCGGAGCCGGAGCCGGTGAAGGTGCCGACGGGAACCCTGGCAACTGTGCAAAACACCGTAACCGGAACACTCTGGTCGCAACTCTCACGGGGCCGCTGGTTTGCCGTCATTGACGGGGGCGAGCCTATTGAGGCCGATGACTCCGAAATAGCCAACGTGCTCGCCAACGGCGGCAAGGTGCTGAACGAAGGCGCGGAACTGTGACCGAGCAACGGTACTGCCCCAACTGCACCTGGAACGACGTCGAAACGCACCCGCGCATTGAAGGCGTGATCCGCTGCGCCAACTGCAAAGAACACATGTACGACACGCGAACGGAGAGCCAAATGACCACCACCCCCAACAACGACACCCCGGAGCCGTTGCCGACCGTGCCAGGTTTGTATGCGGCACGAGATGACCTTGCGCTTGTTGGTACGCATGACATTGATGTCTTCAAGCTGAGCAGCACGGGCGTCTGGTCACGCACCTCAATGGGTTTCAATGGTCGGAACCACACCTACGACGCCATCGTCGCCCACGAAAACCGTGGCGGCCTGGTGCGCCTTGTGCCCGCTGAAACGGACTGCAACATTGTTTCAGTAGCCGATGCGCCCCGGTTCTCTGACGAGGAACTGGACCTGTTGCGGGAAGTGGTGGACATCGCTGAGTTTGGTAGGGCGAGCACGGCTCTGATCGCTCAGGCTCGGCGCATTCTCGGCTTGGTGCCTGCCGAGGGGAGCGCGAAGTGACGTACCGAGAGCACTACTTCGATGAAGGCGCGTGCCGTTACTGCGGTTGCGACGACCACGACGAAGCGGCTGACCGCCCGTGCCCAGTTGAGCGCGAACCGATCGCTTACACCACCGAAACGCCGCGAACAGGAGGAACCAAGTGACTACTAAGCAATGCACGGTGCAAGACCCGAAAGGCTGGGCGTGCAACCACGAAGCGAGCAAGTGGAATGGCCGCGATGAAGTCTGCACCTGTCACTGGTCGTGGGTTCCAAACTGGCAACGCGCCGAGTGCGCCGGTCAGCCGGTGCCGACGTTGTTGCCGTTGGTGACCCCGTGTTGCGGGGCGGCGATTGAATACGGGACTGTCTACAACTGTAGTGCTTGCGGTAATGGGTGGAACGAAGCGGGCGAGCCGGTTACCACGTTCACCCCAACACAGAAGGGCGGAGGCGCGCAATGACTGCCGAACGCGAACAACTTGAACAGGTACTTCGTGGCGTCGGTCTCTCTGACGAGCCCGACAAGTTCGACAGCAGCATCCATTCGTGGCGCTGCGAGCACCCCGACCGATACGGCAAGTGCGACTGCTTTCAGGAGGCTGTGAACGACATCCTCATGTCGGACTGGCTCAAGGCCCACGACGAGGCGATCCGTGCCGAAGCGTTGCGGCTGAACTGTCCGACGTGTGGGCCGAACGACACCGAGCCGCACCCGAAGTACCAGGGCGTGGAGCGGTGCGCGAACTGCAAGGAGTGGCTGCGAGTTACTCAGCCTGAAAAGTGGATGACAGCCCACGATGCTGCGATCCGGGCTGACCAACGCGTCAAAGACGCGGCAATCGCTCGTCAAGATACTGGCAACATGAACGACCTCATGCCCATCATCACCGATGAGCGTGAGCGGATCGAGGCCGCGATTCTGGGGGTCAAGTCATGACGTTCATCGCCAAGTACCCCGGTGAATGCGTCACGTGCGGCGAAGACATACAAGGCGAACTCGCAAAGTACATCGGATCTGACATCGCTCACGAGACCTGCCCGGGCAGCGAGCTCGACCGAGACACGACGCGACCAGTCTGCGAATCATGCTGGCTTCTCATGCCCTGCGATTGGGGTGACTGATCACCCCCCAACAGAAAGCCCCTCATATGACAACCGCCGACTTCGACCGTTGGTTCAACCAATGTCGATCAACCCGAAAGCAACTCCGATGAGCACCGACCCCATCACAGAGGTCTCTGAGGCAGTGCAGGCGTCTCTGAACGAGGCGCTCACGAAGCTCGATGAGCTGATCTCCATGCTCGCCTTTGCTCGCAGGTATCAGATCGAGATCCTCCAGACCATCGTCTTCCCAGATTGGAGCAGTGCATGAACACAACGCTTGCAACCATCGCGCTGTTCACAGCATCACTTGGAGCCTTCTGGCTCATCATGCTCAGCCTCATGGTCGCGTGCGCCGCTGTGCTTGAACGCAGCACTCGCACGATCCGTACCCGATACCAAGGAGACACAACATGGCAGAGCCATCCAGCGACTACGAGGCCGCTCGCAAGACCTACTGGGACGCTCAGCAGTCATTTCGCCAGGCAGCTCAAGACGAAATCCGTCGACTGCTTCCGGAAGGTGTACATGGCATCCTGGTCTCGTTTGAAACCGAAGCAGGGCCTCGTCTCCGACTCGACGACTTCCTGAACTCCGACGGCACGTACCCCAATGCCTGGCCTGACGACGAGTCAGTATGGATCAACATCGACCAGATTCTCGCCGACATGGAAGTCATGTCCTGGGAAGAAGCGAAGTCGCTCCTGTTCCGCCGTGCTGAGTGCTCAGAGACATTCGTCATTGAGAAGCAGCACGTCTAACAAGCAGTACTCCTGTTTCGAATATTGAACCAACCTTGCAGCGCAGAGCGCTGCCGGGAACGATCTCGGAACCTGTTGGCGTGGGCTGGTCGGCCGATTGGCCCAGCCCTGCCACAGGTTCAACAACCGTTCCTTTGTTATGGGCTTGGTCATAGCTGCATAACCAGCAGCCCAACCCCCGAACTACTCAACCACCGCGCCGTGCGCGGTGCAGCCAGAGCAAGATCAACCGCTCGCTGTACCGCACACGGTGTATTGCATTCCCGCTCCAGAACTTGTCTCCGGCCATCTACGTCACACCTCACATCGCAATCACGCCGGAGACACACCCCTTCCCCTCAACACCGCATGGCACAGTCTCTACGGTGTCATACACGCTAGACTGTAATCAGCAGAAGTGAGGACAGATAGTCGTGATGTCGAACACGCCAAGGGCCAACCGTGAGCTACTGCTTGAGACCGAATACAGTTCACTGAACCCAGCCCCCCTCTCAGCACACACCCAGCATGCCAAAACCAAGGTCCACTGGGACTGCTCCACATGTGGTTACAGTTGGGTCGCCGCTGTCGGCAATCGACGCAACAACAATGCCGGTTGCCCGGCATGTGCGAACCGAGTCGTCTGGCGCGGTCACAACGATCTCGCCACCACACATCCTGAGTTAGCTGCGACCTGGCATCCAACCAAGAACACCCCCCTAACACCAGAGGATGTTGTCGCTGGTAGCAGCATCAGGGTTTGGTGGCAGTGTCACAAATGTGGCTACGAGTGGAACCAAACCAGTATCGGTAGGTCCCACCGCGGACGGGGTTGCCCCGCATGCTCAGGACATGTTGTGTGGCCCGGTCACACTGACCTTGCGACTGTGAGACCAGAACTAGCTCGTGAGTATCACCCCACGATGAACGCTGTCTCAGCCTCAGAGGTTCACAACGGTTCCAACACACCCGTGTGGTGGCTCTGTCCGCAAGGGCATGCCTATAAAGCTTCGCCAAATCGTCGAGTCTCCATGCGCACCGGCTGTGCTATTTGCTCGGGTAAAGCAACACTCAACGGCTACAACGACCTACTCACACTCAGGCCGGACATCGCAGCTTCTTGGGACCACCAGCAAAACACCCGTGACCCCCAGACGGTTGTCGTTGGATCGCGCCGCTTGGCGCACTGGTTGTGCACCAAGCGCCACTCGTGGACGGCCACTGTCATCGATCGGACAACCGGTAAGTCCAACTGTCCAGTGTGCGCCAACAAACAAGTTCTAGTGGGCACAAACGACCTTGCTACAACACACCCCCACATCGCAGCCCAATGGGACCACGAGCGCAACGCTGGAACAACACCACAAACCGTTGTTGCTGGCTCCAATCGCAAGGTGTGGGCTAAGTGCGAGGTTGGTCATCGTTGGCGAGCAAGCGTCTATGACTTGACAACCGGAAAGTCACACTGCCCATGGTGCAAGGCCCCAACAGCAGCTGTCACTGAAATCCAGGAACTACTCAAAGCCCTACTACCCAGCGACACCATCGAATGCGAGGCACGCGTCTTCCAGTCGAACCCGCGTTGGGCCGTAGATCTCTACGTTCCCGATCGCCAGTTTGCTATTGAGTTCAACGGCATCTACTACCACCACTCTGGGAATGCTGCGATGACGCCCAGTTACCATGCTGAGCGAACCGCCGATCTCAGAGCCCAAGGCATCTTCCTGATGCACATCTGGGAGGACGATTGGTCAGACCCTGTTCGGAGAAGCACCCTGATGCGTGCGATTGCCGCGAAACTGGGTGTCTCTCAACGTCTCAACCATGCGTTGGATCAGCTGGGTCTCCCTGAGTTGCCTCCGACAGTCACTGAGACCGTTGGGGCGCGAAAGTTGAGCGCAGTGGACCTGCCTGTGCAGCAGGCAAACCAGTTCCTCAACCTGAATCACGTCCAGGGTTCTGCGGTTGCGAACCGCAGTTTCGCGCTCATTGACTCAACCGGGGTGACTCGAGCTGTACTTGCAGTCCAAGCACCTCGGTCGAACAAGCGCACGAACAACAAACCTGGTCACTGGACCATCGTTCGATACGCGACGCACGGCACTGTTCTCGGTGGTTTCACGAAGTTGCTTCGGTTTGCCGAACACCAACTCCCTGAGATCACACGCTGGGTGACCTACGCAGATCTTGCGATTTCGTACGGACACCTCTACGTAGCAACCGGGTTCAGTGTTGATCGACTCGTCCCACCTGACTACAAGTACACCGGTGCCGTCACCAGGTGGCAGCGGCGAAGCAAAGAGTCGTTCCAGCGAAAGCGGTTCCGAAACGATCCCGACCTGCTCTGGGACGAGACCTGGACTGAGGCCGAGGCGGCCCAACACAACAACGTGTTTCGTGTTTGGGACTGCGGAAAACTTCGGTTCATTCGTGACGTCGTCAGGTAGTTCAGCGCACACAATCCTTCGCTGAACCCCACACCACTAGGGCCGTCCTGTCTACCCAGGGCGGCCCTTTCGTGTGCCCAAAACCCCAACAAACCTGTACCCCTATCCCACCGAAAGTGAATCCACACCATGAAGTTCAACGACACCCTGCTTGAGGTCGTCAAGATCGACCTCGAAACCGGTCAGGTGCCCGCCCTGATGGGCGAACCGGGCATCGGCAAGAGCTCCTTCGTCGAGTCGCTGGCACGCAGCATGGACACCAAATCGTTCACGCTCGCGTGCAACCAGCTCGCCGACAAAGCTGACCTGACCGGTGCTCGCCTCGTACCCACCCCCGATGGTCAGAGCTTCCACCAGGAGTTCTACCCGCACGCGATCGTGCAACAGGCCATCGAGTATGCCCGCAACAACCCACGCGAGTGGCCGATCCTCTTCTTTGATGAGGTCAACCGCACCACCTCGGATGTCACCAGCGCAGTGCTCACCATGATCACCATGCGCCAGCTCGGCAAAGAGAAGCTTCCCGACAACCTCCGCATGATGGTCGCCGGCAACGACAAGGGCAACGTCACCACGCTCGACGAGGCAAGCCTCTCGCGCTTCTCGATCTACCGCGTCGAGCCCGAGGCTGCAACGCTGATCGACATTCTCGGCCCAGAGCTGAACCCATACGTGAAGGCAGTGCTCGTTGAGCACCCGCACCTGGTGTTCCAGAAGTCAAAGCCGACTGTCTTCGCAGTCGACGGCGATGACGATGACGACAACGGCAGCCAGACCGCGGTGTTCGCAGACCTCATGGATGCTGGCGAAGAAATGCGTCAGCTGACCACGCCGCGAACGATCGACGGCGTCAGCCGTTGGCTCAACGCTGTTGACCCGACCAAGCTGCAGACCTGGCTCTCAACGGCAACCACGGTTGGCGACCGCCAGACCACCGTGCTCAACGAGATCCTCGAAGGTCACCTCGGTGACACCGACTTCACCACGTTCCTCGTGGCGAAGATCGCAGCAGGTCTCTCGGCCGGCCAGGGCAACAGCACCTCCACGCAGCTCTCGGCGCCGAAGCCAGCGTGCTTCGACTCGCTGAAGCAGGCCCAGTCCATCACGGATCTGGAGAACCTGATTCAGACGCTCACCGAGCACGAGAAGTCGGGGTCGCTGCTGTACTCGCTGTACGAGAAGGCAGACAACTCTCGTCTCATCGAGTCGCTTGCTGGTTCGTTTGGCGCTCTTGAAGGCGACCACAACCGGCTGCTGATTCAGCTGGCGAGCCAGTCGCTGCTCGACTCCGGCAACGTTGACGCACTCACGCGTACATCGGGTCCGGTTGCCGACGGCGCACGGATGCTCCTCAGCGCTTTCAACTAACCGAAAGCGCAGCGTCACCGGCGCGAGCTAAGGGGCGGGATGTGGAATCACTTCATCCCGCCCCTCCACCTCAGTTTCACCCACCGCTTCGCGTTTCAGCAACGCGCCCATCGTCAATGCTCGAGCCCATCGCGGCCGCCTTGGCGTCACTCCCTGCATCGAAAGAGAAATCATGCCGTTCACAATCACGGATCAGAAGCCTGCGGTGCTCGACCCGATTCACCTGATTCCGATCAACAACCCGTACGACCCGGCGCAGGCCATGCACGACGTGCTGGTCGCTCCGTTCTTCGAACCACTCCCCGGCCGCAAGGTCACCATCGTCGACCACAAGAACCGTACGCAGGACCAGGCATCGATCCTGAACCAGTTCTACAAGGCCCTGACGGAGACGGTCGACCACAAGGCCCAGACCAACATCAAGAGCCTCCTCCAGCAGGGTCTTGTGAACTACGACGCAGCATCAACGCTGCTGGTGAACGAACTATTCGCAGTCCAGGCCGCAGCATTGAGCAAACTGCCTTCCCCCAGCCCTCGAGTGATCTACTCAGCTGGATCTGACGTCATCCCGTCAGCGAAGGCACTGCTTTCCGGCAACGGCGACCAGCAGCAGTTCCTCGCCACCTTGGCGTACACCTACTCACCAGAGACGCTCGGCTTCTGGTTCCTCACCGAAAGCGCTTACGAAGACTTCCGAGCATGGTTCGCCACTCAAGTGAATGCGCTCTCCGGGGCACTGCCGGCTGACACGCTGCAGATGCTCCAGAAGTTCCAACTGCTGAAGCTGCCAGGGCTCACCGAGAGCCTGATTCTTCGCAAGGACGACAACGACCAACTGCAGGAATACTCGTTTGCGCGAGTGCTCGTGCATCTGTTGATGCAGTACTCCGCTATCCAGAAGGCGAACCTCGGCAACCAGGCTGGGGCTATCTCCGAATCCGGAGTGCTGCCGTTCGTCGTCACTGAACTGTTCCTGCCACGCACCGTCGTGCTGGTGAACGTCGAAGCGCACGCTCGAGCGACCAACCGCAAGGTCGATGCCGAGTGGAAACTCATCAACATGGCCCTGAGTGCGCCAGTGAAGGTCGTCAGCACGAACGCGCTGAGCAAGCTCACGGCGTTGCCCCGAGCAATGGCCAAGGCGTCTGCTGCCGCAGCACAGGCCACGACGCAGCGAAACCAGCACACGGGTCGATCCGCGAAGATCAAATTCCGCAAGCAGGCGCCAACCAGCGTCGACATCCTCACGGGTCTCACTCGAGTGCTCAAGCGGATGAAGGAAGTGAACCGTTCGCAGAACGTGTTCAAGCGGACGCAGTCGTCGTTCGTCAAGGCGAACCGTCGCGATCCGATGGACTACAACAAGGCCGGGAAGAGCGTCAGCACGCACTACCTGCCGGACTTGCACGTGTATGTGGACACCTCTGGATCGATCTCGGAGATCAACTACCAGCAGTCAGTGATCATGCTGATCAAGCTGGCCAAGAAGCTCAACGTGAATCTGTACTTCAACTCGTTCTCGAACGTCATGTCGCAGCAAATTCTGCTGCGCACGAGCGGGAAGAGCACCTCGCAGATCTGGAAAGAGTTTCAGAGGATCCCGAAGGTCGCCGGCGGCACCGACTACGAGCAGATCTGGCACTACATCAACCAGTCGAAGGTCCGGAAAGAGCGCCTGTCGCTCATCATCTCCGACTTCGAGTGGCGTGCCCGATCGCAACGCATCGAGCACCCGAAGAACCTCTACTACGCGCCGTGCGGTCACATGAACTGGGACCGAATGGTGGCACACGCAGAGGGCTTCGCGAAGAGCGTGCAACACCTTGAGCCTGCCATCGCGCAGCACCTCATCGGCATCGTCGTCTAACGCATTACAGCGTCAAGGCGCAGAGCCGTCATAGCCATACCCCGCGTCCATTCGAACGACAAAACCAAAGGTGTCACGACGCGGGGTATGGCTACCAAGACCGAACACGGACTGCATCCACACACACAACTTAATCACAGCCGAGCGACGACGCAGTCAGTGTTCCACTTCTCACAGAAAGTGAAATCCCATGCCAGCAACCACAACAGTTGCCCCGCTCCCGGAGCCCGAGGCACAGACCCAAGTCAGCCTTTGGAGCCGGATCGGCGAAGCGATCACGAACACCGGGTCGCTCGACGATCACGTCATCACGGACCTCGTCATCCTCAACATGACCGATGACGAGCGCTACCTCGCACTGTTCCCGTTGGTGCGTGACGCCGTGCAACGAGTTCGGAACAACCAGACCCGAACAGCAACCAAAGCCATCGTGCCTGATCCGTATGCTGCAAAGCTGCCCTCGGTAGCCTCTCCAAGCGCCCCTGCAACCAAAGGCTCTGGCAAGAGCCAAACACAGCCAGCAAACGTTGTCGTTGGTGCAAGCGCGCAGACGCTCAGGGTTCGCAAGCGATGGGAAGCCTGGATCGCAACCACGTTGCCAACTGGCGACGGCCGTCGCATCTTTATTGAAGACGCAACCGTGGCCGATCTGCGCCGCGCCAGTGAAGTACGCCGCAAGCAGGCGGAGGCCATTCTCGTCGACGCCGACCGCTGGGATCGTATCGCAGACACACTCGCCGCCTCCGGGCTTCAGCGAGTCGGAGACCTGCCACCGCAGATCATCTAAGACCTCGAGTATCGGCGGCCATTGTAGAAACGACTCGCTTCCAAGAGACATTCACCGCCGATACTCGGCTCAAACTCCCAATGCTCCCGCCGGTCCATCAACCGATCTCGCCCCAAACCGAAAACGGCCGGCGGGTTCTTCCCCATCATCGAAAGATCAAATCAACATGACTCACTACGACCAGCTCGTCCCGGACTCACTTCGGCTCATCTCGGACTCACTTGATGACCTCGAAGGGCTTCACACAGCGACTACAAACCGGTACCGCAGCGCAACTTCGACCTGGGTAGACGAGAAGACCGGTCTTATTCGCGGTCTCGGTCTCGACGAACGTGACCCACTCGTTGCCAGTGTCGCTGTGCTTGCCACAGCGCTCGAAGAACAGAAGCACCAGATGGTGCTCAAGCTTCAACGAGAACTCCGCAAGACGATCTTCTCCCCATGGCTAAAGCAGCAACGCGGGGTCGGAGAGAAGACCCTTGCCCGTCTGCTCGCATCAATCGGCGACCCGTACATCCGTACTGACGTCGTCAAACTCGATGAGAAGAACATCGACATCCGCGAAACACCGCGTACTCTATCGGCGTTGTGGGGCTACTCGGGACTTGCCGTCGACAACGGCACAGCTCGACGAATCCCCAAGGGGGCTACACAGGCTGACGTATTCGCCTGCGGCAAGCCAACCGCCAAGATGCGGGCCTATCTGGTCGCCGAATGTCTCGTCAAGGCTGGCGTTCGAACCATTGATAAGGATCTCAAGAGCGACGACAAGTCCTACGATCTTGAGAACCGTCACGCCATTTCGCGCTACGGCGAACTGTACCTTGCGCGCCGCGCGGCAACGATCGATCGGGTCCACGCACACGATTGCGTTCGATGTGGTCCTGCAGCGCGCCCGGCTAAGGCGGGAACTCCTTGGTCAGGCGCCCACCAGCAGGCAGATGCCCTGCGTGTCCTATCGAAGCAGGTGCTGAAGGATCTGTGGCTGCTTGCTCGGGAACACCACACCGGGATTCCCGTGACAGCTCCGATCCAGCACGACGATCAGGCGCTCGAGGCGGATCTTCCGCTCGCCGCGTAACCGCCTCAAAACTCTGCCGGAAGCAAGTATCCAGGAGAGGGACATTAGCCAGAAACGCAACGATCCTTGCTTCCGGCAGTAAACACCCATGTCTGATCAGGAGTTGGACTCACCGAACGGACGCTCACCACTGGGCCAACAGTCCAACACCTGACCCGTGTGTGGATTCGGGTTCCGCACACACCCCACGCGCTGAAACACAACGCAGCGCACTCGCACACGCCCCCTCGCCACGAGGCTCCGACGAACTGGAGCACACCGAGCGAGGGGGCGCTGTGCATCACATCTCTCATGAATCGCAACACCGACCCCAGGAGTAACCACCATGGGACTTTCCAACTTCACGTCATCGAACGATGACGACGACCAGAACAACAACTCAGGTAGCGGCTCCGGTTTCCCCGGCCTGCCGGGCCTCCCGCCGATGAGCAATGCCACCAAGAGCGGTTTCGACGTCGAAGACGTGCTCGTCAACTACAACGAGCGCTTCAAGACCGCTTCGCCGGCCCTGTTTCGCGAAAAGGTCATCGAACAGGCACTCACGGTGCTGATTCGCAAAGACAAGCCGAACGCACTGCTGGTTGGACCAGCTGGTGTCGGCAAGACCCGCATCGTTGAAGAGATCGCTCGCATGATCGCTACGCATCACGTCGGCGTTCCAGCAGCCCTGCGCGACAAGACCATCTACGAACTCCCGATTGCCTCGCTTGTCGCCGGCGCCGGCATCGTGGGTCAGCTCGAAAGCCGAGTCGCCGAACTCGTCGACTTTGCCACAGACTCCTCCAACAACGTCGTGCTGTTTATCGACGAGATCCACGTGCTCGGCGACAACCGAGACCCGATCTACTCCAAGATCGCGCAGATGTTGAAGCCAGCGCTTGCTCGCGGCGACATGCACGTGATCGGTGCCACCACCGCTCAGGAGTCACGAAAGCTCGATGACGACCCTGCGTTCCAGCGCCGGTTCTCACGGCTCATCGTTGATGAACTCACCCGCGAGCAGACGGTATCAGTGCTGATGAACGCACGCACGACGTACATGGCGCACCACCAGTACAAGGTCACGGTGACTGACGAGATCACGGCACTCGTAGCGACGATCGCCGATGAGTATTCGCGGGCAAGCCAGCACCGCCCCGACAACGCGGTGACGCTGCTCGATCAAGCTCTTGCAGACGTCGTCGTGTCACACGGCACTGCAATTGCTCAGGCAACCGCTCGCGGTGACCAGGCAGTAGCGCAAGCCCTTCAGTCGATCCCAACACTGTCGCTGACAGAAGCCAAACTTCGGGCAGTCGCCATGAAGCTCGCCTCCGGTGTCGCTGAAAAGTCGATGTTCGATGCAGTCGCCCTCCGGGAATCGATGCGATCGATCAAGGGTCAAGACGACGTGCTCGATGAGCTCGTCGACACGCTTCGTCGCGACGACCTCGGCGCATTCCCGCGAAAGCATCCTGTGGCATGGATGCTCGCCGGCCCATCGGGCGCTGGCAAAACTGAGACTGTCAAGCGCATCAGCAACCAGCTCACCGGCCAGAAGCCGATCATCTTGAACATGGGCGAATACGCTCACAATCACGATGTGTCAAAGCTGATCGGGGCGGGTCCCGGCTACGTTGGCTCCGACTCGAACAAGGAACTTCCGTTCGACACGTTGGAATCCAACCCATACCGGGTCATCCTGCTCGACGAAATCGAAAAGGCTGATCGGGCCGTGCATCGGTTGCTGCTCACCGCTCTTGATGACGGCTGGATGCGAATGGCTGACGGCAAGATCGTTGACTTCTCGAAGGCAACGATCATCGCAACCACGAACGCCGCGCGCGACGTGATTGGCAAGCAGCCGATGGGTTTCAGCAGCAACCCACACTCGACGAAACTCTCTGGCGCGCAACTCACCGCTGCGCTGAAGGAGTTCTTCGATGCTGAGTTCCTGGGTCGCTTCCAGAAGCTCGTTGCGTACTCGCCGATCACACGGGAGCTGTATCGAGAAATCCTCGAAAGCGCCTACGAACGTGAACGGCAGCGGCTGCTCGATGAGAAGCCTCGCCTCGGCGCGCAACTCGCTCCACTCAGCGATCCGCTCCTCGACGAAACGGTGCAATCAACGTTCCTCCCGGAACTTGGCGCACGGCCAGCCGAACGAGCCGCCCGACGACTGATCGAAGACGCGCTTCTTGCTGCTCAACAGCAGAACACGTTCCAAGCTCAGTCAGTCTCAACACACACCACGACGTCAATCGATGAAACCGATGACGTCGTGACCTACCAGGAAGAACACGACGAGGCACCTCAGCTGTAGCTTCATCTCCTATCGCACACTCGTCTCCTCGTGTGCTTCCTCCCTCGGGAGGGCGGCCTGCCCGCCAACGCAGTGACCGCCCTCCCTTTTTCATGCCCGGATGCATCAGCACCACCGTCGGTGGTTACTGGTTTGATTCTCGTATGCGCTTGTTTATAAGCCGGTGGGAACATCACGCCCCAGCATTCCCGCATCATCGCCCCACGTCGTTCTCACGCGACACATAAATCCGAAAGAAGCATCTCGATGCCAATCCTCCTTGACGACATCAGCTCCATCACCAACAAGGTCACCGCCTCGAACACCGCCCAGTTCTTCAGCAGTGAGCTGACTGGCCGCGGCAAGGCCACCGGTCTCCTCAACCAGAACAAGCGCCCAGGGCGCTACCCCACCGGCCAGGGTCGCCACTCGATCCCGGTCAACTCAGTCGATAGCAAGTCGAAGTCCTCCAGCAGCTCGGTGGTCACTCGCACAATCCCGTTTGCTCCGCTCACGACCTATGCGATGACTGACTCGATTCGCACCGGCAACGCGTTCATCACTGTGCCGTCAAGCACCGAGCGGTTCCACGTCACCGCAAATGCCACGAAGCTCGACTTCGATGTCTTCCTGGACCTCACCCCACAGGGGGCGATTCTCACGATTGACGGCTCCGGCGACAAGACCGTGCGTCACCTCGACGTGCTGTACCGCATGGAAGCGTATGTCGTGGCGCTCGGCTCGACCACCGAAAAGGTCAAGCTGCGTGAGCAGGCGCCAAGTGTTCCGCGTGTACTCGATGCGAACGGTGCACTTGCGCCGGTTGAGTTCGCGACGGTCGAATACTCGTTTGCACCGCTCGACGATGCAGAAGAGCTCATCCGCAAGGTGAGCCAGGGCTACACCACGACTGGCAAGAGTGTGTTCGTCGATGTCGCAGAACTCGCCACCTGGATGGCCGACTACGACCTCTACGAACGGATCGTGCAGCAAGCAGATCTCTGGTCAAGCTCGGGCGTCGGCGACGTCGTGAGCGACCACATCGCTGCGCTCTTCAACGGATCACCATCAGAGATCGTGCTGAACCACCTGGCTTCGCTGCTTCGTTACCTCGAAAGCTACAGCGTGCCGCTCGACGCTTACCGGAAGATCTACGACACGTTGCGCGCCTCGTGCCCGCACGACATTGCAGAGATTCTCTCGAAGCAAAACCTGAACCTGCTGATGAACGGCACGCTCGCCGACTTGGACACGCTGAAGCCGCAACTCGCGGTGCCACCGGTAACGCCAGCTGCACTGGCGAGTCTGCCGTCGAAGTTCTCGATTCAGCAGCGTGAGGCAATCACCACTGCTGAGCCGCTGAGCCTGACCACGGCCGGCGCCGGCACTGGCAAGAGCACGACCATCCTCGCTCGGATCGATTACCTCACCCAGTGCGGTATTGACCCGAAAGAGATCACGGTGCTCTCGTTCACCAACGCCGCAGCAGACAACATTCTGCTGAAGAACCCGGCCGTTGGTTCGATGACGATCGCGCGAATGGTGCTTGAGATCTACAAGCTCAACTACCCCACGCACCAGATCTCAACGATCGACACCATCGTGAACACCCTTGACATCTTCTACCCGAATGATGACATGGTGCGAGCGTTCCGTCGCCGGCTCGTAGAGACCGATCAGAACAAGGAAGGCGCAACCACCGCGCTCAACGCGTTCGTTGAACAGCACTTCAACGAGGTGATGACGGTCCTCAACAAGATCGAACAGACCTGCCTTGAGTTGCAGATCATCATCGCGTACCAGCAGATCGACACCATGGTTGAGCCGCCGCATGTGGCGGGTCAATTCCTGATCGTCGATGAGGTGCAGGACAACTCGATCTTCGAGTTCATCTACCTGCTCCGGTACGTGACGAAGCACAAGCAGAACATGTTCATCGTGGGCGATGCCAGCCAGACGTTGTACGAGTTCCGGTCAGCAAACCCGAAAGCGCTCAACGCGCTCGAGGGCTCTGGGGTCTTTGCGACCTACAAGCTGACCACGAACTACCGGTCGAACCAGGAGATCCTGGACTTCGCCAACGTGCACCTTGCCGACATCGAAGCGAACTCGCTGTCGCAGATCCGTCTGCAGGCGAACTCGCTCGCTCAGCCAACCGCGCAGAGCTTCAACGAGCGAGTGACCTTGAAGTACACCGTGTCGCCGACGCAAACCGGCTTCATGGATGACCTTCCAGCGCTCATGCTCAACGAAGTGAAGCCATACATCGATGCGTGCTTGGCTCGCGGCGAAAAGGTGGCCTTCCTCGCGTACCGCGGTAAGCAGGAAGTCGACGTGTTCGAGAAGATCCTGAATGACCTGTACCCAGGTCAGACGGTCGCTAACATCACCAGCAAGCGGCGTCGGCCGACGACGATCTTCTCGCAGTATGTGAAGACGTTCTGGAACGACGTCCTGCAGGTCCAGCCGGGTGACGCCTCACTGGTGATCGCCAAGGGCATCATCGACAACCTTGACCAACTGGTGGGTCGCGGCGCGGTCGCGGCACGACCGGTCATCACCCGGACTGTGTCCGAGTGGTGGACCACTCAAGGTCACGAGGTGACCGGCTGGGTTGCCCTGTACAACGCTGGTGGACTCACTCGCGCGGAGTTCTTCGAGAAGCTGATGCGAAATGTGCTCGATTACGAGATCGACCAGAACGGGATCAAGCAGAACGTTCTGAACCAGCAGAACCGCGCCCGCAAGGAAGAGAACGGCAACGCGAACCTGATCGTAAGCACCATTCACGGTGCAAAGGGTCTCGAGTTCGACAACGTCGTTGTCTTGCACCACTACGACACCACGCTGCCGGAAGACAAGAAGCGGATGTACTACGTCGCGTTCACTCGCGCCATGAAGACCGAATACATCTTGTCCTACGGTTCGCAGAAGTCACCGCGTATCCAGACTGACTACGAGCTCATCACGACGGCCCTGAAGAAGCGCGAGCAGATTGATCTGCTCCGCAAGCAGGGGCTCAGCGTCGATTCGATGAGTGACGATGACGTCGAAACTGCACTCGCTGCATTGCTCGCCAACACCGCAGCAGACAGCGAGAGCACGCCATCAGGTGACCGCGACCCAGCCGACGAGAACGCCCCAGTGGCTCTCGCGAGCTAGTTCGTCGTCTCCGTCGCTCGCTCGAGCAGGTGGGTGGGAAACCTCACTCCTACCCACCTGCTCGGCAGGTGTACCCAACCAAGCGACCCCGATCCAAACCTGCCTACGCAGGTCCAGAAAGAATCCCATGACCCTCCTTCACACCCCATCACCGCAGTCAACGGTGCGACCCCGCACTGTTGATTCGGCAGCGCATCAGCGCAGCACTCCCCGCCGAGGCGACATTTGGTTCGCAAGTTCCCGAAGCCTCGATCCAGAGCTCGGCTCGCACCGATCTGTCGGTCGTGAGATCTGGCCAAACAAGCTCGCCGTTGTCGTATCCAATGACCAGATGAACGCAACCTCCGGGTTCGCGCAGATTGTCTACCTGAGCACTGCGACCTCGCGGAAACCGTCTCGGCTGCACGTCAGCGTCAATATCACCGGGCTCGACCCGACGTATCGCGATCGCAACAACACTGGCGTACTCGCCAACACCGCCATCGCATTCTGCGAGCAGGTGCACACCGTCGACGCCAGCCGGCTCACCGAGTGGCAGGGCCGTGTTGACCCAAGCGAGCTCGATCTCATCGACGATGCGATCTTCTGGTCACTCGGCCTCGACCCAGATCAAGCAGATTAGTCCAGTTCAATCACACGATGAAGGTGAATCTGCATGGCTACCAAAGCAACCAAAGTTCGGATCACCGACGTGCTTCGCTCGGCCACCGGGTTGCCGCTGAAGACCAGCCGTGAGTTGGCTCAGTGCATCATCGATGAGTTCGATCTCTTTGAGAAGGCTGAGTCGCTACAAGCACTCCCCCGACCCATTGCGGTCGGTGAGGTCTGGCGGCACATCGATCAAGAAATACTCCTCGAAGTCACTGAGGTGATCACCGAGCCGGTGAAAATCACCGACGCCATCACTTCGTGGGAAGATGCCTGGGTCCACTGGAGCGCGGTTGATCCGGCTAACACCGCCAACGGCGTCGTCAGCATCGACAAGTGGCGGGACCAGTGCGAGTTCGTCGCAAACAACACAACCGAATCTCGTACCTCGCCGCACATCGGGGAACCTGACCTCTTCTCATGATCCCCGACGCAGAACGAAGAACCCCCGTCTCCCTGGCATTGACCAGCTGGAGACGGGGGTTCTTTTTTTCGTTATGCGAGCTACTCGCCCTCGTCGATGTCCGGGAGATCCAGACTCGCAAGACTCGCTCGCGTCGCTGCCGAGAGGACTGGGGGGTTCATCCGAGTACCAGGGACTCGCATCTCACCAGCCTCATCGGGGTCTGAGTTCATGAACTTGTTGACATTGCGGGCGGAGCTGAACTTGAGCTTCATGTACGGATCGACAGACCGTGTGGCCGCGTAGTGCGAAGGATGAGCCGCGTGGCGCTGTCGATAGAACCGGCCGAACCCAGTCAGATTGACCTGGTTTCCGTTCTGAATGTTCAACAGCAGGACTTTCACGAAGGCTTCGTAGGCGACACCAGCAACGTTGAGCGGCAGGTCGGCTTCGGCTGCCATCTCGCGAATGAAGTCGCGCTTCTCAATCCTGACTGGAGCCGGGGCTTCCGCGGTCTCGCCAGTCTCAACTGGTTCGTTCTTGTCACTCATCATTAGTTCCTTGGGTAGTTCGTGTCCGAAACTTCGGGGTTGATACTGCTCAGGTCCCGACAGCGGAGAGGCGATCTGACTTCAGTCAGCTTCACTCTGTCCGCTGTCGAAACCCTACTACATCGTTCTTCGCTTGTAATTGAGGCACATGCGTCCTGAGCGGTTCTGTTCAGTTGGGCCAAACACACAGAGACCCCCGGTTTGCATCGAGGGTCTCTGGGCTGACATCGGGTCCGTCAGTAGCCGTACTCCGCATCGAGATCTTCCTCTTCGCGAATGTGCTCCGTGATGATCCGAGTCGTTTTGCGCGGCGTCTTCCGAATGTTGCTGCCGACGCCAGCCGCCTGTCGCTGCTCTTGAGCAAGCCCCTGGCCGCTGTCAGACAGCGACCGGCCGAGGTTCGACATGAAGTTCTTGCGCTGAGTGGCCTGCTCGGGTGTCTCTTCACGTCGCCAACGTTCGCGATCCTCCGGGGTCACGAAACCGAAGTACTCGGTCAGCTCTTTCTCGGTTGGGAATACGAGTTTCATCGCAGGTTCCTTTCTCGTGGGTTGCTAGTCGATCAGCCCGAACTGGGCGTCGGTTTCTGGATCAAGGATCTGCACGTTGTTGCCTTCCGCGTTGTACTCACGGTTGATCCGTCCTCGAATGAAGCTCGTGCGGTGCTTGCGGCGATCACGCTCTTCGGCGTTCTCCTTGAGCGCTGCGCCAATCGACCCGTCGCGGATGCTCTGCGGCATCGAGTTCTCGAATGCTGTTTGGGCAGCGCGAACGTTTGCGATGTGTGCTGGCTCGCTCTCGTCGGCTGAGTACAGAATGTCTGGGTCCAGACCGTGCTCCGCCACAAATTCCCGGTAGCTACGGCCAACCGACCCCGTGTGGGTCTGAGCCAGCGCTCGAGCAAACTCGATCTCCTGCCAAGCCGGTGACGATGCAGTTGCCTCAGCTTGCTTCACCACGCGTTCGAACGCGGGATCAGCCAGCACAGACTTTTCGAGTCCCCGAACGTATGCCGCGGCGAACATCATGTCCTGACGCCGCGCCGGCATCCCGAGGCGCTCCATCTCCTGGCGCATCGTCAACATCTCTTTCGAGCGTTCAAACGCTGAAGGATCAAGACGTGACATCGAGCTCTCGTCCTCAAACGCACGGAACGCAGCAAGAGGCGACCCAAAAGAGCGCCGAGCGACCCAACTGTTACCGGCGAGGTCGGTTCCACGATCGATGTGAGCGGCCGTCGTGATGTCTTGCCCGATGAAGGTCGCCATCTGTTCAAGAAGCAACTTCTCGGGCCAATGACCGTCGTACTTCGGCGCCTGGAACTTGCCAGGTGACGGCACGTCCGCGGTCCCTCGGCCCGCCTCGAACCAATCGACGATCTCGGCATCAACAACATCGTCGTCAACAACCTTCGACTCATCATCGATTGGCTCATAGATGATCTCTGCGTCAAGCACGTCTTCATACGGTGGCGATGGGTGCTCCCACACGGTGTGAGCCGTGTAGTGAACACCCTCCTCCTCGGCAGCTTGCTGACGCTTCCGAGAATGACCGGCTTTGGTCTGTTCACCCAAGTCATCGAACGCACGCAGGCGATCGCTGAGGTGCTCTCGCCACGCCGCTCCGTCGGGTCCGTGCCAAAGCTCTGCGAACGCCGGTGACTTCGCGGCCATGTCATTGATCACGTTCACGAACGTCATCGAGTAGACGCTTCGAGCCTCATCTGCAGTCAGCTTGTCGTCAGCCATGGTGAGAAACATGCTGCGGCTCTGCCCCAACCAACGACGCACCACTGGATCAGTTGCCTCGTCGACTACTTCAGGAAACCGACTGGTCTCAAGGCCAACGGCGTACACGTACATCTGCGCCAGGAGGGCATCCGGGCTGTGGTTGAACGCTTTGGAAAGTCCGGCTTCGAACACGCCCTTCATTGCCTCGGCATGCTGTGCCGAATCCATCGGCTCCCGAAGAATGAACGATCCACGATCTACCTGCGCATGAGTCGCCCCGTCGATAATCTGGCCCTGTTCGTTCTGAACGAATCGCCCATGCGCGAGATCATTGAACACCAGACCAAGTCGAGGCTCGTGCTTGAGTCGAGCACCGACGATGAGACGCATCTTCTGCGAGATCTCAGCCGGCTCGACCCCATCGCGCTCCGCCATCGTGTAGAGCTCGGTCAACGCCGTGCGATGCAGGCGTGCGACCTCGTCGACGTCAACACCGCCGATTCGCATCTCTTGATACGCGCTCTCAGCGATGCCGATCTCCATCAACGCTGCGCTCTCCGCAGTGAGCGGCGGCAACCCATGCCGATCCATGCGCTCAATACGATCCAAGCGCCGTGCCCATCGCTTCCGGGGGACGTCTTCCCGAGACTTCCCCCGCTCAATCGAAATCGCTTCCTGCGCAAGCGCCTTCTTCTCGCCGAACCGCGAAATCTTCGTTGTGATCGCTTCGTGAACGCTCGACAACTGATTTCCGACCTGTGCGCGGAACACCGGTGAGCACAGCCACATCATGGCGCTGATGCCGACCGTTTCAAGCACGGTTTCTGACTTCATCCCACGACGGAGTGGCTCCATACAGCTGAACACCATCGATGATGCATATGCCCGCTGCCAGGCAGAGAGCTTCAACTTCTGTTGCTCGTTGGTCACACCTGGTCGAGCGATACCCGACCGGCGCAGACCGTTCATCAGCGCCATTCCCGCGTTCTGAGTTGACAGCCGAAGTTGCGCTATGGGGTCGCCAGCACGAGCAGCGGCTTGAGTTGCCTGCTGCTGCGCAGCACGCTCCCGCTCAAACTCTTGACGCTGACCCTTGGGAGACTCCTTGAACTTTCGAGCGTTCTCCTGCCGTTTCTGCGACATCGAAGGACGACCAGCGTAGATCTCATCGGTCTCGTAGAGCCCATCTGGATCCGGGGCACCTACCGTCTCAAAAACTGGAATCCCAAGGGTTCGATTGAGCACCATCTCGTGTTCTCCGTCTCATTCCGAACGACTTAGTAGTCGAACCCTGGCTCGTCGTCGCGCGCAGGCTCAGGTGGAACCGTGCCGGTTGCCTGAGCCAGTCGCGAAGTCTCCGCACCGATCACCTGTTCGATCCGCGATGGAGCCACAGCAGGCAGTGTCGGCGCCGCCGGCGCAGCCGGAGCGGCTTGTTCGACCCGTTCCACTCGCGAGTAGTCGATACCGTGCTTGCGTGCGAGATCAAACTCAGAGTCAACCGCCGGCGCCTGTGGTACCGGAATGGCCCGTCGTGCAGCTTCAGCGTCTGGGTGGTACGCGTAGTAATCGGTGAACCGCTTCGGTTCCATCCCGAGCGCGTTCGCAAGGTAGTCGTTCGAGTTCAGGAGTCGAATCTCTTCAAGCGAGTCCGGCAGGAGCATTGCCCGCGGGTTCTCGCGAATCGCAACGAGCATCTTTGCGAACGTTTCACGCCGCTCATCGAACGTCGCTTCGACTGCAGTGCGGTGCTTCTCGGCAGCGCTGCGGCTTGCCTCGAGTGCGATGCGACGCGATTCGAGTTCGTACCCTGTGCTTGGTTCGTCGAACAGTTCGTCCAGCTGGCGGTCAACACTGGCTACCCAGGAATCAGCCTCGACCTGACCACTGTCGTGGTCGTTACGCATGCTCCGCGCTTCAACGACGAGTAGCCAGTTCACTTCCTCGGTTGCAACCGAGCGTGGCTTGCGCAACGATGCGTACAACTGAGTGAGCGCATCCTCGTGCTCCCAAATACCCTGCTCTGACACCTGTTCGACTCCATCACTGACTTGTTTATAAGACAATAACGAGTCTAACAGGTGTCAGAACAAGCGCCTAGAGCCCGTACTCGAATCCGTCGGATTCTTCGGGCTCGGCTGGCGTTTCAACCACACGCTGCGGCGCCCGCACCGTAGTTGCCAACGGCGAACGACGCGAAGTGCCGCGTTCACGGAACCGCTCGTTCTCGCTGGTGAGCACATCGCGAGCACCGACTGAGACCAGCTCGGGACCAGGAACCGACCGCGTGTCGTCCGCTGCGCGCTCAATGCGGCGTTCGTATTGCTCGAGTTCCCGCTGGTTCCGCTGCACCTCGAATGGCGCAAAGTGACCATTCTGAGCACCGTCGAAGATGTTCTCCTTGCGCGTCGCTGCCGCGTACAGCTCCTCGAACGTGCCGCCGTAAGCGAGTCGGTCCATGGTCGAACCATTGGCAAGACCTTCTTCTCGGTCAGCGCCGCTGCCGATTGCCTCGATGTCCCGCATCAACCCATCCGGGCCAGTCAACGCCTTCGCAACAATCGCAACGTGCTCCGGATTGACCGTCGGGATGTTCAACCCATCCTTCGACCGGTACATGTCCAGGAACTGCTCCTGCCACTGCTCTGGCGTTGCCTGAATAACCGCCTTTGACTTCGAGTCGGTCACTGGCTCCCAGCTAGCACCACTCCCGTCCTTGCCGGCGACGCGCTGCATCAGGTTGCCCTTCCACAGATCGCGCACCGAAGACAGCAACAGCGTGTACTTCTGCAGCGCCTCATGCGGGTCATGCTTCGACTGCAGCAGAGACTGCGTCACTGGGTATGTGAGCTCAAGCACCGACTTCTGAGTGCTGTTGCGCAGCGCACGAACACCACGCTGACTGAATGCACCCGCGATACCCACTGCGGTCTTCACGGCCGTGGCGACCATCACACCCTGATCCTCTTCACGCGTGTGAAGCGGACGCCCAGTGTCGACACCATGGTCGTCGACACCCAAGTGCTTGGCATACGCTGCCAGCTTCGCCGGCGAACCCTTCGCACCCGTGTCGATACACGCAGCCTTCACACTGGCCAAGTGAGCCACCGAGTTCTCAAACGACAGTGCAGCATCACCGTACTGTCCCTCGAGCACCTCCTTGTAGTAGCTGCTCAGCTCAGTCAGCAGTTCCCGATTTTGGCGCAACCGTTCGGCCGCAGAGATCTCCCCCGCTTCGAAGTCGCTTTGCACTTCATTGGCGCGCATCGTCAACTTGCCGAACTGTTCGACGAACTGAGGCTGAACCGACTGGGTGACCTTGACATCGAGCGAGTCCTGCATCATCAGCGGGTAGATCTGCTCTTCGCGGTCACCGCCCATCTTGATGGACTCAACCGCACCAAGGTCAAGCAGGTTCGCTTCGACACTGAGCTTCTGCATCGCTTCTGCCCGCGCCCGCTCACCATGCAACTTGACGACGGCGACAGAGTCACCGTCGAAGTCACCGTCGAAACCCTTGTCCATGACGGGGTTGATCGCAACGCCAGTCAGTCGTTCGTCGATCGCCACCCGAAGGTAGCGCACGCCCGCGTCCCGGAGCACCGGGTCACGCCAGACCAACACGTAGTCGCCATCGTTCACGCCGAGGCCACTGGCCATCGTTGAGTTCATAGCGATCTGGTCGATGTCCAACCGCGGATCTGCGCTCCACACCGCCGTAGCCGAGTTCGGAACCCGAGAACTCATCAACCCTTCCTTGAAGATGTTGGAGTGCCCAGTGAACTGCGTTTCCTTCAGCGTGGAGTTGACCGTCGAGAACGCACTCTGCGCCATGCGAACGTCCTGAGCCATCCGGCGACGAAGTTCCTCAGCTCGCTCGGAATGCACCTCGCCAAACTGACCATCAAGCCGTGCTTGGCAGAACCGGTAGTCGCACGCAGCCTCGAACACCTTCAAGTACTGCGTCGTGAACTCATGAGCCGCATTCGTGCCGTCGTCGAGCATTTGCCCCGTACGAAGCTGCGAACTCAGAATCGGCATCCGCCAGGTGCCCGACTCCGTCTGGGGAAGCAGTCGACCCGGGAGATCCGCCCCTTGCGATGGGAATCGCAGCTGGAACGGAAGCTCCAGGTCCCCACCACGCGAGTTGATCTGGTTCGCGAACTCAGTAAGCATCGCGGCCTTATCGAGCTGGTTCCGACCCTTGAGGATCAGTTCCGGCATCGCGAGCAGACCACGCTCGGACTCGTTCTCGGCTGAACCCTCGACCAAAGTGCCGTCTGGCAACATGTCGAGCCCAACACTCACCAGCATTTCGCGGAAGTTCGCCACGGCATTGCCATTCGGGCCATAGAACTCGCGCAGCACCTCGGTTGCGTTCTGTGAGTCGAGCGCCCAAGCAAGCTGCGCCGAAGCCTTCCGACCACGGCCCTGTGCAAGCGCCTGCTCATCGTAGACACGCGTGCCGGCCTTGACGTCCTTGTGCGTGACGATGAATCGCATCTGACCCATCAGGTCGGGCTGCATTCCCTTCCACGGCAGAGTCAGATCCGACGGGGATTCCATCAACTCGCGTGCAGTGCCACCGTTGAAGCGACCCACAGCCGAGAACGGGCTCATCACCACGTCAAGCTCTGGGTTCATCTTGAAGATATTCGTCGCGTACATCATGCTCTGGTCGCGATTCTGGAGCGCGAGGTCGTAGTCGGTATCGCGATCGATGACCAGCGAGATGACACCCTTGTTACCGTGCAGATCGCTGATCTTGTCACCCACGACAAGGTTCCGCATGTTGCCGTCCTTGCCGAGAATCTTGTGCTCTTCGGCAAACTCCTTGGACACGACAACACCGTCGTCAGCACCCCACCCACCGAACGTCATCAGCGCGGTACCGCGCGGACGAGTCACACCGGAGGCGTGGAGCAGGTTCATCCCAGTCATCTGGCGCCGGTCATATGGGTCGAACCGCATCGCCCAGGTTTCCGGGTGCTTCATGATCGGAGCCCGGTCATCCTTCTCACCAGGAATAATGCGGCCGTCGACGTCAACACTTGCGCTCTCCACCAAGAACCGTGCGACACCCGGTCGAGCAGCGTTGGTCAGATCAGGGTCGAAGTATCCGTCGCTTCGCTCATCCATGATTGCCACGTTTCGGCCACCCGTTTGCACCAGCACTGACCCGAAGGAGTCGTTTGCTGGATCGAATGCTTGTACACCCTGCTCTGCGGCCCACGACTCGTAGAACGTGTCTGACAACTCGTTCGCGTAGCGCACTCGACGGCGTTCCGTCTCGAGGATCGATTCGGCCCAACCACGGTCAAGACCGCGCTCTTCTGCTCGATCGAGGAAGTCAACCTCGTGGCGCTCGTCGTACAGACGCCGATACACGTTGTTCAGCGCCGTAGGCCCACCAACCTCGGTGCGCTTGGTGAGCGCATCGCCGGCGATCTGGTACCGAATCTGCTCGGTCATGATCTGCTCGTACCCGCGAAGTCGCGTACGCTCCTCCATCGAGAGGTCTTCGCCCGGCTTCTGAGCCACGATCCGCGCTTCGTACCCAGGCACGAACATGTAGTTCTCGCGGCTGCCGAACTGCGTCACGATCTCGCCGTGCTCGCCCGGCTCGAAAATCTGACCGATCTGACCGTGCAGTTCTTCCGGGGTCTTGTAGAACCCAGTCAGCTGACGTCCAAGTCGGTCATGCCGGATGCCGCGCCAGTCAAGAATGCCGTTCGCGTCAAGCTGCATCGACAACACCGTGACACCGTTGCGTTCCAGGGCATCTTGCGCGACTTCAACCATCTTCTTGGCGAAGCTCCCGCCCTTGAGCCCGGCAACATCCGCTGCTGTCGACGGATCAAACGCGATGAGGTCATCGCGCACCCGTCGCACGACCGAGTTTTCGCCCTGTAGCAAGTTCAGTTCTTCGTAGCCGTATCCAGCAGCGCGCATCGCTGCAATGAGATCTGCGCCATTGCGCCATACGCCGTATGGGCTCGCCATGTACTTCGCCACCGCAGCCGGATCAAACGTTGACGGCTCAGTTGACGGCTCTTCGTTTTCGAGAACGAACGCATCGCGTGGCTCATAGGTACCGACAATGCCGTCGACTACGTCCCGGGCATGTGCCCGCACCCGTGCCTCGCGAGTACCTGTGTATGCGACTACACCCACGAGCATGTCGAGCGCACTCTCATACGTTTCGCCGGAGACCTCGATCTCACTCAAGACCGCAGTACGGTCATCGAAATCTTCCTTGCTGAACCCTGGGCGAAGCAGCGTGTGCTGCGCACCGCGAAGCACATCCCAGTAACCACGCTGAATCGGCGCAATCTGCTCGTCACCCGAGAACTGCGGGTACCACTCGCCGGCAACAGCTTCCTCTTCGTGTTCAGCGAATTGCTCGAGCAGCGCGTCCACGCCGAGCTCGGCCTCAACTCGCTGACGCGCGCTGGTCACTGCCAGTTCGAGGAACTTGGTTCCGGCTTCGACGCCAGCCTCTCCAGTACCGAACCAGGTCGACGTTTCCGATCGGTCCGACTTCCGGTGCACAAATACCTGTGCACTGGTCCCGTCCGCAAGCAACTGAGGCTTACCGTCAACCAGATAGTCCCCGAACGCGAAGCGAACCGTGCGTTGACCGTTGTCGTCACCGAAGTATGCGTCGCCATCGTGCTGCTTGATGCCGACAAGTCCCTTCCCGTCGGCACGCTGCACTGGCAGACCCTGAGCAGCACGCAGCAGCGCCACCGTCTCGGACGGCGTCGGCTCATACAGCGCGTAGGAGTTCTGGTTTCGGTAGTTTGTCGAGAAGTAGGTCGCGATGCCGTCGTCGTACACACGGCCAACGAACCCTTCCTTGTCTCGGGTGTCAGTCAGTCGCACCGCGATCTTGGTGCCCTTGACGTGCACCGCGAGCTGACCTGGGTTCCGATCGCGGGTGATCCGGAAGTCAACACCTTGCTCCTGAAGCTCTTCCAGGATTGCCTTCGCCCGGGCGATACCGGCTTCCGACATGTACTTCTTCGAGTCCTGATCAATCACCCAGTTGCGCACTGATCGGTAATCGGAGCGGCTCATGTAGCCCATCAGCTCGGTCATGCCCGACTGGTCATCGCGGCTGTAGGCAGGGCCAGCGGCGTAGAGCCGGCCGTCCTCAGTAAGCCGGTTCAACTGCAGTTCTTGATCGGGGTCAGTCAGACCGTTCACCGACGTGCCGTCGGCTCGCAGTTCAACGTCGTGGTCAGTGATGTACAGCAGCGACGCACCGGCGTGCTTCATGGTGCTGCGGACTGCCCATCGAGGGTCGTATGGACTGATCGGAAGCAACGGACCGTTCTTTCCGGTACTTCCTGCTGGACCGAACCCTGCAATGGCAAAGAAGCCATTGCGTGCTCGCAGATATCCAGGGTTGGTTGCTCCGCGTTCGGTTGGATCGGCGTAGCGGTTGTCGTAACCAGGTACTGTTTCGAACACCTCGTGGAAGGCTCGCTGCGCCTCGTCGAGCGGCAGCTTCGCATCGTTCATCGACAGCCCGCGCTTCACCAGCGACTCTTCGACCTTCGAGCGAAGCGCTCGGGCCGACGACACAGTGATCACCGCGCCCGAGCGCTTGCTCACATCCTCGATCAGCTGATGAAACTCGTACTCATACAAGTAGCGACGAAGTCCCGACAGAGTGTTCTTCACGTGGATGCTCCTTGGAGGCAGGGGCCAGTATGTGTGGCCCACGGGATCAGTGTTACTACATCATAGCGTCGTTTTGCGCTTGTTTACCAGTTGTCCGCGTGAGTGTACTTTGCGTTTTGTGTCCGATTCCGGGCAGGTGTTGTAGTAAACTGGTGTTATGCTCCCCATGGACCAATACCTTGCTGCTCAGCTGGTCGACCCTGCTTTTGCATCTCTTTCGGCAGGGTCGAACACCAAGGTTCAATGGCAATGCCCGGACGACACTCGTCACGTATGGTTTGCGAGCCCAAACGCTCGGCGGCACAGCCCGAACTGCCCGGTGTGCCTGAACAAAACAGTGCTTGTCGGGGTCAATGACCTTGCGACAACGCACCCCGACCTCGCGGCGCAGATCGCAAACAAAAACGAGGCCACCGCGGTGAGCCAAGGCTCACACCGAAAAGTGCGTTGGCAATGCGACGTCGATCGAACGCATCACTGGGAAGCCTCAGTTGTGTCACGTGCCCGACTCGGAGCTGGTTGCCCCTACTGCTCAGGACGCGTCCCCACCCCGGGCAAGAGCGACCTGTGGAGCACACATCGCGAACTCGCGCAGACGCTCGTCGATCCGACTGAAGCGAAGTCCGTCGGGCCGGGCTCAGTGAAGAAGCTTCGGTGGCGATGTGCTTCGGCACCCGAGCACACCTGGCTGGCCCCAGTTCGCAACCGCACCGGAGCAGGTGGTGCCAAGATCACGGGCTGCCCACTGTGTTCGCGGCTGGGAGTGGTGAACAAGAATGGTCGGCCTGCATCAGCAACACTCGCTGAGGCTCGACCGGATCTCGCTGCACAACTCGTGGACGGTTCACTCGCATCAGTGCTCGCAAAGGGTAGCTCCCGACGAGTTGAGTGGCGCTGCGAACTCGGACACCAGTGGGTTGCTGCGGTCTATAACCGCACCAACGCTAAGAGCCAGACCGGTTGTCCTGTCTGCGCCGGCAAACTCGTTCTTCCGGGCTTCAACGACATTGCGACGACGCACCCTCACGCCGCCGCCTTCTTCAAGGACCAGTCAGCCATCACCCAAACGACCGCGTTCTCGAACAAGCGCGTCCACATGCGTTGCTTGACTGATCCTTCGCACGAGTGGTCGGCTCCCCCAGCCCGTCTTGCCGCAGGCAAGGGTGGCTGCCCTATTTGCTCTGGACGGCTGGCCCACACAGGCATCAGTGATCTGGCAACCTTGCGGCCTGATCTTGCCGCTGAACTTGTGGACCAATCACTCGCCGCCGAGTTGAAAGTCGGATCCAGTCAACGAGTCGAGTGGCGCTGTGCCCAAAACTCTGAGCACACGTGGGTCGCTGCGGTCTATGGGCGAAGCACCCAAGGCACTGGCTGCCCAGTCTGCTCGGGTCGGGTTGTTTCGACCGGAGTGAATGACCTCGCTACGACACACCCCGATCTCGCAGCGCAACTCATCGACCCTTCGATCGCGACCAAAATCGGTCACGGGTACGACAAACCAGTCGAATGGCGATGCATCGAACACCCGGCGCACACCTGGTTCGCCTCGGCATACAACCGAACGTCGGCAAAGAGCGGTTGCCCCATTTGCGCCAACAAGGTAGTCGTCGAAGGGTTCAATGATCTTGCGACGACGCATCCTGCGATTGCGAGCGAGCTAGTCGATCCCGATCAAGCCCGAACCGTAACTGCCGGAAGCAGCGCCTCACTCCAATGGCGTTGCCGGACGAATCCGGAACACACCTGGTTCACCCAGACCTGGCATCGGACCACGACAACACCAACTGGCTGTCCACACTGCCGAGGCCCGCTTCCGAGCAACGGCGAAATTGAACTCGCAGAAGTCATCGCCATGCTCGTTGCAGGTGATGACGTCATCACCTCGGATCGAACCTCGCTACCTGGCCGCCACGAGCTGGACATTGTTGTCCCTGCTCGAGGTCTCGCCGTCGAGTTCAACGGCGTGTATTGGCACAGTGAGATATCGGGCAAGCCGGCCGACTACCACGCCGAAAAGTCGAACATGGCAACCTCGGCTGGATACCAACTGCTCCACATCTGGGAAGACGACTGGGTGAGTCGGCGCGAGATCGCGATTCGAGCTGTCGCGCACAAGCTTCACGCACTCGATCGACTGCCCGTTGTGTTGCCTGACGCCAACCCCAAGATCGCAGAGCGCGTGTTCGCTCGATCGCTCAACCCCGGTGAGAGCTCCGGCACCGAAGCCAGTCGCTTCCTCGATAGCAACCACATCCAAGGCGCCGTCGTCGCAACTCGACACTTTGTACTCCGAGACGCAGATCAAGAGATCCGTGCGCTGCTGTCGATTCGATCGCCGCGGAACAATGCTCGTGCGAACCGAGCACCTGGAGACTGGGAGATTCAGCGTTACGCAACCTGCGGGCTGGTTGTTGGCGGATTCACTCGGCTCCTCAAGGTCGCAGAGCAACAGCTTCGATCTGAGAACACCGAACTCCACCGATGGGTCTCGTTCTCGGCAAACGACATCTCCGATGGCGGCATGTACGCCAGTGCTGGGTTTGAAGCAGAGGCCATCATTCCTCCTGACTACAAGTACGTTGGCAACAGCACCGGTTGGCGTCGACTCCCGAAAGAAGGATTCCAGCGTAAGCGGTTCAGTACTGACCCAAACCTGACCTGGGACGAGTCATGGACTGAGCGGATCGCAGCCGAACAGAACGGTCTCCACCGTGTGTACGACGCCGGCAAAACACGCTGGGTCAAGACTGTCACGTAACTCTCGCGTGCACACAACGAAGCAGCCACGGCACTACACCGTGGCTGCTTCTTGACTCGACCAGCTACGCGCTGACGAGCGACTGAGTTTCTTTCTGACTCCAGAAGGCAGCCATCAATCGATCGAACTCACCGTTTGCGATGCCCTGCCAGCTCGGCAGTTCCCCGAGGAACCGATAGAAGTCACGACTCACTCGCCATGCTCCGTGCGAAAGCACTTGCTCGATCGCCTCCGGTTCGGTGAACACACGAGCCTCGACATCCTCGGACTGAGCGCGCATCGCATCAATCGACTTCTGGTCATCGGTCTTCGCGATGAAGACCTTGCTGCCGTCCTGTGAACGCAACGAGCCGTCGGCGCCGGTACTGAAGTACTGAGTTGAAGCCTGCATGTCAGGCAGACATGCGACAAACGCATCAATGACGTGTTGATCGAGACCAGGTCCGAGGTCGTCACGGCTGATCTTGCCCTCGGCATAGCGCTTCAACGCGTCGTCTTGACGCTTGGCTTGAGCCTCCTCTTCTGACTTCTTGAACTCAAGGTTCTCTTCGTACTCTTCCATCGGGTCCGGTCCCCAAGTGATGCCGTCCGCGTCACCAACCAGCGACTCGAGCTCAACGGTCTCCTCAGAAACGCGGCTGTTCACGAGATCCATAACCGCATCGGAATACACGTCGGGGTCGAGACGCGAGATGTCGACCTCGTTGTAACCGAACGCCTTGCGGTACTGCTCCTTCGCGGCTTCAACCTTCACGGCCTGCTCAATCCGCGTCTCCATCATCTTGAAGAAGTCCGGCTGATTCTGCCGTACGTCATAGTCAGCAACCGACGAGAGAGTCGGGATGGTCTGCAACGAGTACTCATGACCTGGGTGAACGATCGTGTTCTTGAACAACTGCCACGACATCGGCAAGATCGTCTCGTTGCGGTTCCAGATCGGAGCATCGCCGGCGCGGAACAAGATGCTGTTGCGCTCTGAGATGAACGCCATGTCGTTGTACGAGATGACCGGCTCTTCCTTCGCCGACATCGTGTACGAGACCTTGCCCTCGACTCCGGTGAACTTGATCAGCCGCTCAACGTCCTTGGTCACGGTCTTCGAGTCGCGGTAAACCTGGTGTCGCGTACCACTCATCTTCTGCAACGTGTCGAGCATCGAGTCATCGGTGCTCTTCAGGAAGATGATGTTGCTGACGTTACCCTGCACGATTTTGTCTACGCTCTCGCCGTAAACATCGCGCAGTTGCTGAAGCGTCTGCAGAATGATCGTGAACTGCTGTTCTTGCCCGAGACCGATCGAGAGCATCGTCTCGAAACTCGAGATACCGTGCCCCTCTGACTGCAAGTTGCCCAACTCATCGAGCATGAACCGGGTCTTGTACAGCGGCTTCTGATCCGACTTAGTCATGTACGACTGGTCAAAGTTCAGATCCACCAACTGCTTGATCAGAATCAGCAACAGCTTCGCGTACTTCGTCAGATGAGGCGGCGTTACCAAGAACACAGCCTTTGGGCTCTCCGAGTACCGAACCATCGTCTGCATCACGGCGCGAGCGTCGACGATGCCCTTCGTCAGTTCGTCCGAGTCATCAGAGGTCTGGAGCCGGAGCTGCGGGTACATCGTGTGCCCTGGCTTGAACACACCGGCGTCCTCGTCCTTCCGAAGTTCGATGAGCACACCGTTCTTCACAAGCTTCTTACCAGTGACCGGATCAGTGACGTAGTACCGGCCGTCGAGCGACGTGTGGTAATCCTTCGTGAACTCGAACCGGAACGTCTTGATCAAGAGCTTGGTCTGCGCGTTCACGAGTTCGAGCTTCAGGTAGCCAGTCTGTGACTTGAACTTGCCCTTGAAGTAGTACCGAGCCCAACCTTCGCGCGACACTGTGTCTTCGTGCACGAAGTCGGTACCGAGCGACTTCGTGAACCCAATGTCTTCGAACGCCTCCCAGCGGGCCTGGGTGCCGATCAGGTGCTCCCGCGTCAAGTAATCAGGGCTGAAGCGCACGCCAAAGCGCCGCGGGAACGAAAGCCCGGCCAGATCGACGTTCTGACTCGGAGTCCCCGACGTGAGGTTCATGATCGTCGGGTCTGCGAAGAAGCTCATCGCAGTGATCGCGATGCCGTAGACCGAGGCAAGCATCTTCTCGGCGCCGCCCATCGACTTCAGCGAGTTGTTCGCGTTCATGATCAGCGTGCGGATCGAGTTCGTCGGCAGTGTTTCAGTTGCGTTGAAGTACAGCGACAACAGGTCGAGTTCAGCCGATCCGTTCCACAGGAACTCACGCTCCATCGCCAACTCTTCGGCAAAGCCAAACGCCTCTGAGTCAAACGTGCCGGCTTCCTCGTTGCCATACTTGCCAGCCTTGACGTCGGCGGCGAGTTTCGTCATCGGGCTCTTCTGCTTCTTACCGGTGAGCACCGTGAACAGCCGATAACAGTTGTAGAGCGTGACCTTGCCCCACATTTCGTCGATCTTCGTCTCAAGCACCTTCGGCAGCACATCATCGCGTTCTGCCTGTGCACGCAGCAGCCGCTCTTCCTCCATGTAGTAGTCGATGAGACCGTACGCGACACGTTTGAACGCGTTGTTTGCACTGTTTGCCCACACCGGGTCATCTCCGCTGTCAAGCGGGAAGAACACCTCGGCGATGTTCTCGACGTACTGCGCACACTTGGTCACGTTGCCCTCGCGAGCCGCCTCTGCTGCCATCCCGAGCGGATTGTAGATGTCGGTCTTCTCAGGGTTGATGAGGTTGAACTGCACCACCTGGAACCCACGCATCGTTGCACGCACATAGTGCTTGACGAGCAACTCCCCCTTCGGGTCGTTGATGACCATGTTGTTCGGCCGCTTCTCACGCAGCCACATGTCGATCACAGGCTCAATGTAGGTCTGACCCTTACCGGCACGCGTGATTGCGAGCACCATGGTGTTCACCGGAGCGGTATCAACGAGGTACGCACCGGCTGGCCGCTGCACCTCGTACTCCGGGAAAGTCCAGTCAGCGTTGATGAAGTCAGCAACCGTCTTGTGGCTCCCCTGCTTTGCGCGGTCTGCGCCGTCTGGGTTGTACGGGATCTTCGTGGTGTCGAACTTGCGACGAAGTTCCTTGTCTTTTGGCAACCCCGAAGCGTCAAACAGCAACTCTCCGAACGCTTCATCGATGAGCGGCTTCTTGTCGAAGATCGGCTCGTCGTTCGAGTCCAACAGGACTTCACCCTTGAGGAACTCGACTTCGCCGGAGTCATCCAGAATGTCCTTGTCAGCTCGGCGCGCGAGCTCTACGCCCTTGAGCCCCTTGTTCGCGATCATCACATGGCTGATCATCGAACTCACTTGCACATTGGAGTGCGCACCTACATCCGGGAACCAATCGAACTTCCGCACGACTTCTTCAGGCAGAGCAATGTGCTGGTCACCTGCGTACTGATTGATGTCCGTGGTGTCGTTCATCAAGTTCTGTGCGGCAAGGTTCCGCATGAGCATCGTGTACACGATGCCAAACACGCAGAACCCAAGGAACAGCGCGAGCAGCACGATCCAACCGTTGAATCCGAACACCGTAGTGGCGAACTCAGGAGTCTTGACCTTGTGAGTCTTGTCGACCATGGCGACAACGGCGCCAAAGCCCCAGATCACCAGACCACCGACAATCCAGGTGACCAAAGCGATGAACGCCCCGAGCACAGCAGCCGCAATGGTGCGGCCGGTCTTGCTCTGTTTTGCATCGATGGTCGACCGATCAAGTTGTTGATTCCGGAACACATCGCGGTTCGCAAGGGTCTGATGTGACTCTTGGCCGGCGATCTTGTCCCAGGCGTCAGCCTTCGGATCAGACGGCGCACGCTTGGTCTTCTCGCGGGTTGCCATTGGGGTACCTCCTGGGAAACGAAGATGGTGGTAGCTCAGCGAAGACCAAGTAAGTCCACGCGTATTTACATCTTTATCCTATCGTTTTCGCCTTGTTTATCGGGTGTTTTGCGATCTCAGAGCGTGTGCAAGCAACACAAAACCCCCGCTGGCGAACCAACGGGGGTTTTGTACTGACCTCAGAACTGCAGCGGTTTCCCCTTCGCCGCACTCCCGAGGGATCTGTCGTCGCTAGACACCGGGAAGTCCGATACCAAGCGCCGGAGCAAGAGCCGCAGCGTGTGCCGCCCCGGTGCCAAGGTTGGTTGCGACGATCCAGCCGGCGATCGCGCCGATTGCCAGACCCGCAACCACGAGCAACACCAACAGCAGCACGAAGATTCGCTGCAGTCGTGTGTGCGACTTTGCTCGAAGTTCGAGCTCGTCTGCAACGGCCTGACGTGACACACGCAACGTGTCGAGTCGGTCCTCGTACTGCTTTGCAATCGAAGCGTGAAGCCCACTCGTCAGACGCTCCTGCTGGGAGAGCAACTCTGCAGTGTTCGCCGAGCGTGCTTCTGCCTCTTCGAGCTTGCTCTGCCATTCAGCCCGCTGATGCGCGAGTTCCGCTTCAGCGTCGGCACGAATCTGCGCAGCCCGCTGTTCCAGTTCACGGACTCGATCAGCGTGATCCGCACGAACAGCCTCGAGACGCTCCGCGCTGAGCTTGCGCTCCTCTTCGACGGCGTTCGCTCGAGAAAGGTTCTCGACCAACGCCTCGGCACGAACGATGTCGACCTTCCGGTTCTCATCAATGAACCCGATGAGTCGTTCGTTCCAGGCACTCAGCATCCGTGCTTCAGCGACCGACTGCTTCTCACGCACCTCAGCCAGCGCCTGGAAGATCATCGACTTCCCCTGCTGCATGCCCAGCTCGGCGTCAGCACGACGAACCCGCAGCACCTGCTGTCGCTCATTCTCATGCTTGGCTCGGATATCAAGGTTCACATCGTTGTCCACCGCGGCCAGGGCTGCTTCACGACGGCCGTGGTTCATCTTGGTGTGAGTAAGTCGAGCCTGCATCGCGGCTGCCTCAGCCGCTTGGTTCGCCTCATCAGTGAACCGTGCATCGATCTCCTGACGCAGTTGCGTCACTCGAGCATGAGAACTCGATACCGCTGCCTCGTGGTTCTTGTCAACGGCCAGCATCATCTCGCCGAACTTGGCAGTCGGGTCGGTAACTGATACCTGACGCACAACCTCTTCGATGTGCCGCGACGTGTAGTCGATGTACAGCTGACGCAGTTCCTCGTCGTGTCGACGACGCAACGTCTCAAGCTCCGAGTTGGCCGCACTTGCGATCTGAGCAACCTGATTGCCCAACCAGTCTGTGCTGTCCGCCGGCGTGGTCGCGGCCACATTCACCGCAGGCGCCTGTCCGCGAGCAAACGCTGCGTCGAACTCATCAAGGTCAACCGTCAGTTCGAGGTCGTCCGCAAGGAAGCGCCGTGCGATGCTGCTGCGGACCTCAGCGTCACTGAACTCCCGTTCTTTGTTCGCCTCAACGTATTCGGTGTACGGCGTCTTTTCCTCAACGACCTCTGGCTCCGGCTCGTCGATCTCGGATTCAGCATCAACCGAATCGATCAGTTCGTCGGCATCAATCTCGAAGTCAGGAAGATCGTCTTCGAACTGCGACTCAAGGTCAGCGAGTTCGTCGTACTCTTCTGAGCCAACAGACGCATGTTCGCTAGCTTCCAGTTGGGCATAGAAGTCATCGTCATCAACGTCCGGAAGCACGTCCTCGATGACCTCTGTGACATCCGGCTCCGAAGACACCTCGACTGGCGAAACTTCAGCAGCAGCCGTTTCAACCGCCGCGTCACCGAAGACTTCGTCTTCCTCGTTCTCGTCTGCCTCGATTGGTGCAGCAGGCGCAGCAGCGGATTGCTCCCCGCCAACACCGCCGGCCACGATCCGAGCCCACGTTGCTTCACCATCGGCACGTGCCGCGGTGATCACTCCCTGGATCGAGCCCCCGTTCTGGATCTCGACAGCATCCTGGTAGCCAGCCTCGCCGATGTTCTGATCAAACTTCAACTCACCGTCGACCGAGCTAAACACGATCCAGTGATACTGAGCTTTGGTCAGCAGACTGAACTCGGCCATGCGCTCCAGCGTCCGCCCACTTGGCACGATCGCGAAGAACTCACGTTCCAACATCTCAGCGGTGGAAATCGCCTCGATCTGGTTCGAGACGATCTGTTGAACCAACGAGCCCTTAGCTTCGTCTCGGTTGGTCTTCTCGCTCAGTCCGCCGATTGACTCAGCATGGAGCAGGAGCGCCAGCCAGCGAGAATTGCCGTCAGCGTCAGGCAGCAAGCGGAACCGAACATTCGACTCGAGCGCTTCGATCGCAGCGCCGAACGTACTCTCCTTCAGCACACTCCGAAGTCGTTCGTTCTCTCGACGCTTGCGCTTGCTCGCGTCACCTGCAGGCGTAGGCGGAACAGCTGCATGTGCTGGAGTGTTACCGCTGCGCTTCTTGGTCAGCAGTGCCATGATTGGGGTCCTTCCATGGGGAAACTTGATACCGCATTGTATGAACGGTGATCGCTTGTCTATGAGTCTAAAACATACTTGTGCATCTGTGCGGGATCGTTTGTGCGCTTATGCGAGCACCGGGACAACCTGGATCGCAGCATCCGAATCGAGCATCTGCTTGCTGTCGCTTCGGAGCGTTCCGGTTACCTCGACACGGATGCGACGCTGCTCTGGGTGTGCGTTCACGAACGCCGCAATCGCCGTTGTCACTTCATCGGCCATCAGCGCGAGTGCCGCACGAGCACCACCGGCATCCGAGTCAGAGTCAGACTTGTCGTCAACCAGGAACTGCAAGACCCGCGAATCGAACGCAACGTTGACCCGGTGCTTGCGAAGCACCTCATCGTGAAGGTCGCGAAGCTTGTTCAGAGTGATCTTTCGCCGCGTCTCCAGCGACAGAGGCTGGAACGGCACAATCGCGTCGATACGCCCCAGGAGCTCTGGCGGGAATCGGTTATCGCCTTGGGTAGACGAGATCGATCGGCGGATCTCGCGCATACGCTTGATCATCTCTTTACCGCTGCCGTCGTCATCTGGCGAGTACTGCTGAATCGTCCGATAGATCTCCGAACCGGCGTTCGTCGTCAACACGATGTAGCAGTTCAGGAAGCTCACCTGCCGACCGTTGTCGTCCGAGAGTCGGCCGTCGTCGAGCACCTGGAGCAGCATCCGGATCACCGTCGGCGCCGCCTTCTCAATCTCATCGAGCAGCAGCACACAGTGCCCCATGCTCCACACGCGCTGTGTGAGTTCCGAGCGGAACAGATTGAGCGATTCGTCCAAGGCGAACTCGGACATGTCGAACCGAATGAGATGGCGCTGATCGTCCGCAAACAGCAGGCGTGCCAGCTGTTTCGTGAGTTCCGTTTTGCCCGAGCCGGTACTGCCACAAAACAAGAAGCTCGAGGCCGGCTTCCCCTTGTCGTGCAGATCGGCAACACACAACTGCAGCCGCTTGGCGACCACTCGCGTCGCGAAGTCCTGCGACAACACCTTGCTGTCGAGTTGCTCCTTGATGTGCAGAGCATCGACCTTGAACGCGACGTTGACTCCCGCGCTTTCCTCGAGCACATCGGCGAGCAGTTTCAGGTCCATCGGGCGACCGGTGTATCGGTGCCAGCCCACCATCGAATCAAGCACCAGGATCGACTTGCGCGGCTGCACCGAGGCGGGCATATACCGCTCGGTGTACTCGTGGATCGTCTCGAACAGCGAGTTGTCGAAGAACTGTTCCGCGACGCCATAGGTTTCCGCCATCCCCTTCAAGATCTGCACCGTGGTCGCTCGATCTGGTGGGGTGAGGTTGATCCGCTGCAGCCGCTCAACGAGCGGTTGATTCGGCCGAACATGCTCGTGGAACTCATCGAAGGTCGTTGCCGCAATGATGCGGAGTCCTCGGGTTCCACTTGCTGCCAGCACTGGCTTCAGTGCCTCGACTGCTGCGGCACTGAGCTGCACGATCTGGTGAAACTCATCAATGAACAACACGAGTTCATGGCCTTGGTCTTTGACGTACTGCTCGGCCTCATCGAAGAGCGCCTTGACTAGAGCAGCCATCTCATCCGGCGACGAGAGACCCGAGATCATCCGAGCCAGATCGATCTCGTAGTAATCCCGAGCCGTGTCGCGCTGAGCCACCGCCTGCACGAGAGCCGTCTTGCCGGTGCCCGCCTCCGCAAGCAAAATCACGTTGCTCAGTACGGGGCGAGCAAGCGCCACGTTGACTTGGATGATCTCTTTATCCCGCCCCACGATGGCACGGTCAGGTGTCTTGACGAGATCACTGAACTTCGACAGATGTGGATAGCGCGTGTTGAGCGCAGGGTTGGCGAACATAAGGGGAAACTCCAACGGTGTTTGTGGCTTGTATATAAAGCCTAGGCGTTATTGCATCCGGAATCAGCGACCGTTTGTGCAGTCACCGTGGCGCAACGAGAACAGCCCCGCACATTGCTGTGCGGGGCTGTCACTCCGGTGGTGTGGGACCGGTTATGCGAGCTCTGGTTCAAGCTCAACCGAAGGGGCCACCTCGGCTACCTCAACTTCTGGGGCAGCCTTGCTTGGTGCCGCAGCTGCCTTCGCAGCCTTTGCCTCCGCCTGTGCGGCGAAGATGCGGTCACGGATATTGACGCCGTTCACGTCAGCAACCGAAAGCTCCGACGCCTGCAGGGTCTTGGTGTTGGGCATGTAGCCAACAACCTTCTCCTTGTCCTTGTCGAGCACGCGGAACAGGTCAGCCCGCACGCCGTAGAGGGTGCCGCGACGGACACCATCCTTGTCAAGAAGCGGAGCAACGTTGTCGCCTGCCGCAGCCTTGATCTGCTCGAGCTGCTTGATTGAGAACGGGGTGCTGTGGTCGATCTTCGGCTTCCCATCGAACTCAACGCTCTTGGTGAGCAGTGCAAGGTTGGTCTGGTTCTTCCCAATCTCGCTGTCCGGGTGACCCCACGACTCGCCATACGCGTTGGTGACCTCGTTGGTCTCCTTGGCTCGAACCACCGAAGTGTCGTAGAAGCCAATCACCAGTTCGACGGCCTTCGTGGTCCCGTGCTCGCCGCGGGTCTCCTTACGGAAATCCATTTTCATCTCCAATCGCCGGAACGGACACAGCCGCCCTAGGGGTATAAGTGCGTAATCCGCTTGTAAACAAGGGCTTACATGCATCAATATACAGAGACAGTCAAGCCAGCGCAAGCCCGACACACACGTTTCCCGCTTGTTTATCAGCGTTCACGTGTATCAGGTCCTGTCGGATCAACCTCAAGTGGTTCAACCGCTACCGAGCGCGCTTCCTCCGCGATCCGCTCGTGAAGCTGGCGCTGCAGCTTCGCCCCAAGACGAACCGTCTTGCTGCGCTTTGCTGCTTCACGTCGTTGAGCCAACGCACTGACCTCACTCGGCAACGCGGTACTTCCAGCCTCGAAGCTCTGCGCGAGCCGCTGCATCTGATCGATGTCTTGCACTGGAAGTGACGCGATTTCAGCGTCCTGACCAGTCCCTCGCAGATACCGAAGCGCATCTCGGAGTGCGGTAGCCCGGCGCTTCGCCCAACCCATGAACGATCGCCGGCTACGAGTGCCAACTTCAACATCACGAGCGAAGTCGAATCGCATGTGATGCAGGTCGAGCGCTTTGACCTCTTCGAACGGAAACTCTGGACCGACGGTTGCCGAGAGCTCCCCACTGTCGTCGCGCTGTTCGAGCCGGAGCCCCGATGCGGCCAGTTTCATCCGGAGTTCGTCGACGCGCACCGAGTAGTTCTTCCGCATCTCGCCGATGCGACGATCCAGCTCTGCGAGGGATGCCTTGTCGCCAAAGGACATCAGCGCACCACCGCTCTGACCATAGATGTCACGGCCGAGCCGTTCAGCGGCCTGTGAGTCCTTCATCTTCCGAAGTGATTGGTCCTTTCGAAGCGATTCGAGCGAGAGCAACTTCTGGCCGTACGTCGTCACGTCGTTCACCCACGGTTGCCACTCAGTGCTCGCGGGAACAAACTTCAAGAGCTCGCGATACTTCGCAGCCACTCGAGCGTGGTACTCCTCTTCTTCCAAGTAGAAGCGGTGCATCGCCTGTGACTCGGGAGTAGCCGCTCCGATGGAGTTTGCTGTCTCCCAGGTTTTCGCTTGGTGGTGGAAGTGTTCTCGGCGACCGGTGTGATGTTCCAGCCGAGATGAGTAGCTCCGCAAACGGAACCCGAAGCCGATCAAGTCATCCTCGTAGTTGCCGGACTTTTGGTTCGTTTTGGTCGCTGCTCGTGCAGCCATGTCCTCGTAATCGAGGCCCATGACATCGAGCATCGGAGTCTTGATGCGCAACGCGTCGGACGGCAACGCTCGAAGCAGACCATAGACACCGTTCACACCACGTTCAATGATGCGCTGTCGGCCCTGCTCTACGATTCGATCCCACTCAACCTGATCGATACCGTCGTTCTTGCGTCGATAGTTGGCGTACTTCTGCACACGGGCAATTGCATCCGGATACGGAGATCCGGGCATGGCGAGGGCTTCTTCAACGATCTCTCGAACGATTCGGTTCGGCTTCTGCATTGACTTCGCGTTCGTTGAGTAGCGCCAGAGACGTCGGTCCGCCGGCAGGCAAGCCAGCAGAAACTGCGGTAGCGATTCCTGCAGCATCTGCTGATGCGCCCAACGCTTCACGAACGTCGTCACGTTGCGTCGTTCGTAGCCCACAGCACTTGACAGGTGCTTGACCTGCTGCTTCTCATCGAGCCAGCTGTCAATGCCGCGCCGGATGAGACTCTTCGCCTTGTCGCCGATCTTGCCGCGCTGGGTGCCGTCGCTCGCTTTTGCACCTGGGCCGGCGTCGACCATTGCCAGGTGGCAGTGCACATGCATCGTGTCGACCTGGATGACGGCCACGTACCGCAGATCGTCGTAGAGCATCCGCCCCATGCGATCAAGCCCGTTCATGATCGCGAATCGGAGCTTCATCTGGTCGATCTGACCGCGGTAGTCACCCTTCCGCTGCGGAACGAATCCCTCGGGCACGATCTTGTGCTTGCGCAGGTACTCCTCGTCAAACGACAACACCGTCTTCATGACGGTGTGACCTGAATCAAACAGTCGCTGCACGTCCTTTGATGCGGCCTTCAGCGCCTGATCCGAGAGTGAGACCTGGCCGTAGCCAAACGCAACGCCACCTTGACCTTGAGCCTTCTTCATCTGACGCTTCAACGTCGAGACATCTTCGATGTCGAGCGCTTCGGTTGCAGCTTCGCGCGCCATGTAGCGCTCGATGAACACATCCGTGCGCTGCCGTCGAATCGGCGCCAGCGACTCGGTTGCGTTGTTCCGAGCCATGTAGCGGAGCACATAGTCACCGGGTGTTCCGCCTCGAGTTCCAGTGCTTCCGCCACCACCGCGTTTGCCTGGTAGCGGCACAGTGAACTCGTTGACCACCACGATCGATTGCTTCAGCCCCATGTTGCTACTTCCTTAAAAACACAGAGGCCGGATGCCTGAGCACCCGGCCTCTACGTGGTCCTAATCCAGCTCGAGATCACTCGAACTTGACGTGTCCGGCTCTGCGACCGCATGCACCGCTGCGGCTGCCCGAAGTGCAGCTGCCGCCGCCAGTCGTTCGCGCTCGACCTGCAACGCCGCGATCCGCGACACCTCGGCCTGTGCCGCGGTGGCATCACGCTCCGCTGCCAGCGCCGCGCTGCGTTCCGATTCGATCTTCTTCTCGGCGTCTGCGATCGCGATCTGGGTTGCCTGCACGGCTTGGAACGATGCCCGCTGATGCGGAAGCAGGACGTAAACCTCGTCTTCGACGAGTTCGTCGTCGACGAGATCGAACACAACCTCACCCTTCAATTCCAGCGAGTCATCGAGTTCAAACTCGACGTCCTCAAACAGCGGGATGCCCTGCTTGAGTCGCTCCGGGTCCTGCAGCCGGCGAGCCACGTTCTCCTGGTATCGACGCTCAGCGTCGGTGATCGACAACTGCTGCGCTACCAACTCAGCGTCCTGTGCGGAAGCCTCGTTCGGGACCACCGCTGGCTCAGTGACTTCGTCTGCAAACAGATCGAGCACCTGATCGTTTGATCGCATCGGCTCCGTGAACGTGACATGCTCGTGAGCCTGCTGCTTAGATTCCGGCGCGTAGACCGGGAAGTACTGAACGATCTCGTACCCAGAAGTGCGCTCGTCAATGACGAGTTGATTCGCACCAAGGAGTTCCAGGAACACAACCGGCGGCTCGTCGTTGGCATCCGGTGAGACGAACACGAACTTTGCCGTACCGGGCAGCGTCCACGGCACACCCGCCAACGCGGCCGGGATCTCGAACCCCTTTTCGAAGTAGCCCTTCTGCGCCAACTGCGCGAGCTGTTCATTGGTGAACTCGTAGAACGCATCCACCGAAGCACCCTGACCGGAGGGGAACTCAAGCTGAGTTACACCGAACGGGAGTTCAACTTGGGGTGAGCTGACACTGATCAACTGACCTTCCAGATGCAGCACCGGTCGGAAGTTCTGCTCAGAGCCCTGATGAATGAACGACGCATGCTCCATCAGTACGACTGCGTCGACTGGGACCGCCTGAAGTGTTTCGACGTACGCCTTGCCGTGATTGAACACATGCGTGAACCACGGGTCGCGGGTCGAAAGTGGGGCAATCTTCATTGGGATACGACTCCTTGTTTTCGGAGCACACAGTCTCGGCTGCGGCTTGGTCTGTTGGATGAGATGGAGTTAGAGACGTGCTTCGAGTCGATCGAGTCGAGCTTGAGCGCGGATGATGAGTGCGCGGCGTTGCAAGTTGAGCCCGCGCATAAGAACGAGCGTCAGCGCGACGATGAACGCCACCAGAGCCAGCGAAGAAAGCAGCCAGACGGCCATCGACGCCAACGAAGCAGCGCCGAGGTTCAGGCCCATGCCGCTGGCAAGGGATGCCATGGCCAGTGGAACCAGTCGTGCCGCAACGAACATGGCGATCAAAAAGTCAAGCACGGCAAGCGCAACGAACGAGAGCGCTTTGACCGTGATGAGACCGAACCAACCGCGTTTGGCCGCGCCGATCTCAGCTCCCTCGGATCGAATCTTCGCCTTGTGAGCCGTCTTATTGAGCCGCAGGGTTGCGCGCGCTGTTTGAGACATGGGGAAACCTCTTTTCGCTTGTATATGAGACGATTCTAGCCGCACGAGGGTCGATACCCAAGCATCTTTACTTACCTAGATAGAGCACAAATCGCCCCAGTCGTCACGCGAAACCGGAAAAAGTTTCTGAGAACCCCTTATCCAGCGTGATCGGTGCCTGACACTCGTGACTGAGTCGGCGAAGTCCAGCCCTGGATCGACGTGAACTTACCTGCTTCCACTGACGTGAACTCCAGCACGCTGGCCCGAGACGCAGTGTCTGAACCATCCGTTGACGAAGCAAGCACCGACACCATCACGAGGTAGTGGTACTCGGTGCCCTGCACTCCAGTCAGCTTGACCGTGACTGAACCAACAGAGCTGTTCAGACCCGCAGCGTCGATGTACGAGTACTTCTTGCCAGTCGAATCAGTGCTCATGGGCGCTTCAGGCAGGAACGTCTTCAGGAACGAGCCGTTTGGGTCCAGTTGCCATACCCGTGCAATTGAGTCACGCGCGGCATCGTAGGACGCTTGGTCTTTCCAGACGAACGCCGTCTTCACGAAGGTCTCGATGGCGCTCTTGTCCGTATTGAGCCGACCGAGCGCTGCATCGACTTCACCTGACGGCGCGCCGGCGGCCAATGCCACAGCTTGGCTCGCCGCATTGGTTGTCTGCTTCGAAAGGTCTGTCACTGACTGTTCAAGCTTCAGAATCTGAGCGTCCTGCGCTCGAGCAGCGGTGTCTGATACCTGTTGCTGCCAGGTGAGACCACCCAGAGCACTCAGCGCCAACACACCGGCCACGATCGGGAACACAGCCCGGTTCCGCTTCATCTCAGTCATCACTACTCCCCCACCTTCGCGTTCAGGGCGTTCTGTTGGTCACCCGTAACGGTCGTACCCACAGTGAGCTTCGTAAAGCTCTTCGTGTCCTTCGACCACGTACCGACCGCCCAACCAAGGAGTTGCCCGCTCGCGCTGTCTTCACACAACCAGGACACTTCGCTCAGCGAAGGACTCCCCGACTCGCTACCAGTGACCGCGGCAACCCGCCAGCGATACGCGCCGGCGCTTGGGATGCGGTCAAACCACTGCAGCCGTGGGTCGATCTGCTTCGGCCCGAGGCCCAGCTCACTTGTTGCTGAGTACACCACCGAGTCATCAAGCAGGTACGTCCCTGGCGCAAAGAACGGCGCCAGATCCTTGCGATGCGCAACGGCTGCCAGAACGCCTTGGCTCGGAGCTCCGTTCCCGGCGCTTGCCGAGTTCGAAGCAAGTAGAGCCGGGAATTGATTCTGCAGCTCAGCCACCTTGTTTCCGGCTTCCCGCGCTTGTTCCAGAACAGCCGATACATCAGCCAACGGCGCAGCTGTTCCACCCGTTTTCCCGGTGCCAGTACTACTGGCACCCTTCAAATAGTCCACATGCCCCGTGAGTTGATCGATGTGGGCGTTACCCTCTGCCAGCTTGCGCTCGGAGTTCGATGCGATCTGTGATGCTGAGATCGCAGCAGTTGCTGCGACCAACATCAGCGCCACACCCACGCACGTGCTGGCGCGCACTCGTGACTGAGCACCGCTCCGTGCAGCGGTTTTCGCCGCTTGCTTGGCAAGCAGCTCCTCCGGGGTTACCCGAGTCTTGGCACGTGCTCGTGCAGCACTGGTTCGCGCTTTGAGCCCAGCCTTCAGTTCTTCGGCGCTTTGCTCGCGCAGCGGCTTTGAAACCGCCTGCTCTGTGTCAGTCATCACATCTCCGATGTCAGTAGAAATGGGCTCGGTCATGAGGTCTTCACCTGCCCCGCGGGCAGCATCATCCCGTTCAGTGGAACGAACACCCAGCCCGCCTGTGTGAGTTGGCTCGCGCTTCGAGTCGTGACGCGCCCCATTGAGGCACACCATGCCGCTTCACCCACGATCACTTGGTCACCCTGCACGCCAAGCACGATGAACGTGTGACCGGCATCGGTCGACCCAGGCCCCGAGGCAACTGAGTACGCCACCGGCGTGCTCTGAAGCGGGATACCTGTTTCACGAGACACCGTTCGAGCGGTGTCGATGCCGTCGCCTCGCGGGTACGTCTGGAACGTCGTGTACTTGTTCAGGAAGTACGTCGAAAACGACACGCAGTTCTCTGCGTGATTGTCGCCACACGAACCAGGCCCACCGTTTTGCCCGTATCGGCCGTCGAGGAACGCATCGCCCTCTTGGTTGTACAGGTCGATGAGTTGCTGTGCGCGCGCCTGATCCATACCGCCGTCTTGAATCAAGACGTTCTGAGTGTTCAGACCCCGACACGACGACTTGGCAGCGTCAACCTGATTCTGGTTTGCCGCCGCAATGGTGGTTCCGGCTTGGGCGAGCAGCGAATCCGCAAGCTGTTGGTTCACAGTCCATCCAGCGAAAAGCGCGTACCACTTCTCAGCATTCACTGCGCGACGCTGAGCCATAGCCTCAGTGTCGGCTGAGCGCTCCCACTCGCTGTGGAAGTACAGTGCTGCAGCCGACGGGGAACCCTTGTCATTCGCGATCATGTCTCGAACCACATCGGCGTTCCCACCTTCAGCGGGTGAGAGCATGAAGCTCAACTGCGTTGACACAGTCCACCAGTTCTGGTTGGCGGAAGTAGCAAACGTCCGCAACGCTGTGTTCCGGCCACCGGTCCACTGCCCCAGCCCGATTCCGTTGCTCGTGACCGCAGCGTCCGTCTGCTTGTCCGGAGTCATCACGTAAGCCTGACCACCGGAGTTCTGCACGCTGGTCGGATCGATGCCACTCTCGGCTTCCCAGTTCCCAAGAATGCCGGCGATGTTGTCACGAGGCATCCCCCACGCTGCCAGCACCGAATAGATCGTCTTCGCGTTCTGCATCTGAGTCGACGCGACACCCGTTGCGTCACCGCCAACCAGTGCGGCTTGCTGCGCTTCACCGGTTCGACAATCAGCAATAGTGCCGCCCTGGGCAGCGGCACCCCCGCCGCCAAACAGTGTCGAAAACACCAACCCAACAACAGCAAAAAGCACAGCAATTGCGGTGCCCGCAGACGCAATCGCTCCGGCGATCGCTGAGATCCCGAAGAGGTTCGCCAGGAACGTCCCCGCGACAATGAAGCCAGTTGCGACCGCGTTCACGCCGTTAGCAACAAGCGCCATTAGCGCCGCCCACAGATTCGTCAGGATCGCCTGACCCATTGCCAGGAACATCTTGAGGTAGTTCAGCAGCATCAACCAAACCAGGGCTTGCGCCCCGGCAGTACCCACCGCTGCGCTTCCGCCGACCTTGGCGATCGTGCTTCCGATGCCGCCCTTACGTTTCGGTTCCTCACTTGGGGCGTGCCCCGTGCTCGCAGTCTCAGTCTCCGCTGGAGTCACGAGCGACGTACCGCCTTGACCGAGCTCAGCCACTGCGTTTTCTGCCTGCTCGGCGATGTCGCCATACTGACCGAGCAGTTCGGCGTTCTCCTTCGCCGTGTCCGCGCCTGACTTCAGTGCATCGAGTGCTCCGCCAGCTGGCTTCGCGGCTGAGGCCAACCCTTCCGTGGCAACCGGAGTTGCGCTCACATCCATCAGACCACCGGCTCCACCAGCAGCACTTTCGATACCCATCGAGGCTTCCTCCTCCGTCTCAACGCAGTGCTCAATACGTGAGCACTGCGTTGTCCTTCGTGTTTGTGGTTGAGCTGCTGTCGACGTTCTTCAAATCCACCTCGAGCGAGATCAACGAGTTGTACCCCTTGGTCTGGTACGCGATCTTGTCGTCGTAGTAGGTCTGGTACGCCTGGCTCAGGTTGTTCATCAGATCCAGCAATGGCTTCATCACACCGTTGGTGTCGCGGTAGTCCTTGGCAAGATCGGTACCGTCGGAAAGCTTCCACTGCAGTGCGCTCGTGCTGAACGACGGCGTTGTGTTCTCCGAACCATTTGCTGCCTTCCCTGCCGCAGCCTTCTTCGACAGGTAGCTCACGTAGGACTCCCCCTTCGGGACCAGCTGGTCGAGGTAGCCCTTCTGCACAGTGCCGCTTCGCCAGTCGAACGAGTACCCCGTCGGCGCAGTCCACTTGCTCTGCAGCGCCAATGGCGCATCCGGCTTTCCGTCCTTGCCCGTGCCCGGGCCTCCAGTGATCTTGTCGCCAGCGATCTGCACCGGCACCGCAGGTGGAACAATGCTGACGTTGCCGACCTGTGTCGTTGCCATCTGCGTGGTGTACTCGGTGATCTTCGCGAGGTCGACCTTCATCTTTGCCAGGCTGTCGTCGAGCGACTTCCGAGCATCCTCTTCCTTCGGCTTCACGACCAGGTCGTAGTACGCCGCGGCCGGCGAGAACGAACTGCCGGCGCCCGGAATTGCATCAGTCACCGTGGCCTGTGACGCACCGGGGTTGACATACACGCGCCACTGGTCGTACTCCCGGAACGACTTGTCGTTCTTCAGGTCGGCGCGCAGATTGACGGAGTCATCCGCCTTGTAGACCAGTTGGCTGTTCGCTCGAACCGTCAGATTCAGGATCTGCTGCGAGAACGGAGTCGCACTGTCGAGCACGACGCCGAGGTAACCCGTAGTCCCGAACACGACGAACTGACCGGAGATCTTGGAGTTGAGCGACTGCTTCGCTTGATTCAGATCGGATGCAGTCAAGAACGACTGATAGTTGTTCGCATCGGCTGAGATCGCTGATGAAGCGGTGTTCGCGAACTGCATCAGCACCAGCGATCGAGTTCGATCCTTGCTGACGTAGACGCCAGCGACGCTGCCAGAAAGCCCCGTCTTGGAGGTCGTGAACGACGGCGTGTACAGCGCAGTCTCGCTCGTCTTCTGAATGCCATTGGCCACGGACGTGGAGATCGCCCCCGTCGTCAACAGCGCCAGACCAACCGCAAACGCAGCGAAGATCACACCGAACCGCTCCGTTGCGTGGTGCGAATCGAGCTTCAGCTTCGTCCGAAGGTTCAGCAGGTTTTCCTTCATAGACATGGGTCGAACTCCTTGTGGTGAGTCGTACAGAGATGGGGAAACAAGGAGGGAGCCGACAGCAAGTGCCGCCGGCTCCCCCTATTGGGCTCTCGTCAGACGACGGTGGCCGTGGTGTCTAGGCGCCCAAACCGAGCAGGATCAGACCGCCACCAAGTTGATCAACGGTCGTCTGCGCACCGGAAGCGATGTTGACGAACAGCAGGATCCCGCCGGTCAAACAGACGCCACCGAAGATCAGCAAGCCGATGATGAGGAACCAGCTCTTGCGGCTCTGTTCACTCAGCAGCTTCATGGCGAAGAAGACAACCGACACCACGACACAGATGATGCCGATGAGGCTGATGAGCGCCCCACCAATCACCTGGGTGATGTTCTTCCCATTGGTCAGAAACGAAATGATGTCCCATGTTGCCGGGACGAACTGAAGTAGACGCATCGAATTACCCTTCGCGAACAAATGCCTCCCGCGACGAGAGCCCGTCGCTTACTCGATCATAGCATCGTTGCCTACTTGTTTATGAGTAGAAAACGAATCTATAACGCAAAACACGGCCGCCGATTGCTCGACGACCGTGCCTGCTTCCGTTCCCGGAACTACTCAGAGGTCCCTCCGGTTGGCGGTGCGATCGGCAACTTCCGCTGCGCCGGCGGCTTCCCTGCGGGCGCTGGCTTCGGCGCCTGCGACACCTTGGGTGCCGGCGTCGATTGCTGAGGCACAGATCGCGGTGCGGTCTGCTTCGGGGCGCTCGACACTGTCGGCCGGTTGAACTCCTTTTGTTTGGTCGCAGCTCGTTGCTGTGCACGCTGGGCGTTGTTCAGCGAGCTCAAGGCTTGCGCACCATCGCCGACGGCTCCGACAGCATCACCCGAAGTACCGCGAGCAACTGCTCGAGCCACCATCACACCGGCCGCCGCGCCTTGCAGCGCAGCCTGCCGCTTGTCGCGGCTGATGCTCTTCTGCTGCTCGTTCGCCTTGGATCCGGCTTCGTACACGTTGTCGAGCATGTCTCCACCAGCAGCCCCTTGAGACTTACCCCCGGGAGCACTCACGCCGCGTCCGTCAGCTGAACCAGCGTCTGCTGGGTTCGGCGTGAGACCGTTTTGTGAGATGCGAAGACCGATCTCCTGATCGCGAGCCTCACCTGAACCAGCGCCTTCTCCCGTTGCGGCACCGCCTCCGGTTCCGCCGGCGCCGTCTGGGCCGTTGATATCGACAACGCCGCCACCCTGCGGGCCATTCGAGTCACCTGGAGTAGCTGACATGGTGCCGCTGGCACTTGCCGTCTCTGGTCCGCTGCTCTGTGCACCGGCGGCAGCCTGTGGGCCACCTCCCATCATGCGACCACCCAGCGCCATACCGGCACCCGCAGCAACACCACCCGCGGCAGCGGCAAGCTTCCCGCCCTTGTGTCCACCGGGTACTGAATTGGACTGTCCGCCGACCAGCGCTTCAACGACCTTTGTCGCTGCCTCGGTGATCGCCTTCACAACCGTCTTCCGCAGTCGCAACGCGACGATGGTCATACCCCCGACCACCAGCGCAGCAAGAATCGGGACGATCCACTGCAACGCAATGCCGAACACACCAACTCCGACCGCAGCGCCGCCGTTGGTCATTACAACCGAGGCGAAGTGCGAAAAGATCTTCGGCATCGCCAGCAGCAGTTCTTGCACGATCTTGTAGAGGAAGATCGTCACCAGCAGTTCAAGCACCATCGCCACGGTGTACACGATCACCTTCGTGATTGCGCCGATCGCGCCCAGCGTGGCAAACGGCACTGCCGTCAGGATCTGGATGCCATGGCGGAAGTTCCCAATGAACATCGCAATCGCGTAGAAGTAGCCGATGAACACGAACGCCCACAGCAACACGAGCGCGTTGAACCAGTACACGACCGTGCCGAATCCGGTGCCTACCAGACTGACCGCGTTGTGCACCTCCATGGTCGCCGAGCTCGACGCCTTGTTGGAGCTGTAGAGCGTGTCTGAAACCGGCCCAAACGACGTGTTGAGGTAGTTGTACAGGCTCAACGCTGACATCGAGCACTGAGACAGACTTCCGTCACTCTCGGTGACCCGTGCACCGCAAGACGACTGCCCTGCGGCCGGGGTCTCAAACTCAACTGCGCGATCGATGCGCGTCGACGCATCAGGGTTGATGCCTGGTGCTTGCAGTCCTGCGCCAGCAGCGACCGACACCACTGGGTTGGTGCTGCCGGACTTACTCTGCAGGTCGCCGTCTCGAAGATCGGTGAACCAGTTCTTCGCAGCCGGGTTACGCGCCAACTCACCTTGCACACTTGAGGCGAACGATGAGCTATCGACTCGGTTGCCGCTCATGAATCGCTCGAGCAACAAACGCGCCGACTCGAAGGCGTCGTCTTTACTTGCCGCGGTGTCAGGTCCAGCGACATGAGCCCAGTCAGGATCCGCCTTCAGCGTGAACAGCTGTGAAAGATTGGCCCACTCAGGGTGTGTCATCTTGTTGATTGCAAGCGCAGAGTCCTGCACCGCCACCGAGGATGCCCCGGTGGGTTGATTGGAGTTGACATCCCATTGGATCGTGGCACCGTTGGGAACAGCCAGCCGGTACTTGGTGGCCCAGGCTTCGAAGTCAACGAATGTCGAGGCCACCACCTGGGTTGCCCCGGAGTCGGCACCAGCTGTTGCTTCCTTCATGTCGGTGATGATGTTGGTGTACATCGACCCGAGCAGTGGCACACCGATCACGATGAACATGACCCGCACGACCAACTTCTTGATCAATCCACCGCCACCCTTGCCGAGCAGCAAGAACACAACGGTGAGCACAATGAACACCGGAATCAGCACTGCCCACGACAGGCTCGCGATTGTTTGGTTCACACCGCCGATAAACGAGGCGAGCCCCTGCAGCGGACCAAGATCCGGGGTTGTACCGCCTACCATTCCCTGCGCGAACTGTGGTGAAATCGCGTTCACACCGGCGAACAGCAGCTTGAACGGGTTCAGCCAGTCAAGCAGCGTCAGCGCAAGCTGGAACGCGAAGTTCAGACTCGACGCAAGAGTGAACGGGAGTGCCAGCAGCGCTCCTGCAATCCAGGTCAACGGATTCCCGCCGAAGCCAGAACCCATGCTGTCCAGACCGAGCTGGCGCAGCGTCGAACCAAACTGAACGTATGACGTTACACCGGGACCGAGCTTGTCGATCGCTGAAGTATCGACAACCTGCGACGCGCCAGTGGCCTGTTGCATAAGCCACTTGACCGGGTTGAAGTCCTTATCTGCGTAGGCGAGCAAACCGCCAGCACTAGCAGGTGAGTTTCGCACCGGAGCCCAGTTGTTGTTCCCGGGCAACAACGCGCTTTGGTGACCGCCGTCGGCATCCGGAGCCAACGCCGAAGCGAAGTAACCGGCCACGTTCGACGACACCGCATACAACGAAAGGTCGTCCTTGTTGGAGTCATCTGCAGTGGCCATGCTGGCGCCACCGAACACTCCACCAGCGATCACGAGTACGCCGATCAACGCCGCAATGATGCGTCGATGAAGTCGGCTTCCACGGGCAGCAGCGCCCGTCGTTCGCTGTGCCGCAGCTCGTGTTGATGTGCGCAACATCGCGAATCGCTCCTTCTTGTTCGAAATAGTCAGATCAGAAACTTGGGAAGTTGACACCGATTGCATCAGCGAGCACCCTTCGACTGGAGTGAGCCGTTGCGCGCCTGCACCGCCGGCAGCATGCGCTTGATCTCTTCTCGGCGACTAGCTGTTGCGGGGTTCACGCCCAGCGCCAGCTCTGCCTGGAACACGACGTTGATGTGACCGCGACGCAGATACACGTACTGGCTGTCGCCGGAGACGATGAGGTTCTCAAGGTCAGGCGGAACACTCTGGCCAAGCCGCTCTTGGTAGAGCTTCACCGTGACATCACGCATCCGGCCGAGCACGGTGTAGTCAGCAGCGTCGAACCGATTGAACGCCTGCTCCGCGATCATCGACTCGATGTTGTTGTAGAGATAGGCAACCCGACCACCACGACGGAACAGTTGTTCGATCTGATTCGTCACGTAGTTCCGTACCCGCTCATCGATCAATTCAGTTCCGTGAATGACCAGCAAGTCACCTTCACCGAGCGTGCTCACCGCGAACCCGAGCATGTTCACCAGCTGGGCCATCGCAATGCCATTGCCACGCTGCATGAGCTCTGAGAAGTCGTAGATCACTCGACGCGCTTCACCGACACCATCGATTTGCGGGTTGGTGTAGGTATTGAACAGATCACCGTTCGTGTCAAGGAGATCCTTGAACAGCAGCGACAGCACCGAGTAGGCGTGCAGCATTTCTGGATCACGAGCACCACGATTCGCAAGCGACTTATACGCCGTGTCGAAGTACGTGACGATGTCCTGCAACCGCGGAACGTGAGTGTGTGGCAGGTTCACCAACCGCAGCTTCTCTCGGTTCGCCTTCGCGTTGTGGTACCACATCTGCTTGTCGACGTAGAACTCGGTGAGGGTCTTGCGCAGTGCTCCTCGGATGACCGATCGTTCATCGTCAGTCGTCTCGTGAGCCTGTTCGGCCATCAGCACGATCTTTTCCAGGTGAGCCGGGAACAAGGCGAGTTCATCTTCTTGCTTCCCGAAGAGTTCAAGGAAGTTCACATCGCCTCGGCTCATGTTCAGTCGCGCAGTCAGTGAATCGAGCCGTGGTCCGAGCTTGTTGAGATCGGCGCCATCGAGCACTAGGTGCACTACTTTGTGGTTCTGCAGCAGCGCCGCCTGCGAGAGCTTTGAACCCCACAGATCCGCCTGCGGCGTCCGATCGAGCACCGGGTTGAACCCGTCATTCGCGATGACAACATGGTGCCGGTAGCGATCGACGTCAAACAAGACAGCACTCGTGTTGATGTCACCGCGCATCTGCCCGACGTACTCCCCCGATGCGTCGTTCAGACCGTTGGTCACCAGAGAATGGGAACCCGCGAACTCAATCGAGGTGTAGTGGAAGCCTTTGCCTCGTTTTTCGGCGTTCCGGTTGAGCAAAGTGCTCAGCTCCTGACGCTGCTCCCCGGCATACGGAGCTACCTTCAACGTCGCGAACCGGTCAACGTAGAGCCGGCGGATGCTATCGATCGCGGCATCCAACGATTCAAGCGTTGGCGCCTTCACCAGCAGTCGGTTGTGCACATGCAGGTACGACGCACCGTCTTGCAGTTCGCCGGCGATGAGTTCGATGTCGTTGCGGCTCTTGTTGGCGCGGCGACGAGTCATCGCCGTGCTCCCGCCGCTGGCTTGATCGCGTGCGCTCAGATTACCCATCGTCTCGGAGGTCTTCAGCTTGTCTTCGATCCACTTCTGACCTTTGGCACGGACCTGCTCCAGCACGACCGTCGAGACGCCTTCGCCGAGCCCCGCTGGGATTCGATAGACACCCCAGAATGCGACGAAGTCATCCTTCGCTGCGTCGTCGTGGAAGTAGCCGAGCACACAGGCGTAGCTGTCGTCGATCTGGAAGTAGTCGCTCCGGAACAGGTACTGTTCCCGCGGCTTGAGCGCCAGCAGATGCGGATACTCGGATAGTGCCCCACTGAGCCGTCGCGCACGTCGCTCAGCGGCTCGACGCTGACGCGGAGTCAGCTCACTCAGGTCACCATCGAAACCTTGCTCGGCATCGGTAGTCTCAACACGAGACACGGTCGTGGCAGTCATGGGAACTCCTCGCACATCCTGATTACGCAGTCATAGATGCGTTATTGCTTCATATATAAGGCAATAACGAGTCTACCTGATGACGTGTGCAGCTTCTCGTGTTTTGAAAAACACAAGACCCCCAGTTCCACCACGGAGGGCAGCCTGGGGGTCTTGGTTCAACGTTGATCCGGCTATGCCGCGTTCGCGTATAACGCCCGCGCCATTTCGGTGAACTCATCACCGCCGAGTGCGGTGCAGTTCTTGATCATGAGCGAGGATTCACGAACCTCAGCATGGAGCAATGCCTCAGCCACACGCAGGGCCTCTTCGTTGTCCGACTTGAGCACCAGATACTGATGAATCGAGTTGAACCGGGAACCGACGTAGTCAGTGAGAATGTGCGTCTGCTCGTCGAGCAGTGCGAACAGCTCTGGCTCCCGGATCTCAAGCGCAAGGTTCTTCCGCTCCAGATTGGCCAGCTGACGGTAGACCCGCTGGGGTTCCTTGGTCGTGATCCAGATGAACTCAGTGGTCGTGTCAGCCTTCCGATAGAAAGCCTCAACCCGGTTCACCATGGCTTGCTTGTCTTGTTCGAAGACCAACACGCTCGCTGATCCAACGACCAGGTAGGCCCGGCCCACTGTGCCGTCGGCAAACTTAACGTGACCGTCCGGTTCGACTTCTTTGATACCGGTAATCGAATAGAACCCGCTCGCGTTGCTTGAACTGCGTGTCATCACCTTCCGGCTCGACTTCGGCAAATAGTTCAGCAGCGCCGGCACGCCCATGAACTTCATCTCCTTGGTCTTGGAGAACTGCCCGAAGTAGATCGTCGCCAAGATCCACCAGACGATCAGCCCGAAGATCACCCCGCCATTCGCTGTCTTCACGAAGGTGCAACTGATGACCCAGAACAGCGACATCACTGAACCGACGTAGAACAGCACCACCTTCAGCGGAATGACCTTGACCGCACCACCCTTGCCGAACGGAATCTCGTGATCCAACAGCGACTTGTCGAGACTGTTCGGGATCTTGTAACTGCCCTTGTATGCCATGACCTCACTCCCTCCCGTCCTACTTGGTCCCGAACTCGGGGATGATCTTCTTGCTCTTCGAACCTGGCTCAGTGCCGAAGCTCAACGTTGCGGCGAACGTGTTCCCCTTCTTGCTCACAAAGTCATCAGCGAAGATCTTGCCGCCGGCGGCAAGCTTCTTCTGCTCATCTGCCGTAAACGTATGTCCACACCAAGCCTTCGGCGGCAGATCGTTGCCCTGAGCATCGGTGGCACCGAAACCGGTGAGCTTCCAGCCCACGAACTTCCGCTTGTTGAACTCCTGCTCTTCGAGTTGACCTCGGCAGACAAACGACGGGTCAGCGTCACCAGCTGCCTTCTTCTTCGCCGAGATCGCCGTGATCGTGAGTTCCTCACCGCGGAGCAACGCTGCGCACTCGTCGTCAGTGAAATGGTGCCCGCTCCAGTCGCGTGAGAACTTCACCTGACGGTTCTTGGGCACCCAGAGCCCTTCGAAGTACTCCTTCTGCTTCACCTCTTGGGTCAGACCGAGTTCTCCGCGCATCGAAGTGGCGTTTCGCTGCATCGTCTGAATGTCATTGACAACCCAGCCAGCAACCACGCCGATGACGTCTTCGACCGACTTGCTGCCTGCGGCAACCTCACGCATCTCCTGATACACGAGCTCGGTCACACCGAGATCGCCGATGTGCGTGTCTGGCAGTAGCCGGTACGCCATATCGCCGTACTCAGTCATCGTGATCTTGCCACGTGTCTCGACCATCAGCGGGTACTTGTTGCTCGCGCTCTCTGCCTTCGTGACCTCGGCATACGTGTTGGTACGGGTTGCACCGGTGCCAACATCGCGCTTTTCAAGTTGCTTCATGAGCCACTTCATCGTCGGATGCTCTGGGCGCTTATTCGCACCCTCGAACACGAACGGATCTGCGTTCGTCCCAAGGCCCGAAGCGTTCTCGTCTTCGTCTTCATCCGGCCCGGCCTTGTCCTCGAAGAACACCTGCTTCCAGCCAAGTGACCGCGGCACCGCGGCCGAACCCTTGAAGCTTGGGTACTTCTCAAGATGACCCAGCTGCGACTCGTACTCGTAGTCCTCGGCGAACATCGAAAGGAAGCTGCGCGCAAGTTCCTCGTAGATCATCTTGCCGATCGGTCCGTACTTCGTGGCGACGTCCTCGAGTGAAGCAGGCACCTTCAGACCCGGACGGTTGGCGCCGTGAGCACCCTGATCCTTAACGTGGGTCTTCCGCGCCTGACGATGCGTGAGCAGGCTCACATCGACACCAATCACCGCGGCGATCTGGTTCACGAGCGGCAGCATCTCTTTGAACTGCTCTTCGGTGATCGTCTTGTCCTCGGTGCGCGGGTACGAAGCCCATTGATCCGTCTCGTACATGGACTGGTAAATTTTCAACACCTGATCAGCCTTCACACCCTTCGACGAAAGTCGCGACGAGAGTCCAGCGAGGTCGAGCAGCCGAGGTGGTGCCGTCGTCTTGTTCGTCTTGGAGTCGACGATCACTGGCGATGCGCTGTACTGCTGAGGCACCTGGGCGGCGCTGTCGAACTTGGGCTCATCTGAATCGGTGTACACGACACCGTTCTCGTCACGGAAGCGGTTCTCAAAGAACGGTTTCTTCACGTAGTCGTTGTATGCCTTGAGCTGTTCGCCGACGAGCAACAGCATTGCGCTCTTCAGTCGACCCTGACGGAGCACGGCCTTCTGTCCAGCGCTCGTGGTTGCGACCCGAGTGAACTGCATCGTCAGCCAGTCGAACTTGGAGCGAGTGAGTGCCTTCTTGTACTCATCGAAGTTCTGTAGCCCACCGATAATCTCTTTACGCGCTACGAACGCCTTCTGGATCGACGCTTCAGCCTCGTCGGTGAAATACATGCGAGTGAGCTTCTGTGGCTTGATGCCCAGCTCGATGAGTGGTTCAGCGAAGAGCAGTCCACCCTCACCGGTGGGATCGACATCCGTCGCGCAGACGATCTCGGTCGCCGAGCGTGCCTTCTGCGCCAAAGAGCGGAGGATGTCGCTGATGCCCGACTGAGTTGATGGCTTGCGCTTCCACTGGATCTGAGAAATATCCCACGGCATGTGGGCTGGGTTCCACGACTTGTACTGCTCTGCGAGCGAGGCGTCGACCTGCTCGTGCGGCTCGGCGAACTCATACAAATGACCGCGCAGCGCGACGATCTCATAGTCAGCACCCTGGTAGGTACCAGTCATGCCGCCAAGGGCTTTCGCGAAGTTGCGGGCGGCGCTTGGCTTTTCTGCAACAACCAATACTGAGGCCATGGGGAATCTCCTAACGAGTGGCGCGTTCTGCTCATTTATGAGTCAATAACGCAAGTCTACCCGTTACGCGTCTGAGAATCAGTGACCCTTTACGCACAAAACCCCGCCGAAGCGGGGTCTGTGTCAAGCGGTACGGCGAGAGTTACTTCGACGCCGGCTTCCAGTTGAACTGAGTCACCTTGATCGATGCCGAAACAGGGACGCACTTGGCTATAACAAGATCAACCCCGTGATCGCCGACTGTTGCGACTGGGGTCGAACCGCCCTTCGCGAGTGCACCAACAGGCACGTCGATTGAATAGCAAGCCTTGCCCGTTTTATCGACCATCTCCGCAACTGCGACTGCTGACACCCAGTCGTAGTCCGAGAGGTTCGTCACGGTTCCGGTGACTTGGAAGTTGCGGGACTCAGGGACCAACGCAACCGACGTCGCGGAGTACTCGCCAATATCCGGCGCCTTGATTGATGGACCCGTTGCCGAGTGCGACGTCAGCTGCGACATCGAAGCGAACATCATCGGCACGATCAACGAGATCTTGAAGAACGATAACCCGAGACAGATCAGGCTGATCACCATCGGCGACTTCGCGGCCTCCCGATCATAGGTCAACCGCTTCGCCACGAAGTACAGCACAACCGAAAGCACCGCGATACCGATCAGCAGCGGATCCAGCGGGATCAACAGCGAGATCCCGAATTCGCGGGCCACATCATCCATCGCCCGCTTCGACTCTTCGGCGCTCATACCTCGGTGAAACGCAAACAGCTTGCCGATGCCCAGCAACGTGTACACAGCAAACACAACCAACGCGATTCGCACGACGAACAGCGAGATTCGCAACCACGTCGGCGCCTCCCACGGTGGTTTCACCGGTGGGGCTACGTGTGGCGACCCGTATCCAAGACCGTAAGACATATCGCCAAGTATGCCGCGATCGACCGCACTGACAACGGAAGCCGAGTATCCTAATTGAGACACCCGGCTCCCGGGGTTGCTGAACATCAATAGCTCGCTCGTCTACCGAAACACCGCAGCAAGATCGAGTCGGTACACACGAAGCAGCCCGAACAACGCCAGCAGCGACGGCGAATCGTTCGAGGCATCCTCCCACTCCTTGACTCGAATCGGCCGGATGCCAGCAGCATCACCGACCTGCTTGTGGGTAGCGTGACCGCGAGCCTTGACCAGCAAATCCGCAAGATCGCTCCGGTTCCGAAGGCCCCGGTTCTGTGCGCGAGGCAGCTCCACTAACGTGCGACCGACGTGCAGATGGCCACAGTGACCACACCAGTACGAACTCGTCGAAGGGTCGTCACTGATCCGCGCTGGGATCTCTGCAACTGACCGATACCGACGCTTGAACACCCACTTGCCGTCGTACTGCGTGCGACATTCGCGGGGCGTATTCGGATGCTCAGGGTCCGGTGACGGCGCAGTCACACCGGCACACTTCGGCGAGCAGTACAACCCCCGAAGCACAGGTGCATTGTTCGCGCCGAGTGCCTTGCGGCAGCTTTTACAGCGGGTGCGGGCAGGGAATAGCGTCTCGCTCATGAGCAGACTCCTTCGGTGAGACCAAGGATGGAAAGGGGTGATTCAACGCACGAGTGCAGCGTCTTCGCGGCGTGCGTGAATACGTCAGCGAAGAGGTTGAGCCCGAGAATGACGCTGATGATGACCAGCGCGCTCAGGAGAACACAAGCGACCGCCACCACAACGGCGAACCATCGCAGGTCCGGATCTTGATACTCGCGCGCAGGTCCAAACACAGAGTTCACAGAGAGAAACTCGCTCATCGGATTGGCCTCCCTTCCGCACGATGCTCCCCGCGGAGCTGAGCATCAGTGAGCTGTCGCAGCCGATCGCGAGTCTGTCGATACTTCCCGTCGAGTAGCTGCGCCTGGGCCGGAGCCACCGTGGCGAAACTTGACGGATCGATGCGCTCTGTCACCAGGAACACAACTGCGTTCTCAAGCAGTCGCGCCTGCTCTGCATAGCGCTGCAGCGTTCGCATCGTGACCTCGACCTGCTTGAGCGTCTGCTCCGAAGTGTCCTCGAGCGTCGACAGACGCTGCTCAACGGTCCCGGTGCGGTGATCGATCATCCGGAACGCTTGAAGCGCTGTCCGCGTGTTCTCGTCCAACCCCTCCAGCTCGTCTGCGCGAGCCAAGGCACCAACTTCTGAGGCCACAAACGCAGCGAGCAACTGCGAGATCGGCAGGTCACTTGCGAACTGTTCGTTCGTCATCGACGCGAGGTCTTCCCGCAGCCGCTTTTCGAGACTGGCCGGGAACGACTTGACCTGCACTGTGCCGGAGCCGTCGAACTTAAACCCCCGCTTGGCGTAGACCGCATCGACGATCGGCTCACCACGACCAACACGGATGCGCTGGGCCACTGGCGCTGGCGCCTCGTTCTCGGGTTCAGGTTGAGGCTCAGACTGCGCTGTATTGGCTTCCTCTATCCGAGCACTATCCCGTTCAGCCTGCGCTGCTGCTGCTGCTTCCTGTGCAGCCTGGACGCGCGCCTGTTCCGCAGCCTGCCGCTTCGCCTCTTGCTCCGCTTGTTCAGCGGCAGCCCGGGCGATCTCGTCATCCTCGGCGGTGTCCACATCGAAGTTGTCCGGTGAAGCCGTGCTCACCACACCGGTGCCACCGACATGCGCCTGGTCGCCAGTGTTTGACGTTGGTGCAACAGCACCCCCGCCACCGCCGGATGCCACGGTCACTGATCCAAATGCACCGTCAGGGAGCTCGGCTGAGTCGATCGCCTCATGCTCACGAGCGGTCTCCTCGGCTGCGACTTCGGCTGCGTGACGCATCTCAACAATTGCGGCTTCAGAAATCCCATCGACCTCAGCAGCATCAGGCATTGCGGGTTCCGGTACCGACATGAGCAACGCAGCCTCACGAGCATCTCGCGCCGCACTGCCTTGTTCGATGATCGCCTTGAGCTTCGCGCCGGCGACCTCTGCGGTCTGGCCTTCGCGGTAACCCAACCGTTCTGGCAACGACAACACATCGTCGTCTCGATCAAATCCGAGACTCACCATGCACCTCCAAATCCGTCGCTGACGACATCAACGTCATCGAAGGCTGGCTCGCCAGGGACGTCGAGCTCGCCTTCTTCTGCATCAAGCAGGTAGGAATCACCGCGGGTCAGACCGAGCAACGAATCAAAGCCACTGACAGTGACTGTCTCCAAGTTGGTGATGTTCGTCGAGATCGCTTTGATCTCGTCAATCAACTGATTCAGTCGCTGGATCTCGAGCACCGGCAAGTCGTAGTCACCGTTGGCTCGTGCGATCTTCTCCTCAACGGCCAGCGCCATGTACTCGTTCCGGGACAGCCCTTCTCGCGCAGCCCAGTAATCACCGCGTTCAACGGTGTCTGGGTGCAGCAGGATCTTCACGCTCCGACGAGGAAGTCCACCGTGTGCGCGATCCGAAGCACCCTTTGGGGTCGATGCCGTCGCCATGATTACCCTTCTCTACCTCACCGGTACGCTTGTTTATAAGGTAATAATAACTCTTGGAGGCGTCGTTTTCGATGACCGTTTTGTGCGTAGCGGCAGTGCCGCTACCGGGAGAACAAGTGAACAGGCCACGGCACGGGCCGTGGAGAACTACTCGAAAGCGAGAACCCAATGACCCGACTGACCGGTCGCATTGCGACGTCAACGATTGCCGCGGCCGTGTTGGTCGGCACGCTCAGCGGATGCCAGCTGGTAACCGACCAACTCCGTCAGATCACGAGCAACACGGCAACCCAAGCACCGGAACCAAAAGGCGTAGTCTCCGATTCGCAGCCAGCCGCAGCAACCGGAACCGGCGACTACTTCAGCGTTGTTGGCACAGCTCAACGGGCGTATCCGGCGACCAAGGGTCAGATCGGCTACTGCCCACTCGACAGCCTGCATCGACCGGTGTGCGCATACGGCGAACTCACCGATCGCCCACATGACGGACAGCGCGAGCCGATCACGATCAACCCTCCGGGTTGGGCTCACAACACCAGCGTGACCATTCCGGCGCTCCCCGGCGTATCCGACTCGAAGTCATACAAGGGCTACTTCTGGAACCGGTCGCACCTGCTGGCGGATTCACTCGGTGGCGCCGCCAGTGCGCAAAACCTCGTGACTGGCACTCGGACGCAGAATGTCGGGTCAACTCAGCGCTCCGGTCAGTACGACGGCGGCATGGCACACGGCGAGCTGCTTGCTCGGCAATACCTCGACTCAGGTGCCGGAGCGACGTGCCCGCTGTACTACGCAGCAACCCCCGTCTACACCGGCACTGAGCTGATCCCACGCACGATCATCGTCGACATTCAGTCTTGCGACAAGAAGCTCGACGAGCGGATCGAGGTCTCGAACACCGCCTCCGGCTTCGACATCGACTACCGCACCGGAGCCTTCGCTGCGAAAAAGTAGCGGAACTCGCGTGACAAAACGATTGCGCCCACCTCTTATAAATCAGAGACAAACAACCCTGGGGCGGCTAGCGCCGCCTCGGGGAGAACTTTGAACCCTGGTACAGGAACCAACAGAACGGAGCGCAGACCAATGGCTCACACCGATCGCGATCGTCGCGGCCGCACCAAGTCGGGCAAGCGCTGCCCGGAGTCCATCAACGGCGGTTGCGTGTACTGCCACACCGGCACCCACAAGCGCGCCGAACGGCGCAACCTCCGCCGGCAGAAGAAGACCGACATCCGCGAACAGCTCGCGTAACCCTCACCGATTCAAGGAGTACCCCATGCCATTGCTCGAAGACGCAGACGTCATCGAAGACACCACCACCGTCCCGGTTGATGACGACGGGAACCACGATCGCTTCGCGCACTACGTCGACAAGGGCGACATCGTGAAGGCAACGTTCGACGGCGTTCCCGTGACCGCCCTCTGCGGCAAGACCTGGGTGGCGAACAAGTCGCCCGAGAAATTCCCGGTCTGTCTGGACTGCCGGGACATCTTCGAGAACGTCGTCAAGAAGGGCTGAAGACCATGACCACCGGAACCAACTCGCCTCGGAGCTGCCCCGCATACCGGATCATCCGACACGGCGCTCAGGCGCTGCTCGTCCACATGGCCACCACTGAGCACGACTCAGGGTCGCGCTGCAACTGCGGTCACAACAAGACCGAAAGCCATCTGAAACCACAACCATCCCAAGCTGCCGTGCAGCAGAGCCCGCTGGCGCCGCAGTTCCTCGCTGCGATCTAGCCACCCAACTAATCGACCCAACGAACGGAGGTGGTGACTGTGACGACCAGTCCCCCTGAAGTCATCTTCAGCACCGTGCATGGCAGCACGCTGTACGGCCTCGCGCACGCAAACAGCGATCGCGACGTGTTCACGGTCACCACCTCCACCCGCACGAAGGCACGCCACAGCGTCTCGCTCGCCGAAGACGGCACTCAAGACGACCGGGTGTCGCTCAGCTGGAACCGATTCCTGCACAACGCGATGCAAGGTTCGCATCAATCGGTCGAAGCGATGTTCTCGACCCAGCAGATCTGGAACCCGAAGTTCCTGCATCTCCGGCCGATGATCCTCGGTACTCGGATCCAGGGCAGCGACGTGTTCCATCGCTACGAACGGACGATCAAAGCGTTCGCGTTCGGTGACTTCAAGAGGCGCCGGCACGCCTGCCGGCTCGCACTGAATCTCAGCGACCTTCGCTCAGACGGGCGATTCAACCCCACACTCACGCCGTCGCAGATTGACCTTGTCAATCGGCTTGCGAACGAGCTCGAGGGAAGGCCGTTAGTCGGTGAACTGTTCGGCGAAACCCCGTCGTTCATCCGGCGCAGCATCTTCCGTGCCCCCATCCAGATCACCGATACGCAGCTCACGAAACGATTCCGCAGCCTCGCCAATGAGAACGAGCAGAGCCAACAGAAAGGGTCCCCCGATGACCAACTCGAACACCCCTGAGCGCACCGAACCAGAACTTCCGTGGAAGTCAGCCGCGGTGCTGGTGGACCTTGAATCCGGCATCACTGCGTTCACCGGTCCCGGCGACATATTCGGCATCCAGCTCACCCCAGAGTGCAACGCCGAGATCAAGCCGGCCCTTCGCAACAGCGATGGCAGCTACGTCGGTGAAGCCGAAGTTGCAGTCGTGCAGTGGCACTTCCCACACCTCTTCAGCGTTGACGAAACCGAGACCGAGAACTTCATCCGCGATGAGTTCCCAGAGGTGTTTGCGGCGAACTAACCAGGTAGCAAAGAGCCCAGGCGGCAGCGCCGCCTCGGGGACAGTCGTGCAACGACTGAAAACCAGGAAGAGCAACCGGACTCATGACTACACAGCATGAGCCGACAAAGAACCAAAACTCCGGGCAGCAGAGCCGCCCCAGGAGTGAAGGCGGAAGAGCAGACCGAAACACGTTCCTCCGAAGAGAACTTCATAACGACAGTCGCCCACAACCGTGCGGCGTCTACACATCCATCTCTCTCGAGAAAGCAGAAATCACATGACGAACCCAAGCAACTTCGGAAAGCTCACCGGCCGCCTCGCCCAGGAAGTCAAGTCGTTTGACAACAAGGACGGCTCGAAGAAGCTCCTCATCACCCTCGCGGTGGAGGACAACTTCAAGTCGGGTCCAGACAAGAAGGTACAGACCAACTTCATCCAGATCGAGTCGTTCGTCGGCGCTGGCAACTCGGCCGGCGGCTGGGACCGCGTGCACAAGGGTGACTTGATCGAGGTGTTCTTCCGCGTTGACGCGAAGCCGTACACCGATGGCGATGGCAAGACGGTCTACCCGAACAAGCTCGTCGTCGAGGGCTTCCCGACGTTCCTCGAGCCGAAGTCGGTCACCGAGAAGCGTGCCGCTGAGAACGCCGTCAAGGGCGCTCAGAGCGAGGCTGTTGACCCAGCTGCTGCGCACATTGCTGCGCTCGAAGCCGAGATCGCGGCAGCCCGCGCCGGCGTGAACTACGAGAGCACTGACCCGTTCGGTAACTAGTCACAGACGCGAATGACCCTCCCCGGCTCCCCGGCATAACTACGAGGAGAGGTGAGTGGGAGGGTCATTCAACCTGGACCAAACACCGAGCACACCCGTGAGCTCTCGAAACACCCCGTTCGCAACCGTAGATTCAGCGGCCACTCGCTCGACGAGCATCTCCGAGAATCCCCGAGTACGGCACTGCGACCAACGGGCACAACTGAATACCTAACTGAATAGAGAAGACAAGACCCCGCTGCGCCGCGACCTGAACCGTCGGCTGCAGCGGGGTCTTCGTCATTCCCGCGAACTGGCTCTGCACTACACCCGCGCAACCAGCACCGCTGACCCAACTTGCAACGACCCCTATATATAAGGAGTAGTGAAACCTTGTCCCACCTCTCGATGAGTTCGTTCGACACCTGGGCGCTGCTCCTGCTGATCTTCAGTGCCGTCGGCTTGATCTACTGGATCCTGGCGCAGCGGCACCTGGTTGCCGACGACGCTGAAACTGAAGTTCTCGCCGGCAGCGTCTCCGACCCAGCGAAGCCAATGCTCAAACTCGTGGAACCGCCGGAAACTCGCACCTCGCCCCGGCTCTACGACCATGCGGTCGACGGCCTCTGATTGAAAACAGCAAGACACCGGTTCTGCACCTGACGCAGAGCCGGTGTCTTTTGCTTTTGGTTGAGCTCAACACTCGCGCCAGATCAAACATGCCAACCCAACCACGAGCCAAATCGGGTAACCTCAAACGACGCTGCAACGCCTACTGCGTCCTCCACACCTGCGCACTTGGTCACTGCCGCTGGGATGCGCCCGATACGAGGTCAACCCTGCCAATGGACGAAAAAGATCTGACCAAGCTGCGCGAGCTGAGCCTGCTCCTTGACCTCGCATACATGCACCACTTCGAAGGCGAGTCGGCGAACTACAAGTCGGCCGAAGCAACCATTCGCCTCGAGTTCGGAAACTTCTGGTGGCGCAAGGATCACCAGTCAACACCACCGAACGCGCCGCAGATCGAAGCAGTCGTCATCTACAGCAGCGTGTTCAGTGCCGCCCGGGTATGTCACTTTGACTCCCTCGACGATGCCCTCGTCGTTGTTCAAGGCTGGTACGAGCAAGCCCGCGAACGGAACTTGGAGCGCGGAGCCAGCTAGCCGCTCCCCTCTACTGCTCGTCGATCTCGTCCTCAAACGGAACGTTGAGCCCATCGACAGCGGCTTGCCTCGCCGAAAACCCGCGCCGGTCATAGCCGGCTGTCGTCGCTGGATTCGCATGCCCGAGCAGTTTGCTCACAACTGAGAGATCTACTCCCGATGCGAGCAGATTACCGGCGAACGTACGCCGCAAATCGTGAGGCTGCACGTCGGCGCCGAAACGTCGAGACACGATCTGCGCAACCGTGTTCGTGGACAACCGTGAAGCTGCGATCGCGTGCCGAGGCACGCGCTTTGTCAACGGCGTGAGGAGCCATCCCGGCTCGTCCCCGCGAGCACGAAGCCAGGCGCCGATCGCTCTGCGGACACCCGGAGCCAACGGCACATCGCGCACGACGCCGCCTTTACCCTGAACCGTGATTCGATCACGCTGGGCATCAAGCGCATCCATTCCAAGACTGCATGCCTCATCGCGCCGGAGCCCTGCGCCAACAAGCAGCGCCACCAGCGCAGCATCGCGCCTCGCCGTCGGCGATCGATCTAACGCGAGCTGATGGAACACCTCGCGCACTCGATCTGGCTGCACATGACCGCGGGCTTGTTTCTCGGCATCTTTGACTGCCTTCTCCGGACGCATCGCATTCAACAACGGAGTCGCCCGGTCATGAGTGAGCAACCCAGCATGAAGCGACTCACGAAGCACAGCTCGCACTGAGTCCCGCATCGCGTTCCGAGTGGCGACACTCCCCCAGTGCTGCTTGATGCTCCGGTCGAGCACCTCGAAGGCTTGCGCCGGCAACGCGGTCCAGTCAGCGCTCCAGACATCCATCGGATCGGTGATCCGAGCATCTGCTTGCATAACCACCCGAGCAAGTCGCTCAAGCCGAAGCATCGCGGTCTTGTCCGAACCTCGCGCCAACGACAACGCGACCGTCCGATGCACGAACTCTGGAGTCAACGCTCGTGAATCCACAAGTGCGCGCTCGACTGCTCCTTTGCGCACCCGTGGTGCTCCAATCGGCGGATTCAGACGCTCCAGATCCATCGCGACCCCATTTCGGCAACGTATGTGCGATAAGGAACATTATCGCTATACGCTTGCCCTCCAAGCTCAGCGCGCAAAACGAAACCCCCGGAGACGATGCACCGGGGGTTTCGAATCATGATCGACCCTGACTACGACACGACGATCGTGAACGTGCGGTAAGCGTAGGTGCCGTTGTCATTCACGCGGAGCTTGAACGTGTACGTGCCAGGCGTGGTCGGGGTGCCCGTGACGTTGATCGAGGTGCTGGTCGCACCAGTCAGGCTGAGCCCGGCCGGGAGCGCACCGTCTGCCAGCCACCAGGAGTACGACCCTGAACCGCCCGCGGCTTCGATCTTCGTTGAATACGCGGTACCCGCCGTCGCACCCGGAAGTGCCTTCGCCGTGACGAACCCGACCGGGGCCTTTACCGTGATGGTGAACAGACGCCAGTCTTTCTGTGCGGCCGCATCGCGCAGACGAACCTTCACCTGGTAGGTGCCTGGCGTGGTCGGGGTACCCGAAATGACACCATCGGTCGATAGCGTCATGCCGGCCGGCAGCGCGCCCGAATCAATCGACCAACCAAACGCTGGGGTGCCGCCACGCTCGGTGAGCTGCGTCGAGTACGCTGACCCGGCGACCGCGTCAGGGAGGGTCTTGTCGGTGGTGATCATTGGATCTTTGGTGATCTGCACCTGGGCAGTGTTCGTTGCCGCGTCGATGCTGAGCAGCTTGACCGTTGCAACTCCCGGGTACGTCCAGCTCTGCCCAACGTTCAACTGTGAGTTGTGAGCACCCGTTGGGTTCATGTTCAACAGTCGGGTCATGCCGCTGGCGTTCGTTGACAGTCGCAGCGAAACACCCTGGGTGACCTGGTCGGTGCCGAACTGGTCAAAGCGGTTCTGCGGAAGCGACGCACGGTGCTCGATCCAAATCTCGGCACCGTTCGGGTTGATTGGCAGGCGAAGCGCACGCCGACCAGCACCGTTGTCTTCGAGCGCGTTGAGGGTGTACACACCGTTCTCAGTGACCGTCGTGGCCTGCGCGGAGCTCAACCACCCCAGCTGGTACAGGTGGGGTGCGCTGAACCAAGACCTGAGATCTCCAGCACCCATCGGGTCGTACGGGTCACCGTAAACATCACTGCCGCACGATGACGGTTCCCCGTTCGGTGCGTCGTACCCGCTCTGGTACAGCGGCACCTCGTTGCCAGCGGAGTCCTTGCAACGCATCAAGCCAGAGTGCGACAGCCCGAAGTTGTGACCGATCTCATGCACCATTGACGCGCCACCCATGTACCAGTCCATTTGCACGTATCCGCCGACACCAGTGCCGCTCGTTCCGATGCCGCCGTTACAGCCAGCGCCCTTGCTTGTGTACACGATCGTGCGAGGGTACTTCGAAACGTCGATGCCCTGTGCCTGTGCCCCGGCCCGGGCCTGCCTCACCAGCTCACCGGTTTTGCAACCCGCGGCTGCGTCAGTCATGTCAACAATCGCCGGGGCCACAACTCCAGCGAGAGATACGCGACCACCTGACATTTCTTTGAACATTGCGTTGGCCGAATCGGCACCATCGAACACATTCGCCCGTGCCTGGTCAACCGTGATGTGCGTGCTCACGCCGCCAGTCCACTGCTCGCTTGGGAACTTCGTCAGCACAACCAGGGTTTGCTGGGCTCCATCAGCGATCACAGCGTTCGCCGCCGGGGCGCCAGCGGCGAACAGCCCAACCGCGACTGTGGCAGTGCAAACGCTGGCAAGCGCTGCCCGCCGGAGTCGACGTTTGGGCATGTGAGTAGTGCGGTCTATGAGAGTCATGTGGGGTCAACCCTTCGCGTAGTGAATCGACTGGGAATTCCCAGCTGACTCTCACTTTACGCCAACAAGTACTGTTGCTATCCCCTTGTCTTCATGCGATTCGTGCCCGCAATGCTCCCAACGACGAATCGATCCAATCAGTCGCCGTACTCAGGCTCGGCGTACCTCATTGCTTCGTCCCGAAGCATTTGCTCTGCGACTCGATCCGCAAGTCCACGAACCACGTGAATCAACATCTGAACGCGGTCAACGTCGGTCCGAGTATCGTCGGTAGCTCCGAGGGTAGGCACCCCTAACTCGAGCATCAGCGACTCAATCAGCTCAGCACGTTGATGCAGTTCTTCGGGTGTGAGTGCCAGGGCTGTGAGGTGCGACTGATGCGCACGTTGCATCTGGGCGAACACCCGGTCTGAACCAAGTACCGCGATCTGCTCGTCCACAACCTCGCGGCCGGCACGTTCCCGGAAGAACGCCAAGAGATCAAGATCGCTCACTGGTCGATCCGGGAACCCGTGACAGTCATACGTTGTGCCAGCCGCCGGCATCGGTGGAAGATCCTTCTCCGGGTTATCAAACGGGTTATCGTGTCGCATGGGCGCTCACCTTCGCTAGCCGGAAGCAGGGTTAAACATCAACCCTACGACTCGGTTGAGCCTGAGCTCGTGACAGGTATGCCCTACTTACGCGGTGATCCGCAGTTCGCCAAACCGTACCCGGATGAACCGACCGCACGAAGCGCATCGTCTAACGAGGAAGCTGCAGTCTTCAGGTCTCCGAGGCTAGTCTCCAATGCCTGATGGGCTTGGTTCACATCTTCTCGCAGATCGATCTGTTGTGTCTCAGTCATGTTGCTATTGAGTTCAGTGACCATGCTATTGAGTGCTGATGCGAACAGAAGCGCTTCCTGCAGACGGCTCCTTACGCCTTGAAGCTGCTCATGAAGCGCGGCAGCCTCTCCAGCAAGCGCTTTTGCGGCGCTGGTCACTTCAGCATTGCTGCTCATCGGTTTCCGTTCTGTTCTAAGATTGATGCGTCGAGACTACTGCTCAGCGCCGTTCATGAGGATGTCCGTTGCCCGAAACAGCCCGTCGCTCTGCTTGTCGATGAGACCGTTCCGGGTGAGGTCGCTGAGATACGTCGAGAACGTGCCGCCGCTTGTTGCGATGCCAACTGCCTCACCGAGCTCACTTTTCGAGATCGCAAACGGGTACACGTCCATGATCGCGTCAAGCATTCGTGCAGCACCGGCTCGCAGAATCTGCCGGTAGTGAGACTGCAGCTCTGTTGCTGTCATGGGCGCTGGCCGGCCGCCAAGGAAATCGAACCCGGCATCAGTAAGCGTGAATCCCGCCGCGTTCTCATCGATAAACGCCAGTCGTCGCAGATCACTCAGATACGTCGACCACGTACCTCCCGACGTCTTCAGCCCTGAGACCATGCCCCACTGAGACTTGGTGAGCCGCAACGGCTGCATCCGACCAAGCGACTCGACCATGCGAACCGCACCCGCACGAAGCTTGGTGTTCTGATCTCGGCTCGATGGAACTCGTGGCACCGAACTTGCCACCCGCGCAGGTGACGAAGCACTCTGCACGGGAACAGGAAGCGGCACAGGAACTTTCGCCGCAGCCAGACCTGATTCAACTTCCAGCACCGCAGCGGTGAACCCAGAGATCTCAGCCTGAAGCGCACCCAGCTGCTCGAGCAAACTCTCCACCTGCGCTTCCACATCGCGAAGCCGGCCGCTGCTCACCGCCTCGGGCAACACAGGTACGGCCACTTCGACGCGCACCTCAACTGGTACCGGCGCCGGCGCCGGAAGAGAGACGGTCAGCTGCTCGATCTGCTTCTTCTGAGATGCGATCAGCTCGCGCAACTTCTTCGGATCGCTCTCCGATGCACGCACTGGAGTCTCTGACATTGCTGCTCGGATGTCGGCGAGGTCGATCTGAGTGAGTACCGCACTCGGGCGCGGCGCCTGTCCGACCCGAGGCGTCGTGCCAGCGTCGTAGGTAGACCTGAGACGAAACCGGAACTGCACTGGTTCCCCGTGTTCTGGCTGCCAGAGCCAACACTCCCCCGTCGCAAGCTTCGGCAGACTGTCGATGATCGCGGATGACTCAGCATGCGTGTCAATCCACGCCTTCACCGCTGCTCGGTCTTGCGGCGACACAGTTCGCATCATGAACAGGTTGTCTACCTGAGTCAGCACGTTCTTGTTCAACGAGGCGCTTCGCTGGGACAACATCGTGACCCCGATGCCCTTGAATCGACCCAGCTTCACCAGTCGCTCGAACGCGCCGACCATGGCAGCGTCGCCGGCGTCAACACGCTGCGGGACGAGTTCGTGAGCTTCCTCAATCAGGAGATGCATCGGCTCACGCTCCGGCCGCCGATACAAACGATCAACGAACGCGGTCAAAAACCGTCGGCGCTCACCGGAGCTGAACTCCGACACATCAAGCACCGCGGAGATGCTCTTCTCGCGGAGCAAGTCAGCGACGAACGCGCCAGCATCTGCTTCCAGCGGAATATCGCCATGGAGGCCACCGAATACCGCGACAGCAAGACCACCGTTCGGTGACCCGTCAGCACCAGCACGAAGTCCCCAGTGATCGCCCTTCGGATCGATCGACACAACGGGAACTCCGTGCCCGAAGATCTCCTCGAACAACACGATGCCAGCTGTAGTCTTTCCGGAGCCACGCTTCCCGAGGATCGCGTTGCTCTCCGTCACCAGGTCCAGCGACAGCGCCGTGCCGCCCAGGTTCAGTGTTGCTGTTGCGGTTGCGGTCACGATGACTCCTTCCGGTGCGTGATCGTTGAACATTCCGTACCTCTCATATAGGCATGCGTTACGAAGCCGGCTTCTGTTGTTGTCTGGCTACCTCAAGTTCGACACCGCTGTGAGCGTGACGGTTTCGCAGAAACTCAGCGAGATTACTCACTTCGATGCTCAGAGGTAGAGACTTGTCGTCGCAGCGCCCCTTGTGGAACACCCGCACCTCGGACGAATCGTCAGACCAACACGCAACCCCACCGGGATGCTGTGGTTCGATCACCTTGTCACAGGCGCAACACACGAAAGCCGGGCAGAGCAGGCCATCCTGGCGAATCATGATGATCTTCATTTCGCACCTCTCCTATATCTGTGTGCGTCACGGAGCCCGCGTTGCACTTGGCGTCGCTACAGGGGCCGTCGGTGCTGCGAACGGCTGCTTCGTCGTCGGATCTACTGGCTCGGCGATCGCGAAGATGTTCTTCGTGTAATGGCCGATCTTGGCGCTGTATTCGCCACAAGTCGTGACCACCAACTGCCGTGCGCCATCTGCTTTGAAGTACTCCTGCGGAAACTCCGTGTGCAGCTTGGTCGTGAGCTCACTGACCTTCCACACCGAGAGCTTCCCGGCAGCGTCCTTGACGTAGATCAACTCCCCGCCCTTCAGCGTGTACAGCTGCTTGAGCACACCCCACTTGTTCTCGCTCGTGATGTGCGAGGCCAACAGCGTCGTGCCCGAGGTTCCCGGGCCGTTGTCCGCCAACGCGCCACCCTTCTCGTACCAAGCTGACTTGCTCGGATCACTCGGGATCTTCAGCGAGTCAAACCCCGAGTAGCGACTTGGGGTGAAGCCCGTCATCGGCACGATCTCGGAGTAGACCCCCAACGCAGGAATGAAGTAGTGCAGCGGCTGCATCTTTTCAACCGACATTGGGCCAGCGTTGGTGTCGACCATCGCTTCACCGGTGGCACCGGTGACAGGTGCGTTTGGTGCACTCACGTCGTGCGCCGGCACCGGCGCATCCGGAACGGAACCCTGCTGCGAAATGCCGAGATACACCAACGCACCGCCGACGGCCAGCAGTTCCACCACCATGATGACGCCGAGCACTCGGACCAAGGTGCCGAACCGCCGCTTTTGCTTCACCGGCTTCCGCGAAACCGCGCTCCGGGCTGGAGACTTCACCACTGACGGAGCAGTTGGTGTGTCCCAGCCCGGCAACACATAAGGCGTGGTTGACATGACTACGCCGCTTCCTTTGACTTCACCGCGCGAGCCTCAACCGCCTTGGTTGCGATAAACAACCCCTCGCGGTTCAGCTGACGCGAGTACTTCGCATCCAGATACAGCACCGGGAACTCGCTGATCGAGTTCATTTCGGCAACCTTCGCCAGGAGTGCGGGGTAAAGCACATCCTTGATCGCACCCGATCCGCCGCCGTAGACGAATGCCACTTCAGTGACTGCGCCCACGGTGCGCAGCACGCTCCCGAGCTTTTCTGCCACTTCTTCAGCGAAGAAACGGGCCTCCTGCTCGACGAACTGCTTCACGCGGTTGTAGAACCCTCGCTTGAGCGCCGACGGCTCCCGCTGCAGGAACGCTGCGAGTTCCTTCCGCGAAGAGAAGCCAGACTCGATGCCTTGGTCTTCCATCGCCTTGATCGCATTGACCAGCACAGTCCCGTAGCCCTTACCAAAGGTCTGCGATGCGTCGACGTTGAACTTACCGTTCGAGAACACAGCGAAGTTGCACGTTCCCTCTCCGAGATCGATCCCGATGGTGTTCGTTGCCGCAAGAATGTCTTGCGCGGTGATGCCCTCGAGTGCCACGCCGTGGGAACGCACGTCCTTGAGCATCACGTCAATCAACTGCGCGCCCTTGCCAGCGATCGCGTACTGAGCACTCGCACCCTCTGCAAGCACCTGAACGTCGGTGAAGACAATCTTCACCGTGACCTTCGACTCGAAGTTCTCGATCACAACCAGGTGCGAACGACCGCCGTTGACGAACTCCGCGGCATAGCTCTCGCGGTGACGGAGGAACTCCGAAATCGGCAGCGCCAGTGCAGCACGGGCCGAGACATGAAGTTCGTCCTCGGGAAGTACCCCGTTCGTACGCACGTAGTCACGCAGCGCCTTCGCGGCGAACAGGCCGAGCACCAGCGCCTTCGACAACGGCTGCTTCGCCTTGCTCGCTCGACCGACCGTGTCAAACTCCTCGAACGCACCGTCAGCAGTAAGCGACCGAAGCCCGAACAGACGACGGTACGAGTCCGGCACGAGGGCCGACCCGAACGTCACATCGAGCTGGTTGTAGAAGTCCTCGTCAGCGTTGAACAGCACTGACTGCGCCTCAGCATCCGGCAACGGCAACTGATTCGGACGAGTAAGCACCGACACGCTCGATGGCATGTCGATGATGTCGCGTGCCTGGTCAGAGGCAAGCGCAGGGTTCTCGATCACGGCCTTGACGTAACCGTTGCCGATGTCGAGCCCGCCATTGAGGTTGATCTTGATGGACATGAAGCAGTGCTCCTTTTGGTCAGAGTTGGGAATGAATGTTGGTCGGGAAGTGAATCAGGCCCGGCACTAGCCGTTGTGGCCGAAGATGTCGTCCATGTCGTACTGGAATGGAGCAGCGTGCTGCGCCGGCGAACCAGACTCGGCAGGCTCAGATTCCGGACTGGACTGAGTTACAGGCGCAGGTGCTGGCGCAGTAACCGGCGCAGTCACGGCAGGCGCAACTTCTGGAGCCGACGGCGCTGCAACTCGAGACGTGTCGATCTCATCGGTCTCGTGCTCACCCGAGTAGACATCGCTCAGAGGCGGTCGACCGCGTCGTGGAAGTTGCGTCACTGGGCGATTGACGGTGTCAGTCAGCCCGTTGCGCATGATCTCATCGCGGATGAGACTTCGCACCGACGCAGATGGGTCGTCTTGAGCCAACCACCACGCCTCGGTGCTGGTGTCCGCCAACGGAACACGCAACGTAAATCGGTGGGCTGGAGCTTGGGCCGCGCGCACGGGCGCAGTCTTCTTCGTCGCATTTGAAGCGGCAGTCATCGGGGAAACTCCTGTCGAGAATCATCACTCGCAGATTCGTTTTCTGCTTGTATATGAGCGTATCGCGGTATCGTTACAAGTTCAAACACCGTTTGCACACAGTTTGAGCACAAACCGTGCACTACCCGCGCAGTAACAACGCAACAGATGAACACCGCACGAACAGAGGAACAACACAGCCGGGAAACCGGCTGCGGGACTACCTGTGGACAACCTCGCTGCCGAAGGCAGCTGAGAGCACTTTTTTGAAGGAGAACACCGTGACCATCACCGCACCGACCATTGACCGGGAAGCACCGATCGCGATCCACGCCGGCACCCGATTCCGGTTGCTGGTCAACGACCAATACTTCATGAACTTTGCCGGCGCACCTGCTGGCACCTTGGGCACCGTCGTGCGCTACGCGATCGTTCGCAACGACCCTCGCGTGATGGTTTCGTTCGACAGCCAGCGTGATCGCTTCTGGGTCGGCCTCGATGAGATCGAGATCCTGCCGCAACCAGAGCAGACCTTCGTGCTCGCAGACCTGTACGACGCCGACAAGCGGCGCCGGAACCCAATGATCGCGAAGCTCGCGTCAACCCATACGATTCCGCACCCGCTGAACAACACGGTGTATGCAGCACCCAAGCGAGACGGTGAACTCTCCAGCCGCGGTACCGCGGTGTCGCCGTGCCGGCATGCGAAGCGACACAAGCAGTTCGAGTGCTGCAACCAAGAAGTCCGCTGGGAGAGCTGATCCCAGATCTTAACCCATCGAAGGAACAAACATGTCTGAATCAAAGCCCATGCCACTAGCACTCAAGGTAACCCTGCTTGTACTGGGCGGGTTCGTTCTTCCATTGACGTTAATCTTCGTCATCACCTCGATCCTTCCTCCGGTTCCTCCCACCCAGGCCGAGCAAGACTGTGCCGCGAAGCACGGCACCATGCAGCAAGTTGTCGTCGGCCACCACACAGTGATGACGCGGATTGGAAACTCCTGGTACCCAATGCCGTACCCCGACTACGAAAAACAGTGCGTCACGAAGTAGGCGTCATGCACACCCAGAACGGAGACTGACATGGCTCGGATGCTCTCAAAGATGAGCCCACCCGTTTGCCCCGGCTGCAAAGCGCAGCCACCCGGCCCGGACTGCGCCGAAGCCGGAACCGACAAACGCACCCAACGACGTCGCGAGCAACGCGAACTCGCTCGAGAGATCGCTGAACAAAAAACACTGCATGCGCGAATCTTGCGCTAGCCGAAAGAATCAAGACCATGACCGACCAACTCAGCACCCCGAGCACCCAGCAGGTGCGGGAGACCTACGCTCGCGCGCTGCGTGCCAACGGGGATGCAGCGACTGCTGGCGTGCACGAACAGGCGTTTGATCGCTGGTTGTTCCGGCAGACGCATCGGGGCTCGATTCTTCGACTCGAAGACCTCGAAATGCTGCCTGCAGGCGCCCTGGTGTTGGCTACGACACCGGACCAACTCGCCCCAGTGGTGTTCTTCAAGACCCACGACGGTTCCTGGACCATCTACGGTTCTGACCCGAGTGCCCCGTACTACAGCTCGACGGAACTCGCTACCGGGTGGAAATACGGTGCCTTGAGCCTGATCTGGTCGTCTGGTTCTGCAACGCACTAGCCGATACCCGCGACAATGAACTAAACGCTTACCTGGACACCCGACACCGAAAGGAGTTCGCAGATGGAACCTCGACCCTTCATCCACACCTTCGAGCGCCTCGGTGAGATTCTTCGGGAAGCTCGCGCCCTGAAGCAACTCACCGTTAATGAGGTCGCAGCGCTTGCCGAGACGACTGAACTGGTGGTCACGGAACTTGAAGCCGGCCGCCCCCGGGCGGAGATTCCGGCGACAGTGCGGATCCTCTCCGTGCTCGGAGTCGAAGCTCGCTCGATACCGACATATCCGCAGTGGGCGTTCGATGAGTCTGGCGCCATTCGCCAGGATGTCGAACCCCCAACGACACGGAAGGATACCGAAGATGAGTCGTTCATCTGAGATCCACGCGTACCAAGACGGTCGCATGGTCGGAACCTTCGTTCGCGAACAGAACGATGTGGTCTCTTTCGTTGTCGTCGAGCCCGATCAACCCGGCAATGAAGAGCCAGCGCCTGAGTTCTAGACCAAACGACAACGCGATCGAGGTCCCCGCACACCCAGTCGGGGCCTTTTTCGCGCATCTTCGACCATCGGAGGCGAGAATCCATTGGGTACAAATATTAGTTACAGGTACACTGAGTGCATGTCCGATCTGATCCGAACCAGTCGCAAGCGCGCCGGACTCACCGGTGCGCAGCTTGCTGAACGTCTCGGCATCACAGCAGGAGGGATCTCGCACCTTGAGCGCTCCGAACGACTCGGCACCATCCAGATCGACACCCTGCAGCGCGTTCTTGATACGCTCGATCGACAGCTGAGTCTTGACGCTCCCCAGGCTGATGCTTATGCCGCGTACTGGCCGGAACACGCAACCAACGAGATCAACCAGGCGCTGCAGGAGCACGATTACGCATTCGCTATCCGGGCACTCACGAAGACGGCCCAAATGATCCGGCTGTACGGCACTGAATTCAACTCCGGCGCGCTCGAGCGTCGGCCCTCAGAGCTTTGCGATCAGCGGTGGGAGCAACTGTTCCGTGCCGAGATCGGCGACGCTATTCAAGAGTCAACAGGTACCCGCCCGACCTGGGCTCAGCCCCAGAAGCTCCCCCGAGCCTGGTACACGTTCGGTGAGTTCAAGTCATTACGCGACCGTGCGAAGGCGACGACCCCAGAACGGTTCCGCAAGCTGAACATCATGATCGACGCACGAACGTTGAGCCGAGCATGAGCGACAATATTCAACTCAACGCCGAACAGATCAAAGCACTCCTTGAGGATCTGACTCAGCGCATGGCTGCACGCGGGATCAACGGCCACATTCGGATTGCCGGTGGAGCGGCAATGGCGCTTCGGTACCCGAACGAACGGGTTCGACTGACAAGCGACATCGACGCACTATACGAACCAAGACCTGATATCGACGCGATCATCGTTGAGATGGCAGATCAGTACCGACTCCCTCGAAACTGGATGAACAGCAACGGTGCAGCGTGGATTCGTGTTGCTCAGTCGGACAACACTGTCAGCGTTGCTACCAACCGCGAGCTCGCGGCGATGAAGTTGGCGGCAGGGCGTGCCCAAGACATCTATGACTTGCGTATCATCGCCAAGGACCTTGGTATCAGCAACGCAACCGAACTCGTTGACATCGCGTACGAGATCTATGGCGAGGATTCGATCGAGCTCCCGGATGGTCGTTCATCGTACGAAGCCCTCGCGGTCGATGCAGTGATCCGGCCCCAACCTCAACCATCGACTCGAACACCGAAGTCGGAACCGATTGAATCTACCCCGCCAAGCGAAGACAACCCAGGACGAGAACCCGAGTTCTAGTTCCGCGCGACATCCCCTGAAGGCCCTCGTCTCCCAGACAGAGGGCCTTCGGCTTCCCTACTGAGTTTTCCACCTACGAACGGAGCAAGCGCCATGCCTGCAACCAAATTCATCAGCGACCTGCACTTCGGTCACGAGAAAGTCGCCGCAATCCGCGGCTTCGACAACACTGATTCGCACGACATGGCGATCGTGCGCGCCTGGGAACGTCAAGTCAACCCAGAAGACACTGTCTGGGTGCTCGGCGACCTCAGTGCCGGCGGCCGTGCCGCTGAGCGCAGCGCTCTCAACATCCTGAGCACCCTTCCCGGCAAAAAGCGCCTCATCGCGGGTAACCACGACAGTGTTGCCGGCATCCACCGGCAGTTCTCGCCGAACACTGGGCTGTTCCGGGAAGTGTTCGAGCACATCGCCGACTTTGGTCGCATCCGCCTCAACGGCAAGGTTGTGCTCCTCTCGCACTACCCGTACCTATCTCAAGGCGATGGCCCTGGTCGCGGCGAAGCCCGCTACACCCAGTTCCGCTTGCCCGATGAGGGACAGCGTCTCATCCACGGGCACACCCACCATCAACACCCAACCGATGGCTCAGTCACCGGTCGCGAACTGTGCGTCTCGTGGGACGCTTGGCGGCGCCTCGTCGACCTCGGCGACATTCATCACTGGCTTGCCGAAACGAGTGAGTAAACACACCCATTTGCAACCGCTGTTTGCTTGTTTTTAACCAGTTTTTCTGCCACTGATCAGGTAAAATTGATTCGAGCACAACTGACACCGCACCCCAACGAAACCCTCACCAACCCCAGCGGAGGAACCTATGAGCGCACCCAAGCGCACAGGCAACCAGATCCAGGACGCAATCACCTTCGCGATCTACGCCAAGCACCTGGAACCAAGCGCCGACATCGAAGCTTTCGAGTTCTGGCTTGATAAGTGTCTTGACTTCGACCCAGCCGCGACCCTGCGGTGGATCCGGATCGCACGTCGCAAGCGAACTCTAGACGCCAAGCGGCTTGACATGATCCTCGAGCGCCTCAACACCCGGCCAAAGCTGCGCACCGTCGCCCTAAAAGCCGGCATCCTCGTTCGCACGCGAAACAGCAATCAAAAAGGCCAGACAAACCATGAATGAAGCAAACCTGCCGGAAGACGCTGTAATTACTGCAGCCTTGCGTGAGCTTGACCGCGAACTACCCCCGCTCGCACCGGGTCAAGAACCGGTCGAACTGAACGTTGTGGGTGGGTACGCGCTGATCATCCGAGGCGTCCGGAAGAACCTCAGCCAACTCACCGACGTTGACTACATCGGAGCGGCGCTACCCACCCAATGGCAGGAAACCATTGACCGCATCGGCGTTCAATACGGACTCGGACGAGGCTGGGTCAATCACGACATCATGCTGTCCGGAACCACACTCTCCGACATGGAGGCTGCCACCGGACCTCTGGCATTCCAGCCGTTTGAAACAAGTTTGACGCACTTCCGAGTCAACGTCGCGACCCCAGAAACACTCCTTCGACTCAAGATCATCGCTGTAGATACTGCGTTGACTGCCGTCGAGCTCGGGGGTGAATTCACCAGGGCGCGTGACCTCGAAGACATCGCCCGATTCGAGTCTCAGGCATCGGGTTCAGTGAAGACCGTCGTTCAGGCGATGTGTGGCGAAGGCTTGCTGCTGGACGAAGCCAGAACGACGCAAGCTGCAAACCTCGCAGCGCGTCAGGTTTCGGCGGCGAACATCCTCAAGCAACTTCTCCCCGCAGCCGATCGGGACGAACTGTTTAGCTTCAACACGTCCCTGGACGACGACTATGAGCCGGAGTTCTAACATGCCCAACATCATCCCCCCGAGTCGGCCGCAGCGACCGGCACCAAACCCGGTCAACGACCCGGTAGAACTCCGCGCTGCAGCGATCAACAACATCATCGGCAGCTGGGATCTTGAGGGTGCTCGACCAGATGAAGCTGACATGCGGATCATTTATGAATATGGCGAGGGACGCATTGATCTCGATGAGATGCTCACGCAGCTCAGGGAGGCACCCCTTGACTAAATTCACGTTCTAACCGAACAGCACCAAGCACCGAGGCTCCTGCGGCAACCGCCGTCGTGGGAGCCTCAGTTCGTCTCCTGAAAGCAACCCCACATGCTCACCATCGCAATCGACATCGACGGCGTGATTTCGCCAGTCGTGAACCAAGCAGCGTCAGCCAACCACACGAACACGATGCGATCTATCGTGAGATCTACGTCGCTGTCATATTGGTTGACTTCGGCACAGCCCGTGCCCGAATACCACTGCTGGCCCCAGGACCAGTACCGCTGGAGTGTCAAGGTCATGTTTGGCACGTTCGTTGCCGAGCCGGTGATCCAGCTGTTGCATGAACTCGACGCCAACCCGGATGTCCAGATCCTCTGGCACTCGAGTTGGCGGCTGTATGCCGCTGATGAACTTGCACCCTTCATCGGAGTTGGCCAGCAGTGGCCGCAGTTCGCAACCGAGGCCGAATACAACGGCCGCTACTCAGGCTGGTGGAAACAACGAGCCGTCTCCCGGTGGCTTCGTACACACGCGAGCGATCCGTCCGCACACCTGCTCTGGATCGATGACGACATCAAAGACGCAGACGACGTGCTGGAAACTCTCGGCGCTCATCCCCAACTAACGATGATCTCGCCGCAGCTTCGATTGGGGCTCACCCCGGAGCACGTTGAGCAAATCCGCGAACTCGTGCGCACCCACGATCGTCCATCAGAGGAAGGCGCAGCCTGATGCAAATCTTCGAGCACACGCCCCACTTGAACCTCCCAGACGCTCGCGTCTTTGTCGCCGGCGACTGGCACAGCAACTCAACTTGGGCTGAACACATGCTTCAAACCATGGTCAGCCACGACTCGAGTATCCGCACCGTGCTGCACCTTGGTGACTTCTGGCCGACAGAGCAGTTTCTACAAACCATCGATCGGACAGCAGCGCGTTCAAACATCGATCGAGTGCTGTTCATCCCTGGGAACCACGAACCGTGGCCGCAGTTGATGCAGATCGAGGAAGATCTCGTTCCTGGTGAAGTCGCTCGCATCAGCGAAGCGGTTTGGTTCTTGCCGCGGCCGTTCCGTTTCAGCGTTGGCGGCCAGCGCGTGTTGGCCCTCGGTGGTGCAGCGTCGGTGGATGCCCCGTGGCGTACACCGGGCATCGACTGGTGGCCCGAGGAACGCATCACCGACAAGCACGTCGAGGTTGCGATCTCAGGCGGCCAGGCGGACATCATGTTGACGCATGACTCCCCCGTCAGCGCCGTGCCGGCTGTGCAGAAGATCTTGGCGAACAAGTCGAGCTGGGTGCGGTTCAAAGAGAATGCACTCTCTGCGGCACAGCGGGAACGCGTCGAGACAGTGTGGCAAACCGTGCAGCCCAAGTTGCTGATGCACGGACACATGCATGTCTACGACGAACGACACTTCAGCGACGGCCGCCGTGTACTCGCGCTCGCGCCCGACGGTGCAACCGGCAACGCGGTCGTGCTCAATCTCGAAGATCTCAGCACCGAGCTCATCTCCACCCGTCTCTAACAGCAAGAACCCCCGGGCTCCGAGCACTGCATCAAGCAGCTGCAACGAGCGCTGGGGGTTCTTGTTTCTCCCACCGATAAGTCAGACGTCAGCGGAGATGAGCAGACAAGCCGTTCTCCCGAATCCCGCGCAAACGCTCAAGCACCCGCGCATCAAACGCTGCTGGATCGACGTTGTACTCGAGCGCATGCTCCGCCGTCGCCGACTCAAAGAGCGTCGCGAAGGTCCCCTGGGCTTCGATGAACCGCTCAGTGAGCGTAAACGGCACGTTGCTGTCGCCGGATGAATGGATCACCAACGTTGGCACCTTGAGTCGACCGCGCGATGGCTCGCTCACCCAGTCGAGCGCATCAAGGTCTACCGGCACCTCAAGTCCAGCGACTTTGCTCAGCGCGGGGTTCGAGAGCATGAGCTTGGCCAGAGATGCTACGAATCCTGGCAGACGCTTCTGCTTGACACCCGAGTCAACGATGCTTCGCCAGTCAGTAGCGGGGGCGATCAACACCAGGCCGGCGATCTTCGAACGGAGCTCCGATCGCTCGGCCACCAACAATGCGATGCTCGCGCCCATCGACCACCCGAACAACACGATTCGCTTCGCGCCTCGTGACACCGCGTACTGAACTGCTGCATCAACGTCGATCCACTCGGCGCTGCCGAGGGACGCAGTGCCCTTCCGAACGTCTGGGGCGTCACCGTCACCTCGGTACGACACCACGAGACTCGCGAGACCCGCCTGAGTTGCAACTGGAACCGTCCGCAATGCGTGATTCCGGTCTGCCCGGATGCCGTGGATGTGAATCCCCCACGTGTCAGCGCGCGCATCACCGAACAACCATGCCGGGCACGGTCCTGCGGGTGACCCAACCACGACCTCTTCGAAGTGTCCAACCTCGGCTGGGTCAACATGCACATCGCCTTCCCAGCGCACCTCACGTTGGTTCACAAGCGAAGCAGCATCACCGGTGACCCGCAGGATTTTGCGCTGCACGGTGCTGTCAGTGTCAGTGCCAGCTTCGATTTCACCGATCTCGGCGACGGAACGCCTCCCAGTCTCATCGAACCAGTGCACCGTGAACACACCCGGTTGAGCACTTGCCGTCGTGCGCTTCAGCGTGATCGAGAGCAGATCATCACTGACTGCGACGACGTCCTCATGCCGGCTGATCCGCCAAGTTGCCACCTTGCGCACCAGGGCGATGCCCAAGAGCAACGCGCACAGGGCCAGGGACAACAACACTGCAACCACGACCAGCCCGATCACAAGTCCTACAGTCACACGAGTTCCCTTCATCGATGGCATCCTGCATTTGCGGGATGTTGTCTTCAATCCACTGCTCGGCCCGGAGTACCACTTGCTCTTCGCGGTAGCTCAACCGAACATTGCCGAGGATACGGTGATCCATCACTCGAACGAGCAACCCCCACACCGCATAAGCGTCAATGCGATCCCCTGCGAAGAAGCTACCGACGATACCGTTCTGCTCCAAGATCCCTCGGAGCTGCGCAAATAGCCATCGACTTCGCCGAACCCGGCGCCAGCGCTGCGCCTTGAATACCGCGGCGCCAATGACGATCATCGCCACCCCTGGATAGAAGAACGCGGCGAAGCCTTGGTACAAGATCGAGTGCTCGTCGACACCGAACCAGTCGCAGTGATCGGCGATCAGCGCAGCGGCTTCTGCACCGCAACCGAGGATCACAAACCCGGCGCCGATCCGGAAAAACAAATACCCCAAAGACGCTCGTCCTTGAGAGCCGCGCATGATGTCAACGGCGGACCAGCACATGCCAGCCATGTAGATCAACGAGCTGGTCATGATGCCGAGGCTGTCGGCATGCATCCTCGAGAAGTGCTCAGTTGTCGGTGCGCGATTCGGTTCTGCGAAGAACGTAACGATCGTGCCGACGCAGAACATCAATGGCACCGCAGCAGATGTTCGGTTCTTCGAACCATCTGTGACAACTCGCTTGATCGCCTCAGCGAAGGCCCAGAACGCGAACATTGCAAAGACGCACTGCGCCAGCCAGATCACATTGGTGCCACCGAACCACCCGTCCATCGTTTCCAACGGCACGACTGGACCCAACGTCATGATCGCCAACATGGCGAGCATGAACGACAGCCAGGACAACCACGAATCCCGGTTTCGGATGGCGCTGGGAAGTCGCCAACCCAACACAACAACGATCCCGAAGATGACCCCCAGGTAGATGAGATTCAACCGAACACCCGCTCATCGTTGAGGTACTCCGGGCGCAGCAGCGCGCGAGTAAGCAGATCAGCCATCGCCTCGGCTTCAGCTTCGTGTTCATGCTCACTCAGCAGCGGCGAACTCTCGTGTTCGGTGAGCAACATTCGCCCGTAGACCCGCCCGCCGGCGAACATCCCGCGAAGCTCGCTGTCAATCAGCTCACCTGGGCAACCAGGATGACCGAACAGCAAATGCCCGAACTCATGATGCAGCGCACGAAGCTGGTAGTAGAACTTGTCGCCAGCTCGCAACAGCACCGCTGCGTAATCCGGGAAGTCCACCGTGAGTGCAGTCGTAGCCGACAGCACCAGATTGTCATGCTTCTCGATGCGCACGGGCTTCCCGACGACCTCGGCGACGCGTTGAGTCAGTTCGAACGCTGACTTCACGCTCCCGAGGTCCAATTCGTTGAAGAGCCGCTCAGCTCTTTCCCGAGCCCCAATGTTCGACTCCCACGGAATCTGCTTCATTTGGAACCAACCAAATTTCGTCAGCCAACGTGCTGCAGTGCAAGTTGGCGGCTATCTAGAAGCGATCACTCGGGTCAAGGCTCGGTAGTCCGCGGCACTCATCGCCCCAAGCGATCGGGTAGCAATGCGGGTTACACCCGCTGCCTCGACGGCGCGTATGAACTCGATCTGAGCTTCCACACGATCCGCCTCTGGCTCGTCGTTGAACTCAGTGAGGTACTTGGTCGGCACGTTGTTCGCGAGTGCAAGTTCCTCAAGCAAGAGACGTCGCACCTCGATTGTTATGACGCCAGTTACTGAAGATTCCCCAGAAAAAATCGAGCGTTCTTCCAGGTTGAGGAACTTGAGCCGTCGCTTCAGCTCTGCGACGGGCACCGAGATCGTCTCGTCGTCAGCAGACGCAGGATTCGGGTCCTCCGTGTCGCCGAGCAGATACGCAATCGTCGTGTTCAGCACGACCGCGATCTGGCGCAAGTCGTCGATCTGCCACTTACGCAGACCATTGAACTTCTGGCTGAGTGTTGGTCGGTTCATATCGGTGAGTCGGGCGAGCTCCGCGATACTCCGGACCGAAGTTGCCAGCATCCGGAGTTCAATCCGGTGGGCAACCTCTCCATTTGAGTCGTCAGTGTGGGTAACCATGGTGCTGCCAGCCTAGCGCAACGCTCCGTCACGATTTGCATCGTTTCGTATTTGTGTGTGACGATTCGTTGCACCGCCCTCCCGAACGAGAATGGCAGCACCACTCAATGTCCCAAGAAGTAACACCGCTCGAGTCATCGAGCGTTTCACGTTTCACGCCAAGTGACCTCGAACTCGTCGACGCGACCCGCGCCGGAGATGCTGATGCCTACGGGCTCCTGTGGAAGCGTCACTACACCGCAGCAAAGCGTGAAGCCCGCAAAGTGACCGGCTCATTCGATCCAGAGGATCTGGCTCAAGAAGCATTCGCATCGGTGTACCTCGCGATCACCGAAGGCGGAGGGCCGCGAACCGCCTTCCGCGCCTACCTGTTGATGGCCGTTCGCAACATTGCGATTCAGTGGTCTCGCAAGCAAAAAGAAGAAGCATCTGATGAACTCGAGTTCCTCGCAGATCCTCGCTCCAGTGAAAGGGAGCTCGATCGCCAGAGTGAGCTGACGTTCACATCTGCTGCGTTCCGGGCGTTGCCCGAACGCTGGCAACAGGTGTTGGTGTACACCGAGGTGTACGAGATGAAACCTCAACAAGTCGCTGAGCGCATGGGGATCAAACCCCACGCCGTGGCTCAGCTGGCACTGCGTGCTCGAGAGGGACTTCGTGAGGAATGGGTGCAAGCACATCTGCGAAGTATGGATGAGTCAAGTATTTGTGCCTGGTTTGTGAAGCGTCTTGGGTGTTACACCCGCGGCAGCGCATCACCTCGTGACCGGAAGAAGATCGCGGTGCATCTGGAATCCTGCACCGCGTGCAGCCGGGTCGCCGAGGAAGCACGTACCGCCAGTAGCCGACTTGCAGTGGTGTTGCCATTGGTGCTTGCCGGAGGAGCAGCTGGAGCACTGGCCCTCAGTGGAACCAGCGGCTCAGCTTCGAGCGTGGTGGCAATGTCAGCAGCCAGTGGTGTGGGTAGCAGCGCAGCATCAACAGGCACGACCGCAGCAGTTATCGGCAGTGTGTCCACGACGGTTGCTGGCACTACATCAGCCGTTGGCGCAGGGATGACCGCAGCAGTCAGCGCGGCGTCGAGTGCGGTAGCGACCTGGAGTCTCACGGCAGCCGTGAGCGCCGTGTTGGTCATCGGCGGTGGAGCAGTGATCGGAACCGCAGTTGCCGCAGATCAACCAACCAAAAGCAGCACCTACGCGAGCTCCAAAGACGGAGTTCATGAGTCTGAGCAACACATGTCGCTCAGCCGTGTTCTGACCAGTGCGCCGCCGACCGTTGTAGTGCCCGCAGTGCCCGCGACACAGGCAGCTCAACCTGGATCGGAAGATCCTCAGCCAACTCGTGCACCTTCGAGCAGCAACACAGTCAGCGCAAGTCCAACGCCAAATATGAAGCCGTCGCAGCGGCCGGAGGTCTTGCCGACGGCAACCGCTCAACCAACGACGGAAATGGAAACGCCTCCTGCGCGGACGCAAAACCCAACGCCCATGCCTGAAACAACACCGCCGCCGACCGACCAAGCAGTCGCTGCGCCGGCGACGATGGCTCCGACTCCTGCGGCTGCACCTACACCAGGGCCATCCCCAACCCCAGAGCTTCCCGGAGCCCCGGTACTCCCCCAGACACAGATCGCTGTCAACGCAGCAGCGGTCTGGACTGAGTCGGATCAGCGCTACGCGATCGATGTCACCATCAACGGCACCGCTTACCAGCAAGTGATGCTCACCATCAGCGCGACGGCGACCTCGGCTCCAAGCACCATCATTCGCGCAGAACTGGATGCGTCAGGGTCAGCCACGCTCCGACTGAATCCCACCGATGACGAGTTCGGTGCGAACTCGCTTGTGACCGTGACCTACCAGCAGCCGGAACCCGGGAGTTCCTTCGAATTTCAGAAGTCGATCTACGAACTCGTCGGTTGGTAGTTGTCATCCACCCAACGCACAAAAGAACCCCCGCAGTCTGTGTCAAGCACAGTTCTGCGGGGGTTCTTGTTTTGGATGAGTCCGGGGCTGTGTCACAACCTGGGGGAAGAAGTCACAGCCCCGGACTCATCGTCACTTAGCGGAGTCGCTCCCGAGCAACGAATCCGCGAGTGAGGCTTCACCAGCACCGCGGCGAGCACGGAGCGCAAGACCCGTACCCAGCGCGAGAGCCAGAAGAAGTGCAGCTGCACCGCCACCGATCAGCCACGGGTTCACACCCGGAGCCGACAGCGGGTCACCAGCGACAGCGCCGACTGGCGGGACAGCCGCAGGCGGCGCGTCCACAGCCTTGGCGAACCAAGGGTCCGACGCGGCAACTCGAACGTGACCGACCTCGCACGCCTTCCCAGTGACGTCATCGAGACCGTCATGGTTGGCGTCGACCATACCTGGCAGCCCCGTCACATCGTCGAGGCCGTCACCATTGGCATCCGTGATGGTTGCTGGGCAAGCCGGCACACATCCCGCTCCGGTGACGTCATCGATCCCATCGTGGTTGTTGTCAACCATGCCAGGCTTACCGGTGACATCATCCAGGCCGTCGTGGTTGGCATCCGTGATCCCAGCCGGGCAGGTCGTCACGTAGGGCGACTCACCCGAGGCAGTCACGGTGTCACCGTGGAGCTGCCCGTTGGCGAGACCCTGCAGCGTACCCTCACAGTCGAAGCTCTGTCCGACCTTGAGGTAGGTGTCAACCTGCGCGGCCGCAACCGCTTCGGTCTTCGGCGCGTTCGCAGCATCGCCGCCAAGGAGTGCCCGCTTCGCGTCGCTCAGCGGAACCTGGCACACGATCTGGTCAACGGCACCGTACGTGCCCGACTTCACAGCATCCGAGACCTTGACGTGCTGGAGTGGCACGTCACCGGTGTTGGTGATGTGGAAGCCAACCTTGACACCTGCGGTCGGGTCATTCTTCGAGACGTCGGCGGCCATCTTGTTGATGGTTGCCTGGTCAACTGGGAACGCCTTGTCCTCGGTATCGCGGTCACCCTTGTCCTGACCCTCCGAGAGGGTGTACTTGACGACATCGATCGCCGGGTGCTGAGGCGTGCTCGTCCAAACAAGGTTGGTCTCACGGTCAACGGTGTTGTAGTTCTCCGTTGCGACGTTTGAGATCTTGTCGTTCGGTGCGATGCGAATAATCTGGGTGTAAACCGAGAATGCCTGTGCCAGGTCACCACGGCTGTTCACGAGGTCCAGATACTTCTGAGTCGCTTCCACCTTGATGGAGTAGCTCACCTCATCGAACGTCACCTTGAACAGACCCTGCAGAGCGACCGGCTCGTGTCCAGCACTGTCCGCAAGCAGATCACCCTTATCGGCAATCTTCGTCGAACCGTCGTACAGATCCGTGTTCGCGTAAACCGCCCACACACCGGTGTACTGATCGTGGATGCGATCGAACTTGTCGGAAATCGACCAGTTCTTCGCACCATAGGCGCGGTTCGCTGGAAGCTCCGACGAGTTGAGACGGTAGTTGAACGTGGAGTCCAGCTTCACCTCAGTGGTGCTGATCGAGGCATCCTTCGTCTGCTCGCTCACAACAACGTCCTTTGTGGGGTCGATGTCCTTGAGCGGGTTCGAGACAATACGCGTCACGAGTCGGGTGTTCTCGATGTTCTGCACGGCCTGGTTCTTGATGACGTAGCCATCCTTCTCCTGCTTGACCGTGGTGTCCATCATGATCCAGTACTTCGAACCGAGGAGGCTCTGATCGATGATCGGAGTCTTCAGCGGGTCGATGTTTGCCTCGTCGTACGCCTTGAGGTCGCTCGGCTGCGGGTCACCCGGCAGCGCCTGACCGTACACGTCGGTCGAGTCAACCTGCTTGGCGAACACGTAGAGCACGCCGTCCTTGATCTGGACGTTGAACTTGTCAGTGACGTCGGCGCCAGTTGCCTGGTTCACAACCTTGACACCCGCGGTGGCGAGGTCGAGGTACTGCTCATCGAAGTCATCAACCATGCCGAGCTTGTGCACGTTGTAGGCGAGCTTGTCGCGCGAAGCGCCACCGTCGAGCGTCAGGCGGTACAGGATGTGATCACCCTGAACAACCGTCTTGCCGTCGATGTTCACCAGGTCGGTCGACAGGTCTTCCTTGTCTGGCGTCACCGCTGGGATGTTCACCACAGGGATCTCAGTCGGAGTCGACACATCGTTGATGATCTGGAACGCCTGGTTCACGACAGTTCCACCTGCCGGCGCAGTGTCAAGCACCTTGCCAGTGAAACGAACCGTCAGCCAGCCCTTGTTGAGCCACGCGCCGTCGGCTGCGTTGACATTTGCAGCAATCCACGCATCCGTGAACTCAGCCGTGAACGAGTGCGTTGCATCGTCCCAAGTGAGCTTGTAGGCACTACGCGGCACCGGACGCGGGTTCAGTGCGTCACGCGAGTCCCAGAATTCGACGCTGGCCTTGTCCGGCGCGAACTTCGGGTCGTAGACATCCTTCACGGCGAGCTTCTTGACGCCGAGCGCAGTACCCGTGGGAATCCGCAGGTCAACACCGATCGAGTACTCGAGCTTCTGGCCCGGGTACACCGCCAGACCATTGATGTCCGAGTGAGCGAGATCGCCCGACTCATCCGCGCTACCGAGAACCTGCTTGTTCGGGTTCGGGGTCCACGTGAACACCGGTGGCTCGTTCGTCTGCACCGTCTGGTTGTTCCAGACCTCAGCACCGTCGTTGAACAACTGCACGGTTGCACCGTTGGTGTCGTAGTCCTTGCGGAAGTCACCCGAAACCACGAGCTTCGTCTTGCGGTCGCCGGTGAGACCCGCAGTGCCAGCCAGGAAGCTTGGCTTTGCGGTCGCCGTCGTCACAGAACCCGAGACGGTCACATCGAACTGTGCAGTCACATCCGTGTACTGACCCGAGCCCGGAGCGGTCTCGTAGTACACGTGCGCCTTCGACGCATCACTGAAGTCCACGTACTGAGCCGCCTTGGTCCAGTCGTCAATCAGCTTGTAGTTCGAGAGATCCGAAGCCAGACCCTGATGGACTGAGCCGTTCACGACTGCGCTGACAGCATCACCCGGAAAGAAGACCTTCTGGTCAGCGCTCACCTGGTTGGTACCAGCTGGGTCGGCAGCGGTCAATCCACCGTTCTGGTCCAAGACCCAGACCTTGTCCGGAGCTGGCGTCACCTTACGAGTCTGCTCGTTGTTACCAACAAGGCACTTACTCGGGTCGTTCATCGTCGCATCCGCGAAGCAAACCTGGCTGCCATCTGGGATGGTGTAGTCGGTTGCGGTCGGAAGCACGTACGTCGGAACGACGAGGGTGTACTCCTTGCCAGTGAACTGCGCTGGGATGTTCGCAACGCGACCCGAGACGGTCACCTTGCCGGCAACGCTGCGGTCGATGTTGATCGTCGCGTTCGGGACAACAGCGCCTGTTGGGTCGAGCACCTTGACTGCGCTTGCAACGTCAGCGGTCTGCGAACCGATCCAGACCTTGTCTGACTGAATGGTGTCGTAGATCGTCATCGCGCTGGCGTAGCCGTTGGTGTTGGCCTTGATCCGAGCGTCGTAGGTCATCCCCGAAGCAAGGTTCTCAGTCGGAGCGAGCACACGCGGAGGGGTACCGACCGTCAGTTCCTTGGATGGGTTCACCGTTGCTGCTGACCACGACTCACGAGCATCGCGGTCAGGCGTGTCAACGGCAGCCTTCATCTTGCCCTGCTTCGAAACCTGCACATCGAACCAGAAGTTGCCCGACGGCCATGCGGTCCAGCCGAAGTCAGACGGCGTGAATGCCGGCGACAGGGTGTCACCGTTGTTCGCGATCGACACAGTCTTCGTGGCAGTCTGGCTGTTGCCCTCGACGCCGTCCCAGTGCATGATCACGTTCGCGTCGACGTTCTCCGAAATCGAAGAGCCGTTGTTGCTCGCGTGAATCGTGTCCGTCACCGCGTTCGTCGAACCTGCAGTCGTGAACGTACCGGTCTTGTCAGTTGAAACCGTCAGGTCGTAGTTCTGTGGACCAGGTTCATTATCGTTCAGCGCCAGACAAATAGCCGTCGTTGCGTTCGGATCGGCAGCATCGCGACCTTCGTTGAATGCGGACTCAATCGCTGCGTAATAGCCATTTGTATCGGTGAGTACGTCAGGGCGACCCTGAGCAACCCAGTCGTTGTACATCGCCTGGAAGTTTGCACGGACATCTTCACCGTGGCCCCACGGATCATTCGCCGAACCTGCCCAGTACATACCGACCACGCGGGAGGTCCCTGCTGGAAGTCCTGCAGCCTGGCCGCGAGCCTCGGCGTTTGCGAGAGCCCCGCTACATGCGGTGTCCATGAAGTCACGGGCGTTCGGGTGGTAGGTCACCGGTGGATAACCCGAGTTGTCATAGAACCACTGAATCGAGTTCTGCATGCGACCTTGCTGTGGCGACCCATCCGGATTGCGCAGGTCATACATCATGTAGTGCAGCGACACGTTTCCAGCGGTTCCACCACCGGTGCCGCTTGCACCGCCACCACCGGCAGCTGCGTTGGCAGCAACTGCGCCGCTACCAAGCAAGCTGGCAGTCAGCCCCGCAAGGACCAGAGCCGTTACTGGCTTTCGGAACGCAGTGCGCCGAGACGTGTGATTCACCGCCTCGGCTGTTTCAGTGCCAGCGACAGTGTCGTGGCGATCCATTGGGTAATTCGTCATGGGGACAAGTCCTCTCAGATGAAGCCCACTCTTGAGGCGGCAGCCGTGTGGGGGCCGACTACCGCCTCGTCAAGTGAGAGCGAACGTCTTGCTCGGGATGAACAGGACTGTTACTGGGGAAACGCCTCACCAGTGACTGTCAACGAAGTTCGAACCACTGCTGAAACAAACGAGTGCCTTGCACTCACGGGGATGTTGTACCTCTAGCATACTCGTTTCTGTCTTGTTTTTCAGGCGTTTGTAGTGTTGCTTGTGCGCAAATCGAGAAACTTGCTGGAGTTTTGAGCAAGAGATGATCTGCCAAGAATCGCGTGACGGAGCACGCGGCTGAACGTCTATGAGAAGAGCAGGCAGCAACGCTGCCTCGGGGATGACCGTGCAAGCAGAACTTCAACCAAGGAGGCAGCATCATGAGCACCAACACCGGCACTGAAGCGCACCCGTACTACCTCGTACGCGCCAAGATCATCGAGATCGACGCCAACGGCCAGGAACTCGTCAACGACTTTGAGTCGCTCCACGCCAAGAAGAACTTTGCCGAGCACGGCGCCATTCAAGAGTTGATCCGCACTGTGATTCGACTACGCAACGGCGCCGTCGTCGGTCAGCTTCTGGACTGGGGCTTCCCCGAGTTCCCGACTGACATGGACCTGCACGCTGACTTCGAGGTGACCTGCACCCCCGACAAGCTCATCCAGGCCGGCATCCGCTGCGATGACCTGGACCCAGAGCTCTGCGAGCGAATCTACGGCATCGACCACTACAAGTGGCGCGAGGACATCTACGACAGCCGGATCGCGAACGCGGAGGCCACCGTCGTTGAAGCGAAGCGTAGGTACGACTTCGCGGTCGCCAACCTCGAACAAATCAAGCGTTCGCTCGGGTAGTCAAAGAAGCCAACTGCCGGAATCGCGCGGGAGTGCGCGAGCAGAGCCAAGACCTAAAAGGAGACAACACCCATGTCATGCGAAAAGTACGCCTCATCTGCAGTCTCGGTGCCGCAAGGGGTCGGAGCTGTGGTGCGCACCTGGCCCAGAGTGCTCTGGTACCACGTGGACCCAGATCGCTGGATCAACCGAGTCGGTGAAGTCCGCGATAACCAGTGGATAAACACCCAACTGACCGACGGCAATGCCGAGCAACTTAACCCTGACATCAACCTGAGCGCAGAACCCTTGATGCCCACGACAAACGGGCGTTACATCGCCCGCGATGACCTCAAATCCGACCTGATCACCGCACCCATCTACGTACTCACTGTCGGACGTTGGTACCGGCATGGGATGAGTGGTGATGCGGCTGAGGGCGCGCGACGTGCAAACACTGAGCGCGGAGGTCTGGTGCGACTGATCCCCCAATACTGAGTCGATTCCGGAAACCAGGAGGCAGCAACGCTGCCTCGGGAACAACAGTGCAAAGAGAACAACCACACCTTGGAGGAACCCATGGTTAAAAGCACTCAGATCGGTAGCTTCGCAAAACCGATACAGATCACCGCAGCAGACCTTCTCGATGACAAGACCTCTTCACTGCTCACATTCATTGACACCGAAGCCCCCTACGGGTATGAGTTCGGAATGACAGGGCGCGCTCGAAGCGTGAACGGTCTCGTTCGAGTGACAGCTCGCCACCTCGGCAACACCAACGGCAGCATCAAGGGCATCGAGGCAGTCCTGTACTACAAGCCAGAAACCGTGCTCTGGGTCACCTGGACCGTGGGACTACCGCACAAGTAACGAATCAAACATCTGGAGGCAGCGTTGCCGCCTCGGGAACAACAGTGCAACAGCCAACCAGTAGCCAGAGAGGCAGTGTCATGTCATTCAAGAACGTCTTCGCGTCAATCATGGAAACCGAAGCCGAGGAAGTTGCTCGCCTGGCCACTGCGCCGGCTGGCTCGATCAACCACGGAATCTCTTCGCTCCCGGTTGCGATCCAGGGGAACCTCGAGGGTCGAATCATTCGGCTCCCCGAAGTTCCATTCGCAAATGGCGGCAGCGTCGTTGTAGTCGTACCGACTGAACGGACGGACCACCCAACGAACCGAACGGCCGACGGCCGCCGTCACCTGCACGACGGTTGGTGGAAGTGCGTTGTCGTGTACTCGAACAACCGCAGCTACCCAGTGGGTGGCTACCAACTCAGCATCCCGACGGCCGAACTCGTCCGCGGAACCCAGATCAGCCTTGAAGGAGTCGTTCGATGAGCCAAGAAATTGAGACCAAAGAGTCCCAGTCAACCAGTGAGGTCTACCTCGAGAAGTTCTCGATCGGTCACGCCTGGTTCGGCGGCATCGACGACGCTGTATCCCGGATCACCATCGATCGAGCGATCTGGAATGACCTCGGTCAACCAGACCGCCTGACGATCAACATCACTGCAAGCCTCAAGGAGCACTAGAGCCATGGACATCACCAACACCACTGAGGCCAAGCGCGTGCTCAGGAAAGCAATCACTCTTGCAGGCAAGCGCGCCCAGACCAACGAAGGACAGCGCTACCAGGTGACGGCTCGCGAACTCGTGGCCTACAACGAGACGATCAGGGCGCTCGTCGCGTTGGTCGAAGAAGCCTGGTTCCAAGGGCACACAGCAGGAATGAGGGACTTCCACAGGAGCCTCATGGGCGGTGGTCCTGCACGGAACCCATACACACTCAAGACGCCCCCGAAGGAGTAGTCAAGTGATCGACACCGCGACTGCCCAGCCCGTCATGAAAGCGATCACTGCAGCGCAACTGCTCGATGAAGTACCAGCTTCGAGGAGCTTCGTGGAGTCCGAAGGCGCCGAATGGCATATCACCGGGCCAATCGAATCTGACTGGTCCGAGTCACAATCCGGAGACCGCCGACACTTCGTCAAGATTCCGGCTCAATTCATCGGAGACGAGACGCTCGGTATCTCTCGCACCCCAACCAAGCTCCACCTCGACTTCGACCAGCTCATCTGGGTCGAGGTCTGACGCTGACCCAAGAACAGGATCAATCAACCATGAGCACCATCACACGAAAGCTCCAGGCGGCAGTCATCGAGCCGACTTCCATCACGGTCGAATGGGACGCGAACAGCAACCGGCTCCGCATCGCTCTGGCTGCCGAACCAGGCGTGACTTTGGCTGTGTTCAGCAACGACGAAATGTATCGCGTTGCCGCCTCGGCGCCAGCAGGCCACATCTGGGTGCGTGAGGAAGCCGCTCACAACGTGCCGTACATCGTGCAGTCGCTGATCAGGTCCGGATACGCAGAGCTGGTTCGCGAGATTCGCGATCCATTCGACTACTCGCGAGCAACCGAACTCAAGATCCTCATCTGACCTCTCGATCGGAGACATGCTCATGCCAACGACCCCATCGCAACCAACCAACCTCGGGAAATTGTTCGAGCAACTCATGGACTTCCACGAACTCGACGCCTATCTCGATGACTGGGCGATCCCGGCATCAGGAGGCAGCAACGCTGCCTCGGGAACAACAGTGCAACAGACACGACCCTTTTAGGAGAACCTCATGGACCAGGCTCAGCTCTCGCTCCGCACCACTGTGCTGACTACTGCTCGCACAGCTCACCGCGAGTGGGCTGCTGAGCCTGGTACCGAGGTCACCGTCAACGACGGTCAAGCAGACCTGTATCTGGCCGGCCAATGGGTCTCGGCCAAGGTCGTCGGCAAGAAGTACGCCCGCATCTGGGTCAACCGCAACAACGCAGTGCCTGCTTGATCGAGTGCTCGACTGAATCAACAGGAGCGAACCGGACTCATGAACCCCGACACCACATTGCCCGAGTACCAGCAGATGCTCGCACAACAACGCGAACACGAGACTGCAGAGCGCCAACGCCGCAGTGCACTTCACCAGGCAGCCGTCCTGCGACGCCGCAAGGCCAAGCGCGGCGGCCGGCGATGAAACAGAAAGCGGAAAACAGGAGCAACATGAGCAACCAACCAAAGCCAAACCCCATGGAGGACGAGCTCACCGCAGTCGTTGACCTGATCGCCGGGCTGACCGTCGGTCTCGTCGACAGCGACGGGGACAAGATCACCTTCCCGATCGGCAGCAACGCAGCCGTCGAGTACCGCACCGAGCAGTTCGCGATTCGTGACTATTGCTGGTGTGCGTTCGGTGACGGGTATGACCGGCACGATTACAACGAAGCTGAAGACGGTCCGATGCCGAACCCAGAGCGAAGCACGCACACGACGCCGGATGGCATGTGCCCTCCGAACTTCGAGCACTTCAAGTCAGGGTTGAAGCTTGACTGGTACAAACGCCGCGGCCGGAGCAACGAGTGGTACGGGAATCTCCCCACGACTCGGGAACAGGTCATCGACATCCTGCTGGATTGTCTGAAGCCACTGGCCACGAACCAGCCATCGCTTCCGCATGAGCGCCGAGAGCCGGCTGCGAAATGATCCGACTGCTGTGTCTGGTCCTCGGTCACCGGTGGTCGGTCCACCGGTGGGAACGCGATACACACGTGGTGCACTCGCACTGCCAGCGATGCGACAAGCAACGGGTGTCTCAGTGCTTCGTCACTGACTGCAAGCTCGTGTGCGAAACACACCCCGTGCGGTAGTTCAACTCATCAATGAAGCCGGCAGACCGGCTTCGGGAGGAACCTTGGAAGGTCTTCGCTCCAAAACATTCCACTCGCGACGGACTGAGCAGAACGACCCCCTACTGTGTAGGACCAAGGGTGCCGTGAAACACGGTCAGGGAGTTGCATTGCGGGAAGCCCGCGACATATCTGCGCTGCAGAGTGTCGCGGGCTTCTTTGCTTTTGAAACCGAAAGCTGATCTCAGGCCGCTGCCGCCGGAGTAGACAGCTACACCAACCGGAAGATGACCACTCAACCTTGAGAGTAGATTAGGGAGTAGATCGCTCTCGCGAAACCCCTACTTCCCAGTAAACAGTAGGGCGAGCGGGACTTGAACCCGCGACCGAGGGATTATGAGTCCCCTGCTCTGACCAGCTGAGCTACCGCCCCGCGCCGGCTAGTTTGCGTGGTTGACCGGCGGCACTTCAGTGACCGGGTCGGTCACTGTCTCACCACGATACAGCGCCTCGAAAGTGTTGAGCGTGCGCTCGATATCGTGCGGCTCAATGAGGCGCATGGACGCTGCTTTGTAGGCGCGATATTGGTCGGGGCTCGCCGTGAGTACCTTGGTGAGCTTGTCGGCGAGGTCGGCGGAATTTCCCGGTTCAAACAGGTAGCCGTTCTCGCCGTCGCGCACGAGGTGCGGCAACGCCATCGCGTTGGCCGCGACGACCGGAAGTGCCGACGCCATCGACTCCATGGTGACGATGCTCTGCAGTTCGGCAATTGACGGCATCGCGAGCACGCTGGCCCGGTGATAGGCGTCGCGCAACTCGTCATCGGAGACGCGCCCGGTGAACACCACACGGTCGGCGATGCCGAGTTCGACAGCAAGGTGCTGCAGTGCCTTGAGCTGATCGCCGCCGCCAACAATTTCGATCGTCGCCCCAAGTTCGGCTGGCAACAACGGCAACGCCCGGAGGAGCACGTCGATCTGCTTTTCACCGGTGATCCGGCCAACAAACAGGATGCGGTTCTCGGTACGCGGTTCCCAGTTCGGGGAATAGTCACTCGCGTTGATGCCACACGAGATCGCGTGTACATCGGTCAGGCCGGTGTAATGCTCCAGGAAACGAGCTGCCCGCTGGGTCGGCGTCGTCACTGCTTCGGCCTTGCCGAAGGTGCGGAACGCCGCCTTCCAGGCAAGACCGATCGCAAACTCTTGCCACGCCTTCGGTAGCAGCGTGAACTCGAGCATGTTTTCTGGCATGAAATGGTTCGTGCCGATCAACCGGATGCCCCGCCGCTGCGCGGCAAGCGCTAAACCGCGACCCACGATGATGTGCGACTGGAAGTGCACCACATCGGGCTTGATCGCATCGACCACTCGCGCCGCGTTCTGACGAATCCGCCATGGCAACGCAAATCGAAGCCAGTCGTGCGGGTACCACCGCCAGCTATACAGCCGGTGCGCGGTGATCACCTGCCCACCGTGCAGTTCGGGCCAGGTGCCGTGTTTACGGCTCGCGGCAGGGGCCATGACGTGCACATCGTGCCCACGCGCGGCTAGCCCGGCCGCGAGGCGCTCAGAGAATCGTGCAGACCCGTTCACGTCTGGTGGGAACGTGTCGCACCCGATGAGCACCCGGAGCTTCGGCTCGGCAGGACCGTCGCCAGTCGAGGGCTGGTTCGGCTGTTCAGACAAATGCGACCTCATTCAGGTGGTAACGATTCACGTTACCTTAGCGACCGCCATTTGGCCGGTTGCCCCGCCCTCCACAGCCCGCATCGATCCTGGCCGATCAGCGCGCTGCGGCCGGCGCGGTGGCACGAGGCATCCGGGGTCAGAGCCGTGTTTGTGGATGGTTCCTCGCGAGCATAAACACGCCAGCGATCGCCGTCGCACCCGCGATGATGAAGGTGATCACCGCCCAGAGCGGCGCGAATTGCAACTCGCCAAGCACGATGACACCAATGGCCACCGCAACAAGCGGGTCGATCACCGTGAGTCCGGCGATCACCAAATCGGGCGGCCCTGATGCGTAGGCGTTTTGCACAAAGTATGCGCCGAACGCGGTCGCTGCGATCAACCCGACCACACAAAACAGCGTGAGCCACTCGAACTGCTGCTGTTCGAGTCGCCGAATGACCACCTTCGCAAGTGTGGCCACAAACCCGTACTGCACGCCCGCCATCACCACGTAGAACATCGCACGAAGTCGGTGGCGCATCGCGATGAACGCCGCGATCGCGACGATCATTACGACACCGAGGATCAGCAGGATGACACGAAGGTCGTCATCGGTGATCTTGCGGTCCATCGCGGTGAAGGCCGCGACGCCGGCAAAGAGCAGCACACCGGTCACACACATCGAGATCGACCGGACTGTCATGCGGTTCAGTCGCACTTTGGTGATCCGGGAGTTCAACACCGCGGTGATCACGAGCGCCACCGCGCCGAGCGGCTGCACCACGATCAGCGGCGCGAAGTACAGACTCGCGAGCTGAAACACGATTGCACCGCCGAGTGCGAGTGAGCCGAGCACCCACGACGGGCGCCGCAAGAGCAACCAAATTTGACCGCCGCTCAGCCCTTTACCAAGCGAATCAGTCGTATGCGACTCGACTTTGCGTACCCCGCGGTGCTGCAGTTGCGCGCCGAGCGAGAGAAAGAACGCGCCGATCAGCGCAAGCGGAATGCCGATGAATTGGCGAGGGTTTAGTACGAACTGCTGCCCTAATTCGCTGATGTCCGGTCCCACCCCTCGACCCTACCCGCAAGCACCTCGATATCCTGGGCAGGTGACTGTTCGCGCGATTCGTATCACCGGTGACCCCGTCCTCCATGCCCCCGCTGACCGGGTTGAGCAGATCGACGATGAGATCCGCGAGCTCGTCGCCGACATGTTCGAAACGATGGATGCCGCGCCCGGCGTTGGCCTTGCCGCACCGCAGATTGGCGTGCCGCTGCGACTGTTCACGTACGGCTGGACCGACGACGATGACGTCACTTGGCGCGGAGTGGCGATCAACCCAACCCTGTGGCTCTCCCCCGCCGAACCCGGGCTCCCCGACCCAGATGAAGAGTCGGAGGGGTGCCTCTCGGTACCGGGTGAGCGGTTCCCGCTTCGTCGATCCGAGCGGGCGCTGCTGCGCGCCACCGACCTCGAGGGCAACACATTCGAGATCGAGGCATCCGGATGGCTCGCCCGAATCTTCCAGCACGAGTACGACCACCTCGACGGCACCCTCTACGTCGACCGCATCTCACTTGCCGACCAGCACGTCGTCGGCAAAGTCATTCGCAAATCAGGCTGGGGAAAGCCTGGCGTGAGCTGGATGCCGGGTATCGACCACCTCGAGGGGTAGTCGCGGAGCCGGGGACGTTGGCTCCCCCACTTGGACTCGAACCAAGAACCTATCGGTTAACAGCCGATTGCTCTGCCAATTGAGCTATGGAGGATCACGCGATTGCGCATGGCAACTGTAGCAAAGGCTCGGGCAGGTTTCGAATCGCGACGGGTCCGGTGCGTCGGAGCTCCCTCAGTCGACGTCGTCGATGATGGCGTGACCGTCGTCGAGTGCGCCGGCGAGCTGCATCAAATAGGGATGGCTCGGGTCATCCAATATCGATTCGATCGTGCCCAGCGCGATCATGCGGCCTTGGTCAAGCACCATCACCCGGTCGGCGGTGCGACGGAGGACCGGCAGATCGTGGGACACGATGATCGCCTGGAGCCCGGTGTCGGCGCTCAGGTTCACGATCAGTCGGGCGACGGTATCGCGCACTGACAAGTCGAGGCCGGCCGTCGGCTCATCGGCGACAAGCATCGTCGGCTTCAGCACGAGTGCCGCTGCAAGGGCAACTCGTTGGCGCTGCCCGCCACTCAATTCGTACGGGTACTTCTCCATGAGCTGCAACGACAACCCAACGGAGTCGACCATGCCTGCAACCAGCGCGATGAGCGATTTGGTGGGAAAGTCGCGATCGCGTTCGAGAATCGGCGCCGCGACCAACTCGCTCACGGTGCGATCCGGCTGCAGACGATTCGTCGCACCCTGCGGCAAATATCCGATGTCGGCCGCTAACCGATCCATCTGCCGCCTCGTCGCGTGGCGTAGCGATTGACCGAAGATGACCGCGTCACCGCCAGTAATTGCTGGCGGCGTGCCGAAGTCACGGTCGAGGTGTCGGCCGGCTGCAATCCGCGCAAACGTCGATTTACCGCTGCCCGCACTCCCAAGCACACCGACCACCTCCCCTGGGCCGAGGGTCAGCGAGATCCCGCGCAGCGCCTCACAAGATGGGCTGCTTCCACGCTGGGGATACGTCGCCGAGAGGTCACTCATGACCATCGGCGTGCCGTGCGCTGGTCGTTTCACCTCGTCAGGCTAGCGGTGAGGCGCCCATGCGACGCAATTACTCGCCTACTCAGCGCGAAGTGCGCGACGTGCGGACTCGACGTCAACGAGCGCCCGCTGCAACGCGGCAACATCGGGCGTGGCAGTTGCGCCAGCTCGCTGCAATTGACCGAGCAGTTCGGATTTCTGCCGCAGCAGTTCCCGTTCGAGCAGCGCGGCGAGGACCCCGTTCACGTAGGTGCCGAGTTCGGCCTGGTTCGAGTAGGGCATCGGGGCCACCGCCAGCTGCGCGGCGAGCGGCTGGAACTGGGTGGGAAGTTCGGCCAGGACTGCGTCCAGCGTTGCCGTGGCACCGGCGACTTGCAACGCATCACGGATGACGGCAAGTGCCGGATGCTGCATCCGGGCCGTCAGCGCACGTTCTCGTCGGCTCTGTTCGGCCCACGCCGCCGCCTGAAGCAGGGCTTGGATCGCGTCGCGTTCCAGACGCGTCGACGGGTCGTTCGGGAGGTCGGCGAGGCCGAAGGGCCGCTCGGGTAATGCCGCCTGCGCATCGGGTTGGGTGGGCCGACGAGTCGACGGCGACGGCGGCTGGTTGCCCGCCGCGGCTCGGTCGCGTTCGCCCGACTGCGCGACTGCCCGGGGACTCGCCGCCCGCACGGCGCGTGCCACCTCATCGAGTTCCAGGCCGAGCATTCTGGCGAGTTCGCGTTGGTACCCGGGACGCAGCGCCGGGTCGCGGAGGTTCGCGACGATCGGCGCGGCCGCACGCACCGCCGCAATCCGCCCCTCGACGGTGTTCAAGTCGTACTTCTGCACGGTCGAGCGAATCACGAACTCAAACATCGGCGTGCGCGACGCGATCAGGTTGCGCACCGCCCCGTCGCCGCGCTTCAACCGCAGATCGCATGGGTCGAGGCCGTCAGGGGCCACTGCGACAAACGTGTTGGCAGCGAAGCGCTGCTCTTCGGCGAATGCTTTGAGCGCCGCGTTCTGGCCGGCAGCGTCACCATCGAAGGTGAAGACCACCTCACCGACGCCAGAGTCGTCACCGAGCACGCGCCGAAGCAGTTTGATGTGGTCGACGCCGAACGCGGTACCGCAGGTGGCGATGGCCGTGGTCTCGCCGGCAAGGTGGCAGGCCATCACGTCGGTGTAGCCCTCGACCACCACAACCCGGTGTGACTTCGAGATCTCGCGCTTCGCGAGATCAAGGCCGTAGAGCACGTGCGCTTTGCGGTAAAGCGGGGTTTCTGGGGTGTTCAGGTACTTCGGACCCTGGTCGTCATCGAGCAGGCGGCGAGCCCCGAACCCGACCGTTTGGCCGGTGACATCCCGAATCGGCCACACCAGCCGCCCTCGAAAGCGGTCGTACACGCCTCGATCGCGCTGCGAGACCAGCCCGGCCGTGAGCAATTCTTCATCGGTGAAGCCCTTGGCATTCAAGTGCTTCGTCAGTTCGTCCCACGATTTTGGGGCAAAACCGACCGAGAAATGGGCGGCAGCGGATGCATCGAACCCGCGCTCGCCCAAGAAACTCCGCCCGACGCCGGCGCCGGGTTCGGCCAATTGGGCCTGAAAGTACTCGGCCGCCGCCTGATTCGCGGCGAGCAGTCGGGCACGATTGCCGACCGTCTGCGCTTCGCCGCCATCCTCATAGTGGAGTTCGTAGCCGATCTTGCCAGCGAGCCGCTCAACCGCCTCGGAGAACGTGACGTGTTCCATCTTCTGCAGGAAGCTGTAGACATCGCCCGATTCACCGCAGCCGAAGCAGTGGTAGTACCCAACCTGGGGTCGCACATGAAAACTCGGGCTTCGCTCATCGTGAAAGGGGCAGAGCCCCTTCATCGAGCCGACACCGGCCGACTTCAGCGCGACATGCTCGCCGACGATCTCTTCGATGCGGGTGCGGGCCTTCACTTCTTCGACATCGCTCTGTCGAATACGGCCCGCCATGTGCCCGATCTTATCGCCGCGCAAGCGAGTCGGGCGGGGCGCTTGCACATCTGCGCGCCCGCCGACCGACACGGTCGGGTCGACGCCGCGTCACCCTAGACCCGCGAGTCGAGCCGCTCGAACCAACTGAGTGCCGATTGGTCAGTCAAGCTGGCGACCTGGTCGACCACGACCCGCTTTTTGGCGGCGTCATCGGATGCCTCGTGAAACCGTCCCCGGAATTCGGGTGTGAGCTCGGCCGCTTCCCCGCGGAGCAGCCCATCGGCCAGCGTCGTCAGCACCTCGCGTTGGTGTTGGTAGAGCGGCTGGCGGGTATTCGTTGACATCACGAAGGCCGCCACCACACCTTTGAGCACCGCAATTTCGACCCGAATGTCGCGCGGCACCACGATGTCAGCCTCGAACCGAATCAGGCTCGCGGTCGGGAACGCCGACCGCGTCGCATGAGTCGCCGCACGGGCAAACCGTCCGATGAGTTCACTGGTGAGGTCTTTCAGGCGCGCACGGTCGCGCACACCGGCATCCCAGGTGTCGACCCACTCGGGCATCGAATCGAGCCGGTCGAACGCCTCGCTCAACTCGGCGTGACTAAATTCGCCGCCGATCCACTCGCCCATCGCCGTGATGAGTGCATCGTGATTGACCCGTGCGCCCAGGGCCCGCACGTCGATGTACCCGTTCACCACCGCATCTTCGAAGTCGTGCACCGAGTACGCGATGTCATCAGAGAGATCCATGACCTGCGCCTCGATGCAGAGTCGGCGCGCAGGCGCTCCGCGGCGCAACCAGGTGAACGCGTCGACATCGTCGTCGTAGAACCCGAACTTCTGGCGGCCCGATGGGTCAGCAACCCCCTGCGACTCCGGCCACGGGTACTTGCAGCTCGCGTCGAGGCTCGCCCGTGTGAGGTTCAGGCCAAAACTGCGGCCCGAGGCATCCATCACCTTTGGTTCGAGGCGGGTAACCACGCGAAGGGTCTGTGCGTTGCCCTCGAAGCCACCGATATCGGCGGCCCAGGCGTTCAGGGCCTTCTCGCCGTTGTGCCCGAAGGGCGGGTGGCCGAGATCGTGGGCGAGGCAGGCGGTGTCAACGACATCGGGGTCGAGCGCGAGATCGAGAGCGAGCTCGCGGCCGATCTGGGCAACCTCAAGCGTGTGCGTGAGCCGGTTGCGAGCAAAGTCGAGTCCCGCGGTCGGGCTCAGTACCTGAGTCTTCGCCGCGAGGCGGCGCAGTGCACTCGAATGCAGAAGCCTGGCGCGGTCGCGTGCGAAATCGCTGCGTGATGAACTGTGCGGCTCAGGCAACATCCGCTCGGTGTCGAACGGTTCGTAGCCGCCGAACAGTTTCGAATCGCGCACCTATCCCCCGCTCGTATCGAGTTCGGCCTCGTTCAGTTCGCAGGCTTCGGCGACACCGAGATCGCGTGAGTCGAGCCATCCCTGTGGCAGCGACGGGCGCTTCGGGGTGCCGGCGCGACCGCGCTGCCCCTCGGCGTCGGCGCCCGGGTAGCCGATGCCCTGTGGCAGTTCGCCGAGTAGATCGTCGAGTTGCGCGAGACTTTCGACCGTCGCGAGGCGCGCCCGCAAGTCACCACCGACCGGGTAGCCCTTGAAATACCAGGCGACATGTTTTCGGATGTCTCGGCAGCCGCGTTCTTCGCTCTCGAAGAACTCCGCGAGCAGTTCGGCGTGCCGCCGGAACGCCTGCGCGACCTGATCGAGCCCCGGGTGGTGGCGCTGGCTCTCACCGCGGAATGCGGCGGCGAGGTCACCGAACAGCCACGGGCGGCCGAGGCAGCCGCGCCCGACGACCACACCATCGCACCCGGTCTCGGCGACCATGCGTACGGCGTCGTCGCCCGACCAGATATCACCGTTGCCGAGCACCGGCACACTCGTGATCGTCTCTTTCAGCGTACCGATGGCGGGCCAGTCGGCGTGGCCCGAGTAGAACTCACTCGCGGTACGAGCGTGCAGTGCGATCGAGGCGACGCCCGCGCCCTCCGCGATGCGGCCAGCCTCGAGGTAGGTCAGGTGATCCGGGTCGATACCCTTGCGCATCTTGATGGTCAGCGGAATCGGCCCGGCAGCCCTCACTGCCCCCTCAACGATGTCGCGGAACAGCCCGAGCTTCCACGGCAGGGCGGCGCCGCCGCCCTTGCGGGTCACCTTCGGCACGGGGCATCCGAAATTCAGGTCAATGTGGTCGGCGTGGTCTTCGGCGACCAGCATGGTGACCGCCTCGGCGACCGTGTTCGGATCGACCCCGTAGAGCTGTATCGAGCGAGGAGTCTCGGACTCGTGATGGCGAATGAGCCGCAGCGACTCGGGCGTACGTTCAACCAGCGCACGGCTCGTGATCATCTCGCTCACGTAGAGGCCTGCGCCGTACTCACGGCAGAGCCGACGGAACGCCGTGTTCGTGATCCCGGCCATCGGCGCGAGTACGACCGGCACCGCCAGCGGGATCGGGCCGATGTGCAACTGAGAAGTGGGGACTGTGAGGGTCATGATTTCGGGGCATCCACCGCGCCACCGAAACGGCGGTTGCGGTTTGCATAGAGGTCGATCGCGTGCCAGAGGTCGGTGCGCGAGAAGTCGGGCCAGAGCGTGTCGAGGAAGACAAACTCAGCGTATGCCGCCTGCCAGAGCAGGAAGTTCGACGTGCGCTGTTCCCCCGACGAGCGAACGAAGAGGTCGACCGGCGGCATCTCGGGCACGTACATTCGCCGGTCGATGAGCCGCTCGTTCACGGCCGATGGGCGCAGCCGGCCCGCGGCCACATCATCGGCGATGCCCCGCACCGCGTCGACAAGTTCGTTGCGACCGCCATAGTTCACACACATCGTGAGCGTGAGGGTGTCGTTGCGTTGGGTGAGTTGCTCGGCAAACTTCAGCTCGGAAATCACCGACTTCCACAGCCGCGGCTCGCGGCCAGCCCAGCGGATGCGCACGCCCCACTCGTTCAGCTGGTCACGTCGGCGGTGCAGCACGTCGCGGTTGTACCCCATCAGGAAGCGCACCTCATCGGGGCTGCGCTTCCAGTTCTCGGTCGAGAACGCGTAGACCGAGAGGTGCTTCACGCCAGCCTGCACCGCGCCCGCGACGACGTCGAGCAACGCTTCTTCACCGGCTTTGTGACCTTCGATACGGGTGAGGCCGCGGCGGTTCGCCCAGCGACCGTTGCCATCCATCACGATTGCGACATGGTTCGGCACGGCACCCCGAGCGAATGCGGGGGCTTGCAGGCCCGTCCAGTCGAGCGGTCGGTACGCGACGGCGTTCTGGTGGGTGTAGGGCTTTGGGGTCATGGGCGCTCCCGAATTACATGTGGCAGTGACCGAAGCCCCTGCTCAAGGTGCCACTGCACGTAGGCCGAGACAAAGCCACTCGCCTGCGCGCGGTCGTAGTCGGTCGAGGCATCGACGAGCTCCCAATCGCCCGCGAGGAGCGCACCGAGCAGCGCAACCGCCCCCGCACTGAGCCGCGCCGCGCCGGTTGGGGCGCAGTCGGGGCAGACGACCCCACCAAGTTGCGGGACTGCTTGTGAGTGCGGCCCTGGTGCACCGCACCGGGCGCAATCGACGAAGGCAGGCGCCCAGCCCGCCAGCGACAGCGAACGCAACAGGTACGAATCGAGCGTCAGCGTGCCAACGTGTTCGCCACGCGAGAGCGAGCGCAGGGCCCCGACAAGCAGCATGTACTGCTGGGTCGACCCTTCGGCCTCGGTCAGCCGGTCGGCGGTCTCGACCATCGCGTTTGCAACCGTGAAGAGCGAGTAGTCACGCGAAATGTCGTCGCCGTATGAGCCGAGGCTCTCGGCCTGGGTGATGATGTCGAGCGATCGCCCCTCATGCAACTGCAGGTCGGCGACCATGAACGGCTCGAGCCTGGCACCGAACTTCGACGCCGTGCGCCGCACGCCCTTCGCGACCGCCCGCACTTTGCCATGACGCTTCGTGAGGAGCGTGACGATACGGTCGGCCTCGCCCAATTGATGGGTTCGAAGCACGACGGCTTCATCACGGTAGACCGGCACCCCTCCATTCTCTCGCGCCCGGCGGATGCCCCGCTCTGCACACGCGGCGAAGCCGCGCCGCACCACGGCACTGGGCATGGTGGGTGATTCACTTGAGCCGTGCCATCCACCGCGCTCACCCTGCCACTCTGGGTCGATCTTGCAGCTGTCGGCCTCGCCGCCGTTCAGGGCGCGATGTTCGCCGCACGCCTGAAAGAACGAAAGATCGATCTGCTTGGCGTTGCACTCATCGGTATCATCGTCGGGCTCGGTGGCGGGCTGGTGCGCGACGTGCTGCTGAATCAGCTGCCGGCCGCGCTCGCGAGCAACTGGTACCTGCTGACGACCTCGGTTGCGGCACTCGCCGGTATGGCGCTGCTGCGCGTGGTCGCAAAGCTCGGGCCGTTGATCATCGCGCTCGACGCCGTGGCACTTGGGCTGTTTGCTGCAACCGGAACCGCCAAGGCACTCGAATACGGGCTCCCCACCGTTCCCACGATTCTGGTGGGCCTGATTACGGCTGTTGGCGGCGGCATCCTCCGCGATGTCACCCTCAGCGTGCCGGTCGCCGTGATGCACGTCGGTTCCCTCTATGCGATCGCCGCCACCGCGGGGTCGGGCCTGCTCATCGCACTGGTCGCCCTGGGCGTTGACCTCTTCGTTGCCGCAGCCGCGTGCGTGCTCGTCACCACGGTCATTCGACTTGCCGCGGTGCGGTTTGGGTGGAGCCTGCCCGAACAGCGCGCACTGCGCACCTGGAAAGTCTGGCGCCCCGGTGCCGCGGCGCTCACCGAAACCATCGACGTCGTCAAGCCCGAAGGGGAGCCCGATGGCGGCAGCGAGTGGAAGTCGTCACAGTGAGCGACGTGCCCACGATCGGATGGAGCGAACCCGCGCCATCTGATCGGAACCGCTGATCGTTACGAAGCGGCGCCGACGAGTTCGCGGTCGCCGGACGCCGTGCGGAGCGCACGGTTCACGGCCGACACGATGCCCTTGAGCGACGCGGTCGAGATGTCACTGTCGATGCCGACGCCCCAGAGGGTACGACCGGCAACCTGGCACTCGAGGTATGCGGCAGCGTGGGCGTCACCGCCAGCAGCGAGCGCGTGTTCGACGTAATCGTTCACCTTGACGTCAACGCCAAGGGTGCCCAGCACCTCGACAAACGCCGCGATCGGTCCGTTGCCGGTTGCCTCGGTGTCGAGCGAGCGCTCGCCATCGCGCAACTTGACCGACAGCTGCACCTTGCCACCGAGGTCGCTTGAGGTGCTGACGCCGAGCAGTTCGAACCGGCCCCATTTGTGGTCGGGGCGGTCGGCGGTTGCCGGCAGGTACTCATCGTTGAAGATGTCCCAGATCTGCTCGCTGGTGACCTCGCCACCCTCGGCGTCGGTCTTCGCCTGCACGACGCCCGAGAACTCGATCTGCAGGCGGCGGGGCAGGTCGAGTGCGTGGTCAGCCTTCAACAGGTACGCAACGCCTCCCTTGCCCGACTGCGAGTTCACGCGGATGACTGCCTCGTATGAGCGCCCGAGATCGCGCGGGTCAACCGGCAGGTACGGCACGGCCCATTCGGCGTCGTGCACGTCAATACCAGCGGCCGCAGCCTTGGCATCCATCGCTTCGAAGCCCTTTTTGATCGCGTCTTGGTGCGAGCCGCTGAACGCGGTGAAGACCAGGTCGCCGGCCCACGGGCTGCGCTCATGCACCTTCAACTGGTTGCAGTACTCGGCGGTGCGCTTGACCTCATCGATATTCGAGAAATCGATCTGCGGGTCGATGCCCTGTGTGAACAGGTTCACGCCAAGCGCAACCAGGTCAACGTTGCCGGTGCGCTCACCATTGCCGAAGAGGCATCCCTCAATGCGGTCAGCGCCAGCCAGATAGCCGAGCTCGGCCGCGGCGATCGCAGTGCCGCGATCGTTGTGCGGGTGCAGTGAGAGCAGCACGCTGTCGCGGCGGGCGAGGTGGCGGTGCATCCACTCGATCGAGTCGGCGTAGACGTTCGGCGTGGTCATTTCGACCGTGGCCGGCAGGTTGATGATGATCTTGCGCTCTGGCGTCGGGTCAATGACCTCGATGACGGCATTGCAGACCTCGACGGCGTACTCGAGTTCGGTGCCGGTATACGACTCAGGTGAGTACTCGTAGTAGACCTCGGTGCCTGGCACCGTCGCTTCGAGCTGCTTGCAGAGACGCGCGCCTTCGAGCGCGATCTGTTTGATGCCCTCGCGGTCGCTGCGGAACACAACCTCGCGCTGCAGAATGCTCGTCGAGTTGTAGAAATGCACGATCGCCTGCTTCACGCCCTTGATCGCCTCGTAAGTGCGCTCGATGAGGTGTTCGCGGCACTGGGTCAACACCTGAATGACGACATCGTCAGGGATCGCGCCCTCGTCGATGAGTTGGCGCACGAAATCGAAGTCGGTCTGGCTCGCCGATGGGAAGCCGACCTCGATGTGCTTGTACCCCATCTTGACCAGCAGGTCGAACATAATCCGCTTGCGCTCTGGGCTCATCGGATCGATCAACGCCTGGTTGCCGTCGCGCAAATCAACGGCGCACCAGAGGGGCGCCGTTCCGATGCGCTTGGTGGGCCAGGTGCGGTCAGGCAGGTCAACGGTGATCTGCTCGTGGAACGGACGGTAGCGGTGGACCGGCATGGCCGACGCGGTTTGGTAGTTGTGCATGATGCTCCTCAAGAATTCTGACGGTTAGCCAACGGCAAACTCCGCAGCGAGTGAGGCCTGGAAACTAGGACTCGCTGCGGCGGCGAAGAAGGAGCAGCACACCGTGAAGCACCCTTCCAGCGTAGCACCGGCGGATGCCTCCGGGTCGAGGGGCGGATGCCTCGGGCCTCCGCGTCGCCGGCCCATGGTGGCCCGCCCGCAGCCACCTTGCTCCCCGGCGTGTGCGGCGCGTGACGAGCCGCGCGGCACTGGACACGAACTAGGGCAATGCGGAGCGATCGAGATCCAGCGACCGACTTCCGGACTGGGCGTCGGTGTCCTGGCCAGTCCCAGTGCGGTCCACACGACACAGCCAAAGCACCAGGTAACCTACCAACGCGCCCGCGGTGTTCGCGGTGAGATCCCAATCGGTGTCAGCGGTGTTCACGAAGGCAATGTGCAGCTTGGTGAGCGCGAATCCGAGTAGCTCGTTCGCAACGCCAAACGCTGAGACCCAGGCGAACAACAGGATCACCGAGAGCATGAGACCGATCCGGCGTCCGAGCAGCCGCTTCGCGTACACGAAGAGCGCAGCGCAATAGAGGCCGCCACCCACAACGTGCTGCTGGAACGTGTTCGTCTCCGGCGAAATGTGCACGTCCGGAATGAACCACGCCACGAAGAACAGCGCGGCCGCGACAATTGGCAGCCAATCAGCCGCCGGGCGAAGCGCCCAACTCGGGCGCACATGGGCAACGACACGCACGATGATCGGCAGCAGCGCCGTCGCCGCCGTCACGCAAATGATCGTAAGCCAGGCCATGAGTTCGCTGCCCGCCTAGAACCCGAGCCGCCCGAGCAGCTTCGGGTCGCGCTGCCACTCCTTGGCAACCTTCACTTTGAGCGACAGATACACTCGCTGGCCGAGCAGCGCCTCAATTTCGCCACGGGCGCGAGCGCCGACATCCCGAAGTCGAAGGCCGCCCTTGCCAATAATGATGCCCTTTTGGCTGTCGCGTTCGACCCAGATGTTTGCCCAGACATCGATCAGGTCGCTGTCTTCACGTTTGCCGAACTCGTCGACGGTCACCGCGATCGAGTGCGGCAGTTCGTCTTGCACCCCATCGAGCGCGGCCTCGCGAATGAGTTCGGCGATGCGCGATTCGGTGTCTTCATCGGTGGTTTGGTCGTCTGGGTAGAGCTGCTGTTGCGATGCTGGCAGCAGCGAGATCAGTTCATCGGCGAGCAGATCGAGTTGCTCCCCCGTTGGCGCCGACACCGGCACCACGAGCGCCCAATCGCGGAGCTTCGACACCGCGAGCAGTTGCTCGGCAATTTTCTGCTTCGTTGCGCGGTCGGTCTTCGTGACGATCGCAATCTTCACCGCGCGCGGGTACGAATCGAGTTGCTCGTTGATGAACCGATCGCCCGGCCCGATCGGCTCATCGGCGGGTACACAGAACGCGATCACGTCGACATCGCCGAGGGTGTCTGACACGAGTGCGTTCAGACGCTCGCCGAGCAGCGTGCGTGGGCGGTGCAGTCCCGGCGTATCGACCAAGATGATCTGCCCGCGCTCGCGGTTCACAATGCCCCGGATGGCACGACGCGTGGTCTGCGGCTTCGGGCTCGTGATCGCGATCTTCTCGCCAACGAGCGCGTTCGTGAGTGTCGATTTGCCGACGTTCGGCCGGCCAACGAACGACACGAATCCGGCACGGAATGCACCGGTCGGGTCATCCGACATCGGGGTGTTGGTGGGCTCGGTCATTCGGCGTCCTCGTCTCGTGTTCCCGCGCGGGCGCGCTGAAGGCTTTCATCGGGCCAGGCAAGCACCGAACCCAGGCGCCCGCGGCGCCGGTCGACGACCTCGGCCTGCAACCAGATTCCGGATGCGAGCACCTGCTCGCCAACCTTCGGCAGCCGTCCAAGCTCTTTGGCCAGCAGGCCGCCGACGGTATCAACATCGTCATCTTCGAGGTCGAGCCCGAAGAGTTCCCCGAGCTCATCGACCGAGAGACGCGGCGAAACGCGGAAATGACCATCGCCAAGGTCGGTCGAGGTCGCCTGCTCGCGGTCGTACTCGTCTGAGATTTCGCCGACCAGCTCTTCAATCAGATCTTCGAGCGTAACGAGCCCGGCAATGCCGCCGTACTCATCGACCACCATTGCCAGGTGAATCGAGTCGAGCTGCATCTGTTTGAGCAGCGCATCCGCCTTCATCGAATCAGGCACAAACGTCGCGGGCCGGGCCAGCGCGGCCACCGTAAGTCCGTCACCGTCGAGCGAACGCTCAAAGCCAAACTTCACGAGGTCACGCAGGTAAATGAGGCCGACGACGTCGTCAGTGTCACGGCCGATCACCGGCACCCGCGAGACGCCAGCTGACAGGATTTCGGCCATCGCGGTGGTGAGGTCATCGTCTTCATCGAGCGTCACCATGTAGGTGCGCGGCACCATCACCTCACGCACGACGGTCTCGTTGAATTCGAACACCGAGTGGATGAGTTCGCGGTCTTCTTCATCGAGCACATCAAGCTCGGCAGCTTCGTCGACGATCGTCAACAGGTGCGCTTCGCTCGACACTCGACCATGCCGCCCCGGCGTGACACGGTTGCCGATCGCAACGAGTGCATGGGCGAACGGCCCGAGCACAGTTCTGATCGCGCGAGCGAGTGGTGCAGTGGTTCGCAGCACCACGTCGGCGTGTTTGCGCCCGACTGAGCGTGGGCTGGTACCAACCAGCAGGAATGACGCCGCCGTCATGATGATCGCCGAATAAAGCAGCACGAGCCATCCGCTCGACACCAGCCCAACGAAGCCGAGCGTGACGAGCACCGCCGCAAGCGTCTCGGCGAGTACACGCACGAAACTCACCGAGTTGACGTGCGCGGTCTGTTCCTCGGCGATGCGACGAATCGCGGTCGCGAACCGGGCGTGATCGGCAAGTTCGTGGAGTTCAGCGCGCGAACGCACGCCAATGGCCGACTCGATCGCAGCCATCAGGCCGCCGACGCCCACAAGCACGAGTGCGCCCGTGAACAGCAACCAGGGGGTCAAGGTCAACGCTGTCGTTCCTGAACATGGAACCCGATCAGGATGTCGCGCTGAATGCCGAACATCTCTTTCTCTTCTTCGGGCTCTGCGTGGTCGAATCCGAGCAGGTGCAAAATACCGTGCGTAGTGAGCATGAGGAGTTCTTCGAGCACCGAGTGACCCGCGGTGGCCGCCTGCGACTCAGCGACCTGCGGGCAGAGCACGACATCGCCGAGCAGCCCGGCCGGGGTTGGCCGGTCTTCAGTGCCCGGGCGCAGCTCGTCCATCGGGAAGCTCAGCACGTCAGTTGGGCCCGGCTCATCCATCCACTGCACATGGAGTTGTTCCATCGCACCTTCATCGACGAGCACGATCGCAAGTTCGGCATCACGGTGCACGTGCATCGCGTCGAGCGCGTAGGTCGCGAGGCGCACGAGCGCTGCCTCATCAACCTCGATCGCCGACTCGTTGTTGATCTCGATGCTCATGAGGTGCCCTTTCGCGGCAGGCGGTCTTTCGGGAAATGCCGTTTGTCGGCGCGGCTCGCGAACTCGCGTGCCTGGTCGCGCTCGTACTTCTGCGCCTGCTGGCGCTGGTCGAACTCGGTGTACGCGTCAACAATCTGGCCCACCAAGGTGTGCCGCACGACATCGTCGCTGGTGAGCCGCACGAATTCGATGTCTTCAATGCGGTCCAGAATCTTGGTGACGAGGCGCAGGCCCGATGCCCCGCCTGGCAAGTCGATCTGGGTGATATCGCCGGTGACGACCATCTTCGACCCGAACCCGAGCCGGGTGAGAAACATCTTCATCTGCTCGGGTGTGGTGTTTTGCGCCTCGTCGAGCACGACGAACGAGTCGTTGAGCGTGCGCCCGCGCATATACGCGAGTGGCGCGACCTCGATGGTGCCGGCCGCCAGCAGCTTCGGCACGATCTCTGGGTCGAGCATCTCGTTCAGCGCGTCGTACAGCGGGCGCAGGTACGGGTCGATCTTGTCGGTCAGGGTGCCCGGCAGGAATCCGAGCCGCTCGCCTGCTTCGACGGCGGGGCGGGTCAGGATGATCCGACTCACGTCTTTGCGAAGCAGCGCCTGCACCGCCTTCGCCATTGCGAGGTATGTCTTGCCGGTACCAGCTGGCCCGATGCCGAAGACGATGGTGTGCTCGTCGATCGCATCGACGTAGCCGCGTTGCCCCTCGGTTTTGGGTCGGATACTCCGCCCGCGACTCGACACGATGACTGGTGCCAGCATCTCCGATGGGCGGGCAGTCGGGTCGTTTGCGAGCACCCGAACCGAAGTTGCGACCTCGGCTGGCGTCGGATCGATGCCACTGCGCACGAAGTCGAGGAGTTCGTCAATGAGTCGGCGCACCCGACCGCGCTGCTCGGCCTCGCCGCGAATCAAGATCTCATTGCCCCGCACGTGGATCTCAACGCCGGGGTATTCGCGTTGCACCTGCGTGAGCAACCGGTCCTGCGGACCGAGCAGCCGCACCATGTCAACACCGTCGATATGCACCCGCTCTTCGGCGGGGGCTGACCCAAGGGTGTCGGCCGGAGTTGACGGCTCCGAGGCATCCATCACATCATCAGGCATTCGCGAGCGAACCCTCGTCGAGCCCACCTGCGAGGACGTGAGCATGCACGTGGAAGATCGTTTGGCCGGCCGACTCCCCCGAGTTGAAGATCAGCCGAAACTCACCATTCGCATGCGCTGCAGCGACCTGATTCGCCACGGCGACGACCTCTGCGAGCAGCGCCGGATCACCCGCAGCCAGTTCGACAACGTTCGCAAAGTCGCCGCGCTTCGGGGTGACGATCACGTGCAGTGGCGCCTTGGGGGCGATGTCGTGGAACGCGATCACCCGATCGGTTTCGGCAACAACGTTCGCCGGAATCTCGCGGTCTGCGATTCGCTCGAAGAGTGACTTATCGCGTGGCGTCTCGCTCATGGCTCCATCGTATCGACGCGGGTGCGCCGCGGGCTTGGTACGCGCGCTGATCGCGATTACCAGCGCTGCAGTGCGGTGCTCAGCGCGGCAATTGCGGCGGGGCCAGCGGTCGACGTCCGAAGCACCGAGGTTCCGAGCCGAACGAGTTCTGCGCCGGCGGTGGCGAGACGGGTGAGTTCGTCGGCGGCAATGCCACCCTCGGGTCCCACGACCAGGGCGATATCGCGGCCATCCGGAACCAACTCGGCAAGCCTTGACGAAGCGGATGGCTCGAGCACCAGAATTCGCTGACCGGCCAGGCGCTCGACGAGTTGTGCGGTCGTCGCAAGCGGCTGCACCGCGGGCACCCACGCCCGCAACGACTGCTTGACGCCCTCGCGCACGATAGTCGCCCAGCGCTCCCGCCCGCGTTCGAGTTTCGCGCCCTCCCAGCGCGACACCGAACGGGCGGCAGCCCATGGCACGATCGCGTCAACACCGAGTTCGGTAGCGGCCTGCACCGCGAGCTCGTCGCGGTCCCCCTTCGCAAGTGCCTGCACCAGCGTCAGGCGAACGGATGGCTCGGGCTCAAAGGTGTGCTCATCCACCGTCAGCGCCACCGAGCGCGGCCCGGTCTCGGCAACGACCCCGTGCACCACGGCGCCTGCCCCATCGCTGAAGGCAAGGCGCTCCCCCACCCGCACCCGCGCGACCGTGACCGCGTGCCGCGCTTCGTCGCCGTCGAGGTGAACCCGATCGCCGACGGCTGCATCGGCCAGCGAACCCGCCGCCACCAAATATTGGTTGCTCATGCCCTACCCGTGAAACCGATCACGCAACTTCGCGAACAGCCCCTGCTGGAAGTGGCTCAGCACCGGCGCCTTCGCTGACCGCGCCTTGCGCAACTGCTCGAATAGGGCTCGCTCTTTGCCCGAAAGCTTCGTTGGCGTGAGCACCTGCACCGCAACACGGAGGTCACCTCGCCCGGTGCCGCGCAGGTGGCTGATGCCACGTTCTTTCAGCACGAGCACGTCGCCAGATTGCACGCCGGCGCGGACGTCAAGCGAGACATCACCGTCGAGCGCCGGAACGGTGGTCGTCGTGCCGAGCACGGCGTCGACCAGTTGCACCTCAAGCGTGCACAGGAGGTCGTCACCGTCGCGGCTGAACACGTCGTGGTGGCGCACCTTCAACTCGAGGTAGAGGTCACCGTTCGGGCCACCGGCCGGGCCGGCCTCACCGGAGCCGGGCATTTGCAGCCGAACCCCGGTGTCGACACCAGCCGGAATGTCGACCGGCACGGTACGCCGGGCGCGGACGCGCCCCTGCCCTTGGCACGTCACGCAGGGGGTGGCGATGACGGTGCCGTAGCCACGGCAGGATCCACACGGGTTCGACGTCACCACATTGCCCAGCAACGAACGCACAGTGCGCTGAATGCTGCCCAGCCCATTACAAATGTCGCACTTGACCGGCCCGGTCCCCGGCGCACAGCACGAACCCTTGCAGGTTTCGCAGGTCACCGCGGTGTCTACCTCGATGTCACGGTGCGTACCAAAGATGACATCCTCAAGCCCCACCTCAACGCGAATCAGCGCGTCTTGGCCGCGCTCGCGCCGGGACCGCGGTCCGCGAGATTGTCCACCGCCGCCAAAGAACGTTTCGAAGATGTCACCGAAACCACCAAAGCCTGCCCCACCGCCGAAGCCGCCGCCCTGGCCGCCGAGGTCGTAGTTCTGGCGCTGCTGCGGGTCAGAGAGCACGTCGTAGGCATGCGTCACCGCTTTGAAACGCTCGGATGCCTCACTGCTGGGGTTGACATCGGGGTGCAGTTCCCGGGCCAACCGGCGATATGCCTTCTTGATCTCGTCTGCCGACGCGTCGCGCGACACACCGAGTACGTCGTAGTGGTCAGCCACGGTGTCCTTTCTGTCTGGGTGCGGGTGCAAATGGTGATCGCCAGCGGTGCTGGCACCGATCATTCGCTCCCGAGCGCCCGGCTGAGGTAGCGGGCGACCGCGCGCACCGCTGCGATATTCGAGGAGTAGTCCATGCGTGTCGGCCCCACGACGGCGAGCCGCGAGATATCCCGACCTGGCAGCGAAAACGCGCTCGAGACGACGGATGTCTCGGCCAAGCCTTGCTCGGTGTTCTCCCGGCCGATCCGAACGGCAACCTCGTGCTGCTCTGTTGCCATTTCACCGAACAGCTTCAGCAGGACCACCTGCTCCTCGATGGTCTCGATCACCCCGAGGATCGAGCCGGAGAAATCCTGTTCCGTGCGCACCAGGTTCGCCGCTCCAGCGACCACCAACCGGTGGCTCGTCTGCACCTTGACCTGGTCGGTGATGGTCGCACCCACGGCGCGAAGCACCTGCGCGGCGGTTGAGCGCGCGAGTTCTGCGTCACCGGCGGCGGCAGCGACTGCGGTCGCGGCATCCGCGAGCATCTGGCCGGCAACCAATGCGTTGACCTTGGAGCGCACCGCGCTGAGCTCGGCGTCGGTAATCGGGGCGGTGAGTTCGGTCACCCGCTGCTCGACTTGTCCGGCGTCGGAGATCACAATGCAGAGCAACCGGGTGGCGGCAACCGCAACGAGCTCGACGTGCTGCACGCGCACACTCGAGAAGTTTGGCACCTGCACCACCGCGAGTTGCTTGGTGAGTTGCGCCATCAGCCGCACGGTACGAGCAAGCAACTCGTCAAGGTCGCTGGATTCACCGAGAAACGTGTCGATGGCCTGCCGCTGGGCCGCACTCAGCGGTCGCATCGCCGCAAGTTGGTCGACGAACATCCGGTAGCCCTTATCGGTCGGGATGCGCCCAGATGACGTGTGCGGGGCGGCAATAAGCTCCTCCTCTTCGAGGAGGGCCATGTCGTTGCGGATTGTCGCGGCCGAAACCCCAAACGAGTGCCGTTCGACGATGGTCTTCGACCCAACCGGTTCGCGCGATGCGACGTAGTCCTGGACGATCGCGCGAAGCACTGCAAGGCTGCGTTCAGAGATCATCGCGTCGCCTCCTCATTAGCACTCACCCAGACTGAGTGCCAATGTTACCGCGGAATTCGGCGTGTCAACCGTTGCTACCAGGCCGACACGCTACTAGCGTGATGCTCAATCGCAGAGTCGCAACAATTCGGAGAGCCCGAACCAGACGCTGCGGGCAAGACCGTTCTCTGAAAGGGACATCATGACCGAGCCGACTCCCCCGGGATACGACCCCAACGCAGCCGGGTACAACCCCGCTGGCGCGACTCCGCCGCCCGTGAACGTACCGCTGACCCCAGCGGATGACATTCAGTGGGCCTCGTTCGCCCACCTCGGTGGCATCATCGGATTCATCCCATCGCTCATCATTTGGCTGATGTTCAAGGACCGCGGCGCGTTCACCAACAGTGAAGCGAAGAAGGCGCTGAACTTCCAGCTCACCGCACTCGTCGGCTATGTCGCCGTATTCATCCTCGCGAGCATCCTGAGTGTCGTCACCTTCGGGATCGGCACCGTGCTGTTCGTGCTGAACTGGGGTATCGCGATCGTGAGCATCATCTTCTCGATCCTCGGCTTCATGAAGGCCAAGGTTGGCCAGCCGTACACGTATCCGTTTGCGATCAAGTTCATCAAGTAACACTCCAACGAAGAGCGCCCGTGGCACGCGCCCGGGCGCTTTTCGCTGGCACCTCCACGCCGTTCGTCTTGCAAGGAGTCACCAGTGACTGACCCGATGTACCCGCAGCACTACCCGGGCCACTATTCAGTTCCCACGCCACCGCCGGCCGCCAACCCAGCCGACGAACGCACGTGGTCGACGTTGACCCACGTCGGCATGCTGGTCGTTGGAATCTGGGTTCCGCTGATCTGCTACCTCGTCTTGCGTGAGCGTGGCCCGTTCATTCGCTCACACGCCGCCACTGCGTTGAACTTCGAACTCACCTGGCTCATCGGCTACATCGGGTGTTTCATCGTGGCATTTGGGTCGCTGCTCACTTTTGCGCTCCCAGTTGCGATCCTCGCGTATGTGGCGATTTTCGGGCTGTTGATCACGCGCCTCATCCTGGGGATCATCGCGGCGATGGCCGCCTACAAGGGGCAGTGGTACCGCTACCCGATGACCATTCAATTTGTGAAGTAGCCGCACGGTTACGTGAGCTGGCGCGCGACCACATCGGCCAAGAGCCGACCTTTCCGCGTCAACACAAGCTGGCCTGCCAGCGCCTGTCGGGCATCGACGAGATCATCGGCGATGAGTCCTGCCACCGCGCTGCGGGCCGCGGGGGCAAGCTCGGTGATTGCGATGCCCTCTCGGATTCGCGAGCGCAGCAACACCCGCTCGGTCGCCGCGGCACCGGCGCTGAGCGCTTCACGACCAACCGCAGGCGACTCCCCTGCCGCCACCCGCGCGGCGTAGGCCGATGGATGCTTCGCATTCCACCATCGGACGCCACCAACGTGACTGTGCGCACCCGGACCGATGCCCCACCAGTCGTCGCCGCGCCAATAGGCGAGGTTGTGCCGGCTCTGGTGCGAGACGTCCGTCGCCCAATTGCTGATTTCGTACCACTCATAGCCGGTCGCAGCCAGCCGCTCATCCGCAAGCTCGTACATGTCGGCCTGAAGATCGTCATCGGGGGTCGGCACCTGGCCGCTACTGATTTGTCGGGCAAGGCGGGTGCCCGCTTCGACAATCAATGCGTACGCGCTGAGGTGATCCGGCTGTTGCGCAAGTGCGACGTCGAGACTCGTGCGCCAGTCATCGAGCGTCTCGCCGGGCGTGCCGTAGATCAAGTCGAGGCTGACCTGCAGCCCTGCCGCGCGGGCCCACCGCACCACATCGGCGATGCGCTCGGGATTGTGGGTGCGGTCCAGGGTTGCCAGCACATGCGGCACCGCCGATTGCATGCCAAACGACACCCGGGTGAACCCACCGTCGGCAAGCTCATGGAGCGCCGCCTCATCCACACTGTCGGGATTGGCCTCGGTCGTCACCTCTGCGCCATCAGCGAGGCCGAACTCGTCGCGAACCGCGCCGAGCATCCGCACCAATCCGGAAGCCGCCAGCAGGGTCGGCGTGCCGCCGCCGAAGAACACGGTCGCCGCCGGCCGCGGCGCGATGCCGGATACCTCGAGCACGCGCTTCGCGAATCGCACCTCGTCGATCGCGGTCGACGGATAGTCGTCGGTCCGGGCCCCCGGCAACTCGCTCGCGGTATAGGTGTTGAAGTCGCAGTAGCCACACCGCACCCGGCAGAACGGCACGTGCAAGTAGATGCCGAATGCACGGTCCGCCGCGCCGACGGCGGCGGCGGCGGGTAACAGCCCATCGGCCGGAGCCGGGTCACCAAGTGGTAGTTGCGCGCCCATACGAACGACAGCAGTTAGACGAACGCCGGATGCAGCGCCTGGAGTTCCAGTTGGGTGTCTGCTTGACTGCGGCGACGAGCGCGCCCGGCGAACGGACCGGTGAACTGCAACACCGACCGCACCGTGAACCAGACCGAGTCATCGTCGCGATGTTCGAGCACGAAGAGCCGCTCGCCAATCTCGGCGCCCGCCTTGGTGGTGCCGTAGGCAAAGCCGACGCGGTTCGGCTCGTCAATGACGTAGACGATCAGAATTGGCAGCAGCGTCGAACCGATGAATCGTTTGCGTCGCAATACCGCGGTCATCCCGGCCGAGATCTGCTCGGTGGCCGCGACCGGTTCGAGCGAATCCAGGACGTGACCGGATTGATCGGCGAGAGGTTTGCCTGCCTCGTCAAAGCGCAGGCCGGCGTATTGCGAACCGGTGCCCACTGAGATCTTTTCCGGCTGCCACCCTGCGGCGAGTTGCGCGGTCCACGACATCAGTTCCGCGGCCGCGCGCTCAAACCGCTCGGCGCCACTGCCGATCTTCACCGTGTCTTCGGTCGCGCGAAAGCCCTGCGGCGGGTAACGAAGCACTTCGGGGTCTGCGGTCGCCCCAACCGACCCGTACGAGACCGCATGAGCGCGGAAGCTCGACCGCCGCGGCTCATGCTGGCCCCGACGCTCGCTCACTTCTTGTCCTTCGACTCAGTTTCACCGCTCAGCGCGGCGATGAACGCCTCCTGCGGCACCTCGACGCGACCCACCATCTTCATGCGCTTCTTGCCCTCTTTTTGCTTCTCGAGGAGCTTGCGCTTTCGGGTGATGTCCCCGCCGTAGCACTTCGCGAGCACGTCTTTACGGATCGCGCGAATCGACTCGCGCGCAATGATGCGGGCGCCGATTGCGGCCTGAATCGGCACCTCAAACTGCTGCCGCGGGATGAGTTCGCGAAGCCGGGTCGTCATGAGCACCCCGTACGCGTAGGCCTTGTCGCGGTGCACGATCGCGCTGAATGCGTCGACCTGTTCACCTTGCAGCAGAATGTCGACCTTCACCAGGTCGGCGGCTTGGTCGCCGATCGGCTCGTAGTCGAGGCTCGCGTACCCGGCGGTCTTTGACTTCAACTGGTCGAAGAAGTCGAAGACGATTTCGCCAAGCGGAATGTTGTACCGAATCTCGACGCGGTCCTCACCGAGGTAGTCCATGCCAAGCAGGCTGCCACGACGCGACTGGCACAGTTCCATGATCGTACCGACGTAATCCTTCGGGGCGAGGATCGCCGCCTTCACGATCGGCTCGCGCACTTCGGCGATCTTCGCGCCAGTGGGGAACTCACTCGGGTTCGTCACCGTGACGGTCTTCTTGTCGTCGGTGGTGACCTCGTAGATCACGCTCGGGGCGGTCGCAATGATGTCGAGTCCGAACTCGCGGCGCAGCCGCTCCGAGACGATCTCGAGGTGCAATAGCCCCAAGAAGCCGCATCGAAACCCAAATCCAAGAGCGACGGATGTCTCGGGTTCATACACCAGCGCTGCATCCGACAATTTCAACTTGTCGAGCGCTTCGCGCAGTTCCGGGTAATCGCTCCCGTCAATCGGGTACATGCCCGAGAACACCATCGGCAGCGGCTCGGTGTAGCCCGGCAACGATTCGGTGGCGGGTTTCGCCGCAGTGGTGACCGTGTCGCCAACCTTCGATTGGCGAACATCCTTCACACCCGTAATCAGGTAGCCGACCTCGCCAACACCCAAGCCCTTGCTTGGCGTCGGTTCGGGCGAACTCACACCGATCTCAAGAATTTCGTGTGTCGCCTTGGTCGACATCATCTGAATGCGCTCGCGCGGGTTCAGCTGACCGTCGATCATGCGCACATAGGTAACGACGCCGCGGTAACTGTCGTAGACCGAGTCGAAGATCATCGCACGCGGTGCCGCGTCGGCGCGGCCCACCGGCGCCGGGATGCGCTGCACAACCCGGTCGAGGAGTTCTTCGACACCCACGCCGGTCTTACCAGACACACGCATCACGTCTTCTGGCTTGCCTCCGATGAGTTCCGCGAGTTCACGAGCGTACTTGTCGGGGTCGGCCGCCGGCAGGTCGATCTTGTTCAGCACCGGAATGATCTCGAGGTCGTTTTCGAGCGCAAGGTAAAGATTCGCGAGCGTCTGCGCTTCGATGCCCTGAGCTGCGTCGACGAGCAAGATCGCACCCTCACAGGCTGCGAGCGAGCGCGACACCTCATAGGTGAAGTCGACGTGACCCGGCGTATCGATCATGTTCAGCGCGTAGGTTTTGCCGTCGGCCGCCCACGGCATGCGCACCGCCTGGCTCTTGATCGTGATGCCACGCTCACGCTCAATATCCATGCGGTCGAGGTACTGGGCGCGCATATCGCGGTCCGACACGATGCCGGTGATCTGGAGCATGCGGTCAGCGAGGGTCGACTTCCCGTGGTCGATGTGCGCAATGATGCAGAAGTTGCGGATCAGCGCGGGGTCGGTCGCAGCAGGGACCAACGGGGTAAGGGCTCGGGGAGACATATCCGTACGAGTTTACTGGGCGGATGGCTCGTTGCCGCCGCGCCGGCAGTCGCGCCGCCCCCGACGGCATCGCGAACCTGGTAACGTTGTCTGTTGGCTTGCGTGTGGGTCCCACCCCCACACGAGACGTCGCGGCGGTCCCTCTACCCGCTCGTGACATCCCTCTGATCACCGAACGAAAGAAATCAATTCGTGGCAAACATTAAGTCGCAGCTCAAGCGAATCAAGACCAACCTCAAGGCGCAGGCGCGCAACAAGGCCATCAAGAGCGAACTGAAGACCGCTGTCCGCCAGGCTCGCGAAGCAATCGCCACCGGCGACAAGTCGAAGGCTGCCGCCGCAGTGGCCGTCGCTTCGAAGAAGCTCGACAAGGCCGTGTCGAAGGGTGTCATCCACCAGAACCAGGCAGCGAACCGCAAGTCGGCAATCGCGAAGCAGGTCGCAGCGCTCTAAGCACTGATTCTCGAACACTTCGAAAGCCCCGCCTCGGCGGGGCTTTCGTGTTTCTTGCGGTCAAGCGCCACGCCGCTTACCGAGGTTCGTTCGTCTTTTGCGCTCAGCATGCTCCGCGTCCTGTCGCACCGATGTGGATCCGAACGCGTTCTTCAGTGACACCAACCCGCTCGGCGGCGTCTACGTCGCCGGTCACGGCGTCACTGCGACGGTGACGAGTCAGGTCACGGGTGGCGCGCTGACGATCGACGTGAACAACCCTGTCGGCTGAGCAACAGCAGCTCACGAAACGGATGCCCCGGGGCTGCAGGATCCCGAGGCATCCGTCGTCTGCGCTGACTATCGGAGTCCGCGGGAAGCGACGGTTGCGACGAGGCGCTCGAGCGCGAATACCGGGTCGCGCTCTGCGCCCTTGACGGCAGCGTCAGCCTGGGCCGTCGCGGCGATCGCCCGACATACGCCTTCGTCAGTCCAACCGGATGCGTCACGCCGAGCCCGCTGCACCTGCCACGCCTGCATCCCGTGCTGGCTGGCGAGTTGCGCATCTGAGCCACGCTGGCCGGCCACGCGTGCCATGGCTCGGAGTTTCGTACCAAACGCGGCCACCATTGGCACGGGGTCGACGCCAGACTCGAGGGCATGCCGAAGGGCGATGAGTGCTGCGCCGTAGCGGCCCGCGATCGCAAGGTCGATGACCTCGAACGAGTTCGTCTCGACGCGACCGCCGTAGTACTTCTCGACGAGCGCCTCGGTAATCACCCCGGTTGAGTCAGCGAGCAACTGCCGCACCGCGGCCGAGAGGTCCTCGAGGCTTCCGCTGAAGGCACCAAGCAGCCGCCGAAGCGCGCCCTGATCAACGGTGCCGCCCGCGGCACGCACTTCGGCCCGGATAAAGTCGAGCTTGTCGCCGTCCTGCTTCAGTTCGGCGCAGATGACCTCGACGGCAACCGCACTCGCACGAACCGCGTCGAGCAACTTCTTGCCGCGCACCCCAGACTTATGGCGCAGCACCACCGTCGTGCCATCCGCCGGTTGACCAACGTAATCGACGGCATCGACGATGAAGTCATCGCTGCACGCCTGCACGTCGAACACGCGGACAAGTCGCGGTTCGCCGAACAGTGACGGGCTGGCGAGCGTGAAGAGCTCGCCGCGAACGTAGGAGTCGGCGGCGATGTCGACGACCTCAAGACTTGGGTCTTCGTTCCGGAGAAACTCGCGCAGCATGCTGATTGCGCGAACGGCGAGGGCGTCTTCGGCGCCAGAGACGAGCACGATTGGCGCTGGGCGAACGGCGTTCCACGGCACCTGCGGAATTGCCGAGGGTTTGGTTGCTGGCCCTCGCGCCGAGCCTCCACGCGCGACCATCAGCACCTCCAACTGCGGCCACCGCGGCCGACTCCCCCAGTGTATTGCCGGGGTCAGACACCGATTCGCGGCGCTCAGTCCACAGGTGCATGCCGTCGTCGAAGTTCACGAGCGCCATGCCAGAGCGATCCGAGCGAACCACCGCGGTACCTGCCGCGCGGAGCAGATCAAGCAGATGTGCGGTTGGGTGGCCGTAGGTGTTGGATGCGCCAACGCCCACGAGCCCGAGCCGTGCGGCCAGTTGTTGGTAAATCACCGATGACTGGTCGGCCGAGCCGTGGTGTGCCACCTTCACCACATCAACTGGCGGCGGGTGCGAGAGTCGAAGCATCCGATCTTGTGCACCTTCGCCGAGGTCGGCCAGGAAGATTCCTCGCCACGATGCCGCCTCGATGAGTAGCACGATGCCGGCATCGTTGCCCGGAGCCTGATGCAGCGGCGGCCAAAGCGCTCGCCAAGGTGCGTCTCCAAGCGTTCCGGATGCCCCGGCCACCACCTCATGCGCCTCGGCTCCCCCGCGCAGCAGCGGGGCGAGAATTCGTTCGGATTTCGCGCCGTCCGCTGGGCCGTGGAGCACCGTGGTGACCTTCCCATGCACGGCGGCAGCGCCGCCGGAATGGTCAAGATCCCAGTGGGTGAGCACCAGCAGATCGATGTGCTGCACCCCAAGATCGTCGAGGCAATGCGCGAGCGGGGCGGGCTCCGGGCCGGTGTCAATCAGGGCAACCCGGCCCGCGTTCCGCACGAGGACGGCATCACCCTGGCCGATATCGCACATCGCGATCTCCCAGTTGATCGGCCTGGTGACCGCACGAGAGAAGCCTGCCCCGGCCGCCAACCCCAGCGGGATCGCGACCGTGAGCACAAGCACACCGGATGCCACGGCCAGCGCCCAGCGCGGCCTTCGACGAGCACAACAGAACCAGATCAGTGTCCCCGTCGCCGCTGCGAGCAGCAGCGCGCCCGACGCGTCGCCGATCCAGGTCAGTCGGGCGGCAGGCAGCGCGCTCGCTCCCTGCGCGACCGCTGCGATCCAGGCAGCCGGCAGCCAGGCGACCTGCAGCAGCGCAAACCCGACGCTCGACATGAGCGGAAGCACGAGGCATCCGATCATGCCGACCACTGTCGCAACCGGGGCAGCCGGCGCGGCCAGAACGTTGGCCGGCACCCCGTAGGTGGCAATGCTCGGGTCAATCAGCACGAGAATCGGCTGGCAGGTCAGTTGCGCGGCCAACGGCACCGCGAGCCAGAGCGCGATTGGGGTCGGCATCCAGCGGCGCAGGCGGTCAGTGAGCGGGCGTGCCAAAAACAGCAGCCCGGCGGTGGCCGCCACTGACAGCGCGAACCCGATATCGAGCGCGTACCACGGGTCAATCGCAAGTAGGCCCACGACGGCGACCGAGAGCGCCGGCGCTCCGCCACCTCGGCGACCACGCGATAGTCCGATCAGCGTCACGACCGCCATCGCCGCAGCCCGAACCACACTCGCCTGCGGTGTGACGAGCACGACAAACGCCGCCAACGCAGCCAGCGCGATGACGATTCGCCAGCGCCGCCCGAGCCCACAGAGTGCCGCGAGTCCGAACGCGGCTGCCGTCACCAGCGCGCAATTGGCCCCCGAAACCGCCGTTAGGTGTGACAACGAAGCCGTCTTCATCGCCGCATCGAGCGACTCTGAGACCGAGCGGGTGTCGCCGACTGCGAGGCCACCGAGCAACTCGGCGCCCCGCCCGGGCAGTTTGGCCGAGGCGTGCACGAGCCCATCGCGCAGCGGAGCACCCCAGGCGATCCATGGTGGCGGCGGTCGCTCAAGGGCCGCCGATTCGACGCTGCTGAGCCGCCATCCGGCCCGCTCCCCTGCCGCGTTCGCAATTGGGATGCCCCGCGCTCGCACCTGCGAACCGAACACCGGGTCAAACCCCGGATCGCTCACGGTGATGGCCATGCCCATGCCAGTTGCGAACTCAGTCGCATGTCCGTTGACCGAAACCACGCGCCCTTCGAGCCGTTGGCGATTCGCCGGTATTGCCCAACTTGGGCCGCTATCTGACTGCACGCGCGGCGACTCGGTGAGTTCAATCACAACTGTCACCGCGTTGTGGCGAACCGCAGCCGTCGTCAGTGTCGACGCAGCGCGCGCCTGTAGCCCGATCGCAACGGAAGTGGTGACTAACCCAATGGCAGCCATAACCACAAGTGCCGCGCCAAGGTGGTTTCGGCGCACGCCGCCCGCCGCGCCACGCTGGGGCCGCCGCACCACGCTCACCGTGAAGACAAGCAGCACCGCGCCACCAGACCACGCGGCGAGCGCCATCCAGAATCCGAGATTCAGACCTGGGGTCGACCACGTCAGCGCCGCGAACGCCGCGACCCAGGCCGCGGAAGCCGGCGCCGCGAGCCGAAGATCAGGCATCACAGCGCCACCCTGTCGACGACACCCGCGAACAGGGCGTCGCCGATCCCCGGAATTTCGCGCAACTGGTCAATACTCGTGAACGGCCCGTGCTTCTCGCGCCAGTCGAGGATTCGCTGGGCAATCGTTGGGCCGATCCGTGGCAATGTGTCAAGATCGGCGAGCCCAGCCGAGTTCAAGTGCACCAACCCATCGGATGCCCCGCCCCCACCACCGGCCGCTGCGGGTGCCGCCCCAACCGCGAGCACGTTGAGTTGCTCGCCGTCTGCAACCGGCCGCGCCAGATTCATCGTGCCCCGGTGTGCTGCCTGCGTGAATCCACCAGCCGCCGCGATCGCGTCGACCACCCGTGCGCCGGGCGCAAGCTCAACCAACCCCGGTCGCACCACCTCGCCGAGCACATGCACCAAGAGCCTCGGAGCCGTGTGTGCGATGGCGGGTGCGCTCGACGCTCCGGCACCCCCTGGACCCACCTCAACTGAACCGGCCGAACTCGACCCCCAGGCAATGACTCCCGCGACGCCGACCGCGCCGATGAACAACACGACCGCGCCGCCCGTCGCGATTCGCGCGCCAGTCGACGAGCGCCGCGATACCGAGCCAACGGCAGCAAACGGGTCATCCGGACTGGTCACTCATCGAGGCTAAGAACCATTGCCACCCGCGGGTGCGCGCGACCAGACGTCGGGGATCGATCCGACAAAATGCCCACTGTTGAGAACCGGTGAGCCGACGCGAAGGTGGCGTCGACGGTCACCCTTGTCAGAAGGTACAGCGGGGCAGCCACGAGCAGGCTCACCGGGAGAGCCGCAAGGAGCGCATATCCGTACACGACGGGCAGTGTGATGAGCAGGGCTGGCAAGAGCGGTAGCGCCGCCGGCGCACATCCGATGAGAGCAACCACGAGGCACCCGGCGATCGCGGCGGCGGCCCCGCCCATGACCGTCGAATCACTGCCGGGTGCTCATGGCTGTCACATCTGGTCGACGCTACCCGCGCACCGCGATGCTCACGAGCTTCGGCTCGCGCACCGTTGTGTTCACGATCTCGCCGCCACCAATGCTGCGCCGCACGGCCTCAGATGCCATCGCCAACGCGAGCAGCGCGTCCCCCGTGATCTTCGCCGGCACTTCAAGGCGCTCACGCACTTTGCCGTTCACCTGCACGATCGCGGTCACCGTCTCGTCAACGAGCAGCACCGGGTCGGCCTTCCGCCACGGCACGAGGGCGACGGATGGCTCGTACCCGAGCCGCTCCCACATCTCCTCAGCCGTGTAGGGCGCGAACAAGTCGAGCACCATCGCGGTGACTTCGGATGCCTCGCGCACCGCGGCATCCGCCGCGCCCGCACCCGAATCGATCACCTTGCGGGTCGCATTGACGAGCTCCATCAGGCGCGCCACGATCACGTTGAACTTGTGTGCCTCGGCAAGCCCCGGGGCATCCGCAAGCAGGCGGTGGGTGATGCGGCGGAGCGCAACATCACCGGTCGACCAGTCGACCTCTGGCGATGAGGTGACCTCACCCGAGATGCGCCAGGCGCGCGCGAGGAATTTCGCGGCACCAGTCGGCGAGACATCCGCCCAGTCGATGTCGTCCTCTGGCGGGCCGGCGAACGCCAGGGTGACCCGCAGTGCATCGCTGCCGTGTTCCCGAAGTTGTTCGGCGAACTCGACCAGGTTGCCCTTCGACTTCGACATCTTCGAACCATCCATGAGCACCATGCCCTGGTTCAGCAGTGAGGTGAACGGCTCGGTGAAGTGCAGGTGACCAAGGTCGAAGAGCACCTTGCAGATGAACCGCGCGTAGAGCAGATGCAGAATGGCATGTTCAACGCCGCCGACGTATTGGTCGACCGGGCCCCACTGCTCAGCGAGCTTCGGATCGAACGCCTGGGTGTCATCGTTCGGGCTGAGGTAGCGCAGGTAATACCAGGAGCTATCGACGAACGTGTCCATCGTGTCGGAGTCGCGCTTCGCCAGCCCGCCACAGTTCGGGCAGGGCACGTTCACCCAGTCCTCGGCGGCACCGAGTGGACTCGCACCTTTCGGCTTCAGGTCGAGGCCCGCGGCGTCGGGCAGCCGCACCGGAAGGTCGGCGAACGGCACCGGTTGTTCACCACAGTCGGCACAGTGGATGATCGGGATCGGTGTGCCCCAGTACCGTTGCCGCGAAACCAGCCAGTCGCGCAGGCGGAAGTTCTTGGACGCACGGCCAGCGCCGCGCTCCTCGAGCAGCTCGATGGCGCGGCGAATTGCGTTCACCTTGGAGAGGCCGTCGAGCGGCCCGGAGTTGATCATGCGCCCGTCGCCGGTGAGCGCAACCCGAGTCGACACTGGGTCGAGCTTCGGCAGTTCGCTCTCGATCGGCACGCCGTGCTCATCGACCGGAATAATCGGCAGCACGCCGGTTGCGGGCGCGTTCGTATCGACCACCACGCGCACCGGCAGGTCAAATGCGAGCGCAAAATCAAGGTCGCGCTGGTCGTGCGCGGGCACCGCCATGATCGCGCCGTGACCGTACTCGGCGAGCACGTAGTCAGATGCCCAAATTGGCAAGCGATCACCGCTCAGCGGGTTGATCGCATACCGCTCGAGGAATACACCGGTCTTCGGGCGGTCAGTCGCGAGCCGCTCGATTTCGGTCTCGGCGCCAACCTGCGCCTTGTACGCAGCGAAGGTGGCTTGAACCTCGTCGGATGCCCCGGCAACCAGTTCTTCGGCGAGTGCCGAGTCAACGGCGACCACCATGAACGTCGCACCAAACAGCGTGTCTGGGCGGGTCGTGAATACCGGCACGCGCTCCGAGCGCCCCTCAATCTCGAACTCGGCGTCAGCACCGGTCGACCGACCGATCCAGTTGCGCTGCATCGTGAGCACCTTGTGCGGCCACCGGCCGCCGAGCTGGTTCAGGTCGTCAAGCAGCCGGTCGGCGTACTCGGTGACACGGAAGTACCACTGCGTCAGCGCCTTCTTGACGACCGTGGCGCCGCACCGCTCACACTGACCGTCAACGACCTGCTCATTCGCGAGCACAGTCTGGTCTTCTGGGCACCAGTTGACCGCGCCATCCTTGCGGTACGCCAAGCCCTTCTTGTACAGCTCAAGGAACAGCCACTGGTTCCACTTGTAGTACTCAGGGTCTGAGGTGTGAATCTCACGAGTCCAGTCGAACGACGGGCCGTACTGCTTGAACGAACGCTTCTGCTGCTCGATGTTCGCGTAGGTCCATCCGCGTGGGTCGACCCCGCGCTTGATCGCCGCGTTCTCAGCTGGCAGACCGAACGAGTCCCACCCGATTGGATGCAGCACCTCGAAGCCCTGGTGGCGCCAGAAGCGGGCGGCAATATCGCCAAAGCCAAACGCCTCGGCGTGCCCCATGTGCAGGTCGCCGGACGGGTACGGGAACATGTCGAGCACGTACTTGCGCGGCTTCGTTCCGCCTGGCTCAACCACGAAGGGCTGAAGTTCTTCCCAGCGTGCAAGCCACTTGGCTTGCGTGCCTTGAACGTCGTAGTGGTCCGAGTCGGCAGGAGAAACTTCGTGGGCCATAACGCCCTAGCCTACCGGCTCACCTCTGCGCGATCCGCGGTGTCGCCAGTGAGCACCGCAATCAGGGCGCGTGCTTTCAGTCGCGTCTCTTCCACCTCGTCGACCGGTACCGACAAGGCCGTGATGCCACCGCCGGTGCCGATGGTTGCCCGGCCAGGGGTGACCACGATCGAGCGAATCACCATCGCCAGGTCGGCACTGCCATCCAACCCCAGACAGCCAAACGTGCCGGAGTAAATGCCGCGCGGGCCTCGCTCAAATCCGTGAAGCAGGTTCATCGCCGAAATCTTTGGCGCTCCGGTCATCGACCCCGCGGGGAAAGTCTCGACCACGGCGTCGAGCGCCGTGAGACCGGGCCGTAGCTTCGCGCTCACCGACGACACCAGTTGGAACACCTGTGGGTAGGCCTCCACCGCATGCAGTGCCGTCACCTGCACACTGCCGAGTTCGGCGACCTTTGAGAGGTCATTGCGCATGAGGTCCACGATCATCAGGTTCTCGGCGCGTTCCTTGTCGCTCGCGAGCAGTTCGGCGCGAAGCGCTGCGTCGGCGGCCGGGTCATCTGATCGCCGCCGGGTTCCCTTCATCGGCTTCGTGGTGACGGTGCCGTCTCGATCGACGAGCAAAAACTGTTCCGGTGATGCCGAGAGCAGCGCCACGTCACCAAAGCGAAGGTAACCGCCATGGTGGCTCGGGCTCACCCGCCGCAGTCGCAAGTAGGCGGCGACGGGGTCGACGTCAGCCGCAACCTCGGCCTGGGTGGTGAGACACAGCTGATACGCATCACCGCGCACGATGGCGTCCTGGCAGGCCTCGATCAGCTCGCGATAGTGCTCTGGGCTCTCGCGCCAGATCACGGATGCCCCGTGGCCGCCGGGTACCGCAGGCGCCGTCGTGGTGGCGGCGATCGGGTCAGCACCGGCGGGTTCGTCAGCGTCGATCGACTCCACCCGGCGCAGCATCGCCATGGCCCACCGCGCTCGCGACGTGTTCTGCGGGTCAGCATCGTCATCTAACCAGTGCAGTTCGATCGTTCGTGTGGCGTGATCACACACGATTGCCCGGTCGAGGAACAGGAACGCCGCGTCTGGTGTGCCCGTCTCACTGAACGGCACACCCAGATTTGCTGCGCCGAACTCGTAGCTGAGCCATCCGACCCAACCCAAGGGTGAAGTGGCCGTCGGGTCACCGAGCGACGCGGATGTGCGCTCCAAACGCCCTCGGAGCGCGGTCAACACAGCCACCGGATCGCTCGAATCGAGCGACGCGACCAGCACGTCGGCGGCGTCACTAATGCCGATGACACTTCGGCCAGCGGTCGCCGCTCGCCCAGTATCAAGCCAGACCGCGACCGGCTCGGCAGCGGCCACCGAACAAAAGACCCGCTCGGGGTCACGCCACGCGGTTGTGACCGTGTGAATCGCGCGCGCCATGCCTTCAGCGTAGCCAGCCGTCACCTCCTTCTCAGCCGTTGCTCGTATGCTCAACGCGTGAACGATGTGCTCACCTGGCTGCTCAATCTGGTGCAATCGGTCGACCCTGCGCTGCGGATCGCGCTGGCCGGGTTGGCAATCCTGTGCGAGACGACACTGTTCGTTGGCCTGATCGTGCCGGGCGACACGGTCGTGTTGGTCGCTTCAACTGGCACCGAGAACGTCGTGCAGTATCTGAGCCTGATCGTGGTCGTCATCATCGGCGCCCTTTGTGGTGAAAGCATCGGCTTCGCGTTGGGGCGCTTCTTCGGTCCGCGCATCCGCCGTTCCTGGCTCGGTCGACGGATTGGTGAGGCGAATTGGGATCGTTCAGAGGCCTACCTCGCACGTCGCGGTGGTCCCGCGGTCTTTCTCTCGCGGTTTCTGCCCGTGCTGCACAGCCTCGTGCCATTGACAGTGGGCACCAGTCCGATGTCGTACGCCCGCTTCCTGGCGTGGACCGCACCGGCCTGCGCACTCTGGGCGGTCACCTATTCCACTGTCGGATGGCTCGCTGCAGGCAGCTACCGGCAACTCAGTAGTCAATTGCACTGGGCCGGTTTCGTGTTTGTGGCGATGATCGTCGTCTTCCTCGCCGTCGTCTGGTTCGTGAAGAAGCGGCTCGCTCGGCATGAGGCGCGCCATCAAACCGATGAGGCAGCAAGCTAGCGCTCACTGCCTCATCGCGTGGGGTGGGAGGGGGTTATGCGGCGTCGACCGACCGGGTCACTCGCGTGGACAATGCCTCACCAAGCCGCGGCTCAAGGTAGGCCCGAACCACAGACTTGGCCTCTAGCGCGAAGCGCTCATCGCGAGTCGCCCCGTGATACGCGACGCCGTTGAGCGAGTTGACGATCTCGACGACGACGCTCAGGTACAGGCGCAGCGCCTCCGGATCGCCGTTGTAGCCGTACCGCAGCTCGAGAAAGCGTGCGATCCGCTCGGCGATCTCGGGGACGCGACCGTGTTGTGCGACTTCCCGCTCAGCGGCACGGCTCACGACGAAGCCCGGCTCGGTACGGAACATCTTCGCGTTGAAGTCGATGGCGAGTTCCAGGAACTCCCAGCCGGTGGCCGGCTCGCGCCGCATCATCTCGTTCGCGAGCCCTTGGCGGTACCTGGCGACACAACGCAGTTCAAGTGCGTTCAACAGGGCCACCCGGTCGGGGAAGTACCGGTAGACGGTTCCGATCGATGCGCCGGCGCGCTCTGCGACGGCTTGGGTCGTGAGGCGGTCGGCACCGATCTCGTCGACGAGATCGGCCGCTGCGTCGAGCAGCTCGTCGAGACGACGGGCACTGCGGCCCTGCGTCGGCCGAGTACGAACCGAGCCTCGGTAGCTAGCCGGCGGGGTGGCAAGGTATGCGTGGGTCATGATTTGCGCCTTCCAGATGAGATGCTTACCCAGTGAGAAGCGAGTACCGCTCGGTTATGACGCGACTTTTCGAGATTGCCTCAGAAAAATTCTGAAACCCGCCTGGAAGGCCCCCGCGAAGTCACCTTCACTGCCGATTCATGGGAGGATCGACCCATGACGGCGAGCACCCCCCACGCCGGAGCGCCCGTCGAACGAGTCCACCATCGCGCCGCACGGTTCGAGGACTGGCTGCACCGAGCGCGTGAGCGCCGAGCGCGGCGGCGAGGTCAACGACCGATCGTCGTTCCGTACACGGGATATGGATCGACCGAGTGGGTGCGACTGTTTTGCCGAGTCGTCCTCACCAAAACCGAGCCAGCCGCAGCCGAGCGACCTGAGCAGCGAATTCGCGGGTGGCGGAGTTTCACGAGCGTGCATGTCGCCGGTGCGAAGGTGACGATTGAACTCGACGGGCAACGGTTCGAGGTGTCCGCAGACCGCGGCGGTGTGGTCGACATCCGACTCGATGTTGCACTTCGGCCCGGATGGCACACCGCCACCCTGTCGGCCGAACACTCGGTCGAGGTGCTTGCCCCAATCTTCGTCGTGGACCCGGCCACCACATTCGGGTTGATCTCGGACATCGATGACACCGTCATGGTGACGGCGCTCCCCCGGCCGCTGCTGGCCGCGTGGAACACATTCGTCCTCGACGAGCACGCCCGAATTCCTACCCCCGGCATCGCGGTGCTCTACGAACGCTTGATGGCAGCGCACCCAGGGTCGCCGGTGATTTATCTGTCGACCGGGGCTTGGAACGTCGCCCCCACCCTCAGCCGGTTCCTCTCGCGCAATCTGTTTCCGCGTGGCCCGCTCTTGCTCACCGACTGGGGCCCGACGCATGATCGATGGTTCCGGAGTGGCCGGGAGCATAAGGAAGCCAACCTCGCGCGTCTGCAAGCCGAGTTCCCGTCGATCAAATGGCTCTTGATCGGCGATGACGGCCAGCACGATGAAGAGATCTACGCCGAGTTCGCGGCGCAGCATCCCGAGAACGTGGCCGCGATCGCAATCCGGCGACTGTCAACTGGCGAAGCCGTCTTTGCTGGTGGCCGTTCAAGTGCGGCCCGTGACAGCGTTGATGTTCCGTGGGTGAGTGGCAATAGTGGATCCGAGCTTGCTAGAGGCTTGACGGCCGCCGGGTTGCTCTAATCCACGTCGAGCCGGTCGCTCCTACCGCCTGAGTGTGGCGAGTCCGCGGTTGATCTGCCGCGCCCAGAGCGGGCCGCGGTAGATGAACCCGCTGTAGCCCTGCACCAGGGTGGCGCCAGCCGCAAGCCGCTCAGCGACCTGTTCAGCGGTCTCGACACCGCCCACCGAGATCACGCACAGCTCGGCCGGCACCACTGATCGGATGACCCGGAGCACCGCGAGCGAACGATCCGCCAACGGTGCGCCCGAGAGCCCGCCGGCGCCGATTGCTTCGACCTTGGCGGCGTCAGTACGCAGCCCGTCGCGGCTGATTGTGGTGTTGGTGGCAATGATGCCGTCAAGCCCGAGGCTGGTCACGAGTTCGCAGATGCGGCGGACCGCGTCATCCTCGAGATCCGGGGCGATCTTCAGCAGCAGCGGGGTATCGCCCGCAGCGTCGCGTACGGCGGTCAGCAGCGGCGCCAACGAGTCCAGCTCTTGCAGCCCGCGAAGCCCTGGCGTATTTGGTGAGCTGACGTTCACCACCAGGTAGTCGGCATACGGTGCAAGCAGCGTTGCGCTGCGCACATAGTCCTGCGTCGCCTGTTCGAGCGGGGTGCGACGGCTCTTGCCGATGTTCACGCCAATCACCGGGCGGTCGGTGCGGCGGTACAGCTTGGCGAGTCGGGTGACGACCCGATCCGCACCGGAGTTGTTGAAGCCCATCCGGTTGATCAGCGCCCGGTCTGGGATCAGGCGGAACAAGCGGGGACGCTCGTTGCCCGGCTGTGCATGTGCGGTCACAGTTCCGATTTCGACGTGTCCGAACCCGAGTTGGCCGAGGCCAATGACGGCGACGGCGTCCTTATCGAACCCGGCAGCGAGGCCAAATGGCGTCGGAAACTGCAACCCTAGCGTGGTCACCGCAAGCGACGGGTCAGGTCGCGACGCGACCTGTACAAGTCGTCCCAGGCCGATGTACGGCAGCGAGCGGATGAATCGCATCGCGAGGTGGTGGGCCGACTCGGGGTCGAGTTTGGTCAGGAACGCACGAAACAAGAACTGATACATGTCGCTCCAGGCTATCGGGATTTGACCGGGCCCCAAGGCGCCGGGCCCCACGGCGACCGGCCCCAGACCGATCGAGCCTCAAGCGCCGAACCGGCACCCGGTGATGCCGCAGCGGATCCGCTACTCCGGCGACCGCGCCGGTAGCCGGCCGTGTTCTGCCCGCAATTGAGCAATCACGGCTTCAAAGTCGTCGAGCGATTCGAAGGCCTGGTACACGCTCGCGAACCGCAGGTACGCCACCTCGTCGAGTTCGCGCAATGGCGGCAAGATCGCAAGCCCGATGTCGTTCGCTTCGATCTGCGAGGCACCCTGCGACCGAATCGTCTCTTCGACCTTCTGCGCGAGCAACGCGAGGTCACTGTCGGTCACCGGACGCCCCTGGCAAGCTTTCTTCACACCAGCGACGACCTTTTCGCGGCTGAATTGCTCGACGACGCCGCTGCGTTTGATCACGGTGAGACTCGCGGTTTCGGTGGTCGAAAATCGGCGTCCGCATTGGGGGCATTGACGACGACGACGGATGGCGAGGCCATCGTCGCTCGTGCGCGAATCGATAACGCGGGAGTCACCGTGGCGGCAGAACGGACAGTACACGCGGCGAGCCTACTCGCGGTTGAATCGGGCCGAGACGGCTTCGCCGTGCGCTGGCAGATCTTCTTCGGCTGAGAGCGCGAGAATCGTCGGTGCGACTGCGCGCAACGCCGCCTCGTCGTAGCGCACCACCTGCTGTGGCCGCAAGAACGTTGCGGCGGAGAGGCCCGATGCGTACCGCGCCTGGCCGCCGGTGGGCAGCACGTGGTTCGACCCGGCTGCGTAGTCACCAAGGCTCACTGGTGAGTAAGCGCCGACGAAGATCGCGCCGGCATTCTCAATCCCAGCGAGTACGGCATCGTCATCCGACGTTTGAATTTCGAGGTGCTCCGGCGCGAACGCGTTCGCGAAGGCGATCGCCTGGGCCAAGTCGTTGACCAGCACGACCGCGGATTGCTGACCTCCCAGCGATGCCTGCACCCGATCGCTGTGCTTGGTCGCGGCGGCGCGGGCGGCAACGCGCTCGCGCACCGCATCGGCGAGCGCGACCGACGGCGTCACGAGTACTGGCGCCGCAAGTTCATCGTGCTCGGCTTGGCTCACCAGGTCGGCGGCGATCAGATCGGCATTCGCCGAGGCATCTGCGATTACCAGGATGTCGGTGGGCCCCGCCTCGGCATCGATGCCGGTGACCCCGGCAACCGCCCGCTTCGCGGCAGCGACGAATACGTTCCCGGGCCCGGTCACCCGGTCAACAGGGCGCAGGCCGATACCGGACACCCCGTACGCAAACGCTCCGACGGCGCCCGCGCCGCCCATGGCGTAGACCTCGTCGATGCCAAGCAGCGCGGCGACGCCGAGCACCGTGGGGTGGATGGCTCCCCCGAACGCCGCCTGCGGCGGCGATGCCAGGGCGATCGAGCGCACCCCGGCCACCTGCGCTGGCACCACGTTCATCACCACACTTGACGGGTAGACGGCCTTGCCGCCCGGAACATAGAGCCCGACACGACCCACCGGCTGCCAGCGTTGTTCGACAACTGCACCAGCCGCGAGCACCGTACGCTCGGCGGCCGGCACCTGCGCCGCGCTCGCTGCACGTACGCGCTCGATGGTGGCTTCGACGGCGGTGCGCACCTCGGGCGCCAGTGAGTCGCGGGCGGCCGCAAGGTCGTCAGCTGAGACCCGGATTGACACCGGTCGTACCCGGTCAAACCGCTCAGCCTGATCGAGCAGCGCGTCGCCGCCGCGGGCGCGGACATCGTCAATTAGCGCCCGTACCGCGTCGAGGGCGGCCGAGACGTCGGTCTCAGCACGCGGAACCAGCGCCGAGAGTTCGACAGAGGTCGGGTTGGTGCCGCGGAGATCGATCGTGCGCATCAAATCAGCGTACCGCCCGTGCTCGCGGCGTTAGCCGAGGCATCCAGCGCCGAAGATGCCTTTGATCTCGCCGTAGAAATCTGACGAGGCGCGCACACGTTGCGGCAGCACAAACACCCTGGCCACCTGCCCCTTGATGAGCCGGAGACGCACTTCGGCATCACCCGAATGGCGGGCGAGCACCGCCGAGAGCTCCGACATCGCCGACGCAGTGGCTTTCGCGTCATTGAGTGTGATCGTCAGTGCCGGTGATTCTGCGACTGCCGCGACCTGCGGAATCGAGATGCTCGTCGCGTGCAGGTTGATGCCATCGTCTCGCTGGCTAATGCGCCCGCGCACCACGGCGACCTGGTCAGCGCGCAGCAGGCTCGAGTACTCCTGATACGCCCGACCCATGAACATTACGGTGACCTCACCGGTGAAGTCTTCGAGCACGATCGAGCCGTACTGGTTGCCCGATTGCCGCGCCACCCGGTGCTGCACATTCGTCACGAGCCCCGCGATGGCGATCTGGGCGCGGTCATCGAGTTCCAGCCCCGGGAGTTCAGCGATCGAATACTCAGCAAGTTTCGCGAGTTGCGATTCGAGTCCGGCGAGCGGATGGTCCGAGACGTACAGTCCGAGCATTTCGCGTTCGAACGCCAACTTGTCCTTCTTCGACCACTCCGGGCGCTCAGGCACCATCGAGGGCGCCGACGCCTTCTCGGACTCGTCGAACAGGCTGTCGAAGTCGAAGCCGACGTCGCCGTTCTCCTCGGCACGTTTGTCTTTCACCGCCTGCTCGGCCGCGCCTTCATGGATCTCGATGAGCGCCCGCCTGGTGTGGCCGAAGCGGTCGAACGCACCTGCCTTGATCAGCGACTCGATGGTCCGCTTGTTCAGTGCCTGCAGTGGCGCCTTCCGCAGGTAGTCGTGGAAGCTTTCGAACGCCCCCTGCGATTCGCGCGCGGCCCGCAGCCCCGCAACGACGTTAAATCCGACGTTGCGAACCGCGCCGAGGCCGAACCGAATATCCGAGCCGACGGCCGCGAAATACGCGATCGACTCGTTCACATCGGGCGGGAGCACCTTGATGCCCATGCGACGGCATTCGTTCAGGTACTCGGCAAGTTTGTCGCGCGAGTCACCGACGCTCGTGAGCAGTGCTGCCATGTACTCGGCCGGGTAATGCGCCTTGAGATACGCGGTCCAGTAACTGAGCACCCCGTAGGCAGCCGAGTGCGCCTTGTTGAACGCGTAGTCCGAGAACGGCAGCAGAATGTCCCAGAGGGTCTTCACTGCGGCCGCTGAGTACCCGTTCGCATGCATGCCAGCCTCAAAGCCAGCGAACTGCTTGTCGAGCTCTTCTTTCTTCTTCTTGCCCATCGCGCGACGCAAAATATCGGCCTGACCGAGCGAGAACCCGGCCACCTTCTGTGCGATCGCCATGACCTGCTCTTGGTAGATGATCAGGCCGTAGGTGGTGTCAAGAATCTCCGAAAGCGAGTCTTTGAATTCCGGATGAATCGGGGTGATCGGTTGCTGCCCGTTCTTACGCAACGCATAGTTCGTGTGCGAGTTCGCACCCATTGGCCCCGGCCGGTACAGCGCGATCACGGCCGAGATATCTTCGAAGTTGTCCGGGCGCATCAGCCTGAGCAATGAACGGAGCGGGCCGCCATCCAGCTGGAACACCCCGAGGGTGTCACCCCTGGCGAGCAGTTCGTAGGCTTCAGGATCGTCGAGCGCGAGCTCTTCAAGTACCGGGCGGTGCCCTCGGTTTGACTCGATATTGTCGAGCGCATCATCGATGATCGTGAGGTTTCGAAGCCCCAAGAAGTCCATCTTGATCAGCCCGAGCGCCTCACAGGCCGGGTAGTCGAACTGGGTGACGATCTGACCGTCTTGTTCGCGCTTCATGATCGGCACGATGTCGATCAGCGGTTCACTCGACATGATCACGCCGGCCGCGTGCACACCCCACTGGCGCTTCAGGTTCTCGAGCCCGAGCGCGGTGTCGAAGACGGTCTTCGCGTCGGGGTCGGTCTCGATGATCGCCCGAAGGTCGGCCGCTTCTTTATAGCGGTCGTGCTCCTTGTTGAAGATGCCGTAGAGCGGGATGTCTTTGCCCATCACCGCGGGCGGCATCGCCTTGGTGAGCTTCTCCCCCATGCCGAACGGAAACCCGAGCACCCGAGACGAGTCTTTGAGCGCCTGCTTTGCCTTGATCGTGCCGTACGTCACGATCTGTGCAACACGCGCGTCACCATACTTTTCGGTGACGTACCGAATCACCTCGCCACGACGACGTTCATCGAAGTCGACGTCGAAGTCGGGCATCGACACGCGGTCCGGGTTGAGGAATCGCTCAAAGATGAGTCCGTGTTGCAGCGGGTCAAGGTCAGTGATCCGCATCGCGTACGCGGCCATCGACCCGGCACCGGATCCCCGGCCTGGGCCAACCCGAATGCCGTTCTCTTTCGACCAGTTGATGAAGTCGGCCACGACGAGAAAGTAACCAGGGAAGCCCATCTGGCAAATGACGCCAACCTCGTAGTCGGCCTGTTTCCGCACGTGATCGGGAATGCCGGCCGGGTAACGCACCTGAAGTCCGCGTTCGACCTCTTTCACGAACCAGCTGTCTTCGCTCTCGCCCTCCGGCACCGGGAAGCGCGGCATGTAGTTCGCCTTGGTGTTGAACTCCACCTCGCATCGTTCGGCGATCACCAGGGTGTTGTCACAGGCATCCGGCAGGTCACGGAAAATGTGCCGCATCTCGGCGGCCGACTTCAGGTAGTACTCGTCGCCGTCGAATTTGAACCGGTTCGGGTCGTCGAGCGTCGAACCAGACTGCACACAGAGCAGCGCCGCGTGGTGCCGCGCATCAGATGCCTTCGTGTAGTGCAGATCGTTGGTCGCAACGAGCGGCAGCCCCAGTTCTTTCGCGAGTCGCAGCAGGTCGGTCTGCACCCGGCGCTCGACACCGATGCCGTGGTCCATGAGTTCCACGAAGTAGTTCTCAGCACCAAAAATGTCGCGAAATTCGGATGCCGCGTCGAGCGCTTGCTGCCACTGCCCGAGTCGCAGTCTGGTTTGCACCTCGCCGCCGGGGCATCCCGTCGTTGCGATCAGGCCGTGGTGGTACGTCTGGAGCAGTTCGCGATCCATGCGGGGCTTGAAGTAGTAGCCCTCGATCGACGCGAGACTCGACATGCGAAACAGGTTGTGCATGCCCTCGGTCGTCTCGGCAAACATCGTGAGGTGCGTGTATGCGCCGGAGCCCGACACATCGTCTTCACCGCCACCACCCCAACGCACGCGGGTCTTGTCGGTGCGGTGCGTGCCGGGCGTGAGGTATGCCTCGGTCCCAATGATCGGTTTCACACCCGCATCGCGGGCCTGTTTCCAGAAGTCGAACGCACCAAACACGTTGCCGTGATCGGTCATCGCAACCGCCGGCATGCCCTCTGCCGCCGCTGCTTTGACGAGTTCTCCGACCCTGGCGGCACCGTCGAGCATCGAATACTCGGTGTGCACATGCAGGTGCGCGAACGAACTTGTCACATCTTCCTCAGCGACTCAGGGACTCCCAGTCTAGGGTCGCCCACCGACCACCATGAGCCCGTGGACGCCCCGCTCGGCGACCGACGCCGCACCGCCGCACGGCCTCGCTGTACGGCCGCAGCGTTGCCGGATCGGCGTGCCCGGGAGGCGACGCCCACTACCGCGTCGGCGGCTCGGCAAGGAGGTCAAGCGCGTGCTGCAAGTCAGCAGGGTAGCTACTCGTGAACTGCACCCATTCACGGGTGGCTGGATGCACGAAACCGAGTTGGGCGGCGTGCAGCCACTGCCGCTGCAAGCCAAGCCGGGCCGCCTGTACTGGGTCGGCGCCGTACATCGTGTCGCCGACGCATGGATGCCGCTGCGCGGCCATATGCACCCGAATCTGATGGGTGCGGCCAGTCTCGAGGTGGATCTCGAGCAGCGATGCACCCGGAAACGCTTCAAGCGTTTCGTAGTGGGTCACCGCATGCTTGCCGAGCGACGAAACGGCGAACTTCCACTCGGACTTCGGGTGCCGTCCGATCGGCGCATCGATCGTGCCAGCAAGTGGGTCAGGATGCCCCTGCACCACCGTGTGGTAAATCTTCTCGACTTCGCGATCGTGAAATTGCCGTTTGAGCTCGCTATACGCACGCTCGGACTTCGCGACCACCATGAGTCCGCTGGTACCCGCGTCGAGGCGATGAACGACACCCTGGCGCTCTGCAGCACCCGAGGTCGCGATGCGAAACCCAGCGGCGGCCAGGGCGCCAACGACAGTTGGCCCCTGCCAACCGACCGATGGATGTGCCGCTACACCGGCTGGCTTATCGACAACGACCAGGTCGTCATCGTCGTAAACGACGCCGAGGTCGGCGACCACCACCGGTTCAATCGTGAGCGGTGCCTTCGTCTGCCATTCCACATCAAGCCAGGCGCCGGCACGGAGCTTCGATGCCTTATCGACCACAGCGTGATCGAGGGTGACTCCCCCGGCATCGGCCACCTCAGCAGCGAACGAGCGCGAAAAGCCGAGCATTTTGGCGAGCCCGGCGTCGACGCGAACGCCGTCGAGACCATCGGGTACCGGAAGCGAGCGCCGCTCCATCAGTCGCGGTCCGGTACGGGGTCGGTCGCTGATGCGCCGCCGACCTCGGTCGCGGCATCCGGAGCTTGATCGGCGCCGACTGCAGCTTTCGCCGCCCGCTTGCCGTCGAGTCCCACGCCGAGCAGCGTCAACAACATGAACAACGCCATGCTCGAAACGATCGCGCAATCCGCGACGTTGTAGATCGCGGGCATCATCCACGGTGTCGAGATGAAGTCGATGACGTGCCCCTGGCCGAACGCCGGTGGGCGGAACAGCCGGTCCGACAGATTGCCGAGCACGCCGCCAAGCAACAGGCCGAACATGACCGCCCACACGACCGCACGAATGCGCGGTGCGTACCAGACGATGAAGACCAACACCGACGCAGCGAGCACGGTGAAAATCCAGGTCATGCCGCTCGCGAATGAGAACGCCGCACCGGAGTTCCGCACGTAATACCACTGAAGGAACTCGCCGAACACCGGCACGACGCGCTGCGACGGCAACGTCGTTTCGACCAGATGCTTGGTGAACTGGTCACCAGCAAACACGATGACTGCGACCCCAGCCAACAGCAGGATCGTGCGCCACCGAATGCCGCGTCGGGCGGTGCTACCCGCCAAAGCCGTTGAACGCCGGCGCCACCGGTGCCGACTGTTCGGGGCCAGAGGCCACCAGGTCGCGGAGCTGACCTTCGATGAACCCCTTCAGCTTCGAGCGGTACTCGCGCTCGAAGACCCGAAGTTCTTCAACCTTGGCCTCAAGCGCAGCGCTCTCGCTCTGCAGCACGACCATCCGCTCACGGTGCGCCTGCTCGGCCTCGCTCAGAATGCGGTCGGCTTCTGCCTGTGCGTCGCTGACGAGTTGGTCGCGGCGCTCTGCGCCCTCGCGAACGTGCTCATCGTGCAACCGGCGTGCGAGCGTCAACAGGTTGGTGCTCTCGTCGGTGACCGAGGCATCGTCCACAACCGCGGGACCAGCGGCCGGAGCCTCGACAACCGCGGCGGCAACGGGAGCGGCCACTGCCCCACCCTCGGCGATGCTCTGGTTGAGGTTCTCGTTTTCCTTGTTCAGACGGCGCAGCTCAACAACCACCTCATCGAGGAAGTCGTCAACTTCGTCCTGGTCGTAGCCTTCGCGAAACTTCGTTGCCGCGAACCGCTTGTTGACGACATCTTCTGGAGTTAGTGCCATTTCGGCCGCCCTTCATTCCAATCGAACTCTGCCACGTTAGCACCGAGTGAATCACCGGCAGCTGCACGCCTCACCTGGCTGCGCCTACGCGAGCCATCGCACGACGTTGAGCGCGACGATCACGACGAGCAGTCCAAGCGTCCAGCTCAGGTCGATCGTGACCTGGCCGATCCGGATCGGCTTCACAAATCGCCGCATCAGTTTGATGAGCGGGTCAGTCACCGTGTACACCAGCTCGGCAAGCAGCAACATGGCCCCTCGTGGCCGCCATGAGCGATTCACCGACTGCACCATATCGAGCACGAATCGCACCCACATCACAATGAGGTAGATGAACAGCAGCGTTGAGACGGCGCCCCAGAGGATCGCGAGCGCACCCATGCTGACGACTAGCCGCGGCTGAAGAACGACGCGTCAACGTCGCCCTCAACGTCGCCAGCCTCGCCCGAGATAGCAACATGCGCCGGCGACAAGAGGAACACCTTGTTTGTCACGCGCTCGATGCGACCATAGAGCCCCTGGGAGAGACCGCTGGCGAAGTCGATGAGTCGCTTTGCGTCGCCGTCAGCCATCTGCGACAGGTTGATGATCACGGGAACGCCGTCACGGAATGCCTCAGCAATGACCTGGGCGTCGCGGTACTGGCGCGGGTGCACCGTCAGAATCTCGTTCATCTCTGCCTGCTGCGTTGGGGCGGCCGCCTGCTTGCGCAGCGGGGTAACCGCTGCCGCACGCTGCTGGGCCGGTGCCACCGGAGCAACCGGGCGCTGTTGCTCGGTTTCGAGGTCTTCCTCGACCAAGCCCAAGTACGCCATCGTCTTCTTCAGTGGGTTCGACATCGCGGCCTCCGTGCTTCCTTGTCTCTCCGAGGCTAACCGCGGAGTACCCGTTCACCCGTGATTGCCGAGCCAATCCGAAGGTGTGTCGCGCCTTCGAGAATTGCGTCTTCGAAGTCGTGGCTCATCCCCATCGACAACGCGGTGGCGGATGGCACGACCGCGCGCACCCGTTCGGCGTGTTGCCGCACCTCGGCAAACGCGCGTCGCGGGTCTACCTCGAGCGGCGCGACCGCCATCACTCCGAGCAGGTTGAGACCCGGTGCTGCGGCGACGCATTCAGCGAGGGCGTCGAGCTCGGATGGCGCGGCGCCCCCGCGGCCCGGATCATCGGTGAGGTTCACCTGCACGAAACAGTCGAGCACCGGGGCATCCCCGAATGCGTTCGCCAACGCGGGGCGATCGATGGAGTGCACGACCGTGGCGTATCGCGCGACTTGACGAGCCTTGTTCGACTGCAACTGCCCGATGAAGTGCCAGCGCAGTGACGCCAGATCTGCCAGTTCAGCAAACTTCGCACTCGCCTCTTGATGCCGATTCTCGCCAACATCGGTGACACCAAGTGTCACCAGGTCGCGAATGAGCTGCGCCGGGTGAAACTTGGTGACGACGATCCGGGTGATCTCAGCGCGCTGGCGACCCGCTGCTCGGCACGCATCGGTGATGCGAGCGTCGACGTCAGCGAGGCGCTCAGCGAGCCCCGGAATCACTTCAGGAAGTCAGGCACATCGAGGTCGTCTGCCTCGTCGAACACCGGGTCGTGCGACAGCGTGTCGGCGGTGACGGCAGCTGGCGAACTCCAGTTGGCCGTCTCGACGAGTTCGTCGATCGGGATCTCGGTCGGCTCAACGACCGGCGGGGCGACTGGTGCCGCGCGATGCTGCGGAACGCTGATCTTCGACGGCTCACCGCCATCGAACCCGGCGGCGATGACGGTGACTCGCACCTCATCGCCGAGGGTGTCATCGATGACGGCACCGAAGATGATGTTCGCCTCTGGGTGCACCGCTTCCTGCACAAGTCGCGCGGCGTCGTTGATCTCGAAGATGCCGAGGTTCGAACCACCCTGAATTGAGAGCAGCACACCGTGGGCGCCTTCGATGGATGCCTCGAGCAGCGGACTGTCGACCGCGAGCTCTGCGGCCTTGATGGCACGATCGGCGCCGCGCGCCGAACCAATGCCCATGAGCGCCGAACCGGCACCCTGCATGACCGACTTCACATCGGCAAAGTCAAGGTTGATCAGACCAGGAGTCGTGATCAGGTCGGTGATGCCCTGCACGCCGGCAAGGAGCACCTGGTCGGCGGTACGGAACGCGTCAAGCATCGAAATACCGCGGTCGCTGATCTCAAGCAACCGATCATTCGGCACCACGATGAGCGTGTCGACTTCTTCTTTCAGCCGCTGCACGCCGGCATCGGCCTGGGCCTGACGCCGCTTGCCTTCAAAGCCGAACGGCTTGGTGACCACACCGATGGTGAGCGCGCCAATTGACTTCGCGATGCGGGCGACCACCGGTGCACCACCGGTACCGGTGCCACCACCTTCACCTGCGGTGACGAACACCATGTCGGCGCCGGTGAGGATCTCTTCGATCTCCTCGGCGTGATCTTCAGCCGCGCGACGACCGACCTCTGGGTCAGCACCTGCGCCGAGCCCACGAGTGAGGTCACGACCCACGTCGAGCTTGACGTCGGCATCGGAGAGCAGGAGCGCCTGCGCGTCGGTGTTGATGGCGATGAACTCGACGCCACGTAGGCCAAGCTCGATCATGCGGTTCACGGCGTTGACACCGCCACCGCCGATGCCAACCACCTTGATGACGGCGAGGTAGTTCTGATTTGGCGCCATGACCGGCCTTTCGCTCAACCCTCAACCTCAAGTGGAAGGTTAATGTTATGCTCGATAAGCATTTTTGCTTAGCTTGACCGTACGTCGCGCATGCCCGCGCATCGCGGATACGCTGCCGCGTGTCGGCAACCGGATCCAAAATCCATATTCCGGATGGCACCGGCGGCGCCCTCCCAGCGCTTCACGCAGTCGACCCCGCCCAGCTCACTACCGGGTGGTCGGCGCGAGTGGCGAGGAAACGTCGTACTGATTGACACTCTTCGGCGGCGCAGCCGCCATCAGTTTCGCCAATACTGACGCTTTCAGCGCGACATCCGATTCATTGCCCCAGAGCACCTGCACATTGCCCGCCAGCGTGAGCCGCACGTCATCGGCCGTCTGTGCCGTCACCTCGACGACCTGCGCGCGTACCTCTGCCGGCAGGCTCCGCATCACTGCGGCGGCGGCGCGGAAGCCGGTACCACCGGTGTCACCCGCGTCGATCAGGGCGTACCCAGCAGGTCGCGAGGCGACCTGGTCAAGCAAGACGCCTGCCGCGTCGACCACGTCGTATCGGTCACCGTGTTTCACTACGCCGATCGGTTGCCGTTCGATCACGCGCACCACCAAGGTGCTCGGCGGAATGATCTCCGTCGTGTACGACTCGAGCAGCGGGAATCGCTGCAACGCCGCCTGGATATCAGACGAGCGCAGCATCGGCAGCGGCGTCCCGAGCGAACTAGCGAGGGCCTGTTGGAGCTCGGGGACGGATACCTTCGTCGCACCTTCAATGCGGATCGCGCGCAACGCCATCAGTGGCGAGTACGCGATCGCCAAAATTACCGCCGTCACACCAAGCACCGAGCCGGCCCCGATCAGCCAGTTGCGGCGACGGCGACGGCGATCGGCGGTGAAGCGCTTGAGTTCACGGCGTTCGACGCGGCGACGTTCGCGCTGCGCTTGTCGCACACTGAGTGCCGGTCGAACCGGACCCGAGGCGTCGAGTTCCGGGTTAACCTCGGTCGAAGCATCCTGATCTGGCGCGGCTGGCGCCGCGGGCCGGATGAGCGGGATCGGCGCGGTGAGCATGCGGTCACCATCGAACTCGAGCCCGGGCACCTCGGCCGGTCCTGCCGTTTCCCGGGTCGGCCGAGCGACTGCGTCAGATTGCGCGTCAGGGAGCACGAGCGCGGCACCCAGACGCGCCTCCGGCGGCGCAAGGGTCGACGAGACTGTGAGGACTGCCTCCGACGCCGCTGGCGTGGTCGCGGGCGCCACTGGCGGACGGCTCGGCTCGGCCGACGGACGCGGCGGCAGTGGCGATTGTGCGGGTGGGAGCGGCCCCGAAGGTCGTCGCATCGCGTTAGTCGTTCAGCGCCGCGAGCAACTGCGGCACAATCCGGTAGACATCTCCACAGCCGAGGGTGATCACGAAGTCGCCATCCTCTGCCACCTCGGCGACGCGCTCGGCCGCCTCCCGCCAATCCGGACGGTACGAGACCCGTGAATGATCGGCGAACCGATCGACAACGAGTGCGCCGGTGACCCCGGGTTCGGGGTCCTCGCGTGCGCCGAACACGTCAAGTACCACCGTGTGGTCGGCGTGCGACTCGAGCACGTCAGCAAATTCCTTCGCGAAGAGACGGGTTCGGCTGTAGAGGTGGGGTTGGTGCACGGCGATGATCCGGCCAGCGCCGACCACGGTTCGCGCGGCCGATAACGCGGCAGCGACCTCGGTCGGATGGTGGGCGTAATCGTCGTAGACACTCACCCCACGAACAGTGCCGTGAAGTTCAAACCGGCGACCGGTGCCACCGAATGCCGCAATGCCCGCAAGTGCTGCTTCGGGGTCGAAGCCCAGGCCAACGAGTACCGCGAACGCGCCTGCCGCGTTGATCGCGTTGTGATGCCCCGGTACGTCGAGCCGGGAGGTGTAGTCGACGCCGCGGTACGAGAGCGTGAACCCGACCGGCCCGTTCAACTCAATGGCACTCACGCGCACATCGGCATCTGCAGCCTCGCCGAACGTCAACACCCGCCGGTCGTGCAACCGGTGCAACACGCGCAGCGCGCCCGGGTCATCCGATGAAATCACGACGAGTTCGCTGGCGCCGGTCGTGAAGTCGACGAACGCCTGCTCGAACGCTTCGAGCGAGCCGTAGTGATCGAGGTGGTCCGGGTCGACATTGGTGACGAGCGCGACCGCAGTGTTGTAGAGCAGGAACGAGCCGTCCGATTCATCTGCTTCGATGACGGCGAGCTCACCCGTGCCGTAGTCGGCAGAGCTGCCATACGACTGGATCACCCCGCCATTCACCCAGGTCGGGTCGGCACCGAGCTGCTTCAGTGCGGTCACGATCATGCCGGTGGAGGTGGTCTTGCCGTGCGCGCCAGCCACCGAGACCAGTCGGCGGTTCGCGATGATCGAGGCGAGCGCCTGCGAGCGGTGCAACACGCGGAGGCCGCGGCCCAACGCCTTCTGATACTCCGGGTTGTCCTGCCAGAGCGCACCGGTCACGACCACGGTGTCGACGTCATCACCGAGATTCTCGGCGGCGTGCCCGATGGCGATCGTCGCGCCAACTTCGCGCAGCCGCTCAATACCTGCAGACGCACGTGCATCTGAACCGGTGACCCTGCCACCGGCGGCAAGCACCAGTCGGGCGATCCCGCTCATGCCGCTGCCGCCGATACCAATGAAATGCACCGATCCGAGTTCCGCGGGGATCGGAACCGACAGGTCTGGCTTGATAGTCACGCGGCTCTACTTTCGGGTGCAGTGAGATGCCACTGAGGCATCCGGCACCTCAACCATAAACGCGGCGGGTGCCCTCGGGGACTCACGCCCCGCGTGCCGCCTCGATGAGCGCCACCATTCGATCTGCGCCATCGCGAGTACCCGCGGTCGCTGCCGCGGTTGCCATCGCAAGTCGCCGACGACGATCGGTCAGCAGCGGCACCAGCGATGCACGCACCCACTCCGGCGTGAAGTCGGCATCGTCGACCAGGATGCCTCCCCCAACCTCGACCACGCCAGCCGCGTTGAAGCGCTGTTCGCCATTACCGACCGGGTACGGCACGTAGACGGCGGGGATGCCGAGCGCCGCTAATTCGGACACGGTGGCCGCGCCGGCGCGAGACACCACGAAGTCACTTGCCGCGAGGGCCAGGTCCATTCGGTCAGCGTAGTCAAGCTGGTGGTAGCCATCGATGGCGTCGGTCGCAATGCCCTTGCCACCCCCGGCAAGGTGCAGCACCTGCCATCCGGTGACGACCAGGTCGGCCGCAGCCGCAGCGATCGTCTCATTCAGGTGCACCGCTCCGAGCGATCCGCCGGTCACCAACAGCACCGGCTTGGTGGCATCGAGCCCAAAATGCGCCAGCCCCTCAGCGCGAGATGCCGCGCGGTCGAGCTGCTCGATTTCACGCCGCAGCGGCAGGCCGACGAGTTCGGCGTGTGGCAACCGGGTGCCAGTGAAGGTGAAGCCCACCCGGCTCGCCCACCGAGCCCCGAGGCGGTTGGCGAGCCCCGGGCGCGCGTTCGCTTCGTGAATGACGAGTGGGATGCCGGCGCGCCGTGCTGCGAGGTACGCGGGGGTCGACACGTAGCCACCGAAGCCGACCACGACCTCGATTCCCCGATCCGCGATCAGCTGGCGCACCGACCGGATGCTCCGGGCAAATGCCCCTGGAAAGCGGAGCGCTGCCGCGTTTAGCCGCCGAGGGAACGGCACCTTCTCAATCGTCTGCAGTTCGTACCCGCGCAATGGAACAAGTCGAGCCTCTAGCCCTTCGCGCGTGCCAAGCACGATGATCTCGGCATCGGGTTCACGCTCGCGCAGCCGGTCCGCGGTGGCAAGCAACGGGTTCACGTGACCGGCGGTGCCGCCGCCTGCGAACAGATAGACCGTCATCGCGGCGCCATCCGTTCGGTGCCGGAGCGCGGGAGATATGCCGACGGCGCGGACTGGGCCGGCGCGGTTCCCGTCGAGCGCATCGTCGAGAGGACCAGTCCGGTCGCAATCAAGGTCGTGATCAGGGCTGAACCACCTGCCGAAACCAACGGAAGCGGAACCCCGAGTACCGGCATGACCCCGAGCACCACGCCGATGTTCACGAACGCTTGCCCCACGATCCAGACGACCACACACGAGGCAACCACGCGTCCGAATGGATTGTCGGTAGCTGCCAGGCCGCGGCCATAGCCGAACGCGAGCAACACAAACAGACTGATGACCACGATCGCGCCGATCAGGCCCGCCTCTTCACCGATAATCGCGAAGATGAAGTCGTTGTCGGCCTCTGGCAGCCACGCCCATTTGGCCGCGGAGTTGCCAAGCCCGACGCCGAACAGCCCGCCGTTCGCAAGCGCGTAGCTCCCCTGCTGTGACTGCCAGCAGGCATTGAGGTCAACCTGCTGGCATCCCTGGCTCGCAAACGCGAGCAGACGTGCCATCCGGTTGCCGCTCGTTGCGGCCGCAAATGCCGCACCGGCTGCGCCGACCATCGTTGGCACCAGGAGTAGCCGGAACTTGACGCCAGCGAGGAACAACCCGCCGATCACCATGACGCCCATGATCGCCGACGTGCCGAGATCCTTGCCGAGCATGACGAGCATGATCCCGGCGCCACTCACCAACAGAATCGGAAACAGACCCTTCCAGAAGTCCTCCATCACGTGTGCTTTCCGCGTGATGAACATGGCGATCCAAAGCACCAGCGCGACCTTGATCCATTCACTGGGCTGGAACTGCGGCAAGGGTCCCAACTTCAACCAGTTCTGGTTGCCGTTGACATTCACGCCGAGCGGAGTCGCGACCACCAGCACCTGCAAGAGAAACGTGAACCCGAGGAACGGAGTCGCCAGACGCATCCAGGCACGTTGGGGAAGCTGGCTCGCGAGCAGCATTGCGGGGATTCCGATCGCCGCAAAGAGCAACTGGCGACTCGCTTGCACGACGAAGCCGCCGTCTTCCACCTTCGACTCGACCTGGGATGCCGACAGCACCATGACCGTGCCGATCAGAACGAGCAGCACCGTGGTGCTGAGAACGATGAGTCCCTCGCGGGTCATTCGACGCAACGGCTTCGGCAGGCGAATGCGAGCGGCCGTCGGCCCGGTCCGCGCGGTTTGCACGGTGGCGCTCGCTGCCGCATGGGCTGAGTTCGGTCGACGGAACTGCCAGCTGGGTCGTTCCACCCCCAATCACCCCCTCAACCTTGTCTGATAAGTCTGGGTGGCGACCGACCAGAACCTTCCGAGGCTCGGCGCGTGTCGCCAACCCACTCAACCCGGTGCCCAGTTGATGAGCACAGAATGGACGGAAGGCACGTCAACGCCCGTTGCACGGGCTAGCGCCGAGGCTGCCAAAATCTCCGCAATACTCGCTGGCTCTGACAGGCCGCCGGGTGCAAGTTCGTCGAGGGTGACGAGTTCGAGCGCTTGGCTGCGACGGTCGTCGAGAAACGCTCGATCGCAGAGGATTCCGTCAACAACACCGAAGTCGCTCGGCCCTGGTGCGCTGAGTCCAAACCCGATCGCCCGGGCACCTTCGTGCACATCTGCGTCTTCGACCATGCGCATGGTGCCCGCATCGGCGCGGTTGAACACGCACGCGATCACCGTATTTTCGTAAATACGCCCAAGCGACGCGTCGAGGTTGCTGCGCTCGCTCGTGGACTCGGCGTCGCCCGACTCGAGACAGGTGCTCGCAATCGGGTGCAGGGCACCGGGGCCCGAGCGTGGCAGCAGAGCAAGTTCGGCGGGGTGCAGGCTCACCATCAGCGCATCGAAGCCGACTGGATCGCGCACGGCATCGAGCACGCCATACTGTTCCGTGGTGCAGAGCGCCCGCTGACCACCCGCGACGAGCATCGCTTCGGCAAGTTCAGCTGTGCGCGACGGCCTCAGGCCACGAGCCGCGGCGTCGCTGGTGGTAATGGTGATCCAGTCGGCGCTTCGCACCTTGTCTCGCACTCGCCACGCAAGTTCGATCGTGCTCCACACTCGAAGCCCAGCGGTATTCGCCCACTCGGCGACCTCACCTATGACGTTACGGTGTTCCAGCAGTCCGTCGACAGCGATGAGCACCAGCTCAGGCATCATGTCGGGCAGTATCGCCGTGGCGTCCTCACCGAAGCGAGCGTCGACGCCAATCACGTCGAGCACCCGCGCACGTTCCGGGTCAGGCGCTGCGAGCCATACCGACACCTGCGCGCCGAGTTCAGCAAGGGTGTCCGCTGCCGCAAATCCGGACGCCCCGAGACCCACAATCGCGACCCTGAGCCCTGCCCAGTCGGCGCGCCAACTCGTCAGCGCATCAAATCGCGCAAGACCAGCCGAACTCACCGAGCGAGCCACTCAAAGTAGAACGACCCAACGCCGGCAGCAGCAGCCAAACCCGCCACGATCCAGAACCGAACGACCACGAGGATTTCAGGCCATCCCTTGATTTCGAAGTGATGGTGCAATGGGCTGGCCCGGAAGACCCGTTTGCCATGGGTGAGTTTGAAGTACGTCCGGTTGATGATCACCGACGCGGTCTCGATGACGAACAAGCCACCGATGACGATCAGGAGCAGTTCGGTCTGGGTGAGCACAGCGAGGGCAGCAAGTCCGCCACCGAGTGCCAACGAGCCGGTATCCCCCATGTGAATCTTGGCAACATTGGTGTTCCACCAGAGGAACCCGATCAACCCACCGACCACCGCGGTGGCAACGACTGCCAGATCGAGTGGATCGCGCACCGGATAGCACTTGTACACATCGACCGGGCTCACATGCGTTCCCCAGCAGGACTGGTTGAACTGCCAAAAGCCGATGACCACGTACGAACCGAACGCCAGGATCGACGCTCCGGCGGCAAGGCCATCGAGGCCATCCGTCAGGTTCACCGCATTCGAAGTTGAGGTGGTGAGCACCAAGATCCAGAGCATGAACAGGATCGCACCCACAACCGTACCGAACACCATGAAGTCAAGCGGAAGATCCCGAATGAAGGAAATCTTGGTGCTGGCCGGTGCGACACCCTGTTTGTTCGCGAACTGCAGGGCGAACCATCCGAACAGTGCTGCCACGATGAGCTGACCGGCAACCTTTTGCCAACCACCCAAACCCAGGCTCTGCCGTTTGTGCGTCTTCAGGAAGTCGTCAACGAACCCCACGACGCCAAGCCCGACCATCATGAACAGCACGAGCAGGCCGGAGATCGTGGGCGGGTCGCCGCCGATCCAGCCGGCGACGAAGTAGGCAAAGACCGTGCCGAGCACGAAAACGATGCCGCCCATGGTCGGCGTTCCACGCTTGACCTGGTGGGTGGTCGGACCGTCCGCGTTGATGAATGCGCCCCACCCGATTCGGGTGAAAAGGCGGATGAACAACGGCGTGAGGAACAGGGTAAACATGAGCGAGAGCGCTCCGGCCGTTAACAGTGTTCTCACGAGAGCAATTCTCCCAGTTGGTCTCCCAAAACGCGCAGTCCGGCCGAATTCGACGACTTTACAAGGATCGTGTCACCGGGCCGCGTGGTGCGTTCCAGGTAGGCGAGGGCATCAGCTTGGTGCTCAAAGTAGACAGACTCGCCATCCCATGAGCCCTCGTTGATTGCCGTAATGTGCATGCGCCTCGCTCCGGCGCCCACGACGACGAGTTGCGAAATTCCGAGTCGAACAACCTGCAGACCGATCCGGTCGTGTTCATCGCCAGCCAACTCGCCAAGTTCGGTCATCTCACCCAGCACCGCGATGCTGCGGCCCTCACCACGCACCTGCGCAAGGGTCTTTAGCGCAGCCGACATCGAGTCCGGGCTGGCGTTGTACGCATCGTTGATCAACGTGATGTCGTCGCGAACGGGCAGCAACTGCATACGCCACCGTTCGGCAAGCGTCACCGACTCCAGCGCCGAAGCGATCTCAGCCAGCGGCACCCCGCATTCGCGCGCGACTGCTGCCGCCGCGAGTGCGTTCATTACATGGTGCTCACCGAGCACCCCGAACACCACCGACGCGCGTTCGCCGGCGGAATGCAGCGTAAATGTCGTCCCCCTGCGCCCGACCTCGATGTCGCTCGCCCACACGTCGGCCTCCGGAGACAGCCCAAATCGGACCACTCGCGCTCTGGTCAGCTCCGCCATCGCGGCAACATTCGGGTCATCAACATTAAGTACGGCGACCGCTGATCCGGCGAGATCCGTCACCATCTCGGATTTCGCTCGGATGGTCTGCTCGATGCCGCCAAACTCGCCGGCGTGAGCAAGACCGACCTTGAGCACGACGCCGATGTCAGGGCACGCCATCCGAACCAAACTTGATATCTCACCGACGGCAGATGCACCCATCTCAGCGACGAGGTATTGGGTGTCATACGTGAGTTCGAGCATGGTGGTGGGTGCTCCCACCTCGTTGTTGAACGACTTGCGGGCAGCAACTGTCGGCGCTTGACGTTCCAGGATCGTGCGTACCAAGTTCTTGGTGGTCGTCTTGCCATTTGATCCGGTAATCCCGATGACCCGAAGCGCGCCACGCTCCCGTACGCGGCGAACCACGTCCGTGGCCAATGCCCCGAGTGCCGCAACCGAGTCGGCCACAATGATCTGCGGCACCGAAACACCGGAGTCGCGTTCGCCGATGACGAGGGAAGCGCCAGCCTGCACCGCAGACGCGACGAACCGGTGGCCGTCGTCGGATTCGCCTCGCTTTGCCACGAAGACGCCACCTGCAACCACTTCGCGAGAATCAGTCGTGACGGTGCCGGAGACGATCGTGGCTTCCGTGGCCTGTGCTCCAACAATCAGGTGGCCGCCGACCGCTGCTGCCACTTCAGCGAGGGAAAGTGCAATCACTCGGACCACCCTGCGTCGCGCAACGCACGGCGCGCCTCATCCCGTGCTGACATTGGATGCTTCACTCCTTGGACATCGTGGTACTGCTCGGGCCCAGGACCGGCCCAAACGACTGTATCGCCCTCGTGTGCGAGCTCGATCGCTCGATGGATTGCTGCCACCGGATCCGCGACCTCGTACAGCTCACGATCCGGGGACTCTGCAAGCGCCCCCGCAATGAGCGCGGCACGAATCGGACCCGGAGCTTCAAACCGAGGATTGAAGTCTGTGATCACCAGGGCGTCAGCGAATCGGGCGGCAGCCGCGCCCATCGCGGCGCGTTTGGTCGGGTCTCGGTCACCATCAGCGCCAAGCACGACGACGATGCGACCCGCTGTCGATCGCCTGACGCCCTCGAGCATTCGCTCAATGCCGTTGGGAGTGTGAGCATAATCGACCAGCACCGTCGGCCCGTGCACCCCAGAAACAACTTCGGTTCGACCCGCCAGGTGCACGACGATGCCACCATCCCGTGCAAACGCATCCGCCAAGGCGGGGAGCGGGTAATCGAGCTGCAACAACATGACAATCGCCAGTGCCGCGTTTTCTGCCATGTAGGCACCCACCAACGGTACCGAGGTGGTGATCGACGCATGCGCCGGTCCGGTCAGCCGAAATTCGACGCCGGCCGGATGCTCCACCAGCACCTCAACGCGCCAGTCCGCGTCGTCCGCGCCGATCGTAACGACTGGGATCGCAACGGATGCAGCCAGCCTCCTGCCCCACTCGTCGGCAATATTGATCACGGCACACCGGGCGCGTTGAGGGTCAAATGCGGCGCGCTTGGCCTCGAAATACCGCTCCATAGTGCCGTAGTCATCGAGGTGGTCATGGGTCAGGTTTGTGAACCCGACCACATCAAAGACGACCCCGTCTACCCGATGGTTGGTGAGTGCCTGGGCGGATACCTCGACCGCTGCCACCCCGACGTGCGCCTCGGCTGCGACGGAAAGAAACGCGTGCACATCGCAAGCCTCCGGCGTGGTCAACGCGCTCGGATGCGAAACAGCACGAATACGCCGCTCAACGGTGGTGCTTTGGGCGGTATCGACGCCGAGTTGCGCAAGTATGGCATTGGCCAGGGTCAGCACGCTGGTCTTGCCGTTGGTCCCAGTCGCCGCAATCACGGGAAACGGTAGGGATGCCGTGTCGTAGATCATGCTCGACACTGCACCCAGCAGGCTTCGCGGGTGATCCGCGACCAGGACCGCGGTGTGAACGCCGGCGGCAGCGAGTAAGTCGGCGCCAGCCGGGTCGGTCAGCACGGCTGCCGCGCCGCGGCTGAGCGCCTCTGCAGCGTAGCGAGCACCATGTGTCTGACGTCCCGGCAGCGCCACGTAAAGATCGCCAGGCTGGGTCTCACTGGAAACCACCGACACCCCCTTGACGTCGGGCGCGCCAACTCCATGCCTCGTGAGATTGAAGGCTTGAGCCAACTCAAGCACCGATCGTGACTGCACGTGTTGAGGCCGCAATACCCCGCGTTGAGTCATAGTTCATCCATCTCGCCGAGCGGCAGCAACGCTACGGAACCTCCGATTGCCACTGCTACCAGTCTGTCGCGATTGGCGCCGGGCTGGTTCCACTTGGCGGAACCCGGTACTTCTGAAGCAACAAGCTCATCACATCATGAAAGATCGGCGCGGCAGCACCTGAGTCATTCTTGAGCGCCGGTTTCATGAGCGCGACGGTCACCACAAACCGCGGGTCGTCCGCCGGAACGTAGCCGTCATTCGACACAAAGTAGAGGCTGCTGTAGCCGCCGTCCCCGTCGGCGACCTGCGCGGTGCCGGTCTTCGCTGCCACCCGGTAGCCGGGCTGCAACCATTGACTGTGCAGCCAACCCTGTTGGTAAACCATCTCCAGCATGTTGTTGTTCTGCGCTGCAGCCTCGGGGGAGATCACCTTCGTCGGCGTCTTATCCGGCTTGTTGGTGACCCTGCCGTCTGGCGATTTGCAGCCGTCAACGATGGATGGCGGCACCCGAACTCCCCCGTTCGCCAGGGTCTGGAATGCACTTGCCATCTGCACTGCGGTGGTCGTAATGCCCTGTCCCCACATCGAGGCGTATTTCGTCTGTTGTTGTGTTGCCCAGTTCTCGGGTCCGCCAGCGAGATCTCCGGGCTCTTCAGCGGGGAATCCAGTTCCCGTCGAGGAGCCAAATCCGAATTTCCGCAGATAGTCGTAGCGCGTTTGGTCATCGACCGCTGCACCCAACTTGCTGATACCGGTGTTCGATGAGACCACTAGCACACCAGTGAGCGTGAGATTGAGGTCACCGTGTGGGTCTGAGTCCTGGAAGTTGACACCCGGGGCGATAAAACGACCAGGGGCGACGACCTGCGTGAGCGGCGTTGCCTTGCCGGTATCGAGGAGGATTGCTGAAGTGATGGGCTTCATCGTGGAGCCAGGCTCGAACGGAGCGGTGAGCGAGCGCGACCCACGATCGGTCGACTTGGACGCACCAGGCGCATTCGGATCGACAGTCGGCACGTCGACAACCGAGATGATGCGCCCGGTCTTGACCTCCATAACGACCACTGAGGCCCATTGTGCCCCCACCTTCGCAACTTGTGCGGCAGCGATTCGCTGGATCTCGTACTGTAGGTCCGAGTCGATCGATGTGAGCAGCGTCCCACCAGGTTTGGCTTCCTTGGTGACTTGTTCGGTACCGGGAATTGTGATCCAGTCAGCGAGGCTCCGCAAGCTGTGTGCTTCCCCATCTGACCCGGCGACGCAGGCATTCTGTCCGAGTTCGAGGCCAGCCTGCGCCTCGCCGTCATCACCCACAAACCCGATCAAATTTCCTGCGACCGCCCCGTTCGGATAGAGCCGACCTGGGTGGGGAGCGGTATAGACCCACGGAATACTGAGGGATCGCACCTTTTCATAGGTCGGCACGTCCACCTGCTTCTTCACGTAGGCGAAGTCCGACTTCGGGTCGGCCGCAAGGCTGGAATTGATGAGGTCGACCACCTGCTGACCCGGGATGCCGAGCGCTTCCCCCAACCGATTCGCGTCGGGGGCAAGTGGGTCACCGGTCGCGTTCGAAAGCGCTGTCTTCGGTTCTGCGGTCGCCGCAGTCGGTTCCGGCGTCTCTCCGGGCGTTGCCGCAGCGGCTGTCGCACGAGCCTGCTTGGGCGAGAGGGTGATGTCGTACCGCATCACCGTGGTGGCGAGCACCTTTCCGGTGCTGTCGACAATGTCTCCGCGAGCACCGTAGAGCGTCGTGGTCACGCTACGAATCTGCTCGGCAGTCTCGTTCAGCGATGGTGCACGAACCACCTGGACGTCGACCAGCCGAACCACAAAGACCAATACGAACGCCAGCAGCATGACGCCGGAAAGGATGTAGCGGAACCGCCTGCGCCGAGCGAGTGGCTTCATCGGCTCGGTCCCTTCCCGCCGTTAGTGGGTCTTCGGCGTTGGCAGTGAGTCTGGTATGACGGGGGTTACAGCAGCCGCTGCCGCGGCCGCCTGATGAGTCTGCCCGGCGACCGCCGCGGATGCAGATGGCGCGCCGTCGATCAACGCATTTGCCACCTGAGGACGTGCGCTCGTCAGTGCCTTCGACGGGGCCTGCTGCCCAAGCACCGCCCCATCACTCAGCCGGAGGTAGACGGCACTCGTATTTGGCACCATCCCGAGCTGCTCCGCCGCGCGGGCCAAGAACTGGGGTGATTCAGCCTGCTGAAGCTGTTCCCCGAGCGACTGCAGTTCGCGCTGAACTTGCACCTGCTGCGTCTGCGCGGCGTTCATCGCGTACGCACCCTCGGTCAACGCGATGCTGAGGATCAGCTTCGCAGCGACGATGAGTCCGATGCCCGCAACTGCGATGATCGCGAACGACACGCGCGGCGCACGTCGTGTCGCCGGCGCCAGCGAGAGTCGACGCTTCGGCGCTTCCGCGGGGATGGGAAGTGCGGCGATAGCTGGCAGGGCGGTCATGCGGCGCTCCGGGTTCGCTCGATTGCGCGCAACCGGACTGGGCGTGCGCGGGGGTTACGTTCTTGTTCTTCGCCACTGGCCAATTCGGCCCCACGAACGAGTGCGCGGAACTGCGGTCGGTGCTCCGGAAGTTCCATCGGGAGATCGGCGGGCGCCGACGACGTGGTCGCGCCCTGGAAAAGTCGCTTCACGAACCGGTCCTCAAGCGACTGGTAGGCGAGCACCACAATGCGTCCGCCTGGCGCCAGCAGCTCAAGCGATGCCGGGATCGCTCGCTCAAGCGCGCCCAGTTCGTCGTTCACGACAATGCGAAGCGCCTGAAACACCCGCTTGGCGGGGTGGCCTTGGCGCTGCACGGCCACCGGAGTGACCGCGGTGAGAATCTCAACCAGGCGCCCGGAGCGGAGAATCGGAGCCTCAGCTCGTGCAGTCACGATGGCCTTGGCGTAACGGCCAGCGAGTTTCTCTTCGCCGTACCGCTGGAACCACCCACGCAGTTCGTCTTCAGATGCGGTCGCAATGACATCAGCTGCGGTGCGCCCGGCCGAGGCATCCATTCGCATATCGAGCGGGGCGTCCTTCGAGTACGCGAACCCGCGTTCTGCGCGGTCAAGCTGCAGGCTTGACACACCAAGGTCGAACAGCGCCGCCGTGATCTGCCGGTAACCGGTTGACGCAACGGCCTCGGCAATGCCGTCGTACACCGTGTGCACGAGGTGCACGCGGTGTCCGAAGCGGGCCAGCCGCTCCCCCGCGATCGCCAGGGCGTCTGGGTCACGATCGAGCCCGATGACCGTCAGGTTCGGGAACCGCTCGAGCATCGCGGCGGTGTGACCGCCCATGCCGAGCGTGGCGTCGACGCACACGGCGTGCTCGCCGCTGAGGGATGGCGCAAGAAGCTCGAGCGTTCGCTCGAGCATGACCGGGGTGTGGATTTGACTCAGGTCCATATTGGAGGGGGCCGGAGCCGTTCGATCGGAATCCCCATCCGTTGCTCCTGATGCGGGGAAGTGCGCCAGGTGCATCGGCTGGAGGTTGCGACCGAACGACTCAGAAGAGTCCCGGAATCACCTCCTCAGCCGTCTCTGCAAACGCTGCTTCTTGCGCCGTCAAATAGGTCCGCCACGCTTCGGCGTCCCAAAGTTCCACACGGTTGCCGGCACCGATCACCGCGAGATCGCGGCCAAGGCCCGCGTACTGACGGAGCGCGGCCGGGATCGTAACCCGGTGCTGGCTGTCGGGGTGTTCGAGCGATGCCCCCGACAAGAACACGCGCATGTAATCGCGTGCCTGCTTGCTCGTCACCGGAGCCTGGCGGAGTTTGTCGCTCATCAGTTCGAACTCGCGTGCGGTGAACACGTAGATGCACCGCTCCTGCCCCCGCGTCAGCACGAGGCCACCGGCGAGTTCATCGCGAAATTTTGCGGGCAGGATGACCCGGCCTTTGTCGTCGAGCTTCGGCTCGTGTGTGCCGAGAAACATGCCGCGTCACCTCCCCCAAGAGAACCGGATCCTCCGGTACCGCCACTTTACTCCACAATCATCCACAACTGTCGGATTTTGTCGGAAATTTCGGGACTTTTGCCACATCTCCCCTGTAATTCCGGGCAACTTCCCCGTGGAGGGAGATGGAGGAGGTTCGGGCACAGCAGCGCGCGGACGGGGACGCTGACCTGCTGATCGAGGTGGTTCGCCGCCCGTCCGGCCTCCTCAGCACGCAAAAACGGGCCAGCCGGAAGGCTGACCCGTTGGTGCTGGAGGAATGTGGAGGCTAGGGCCGTTCGTCCTGCCGACGATCCCAACGATCATTCATGCGGTCCATAAACCCCCGCCTGGCGCCGGTGCGACCGCCCTGCGCGACACCGCCAGCCGGCCCGGCAAATGCGTCGGCCGGATGACCCGAAACTGGCTGGGTCAGCGCCATCAGCACGCCGACGAACATCAGCGCAAATCCGCCAACGCCAACGATCAGCAACTGGGTACTCACACCAAGCACGAGCACCACAATGCCGACAACTGCGAGCAAACAACCCACAACCACTCGTCGCGCATTCGTGGCCCGCGGCGCACGAGGTGCCACCACGTCGGCTTCGTTGCGGTAGAGGTTGCGCTCCATCTCATCAAGGAGTCGTTGCTCCTGCTCAGATAGTGGCACGCCGCTCACCTCCATCTATTCACGGTGCTTTCATTCTACGCGTGCTACGCGCCGGTAGGCTAGGAGGGTGAGTTCCGGTCCGCGATTGGTCGACCTGGTCGATGCCCGAATCGCCACCTTCCTCGATGCTCGGGCGGTTGCCTTCGGGGCCGTCGCGCCCGACCTGGCCCAGTGGGTCACCCTCTCCGAGCGATTCCTGCGTGGGGGCAAACGATTTCGGGCGCTGTTTTGCTATTGGGGTTGGGACGCCGCCTCCGGCAGCGGATTCGATCCGTTCGCCGCCGATGAGCGCACCAACCCGATTGACGCCATTGTCGGCGTGGCGGCCGCACTCGAGATCTTCCATGCCGCCGCGCTCGTGCACGACGACCTGATCGACAACTCCGATAGCAGGCGGGGCCAACCCAGCGCGCATCGCCAGCTCGAAGCCGCACACAGGAATGCGGCGTGGACCGGCGACCCAGCGTCATATGGTCGCGCGGCCGCCCTCCTCTATGGCGACCTGTTGCTCGGGTGGAGCGATGAATTGCTCGATGAAGCCACCGAGAACGAGCCGCTGCAGCGGGCACGCGCCGTCCGCCGCGAGTATGTGACGATGCGCAATGAGGTCACAGCCGGACAGTTCCTCGACGTGCTCGAAGAGAGCGCGTGGGTCGCCAGATCGCCCGCCGCGCAGCGTCAGCAGGCCGAGCGAGTCATGCTCTACAAGTCTGCGAAATACAGTGTTGAGGCGCCGCTCGTGATCGGCGCGCTACTCGGCGGAGCAACAGATGCCCAAGTGGCCGGCCTTCGGGCATACGGTCGCCCGCTGGGCCTCGCCTACCAGCTGCGTGACGACTTGCTCGGCGTCTTTGGAGACCCCGCGGTGACCGGGAAGCCGAGCGGTGACGACCTTCGCGCTGGGAAGCGCACCGTGCTGATTGCGCTGGCACACCAAACATTGCCACTTGGACCGCGGCAGCTACTCGATGAGTTGCTCGGAGACGCGAACCTCACCGACAGCCAGATCGCGATGCTGCAACACACGCTCATCGAGTGCGGCGCCGTCGAAGAGGTCGAGTCACTGATCGCAGCGCACCTCAGCGAGGCGACGTCGGCACTTCAGGATGCCCCGATCTCAGCCCGCGCGCAGGCAGAACTCCTCCGCCTCGCGGCCGTAGTGGCCGACCGCACGCACTAATACGCGAGGGCTTGTGCGACCCGGCGCACCTCAGCCTTGCGACCAGCCAGGAGTGCGGCGATCGGGGTAGTGCCGAGGCTCTCCTCGGGCGAGAGCAACCACTCGAGGGCAGCTTCGTCGGAGAACCCGCAGTCGGCCAGCAGCACGGCGGTGCCCTGCAGCTCAGGGAGCGGTGCGGCGTCCCGAATAAACACGGCAGGTACTTTGAGCACCCCGTCGATGCGGGCCGCGAGCAGCGTCCGCTCTTGGAACAACTTGCGCACCCGCGATGGGCTGGTGTCGAACAACTCGACCAGATCTGGAACGGTGAGCCACTCTTGGGTCTCGACTGCGATAGTCACATCACCAAGAGTGCCATGTCGTGGGCACCATACTGAACCACGAATTGGTGCCGATCCGCGCGTCGGCGGCGGTTTGCGGCCTGGGCGGGGCGCCGCACTTCATAGACTCAAAGGGTGCAGGCTGGCCCGGTTGATCCTCTGATCGGTCATTCGATCGACGGACGGTACCAGATCCGGTCGCGGATCGCCCGCGGCGGAATGGCGACCGTCTATTTGGCGACCGATCAGCGACTTGAGCGTCGGGTCGCGATCAAGGTGATGCACGGTCACCTTGCCGACGACAATACGTTCAAGGCACGGTTCGTCCAAGAGGCTCGTTCGACCGCTCGACTCGCACACCCGAATGTGGTGAATGTCTTCGACCAGGGCCAAGACGAGCACATGGCGTATCTCGTCATGGAATACCTGCCAGGGATGACGCTGCGCGATCTGCTCAAAGAGCGCAAGCGGCTCAGCCCCGAACAGGCCTATGAGATCATGCACGCGGTGCTCTCCGGACTTGCTGCCGCCCACCGCGCGGGCATTGTGCACCGCGATGTCAAACCCGAGAACGTGCTGCTCGCAGACGACGGTCGCATCAAGCTCGGCGATTTCGGCCTGGCGCGTGCCGCCAGCGCGAACACCGCAACCGGGCAGGCCCTACTCGGCACGATCGCGTATCTCTCCCCCGAGCTCGTGACTCGCGGCGTCGCCGACGCCCGCAGTGACATCTATGCCGCAGGCATCATGCTGTACGAGATGCTCACCGGGGAACAGCCCTACGTGGGCGAAGCGCCAATGCAGATTGCCTACCAGCACGCGAATGACAGTGTGCCGAAGCCGTCGGCGAAACGACCGAACATCCCAACGTTCTTTGATGAACTCGTCGCATGGGCTACCGCCCGAAATCCCGACGACCGGCCGGCCGATGCCCGCGAGTTCCTCGACCGTCTCCGGCAATTCAACGCCGACCAGACCGGCGCAACCGAGGCGATCTCCCCGCTCGAGAACCCAACCATGGTGCTCCCTGATGGCGACGCGACGACTCAGGTACTCCGGCCTGCCGCCGTCGCTGCGCCAACGCCTCCGAGGCTTCCTGCCGCTCCCGCCGGAGATGCCGTCGCCGCACTGACCAAGCAGGCGCACCGCCGCCGCGGTCGCGGTGCGTGGTTGATGGTGTTGGTCCTCTTGCTCGCCGGTGTGGCGGGCGGCGCTGGCTGGTGGTTCGGGGCAGGCCCCGGGGCAATGGTCACGATCCCCGGTACGGCGAACGCGGCACCAGAGGCTGCCCAGGCTCTGCTCGTTGATGCGGGCTTCCAGGTCAAACGCCAAGATGCGCACAGTGTGAGTGTTCCTGCCGGACAAGTCATCGGCACCGACCCGGTCGCGGGCACCAACCTTCGGCGCGGATCAACGGTCACCATGCTGGTGTCGTCGGGTCCGCGAATTCTGGACGTGCCCGATGTGCGCGGCAAACCCGAGGCAGCGGCGCGCGACGCACTCGGCGACTTCGCCGTGGCCGAGTCTTCGACGAAGCTCTTTGACGCGAAAGTCCCGGCAGGCAACGTGCTCGGCGTGCTCGGCGCCGATGGCAAGAACGTACCGGCTCAGTTGGCTGAGCAATCCCCGCTTACCCTGGTGGTCTCGGCAGGCCCGGTGCCTGATGTGACTGGCAAGTCCAAGGACGACGCCGAGAACGCGCTGAAAGCGGCCAACCTGGTCGTCGCCTACGGTGAGCCGGAATTCAACGACGAGGTCGAAAAGGACCACGTCATCAAGCAGTCGGCGGCATCCGACCCGGTGAAACCGGGCGACACGATCACGTTGGTGCTCTCGAAGGGTCCGGATGTCGTGACGGTACCGGATGTCATCACGGGCCAATCGGTCGCTTCTGCCATCGCGCAGCTCGAGGCGTTGGGGTTCAAGACCAAGTCGAACGTGCCGAAATTCCTTCAGGATGGCGTCGTCGCGCGGTCGCAGTCGGTTCCACCGGGATCCGTGGTGAAGCGCAACGCACAGATCGAAGTGAACTACTAGTCCGACTGCCGACGTCAGCAGCGGGCGCCACGGTCACGAACGCGCCAGAAACGAGTTCGGGGCCGTCCCGCATGCGCGGTCCGGCCCCGAGATCTGGCGGATATGACGGGCGCTAGTGAACCCCGCGCAGCTCCTCAGCAACCAGGAACGCGAGTTCCAGTGACTGCATGTGGTTCAGACGCGGGTCGCAGAGCGACTCGTACCGGGTCGCAAGCGTCGCCTCATCGATCTGTTCCGAGCCTCCGAGGCACTCGGTGACATCGTCACCGGTGAGCTCCACGTGGATACCGCCGGGGAACGTACCAACGGCGCGGTGCGCCTCGAAGAAGCCCTTGACCTCGTCAACGACGTCATCGAACCGACGAGTCTTGTACCCATTCGGCGTGGTGATGCCGTTGCCGTGCATCGGGTCGGTGACCCAGAGTGGCGTTGCATCGGTACCCTTGACCGCTTCGAGCAGCGCCGGCAGGTGGTCGCGGATCTTGCCGGCACCCATACGCGTGATGAAGGTCAGACGACCTGGTTCACGGTTCGGGTCAAGCTTCTCGATCAACTCACGCATGATTTCGGGCGTGGTCGATGGTCCGAGCTTCACGCCGATGGGGTTACGAACCCGCGAGAAGTAGTCAACGTGTGCACCGTCGAGTTCGCGGGTGCGCTCACCGATCCAGAGGAAGTGCGCCGACGTGTTGTACGGGGTGCCGGTACGTGAGTCGATGCGGGTCATCGGCCGTTCGTAGTCCATGAGCAGACCCTCGTGACCGGTGTAAAACTCGACGCGCTTCAACTCGTCGAAGTTTGCACCACAGGCATCCATGAACTTGACGGCACGGTCAATCTCGCGAGCGAGCTGTTCGTAACGGGTATTCGCCGGGTTTTTCGCGAAGCCCTGGTTCCACTGGTGAACCTGACGCAGATCGGCGAAGCCGCCCTGCGTGAACGCGCGAATCAGGTTCAGCGTCGAAACCGCCGTGTGGTAACCCTCAAGCAGACGACGCGGGTCAGCGGCGCGCGATTCTGGGGTGAAGTCGTAGCCGTTGACGATGTCGCCCCGGTACGCGGGCAACGTCACATCACCACGGGTCTCGGTGTCACTTGAGCGCGGTTTGGCGAACTGGCCCGCCATCCGACCCATCTTGATGACCGGCATCGACGCGCCGTACGTGAGTACCACTGCCATCTGCAGCACGGTCTTCACTCGGTTGCGGATCTGGTCAGCGGTCGCACCACTGAAGGTCTCAGCGCAGTCGCCGCCTTGCAGCAGGAACGCCTTGCCCTGGGCCGCAGACGCAAGCCGGGCACGCAGCTCGTCAACCTCGCCAGCGAATACCAGCGGTGGCAGCGTCGCCAACTTCGCGGATGCCTCGGCAACAGCCGCGGCGTCCGGCCACGAGGGCTGCTGCTTGATCGGCAGGGTGCGCCAATAGTCGAGCCCTGCGATCACCGAAGGATCTGCTTGGACGTTGGGCTCAATTGGTGACACAAGAATTCCTGAGGTGAGGCGCCGCGGCGCGCGAAATGCGCCAGTTGGCGCACCAGATGAGCCTACCGTCCTATTTGGATGCCACTGCCCGCTGTTCTTTGACGCTGCTGGCGTACAGATCAACGTACTCCTGGCCGCCCATCCGCCGAAGGGTGTCGACCAGCTCATCGGTGACGCTCCGCAACACGAACCGATCTCCCTCGAGGCCTGCAAAACGTGAGAAATCGAGTGGCTCCCCCACAATCACGCCGATGCGGCGGATCTTCGGGATCCTGGTACCGATCGGCATGACCTTCTCGGTGTCGATCATCACCACCGGCACCGCCAGCGCACCCGACTCGAGCAACATGCGCGCAACGCCAGTGCGCCCGCGGTACAGCTTGCCGTCTGGACTTCTCGTGCCCTCTGGGTAGATGCCAAGCACCTTGCCGTCAGCAAGCACCCGCAGCCCCGTGCGAAGCGACGCCTCGGACGCCTTGCCACCAGATCGATCGATCGGGAGTTGCCCAGCGGCCTTGAAGAACGTGCGGCTGAGCCATCCCTTGATGCCACGCCCGGTGAAGTACTCACTCTTGGCCAGAAACACGACACGCCGGGAAACCAGCAGCGGCAAGAAGATCGAGTCAATGAACGACAGATGGTTGGAAGCGAGCACCACCGGACCGTTCGCCGGGATCCGTTCAAGTCCCACTGCCCACGGCCGGAACAGGGCGAGCAATATCGGCCCGAGCACGATGTGCTTCATCACCCAATAGAACACTCGGCACCTTCCAGCCTCACGCACCGGCAATCCTAGCGATTCGGGTTGCGTGCTGGAGTGTTTTCCCGCGAACTGACCTGCCCTGCGAACTAGAGTGGAACTGGGCGATTTCAATGACGCGATTGCCCAGTTTCGCTGCGGCATCGCCGCCCGAGAGGAGTCGCCGTGATCGAGTTTGCCGCCCCAGTGGTTGTCGAGCCGAACCCGAATGAGAACGTCACTGACCTCCTGGTCGAGCGGCTCCATGCTGCCCCGAACGCCGAACTCTTTGCGCTGCCACAACCGGATGGCACATGGCAGCCGGTCACCACGGCTGAGTTCCACGCGCAGGTCGTTGCCCTGGCGAAGGGGTTCGTCGCCGCGGGGATTCAACCGGGCGACCGCATCGGCCTGATGTGCAAGACCCGCTACGAGTGGACGCTGATCGACTTCGCCGCCTGGTTCGCCGGCGCAATCCTGGTGCCAATCTATGAGACCAGCGCACCATCACAGGTGCAGTGGAACATGAACGACTCTGGCGCGGTCGCGATGATCGTCGAGACGCCGGATCACTTTGCTCGGTTCGACGAAGTCCACCCAGAACTGCCTGCTGTGCGAGCGTCATGGCAGATCGACCGTGGCGACCTCGCCACGTTGGTGGCTGGCGGGATGGGCGTCTCCGACGATGAGATCGAACGGCGCCGCAATCTCGCGGTCGCGAGCGACCCCGCAACCTTGATTTACACGGCCGGGTCCACGGGAGTGCCGAAGGGGTGCGTGCTCACCCACGCAAACTTCGTCGAACTCTCGCGGAATACGGCCATCGCGATCCGCGAGGTGGTGCTCGACCCAAACGGCGCTTCAACGCTGCTGTTCATCACCCTGGCGCACGTGTTTGCGCGGTTCATCTCGGTGCTTTGCATCCACGCCGGCGTCCGGGTTGGTCACCAACCCGACACCAAACAGCTGCTCCCCGCACTCGGTTCGTTCCAACCGACGTTCCTGTTGGCCGTGCCACGGGTCTTTGAGAAGGTCTACAACGGCTCGGAGCAGAAGGCCGAAGCCGGCGGCAAGGGCAAAATCTTCCACGCCGCGGCCGAGACCGCTGTCGCCCATTCAAAGGCACTCGAATCGGGCCGACCCGGCCTGGGGCTCGCCCTCAAGTACCGCCTCTTCGACAAGCTGGTGTATTCGAAACTCCGCGCTGCCCTCGGCGGCAAGGTGAAGTACGCAGTTTCGGGTTCAGCCCCGCTCGGTGCCCGCCTCGGTCACTTCTATCACTCACTCGGGATCACGATTCTCGAGGGTTACGGCCTGACTGAGACGACTGCACCCGCCACCGTGAACCGTCCGTCGAAGTCCAAGATTGGCACCGTCGGGCCCGTGCTTCCCGGGGTGGCCGTGCGGCTCGCCGATGACGGCGAAATCTTGGTGAAGGGCATCAACGTCTTCGCTGGCTACTGGAACAACCCAGAGGCCACGGCGGCGACGTTCGAAGGCGAGTGGCTCAAGACTGGTGACATCGGATCGTTCGACGCCGACGGGTTCTTGTCGATCACGGGCCGGAAGAAAGAGATGCTGGTCACCGCCGGCGGCAAGAACGTCGCACCTGCGGCGCTCGAAGACCCCGTGCGGGCGAATCTGCTCGTGGGTCAAGTTGTCGCTGTGGGCGACCGTAAGCCCTACATCGCTGCGTTGGTGACACTCGACTCCGAAATGCTGCCGGTGTGGCTCAAGAACAACGGTGAAGACCCGAGCATGTCGCTCGCCACCGCGGCGGAGCACCCGAAGGTGCGGGCCGAGGTTCAGCGGGCGATCGACCGCGCGAACGAACGCGTGTCACGTGCCGAATCGATCCGAAAGTTCACGATCTTGCCGATTGAGTGGACCGAGGCATCCGGCCACCTCACGCCCAAGCTGAGCATCAAGCGCAACGTGATTGTGGCTGACTTCGCGAACGAGATCGAAGCGATGTACGGCGACACCGCGTCGGTGTCCACGCCGTAACTGGCGGTTCACGGCGCCGCCCGGGCACAACTGCTGCGCGCCGGCTGGCTAGAACCAGTCGGACTCGCGCACCTCGCGCATCGCGATCTTGCGACGCTCGGGCAGCAGCCGGTCGAGGTAGAGCGTGCCGTTCAGATGGTCGGTTTCATGTTGCAGCGCCTGCGCCATCAGGCCGGTCCCCTCGAGCACGATTTCTTCACCGTCAAGGTTGATCCCGCGAACTTTGGCGAATGGATGCCTCGGCGTCGGATGCCAGAGACCGGGCACTGAGAGGCATCCCTCATCGACGAGTTCTGGCTCGCCGCTCACTTCGACGATCTCGGGGTTCAAGATGTAGCCGATCTCGCCGTGCACGTTGTAGCTGAACGCGCGCATGCCGACGCCGATCTGCGGCGCAGCGACACCGGCCCGCCCTGGCAAAGTCACCGAATCGAGCAGGTCGGTCACCAGCGCACGCACACCATCGTCGATCGTCTCGATCGTTGCCGCGGCGGTCTTCAATACTGGGTCACCAAAGACCCGAATCTCACGAACTGCCACGTTAGATCGGACGCACTACGACGAGCAGATCGCCCGCCTCGACCTGCTGGGTCTTTGGAATCGCGAGCCGCTCGACCACACCGGCAACTGGGCTGGTGATCGCCGCCTCCATCTTCATGGCCTCGATTGAAGCCACCGCATCACCCGGGTTGACCTTCGTGCCCACTCCGGCCTGCAGCGTCACCACACCGGAGAACGGTGCAGCGATCTGGCCCGGCTGTGAGGTGTCAGCCTTCTCGGCAACCCGAGACTCAACCTTGATCGAGCGGTCACGCACGAACACCGGTCGCAACTGCCCGTTCAGCGTGGTCATCACGGTACGCATGCCCTTATCGTCGGCCTCGCCGATCGCTTCGAGTCCGGCGTAGAGACGGACACCTTTGTCAATCTCGATCAGGTGCTCAACACCCGGGCGCAGACCGTACAGGTAGTCACGCGTGTCGACGACCGAGAGGTCGCCGAACAGGTCGCGCAGCTGCTGGAACTGACGCGTCGGCGCTGGGAACAACAGCGTGTTGAGCGCCTGGCGACGCTCTGCAGAGGTTCCAGTGAGGGCGGCACGGTCCGCATCGCTGATCTCGGAAACACCGATCCGGACGTCGCGACCCGCGAGGACCTTCGAGCGGAACGGCTCGGGCCAGCCACCGGGCAGGTCGCCGAGTTCCCCAGCCATGAAGCCGATCACCGACGCCGGAACGTCGTACTTGTGCGGGTTCTCAGCAAAATCGGCAGGGTCAGCCTTGACCGCAGCGAGATGCAAGGCAAGGTCACCAACCACCTTCGACGACGGCGTCACCTTCGGCACACGGCCGAGAATGCGGTCGGAAGCCGCGTACATGTCTTCGATGAGCTCGAAGTCATCGGCAAGACCAAGGGCAATTGCCTGCTGGCGCAGGTTCGAGAGCTGCCCGCCCGGGATCTCGTGGTGGTAAACCCGGCCGGTTGGGCCCGGCAGACCGGACTCGAACGGCTTGTACAAGCGGCGCACGGCCTCCCAGTACGGCTCAAGATCGCAGACCGCGTCGAGCGAGAGGCCGGTGTCACGGTCGGTGTGCGCGAGTGCCGCGACGAGCGACGACGCCGATGGCTGGCTCGTGGTGCCAGCCAGCGGTGCAGCCGCGACATCCACCGCGTCGACGCCTGCCGCGCTGGCCGCGAGCAGGGTGGCCAGCTGGCCACCAGCGGTGTCGTGCGTGTGCAGGTGCACCGGGAGGTCGAACCGCTCGCGAAGTGCGCTCACCAGCTTCGCTGCGGCCGATGGACGCAGGAGCCCGGCCATGTCCTTGATCGCCAGGATGTGCGCACCGGATTCGACAATCGACTCGGCGAGGCGAAGATAGTAGTCGAGCGTGTAGAGCGACTCGTTCGGGTTCAGCAGGTCACCCGTGTAGCAGAGCGCCACTTCAGCAACCGAGGTGCCGGTTGCGCGCACCGCGTCAATCGCCGGGCGCATCTGGTTGACGTCGTTCAGGGCATCAAAAATGCGGAAGATGTCCACCCCGGTTGCCGCTGCTTCGGCGACGAATGCATCGGTGACCTCGACTGGGTACGGGGTGTACCCGACCGTGTTGCGGCCACGCAGCAACATCTGGATGGCGATGTTCGGCAGTGCTTCGCGCATCGCGGCGAGCCGCTCCCAGGGGTCTTCGCCCAGGAATCGGAGCGCGACATCGTAGGTTGCCCCACCCCAGGCCTCGACCGAGAGCAGGTTCGGCGTGAGCCGCGCCACGTACGGGGCGACGGCGACGAGGTCCTTCGTGCGCACCCGTGTTGCGAGCAGTGACTGGTGGGCGTCGCGGAACGTCGTTTCGGTGACGGCGAGCGGTTTCTGGGCGCGAAGCGCCGCCGCGAACCCGGTCGGGCCAAGTTCGAGCAGGCGTTGACGCGAACCATCAGGTGCCGGCTGTGACACGTCAATCTTCGGCAGTTTGGAGGTTGGTGCAACGCCGATCGGCGATGGACCGTTCGGCTGATTCACGGTCACGTCGGCGAGCCAGTTCAAGATCTTCGTCGCGCGGTCCTTCGATGGGCGACCACGCAACAGGTGCGGACGCTCTTCGATGAATGAGGTGCTGAGATCACCAGCGATGAAGGCGGCGTCATCAAGCACAGCTTGCAGGAACGGGATATTCGTCGCGACCCCGCGAATACGGAACTCCGCAAGGGCCCGCTTCGCGCGCGTGACTGCCGCCGGGTAGTCGCGACCACGGCACGTGAGTTTGGCGAGCATCGAGTCAAAGTGGGGGCTGATCTGCGCGCCCGGGTTCACCGTTCCACCGTCAAGGCGGATACCGGCACCACCCGGCGACCGGTAGGTCGTGATCCGGCCGGTGTCCGGGCGGAAGCCCGCGGTCGGGTCTTCGGTCGTGATGCGGCACTGCAAGGCTGCGCCACGCAGGCGGATCTGGTCCTGGGTGAGCCCGAGCGACTCGAGCGACTCCCCCGCGGCGATGCGCATCTGCGAGACGACCAGGTCGACGTCGGTCACTTCTTCGGTCACCGTGTGCTCGACCTGAATGCGTGGGTTCATTTCGATGAATACGTGTTGACCGGCACGCTCGCCGGCGGTGTCAAGCAGGAACTCCACCGTTCCCGCGTTCACGTAGTTGATCGACTTCGCAAAGGCCACCGCATCGCGGTAGAGGGCCTGGCGGATGTCATCGCTGAGGTTCGGCGCTGGCGCGATCTCGATCACCTTTTGGTGGCGACGCTGCACCGAGCAGTCACGTTCGAAGAGGTGCACGGTTTCGCCCGAGGCATCCGCCAAAATCTGCACTTCAATGTGACGTGGCCGCAGCACGGCCTGCTCAAGGAACATCGTCGGGTCGCCAAACGCGCTCCCCGCCTCACGCATCGCCTCTTCGAGGGCTGGGCGAAGCTCTTCGAACGTGTTCACCCGGCGCATCCCGCGGCCGCCGCCCCCGGCGACCGCCTTCGCGAAGATCGGGAAGCCAATCTCTGGCGCTTGTGCGAGCAGAGTTTCTACATCGCGCGACGGCGGCGTCGACTTCAGCACCGGAACACCGGCAGCAATCGCGTGCTCCTTGGCGGTGACCTTGTTGCCAGCCATTTCGAGCACCTGCTTGGGCGGACCGATGAAGGTGATCCCGGCCGCAGCGGCAGCTTCGGCCAACCCCGGGTTCTCTGAGAGGAACCCATAGCCCGGGTAAATCGCGTCAGCGCCCGATTCCTTGGCGACGCGAATGATCTCGTCGATGTTCAGGTAAGCACGAACGGGATGCCCCGGCTCGCCAATCTCGTAGGCCTCGTCAGCCTTCAACCGGTGCAGCGAGTTGCGGTCCTCAAATGGGTACACCGCGACGGTGCGAGCTCCGACTTCGTTCGCCGCACGAAAGGCGCGGATCGCGATCTCTCCACGATTCGCAACCAGGATCTTGGAAAACAATGGAGACCTTTCGCCACGGAGCAGTGAGCCAACCAGTTCGCTATCGACTCAGACCAAAGGTAACGTATTTGATCGTGCACGTTCTCTCGGTCAGTTCGCTCAAGGGCGGCGTAGGCAAGACCACGGTGACGCTCGGACTCGCATCCGCTGCGTTCTCTCGTGGTGTCCGCACCCTGGTGATTGACCTCGACCCACAGTCGGATCTCTCGACCGGTATGGATGTGCAGCCGGCGGGCCATCTGAATGTCGCTGACGTGCTCGCGTCACCGAAGGAAAAGACGGTTCGTCAGGCAATTGTGCCGAGCGGGTGGGCGAAGTCGAACCCGGCGTCGACCATCGATGTGATGATCGGCAGCCCTGCTGCGATCAACTTCGATGGCCCGCATCCGTCGATTCGCGACATTTGGAAACTTGAAGAAGCGCTCGCGCACATCGAACACGATTACGACCTGGTGCTCATCGACTGTGCTCCGTCGCTCAACGCGCTCACTCGCACGGCGTGGGCGGCAAGTGACCGCGTTGCCGTGGTGACCGAGCCTGGGCTGTTCTCAGTTGCCGCGGCCGACCGTGCACTGCGCGCCATCGAAGAGATCCGTCGCGGCCTCTCCCCCCGCCTGCAGCCGCTCGGCATCATCGTGAACCGCGCCCGAGTGCAGTCGCTCGAGCACCAGTTCCGTATCAAAGAACTCCGCGATATGTTCGGGCCGCTCGTGCTCAACCCAGAGTTGCCAGAACGCACCTCACTGCAGCAGGCGCAGGGAGCGGCAAAGCCGCTGCACATGTGGCCGGGCGACAGCGCCGAGGAGATGGCCGGACACTTCGATCATCTGCTCGAACGCATTCTGCGCGTGCTGAAGATCGCTGAGCCAGCGACGTCGGGCGCGGATGCCACCACCGCGGCCGCGGCGGCCGAACTCGCCGAAGACACCGACCACCACTAACGTCGACTGGTTGGTCATCGCCGCTGCGCCACCCGTTGTCGCGGCACTACCGTTTGGCGCGCGTCAACGGTCGCGCCAACGTCGATCGGTGCGGAGTGACCTAGGAAATGCGGCGGAGTTTGGCCGAGCGACGGGCAGCGAGCTCATCCGCCGGATCTGCCGGGTGCGTGTCGATCTCGATCAGCGAGGACTCGACCTCGCGCAGGACCTTGCCGACGGCGATGCCGAACACGCCCTGACCGCGGCCTAGGAGGTCGATGACCTCATCGTTGGAGGTGCAGAGGTACACACTCGCCCCGTCGCTCATGAGCGTGATCTGTGCGAGATCACGCACGCCAACCTCACGAAGCTGGTCGACCGCGACACGAATCTGCTGCAGCGAGATGCCGGTGTCTAGCAGTCGCTTCACAAGCTTCAGCACGAGAATGTCGTTGAATCCGTAGAGACGCTGCGACCCAGAGCCGGCAGCCCCCCGAACCGTTGGCTCCACCAGCTCAGTACGAGCCCAATAGTCGAGCTGCCGGTAGCTGATCCCGGCTGCGCGGGCAGCAACGGCACCGCGATACCCGGTGCCCGCCTCATGCTGCGGAAGCCCATCGCTGAAGAGGACGCCGAGCTCAAGCCGATCGCTGCGATCGATGTCGCTCATCGTGCATCCCCTTTCTGCAATTCGCCGATATGCCTACGGTACCGAGTCGCCGCGCCCGCACCTACGACATTCAAGTTTCGTCGGCGTGTCGCGGACCCGGAATTACCCACCCGAGCGTTCGAGCGTGCGGCGCAGCGCCTGGGTGTACACCGTTTCAAGCGCTTCGGAGAGTTCATGCAACTGCTCTTGGCGACGAGCAGCTGCCGCCGCATCCGATCGGCGCGCTGGACCGACGGCCCGCTCCAGGAGGTTGATGTCGCGTGCCGCTGCGGCCCGAAGCGCGGTGAGATGCCGCGGCTCAACGCCGACCGAGCGGAGCGTGACGAACGCGGCCAATACCGACACTGCGTGGTCCGGGTACGTCTCTTCTGCGACCAGGAAGCCGGTCGCAATTGCGTCGTCGAGCAATTGCGGCGTCGCCCCGGCGGCGGAAATCAAATCAGCGCGCTTCAATCGCGGACGCGCCACGCGCATGCCGGAACCGGATGCAGACGGTAACGCAGCGGCGCCGGATGCCTCGACGGTTTCGAAGTGCGCGCGAATCACCCGCAGCGGCAGGTAGAGATCGCGCTGCATCGAGAGCACGGTGGTCACCCGCTCGATGTCGTCAGATGAGTATTTGCGGTAGCCGGCAGCGGTGCGCGCCGGAGTAATCAAGCCCTCATCTTCAAGAAAGCGGAGCTTTGATCCGGTGAGATCGGGGAACTCGTGTTGCAGAGCGGCGAGCACTTGCCCGATCGTGAACAGCCCGCTGGTGGCTGGCTGACTCACTGCCGCGCCGCGAGGTCGCGACGGGATGCGTAGAACGTCAATCGGTAGCGACCGACCTGCACTTCAGCGCCTTCGTGCAATGGCGCCGCGTCAGTCGACTGACCGTCGACATAGGTGCCGTTCAGCGAACCGAGGTCGCGCACCTCGAACGAGGTTCCGGAGCGCACGAATTCTGCGTGACGCCGTGACACGGTGACGTCGTCGAGGAAAATGTCGGCCTCTGGGTGACGGCCAGCAATGGCGGAATCGGAGTCGAGCAAGAACCGGGCGCCGAGGTTCGGACCGCGGCGAACGACGAGCAGCGCCGACCCCGACGGCAGCGCCGCGATCGCCTCGATCGCGTCGTGCCCGAGGTCAGAGTCGTAACCCGACAGGTTCGGCGCGAGGTCACGACCGAGGCCCATCGTCGCATCGGCGATGGTGTCGTGCGCCCGTGTTCCTGGGTGCCCGTGGTCATCGTGATGAGTCATGCTGCCAGCGTATCCGATTGCCGCGTAGCCTGAATCGGTGAGCAGCGAGATCTTCCACGACATCGAGCGCCAGCGGTACATACTCACGATCAACGGCGTGACCGCCAGCGTGCTCGATTACCGCGACAGCGCGACGAACCGCGCGATCATCCACACGTTCACGAATCCCCCGTTCCGCGGCACCGGGCTCGCCGGCCGCCTCGTGGAACGGGCGGCCGACGATGTCGAGCGCGATGGCGGATCACGGAAGATCGTGCCGACCTGTTGGTACGCGGCTGAGTGGTTTACCCGGCATCCGGATCGGGCGCACTTGCTCGCCGATCGCTGATCGCAGGCGTTCCCAACGGCACGGCGAGCGCTCGTTACGGTGCGGCGAGCGCCTCGGTTGGCGAGAGTTTCGCCGCCCGCGACGACGGGTAGAACCCAGCAATCACGCCGACCAGGATGGTTGCCGCCAACCCTCCTGCGGTGGCCCAAATGGGAATCGAGACAGGCCATCCCTGGGTCAGGGCAAACACCGTGGTGGCGATCACCCCAAGGAACACCCCAGCCACGCCGCCGACCAGGGCAAGCATCGACGACTCGACCAAGAACTGGCTACGGATGTGACCGCGAGTTGCGCCGAGCGATCGCCGAAGGCCGATCTCTGCGCGGCGTTCCAGCACCGAGATGATCATTGTGTTCGCCACCCCGACGCCACCAACCAACAGCGCAACCGCACCGAGACCGAGGAGGACCCCGGTGAACGCACGATCCGCGTCTTGCTGGGCTTGCAGCGCCTCAGACGGTCGCGACACCGTTACCTGGGTCGGCGCACCGGGGTTCACCGATGGCGCGAGCACCTTCTGCACGGCGGAGACCGCGTCCGGGTTCGCACGGAGGAATACCGCAGACATCTTGACTGTGTTGTCGGCGAGCTTCTGCGCCGCGTCCCAGCCAATCAACACGGAGGTGTCGAGTTGTTGCGCCAACGGCGCAGGTGCCAAGATGCCGACCACGACGAAGTTGATGCCGCCAATGTTGATGACCATGTCTTGGCCCGCATGGTCGATCCCGAGCTGCTGCGCAGTCTTGTAGCCGAGCACCGTGGTCGGATACGTCGCCGTGGCCTGGTTCAACCACTTGCCGGAGACCAGATCGACATCAACCGTGTCGAGCAGGTTGAGGTCGGCGGCAAGCGTCCCGATTCCGCCGGTGACCTGACTCGGGATCTTGTCAGAGCGGTAGACGTTCACGTCGACCGATCCGATCGCGGACACCGATGACACTGGGCCAATTCGGGAAATCATTGCGCGGGTCGCGTCCGGAAGATCCTGCTTCTTGCCGCTGAAGTCCTGTCCAGGTGAGACCGTGAGTAGGTTCGTGCCGAGTTTGTCGAGGGAGGCCTGCAACTGGGCCCGGCCAGACGTCGAGATGCCGACGACGGCGATCATCGCGGCAATACCGATCGCAATACCGAGGGCCGACAGCACGACCCGCATTGGCCTCGCCTTCAGCCCGTTCGCGGCAACGTGCACCGTGCCGCTGAAACGAAGCCGGGCCGGTTTGAGGTCGTCCGGCGCCGTCGAGGCCCGGGCCGACCATGCCGTAGGGGTCGGCGTGTGAGTTGTTGGGTCGCTCATTCGCTCACCACCCCGTCCCGAACCGAAATGCTCCGTGGAGCACTGGCGGCAATATCGCGGTCGTGGGTGATCAGCACGATGGTGGTGCCATCACGATGCAACTCTCCGAGGAGTTGCATCACGCCGGCTCCCGATACTGAGTCGAGATTTCCGGTGGGTTCGTCGGCGAGGAGCAAGTCCGGCGCACTCACGATCGCCCGGGCGACGGCGACGCGTTGTCGCTCACCACCGGAGAGTTCATGTGGTCGATGGGTGAGTCGCTTTCCGAGCCCAACCCGCTCGAGCGCCTCCCCCGCGAGCGCGCGACGCTTCGACTGCGGTACACCGCAGTAGAGGAGGCGGTCCGCGACTGCATCGATGATGCGCACCCCGGAGGTGAGGTGAAACTGCTGGAAGACGAACCCCAGCCGGTTGGCGCGCAGCCCAGAAAGTTGCGAATCGTTGAGTGTGGACACATCATGCCCGGCGACCCGAACTGTTCCAGAGGTGGGTCGGTCCAGGGTGCCGATCAGTTGCAAGAGCGTCGACTTACCAGAACCGGATGGCCCAACGATGGTCACGAATTCGCCAGTGTTGATCGTGGCCGTCGCTCCGCGAAGTGCGGCGACCCCCTCATATTCCTTGGTGACGGCCTCAAGTTCGATCATCGGGCTCATGAGGCCACCACGACGTCTTGTCCCTCAGCGAGGTCCGTGCCGGACACCTCAACCTGGCCCTGTGAAAATAGGCCGGTCTTCACCGCAACCAGGCGGCTGCCGGTGGCTGCCTTCGGGTCCACAATCTGCACCGCGTACCCGCCCTCGTTGAGCGCCAGGAGCGCGGTGACCGGCACGGTCAGCACCCCCGGACGCGTATCGGTGACGAACGTCACCTTGGCAGTCGATTCGCCGAGTGCACCGAGCGTGGTGACATCGTCTGGTCGGACGGTGACCTGCAACATGGTGGTGTCGTTGCCGCTCGATTGGTCACGGCTGATCGTGGTCTTAACAGCACTCACCGTGCCGGTACCGGACGGCCCATCCGCGGACACGTAGTTCACCTTTGCGCCGACCGTGGCAAAGCGCGCGGCGTCCGGCTTCAGCTTCACCGCAATGACCCGCGAGTTATTCGCGACCTGGATCACTTCGCCCGATGAGGCACCGACCGATGCGGTCACTGCATTGACGCGCACTGCACCCGACGAGTAATACACCCAACTTTGATCAACCACGCCGGACTGATCGAGGCCAAGCGCTTTCTGCCACTTCTTCACCGCTGCTTCGGTGGCCGAAGTGAACTTCGTGTCGACATCGAACCCGGTGTACCCCAAGGCAGCGAGGTTCTCCTCGAACTGCTTCACATCGTCGCCGGTGGTGCCAACGCTCAGCGGCCGCCACAGGGGCAGACCGCCGTAAAGCAACACCTTCGGCTTCTCATCGACCTTATACAGCGTGCCACCTCGCTGGATGTCGTCACCCTCCTTGGGCAGCCAGGTGACGGTTCCGCCCGCCATGGTCAGCGACTGCTGAGCCTCATATCCGACGGATCCATTGGCCTCGACGGTATCGGTGAGATCCTTCTTGGCGACCTTCGCGGTCTCGACCTTCGGCTTGACGTGTACGGCTGCTGGGGCGAATCCGAACCCTGCCGTTGCGGCAGCGGTCAACCCCACGCCGGCCACAACGACGACGGCGAGCGCCGTCCAACCGATACGCGACTTGATACTCATACGTGACTTCCCTTTCGAAGTTGCTGCCCCCAAGACAACCAGGACGCGTGTTTCGCTACCGTTTCGTTTTCGGCGCCAAGGCTATGAACACAGAAACGCAACGCGGTAACGCGGCCGAAACTGCTCGCGCGCGACAATGACTACGTGCGCATCTTGGTAGTCGAGGACGAGACACTGTTGGCCGACGCTGTGGCCGAGGGGCTTCGGCGGCTCACACATGCCGTCGACGTCGTACATGACGGTGGCTCGGCGAGTGAACGACTGAGCGTGAATGAGTACGACGTGGTGGTGCTCGACCGAGACATCCCGGTCATGCATGGCGATGACGTGTGCCGCGAGGTGCACGCGCTCGGACTCCCTACTCGCATTCTCATGCTGACTGCGTCGGCGACGATCGAGGACCGGGTACAAGGCCTGGCGCTTGGTGCCGATGACTACCTGCCGAAGCCGTTCGCATTCGCCGAGCTCGCTGCCCGTGTCGACGCGCTCGGGCGCCGTGCACGGCCGGCGACACCGCCGGTGATCGAGCGCGCCGGGCTGCGAGTCGACACACATCGCCGGATGGTGACACGTGAGGGTCGATATGTGCCGCTCGCGAAGAAAGAGTTCGCCGTGCTGATCGAGTTGCTCGCCGCCGACGGGGCGTACGTGTCGGCTGAGCAACTGCTCGAAAAGGCCTGGGATGAGAACATCGACCCGTTCACTGGTGTCGTGCGCCTCACGATCCTGAAGCTGCGTCGAAAGCTTGGCGAGCCCGGCATTATTGAAACCGAGGCCGGAACCGGATACCGAATCGCATGAAGCCACGAAAGCGCACCACCCTCCGCACTCGGATGGCACTGGCCTACGGGAGTCTGCTCGCGGTTGCGGGAGTGGTGATCCTCGCACTGACTACCCTCTTGGTTCAACAGAACCTCAGTACCAAGCGTCCGGGCGCCGATGGCACGTCGTTTAGTGCAATTTATGTGCGGGGTGACGCTGCGGCACCATCAGACGGGCTGATCACAACGTTCACGCCACCGCCCGGCGACATCGCCGACACCGGATCGCGGTTGACGACCGCCGCGGAACTGGCAGAGAAGGTTGCCAGTGCCGCGAACGCGCAGGCAATCAACTCACTCATGCTCCTTGGCGGCATTGTGGTGCTCATCGTGACGGTGATCGGTGCGGCAATCGGCTGGCTCGTGGCCGGGCGGATGCTGCATCCGATTGCCGCGATCACGGCGACTGCCAGGCGCATCGCCGACGCACCGGACGCCGGACGTCGCATGCATGAACGCATCAACCTCAACGGGCCCGATGACGAGATTCGCAGACTCGCCCACACGTTTGACGGCATGCTCGAGCGGCTCGACTCGAGTTTTGAGACGCAGCGTCGGTTCGTCGCGAACGCGTCACATGAGTTACGCACGCCACTCACGGTGAACCGCACCCTGATCGAGGTGGCCGTGGATCGCCCGGCGGCGAGCGACGACGTCAAGTTGCTCGGTGAGTCACTGCTCGAGGTGAACGGCCGGCATGAGCGGTTGATCGATGGGCTCTTGCTCCTCGCGCGCAGCGAACGCGAATTGACGGATCACTCGTACGTCGACCTGGGCGACGTCGTCGACCACGTCGTCGATACGTCGGATGCGATTGACCCAGCGATCGACCTCAGACTCGACCTTGATGAGGCCCCAACGACCGGCGACTCGGTGCTCCTCGAACACCTCGTGAACAATGTCATTGGCAATGCGATGCGCCACAACGTCGCCGACGGAGGGTGGGTGCGGGTGTCGTCGCGACGCGACGATGACGGCACTGCGCGGCTCATTGTCACGAATAGCGGCCCGGTGGTGCCGCCCTATGAGGTGCGGCGACTGTTCGAACCGTTCCGGCGCCTGGTCGATGAGCGACTTGCCCGATCGAAGGGCGCCGGGCTGGGGCTTTCGATCAGCCGTGCGATCGTGCAGGCACATGGTGGGGAGATCTCGCTCGAGGCCCGTCCAGATGGCGGGTTGGTTGTGACGGTGACACTCCCGGGAGCCACGCTCGACGTCGGCGAGTAGCCGGGTCGTCGTTGCTGTCGGGCACAGCGGGTCGACCACTCCACCTGCAGCGGCGGGCGGCCTATTCGGTCACGCGATTGCCCGAGTCATCCCAATGCTCGGCCACCTTCTTGCTTGGCTGAACCCTCGGCGGCTCCCCCGGCATCTTTGGGTAGTCCGGCGGCCAGTTGAGTTCGCCGCCTGGGAGCTCTTCCCACAACCGCAACAGCGGCGCAAGTGAGTGGGCGTCGTCGTCGATCTCGGCCCAGGGATCGCCATCGGCGAGGTAGTCGGGCACGGAATACAGGTTCAGTTCCCGCGGGTCGGATGTCTCGGCCAGCCGTTCCCAGGTCATTGGCGTGGAGACCGGTGCGCCGGGCCGTGGGCGCAGTGACCAGGCCCCTGCGACGGTGCGATCGCGGAGGTTCTGGTTGAAGTCGACGAATACCGAGCCATCCGGCCGTTGTTCCTTCCACCAGGCCGTGGTGACGCCGGCATCGCGGCGTTCAAGTTCACGGCCGAACCCGATCGCGGCGTGCCGCAGGTCTTCAAAGCTCCACTCGCGGCGGATTCGGACGTAGATGTGCACGCCGCGATTGCCCGAGGTCTTCGGAAACGCGCGAATTCCCAGCTCGGCAAACAGTTCGCGCGCCGTCGCCGCGACCCGACGCGCATCGCCAAACGTCGCACCCGGTTGCGGGTCGAGGTCGATCCGAAGTTCATCGGGATGCTCGACGTCATCGCTGCGAACCGCCCAGGGATGCAGCGTCAACGTGCCCATATGTGCCGCCCACACTGCTGCGGCGGGCTCGGTGAGGCAGAGTTCGTCGATCGGCCGCCCGTTCGGACTGGTGACTCGGCAGGTTTCGACCCAGTCGGGGGCACCCTTCGGCAACCGCTTCGAGTAGAAGCCGTCACCGGTCTGGTGCCCGACGGAGTCGACCGAGAGAGTCATGCCGTCGCGCCATCCGCCCGGCCATCGCTCAAGCGCGACCGGACGGCGCCCCACCGCCCGCATGAGGGCATCGCCGATGGTTGCGAAGTACTCGCAAACCTGCAGTTTGGTGACCTCAGGGGTGGCGCCGGATGCCTCGTACACCACCCGACCCGGGCTGGTCACGCGCACCGCGCGAACCCCGTTCGGGCCCTCAACTTCGACGATGGTGGCGTCACTGGCCACGCGGCGCTCCGATCATGCCGAGAGCGTATCGCATGCCGCAGACGACGAAACCCGTCGACCTACGCCGTGCGGCGCGGGTCGACGGGTTCGAGGATGTTCCGGTTAGTACCAACCCTTGGCTTGGAAGCTGTCCCAGGCAGCGCACGGCGAACCGTACCGGCCGGCGATGTAGGCCAACCCCCACTTGATCTGCGTCTCTGGGTTGGTTTGCCAATCGGCACCATAGGCGGCCATCTTGCTGCCCGGGAGCGCCTGCGGGATCCCGTAGGCACCGCTCGACGGGTTGCCAGCGTTGGTGCGCCAACCGGATTCGTGGCCCCAAAGCTGCACGAGGCATCCGAACTGGTCGTCAGCCCAACCGTGCGAGGCGAGCAAGCCACGCGCGATTGCCTGCGCCTCGGTGGGATTCGCTGGGGCGGCCGGACGACTGCCGACAGCCGGCGCCGTGGCGGCGCGGGCCTTCGCAGCGGCGGCAGCCTTGGCTGCGGCGGCAGCCTTGGCTGCGGCGGCCGCAGCAGCTTCGGCAGCCACTCGGTCGTGCTCAGCCACGGCCGAGGAGACCGCACTGGTTCCGGCCGTCACCTTGGAGAGCAGCCCGAAGATGTTCAGCAACGGCTGCTCTTTGGCGGCGTTGAGCGCCGCCAAATCGGCAACAAGTGTGGGCGCATCGACCTTGCCGTTGGCGGCGGTCACGGCAGCCATCGCCTTCGCGACGACCGATGAGACGATCGCGTCGTCGGCACGGTCACGCACAAACGCGGAGCGGGTCTCGCTGCGATTGCCCGCTGGATCGACCGTTGCGTCGACCGCAGTCGCCGGAGCCCAGGTTGCTCCGATCGTGATCGCACCAACGGCGACCGAAGCAAGTGCTGCTGCGGCGAACCTGGTGCGGGGACCAAATGCGGCCAAACGTTGCCGCGAAACGTGGCGCTCGGAGCGCCGAGAGAAGGAGTGCTGCTGTTCGTGAATCTGTGATTCGGTGGCTGGGGCAATCAGATTTGTCTGGTTGTTCATGCGACTTCACCTCCGGCCGCGATGGCAATGCCAACCGTCCGGAGCAACTTTCATTCGGGGACACGGACTGCACTAACGGAAGCGATTCCGTCGTTACATTTTCGTTACTTTACCAGCCGTTTACCTGGTCGCCTAATCCTGACGGGGGCGACGTGCACCGTTATTGCCTCTGATCAGCACTTTTGCAAGGGGTATTTTGGCGCGCCAGAGGGTCCCCGATCGGGGCCAGCGGCGAGGTCGCCGTCGGGCACAGTGATGACCCCTTCGGGCCGACGGCGATGTCCCCGTCGAACCACCGAGGCCGAGTCCCCGTCAAACCGTCGAGGCCGACACAACAATGCGCGGGCCCTCCACTCGGAGGACCCGCGCACGTGACGAATCAGGGACTACACCTCAGCGCGGGTCAGCCCGAGTGGGTTCGAGTCACGAAGCTCGGCCGGCAGCGCCGCATCCGGAACGCTCTGGTACGAGACCGGGCGCTGGAAGCGGCGAATCGCGGTGCTCCCAACCGAGGTGTGCAGCGCGTTCGACGACGACGGGTACGGTCCGCCGTGGGTCATCGCTGGCGACACCGCGACACCGGTGGGCCAGCCGTTCCAGACGAGTCGACCAGCAACCAGCGAGGCACGGTCGAGGGCCTCAGCGACACCTGCGTCGTCGGCAGCAACAGCGTGAATCGTGACCGTGAGGCTGCCTTCGAACGGCGCGAGCAAGTCGGCAAGCACCTGATCAGCCGGGTATTCGACCAGAATCGCGCTCGGGCCGAAGCGCTCTTCAAGTAGCGAGTCAGCGTGTTCGAGCAGCGTCGACAGGTTGGTCGCGAACAGGCTTGGGGTCACGCCGCTGGCGTCCACCGTGCCGAGCACGAGCGACTGCACTCCGGCAATGCCATGGAAGTGTGGCTCGGCCTCTGCGTATGCCGCAGTGATGCGGTCGTTGAGCAGCGGCTGCGCCGGAGCATCCGCCAATGCACTCTGCACCAGCGATGGAATCGACGAACCAGCTGGCACAAACACCACACCAGGTTTGGTGCAGAACTGGCCGCCACCAAGGGTGAACGAGGCAGCGAATCCGCTGGCGATCGTCTCAGCGTTGGCCTCGGATGCCTCCCGGGTGATGATGACCGGGTTGACACTGCCAAGCTCGCCGTAGAACGGAATCGGGCGCGGACGCGCCGCCGCCACGTCGAACAGCGCACGGCCACCCCAGGTCGAACCGGTGAATGCACCTGCGGCGATCCGCGGGTCCTTCAATAGTTCGATGCCCGCGGCCTGACCGTAGACCGCGTCGAGCGTGCCCTCCGGTGCGCCAGCAGCGGTGAGCGCCTGCTGCACCACCGCAACCGTCGCCGCCGAGAGCTCCGGGTGACCCGAGTGTGCCTTCACGACCACCGGGCAGCCAGCAGCGAGCGCGGAGGCAGTGTCGCCGCCCGCGACGCTGAAGGCGAACGGGAAGTTGCTCGCCGAATACATTGCAACCGGGCCGAGCGGAATCAGGTAGCGACGAAGGTCCGGGGTCGGCCCAATGGGACGATCGGTCTTTGCGCGGTCGATCACCACATCGGCGGCGTCACCAGCACGCAACAGGTCGGCGAAGGTACGGAGCTGGTACGTGGTGCGAATCAGCTCACCGGTGAGGCGAGGAATCGGCAGGTGCGATTCCTGCTGCGCCAGCGGAATGAGCGTCTCGGAGTTCGCATCGAGCGCGTCGGCGACGGCTTCGATCAGGCCAGCACGTGCCGCCGGCGTGAGCTTGCGAAGCACATCGAATGCGGCAACAGCCGCATCGACCTTAGCCGTGACTTCAGCGGTAGTGGTTGGGGTGGTCATTTGAGCTCCTTGAACAATTGCGCGCGAGGCAAGCATTGGCTCGTGCCTTGGGCCATCAGCGGCGAGAATGCCCGCGTCGGGCTGAAGTTGCACCCGAGAGTGCGTTACCGATCGGCCGAATCGCGCGCGACCTCAACGATACCCGCACCCAATCCACGCTGGACGTAGTTACGCAGTTCTCCGAGCGACTCGATGCCGACTCGAACAATATCGCTCTGTTCCAGCGTGAACGGAAGGTCGGGCACCAGGCAGGTGCCGGTCGAGAGGACCGCGCCATCCGGGAACACGTTCTCTCGGAACAAGTACCCGGCCAGGTCGTCCAAGGTGCGGTGCAGCAGACTCGTGCTGGTCTGGCCAGACCATGCCGCTTCGCCGTCGCGTTCGATCACCAATTGGATGGTGAGGTCAGTCACATTTGGCACCACCGACGCCGGTACGAACCACGAGGCAACGGCGCAGGCAGCAGCATACGCCTTCGCCTGTGGCAGGTAGAGCGGGTTCTCCCCCTCGATGCTGCGCGAGCTCACGTCATCGCAGATCGTGTAGCCGACGATCTCACCGGCCGAGTTCAACACGAGGGCAAGCTCTGGCTCCGGCACGTCGATCTCGGAGTCAGCGCGAACCAGGATGGTGCCTTCGCTGCCGACGACGCGCCAGGCTGCGCCCTTGAAAAAGAGTTCCGGACGGTCAGCGTCGTAGATGCGGTCGTAGACCGACGCAGCCGTTTCGCTCTCTTCCATCCGAGCGTCGCGTGAGCGCTCGTAGGTGACGCCAGCGGCCCAAACCTCACCGCGACCGTCGAGCAGCGACAGGCGCTGCGAGAAGGTGGCAGGCGCCGATGCACCCGCGATGCGGGCGTCGAGTTCGGCGGCGCTCCAGCCGAGCACCTCGGCCATGGTGTCGGCGAGTGCAAGGTCGCCCGCAGGCGTACGAAGCACCACGCCGGCGTCGGTGCGGAAGATCGAGGTGACGGGCGCTGGGATTGGCGCGAAGTTTTCTGGCATGTGAGTCTCCAAGGTCGGTGCGGCAGGGCGGGTTATGCCCAGCGAAAGGGGGTGGCCGGACGGCCCGTGGTGTCGGTCTGGGCCACAAACAGTGAGCCAGCGGTTGGGTCGGTCGCCCGAAGGCCGCCCATCGCTGCGGAGGTGATGTAGAGCGCACCACCGGGGCCGAAGCCGCAGCTGGTGATGAGCGGTGTTGGCAACGGCACAACTCCGACGACTTCGCCTTCAGGCGAGACTCGTCGAACTTCGCTGCCTCCGCAGATGGCAACCCAGAGGCATCCGTCGTCGTCAACGCACAGCCCGTCTGGAAGCTGACCCGCCGGCAGGTCGAACTGGATCAGCGGTCGACGGTTCGTTGCCGTACCGGTGGTGAGGTCGTAGTCGAACTGGTCAACCCGGTTGGTGAGGCTGTCAATGAAGTACATGACGGTGCTATCGGGGCTCCAGCCGAGCCCGTTGCCGAGGCCGATGCCGTCGAGCACCGTGGTGACGGTGGTTCCGTCATAGCGGTAGAGCCCGGCCTGACCGTCGGTCTGGTCGTACCGCATGGTGTCGGCGTAGAGGCGGCCGGCGGGGTCAACTTTGGCGTCGTTGAACCGGTTTCCCGGAAGGTCGGCCTCGATCGCTGCGACCGGTTCGACGGTGGTGCCGGCCAGGCGTGCGAGCCCGTTTGGCAGCGCGATGATCAGCGAGCCATCGGTGGTCGGCACGGCGGCGCCGACGTCGGCTCCGACGTTTACGACGGTGTCGGATCCGGTGGCGGGGTCAAACGTGTGCACCTCATGCGAGAGGATGTCCACCCAGATCAGGCGCTCGGTGGCGGCATCCCAGCACGGACCTTCGCCAACCTCGGCGGCCACGTCGAGGGCGACTTCGGCGTGGTAGGTCTTCACGAGTGCTCCTTCGGGCTAATGAGTTGCTTGTAGATCGCCGGGTTGGGGTTCGCAAGCGCTTCGGCCACGTCACTGAGCGGCACAATCTTCGTGGGCAGCACCGAGACATCCACCACGCCAGAGGCGAGGAGTTCGACGGCTGGCGCGACGTCGAGGTCCCAGAGGTGTGCGGCCGTGCCGATGAGGCGTTGTTCGCCCAGTACGAATGGTGCGATGTCGATCGTTGCCGATTCGGTTGAGAGGCCCACCTCGACCAGGGTGCCGCCGCGGCGCACGTACGCGAGGCTCGAGGTGACGACTTTGCCGAGCCCGGTGCACTCGAAGAGCACGTCTACGCCGCGGCCGTCGGTGACCTCGCGAATTGCGTCGCCAAGATCAGCTGGCGACTCGGTGCGGAACCCAGCAGCACGTGCCACAGCAATTCGCCCAGCCGAACCATTTGAACAGATCACCTCAGCGCCTGCAGCGCGAGCCACCTGCGCAATGAGGAGCCCGATCGTGCCTGCGCCAATCACCGCGACAATGGTGCCTGACAGATCGCCAGCCGCGCGCACCGCGCGCACCGCGACCGCGACCGGCTCCGCAAATGCCGCAATCTTTGCGTCAAGCTCCGGCGGCACCACGACCAGGGTCGCCTCATCAGCGATCATGTACTCGGCGAGCCCGCCATCAAGATTGAAGCCGCGCACTGCCTGACGTTCGCAGATACCTTCTTCGTGGCGCTCACACCACCAGCACTCGCCGCAGCCGATCACGACATCGGGAATGACCCTCGTGCCGACCGGAATGCGCGTGGGGTCGACACCCGGACCATGTCCAGCGACGATGCCGACCACCTCGTGCCCGAGCGCAAGCGGCGCCTTGGTGCCGGTCAGCGGGTGCGGTTCAACGTTGACGACGAGCGGACCGTCGTGGAACTCCTCGACGTCGGTGCCGCAAATTCCGCAGAACTCGACCTCGACCAGCACCTCCCCTTCGCGGGGAACCGGCATCGGGACGTCTTCCAGCCGAATGTCATTGCGGCCGTAATACTGAGCGGAACGCATTAGACGAGCGCTGTCGTGCGGCGGGTGACATCCGCCCTCGTTGCAACCTCGGGACGCAACTTCACGCCGTGGCCCGGCGTGCGCGTCGGCCGAATAACACCGTTCACTGGCTCAGGGTATCCGGTGGTGAACTCGGGATACCAGGTCGCGAGGAAGGCGCGCGCGGTCTCCTGAATCAGGCCGTTCGGCGCGCTGCACACCAGGTGGGTGTCGATCGCCAATGAAACCGGGCCCGTGCAGTCATGCGGGGCGATCGGAATCAGGTAGGTGTCGGCGAGCGACGCAAGTTTGCGGGCTTCGGTGAGCCCGCCGGTCCAACCGACGTCAAGGGTGAGCACGTCGATAGCGCGGTCGCGCAGCAACGGCAGCAGACCGCGGCGACCGGTGCCGGTCTCACCGACGGCGAACGTGGCGTCCACTTGGCTGCGGAGCTGCAGCATCGCATCGGCCGCGTCCACGCGGAGCGGGTCTTCGATCCAGTAGGGCTCGAACTCGCCAAGTGCGTCGATGATCTGCTTCACTGCCCGGGGGTACCACAGGCCGTGCAGCTCGATCATGAGGTGGAGGTCCATGCCCACTTCGCTACGGATCGCTTCAACGATGTTGAGCGCCGTGTGCAGCTCGGTGCGGGTGATGTCGAGCCCACCGCTTCGCTCTGCGGCGAGGTCAAATGGCCAAATCTTCATGCCCTTGACGCCGGATGCCTTGAGATCACGGGCAAGTTGCGCCGGCCGGTTGAAGAAGGCGTCAAGGTCTTGCAGGTCGTCGAGCGAGCCGCCTGCAGGGATGCCCCAGTTCGACACGCTCTGGCCGCCAGCGTTCGAGACGTAGCCGGGGCCAGCGCAGGTGTTGTAGACGTCGATTTCGTCGCGGGCCGCGCCGCCGAACAGGTCGACCAGTGGAAGACCGGCGCGCTGGCCAAGGATGTCCCAGAGGGCGACGTCGATGGCGCCGTTGCCGCGGGTCTCAGCGCCCGAGCCCTGGTAGCCGACGTAGGGCGACAGGATGGCGGCCACGCGCTCCGGGGTTGGATTCTCGAGTCCGCGCAGTTTGTCGGCGGCGACATCGTGAATGTATGACTCGACGGCGGAAGCCCCCATGAACGCTTCGCCGAGCCCAACCTCGCCCGTGCTCGTGCGCACCTCAACGAAGCACACGCTCTCTTGGCTGGCTGGGCGATAGGTGTCAATGCTGACGATGTTCACAGTGGTTCCCGCAAAGTTGTGAGTAGAAAAGTGGAAACTCCGGGGCGGGCCGCAACCCGCCCCGGAGGATGCCGATTTAAGCGAAGACCGCTTCGCGCTTCTGCACGGCAGCGATGTTCGACTTGTCGACGACCTCGGCGCCGGTGTCGTAGTCGTAGGCCGGGTAGCCCGGGTCGATTTCCATCGCGAGGAGCGAGGCAGCGATCCAGCCCTGTGCGTACGGGTTCTGGCCGAGCGAGAAGTCGATCTCGCCCTTTTCGATCAGGTCGAGCACCGGCTTGATCAAGTCGAAGCCACCGATCGCGAACTTGTTCACGAGGTTCTTCTGCTGCGCCCACTCAGCGACGAACTGGTGGTCGAATGCCGACATGGCCCAACCAGCGATCTTGTCGCCGTCTGCCGTGTACTTCGCCGAGATCTTTCCGATTGCCTCGTTCGCGTCAAACGCGCTCACAAAGGTCTGCGCCTCGAAGTTGGTACCGTTCGCCTTGTTGTAGGCCGCAACACCCTGCTTGGTGCCTTCGATGCGGGCCTCAAGTGCGCTGTTACCAGGAGCACCGTTACCGCAGACGATGATGCCGTCCTTGCGGCCGAGCTTGGTGGCTGCGTACTTTGCGATTTCCTGACCGCAGACGTTGCCGGCTGCGACGAACTCCTGGCCGACGAAGCCAACGCCGAGTGCCTTGTAGCCTTCGCTCGCAACGTTCGAGAGCACGACGCTGATACCGTCGGCCTTTGCCTTCTTGATGTTGTCGTCGAAGGCGGTCGGGTCGATGCGCGTGATGATGATGCCGTCTGGCTTCGATGCGATCGCGTTCTGCTGTGCAGCAACAACGTCAGGAATCGCGCCCGACTTCGGCTCAACCCACTGGGCCGTCCATCCAGCAGCGGCTGCGAATGCCTCGAAGCCAGCCTTCACCGGTGCAAAGAAGGGGTTGGTGTCGTGGACAACCATGACGACCTTCTTGCCCTTCTGCGGGCCGCTGGCATTGTTACCAGCCGGCTTGTCGCTGGCAACAGCAGCCTTTTCGCTGGTGCAACCGGCGAGCGTGAGCGCGCCGAGGACGGACGCAGCGCCGGTGGTGGCGAGGACTGCACGGCGCGACAGGCCGCGCTTTGCACCCTCAGGGGCGGTGTTTTCTGACATGTATTCCTCCATTGGTGATACAGGCTGTGGTGCGGATTGGTTGGTGCGGAATGGTCAACCCAGGCGGGTGCCTAGTGGTTGGCCCGTTTGGAGACGTAGGTGTTGATGAGCACTGCGCCGAGGATCAACAGGCCAGTTGCGATGAACTGCCAGTTGCTGTCGACACCGAAGAGGATCAACGCGTTCGCGATCATGCCGGTCAGCACCGCGCCAATGAGCGTGCCCCAAACCGTGCCGATGCCACCGTAGAGGCTCGCGCCACCGATGACGACGGCGGCGATCACACTGAGCTCGAGGCCCTGACCCGCAAGCGGAGTGGCGCTCCCCAGCAGCGCGACGGTCATCACCGCGGCGAGACCGCAGAGTCCGCCGGTCAGTGCGAACGCCTTGATCTTGATGCGCCCGGTGTTGATGCCTGCACCCTGTGCGGCTTCAACGTGGCCGCCAGTGCTGAAGACGTCGCTTCCGAACTTGGTCCGGGAGAGGACGAATGCGCCAATTACCACCACGACGAGCATCCAGATGGTCTGCGCCGAAAGGCTCGGCAACGGGAAGCCAGCGAAGACGGCCTTGAACTCTGGGACCTTCGAACCGATCACCGGGAGTCCACCCGAGAGCAGCAGGCCGGCGCCCTTGTAGATGACGAGGCCAGCGAGTGTCACGACGAACGATGGGATCTTGAAGTACACCGAGACCCAGCCGTTCAGGGCCCCGAGCACGACTCCGAGGATGATCGTGAGAACGAGCGCACCCCAGACCGGAATACCGACACCGGTGACGAGACGGGCAAGCACGATGCCCAACAAGCCGTACATCGAGCCGACCGACAGGTCGATTTCGCCAGCGATCATCACGTAGGTCATGCCGACCGCGATGATGCCGAGGATGGCGACCTGCTGCATGATCGTGAGCAGGTTGTCGGCCGAGAGGAACCGCTCGGCGAACACCGAGAACAGCACGAAGAACGCCGCGCAGACGATGATCACGCCAAACTCGCGTGCACGAACGAGGCGCATCAGTGGTGAGCCTGGGCCATCGTTCACAACGAACGGAATGGCGCTGGCGGCCTGAGTGTCGAGGGTCGGGGCGCTCACTTGGCGGTCTCCTGATTCACAACTGGAAGGTGGTGGGTCGCGTCGAGCACGGCAGCGGCGGTGTCACCGAGGATGAGCCCGACGATTTCGGCAGCGCTCGTGTCGCTCACGCGACGCTCACCCTGCACGCGTCCGTTGCGCATGACAACAACGCGGTCGGCGACTGCGAGGACGTGGTCAACGTTGTGCGAGACGACGACAACGGCCTTGCCGTGGCGGCGGAGGTCACGGATGACCTCGAGCACGTTCGCTTGCTGCTCTGGGCCGAGCGCGGCGGTCGGCTCGTCAAGCAGCACCAAGTCGCCGCCCTGGTCGACCGCGCGAGCGATCGCGATGCACTGACGCTGGCCGCCCGACATCCGACCGACTGGCAGGCGCACCGAGGCGATGCGAATGCTCAGCTTGTCGATCGCCTCGCGGGCCTGCTTGCGCATGGCTGCCTTGTCGAGGAACGGGCCCTTGCGGATCTCTCGGCCGAGGAACACGTTCTCAGCCACGCTGCGCTGGTTCACGAGCGCCAGGTCCTGGTACACCGTGGCGATGCCGGCGGCAGCCGCATCGCGTGGGCTCTTGAACGAGACCTGCTCTCCGCGGAGGAACACCTCGCCCTCATCTGGACGGTTCACACCGGCGATGGTCTTCATCAGGGTGGACTTGCCCGCCCCGTTGTCGCCCATCAGACCGACAACCTCACCTGCGTCAACTTTGAACGAAACGCCCTTCAGCGCTTCTACTGCGCCGAACCGCTTTCGCACGTTGCGAAGCTCGAATATTGCCACTTTGCATATTCCTAACTGGTCTTACCACTCTAACCAGTAATAGTGGATGCCTCGGGGCTGCCTGTCAAGTTCGACGCGCCGACACGATCCCACTCCAGCACGAGCGCGATTGGATTTGGTCGTTCGTGTCGCAACGCGATCGCGCAGGCGGTCGGCGACGGCATCGGCCGTCGGGGTGGTTTGTTGGGTGTGTGACTAGCGCGGCTCGGCGAGCGAGCGGCCGACGCGGCGAAGGAGATCAGCGAGCTCTGGGAGGTCCTCGGCGCGGCGATCGAGCACGCTCGCAACCGGACGATCGAGGTCGGCACCGTACTGTTCCCAGGCAAGATCGAGATGATCGGCCATCGCCTTGCGGGCCGCGGTCGCGTCGCGATCCTTCACCGCGTTCAGTACGTGACGGTGAATGGGCACACCGTGCTGGCGCAGCGCGCGGTCCGTCATGCTTCGGTACACCATGCCGACCACAAGCCGACGGATGTTGCCAAACATCAACTGAATGACCGGGTTTCCGGATGCCACGGCAATCGCCTCGTGAAACGCGACGTCCAGGCCAGCGCACACTTCCATGTTGTCGGCGATCGACACCGAGTCGAGTGCGTCGAGAATTTCGTACATTCGCACGAGGTCGGCGTCGGTGCGATGATCGGCGGCCTGTGCCGCAGCTTCGCTCTCGAGCATGCGGCGCGCCGCGATGAGGTGGCGGAACGTCACGTCACCGAGGTGCACCAGCTGCTCGGCTGAGGCACCACCCCTCGTCGGGTTGATCTCGGTGACGAAGCTCCCTCGGCCGGGGTGCACCACGATGAGGCCACGTTCCTGCAGCCGACGAAGGCTTTCGCGAACGACCGGACGACTCACGCCGAAGTCATCGGCGAGTTGCCGCTCCGACGGCAAGCGCTGACCTGCAACCCAGGTGCGTGTCAAAATCGTCGACTCAAGGCGATCAAGCAACGACTGGGTGGTGAGCGGAATTGCACTGCCCCCATGATCGGTCATAGGCCCACCATAGTGGCGCCGATTCCCATCTGGGCGAAGCAACCACGTTGTGGCGCGGACTGACCGGTCCGTCCGGTGATATTCTCGCGGTGACGAAGGAGTTGCCATGAGTGAATCACCACGAATTGCCCTGGTCACCGGCGGTGCCGGTGACATCGGCCGAGCCATTTCGACTCGGCTTGCCGCTGACGGATTCACCGTCTACGTCTGCGATGTGCAGTCGACTGAGGCACTCGCCTCGGTTGCCAGCCAGATTGCGACGACCGCGGGTGTGGCATCCGATCGGGTGGTCGCGGCGAGCGTCGACGTGACCGACCGCGCCGGCATGGCTGTGCTCATTGCCTCGCTCCCCCGCATCGATGTTGTGGTGGCGAATGCGGGCGTCGGCATTTCGGCGCCGGTGCTCGAGATCACCGCCGAAAAGTGGCAGACCCAGCTCGACATCAACCTCACCGGTGCGTTCAACACCGCACAGCCTGCCGCTCAGCGCATGGCCGCGGACGGCACGCGCGGTCTGTTGCTCTTCACCTCATCGTGGATCGGGCAGATTCCGTGGCCAGAGATGGGTGCGTACTCGGTTTCGAAGGCCGGGCTTGAGATGCTCATGAAGTCGTTCGCGCGCGAACTGGCACCCCGGGGCATCCGATCAAATGCCGTGTCACCGGGCATCGTGCGTGCCGGCCTGGCCAAGCACCAGCTCGACACCGAGCCGCAGTACGCGGAGCGGGTCGCGAAGGTGGTACCACTGGGTGAACTCGGTACGCCCGAGCAGATTGCCGACGCGGTGAGCTTCTTGGCGAGCGATCAGGCAGCGTACATGACCGGCACGATCCTCACCGTCGACGGCGGTTGCTCGCTGTTTGCGTTCGACTGATCGACGGATGGCTCGGGCGGCAGTTCTCGCCGACCAACGCGGCTATTCGGCCGCGAGCGCCTTGTCGTCTTCGGTCGCGACGAGCTGACCGCAGGCACCGTCGATCTCTTTGCCGCGGGTGTCGCGCAGGGTCGTCGGGATACCAGCGGCCTCAAGCCTGCGCACGAACTCGCGTTGCACCGCAGGCTCTGATGCGGTCCAGATCGAACCCGGGGTCGGGTTCAACGGGATCGGGTTCACGTGCACCCAGCCGCGGCCACGGGCGTTGAGTTTCTCAGCGAGCAGATCGGCGCGCCACGGATGGTCGTTCATGTCTTTGATGAGTGCGTATTCAATCGAGACGCGACGCTTCGTGACCTCGAAGTAGTGGCGGGCGGCGTCGAGCGCCTCGTCTACCTTCCAGCGGTCGTTCACCGGAATGAGTTCATCGCGCAGGTGATCATCTGGGGCGTGCAAGCTGAGTGCGAACGTGACCGGCAGCCCTTCATCGGCAAGCTTCTTGATCGCCGGCACGAGACCGACGGTCGACACTGTGACGCCGCGCGCCGACATCCCGAGCCCGTCGGGAGCCGGAGCAAGCATGACGCGGATTGCCTGCATGAGCCGCGCGTAATTCGCGAGCGGCTCCCCCATGCCCATGAACACAATGTTTGAGACGCGCTCTTCGGAGTGGTCGGTGCGCTTCTTCGCACCAAGTTCCCCGCGGTCGAGCGCAGCGTTCGCGAGCACGACCTGTTCGACGATCTCGGCCGCCGACATATTGCGGGTGAGTCCCGCCTGGCCAGTGGCGCAGAACGGGCAGTTCATACCGCATCCGGCCTGACTTGAGACGCAGAGCGTGACCCGACCCGGGTAGCGCATGAGCACCGACTCAACAAGCGCGCCATCGTGCAGCCGCCAGAGGAACTTGATCGTGTCACCGTTGTCGGTTTCAAGACGTTTGACCTCGGTGAGCAGCGGCGGCAGCAACGCGGCGGCGAGTTCGTTGCGTTGTGCCGCAGGCAAGTCGCTCATCTGTGCCGGGTCATTCGTGTGGTGCACGAAGTAGTGCGTGGCAAGCTGCTTCGCCCGGAACCCCTGGAACCCGAGCTCTTTCAGCCGCGCGACACGTGCCTCGGGCGCAAGGTCGGCGAGGTGCTCTGGCGGTTTGCCACGCTTTGGCGATGCGAACTGCAGCAGCGGGCGACCATCCGGGCCCTTCTTCTGTTCCCAGCCCTCGGTCTTCGGGCGAACCTGGGTGACAGGGCCAAGTCGTTCGGTCATCGGATGCCTCGCTCCGCGGTGGCGACCACCGGTTCGGTGCTGGCATCCACCGATTCGGTCGCGTCAGCGACCGTCTCGGGTTTGCGGAATGCCCGCCGCATGTGGTCGCTCAACAAGAAATCGGCGATGCCGATCATGATGAGGCTGAAGATGATTTGTTCGGTGACCATCCACGCCGGGTAGAGCCCCGGGATCGCGGCCATCACGAGCGTGACGACCGGGAAAATCTGGCCGAAGAGCCGCAGCCGGGAGTAGGCCCAGCGCCAGCCGAGTTGCGCGCGCCACGCGAAGTAGAACAGCGAGGCCGTCATCGCGAAGACCACGAAGGTGCGGGTCCACACCGAAACCGGCAGCACAGCACCCTGTGCGGCAAGCGAGAGCGCGATCACGACCGAGCTGAACCCGATGATGATCTCCACCACGAGCAACCACATCACCCAGGTGAACGCACGACGAGTTTTTGGGTGCGTGCGGTCGGCTTCGGCGATGCGGATGCCAGCCTGACGGCCACCGCCCAGCCGGTCGAGGACGAGGAACAGTGGTTCGAACGGGCGCAAGAGGCGATCGATCCACATGGGTCAAGAGTACCTGGGTGGTGACGGGGCCAGGCGTGCCGGGCGATCGGCGCCAATCAACGCAGGTCAGTGGCGCGAGGCATCCCCTGTGGCAGAACGCGGGTTGGAGCCCGACCGTTGCGGGCACGGCGACTGGTGGCGCGCGGCCGCCCGATCGAGGTGCGTGTGGAGGTCGGTGACCGACAGGACCGCATCAAGCCGAGCGGCGCCAAGGCCGCCAAGCAGGCGACGGGGTCATGCGCACAGCCTTTGGCGCACCCGGCAGAATGGCGGGCATGGAGATCACGCCATTTCTGCTGCCCGATGTCGCCGCGTGGCGCGCCTGGCTCGATGCCAACGAGATGACCTCGGATGGCGTGTGGCTGGTGCTTGCGAAGAAGGGCACGACCACGCCAACCGCGTTGACCTACGATCAGGCGCTTGATGAAGCGCTCTGCAGTGGCTGGATCGACGGGCAGGTGCGTAGCCGCGATGCGGCAACGTATTTGCAGCGATTTACTCCGCGGCGGGCGCGATCGATGTGGTCACAGCGAAATGTCGGCATCGTTGGCGGCTTGATCGAGGCCGGGCGGATGCGCGAGCGGGGCTTTGCCGAGATCGAACGGGCCCAGGCTGATGGGCGGTGGGACCGCGCCTACCCCGGTGCCGCCTCGGCGGAGTTGCCCGAGGACCTCGTCGCGGCGCTCGGCGCCGAGCCCGGGGCATCCGATCGGTGGGCCGCCCTGCCCGCGGCGGAGCGATTCCCGCTCATGCTCGCCGTGTTTACTGCAGCAACGCCCGCGACGCGAGCCAGACGCGTCGCGGCGGCAGTGAAGCGAGTCGCGCAGTAGCGGTTCGCAGTACGCGGATTGTCCCAGTAGCATGAATGGGTTGCCCGCCGCGCGGGCATCGGGCTGTAGCGCAGCTTGGTAGCGCACTTGACTGGGGGTCAAGGGGTCGCAGGTTCAAATCCTGTCAGCCCGACCAAAAACCCTGGTGAGATGGTATTTCTCACCAGGGTTTGGTCGCTTCTGACACCGACTGGGCCGAGGGCCGCCGGGCCGGCACCCGCTACTGCGCCGGCGTCGCCTGCAGTTCGAGGGTCAGGGTGACCTGGTCGCCGAGGAGCGCGCCACCGGTCTCGAGCACCGCGTTGTAGGTGAGCCCAAACTCTGCCCGTTCAATGACGGCCTTCGCCGAGGCACCGGCCTTCGAGTTCCCCCAAGGATCGGTGGCGAATCCACCGAACTCGAAATCGAACGTGACCGGCTTCGTTGTGCCGCGGATGGTGAGATCGCCATCCACTTTGAACTCACCGTCGACGACCCGCACGCCGGTCGACACGAACTCGATGGTTGGGTAGTGCTCGGCGTCGAAGATCTCACCCGAGAGCAGGTGAGCATCGCGGCCAGCATTGTTGGTGTTGATCGATGCAACCTCGACCGATGCGGTGACAGTCGAGTCGAGCGGGTTCTCGGCGGTCGTGAACGTCGCGTTGAAACGGTCGAAGGTGCCACGTACCTTGCTGATCATCAGGTGACGAATGCTGAAGCCCACCTCGGAGTGCGCGGTGTCGATCACCCAGGTGCCGACGCGGTAGCCAGGGATCTCAATGGTGGGAGTGATTGTCGTCATGCGGGGTCTCCAGGTCGAGCTCATTGGTGGCCGAACGGCCACATGAAGGCAAACGCGAGTCCCGCGGTGATCTATTCCCAACGCGTCGATCAGGCCGAGATGTCGAGCATCCACGCCAACCATCGGCCAGTGCTCCGGATGCCTGGTGCCCGCGGCAAGTCGGGCACCAGGCATCCGTCGAGGTCACGGTTGGGTGAGCGTCCAGCGCCCGGTCGTGGCAGAGCCGCACTGCGCATCGACAGCCCCGGTCCCAGCGCTGTTCATTGAGAAGCAGCGGCCGCTCTGACGACTGATGAACGAGACGCCGCCGTATGGATTCTGTTTGATGAAGATGTACTGGTCTTGGAAGGCCGGGTTGCATCCATAGAAGAATGCTCCACCGTTCCCAGACACCATGCACTCGCCGTTGTTCGCGACGACTCGGTAGCTGCCGTCCGACTGGGGCACCATCGTGAAGGTCGACCCCGCGCCCGCCGTGGTGAGCGACGGGTTATCGCCCTTCACGATGAGATCGCCAGCAACGTTCTGGATCCGATACGTCGCGGAGGTGTTTACCGGCGCGGACGCCCAGAGCGAGGTCGGGATCACGGTGTAGTCGAACGTCATGCCCGGGATATCTTTACATGCCTGCAGCGAGGCGTTGCGCTGGGTCTGCGGGGTCGATCCGACCGGCGCCAGACAGAGCCCTGAACTGATGTGGTAGAACACCGAGCCACCTGAAGGCGCCTGCAGGATGCGCCACTTCTGTGACAGGTAGGTCTCGCATGGCTGCAGGTTGACTGCCGTCCCAACGGCCGTGCCATGGCCCACCGTGCTGAGGCAATTCTGGGTTTCGGTGTTCTTGACGCGGTAAATTCCGTTGCTGACGTTGATCAGGTTCCACACGCTCCGCGATGTGGGAGCGGTCGCGACGACATCGTTTGATGTGGTGGATGTCTCGGCCGCACCGGTCGCGCGATTGGTCATGACCGAGCTGGTCGATGCCTTCACCGCCGCAGCGGGCCAAGTCGCCGGGTCGGTCGACGCAGTCGGATACGTGATCTGAAGGTTCGCCGCGTTCGTGTTCGGGTCGATGCTCACGAGCTTGATGGAGATGCCGTTGAGCACGAATGTCTGCCCCGGCAGCAGTTCAGCGTCGGGGCGATCCCACGTGGACCCGTTCACCGGCGCGGTGTGGTTGAGCTTCATGTCGACCAGGGTGGGACGATCCCCCGAGAACCCGTTGGAGAGGTGGAAGATGACACCGTTTGGGATATTCGAGACCGGCTGACCCGTTGGGTCGGAGTACTGCTCGAACTTGCCGTAGTTCACACGACGCTCGATCCAGAGCTTGCGGTTCCCGGCAATCGGCACGGCGACCGTGCGAGTAGCCGCATCGAATTGTGAGAGTGGCGCGAGGGTATACGTGCCGTCGGTCGCCGCGGTGGTCACCTGGGAAGGCCGAAGCCATCCGATGCTGGCCAACTGCGGAGCGCTGTACCAACGGGTCTGCAGATGCCCCATTGTCGAATATGGGTCGGCGTATTCCTCGCTGCTGCAACCGGTCGGGACGTTGGTTGAGCCATCCGATGGCACCGAACCACCCAAGGTGACCACCCCGTTTGTCGTGGTTTCGTTGGGGCAGGTCAGAGCGCCAGCGTGACCGAGCCCGAGGTTGTGACCCAGCTCATGAGTGATCGTCTGGTTGCCAGCACCAAAGTCCATCGCCGACCAGCCCCCACCGAGCGCGGCTTTACCGCCGCCGCAGGTCGTACCGTTCGCGATGAAGACGACCACGTGACGGTACAGCGACGGGTCGTAGCCCTGAGCGCGGGCTGCATCTTGAGCTGGACCGACAGCCTCAGCACAACCTGAAGCTCCTGGAATGACCACCGGACCGACGACGTCGCCAGCGGGATCCTTGATCCCGACCAGCGGTGAAGCGCCATTGGAGACCTCTTTGAAGTAGGCGTTCGCTGAGGTCGCACCAGTGAAGATCGCGGCCCGCGCAGTTGCGGCGTCACCCCGTGGGGTGCCGCTTGCGTCGGCGTACCGCACAACGACAACCAGCGTGGCTCGCGGTCCCGGCCCTGAGGCCTCGGCCGCGGTCGCTGGGCTCGCGCTCGGGCTCGGGGAAACAACGGCGGCAACCGCCAACGCGGTGGCCAAGAACGCCGCACCCGCGAATCGGATCGACCTGGTCAGAAGTGAAGATTGCGCTCGCACGTATCCCTCTCAAATGTTACTGAGGTGGCGGAGAATTCCGCCCACCTGACAGACACACAAAATCGGGCTGCGTATCGCGGGATGATAGTCCCAATGCCACTATGGCGAAAGCCCCAACAAAGGTCAAACCGGGCCGGAAGTCTGGGCCAGTCGATCGAGCACCCAGCGGGGCGGCAGCCGAGTGGCGCCGACGGCGCTCACGCGCGCGATGAGGCCGCGATCGCTGGTGATGACCGCCACCTCCCGGCCCTGGGCGGTCAGACGCTGGGCCGCTTCGACGATCGCGTCATCGCCGGATGCCTCGGCCCGCACAACTTCGATACCCGCTGGGGTCCGAGCCGCTCGAGCCTGCCCTTCGAGCACGGCCACCCAATCGGGGAACCACGTGTGCCATGGCCGCTCGAGTGCTGCGGCCGGCATCCCATCGGCGGCGAGCGCGCCAAGCCGCTCAAGCAGCCGTGACGCCGCACCGACGCGGTCACGCCACCATCCGTTCGGCACCGAACCAACGACGTTCGCAACGTCAACGACGACCGCCGGGTGGGGGCGCTCGGCAGCATGGAGCAACAGCGGCCACGCCGCCTCGAACCCCGGGTGCAGGGGCAGTGACGAGACATCCGGAATTGGAACCCACTCAAACGAGAGGCTCTCAGCGTCGCCGATCGTTGGGTCGAACGGCGCGGTCACTTCACCGACGAGGGTGGTGTAGCTCCAGAATTCGAGGTCAAGCAGGTGGGTGAACAGCGGGCGGATGGCGCCAGCGGGAACACCCGCTTCTTCATGCGATTCGCGCAGGGCGCCGTGCACGGCCGACTCCCCCGCATGTCGGGCGCCGCCAGGCAGGCCCCAGGTGCCGCCGTGGTGACTCCAGGCGACCCGGTGCTGCAACAGCACGCCACGGGCGGGGTCGATCGCGAGAAGTCCAGCCGCGCCGAAGGCGCCCCAGAACTTCGAACCATCCGGGCCGTATACCCAGGCATCGCCGGGATCGCGCGGGCCGACATGCGGCGGCGGCCCGGCCGATTCGAGCGGGGCGGATGGTTCGGCGGTCACGTGCTCAGCCTGACACACAGCTGGCGACGGTCGCTCTCGGATTGACCCACGATTGTCGCCCACCACAGGCTGGCCGGGGTCAGGCCAGCAGGTCTGGCCCCGTTTGTGTGTCGCGCGGGACCAAACGTGCAGTGAGGCCGCATATGTGCAGCCTCACTGCACGTTTTCGCGCACCTCGCACACCAACACGCGTGGGCCGAGGCCGAAGTGGCCGTGCGACCTGGATCCTCTCGTTCACCGCGAGTAGCGTGACCTCCATGAGCGTGGATGCCTCAACCCTTCGCGTGGTGCCAGCGAACACTGCCCCCGTCGTCGATGTCATCACTGTGTTTGGCACCCGCGGCGACCCGTCAACGTGTTGGTGCCAGTGGTACAAGATTCGCGGCACCGAGTGGAGCGACGCCGACCCTGAGCACCTGAAAGCCCTGCTCATCGAGCAGCTCCAAGCCCCGGGCGCCGGGCCGGGTCTGCTCGCCTACGACGGGGACACACCGGTCGGATGGTGCGGGGTTGAGCCGCGGTCGAATCTCCCACGTGCGGAACACAGCACAATGATCGCCGGGGGCACGGAGCATCCGAATTTCACCGACACGGGGGTGTGGGCGATCACGTGTTTCGTGATCCCCCGGCAGTTTCGCCGGCGCGGGGTTGCGGGTGCGCTCGCGGCAGCGGCGGTGGAGCATGCGCGGGTGCACGGGGCATCCGTCATTGAGGCGTACGCAGTCGACCCGACTATCGGTGAGAAGCAACCCGCAGCCGATCTGTTCCCCGGCACGGTATCGATGTTCGCGGGCGCCGGGTTCACCGAAGTCGCACGGCCGAAACCGCACCGGGTGATCATGCAGGTCCGGCCACAGACCGAGGGAACCCGGCGCAATGCGTACCACCGCATGTTGAGTTGAGCCGCGCGACCCTACTTACGGTCCCGCTTCTCGCGCACCCGCATGTTCACCACAATTGGGCTGCCCTCGAAGCCCCAGGTTTCGCGCAGGCGGCGCGTGATGAAGCGGCGGTAGCCCGGGTCGAGGAACCCGGTGGTGAAGAGCACGAACGTCGGTGGCCGCGTCGCGGCCTGGGTGCCGAAGAGAATGCGGGGCTGCTTGCCACCGCGCAGCGGGTGCGGGTGGGCCTGCACGAGTTCGGTGAGGAACGCGTTGAACTTGCCGGTCGGAATGCGGGTATCCCACGAGTCGAGCGCCTTGGTCAAGGCCGGCACGAGCTTCTCAAGGTGGCGCCCGGTCTTCGCCGAGATGTTCACGCGCGGCGCCCAATCGACATGCGCGAGGTCTTGTTCGATCTCACGCTCGAGGTATCGGCGGCGGTCGTCGTCGAGGAGGTCCCACTTGTTGTACCCGAGCACGAGCGCGCGGCCCGATTCGAGCACGAGGTCGATGATGCGCACATCTTGCTCAGAGATCGGCACCGAGACATCCAACAAGACGACCGCGACTTCGGCCTTCTCAAGCGCCGCCTGGGTGCGCAGCGATGCGTAGAAATCGGCGCCCTGCGCCATGTGTACACGACGGCGAATGCCGGCGGTGTCGACGAAGCGCCACACGGTGCCACCAAGTTCGATCTGCTCATCGACCGGGTCACGGGTGGTGCCGGCGAGTTCGTTCACGACGACCCGCTCTTCGCCGGCAGCCTTGTTCAGCAGGCTCGACTTGCCGACGTTCGGGCGACCGAGAATTGCGACGCGGCGCGGGCCACCGATCTCCTGCTTGGCGACGGCCGACACCGACGGCAGCACCTTGAACACCGATTCGAGCAGGTCAGCAACGCCACGACCGTGCAAGGCAGAGACCGGATGCGGCTCGCCGAGGCCGAGGCTCCACAGCGGCGCAATCTCAGGCTCTTGCCGGGCGTCGTCGATCTTGTTTGCGACCAAAAAGACTGGCTTCTTCGCCTTGCGAAGCATGCGCACGACGTGCTCATCGGTCGACGTCGCGCCAACCATCGCGTCGACGACGAACAGCACGACATCGCAAAGGTCGATCGCGACCTCAGCCTGCGCCGCGACCGAAGCATCGATGCCGCGCGCGTCGGGCTCCCACCCGCCGGTGTCGACGAGCGTGAACTTGCGGTCGAGGTAGTCGCCCTTGTACGAAACGCGGTCACGGGTCACACCGGGCGTGTCTTCGACGACGGCTTCACGGCGCCCGAGAATACGGTTCACCAGCGCCGACTTGCCCACGTTCGGTCGCCCCACGATCGCAATCACCGGCAGCGCCGGGAGCAACAGCGGGCCCGAGTCAGCGCCTGCTTCCCATTCGAGCAACGAGAGGTCTTCGGCGTCAAGGTCGTAGTCGCGCAGCCCCTCGCGCAGCGACGCGGCCCGCTGTTCGTCGAGCGGGTCTATGGCGTCAACGTCAAACTGGTCGCCACCTTCGTAGTCGGCGTCGTCAAATTCGCCGTCATCCACGCCCGGTGCGTACTCGATCTCTTCGTCAAATTCTCGCGTCATGCCAGGCTCCCCTGTTCGGCGACTACGGCGAGCATCGCCGCAACGGTTTGTTCAAAATTCAGTTCGGTCGAATCAACCGTGACCACACCATCGGCTGCCGTCATGAAGTCGACGACGCGCGCGTCGGCCTGGTCGCGCGCGGCGAGCGCGTCGGCGACCTCGGCAGCATCGGATGCCCCGAGCTCAAGCCCGCGGCGGGCAGCCCGCACCGACTCATGAGCGGTGAGCAAGATGCGCACCGAGGCATCCGGTGCGACAACCGTTGTGATGTCGCGACCCTCGACGACGATGCCCGGCTGCACCGTCACCGCAATCAACGCACGAAACCCGCGCGTGAGGTCGGTGCGCACTGCGGGCACCCGCGCCACCTTCGACACGATCGCCGCAACCGAAGGGTCGCGAATGTCGTCGGTGACATCGACCGCGTCGACCGAGATCGAGAACTGGGATGGGTCGGTGCTGATGCCATAGTCAAAGTGCGCAATCGCCCGCTCAATTGCGTTCGGATCGTCAAGATCGGTGCCGAGCGCTCGAGCATGAATCGCGAACGCGCGGTACACGGCACCGGTGTCGAGATAGGCGTAGCCAAGGGCGGTGGCGACGGCCTTCGACACGCTCGACTTGCCACTGCCACCTGGTCCGTCGACGGCAACGACAATCGGGCCGGCCATGGGCTCCGGGGCGCTCATCCGGCGATCCGCCAGCCGCGCTCAGTGAGCGCCGAGGTGAGTTCGGCGGCGGCTGACGGCACGACCGCAATCTCGGCGATGCCAACCTGTCGGCCCGGTGAGTGCTCAAGGCGCAGGTCTTCGAGGTTGATGCCGATCTCGCCGATTTCGTTCAGCAGCCGGGCGAGTTGCCCCGGCCTGTCGTCAATGATGACCGCGAGTGACGCAAACCGTTTGTCGGTTCCGTGCTTGCCTGGCAAGCGGGCGACGCCCTCGTTGCCGGCGGCAAGTTCTGCCGCAACCGTGCGGCGGGCGCCGGGCGCCTCAACGTCGGCGAGCGCGTCGATGAACCGACCGAGGTCAGCGTGCACGGCTTGCAGAATGCCACGCACGGGCGCAGCATTGGCGCCAAGAATCTGCACCCAGAGATCTGGGTCGCTCGCGGCGATGCGGGTGACGTCACGCACCCCCTGCCCGGCAAGGCCGAGCGCCGAGGCTGGCGCGCCAATCAGGCGCTGGGCGAGCACACTCGACACCACCTGCGGCACATGCGACACCAGCGCCACCGCTGCATCGTGTTCGGACGCCTCGAGCGTCACCAGAATCCCGCCGAGGTCAAGAATGAGCGCGTCGACCGCCGCAGCGCGCTGCGTCGCGATCGCGTCGTGCGGACAAACCACCCAGGGGCGACCCTGAAACAGGTCGGCGCGTGCCGCGAGCGGTCCGCCCTTCTCACGCCCGGCAAGCGGGTGCGAGCCGAGGTAACGCGACACATCAGCGCCCGCCTCGATCAGTTGGTTCAGCACAAGCGACTTCACACTCGCGACATCGGTCACCACCGCGTCAGGGTGCGCGGCAAGTTCGGATGCCACGACCGCAGCCGTCACATCTGGTGGCACTGCGACGACGACGAGCTGGGGCTGGTCGCCGGGCGCCGCAGCACGGCCCGCCCCGAGGTCGATCGCAATCGAGGAGTGGGTGGGCGAGGCATCCGCAATGATCACGTCGACGCCTTTGGCGCGCAGGCCGAGCGCAATGCTCGTGCCGAGCAGGCCAGCGCCGACGACCCGAACGGGACCCGTGAGACGTGACTCAGCCACGACGATCCCTTCGGTCAGCGGCCTTCGAGGTGCCGCTCGATTCGGCCGCACGCGCAATCGTGAGGATCGCGCCACGCTCAGCCGCGGTCAGCTCGCGCAGCCGACCAACCGCAAGTGTACCAAGGTGCAGCGGGCCGAATTGGCGGCGGACCAGGTCGACAACCGGGTGCCCGACCGCGTCGAGCATGCGGCGCACGATGCGATTGCGGCCGGAATGCAGGGTGATCTCGACGAGTGAGTGCCCGCGGTCGCCCGCGGCGGTGAGCAGCCTGGCCTTGTCGGCGACGATCGGGCCGTCATCGAGTTCGATGCCACGCTTCAGTTGCGCGATGGTCTGCGGGGCGACCTGCCCGCGCACCTTCGCAATGTAGGTCTTCTCGACACCGAACCGCGGGTGCGCGAGCACATGGGCAAGTTCACCATCGTTCGTGAGCAGCAGTAGGCCAGAGGTGTCGAAGTCGAGGCGTCCCACGTTGTAGACGCGCTCGTCGAGGTCGTCGGTGAACTCGCGAAGGTCGGGGCGGCCCTGCTCATCACGCATCGACGATACCACCCCACGCGGCTTATTCAGCATGTAGTACCGCTTGCCAACATCGAGCTGCACCGCGACGCCATCGACGGTAACCCGGTCAACCGCGGGGTCAATTCGGGTGCCGAGCGTGTCGACGATCTCGCCGTTCACCTCGATGCGGCCCTGCATCACGAAATCTTCGATCACCCGACGCGATGCCACACCAGCCGCCGAGAGCGCCTTCTGCAGGCGCACGCCGCTCGGGCCGTCGGCTCCGGCTCCGGCTCCGGCTCCGGCTCCGGGCGCACCGTCGCCGGGCGCGTTCGAGCCGCCCGGACCATCGACCGACCAGGTGCCGCCCCAGATATCAGACATCAAACCCACCAAGCCCATCGTCAAGCAACGGCGAAATCTTCGGCAACTCATCGAGGGAGTTGAGCCCCAACTGCACGAGTAGCTGATCGGTCGTGCCGTACAGAATCGCGCCAGTCTCGGGGTCGGTGTCGACCTCGGTGATCAGGCCCCGGCCAACCAACGTGCGCACTACCGAGTCGACGTTCACTGCGCGCACCGAAGCCACCTGCGAGCGCGAGATCGGCTGCTTGTAGGCGATGACGGCGAGCGTCTCAAGGGCGGGCTGTGAAAGTTTCGAGGTGGTCTGCGTGAACACGAAGTCGGCCACCAGGTGGTCGAACTGGGTGCGCAGGTAGAACCGCCAGCCGCCGCCAACCTCGCGCAGTTCGAAGGCGCGGCGGGTGGTCGGGCCGGTCACCTGAGCCTGGTCGCTGCGCGGCTCACCGGATGCCCCGCGTCCGTCGTAGTCGGCACCGAGCCGTGCGAGCGCTGCGCGTACCTCGGCGACCGGGCGGGCCACCGCGGCGGCGATCGCCACAGTCGAGAGCGGTGCATCGCTGATGAAGAGCAACGCCTCAACCGCGCGGTCGAGGTCGAGGGCTGCGTGGCCGGAGCCGTCGAGCGTGGTCTGCACCGAGACCTCGGGCGAAGAACCGTCGATGGCGGTGTCAAGCAGCACAGTCTCGTCGGGCGCGTCAGCGCCCTCGGCGAGCACCGCCTCAACCTCGGTCGAGACATCCGTCGTATTACTCGTCATAGTCAGCCCCCAGGGAGTCGAGGTTGTCGTCGGTCCAGGTGTCGGCCACCCAGTGCAGTGTGAGTTCGCCAAGCGGTTCGACCTGGTCGAACCCGATCGCCGCGTGCCGGTAGAGCTCGAGCACGGCGAGGAATCGGGCGATGATCACGCCGCGCTCACTCGCGCCCGCAATGAGTTGTCGAAAGCTCACCGGCCCGCCAGCGCTGCGCAGCAGCGCCACCACATGCGCGGCCTGCTCACGAATCGAGACACGCGGGGCGTGCAGGTGGTCGAGCCCAACCACCGGCACCTCGCGCGGTGTGAACGCCAGTGTTGCAAGTGCGGCGAAGTCTTCGGTGCTGAGGGTCCAGACGAGTTCTGGCGCGCGCGCGCGAAACCGCTCCTCAAGACGCACATCGCGGCTGTGCCGCCCGACCTCGGCGTCGAAGTGATCGCGGAACCAGGCCGACACCTCTTTGAACGCTCGGTACTGCAGCAGACGCGCGAAGAGCAGGTCGCGGGCTTCGAGGTGTGCGACGTCTTCGGAGTCGACGACCTCGCCCTGCGGCAGCAGCCCGGCGACCTTCAGGTCGAGCAGGGTCGCGGCGACCACGAGAAACTCTGACGCTTGGTCGAGTTCGTCTGGGCCATCCAACTCGCGAAGGTACGCGATGAACTCATCGGTGACCTTCGACAGCGAGACCTCGGTGATGTCGAGTTCATGTTTCGTGATCAGCGAGAGCAACAGGTCAAACGGGCCCTCAAAGTTAGTCAGGGCAACGCGAAACCCATCGGATGCCTCGGGGCTCTGCCCATCGGTCGGCTCCGCCGACCCGGCACCACTCCCCCGGCTGCCGGTCAGCTCAGGCGACCGCGCCACGGAACACCAGCTCCCGTGCAAGCGACCGGTATGCCCACGCCGCCGGGTGATCTGGCGCAAACTCGGTGATCGGGGTGCCCGCGACCGAGGCATCCGGGAACTTCACCGTGCGGGTAATGACCGTCTCGAGCACCTGCTCACCGAAGGCGTCGACGACCCGCTCGAGCACCTCACGTGAGTGCAGGGTGCGCGCGTCGTACATGGTGGCGACGATGCCGTCGAGTTCGATGGCCGGGTTCAGCCGGTCACGCACCTTCTCGATCGTCTCGATGAGCAGCGCGACGCCGCGCAGGGCGAAGAACTCGCACTCGAGCGGAATCAGTACGCCGTGGCTCGCGGTCAGCGCGTTCACGGTGAGCAGGCCGAGCGAGGGCTGACAGTCGATGAGCACCACATCGTAGTCGTGCGCGACCTTGCGAATCACGCCGGCAAGAATCTGCTCTCGGGCGACCTCGTTCACGAGGTGCACCTCGGCGGCGCTCAGGTCAATATTGGCCGGAATCACATCGAGGCCCGGCACGCCCGTCTTCTGAATTGCCGACGCCGGGTCGGGTTGGCGGGCGAGCAGCAGTTCGTAGATGGTCGGCACATCGTGGGTCTGCACGCCAAGACCGGCAGAAAGCGCGCCCTGCGGGTCGAAGTCGATCGCGAGCACGCGGCGGCCGTAGTTCGCCAACGCGGCACCGACGCTAATGGTCGTGGTGGTCTTGCCGACGCCACCTTTTTGATTGCAGAGCGAGATGACGCGGGCCGGGCCGTGGCTCTTCAGCTTCTTCGGCAGCGGAAATTCGGTGATCGGGCGCCCGGTTGGGCCAAGGGTCTTGGCGCTCGTCTTCTCGACCACGTTGCTCTCTTCCTCCCGGACGTGAGTTGCATCACCGGGCACGTCTGCCGCATGGGATGTTGCCGACGATTCTAGCCAGCCAGGGTGCGCGCCGTCAGCGGGCGCGCGGATGCGCCGCCGAGTACATCTCGCGAAGCGTATCGGCAGTCACCAACGTGTAGATCTGGGTCGTCGCGACCGACGAGTGCCCAAGCAGCTCTTGCACCACCCGCACATCGGCCCCGCCCTCAAGCAGGTGCGTTGCGAATGAGTGCCGCAGCGTATGCGGTGAGAGTTCGAGTGGGGTGCCGTCGGCTTTGGTGAGGTGCGCGCGAGCGGCGGCTTCGCGGATGGCGGTCCAGGCCGCCTGACGGCCCATCCGGCCGCCGCGCATACCGAGGAACAGCGCCGGCGTTGCCGTGCCTTTGACGCTCAACATCGGCCGCACCCTCACGAGGTACGCATCGAGCGCGGTGCGTGCGTAACTGCCGAGCGGTACGATTCGCTGCTTGCTACCCTTGCCCAGCACTCGAATCACTCCCGTCTCGGCCCCTTCGAGCACGTCATCGACGTTCAAGCCGACGGCTTCTGAGACGCGGCAGCCGGTCGCATAAAGCAGTTCAAGCAGGGCGCGGTCGCGAATGGCGAATGCCTCGGCGTGCTCTCCCCCGGTCGACTCAAGTAAGGCCTGCACCTGCGAGACCGAGATTGCCTTCGGCAACCGGAACCCGAGCTTCGGGGGCTTCTGATCGCGGGTGACGTCGGCAGCGAGCACGCCGTCCTCGGCGAGGAATCGGTGCATGCCGCGCACGGCGGAGAGCACCCGGGCGACCGAGGCTGCAGCAAGCGGCGGGGTGCGATCGGCACGCATCCACTGCACGAACGCCGACAGGTCCACTTCGGTCACGTCAGCGAGTTTCGCCACCCCGCGAGCGTCGCAAAATCCCTGATAAATACCCAAATCTCGCCGGTACGACTGCAGGGTATTCCGTGAGAGTCCGCGCTCGACGGCGAGGTGGCGCAGATATTGCTCGGATTCGGCGAACACCATCGGGTGAACCTAGTCGAGGTCGCCAGTCGCGCGAGGGCCCGCCGAACGGGTCGGCCACGGGGCATCCGCCGGTCGAAGCGTCGACCACCCGGCCGCTCGCGCCGCGTGGGTGGCAAGCAACCCGGCGACGGTTGCGGCGTTCTGCACTCGGCCCGCGAGCACTGCGGCAACGGCATCGTCGAGGGGCACCCAACGGTGCTGGAATTCGGCTTCTTCATCGACCCGGTCGAACTCATCGACCGCAGGGCTCAGCCCACGGGCGAGGTAGAGGCGGATCGACTCGTTGCTTCCACCCGGCGAGGGCAGCAGATCGAGCAGCACATGCCACTCTTCGGCGACAAGGTCGGCTTCTTCGGCGAGTTCGCGCTGGGCGGCTACGAGCGGCGACTCCCCCGGCAGGTCGAGCAGGCCGGCCGGGATCTCCCACAGGCGCTGGCGCACCGGATGCCGGTACTGCTGCACCAGCATGACGCTGTCATCGTCGTTCAGCGCGACGATGCCGACCGCACCGGTGTGGTCGACGTAGTCACGTTCGACCGGTTCGCCGCCGAACCAGAGGGTGTCGGTGCGCACATCCCAGATGCGCCCGAAGAACCCCGTGCGCGACCCGTCAACGGGCCGCGCGGCTGGTTCGTCGGCGAGTGCTGGCACTACGCGCTCGCGGGTTCGGCGGGTGCTGCCTCAGCGCCGGCCGAAGTGTCGGCCGAGCCATCCGACGCGCCATCGGCGCTGCTCTCAGCACTGACATCGAAGAGCAGGCTTGCCCGCTTGCGCTCCAGCGACGCCGCAACCAAGCCGCGGAACAACGGGTGCGCGTGATTTGGCCGGCTGCGAAGCTCGGGATGCGCCTGGGTGCCGATGTAGAACGGGTGCACATCGCGCGGCAGCTCGACGAACTCGACGAGCGAACGGTCGGGCGAAACGCCAGAGAACACCAGGCCAGCGGCGGCGATCTGGTCGCGGTACTGGTTGTTCACCTCGTAGCGGTGGCGGTGGCGTTCAGAGATCTCGGCGTCGCCGTAGAGGTCGCGGGCGAGGGTGCCCTCGCCGAGCGCGGCCCGGTAGAGACCGAGGCGCATGGTGCCGCCGAGGTCGCCGTCGGCGATGATCTCGACTTGCTCGGCCATCGTGGCGATGACCGGGAACTCGGTGTCCGGGTCGAATTCACTCGACGAGGCACCGGCCAGGCCAGCCTTGTTGCGCGCGTATTCGATCACCATGCACTGCAGGCCGAGGCAGAGGCCGAGCACGGGAATGCCGTTCTCACGGGCGAACTTCAGCGCGCCGAGCTTGCCCTCGATACCGCGCACCCCGAAGCCACCGGGCACGCAAATGCCATCGAGTTCGCCGAGCTGCGCCTTCGCACCTTCGGTGGTTTCGCACTCATCCGAGGCAATCCAGCGCAGGTGCACCTTCGTCTCATTCGCGAAGCCGCCGGCGCGCAGCGCTTCGGTGACCGAGAGGTAGGCGTCTGGCAGATCGATGTACTTGCCGACGAGGCCGATGGTGACCTCGTGCTTGGGTTCGTGCACGACCTTGAGCAGTTCCTGCCATCCGGTCCAATCGACGGCGTTCGCCCTGTCGGTCAGGCCGAGCGCGTCGACGATGTAGGTATCGAGGCCCTGGTTGTGGAGCATCTCGGGAATGTCGTAAATGGATGGCACGTCGACGGCGTTCACCACGGCGTCTTCGTCGACATCGCACATGAGGGCGATCTTGCGCTTGTTGCTCTCGGTCACCGGGCGGTCGCTGCGAAGCACCAGTGCGTCTGGCTGAATACCGATGCTTCGCAGGGCTGCCACCGAGTGCTGGGTCGGCTTCGTCTTCTGCTCACCCGACGCACCCATGAACGGCACGAGCGAGACGTGCACAAAGAACACATTCTTGCGGCCGAGTTCGTGGCGCACCTGGCGGGCGCTTTCGATGAACGGCTGCGATTCGATGTCGCCGACCGTGCCACCGATCTCGGTGATGATCACGTCGGGGCGCGGGCTCTCGCTCGCCTGCAGCCGCATGCGGCGCTTGATTTCATCGGTGATGTGCGGAATCACCTGCACCGTGTCGCCGAGGTACTCGCCGCGCCGCTCCTTGGCGATCACCGTCGAGTAGATCTGGCCGGTGGTCACGTTCGCGGCCTGCGACAGGTTGATGTCGAGGAACCGCTCGTAGTGGCCGATGTCGAGGTCAGTCTCGGCGCCGTCATCGGTGACGAACACCTCACCGTGCTGGAACGGGTTCATCGTGCCCGGGTCGACGTTCAAGTACGGGTCGAGTTTCTGCATCACCACGTGCAGTCCGCGGGCCGTGAGGAGGTTGCCGAGGCTCGCCGCCGTCAGGCCCTTCCCCAACGAAGAAACGACACCACCGGTCACAAAAATGTGCTTGGTCGTGTCGTTGTTCTGAGCTGCTCCGCGAGTTTCCACCACGGGCTTATAGTCTACCGGCCCGCCGACGCCGCGCGCGCGACTTGCCGGGCAGACGCCGCTTGTAACGCAAGATTTACCGGATGGCCCGGGCCGGCGGTGCCGCGAGGCGCGCACCTACCCCTGCGAGAGCGCGAGGAGTTCGCGGGCGTGCTCAAGCGCGCTCGACGAATCGCTGAGGCCAGAGAGCAGACGCGCCATTTCGGCCTCCCGCTCCGGCCCGCGCAACTGCCGCACGCTCGACTCGGTCACCTCGCCGTTCGTGTCTTTCACGACCGCTAGGTGGTTCGTAGCGAACGCCGCGACCTGGGCAAGGTGCGTCACGACGATCACCTGTGCGTGCTCGGCGAGTTTCGCGAGGCGGCGGCCGATCTCGATTGCGGCGGCGCCGCCGACGCCGGCGTCGATTTCGTCGAAGACGAAGGTCGGGACATCCGATGCCATCACCACCTCGAGGGCGAGCATGACTCGGCTGAGTTCACCACCGGAGGCAGCTTTCGCGATTGGGCGCGGCTCGGCACCCGGGTGCGGGCGAAGCAGCAGGGTAACCTCGTCGCGGCCGTGGGCGCGCAGGTCACCGGTCGCATCGATCTCAGCGGTGAGCACCGCGTGCGGCATCGCGAGTGCGGTGAGTTCGGCGCTGACGGCCACAGACAGCTGCTCGGCACCTGCTCGGCGCAGGGCGGTGAGCTGCTCGGCAAGCGCGCCGGCTTCCTCGGCGCTAGTCGCGACCCGCGAGCGGAGCAGTTCGATGCGGTCGTCGTCGCCGTCGAGTTCGACGAGCCTGAGGCCGCCGAGTTCGCGGAGTTCGAGCGCGGCATCGAGTGAGCCGTGGCGGCGCGTCAGCGCGCTCAGCGCGGCGCGGCGGTCGTTCAGCGTGTCGAGGTCGCGCGCGCCGGTCTCGTCGAGTGAAGCGAGGTAGCCGCCGAGTTCGGTGGCGGCATCCGTCAGCGCGTAGCCAATGGTGCCGAGCGTCTCCGCGATCGCCGAGAGCGCCGGGTCGTGTGTGCCGGCACGCTCCAGGGCGCGACGGGCCTGGTCGATGAGCGCGGATGCCCCGGGCAACTCGTCGGCACCACCGGCGAGTGCATCGTGGGCGAGGCCGGCCTGCGCACGAAGTTCTTCGAGGTTCGTGAGTCGTTCGATGCGTTCGGCGAGTTCACGATCTTCACCCGGTTGTGGGTCGACCGCCTCGATCTCGTCGATCAGTGCGCGCAACTCGGCTGCTTCACGGACGCGCGCATCGTGTTCGGCGGTGAGCCGTTCGAGTTCGGCGGTGTCGGCACGCCACGCCTCAAAGGCCGCGCGGTACTCCCCCAGGATCTGGTCGAGTGCGGCGCCAACGAACCGGTCGAGCGCGGCACGCTGTTCGACTGCCGAGCGCAACCGCTGCTGGTCAGCCTGCCCATGCACGACCACGAGCGACGCGCCGAGTTCGCCGAGCACACCGACCGGCGCGCTCCGCCCACCGATCACGGCGCGGCTGCGGCCATCATTCGAGACCGATCGGCCCAAGATCAGTTCGCCGTCTTCGAGCACGCCACCGGCCTCGGCGACACGCTCGGCGAGGTCCGCCCGGTGCGGCACGCTCCACCGGCCGTCAACCCAGGCCTGGGCGGCGCCACCGCGCACCGCGGCACTGTCGGCCCGGGCGCCGAGCAGCAGGCCGAGGGCGGTCACCACCATCGTCTTGCCAGCACCGGTCTCGCCGGTGACCGCGGTGAACCCGGGGCCGAGCGGCAGGGTGGCTTCAGCGATGACCCCCAGATCGCGGATGCCGAGGTCTTCAATCACAGTGTTACTCGCAGCACAGTGTCACTCGGCCTCGGCTGGCCCGCGCCATCCGGTCACCGGAAGTTGGAACTTATGCACCAACCGGTCGGTGAACGGGCTGGTGTGCAGGCGCGCAAGGCGCAATGGCACCGAGCTGCGACGCACGACGACGCGGCCTCCCGGCGGCAACTCGAACGAACGCCGACCATCGCACCAGACGACCGCCTTGGCCTCGGTGCGGGTCAACAATTCGACAGCGAGCGATGACTCGGGCCCGACCACCAGCGGGCGCGCGAACAGTGCGTGGGCGCTGAGCGGCACGAGCAGCAGTGCCTCAACGCCCGGCCAGACCACGGGCCCGCCAGCGCTGAACGAGTACGCGGTTGACCCGGTCGGCGTCGCCATCACCACGCCATCGCAACCGAACGACGACAGCGGCCGCCGGTCAACCTCGATGATCACATCGAGCATGCGTTCGCGCTCAGCCTTTTCGACCGTCGCCTCGTTGAGCGCCCAACTCTCCCAGATGACCTCATCGCCGAGTTTCGCCCGCACCGCGAGGGTGAGGCGCTCTTCGACGGTGTAGTCGCGGGCGAGCGCGCGGTGCACGGCCGAGGTGAGGTCGTCGCGTTCGCTCTCGGCCAAGAAGCCGACGTGCCCAAGGTTCACGCCGAGCAGCGGCGCCGGCCGCCGGCGCATGAGCTCGGCAGCGCGGAGAATCGTGCCATCGCCGCCAAGCACAATGACGAGCTCGATCTCGTCGTGGTCCACTTCGCCAAGACGCCCGACCCGACCGTTCAGCCCGGGAATCGCGGCGTGCACGTCGTCCCACTGGTCATCAGCGAGCACCGGCACGGCACCCGCCTCGAGCAATTGCGCGCAGACGCGCTCACCAGCGTCGAGCGACTCTTGCCGGCCGGTGTGCAACACAACCAGGAAGTACCGCGGTGCGGTCACGCGCGCCCTCCCGTCAACTCGTTGACCCGTGCGATCCATTCTGTCGGATGGCTCCCGCCATTCGCGCGAAGGTGCACCAGATACTCGTGGTTGCCGTGCCCGCCGGCAATTGGGGAGGACAGTACGCCGAGCGTGCCGAGCCCGAGGTCGAACCCTGCCCAGAGCACGCCCATCACGGCGTCGGCGCGAAGCCCGACGTCGTGCACGATCCCCTCGCGCACTCCCCCGCGCCCCACCTCGAACTGTGGTTTGACGAGTAACACGAAGTCGGCATCGGGGGTCACCGTCGCGTGCAGCGCGGGCAGTACGGTGCGCAGCGAAATGAACGACAGATCTGCGACAACGACATCTGGTTGCTCGGGGACCCCGGTGAGCGACGCGAGCGCAGCGGCGTCGAGGTCACGCACATTGCACCCCTCGACCGCGAACACCGCCGGGTGCTGCCGCACCTCGACCGCGAGTTGCCCGTGCCCGACATCCACCGCCAGAACGCGACGTGCTCCGCGCTCGGCGCAGACCTGCGAGAACCCACCAGTTGACGCGCCAGCATCGAGCACGACCCGGCCCGCGACCTCAACGGCGAAGCCGTCGAGTGCGGCGATCAACTTGTGCGCGGCGCGGCTCACATAGTGATCGGATGCCGCAACGGCAAGCTGCGAGGCATCCGATACCTTTGCCGACGACTTCAGCACCGGCTGGCCGTCGACGGTCACGAGACCGGCGGCGATCAACGTAGCGGCGTGGGTGCGCGAGCGGGCGAGTCCGCGCTCGGCAAGTGCCGCGTCGAGGCGTGAATCGGTCACTGCGTCGACCTCGAATGCGGGTGCGGGTCGGCGCGTAGTCTCACGCTGCCAAGCGTAGAGCGCCCGGCGCACGTCATGGTCATCAGGCGTTGCGCCCCTGACCGCTCATGCGGTGTGATCAAGCCATGACCATCGAAATTCGCACCGTGGTGCTCGGCGCTGCGCCGCTCACGATCGAGGATGTCGTCGCGGTTGCCCGCCACGACTCGGCCGTGACGATCGCGCCGGAGGGGTTCACGCGCATCGCTGAAAGCCGCGCCGTGATCGAACAACTCGCTGACGATACCCGCCCGCATTACGGCGTCTCGACCGGGTTCGGCGCGCTGGCGAAGGTGCAGATCGCACCAGAGCAGCGGCAGCAACTGCAGCGCAGCCTGATTCGCTCGCACGCCGCCGGTACCGGCGCGCATGTTGAACGTGAGGTGGTGCGCGCGCTGATGTTGTTGCGCCTGAACACGCTCGCGACCGGGCGCACCGGCGTTCGGCCGGTGGTCGCTTCGACCTATGCGGCGATTTTGAACGCGGGTATCACCCCGGTGGTGCATGAGTATGGCTCGCTCGGATGCTCCGGCGACCTCAGCCCGCTCGCGCACTGTGCGCTCACGCTGATGGGTGAGGGCGAAGTGCGGGTCTTGCCTGGTTCCGATGCCCCGATCGTGCCCGCCGCTGACGCACTGCGCGCGGCCGGCATTGCACCACTTGTGCTCGTCGAAAAGGAGGGCCTCGCCCTCATCAACGGCACCGACGGCATGCTCGGCATGCTCTGCCTCGCGCTGGCTGATCTTGCGGATCTGGTGCGCGTCGCCGACCTCGCCGCTGCCGCGAGCGTCGAGGGGCTCACCGGGACTGACGCCGTCTTCGCGGCCGATCTGCAGGCTCTGCGCCCACACCCCGGGCAGGCCGATTCTGCGGCGAATATGCGGAGCATCCTCGCCGGTTCAACCCTCGTGAAGCGGGTCAGCGTCGACGATTTCACCCGCGTACAAGACGCGTATTCGCTGCGCTGCGCCCCGCAGGTGCATGGCGCGGTGCGCGCGACGGCTCGGCATGCATCGGATGTCGCTGAGATTGAGCTGTGTTCGGCAATTGACAACCCTGTGGTGCTGCCTGACGGCCGGGTCGAGTCGAACGGCAACTTTCATGGCGCACCGGTCGGCTACGTGCTCGACTTTCTCGCGATCGCCGTGGCCGACCTCGCGAGCATTTCGGAGCGACGCACCGACCGTTTTCTCGACGTCGCCCGCAACCACGGGCTGCCGCCGTTCCTCGCCGCCGACCCCGGCCTCGACTCCGGGCTGATGATCGCGCAGTACACGGCGGCTGGGATTGTGTCTGAGTTGAAGCGGCTCGCCGTGCCGGCATCCGTCGACTCGATTCCCTCGTCGGCGATGCAAGAGGACCATGTCTCGATGGGGTGGGCGGCCGGGAGGAAGTTACGGCGGTCGATCGACGGGCTTGGGCGGGTGTTGGCGATCGAGTTGCTTGCGTCGACGCGGGCGCTCGATCTGCGGGCGGCTTCGGAGGGCTCGCCGTCGCGGGTGACGGCCGCGGTGCACGCGCTGTTTCGGTCGCGCATCGACGCGCCTACGACCGATCAGTTCTTGTCGCCGACGATCACGGCCGCGGTCGAACTAGTCATGGATGGCTCGGTGCTGGAGACCGCTGAGCGAGCGCTCGGCGCACCGCTCACCTAACCGGCGTATTCGAGCTTGTGAGACTCGGCACCAACCGGCTGCCAGTCGGGAGTTGCGCCATCGGCTGCGTGGATCGCAGTTCGAATCGCTGAATCAGCCAGGGCAGCCGCCGCATCAAAGTCGCCTGCAACGCCAACGATGGAAATCTCCACCTCGCCGGCGCTGAGCGTCACCGCGATGTCGGCGTCGAACACGTGCTCGTTCTCGAGTTTGACCAACTCGTCCATCACCTGATCGGTATGCATGTCAAGTTGACTGACGCCCTCGTGCCCGTCGACTACGAAGTGCTTGGTCAGCTTCACCGCAATCATTTCGAGCCGTCCTTCGTCTTGTCGTAACACGGTTGCCGTTGGAGCCACCGCAACAGGTCCTTGCCGTAGTTCGGATTGGACGGCGAGAGGTGGATCGTGTGCTTGTGCTTCTCGCTACAAGGACAGTATGCCTTGTAGTACTTTGGCGGGTTTCGATTCGCCAGCCCTGTTCATCGAACCTCAGGAGCACCTCCTGTAACTCCTTCTTCGGGTGCGTCTTCCAGTACCCAACACGTTTCCCCATGGATCGCCACGGTAACTCGGCTGTGCCCGCGCGGATCGCGGATTCGAGGCGCTGTGGAAGCGGTGCCGACACACGACGCTGTGTAGGCCGGGTCGGCCGTTTCGACGGCACCGTCCGCGCGCCGGCGTTGGCTCACACCATGGCTCTTCTCGAGACCAAACGCCTGCTGCTCAGACAATGGCGAGTCGACGACGCCGCGTTCCATCGACAGCTCTGGGCGGAGCGGGATCCTCGCGTTCCCCCGCACCGCCGTCTCACGGCCGATGGGCGACCAACCATTGCAGAGCTCGAAAGTTGGATGCGCCACTACGAACATGCGCCGACGCCCGGGCTACTTGTGATGGAGCGCAAGGGTTCGGACGAAGCCATCGGATACTGCGGGCTTGTCGCGAACAACGTTGGTCGGGCCGACGAGCCCGAGTTGGCATTCGAGTTTCTGCAGGCGTTCTGGAACCATGGGTACGCGACGGAGGCGTCGAGCGCGATCGTTGATCACGCGAGAGTGACCGGATATCCCCACCTGATATCGACCGTGCGCGAATGGAACACCGCTTCGTTCCGAGTTCTGGAGAAGCTGGGCTTCGTTGACACCGGCGAACACGAGGCTGACGAGGTGCACGGCGCGTCGCATCTACTCAGGAAAGCGCTCTGAGTTGACCGCCAGTGATCTCGTGACTGTCCCCAACATTGTCGGCCAGCCCGTCCATGTCGCCGCCCAACTCGTAGTCAATATGGGACTGGATTTGACCGACGGTAACCTCGATGGGCCATCGCTGAGAGCGCGCACCTGGCCGGGCCTGTTCTGGGTGACCGCGCAAGATCCCCCGGCGGGCATGGCGGTTGCACTGCACACCGAGATCCGGATCTCGTTCATCGCGGACGGTCAAGCGTGGGCAGGTGTACCAGCACCGAGCGTAAGCCCGTTGCCTTCACTCCGGGCTCACGCGGAGTCCGAAGATGACTGAACTACTCGAAGACGTCAGCGTTCTCGAACGAAGCCCGCAGCCGCTCGGCAAACACTCGTACTGCGCCCTTGTCAAACTCGGAGCTCGAACGCTCGATCTGATCCTGTTTAGCCAGCGTTCGCGGTTCGCGCGCGAACAAGCCCGGCGGCGGCGCTGGGCGCGGTCGCAAGGGCTGTGACGAGGTAGCCGGCCAGGCCAGCAGCAGCCAGAGCTTCCACGTGGACTGTAGGGGTGGCGTGGAGGCCCGCCTGATTCAGTGCCACGGTGTAGCTCAAGGTGATTCCGTACACGATGGGCACCGACGCGAGGAGGGCTGTGCCAACGTACAGCAACGGTTCGATGAGACTGGCTAGGACGAGGTTTGCAGGGCTGGCTCCGACAGTTCGGAGTTGTCGTTGTTCTCTCTGTGAGTAGCCGACCACGGAGAACAACACGGTCGCTGCCCCAACGAGCGCAATAACAGCTCCGGGGGCGAACAGCACGAGGCCCTGCTGCGTATTGACGTCGGCTTGTCCGGATTCCCCGGTGGCTTGCTCCCATGTGCGAGAGAGGCTGAAGTAGCCGCCCATGACGATCAGCACCGTCGCTAACGGCGCGACCGTCGATGAAGTGGCCGACAGGCGTTGGGTCGCTTTGATGCGTGCCAGCCACCACGCGGGCCATGCGCTCGGTGGAACAATCCGGGTCCAGAGACTGAGCAACGGGCCGAGGCAGACCGGGGCGAGCACGCTGAGTGCCGCCGCCGCCGCAAACATTGCGACGAGCGCAGTGGTGGACGCTGGGCCCGGGTTGGGTTGGCCCGCCGTGCTTATGGCGATGCTGATGGCAACAGCGACGGCGACTCCTCCCAATATGTGGCGGCCGACACTTCGTCCATTGCGATCTTGGGCGGCGCGTATCGCCTCCAGCGGCGGGATGCGGGAAGCTCGAGATGCAGGGGCAAGTCCGCCGAGCACAGCCAGCGTGGCGACCGCGCCAACGGCAAGAGCGATAGGTCCCGGCGAACTATGCGCGCCGATTGGGATGTTGATGGTTGTGACTTGCAGTAGGAAATCGAGAGCCGGTTGCGCGAGCATCGGTGACACTGCGGTGCCGAGAGCTGACGAGACGAGGGCGACCAGGAGCAGTCGGGCCAAAACGATGAGGCGAACGTGGCTCGGTGCGGCCCCAGCGAGCCGCCAGGTTGCGATGAGTTGCCGGTCTAGCTCGACCGAGGTGCCGGCTACGGCCGACGTAACGAAGATCATCGGCACCCCGATGCCCAGCACCATCATGAACAAGCCGATTTGTGCGACGACGGCACCCGACCCCTCCGGTGCCTCGCGGAGCGCGGCCTGACCTTCCTGGCCCGTCACTGAGTAGACGATGGTCAAGGCGACCGCTGCCAAGGCACCCGCAGTGAAAAACAGCGCAGCGGGGCCGAGACTCACACGCGGGTTCCGCAGCGTCGCGCCCAGAATCAGGCGCAACATCAGGCTGCCCGCCGCGCCGTCATCGCCTGCAGAACGGCCGCACTGTCAGTTCCCGTCAGTTCGCTAGCCAGCACACCGTCCCGCATGACCAATACTCGACCGGCACGAGATGCCAGTAGAGGATCGTGCGTGACGTAGACCAGCGCTGCGCCCGAAGAACTCAACGATTCAAGGTGCCGCAGCACGACGTCCGCATTCTCAGTGTCAAGCGCACCGGTCGGTTCGTCCGCGAACACGAGCTGAGGGCGCGTGACCAGCGCCCGCGCAATCGCGAACCGTTGTTGCTCACCACCCGACATGGTTCCTGGAAGGGCGCGGCTGCGCTCACCCACCCCTAACCTGTGCAGGATGCCTCGAACGGCACCAGCGGCGACCCGTTGGCGGCCGAGCCTCACCGGCAACACGGCGTTCTCAAAGCCGGACAGCGTGGACACCAAATTGTACTGCTGAAACACGAATCCCACGCGCTCTCGATACTCTCGAGCAAGCTGACTCCCCGACATCGAACGGACGTCGCGGCCAAATAGCATGACTGTTCCCGACGAGACCGGATCGAGCCCGGCCAGGCAGTGCAACAACGACGATTTGCCCGATCCGGACGGTCCGACTATGGCTACTCGCTCCCCCGCCTTGATGCGCAAAGTGACGCCACGCAGGACGTCACGCGTCTCGCCGCGACGAATCTGAACGGCCTTGCGCACATCTTGCGCTTCGACAACCGCGGGGCCGGGTGCCTCGGCAGCGGTCAACGAGATCCGAGCCATCGCAACCTCCGTGTGGGCGCGGAGTACGCCCGTCCCGAGAAATCTACCGTTGACCCGCGCGAACGCCGCCGAATCGATCCCCGGTTCATCGCTAACCATCAGCTCGGCACTACGCAGCAGCGCCAGCCGTCAGTCTGCCGCCACGGCCGCGGAGTCACGAGGATCCCAGCGAAGACGGAACTACTCGACGATGTCGGCGTTGTCAAGCGACGCGCGCAGTCGCTCAGTGAGTGACCGATACCCACTCGCACGCTCGGCCAGCGGGGCTTCATGCAGCAGCCCGAGCTCCTCGGCGACCGCGTCGCTCAGGTCACTGCCCGCGTGGACGGGATGCTGGTCAGTACTCACGGCTCAAGCGTAGAGCGACTCGGGCACGGTCAGTGCGTGGATCGAGAGCGCGTTCGACCAGATCGCAGCACACGCGGCTCGCAGGAGGTCGAGCTCGTTGCCGCCATCCGATTCGATGACGACGGTAATGCCGTCGACGCGCACTCGCGCGCGACCCACGGTCATCGCGCCACTGCGCGCGGTTTCGACGCGCGGGTACGGCTCGTGCAGCTCGCGCAGGTCGCCAACGATGAAGTCGGGTCGGCTGCCCTTGGGCGCGGCGAGCAACTGCTTCGCCTTATCGATGCCGGTGAGCACGTGCACTGACTTCCAACCGGCGCGGCACGCGCCGAGAATATCGGTGTCGAGCCGGTCGCCGATCATCAACGGCGCGGATGCCCCGACCCGCCGCTTGGCTTCATCGAAGATCGGCACCTCGGGCTTGCCAGCGACCACCGGCAAGCGCCCGACGGCGGTGTGCACGGCCGATACCAGCGTGCCGTTGCCGGGTGCGATGCCGCGCGCGACGGGGATAGTCCAGTCCATGTTCGTCGCCACCCACGGAATACCGCCGGGCACTCCCGGGCCACCATGGGCATTCAGAGCGAAGGATGCCTCGGCCAGCTGTTGCCAGCCAACGTCTGGCGCGAAGCCCTGAATCACCGCGACAGATACATCGTGCTAAAGGCTACCCAAACGGGGGGGGGTGGCAGGTAAGGTGAGAACGCAGTGGCCGGGCGCCACCGAACAGCATCGGTAACCCGGCGGTTGTCAGGCAGCACGAGAAAGGAACGGAAGACATGAATGCATCAATTTGGGCGCGCTCCCGAGGCCGAATCACTATCGCCGCAGCCGTCGCGGCACCACTGCTCACCATCGGCATCGTCACGCCCGCCTACGCCGCTGCTCGGGCTGCGACACCGTTAGACCAATGCGTTGCCGCAGCCTCTGCTGCGAAACACCACCAGTGGACATGCCTGGGGCGGCGTGTTGACAATCCATCGGGACGCGCGTGGCAACGCTGTCGAGCGCGTCGAGAGAATTGCACCCGAAACCGTACAACTATCGATACCGTCCGAGCCTCAAGCGAGCTTTCCTGGCCGGTCAGTTGGCTATCACCGAGGCGCCGGAGTGCTGGCAGCCTCCAGCGTGACAAATATCCGGCCGATGGCGGGCGGTGACTATGAGGACATCTGGTGCGAAACTGGCAGCGTATGCAGCGAAACGCTCTCATCCTACCGGTCCCGAACCAAAGGCAATGCGGCATATGGCAATCAAAATGGTGCAATCGGCGCCTACGATGTGATCGTCACGACGAACCTAAACGGACGACAGGCTCAGTGGACGGTGCGACTGATCTGGGACTCCGGCCCCGGTCTCAAATTCTACAGTCCTACGGTGCACTGCCGCCAAAAGTCCTTTTGGGGAACGATCAACTGCGGAGATCACCAAACATCGTACAACCCTTATATCACTTGGGCAGGTTCGGGGTACAACTATTTGTCCAACATCTTGTACGGGAATAGGTTGGTAAATGGGGCTGAATATTATGGTCAATTCAACACCCAATTCCAACCAGATGGTTACCCGATGTATATCGCGGGAGTACTCAACACCCGAGTCTTCAACTGCCCCTCATCGTCTGGTGCCAACTGCACCTTCCCTTGATGACAAAAGTAGTCGTGCCAGATGTGGGTTGGCAATTGCTGATCGCTATCGTGGTATCCAAAACCGTCTCTGTCGAACTTGTCTCCTGGATCTCACGTCCACCGGAGCTTCAGCGCGTTCGAGGGGAGCGCACCCGTTCGGATGGCACACCACTCCCGTACCAGCGGTTTCTCTCACCTAGCGAGCTAGCAGAATTCGCATACATGAACGACAAGTACCTCACTGACGCCGGCGTAGAACCTGTCGCCGCGGGTACGGTGCTGCAACTCACGCTGCCTGACGGGGTCGCCGATATGGACGAATTTTGTGCGCTGCTCTCAAGAGAACTCGATGATCGAGCATTTCAACACCCGCTATTCATGGCGTCCGCGCTGCGCCAAATAATTCCAAGGCATTACGGGCGCACAAACTAGCGCTCGTAGAGCGACTCGGGCACGGTCAGTGCGTGGATCGACAGCGAGTTCGACCAGATCGCCGCGCAGGCGGCGCGCAGCAGGTCGAGTTCGGACGAGCCATCCGATTCGATGACGACGGTGATGCCGTCGATGCGCACGCGCGCTTTACCCACGGCAAAAGCGCCATTGCGCGCGGTTTCGACACGCGGGTACGGCTCGTGCAGTTCGCGCAGGTCGCCGATGATGTAGTCGGGCCGACTCCCCTTCGGCGCGGCGAGCAGCTGCTTCGCCTTGTCGATTCCGGTGAGCACGTGCACCGACTTCCAGCCGGCGCGGCAGGCGCCGAGAATGTCGGTGTCAAGGCGGTCACCGATCATCAACGGCGCGGATGCCCCGACCCGCCGCTTGGCTTCATCGAAGATTGCGACTTCAGGCTTGCCTGCAACGACCGGCAGCCGCCCGACGGCAGTGTGCACCGCCGACACGAGCGTGCCGTTGCCGGGGGCAATGCCGCGCGCGACTGGGATCGTCCAGTCCATATTCGTCGCCACCCACGGGATCCCGCCGGGCACGCCAGGGCCACCATGGGCATTCAAAGCGAAGGATGCCTCGGCCAACTGTTGCCAGCCAACCTCTGGCGCGAAGCCCTGAATGACAGCGTCGGGGTTATCGGCGGCGGACCGGGTCATCCGATACCCGCGCTGCTCGAGTTGGGTGACGATGCCGTCGCCGCCAACGACCAGAATCAGCGCGCCAGGCTCGACGAGTTCGGCGAGCAGGCTCATGGCCGCTTGCGGGGAGGTGACGACGTCGTGGGGTTCGACGGTCAGGCCGAGTTCGCGCAGGTGCGCGGCGACCGAGACGTCGCTACGACTCGCGTTGTTCGTGATGTAGCCGACCGGCATTTCGGTTTGGACGCGGTTCAGGCTGTCGACCGCGTGCGCGATCGCGCCCGCGCCGGCGTAGACGACACCGTCGAGGTCGGCGAAGACTGCGTCGACGCCGTCAAGCGGGGTCGATTGGGTGCGACGCAGACCGATCACTTCACTTCAGGGTCGACGGATGCCTCGGGGCTGACGTCGTCGCCTTCGTCGATGCCGGAGTCAGCATCGTCGGAATCGGCCGGCCCCGGGGCATCCGATTGCTCGTCGAAGTCGTCGCCCTCGTCAAGGTCGAACACCTCGAAGACGTCGTCCGAGCCGAACTCAATCTCGAGGGCGCGCTCAGCGCGCTCCGCGCGGTCACGCCAGGCCGCGGCATCCGCCTCGCGCCCGAGGTCTTCGAGCACGTTCGCGTAGGCGCCGAACAGTTCGGGGCTCCACGAGAATGCACGCTCAGGGTCGAGTTGCGGAATCTCAAGTTCGTGCAGCGCGAGTTCCGGCTGCCCGAGGTCGAGCCGTGCACCCGACATCGCAATCGCAAGCGACACCTGCACGGGCACTGACAGCTCGTTCTTCTCGACCGACCGACCGAGTTCGAGCGCCTTGTCGGGTCGGCCAACGCCGCGCTCCGAGTCGACCATCAGCGCAATCTGCTCATTGCTGCCCGAAATGCGGCGGAACGTGCGCAGCTCGCGCAGCGCGAGCGCGAAGTCGCCGGTCGCATAGGCCGTGATCGCGAGCGCCTCCCGCACCACCGCAATACGACCGCCCTTGCGCGCCGCCGACAGGGCGTGTTGGTGCGCGCGCTCCGGGTCAGTGTCGATGAACTCCGATGCCGCCGCGAGGTGCACGGCAACCCAGTCGGCGTTCTCACGCGTCAGGGTCATCAGCTGCATACGGGCGCCCTTGTCGAGGCTCCGCGGCTGAATGTGCTCAGGAATCTCGGGGTCATCGTGCCGCGCACGCGGCTGCCGTTCGATCGCACCGTCGCTTCGACGATCGGATGCCTCGGGCCTCGAGTCGCGGTCATTGCTCTGCCATGGGTTGCGCCCGCCGAAACCTCGTGGGGCGTCATCGCGGCGGGGGCGGTCGCCCGAGCCACCTCGCGAATCGCTCTCGCGGCGCTCCCAAGGCTTACGGTCGCCGGAACCTCCACGCGAGTCACCATCGCGGCGCTCCCAAGGCTTACGGTCGCCATCGGCGCGAGGGGCCGAGTCCCGGCGCTCCCAAGGCTTACGGTCGCCATCGGTGCGAGGCGCCGAGTCACGACGTTCCCACGGCTTGCGCTCACCGGAACCTCCGCGCGAGTCGCCATCGCGGCGCTCCCACGGCTTACGGTCGCCATCGGCGCGCGGCGCCGAGTCACGACGCTCCCACGGCTTGCGTTCGCCACCGGCATCACCATCGCGGCGGGGACGGTCATTGTCACGGTTCGCCCAGGGCCGACGCTCGCCGTCGGCGCGAGGCGCCGAATCACGGCGCTCCCAAGGCTTACGCTCACCATCCGACGAACGCGGAGCAGAATCACGACGCTCCCAAGGCTTCCGGTCACCGTCGGCGCGAGGCGCCGAGTCACGACGCTCCCAAGGCTTACGTTCGCCGCCAGCATCACCATCGCGACGTGGGCGGTCGTTGTCGCGGCTCCCCCACGGCCGACGCTCACCCTCCGCGCGAGGCGCCGAGTCACGACGCTCCCAAGGCTTACGCTCACCATCCGACGAACGCGGCGCAGAATCACGACGCTCCCAAGGCTTGCGCTCCCCCGAACCTCCGCGTGACTCGCCTTCCCGCCGCGGCCGCCCAGAACCAGATCCAGCGCCGGCACCCGCGCCGGAACCCGAACGCCACCCGCCGCCAGTGTTCCCGCGACGGTCGCCCGACGCCCCCTGATCTCGCGACCCGCGCTTGCTGCGGTCGTCGTCTCGTGAATCGCTCATGGTGTCCCGTCTTGTGTTACAAACTTTAGTTCCGCTGCGGCGGCACGCCCAGCGGGGTGAGCCGAAGCATCCGCTCACCCGTCGATCGAATGGCCGCTAGTTGCCGACGAATACGCCCGCGAGGGTCTTGCGCCCACGCTTGAGCAACAGCATCCCGTGTGCCGGCACGAGTCCGTCGATCGTCGCCGCCTCATCGTCAACCTTCACGTTGTCAACCGAAACGCCGCCCTGCCCGATCGCCCGACGCGCCTCGCTGAGGCTCGTCGCCAATCCAGTTTCAACGAGCAACGACGCCACCGAGGCATCCGACGCTGCGTCAATATTCGGCAGTTCGAGCAGCGCCGAACGCAGGGTTACCGGGTCAAGTCCTGCAAGTTCGCCAGTTCCGAACAGCGCGACTGATGCCGCTACCACCGCGTCAGCAACATCGGGCCCGTGCACGAGCGCGGTGACATCGCGAGCGAGCACCTTTTGCGCCTCGCGGCGGAACGGCTCGGTCTCGACGAGGCGCTCGAGCGCCTCAATTTCGGCGCGCGAGAGGAACGTGAAAACCTTGAGCCGCTCGACGACATCGGCATCTGCCGTGTTCAACCAGAACTGGTAGAACCGGTACGGCGAGCACATCTCGGCGTCGAGCCAGATGGCGTTGCCCTCGGACTTGCCGAATTTCGTGCCATCCGAATTCGTGATCAGCGGGGTGCCGATTGCGTGGGTCGACCGGCCCTCGACCTTGTGAATGAGGTCGATGCCGCTAATGAGATTGCCCCACTGGTCGCTCCCGCCGGTCTGCAGGGTGCAGCCGTATTGGCGGAACAGTTCGAGGTAGTCAAAGCCCTGCAGAATCTGGTAACTGAACTCGGTGTACGAGATGCCCGCATCAGAGTTCAGGCGCGAGGCGACCGCATCTTTCTTCAGCATCGTTCCAACGCGGAAGTGCTTGCCGATATCGCGCAAGAAGTCGATCGCGCTGAGCGGGGCGGTCCAATCGAGGTTGTTGACCAGCCGCATCGGGTTCGCACCATCGGTCGCGAGGAACCGCGAGACCTGCCCCTGTAGACGAGTCACCCACTCCGCGACCGTCTCGCGGGTGTTGAGCACGCGCTCGGCCGTGGGCCGCGGGTCGCCGATGAGCCCGGTCGAGCCGCCAACCAATCCAAGTGGATGGTGCCCCGCAAGTTGCAGCCGACGCATCAGCAGCAGCTGCACCAGGTTGCCGAGGTGCAGACTCGGCGCGGTGGGGTCGAACCCGCAGTAATACGTGATCGGGTCGCCGCCGAGCGCTTCGCGGAGCGCTGCTTCATCGGTAGACACGTGCACAAGGCCGCGCCACTGCAGTTCGTCCCACACGTTCGCAAACGTGGGATCGTTGGCCTGTTCGGCAAGGACGGGATTCACCAAACCAGTGTATTCGGGTACGGCTGCCGGATTGATAAGGCCTACACCCCTCATTCGGCACGAGTGAGGTGTACACTCCTAATCACCATCAGATTAGGCCTGAACCCCTCAGCGAGGTTGCCATGTTCGTACTCACCGCCGACCAAGTCGGCAGTCGCCGCCACGCCGACGTCGCGACGGCCTGGGTCGCACGCCTTGCCGACCTCGTCGGGCACGCGCTCGCGCTTCCGGTTGGCCGCGCGTCGGGCGACGAGATTCAGATCGTCACCACGGATGCCTCGGCTGCCCTCACCGCGGCCTTTGCGCTCACTCGCTCGAACGAGTGGAGTGTCGGCATCGGCATTGGCGCGGTGCGCACTCCCCTCCCTGCCACCGCCAACGAGGCAACCGGCCCCGCGTTTTACGCGGCCCGCAACGCCGTCGATCGCGCAAAGTCGGCCCCGTACCGGTTCGCGCTGGCAGTGGATGACCCGCGCCTCGCGGACGAGGCATCCGATCTTGAAGCCATGCTCACGCTGGCACTGGCGGTGCGCGCAAAACGCTCAGACGCCGGCTGGGCGGCCTATGACTTACTCGCCGCAGGACACACGCAGCGTGAAGCGGCCCGCCTGCTCGGAATCAGCGAGCCCTCGGTGACCGACCGGGTGCGGGCCGGGCTCGTTCGAGTCGAACTCGACGCGTCGGCGGCCCTCGTTAGACTGCTGGCGCGGGTCGAGCAGCTCGCAACGTCCGACCGCAGCGGCGATCTTCAACAGGGCCGCGCAATCGAGGAGGCATGATGGGCGATCTCGTCTTCGTCGCAGTCGGGTGGTGGCTCGCCCTGATCGTGCTCGTCATCGCCTCAGCGGTGCTTGCCACGTTGGCGTTTGCGGTGCGGCACCTACGGGTGCTGCTTTGGATCGACCTTGTCATCGTCGGAATGCTCGCGTTCTGGGTGTCGCTGCCCGCACAACTCAATGTGCCGAGGCTCATCGTGCCGTTCGTGCTCGTACTGCTCGTGACCGCGGCACTCGGCGGTGGGCCGCTGGCGGTAACCGCGATTCAGCTCTCGTCGGACCACCTCCCGCACCGAATCAAGCGAGCACTGTTCGGGCGGATCGACGACGACTCGCCGCTCGGCGGCGGACGCGTGATCGGCGTGCTCGAGCGCGTGCTCTGCGCTGGCGCGATCATCGTCGGTTACCCCGAGGCAATTGCCGCGATTATCGCGTTGAAAGGCATCGGCCGATTCAGCGAACTCGACAGCGCTGCGACGCGTGAACGCTTCATCATCGGCTCACTCGCAAGCCTGGGTTGGGCTGCCGTGATCGGCGTGGTCACGCGGCTCGTCGTGGCGACGATCGCAGGCGCGCCATCCGGGGCGTGAGCGAGCCTAGGCCTTCCGCAGGCGCGACGAAACCCTAGCCATTCGGCAGGCGCGACGACAGAGAGCGCGCCCACTCGGTGAGGTTCGTAATCTGCTGCGCCACCCGCACCGGTGCGGTGCCGTTCACCCCGTCGCGGCTCGCAACCGAACCTTCGATCGTGAGCACTGAGCGCACGTCGGGCGTCAGGTGCGCCGACACCGCCGCAAGCCCCGCGTCGTCGACCTCGTCGAGCCCGAGTCTGCGCTCTTCGGCGTACCGCACGAGCGATCCGGTGATCTCGTGGGCATCGCGGAACGGCACGTGCCGTTTCACCAACCACTCGGCAACATCAGTCGCGAGCGAGTATCCCGCGGGAGCGAGTGCCGCCATCCGATCGGTGTGGAACGTGAGCGACGCGACCATGCCGGTGAACGCGGGCAGCAGCACCTCGAGGGTTTGCACCGAGTCGAAGACCGGCTCTTTGTCTTCTTGCAGGTCGCGGTTGTACGCGAGCGGCAGGGCCTTCAGCGTCGCGAGCAGGCCCGAGAGGTTGCCGATCAGGCGGCCCGACTTGCCGCGGGCGAGCTCGGCGATATCAGGGTTTTTCTTCTGCGGCATGATCGACGACCCGGTCGAATACCCGTCGTGCAGCGTGACGAAACCGAACTCGCGGGTGTTCCAGAGGATGATCTCTTCGGCGAAGCGAGACAGGTTGATGCCGATCATCGACGAGATGAACGCGAACTCGGCGACCACATCGCGGCTTGCAGTGCCATCGATTGAGTTCGGCTCAACGTCACTGAACCCGAGCTCGGTGGCGACGAGTTTCGCGTCGAGGCCGAGGGTCGATCCCGCGAGCGCTCCCCCACCGTAGGGCGAAAAGTTTGCGCGGTTCGCCCAATCGCCGAGCCGTTCAACGTCACGGCCGAGGGCCCAGGCATGCGCGAGCAGGTGGTGCGCGAGCAGCACCGGCTGCGCGTGTTGCAGATGGGTACGGCCCGGCATGATCGCGGATGCATGCGCCTCTGCCTGCGCCACAATCGCGTCAATCAGGCCAATCACCTGGCGGCCGATAACGGCGGCATGATCCTTCAGGTACATCCGAATCAGGGTGGCGATCTGGTCGTTGCGGCTGCGGCCGGCGCGAAGCTTGCCACCAAGTTCGGCACCGACCTCGGCGATCAGCGCCGCTTCGAGCGCGCCGTGTACGTCTTCATCGGTGTCGGCTGCGACGAGCTCGCCCGAGTCGATGCGGGCGCTGAGCGCGCCGAGGCCCGCGAGCATCGCCGCGAGTTCGGCGTCAGTGAGGTAGCCAGCGGCGGCCAACGCCTTCGCGTGGGCACGCGAACCCGCAATGTCGTACTGGGCGAGTTGCCAGTCGAAGTGCGTCGACTTCGAGAGTCGCTGCAACTCAGGCGACGGACCAGACGCGAACCGGGCGCCCCAAAGTGATCCCTCGTTGGTTCCGTGCTCCGCGTGCTCAGCCATTCGTCAATCGTATCGACCGACGGGTACCCCTTACGGCTGCCGCAGCAGCCAGACGAGGAGCGCCTTTTGGGCGTGCAGGCGGTTCTCGGCTTCATCCCAAATCACCGAGCGCGGGCCATCCAGAACCTCGGCCGCAACCTCGTAGCCGCGGTCGGCGGGAAGGCAGTGCATGAAGATCGCGTCGGACTTCGCTTCGGCGAAGAGTTCCTCGGTCACCTGGTACGGGCCGAAGGTGTGCACGCGGGCGGCCTTCTCGGACTCCTTGCCCATCGACACCCAGGTGTCGGTGACCACGACATCGGCACCAGACACGGCAGCGACCGGGTCGACGACCACGGTCACCGAACCACCGGTCGACGCCGCAATGCGCGTGGCATCGGCAACAACATCGGCCCGTGGTTCATATCCGGCTGGCGAACCAACGCGCACGTGCATGCCCGCCGTCGCGCAGGCGAGCAGGTACGAGTGTGACAGGTTCGACGCGCCATCGCCCACAAACGCCAAGACCAGCCCGGTGAGTTCGCCCTTGTGCTCCCGGATCGTCTGCAGGTCGGCGAGCAGTTGACACGGGTGGAAGTCGTCAGAGAGCGCATTCACGACCGGCACGGTCGTGCCAGCGGCCATCTCTTCGAGCCCGGCCTGCGCGTAGGTGCGCCACAGAATCGCGGCCACCTGCCGCTCGAGCACGCGCGCCGTGTCGCTCACGGTTTCTTTGCCACCGAGCTGGCTCTCCGCGGTCTGCATGATGAGCGGCACCCCGCCGAGGTCGGCGATGCCAACCGAGAACGACACCCGGGTACGCGTCGACGACTTGTCGAAGATCACGGCGACGGTCTGCGGGCCGGCGAGCGGCTTCTGGCTCCAGCGGTCGCGCTTAAGTTCAGCGGCGAGATCGAGAATCTCGCGCTGTTCGGCGGGGCTGAGGTCGTCGTCGCGAAGCAGGTGGCGGGTCATGTCGGTCCGTTCGGTTGAAAGTCTGGTTTGTGGGCGATCGGATGGCGGTGAGCCGCTGACTCGATCGCGGTGGTGTGGTGTCGGGGCTTGGCCCGGCTAGCGCGTCACGTCGGCGAGCACGAGGCGCAGGCGCGCCTCAAATTCGCCAAGTTCGGCTTCAGCAATGATGAGCGGCGGGGCGATTCGGATGGTCCGCTCATTTGCCGCGTTCAAGATGAGGCCGTGGCGGAACGCCGCGTCGACGATGTCTTGGGCAACCGTGTCGGTGAGCGCAATGCCGAGCAGCAGACCGCGCCCGCGCACGCCCTCGATAAGCGGTGAGCCGAGCCCAAATATGAGTTCGCGCAGTTGCTCGCCTCGGGCCGCTGCGTTTTCAACGAGCCCGGCGCGTTCGATTTCGCCGAGCACGGCGTTCGCGACGGCCGTGCCGAGCGGGTTACCGCCGAAGGTCGACCCGTGGTGCCCCTTCTGAAACAGTTCAGAAGCCCGCCCAAACGTGACCAGTCCGCCGATCGGGAACCCGCCGCCGATGCCCTTCGCGACCGAGATCGCGTCGGGCACGATGCCCGAGTGCTGAAACCCGAACCACTTGCCGGTGCGACCGGCACCGGTCTGAATCTCGTCGACAATCAGCAGCACGCCGTGTGCGGCGGTGAGTTCACGAGCAGCCTCGAGGTAGCCATCCGGAAGTTCAAGCACCCCCGCTTCGCCCTGAATCGGCTCGACAAACAGCGCAGCGACCTGATCACTGACGAACTCATGCAGCGCCTCAATCGTTGCCGGAATATGCAGCACCCCGGCCGGCATCGGTTCGAACGGTTCGCGCATATGTGGCTTGCCGGTGAGCGAGAGCGAACCCATCGTGCGGCCATGGAACGCGTTCTGCAGCGCAAGAATCGTCGGCCGAGTGCCGGCGGCGCCGTTGAGTCGGGCCAGCTTGAACGCCGCCTCATTCGCCTCAGCACCGGAGTTGCCGAACCAAGCTCGCCCCTCGGGCGCCGCGCCAGCGAGCCGCACCAGGCGCTCGGCAAGTTCAAGGTTTGGCTCGGTCGTGAAGTAGTTCGAGACATGCGCGACCTTCGCTGCCTGCTTCGAGATCGCCTCGACGAACACCGGGTGGGCATGGCCGAGCGAGTTCACGGCGACGCCGGCCAAGAAGTCGAGGTACTTCGTGCCCGCGTCATCCCACACCCAGGCGCCCTCGCCGTGGGTGAGTTTCGCCATCGGGGTTGGCACCGACCGCATGACGTGTTGGCCGAACCGTGATTGCCAGGTCATTCGGATGCTCCGTTCAGGGTCACGCGGGTACCGCCCGCGCCGGTGCCGGCCACTTCGTGCAGCACCGAATGCGGTTCGCGGCCGTCGATGATGATCGCGACCGGCACCTCGCCGTCGACGGCTTCGAGGCAGGCGCTCATCTTGGGGATCATGCCGCTCTCGAGGGTCGGCAACAGCGCACGCAGCGCGTCGGCGCTGATCGCGGGCACGAGCGAGTCGCGGTTTGGCCAATCTGCATAGAGGCCGGGCACATCGGTGAGCACGATGAGCGCGTCGGCCTTCACCGCGACCGCGACGGCCGCGGCCGCCGAGTCGGCGTTTACGTTGAGGAGGTCACCGGCTGCGTCAGGGGCGATCGATGTCACGACTGGCACGCTGCCCGTGCGGAGCGCCGCCTCGATCACCGCCGGTTGAACCGCGGTCACGTCGCCGACGCGGCCGAGGTCAACCTCGACGCCATCGACGACCGTGCCGCGCCGCACTGCGGTGAACAGACCCTCGGTCTTGCCGTACATACCAACAGCAGACACACCACGCTGTTCAATCAGCGACGCGAGTTCGCGGTTGACCCCGTGGAAGAGCACGTCGAAGACCACCTCGATTGCCTCAGCACTCGTCACCCGAAGGCCCCCGCGGAACTCGCTCTGGATGCCCCGCTCCGCCAACGCGGCCGAAATCTGCGGGCCGCCGCCGTGGGTCACCACAACACCAACGCCGGCGTTGTGCAGCGTCACCACATCTTCAGCGAACGCGCGCTTGAGGTCCTCCGAGACCATGGCGTTGCCGCCGAACTTCACGACAATCGTCTTGCCAGCCCATGGCGCAAGTGCCGCGGCCAGATCGGCCTTCGCCTGCGCTTCAGCGCCCATCGGATCGCGCCTCATGTTGCGTATGCGCTGTTCTCGTGCACGTAGTCGTGGGTGAGGTCGTTCGTGCGAATCGTCGCGGTCTCGGTGCCTGCGTGCAGTTCGATGAGCACATGCGTCGCACGCGGCGTGAGATCGACCTCTTCGCGCGGGCGATCCGGGCGGCCGGCGTGGCACACGCGCACGCCATTCATACTCACGTCGACGAGGTACGGGTCGAACTCTGCCTTGGTAGTTCCGATCGCGGCGAGTACGCGGCCCCAGTTCGGATCGTTGCCGAATACCGCGGCTTTGAACAGGTTGTTGCGAGCGACCGAGCGACCGACCTCGACTGCGTCGTCTTCGGTGACGGCACCGCGCACCTCGATCGAGATATTGTGGCTCGCCCCCTCGGCGTCGGCCTGCAGTTGCGCGGCAAGGTCATCACAGACCGACCGGATGGCGGCCGCGAACTCTGCGGCGTCTGGCACGATTCCGGATGCCCCGCTCGCGAGCAGCGTGACCTGATCGTTCGTCGACATGCAGCCGTCGGAGTCGAGCCGGTCAAACGTCGCCCGGGTCGCGGCGCGGAGCGCCGAGTCGAGGTCAGCAGCCGGCACATCGGCGTCGGTGGTGATCACGACGAGCATCGTGGCAAGGCCTGGTGCCAGCATCCCGGCGCCCTTCGCCATGCCGCCAACCCGCCAACCCGCGGGTGCGTCAAAGACTGCGGTCTTTGGCCTCGAGTCGGTGGTCATGATCGCGCGGGCGGCGTCGGGGCCGCCATCCGATGTCAGCCGCGCAGCGGCCGACACCACGCCCTCTTCGAGCTTTTCGATGTCGAGTTGCTCACCGATCAAGCCGGTCGAGCAAACGAGCACATCGCCCGCCGAGACGCTGAGCGCAGCCGCGACCGCCTCGGCGGTGCGGTGCGTGACTTGAAAACCCTCCGGCCCGGTGAAACAGTTCGCTCCCCCGGAGTTCAACACGATGGCGCTCACGACACCGTCGGCAGCGACCTGCTGCGACCACAGAATCGGATTCGCCTTCGCGCGGTTCGACGTGAACACTGCCGCGGCCGCCGCGCGCGGTCCCTGGTTCGACACGATCGCGAAGTCGAGCGCGCCCGTGGCCTTGAGGCCGGCAGCAACGCCGGCAGCGGTGAATCCCTGTGGATGGGTGACGGTCACGGGGCAACTCCATTGAGCGGAAGTCCGGTCGCCTCAGGCAAGCCCAAAGCAATGTTCATTGATTGGATGGCGGCACCTGCGGTGCCCTTCGTCAAGTTGTCGAGAGCCGCGATCACCACAACTCGGCCGGCGGCTTCGTCGACCGCGATGCCGAGCAAGCAGGTGTTCGCACCGAGCACGTCAGCTGTGCGCGGGAATTCACCCTCTGGCAGCACCTGCACGAACGGCTCATCGCGGTACGCCGACTCCCACGCGTCTCGTATCTGCCCCGGGGTCACGCCCGGCTTGATGCGCGCAGTCGAGGTCGCGAGAATGCCGCGCGACATCGGCACGATCACCGGGGTGAACGAAATCGTGGGGTTCGCCGCCCCCGCCCAGCGCAGCGATTGCTGAATCTCGGGGATGTGCCGGTGTATGCCGCCAACGGCATATGGGTTCGCTGACCCCATGATTTCGGATGCCAGCAGGTGCGCCTTGAGGCTCTTACCCGCGCCCGATGGGCCAACTGCGAGCACCGACACGAGGTCGGCTTCTTCGATCACTCCGGCGCGAATGCCCGGCGCGAGCGAGAGCGCAACTGTCGATGCGTTACAACCTGGGGCCGCGATGCGGCGGGTGCCTGCGAGCAAGTCGCGCTGCGAGGCATCCGATCGTGGAATCTCGGGAACTCCGTAGCTCCAGGCGCCGTGGTGGTGACCACCGTAGAACGCGGCCCAGTCATCGGCCGACTCGAGGCGGTGGTCGGCGCCGCAGTCGATCACGAGCGTGTCAGCCGGCAGCGCGGCAGCGATTGCCCCGGATGCTCCGTGCGGCAGCGCGAGGAACACCACATCGTGCCCCGCGAGCACCTCGGCGGTGGTGTCTTGGAGCGTGAGGTGCTGGTAACTGCGCAGCTGCGGGTGCAGCGATACGAGCGGCTGCCCCGCATTGCTGTGTGCAGTGACCGTGCGCACTTCAACGCCCGGATGCCCTGCAAGCACACGCAGCAATTCGCCGCCCGCGTAGCCCGAAGCGCCAGCGATTGCAACCGAAACCGTCATCCCTCAAGCCTACCGGCGGCGCCGGGAGGGTGCCGTATCACCCAAGCACGTAACAGGGGCAACCAGCGCGCATACGCGCCCCGGTTGCCCCTGCCGTTCGGGCCTATCGAACGAGCACTTCAGCCATCGAGAGAATCCGGTTGGTGCCAGTCAGGCTGACTCGCACATGCTGGCCAATGACCCCTCCGGTCGACACCGTCTCCGACGGCCACGGGAAGCCGACCCGGTCACTCGACCACACCACGACATTCGCCGAATTGAGCACTTCCAATCGGTAGTTGCTCAGCCGTGAGGGGTCAGAGTCGGCACGGTTCCAGACTTCGATCTCGTTGATGGTGCGGCTTTGACCGAGATCGACCTTCCACCAGGGGTTGGTTTCGGCGTTGGTATGTGACACCGATCCGTTCGCAAAGATGCCGTCGGTGTTGCCATCGACGGCACGTGCCGCGAAGCCAGTGCCGTCGCCTCCCGAATAAGTCGAACTTTGCGACGCCACTTTGCCGAGCGCGAAATTCACCGGGGCGACCCCCATCGCGACCTTGACCTCGGCGAGGGACACGATGCGGTTGGCTCCGCTCAGCGAGATGCGAACGTACCGGCCGGTCGCACCGCCCGCATTCACGGTTTCGGTCGGCGATGGGTATCCGACGCGGGTGCTCGACCACACGACCGACTGCGCCGCATTCAGCACCTCGACCTTGTAATTTGCCAACCGGTCGCTGCAGCAGTCGGAACGGTTCCAGACGTCAATCGCGCCAAGCGGATACTCAGCTCCCAGGTCGACCTTCCACCACGGATCCGTTTGCGAATCGGTGTGTGAGACCGAACCGTTCCCGAACACGCCATCGGTGTTGCCATCGACCGCACGACTCGCGGTCAACCCATACGGCCACTCCGAGCTCTGTGACGCCGCCTTGCCCAACGCCAGATCGGCGACCGGGTGAACCTTGACCTCGGCGAGCGCGAGGATCCGGTTGGCTCCGCTCAGCGAGATGCGAACATACCGGCCGGTCGCACCGCCCGCATTCACGGTTTCGGTCGGCGATGGGTATCCGACGCGGGTGCTCGACCACACGACCGACTGCGCCGCATTCAGCACCTCGACCTTGTAATTTGCCAACCGGTCACTGCAGCAGTCGGAACGGTTCCAGACGTCAATCGCGCCAAGCGGATACTCAGCTCCCAGGTCGACCTTCCACCACGGATCCGTTTGCGAATCGGTGTGTGAGACCGAACCGTTCCCGAACACGCCATCCGTGTTGCCATCGACCGCACGACTCGCGGTCAACCCATACGGCCACTCCGAGCTCTGCGACGCCGGCTTCCCCACTGCCAGATTCACGGTTGCCGCTGTCCCGGTGGCCACACCTGGACCGTCGGTCTGTACCGAGAACTTCACGAGCCCGTTGTGCATGATCGTCACGGTGAGACGTTTGTTCGCGGCATCCCACACCGACGACGTCGTATACGGCCGAGTGTCGACGGTGTTTGCGGCGAACGTCACGAGCGGTTGGCCGCCTTGCCAAGTTCCCGAGACAGTGAACGTTGTCGTACGAACATCGCGCGACGAACGGTCGTTCAGGGGCCGTCCGGCCGCAGTCGACACCACACCGTTCGCGTCAACGAGCGGGTTCCCGTTCGCGTCGAGGCCGACGCTCGTGTAGTCGTAGATGTACTTGTAGGTGTTGACCTGGTCGAAGTCACTCGACGGGGCGGTGCCGTACAAGGTGTCCGTTCGCACGTTGCTCTTGTTGGTCCGGTAGTTGTTCAGCATGACATCGACTCGGTTCTGCGATTCGGTCATGGTGGCGAACGTGTGCGGTCCAGCTGAAATGCCGATCTCGCTCGCAGGCGATCGGCGCGGTGCGAACGTTGACTGTGTCGTCACGTTTCGGTTCTCGACGAAGTTCATCCAGTACCAGGTGTTCGTGTTGTGCAGCAGGAACGTATTGCTGCTGATGGCTTCCTGCGGGTACCGCGCGTCGAACCACGCCTGGTCCTTCGCCGACGTCGCGATGTCTTCAAACATCGTGAGGTCAGTGTCCGGGATGGTCACCGGCACCATTGGAATCAACCCGTAGCGACCGGTGCGAGGGAAGATGTTGGAGTTCATGGTGTCCCAGATCGTCGACTCGGTGTAGACCCCGCCCTTGTAGACCATCTTGTTCTGCGCGAGCACCTCGGCCTTGGTCGGGATGTGGAACGCCCCCGCCTTCATCTCGCGCAGCAGCGGAGCAATGGCGAATTCGAACGGCGCGAGTCGCGCCCCACCCGTGGCGAGGTTGAACCACTGCGCTTCGATCATGAACGCGGTGCCGCCCTGACTGGCGACCTTCACCATCGACTGGGCGGTCTGCGCCTCTGGGTATTGCAGGATGTCCTTCCAACTCTGACCACCCGAGCCGTAAAGCTGTCCGTAGCTGTTCAGCCCCCAGTGCCACCAGTCGGATGACGAACCCCAGTTCCCGATATATCCAGCGAGCCACATGCCGAGGTTGACCGCATCGGTGTCAGTGTCACCGAAGGATTCTTTGTTCAGGAACACCGCGTTTTGCGGGTTCGCCTTCAACGCGGCGAGCAAGCTGGCGTTGTCTTCGAGCCAGGACAGGAACAGGCCCCGAGAGTCCCAGAGGTTTGTGTCGCTCCAAACAAAGTGAAGACCACGGTTGACGACGACCGAGTACAGCGAAACCAGCTGCGCCGATTGGTTGCTGCCGTTGTAGAGCTCTGCCGCGTTGATGCCCTGCATGCTGCTGTGCGTAGTGGCGAGATTGTCAAAGAACGATGCCGGGATCGTCTGGGTGGCGCTCGTCTCACCGTTCAGCGCCTGCACCATGAATGGGATGCCAGCCGCCTGGGCGGCGTCGGCCTGGGACGTGATCCAGTCGGTGACTGCGGGGATGTTGTTCAGGTGGTTGTTCGCGATGAAGTTGACGACCGTGTTCTCTTTGAGGTCGGCGGGAATCGACGACCAGAGGGTGGAAACCGTGTCGTTCTGGTTGGGGCCTTCGCCGCCCTGATAGAAGTTCGCGACCACAAGCGGCTTCGCCTGTGAGACCTCGCGCCTCAGGGCAGCTGGCGTGGCGGCGTTCGCAGGCGGGGCGAGTGCGACAAGCGCTGCAGCGACGAGCACCCCCGAGCAAATCGCGGCGATTGCTCGCCTTCGGACAGTGGAACTGGTCATCGTTGACTCCGTTCGAATTACTAAATGGGGGTTACTAATACCCCCCATTCCAGGCTATTTGGCCAAGGTTTGGAGAGTCAATACCCGAGCGTTGCTCAGTTACGTCACCCGGGGCGGCCGGCGTCACGCCTCTTGCCAGGCTCTCGGATTACGTGCTACGGTTTCGCAACCCGGCTACAAAATAGGCAGAGAGGCCTCCGATGCTCGACACAGACGTCGACGCGGTGCGCGACCCGCAGGATCGTCTCGACGAGATGCGACGCGAACACACCGCGAAGTGTGCCGAGTTTCTGCGCCTTAACGGACCCTCCCCCATCACCGCGATCGCCGCCGGGGTTGGGCTCTCGAAACCAACTGTCAAGGAACGCCTCCTCGACCTGATGCAGGTCGGAATCGTGCGCGACCTCGACGCCGAAGGCCCACGCGGCGCCGGCCGACCCGCCACCTGGTTCGCATTCGAACCGACCGTTGCGTACGTTATCGGTCTCGATCTCGGCCAACACGTCGAGCGTCTGACCGTGGTCGACCTGGCCGGTAACATTCGTCATTGGCAAGAGCGGGCCGTTGACAGCCACCTCAGTGCCGATGCCCGCCTGGAGGCAGCGGTCGACTGGGTACACGATGCACGCGAGGCGCACACGGGCGGCCTCGGCGAATGCGCAGCGATCGGCGTATCACTGCCCGGAGCGATCACCAACGCTGGCAGCCTCCGTGAGCCCGCAGCCTTCAAGGAATGGGTGAACATTCCCGTCGAACCGCGCCTCATCGAAGCGTTTGGTGTCGACGTTCGCGTGATGCACGACCTCGATGCGGCCCTCGTCGCCGAGCACCGCATGGGGGCAGCCCGAGGCATCGCCACATTCGTGCTGCCAATTCTCTGGCACGAAATCTCGGCTGGCATTCAAGTGAACGGCACGATATTTAGCGGTGCTCAGCGAGCCGAAGGTGAGACGTACCACCTGCGTCGGCTGCGCGAAACCAGCCAACGTCAGGGGTGGGAGGGTCTCCCCCAGGTTCGGCAAATGATCGAAGCCGCCGAACATGAAGCCACGGCCGCCCAGAGCCTTGAAGACTTCGCCGAGCGAGCAGCCGAGCAGATCGCAATGCTCATTCTGGTAATTGACCCGGAGCTCGTCTTGCTGCACGGCCCACTTATCGAATACGAGTCGCTCGTTGCGTCGGTCATCGAGCGCATCCCTGCTCAGACCGGACTCGCGCCGATCCCAGTGGTCACCAGCGCCTTTGGCCAACGAAGCACGCTGATTGGCGTGTCTCTCGCAGTCCTCGACGACGCAAGTCGTCGAATCGTCGGGCCGGGTCTGCGCCCGCTCGAACTCACTTGGGATGCGCAATTCATCCCAATCCATGCGACCCGGGAAGCCTTGCACCGGCCGACCGGCTCGGGTTCAGGGGCGCAGACCCCACGGACCGTCCCATCCAATTGAAACAGTCAACCTAAGGGTACAGATGTCAACGAAGAAACTGGCCTTCGCCGCAATTGCGGCCGGGCTCGCCCTCAGCCTCGCAGCGTGCGCGCCACAAAGTGGGAGCACCGCAACGAGCGACACAGCCAAGAGCTCCAAGATTGTGTACGCAATCCCGAGCAGCTGGGTGAAAGCTGGCGCACTGCAAGACAACATCAAGGCCTACGAGAAGGAGTCGGGCAACACCGTTGAGGTGCTCGGCATCCCCGACGAGCAGTACGACTCGACGGTCCAGGCGCGCCTCACCTCGGGCAGCGGCATCGACGTGTTCGCGGGCCTCGACAGCATCGAAAAGCCAGGATCGGTGATGATCGAGATCACCAACCCGAGCTTCAAGTCCCGCATGAACGAGTCGGTCTACAACTCGATGCTCGCGGTCGACGGAAAGCTCTACAGCTACCCGACGGCAGACGGCCTCGCCACGTTCGGCGTGCTGTACAACAAGTCGGTCTTCGAAGCCGCCGGCGTGACCAAGGCACCGACCACCCTCGACGAACTCACCGAAGACTTCAAGAAGGTCAAGGCTTCGGGCGTTGACCCGCTCTACCTGGCGGGCAAGGACGGCTGGACGCTGCTCCAGCACCGCAACGCGGCTGACGCGGACTTCGTCGGCGGCAACAAGGATGTCGCAACCGAACTTGCCACCAACAAGACGACCTGGGCCAAGGTTCCCGGCTTCGACAAGCAGTACCAGGCGCTTTCCGACTGGGCAAAGGGCGGGCTGCTCAACGCTGACGCACTCACGGGCAGCTACGAGCAGTCGACCGCTGCGGTGGCATCCGGCAAGGCTGGCGCCATCATCAACGGCACCTGGGCGATCGGCGCAATCCGCGCGGCCAACGCTGATGTCAAGCTCGGCTTCTTCGCACTGCCGAACGTGGGCGCTGACAACGTCGTCGCTCTGAGCAAGCCGAACACCATGCACATCGCTGCCTCGAGCAAGGTGCAGAAGCAGGCGGCAGAGCTGCTTGACTTCCTGATCCAGCCAGCGCGCGCAACCGCGTTCCTCGACGCTGCTCCGGGCGTTCCTGGCTTCAAGGATGCCAAGGCCACCAAGGCTGACTCGGCAATCACCGACGTGCTCGGCTACGTGGACGCTGGCAAGGTCGTCGGCCACTTCGACAACCTCAGCCGCTTCCCAACCCCGCAGGACGACACGATCGCTGCCTACCAGGAGCTGATCGCCGGTCGGATCGACGTCGCCGAGTTCACCAAGCGCTACGACAGCGCCTGGACGAACGCTGGCAAGACCGCCGGCATCGCAGGCTTCTAACCAACTCGCCCAAGCGCGGTAGGAATCACCATGACATCAACTAGCTACGTTTCGCATGCGTACCCAAGGCGCTTTCTCGTGCCGGCGGTGCTCGTGTTCAGCGTGTTCTTCATGGCCCCTGCCGCGCTTGGGCTGTACCTCTCGCTTACCAATGCGTCGACACTGTCGGCCCGGAGCGACTTCATCGGGTTCAAGAACTTTGAACTCCTGTTCGGTAACAACGGCGCAGCGTTCCTTGGCAGCATTGGCACGCAGTTCATCTACGCCATTACGTTGACCGTTGCGAAGTCCATCGTCGGGGTGGGGCTCGCGCTCCTGCTCGACCGGGTCTTCGTTGGACGCACGGCCCTTCGGGCGATCGTGTACATGCCGATGATGTTTTCAACCATCGTGGTGGGCATCACGTTCTACTTCCTGCTCTCGCAAGACGGGTTGTTCAACGAGGCGCTGCGATGGGTTGGTCTGGGGTTCCTCACCCAAGACTGGTTCGGGAGTTTTGACCTCGCACTCTGCACCGCTGCGGCCGTCGAAACCTGGATCGGCATCGGATGGACCGTGGTCATCGTGCTCGCGGCACTCCAAGGCGTGCCGCAGGAGTTGGTCGAGGCAGCGAAGATCGATGGCGCCAATGCAGCGCAAACGACCTTCCTGATCAAACTCCCGTTGGTGTCACACGCCATCGCATTGACGTCATTGCTGTCGTTCATCGGCGGCATGAAAGCGTTCGAAATCATCTACGCGACGACGGGGGGCGGTCCAGGAACATCAACCCAGGTGATGACGATCTTCATCGCCAAGGCCTTCGGAACCACCAACCTCGGCTACGCGGCGGCTGCCCAGTTTGTTCAGTTCGCGCTGATCACCATCCTCGCGGTTGGCATTCAGCTTCTGGCGTCAAAAATCACCAAGCGGAGGATGGGCAATTGATCCGCCGAAACCTGGCACAGGGTGCCACCTACCTGACTGCGATCGCCGTCGCGGCCGTGTTCTTGATCCCGATGGCCGTGATCGTGCTCACGTCGTTCAAGACGTCGGCCGAGGCATCCGTATTCAACCTGTCGTTGCCCGCCGTCTGGCAGTTCTCCAACTACGTCGAGGTGCTTGCCGACCCGTCAGTCGGACGCGGGTTTGTGAACAGCTTGATCATCACGCTGAGTGTGACCGCGGTGACGATCGTCGTGTGCTCGCTCGCGGCGTTCGTGATTGCCCGTCGCCAAACTCGGCTCACGCGCAGCGTCTACGTGTACCTGCTGATCGGCATCGTGGCGCCATTTGCGTTCATCCCGGCGATCAAAGTGCTGCAGGCGCTTGGCCTTGCGAACACTCACCTCGGGCTGATCATGGTCGATGTGGCGGGCCAAATTCCGTTTACGACGCTGCTGCTCGTCGGGTTCATCTCGCAACTGCCACGCGAGTTGGATGAAGCGGCGATCATCGACGGCGCGGGCCGTGTACGCCTGTTCTTCCAGGTGATTTTCCCGCTCCTGCGACCGGCGACCCTTACCGCCGTGATCCTGCTGTTCACGTATGCCTGGAACGAGTTCCAGAATGTGCTCTTCCTCGTCGGACCCGAAGTCTGGACGATGCCGATGACCGTCTTCAACTTCCAGGGCACGCACACCTACAACTACGCCCTCGTTTGCGCCAATCTGGTCGTCACGATCCTGCCGTTGTTGTTGGTCTTTGTGTTCGCGCAGAAGTACATCACGTCGGGCATCACGGCTGGCGCCGTCAAGAGCTAACCGGCAACCTGTGCGCCGCACTTGCTTCGAATGATTGAGATTCAACAATGAGTACTACCCCAGCGCGTACGACCTGGTTCACCGACGCCAGATTTGGCCTCTTCGTGCACTTTGGCGCCTACTCGGTGCTTGGGGGCGAGGAATGGGCGCGGTCGATCGACCGGCTCAGTATCGAGGAGTATCAACCCGCCATCGACGGCTTTGTCCCCGACCAGCTTGACCTCACCGAATGGGCGCGCTGCGCGGCTGCCGCGGGCATGAAGTACGCCGTGCTCACCGCGAAGCATCATGACGGGTTCTGCCTCTTCGACTCGGCGCTCACCGATTACACGACCATGCACAACGGACTTGGGCGTGACATCGTCGCCGAGTTCATCGCCGCGTTCCGCGCCGAGGGCATTCGGGTTGGGCTCTACTACTCGCTGCTCGACTGGCATCACCCGGACTACCCAGTTGTGGGCGACGCGCACCATCCACACCGCGATGATCCTGCGTGGGCGAATCACGCCCCGCAGTTTGATCGGTACGTCGACTACCTGCACGGGCAGGTACGCGAGCTGGTGACCAACTATGGCCAGATCGACATCATCTGGTTCGATTTCTCGTACGACGGCATGGTTGGCGAGAAGTGGCGGGCCGCCGAACTCGTTGAGATGGTTCGCGAGCACCAGCCCAACATTTTGATCAACAACCGGCTCGAAACCAGTGGCGGCGGCTTCGGCTCGATCGTCTCGGGTCATCCGACCGGATGGGCAGGCGACTGGGTTTCGCCCGAGCAACTGATTCCAGAAGGCGGCATTCGCAACGACCTCGGCGAGCTCGTGCCGTGGGAGGCGTGCTTCACGCATAACAACCACTGGGGCTACTTCAAGGGCGATGAAAGCTTCAAATCGCCCCGGCTGCTCATCAGGAAGCTCGTTGAGATCGTTGCGAACGGCGGCAACATGCTGCTCAACGTTGGCCCGATGCCATCCGGTCAGTTTCCGCAGCCGTCGATCGACGCATTGGGCGAACTCGGGCTCTGGCTTGACCGCAACGGCGAGAGCGTCTTCGGCGCCGGCCCGGCCGCGCTGCCGAAGCCGACGTGGGGGTATTACACCCGGCGTGGCACGACGCTCTACGCGCATGTACTCGAGCAGCCGATTGGCCCGCTCGCGCTGGTGGGGGTGCCGGCCGACCAAGTGCAGTCGATGCGGCTCGTCGAATCTGGCGCCACGCTTGAGCGAGTCGAACTCTGGCTCACCGATGCCTACCCAGACACGGTGTTCGTCTCGTTCGGCGACAACCCCGCGTTCACTTATCCGCTGCCCGATGACGTTGACACGGTCATCGCGATCGAACTGGGCAGAGCCGAGTAGCCCGAGCGGGTGAGAGAGCGGTCCCGGGGTGGTGCGACCCCGGGACCGTTTACCTATTCGCGCGTAGTAGCGCCGAAGCGCTCGGCGGCTACGGCGACCCCGGCGAGTTTGGCTTCGGATGCCTCGGCTGCGGTGAGGGTGCGGTCGGCGCCGCGGAAGCGCAGCGCAAACGTCAGGCTCTTTGAACCATCCGGAACACCCTGCCCGCGGTAGTCGTCGACCAGGGTGAGGTGCTCGAGCAACTCCCCCGCGCCTTCGCGCACGGCGGCGGCGACCGCCGAAGCCGCAATGTCGGTCGCGACGATCAGCGAGAGGTCCTGCGTTGCCGCAGGGAACGTGCCGATCGGCTGCGCCTCAACGAGCGCCGGGGCAGCCGCGATGATCGCGTCGAGATTGAGTTCGGCGACCGCGACCACGCGCGGGAGGTCCGCGTCAGCGGCGACCTGCGGGTGCAACTCCCCCGCGAACCCGACGACGGTGCTGACGCCACCAGGGCCAGCGACCGACAGGCTGGCGGTGCGTCCGGGGTGCAACGAGTGGTGCGAGCCCTGGGCAACGTCAATGGAGACGCCGACCGCATGTGCGGCAGCGCGCGCCGCGTCGAGCACATCAGCAAGACCGGATGCCTCGGCGCCTTGCCCGGGTTGCTTCGACACCCGGTTGCCCAGCGCGAGCACCGCGAGGTGGCGAGGCTGCGGCGGAATGCCGCCGTTCAGCTCGGCGATCACATCGGCAGTCGGCAGTTCGGCACCGGCCGGCAGCGGCGCCGCACCGTAGGTACGCCCAGCCTCCGGCAGGAACACCGACCCGATTTCGAAGATGGCGAGATCAGTGAGCCCACGTGAGAGGTTGCGACGAGCGACCCCGATCAGCCCGGGCACCAGCGAGCGCCGCAGCACCGGCACCGTTCCATCGAGCGCGTTTGCGACGCGAACCGAAGCGACGGGCGTTCCGTCGGCCGACCCGTAGGCAAGGTTGTCGGCTTCGCTCACAAACGGGTAGGCGAGCACCTCGGTGAGCCCTGCGGCCGCGAGCGCGTCGGCAGCCCGCGTGCGGGCGCGCTGTGCGGCCGTGAGGCCGCGACCCGGCGGGGCCACGGGCAACACCGACGGAATCTGGTCGTACCCCACCAACCGAGCGACTTCTTCGACGAGGTCTTCGGCGTGGGTGAGGTCCGGGCGCCACGACGGCGGCGTGACCGACCAGCCGGTACCGGACGGTGCAGCGTGCCGGGCGTGCGACGGCGTGGCGCCGCTGCCCGAGTCAGCTGCATCGGATGCCTCGGCCACGACGCATCCGACCTCGGTGAGTGTGCGCACGATGTCGCCTGCGGCGACCTCGAACCCAACCAACCGCGAGACGGCGTCGGCGGCGAGCGCGATCGGCTCGCGCGCGGCCGCGGCACCCACCACGTTCGCGGCACCATCGACCGTGCCACCAGCGAGCTCGACGATCAGTTCAGCAACGCGGGCGGCGGAGGCAGCCGCGATCGTCGGGTCAACCCCACGCTCGAACCGCTTCGACGCCTCGCTCGGCAGCTTGTGCCGCCGCGCGGTGCGCGCGATCGACACCGGGTCGAAGTGCGCGGCTTCGATCAGCACGTTCACCGTGGCATCCGACATTTCGGTGTCAGCGCCACCCATGACGCCGGCGAGGCCGATCGCGCCGCGGTCGTCGGTGATCAGCAGGTCTTCGGCGTGCAGTGTGCGCACCTTGCCGTCGAGGGTTTCGAGGGTTTCGCCCGCGCCCGCCCGGCGCACGACGATGCCGCCACGCAGGTGGTCGAGGTCGTAACCGTGAATCGGCTGGCCGAGTTCGAGCATGACGTAGTTCGTGATGTCTACGAGGACCGAGAGCGAACGGATGCCGGCGAGCTTCAGCCGCGCGACCATCCACGGTGGGGTGGGACGCGTGGCGTCGACACCGCGCACGATGAGCGTCGCGAACACGGAGCATCCGGCCCGCCCACGAATCGGCGCGTTGTCGGCCAGCGAAACCGGGAACGCACCTGCCACATCAGCAGTTGGCGCGCTCGCACGGGCAGCCACGGCCGCCACTGGGTCGCGGAACGCCGCCCCGGTTGAATGCGAGTATTCGCGGGCGACGCCGCGAATCGAGAATGCGTAGCCTCGGTCTGGCGTGACGTTCAGCTCAACGGCCGAGTCGTCCAGGCCCAGCAGCGTGAGTGCGTCAGTACCTGGCGCGGCGGCTGGGTCTATAGGGTCGATGCCAAGCGTCACAAGCCGCAAAATGCCATCGTGGTCGTCACCAAGCCCAAGTTCGCGCGACGACGCGATCATGCCATCCGAGACGTGCCCGTAGGTCTTGCGCGCAGCGATCGGGAACGGGCCAGGCAGCACCGCACCCGGCAACGTCACGACGACAAGGTCACCCACGAAGAAGTTGCGAGCGCCGCAGACAATGCCGCGCGGTTCAGCGTCACCAACGTCAACCTGGCACCAGCGAATTGTCTTGCCGTTCGCCTGCGGCTCTTCCTCGAACGCGAGCACGCGACCAACGACGATCGGCCCGGTCAGCTCGAACCGGTGCAGATCTTCTTCTTCAAGACCAACGCGAACCAACGCGGCGTGCACATCTTCGGGCGTCGTGCCAGGAGCCAGGTCGACAAACTCGCCGAGCCACGAAAGCGGAACCCGCATCAGACCACCATCCCGAACTGCTGTGAGAAGCGCACATCGCCCTCGACCATGTCGCGCATATCTTGCACCCCATCGCGCAGCATCAGCGTGCGCTCAATCCCCATGCCAAACGCGAACCCGGTGTACTCGTCAGGGTCGATGCCGGCTGAACGCAACACGTTCGGGTGCACCATGCCGCAGCCGCCGATTTCGATCCAGCGCGCGCCGCCCTTGAATGTCGGGTGCCAGAGGTCGAGCTCGGCGCTCGGCTCAGTGAACGGGAAGTAGCTCGGGCGCAGACGCACCTTCGCGCCATCGCCGAACAGTGAGACGACGAAGTGGTCGAGGATGCCCTTCAGGTTCGCCATGGTCAGCCCCTTGTCGACCGCGAGACCCTCGAACTGCATGAACACCGGGGTGTGCGTCGCGTCGAGTTCATCGGTGCGGAACACGCGGCCCGGTGCCAGCACATAGATCGGCACTTCGCGCTCCAGCATCGCCCGAACCTGCACCGGGCTGGTGTGCGTGCGGAGCACGAGGTGCGCCTCTGGCGGGTCGATGAAGAACGTGTCCTGCATTGCACGGGCCGGGTGGTCGGCGTCGAAGTTCAGGGCGTCAAAGTTGAACCATTCGCTCTCGACCTCTGGGCCCTCGGCGATCTCCCAGCCCATGCCGGTGAAGATGTCGCACACCCGGTCTTGCAACAGGGTGAGTGGATGCCTCGCGCCAGCCTTGAACCGCGACGGCAACGCCGTGACATCCACCGTCTCGGCGGCGAGCTGGGTGGCCGCCTCGGCGGCCACAATCTCGGCCTCGCGACCAGCGAATGCCTGGTTCACCTGACCGCGTGCGCCGCCGACGAGTTTGCCAACCTCTGCCTTCTGGGCAGGGGCAACATCGCGCAGCAACGCGTTCAGTGCCGCGAGCGGAGACTTCTCGCCGGTGTGCTCAGCGCGCACCAGTTTGAGGGCAGCGGAGTCAGCGGCGGCAGCAATGGCCGCGAGCGCCGCAGCGACGGCCTCATCGACCGCCTCAGGCGTGATTTCGGAGGGTCCAGACACGAGTGTCGAGTCTACCGGGCGCGTCGATTGGCGCCCGCAGCCCCTGGAAGTTCGACCTGCGCCCGCTGACGCGGCACAACGGGTGTCAAATTCGCGTGGGGTGCGCAAACACCCTCCCCTTGCACATGTGGCTACCCGCTGCCACCCACTGCAGGCTGGCGGCCAAACCCGGCTACGAACGGTGGGCGAACGCGCTTTCGTACAAACAGACGGATGCCGCTGTCGCGAGGTTCATCGACTCGGCCTGCCCGTAGATCGGCACGGCGATTACGTGGTCAACCAGTTCGAGCGAGGCATCCGTCAGGCCCCTTGCCTCATTGCCGAAGACCCACGCGGTCGGCGCATCGAGCTGACCCGCGGTGCGGGCCGCCAGCAGGTCGCCCCCCTTGACGTCCGCCGCGAGCACCGACAGACCCGCGGCGCGGGCGCGCGTGATGACATCCTCTAGGTCAGCGTCAACGGCCACCGGCAGGTGGAAGATCGAGCCGGTCGAACTGCGCACGACCTTCGGGTTGTACAGGTCGACGGCGCGGCCGGTAAGCACGACGGCGTCAGCGCCAGCCGCGTCGGCTGCGCGGATGATGGTGCCGAGGTTGCCTGGGTCACGCACCTCTTCGAGCACCGCAACGAGCTTCGGTGCCGCCGCGAAAACGTCCTTCAGCGCCGTCGGGAACTGCCTGCAGACCGCGACAAACCCCTGCGGAGTGACCGTGTCGGCCATCGCATCGAGCACCTGCTCAGTGACGAACTCGAGGTCGAGTCCGGCCGAGTGGGCGGCTTCGGCGATATCCGGATGCCGCTCCGCCGCCGTTGGGGTTGCAAACAGCTCCTTGAGCAGCTCTGGACGGTAGCGCAGCGCCTCAGACACCGCCTGCGGCCCTTCAAGCAGAAACATCCCGGAGTCCTGCCGCTCGTTCTTGCGACTGAGGCTGGCGACGTTCCGCACCCGCGGCGATCTGGGGTTCTCGAGCATGCTGCCCAGTCTAGGGATGCCCCGTGCGCGAACTAACCGCGGCGACGGCCCCCGCCCGGGGCATCCAACGCCGACATCGTCTCGGTCAAGGTGCCGCCGACACGCAGGCGAGGATCCGCGTCATCGTCAGCGCCCGCAATCGCGGCCACCTTTGGCGAGCGCCGGGTGCGTACCTCAAGCCAGCGGGCGAACCACGAAAGCAAGATGCAGATCGTGATGTAGATCACTGCGACGACAATGCCTGCCTGCAACAGCGGGCGCCCTGGTTGCGAGCTCAGATACTTCGCGTAGTAGATGAGTTCGGGGTAGGTGATGATGAAGCCGAGCGCGGTGTCTTTGAGTGTCACAACGAGCTGCGCCACGATCACCGGCAGCACGGCACGAACCGCCTGTGGCAACAGGATGAACACCATCACGCCGGTCTTGCGCAGACCAACCGAGTATCCAGCCTCGCGCTGCCCCCTCGGCAACGACTCGATGCCGGCACGCAGCGCCTCGGCGAGCACCGACCCGTTGTACAGCACGAGCCCCACCACGACGGCCGCGTAAGGCGTCATCTTGAAACTGCTGTCTGGGATCGAGTTGATGCCGTAGTACGAGATCATCATCATGACCAGCACCGGCACCGCGCGCATCAGTTCGGTCAGCGCGGTGACGGGTACTCGCACCCAGGCATGCTCTGAGAGCCGGCCCATGGCCAGCACGAACCCGAGCAGCATGCTGCCAACTGCCGCGGTGAGGAACGCGCCGAGCGTGGCGCCGAGCGCCTGAACGAGTCCCTCCCACACCTGCGCATAGGTGAACAGGTTCCAACGCGCGGCGTCAAATTGACCCGAGACCGCGAATCGGTAGACGATGAACCCCACGATTGCGAGCACGACGAGGGAGGTCGCGACCCCGAGGATGCGATTTCGCCGCATCGCCCTGGGGCCGGGAACGTCGTACAGCACAGATGCACCGCTCATCGCACGATCCTCCACTTCTTCTCAAAGTGACGTTGCAAGAGGGCGAGCCCCATAACGAGTACGACGAAGATCAGGGCAACCCAGAGCAGAATCTCGAGTACCGAACCCGGTCGGTCTGCCGAGTCGGCGATCGTCGCGCGAAGCGCGGCGAGTTCGGCGATGCTGAAGCCAGCCGCGACGGTCGTGTTTTTCAACAGCGCAATGAACACGCTCATCATCGGTGGCACGACCGAGCGAAAGGCCTGTGGCAATACGACGAGCGACATCACCTGACCGAATGGCATGCCAAGCGCCCGTGCAGCCTCGGCCTGGCCGGGCGGCACGGTGTTGATGCCTGCTCGAAGCACCTCGGCAACGTACGTCGCTGTGTAAATGCCGAGGGCCAGCACCGCGAGCGGCATGAACTCGATCTCCGGCAGGTCGAGCTTTGGGTACCCGAACACGAAAAAGAAGAACACCAGCGTCAGCGGAGTGTTTCGGATCACGCTGACGTAGACCGTCGCCACCGCGCGCGCGATCGGAATCGGCGACACCCGCATCGCTCCAACCATCGTGCCAAGGACGAGCGCAAGAAGACCGCCACCGACGAACAAGGTCACCGTGTTCAGGATGGCGATTCCCCAGAGATCTAGGTTGCCGAAAATGGCGTCCACAGACGATCTCCTTCCGGTTGAGGCGATTGGGGGTTGGGATTGGGGGTGGGAATGTGGCCGGCGAACGTATCCGCCGGCCACAAGGGATTGCTATTCGACCGCTGGCTGCGTGACCGTCAGTCCGCTCGCGCCGAGATTCTTCGCGAAGATCGCGCTCCACGTCGAACCGCCATCGGTGAACATCTTGTTCACAAACCCCTGAAATGCGGTGTCACCCTTGGTCAGGCCGACGCCGTACCGCTCGGTTGTGAACGGTTCGCCAACCACCTTGAGCTCGTCAGGATCCTGGGCCGCGTAGCCGATGAGAATGGCCTGGTCGGTCGTCACGGCGTCAACCTGCTTGCCGATCAGCTGGTCAACGCATGCCGAGTAGACGTCAAGTCCGACCGTCTTGGTGTCTGGGTAGTTCTTCTGGATGTTCTGCAGCGGCGTCGATCCGGTTGCCGAGCAGACCGTCTTTCCGGCGAGATCCTTCTCACTCTTGATCGCGGTCTCACTCTTGCGAACGAGCAGACCCTGGCCGGTTACGAAATACGGGCCAGCGAAACTCACCGACTCTTTGCGCTTATCGGTGATCGAGTAGGTTCCGACGTAGTAGTCAACGTCGCCGTTCTTGATCGCCTGCTCACGGTTTGCCGACGCGATTGCCTTGTAGGTGATCTTGTCGTCGCTGAATCCGAGCGACGCCGCAATCCAGCGAGCGATGTCGATGTCGAACCCGCTCCGCTTGCCGGTCGTCGCGTCCTTGTATCCGAGTCCGGGCTGATCTTCCTTTACACCGATGGTGATCTTGCCGTTCTTCTTGATCCGATCGAACGTTGCGCTGCCCGAGAGCGACACGTTGCTCGCAACCTCGAAGAGCGGCTTGTCGCCAGCTGATTGCGTGCCGCTCGACCCAGTTGGGCTTCCACTGTTGCAGCCAGACAGGGCAACGAGTGCCGCTACGGCAAGTCCCACGCTGGCGAGTACACGTACGTTTCGCATGATTCAACCTCTTTCTTGGTTTGGTGCGGCGATCGGGGTTAGTGAGTGAGGAGCTTCGACAAGAAGTCCTTCGCGCGCTCCGACTTCGGCGCGGTGAAGAACACCTCGGGCTCGGCTTCTTCAACGATTCGCCCGTCGGCCATGAACACGACGCGGTTTGCGGCCTTGCGGGCAAAGCCCATCTCGTGGGTGACGACGATCATCGTCATACCCGAGTGGGCGAGTTCGACCATGACGTCGAGCACTTCGTTGATCAACTCAGGGTCAAGCGCACTGGTCGGCTCATCAAAGAGCATGACTTTCGGATGCATCGCAAGTGAACGCGCGATCGCAACCCGCTGTTGTTGACCACCACTCAACTGCGCCGGCAACTTGGCGGCCTGCTTTGCAACGCCCACTCGTTCGAGCAACTGCATCGCTTCACGCTCGGCATCAGCGCGCTTCATCCCGCGCACCTTGATTGGGCCAAGCGTGACGTTCTCAAGCACTGTGAGATGCGCAAACAGGTTGAACGATTGAAACACCATGCCGACGTCGGCACGGAGGCGGGCAAGCGCCTTGCCTTCGGCTGGCAATTCTTTGCCATCGATCGTGATCGACCCAGAGGTGATCGTCTCGAGTCGGTTGATCGCACGGCAGAGCGTCGACTTGCCCGAGCCAGATGGTCCGATCACGACGACGACCTCACCGCGGTTCACCGTGAGATTTATGTCGGTCAGCGCCTGGAATGCACCGTAGTGCTTCTGAACCTGAGTGATGACCACCAGCGGCTCGGCTGTTGCGGCTCCCGACATGGTTGACCCTCCGTTACACGTCGCGTCAGTCTAGTAGACACCCAAACGGGGGTGGGGTCCATTCACAGCGCCAAATTTTCGCGACCCCAGGAGACGACGAATGGCCCGGCGCATCAGCGCCGAGCCATCCGGAAATTGTCGAAAACGACTACGCAGCCGACTTCGGTGCGTTGACGTCTGCTGGGAGCGCCTTGCGGGCGGTCTCGCAGAGGGCGGCGAAGGTCGCTGCCTCGTTAATCGCGAGGTCGGCGAGGATACGACGGTCAACCTCAACGCCAGCCAGTCCGAGGCCCTGGATCAGACGGTTGTAGGTGATGCCGTTCGCGCGCGCCGCAGCGTTGATGCGCTGAATCCACAGGCGACGGAAGTTGCCCTTCTTGTCCTTGCGGTCGTTGTACGCGTAGACGAGCGAGTGGGTGACCTGCTCCTTCGCCTTGCGGTACAGGCGCGACCGCTGACCGCGGTAGCCCTCGGCGCGCTCGAGGATAGTCCGGCGCTTCTTCTGGGCGTTAACCGCCCTTTTTACACGTGCCATTGTTCTGTCTTCCTAACGTTTCGAGGCTCTAGAGGCCGAGCATTTTCTTGATGCCCTTGGCGCTGGCCGGGGCGAGGACCTTGTCTTGGTTCAGGCGGCGAGTGCGCACGCTCGACTTACCTTCGAGGTTGTGACGCATACCGGCCTGCTGCTTCTTGAGCTTGCCGGTGCCGGTGATCTTGAAGCGCTTCTTCGCCCCCGAGTGGGTCTTCTGCTTCGGCATCGTGTTCTCCTTGGTTGTGCCGCCGAGTTGGCGGGAGTTGTACTGCCCGGAAGCAGTTGGTTTCGTGAGCGTCAGGCCGCGACTAAGCGGATGGCGCGGGCTTGGGTGCCGGCTTCGGCGCTGCTGCGGGCTTGGGTGCCGCGGCGGGCTTCGGTGCGGATGGCGCGGCGGCCGGCTTTGCAGCGGCTGCCGCCTTCGGGGCAGCGGGAGACCTTGGAGCAGCTGCAGCCTTCGGAGCAGCAGGCGCCTTGGTCGCTGCCGGGGCGGCAACTGGTGCCGCAACCGGGGCTTCAACGGGTGCCTCGACGATTGGTACGGCCTCAACCACCGGCGCGTCCTCAACCACCGGGGCGGGCGCCGCAGGCGCGGCAACCGGTGCGGCAGCCGCGACGGGCGCTGCGGCCGGGGCATCCGACACTGGGCGAGCCTTTGACGCCGCACGCTGCGCAATTTGCTCAGCCTTCGCGTCTGATTTGCTCTTGAACGGAGCAATCACCATGACCATGTTGCGGCCGTCAATGGTGGGGTTGTGCTCCACCGTGCCGAACTCGGCAACATCCTGGGCGAAACGCTGCAGCAGACGAACACCCATCTCTGGGCGCGACTGCTCGCGACCACGGAAGAGGATCATCGCCTTGACCTTGTCGCCGGCCTTCAAGAAGGTGACGGCGTGCTTGGTCTTCGTCTCGTAGTCGTGCTTGTCGATCTTCAGACGGAAGCGAACCTCTTTGAGGATCGTGTTCGCCTGGTTGCGACGAGCCTCTTTGAGCTTTTGCGCGGCTTCGTACTTGTACTTGCCGTAGTCCATGATCTTGACCACTGGCGGGCGCGAGTTGGGCGCCACCTCAACGAGGTCGAGGTCGGCTTCCTGCGCAAGACGCAGTGCAACCTCGATCTTCACGACACCGACCTGCTCGCCAGCAGGACCGACAAGCCGGACCTCTGGTACTCGGATGCGGTCGTTAGTACGCGGATCGCTGATGTGGATCTCCTTCGCTCAATCGGTTGGCACGAGAGCGCAGACCCACACACACCCGAGAATCGCACTCGGTCGTGCGGCACCCGATCTACCCCCGGGCTGTGACCAGCGCCTTGGGCGGAGTGCATGACCCGGTAACCTAGTTGAGGCGGTTACGAGGTGGGAGAGTCTCCACTTTCGATTCCGGGAAATCCCGGAGCCTCCGCGAGTTTAGCAGAGGAATGCTGTGCACCACACATCGACTGAGCAACCATCGGCTGGCCCGGGCTCCCCCACGTCACATGAGCACGTGAACGCAACCGCCGAGGGCGTTGCGGTGGACGACGCCACCCGAGACCTCGCAGACGTCTCGGCCGTCGAGGTCATCACCACCACCGCGGTGCACCTGATGAGCGCGGCGGCCGTCAAGGTCGGCCTCGCAGACGATCCCGCCACCCAGACCGACCTCGACGAAGCCCGCAAGTTGATCGGCGCACTCGCCGGACTCATCACGGCCGCCGCGCCAGAGATCTCCGACTCTCACGCCCGGCCACTGCGCGATGGGCTGCGGTCACTGCAGCTCGCGTTCCGTGAGGCATCCGCCATTCCGGATGCCCCGGGCGACGGCCCCGGAGAGAAGTACACCGGGCCGGTCAACTAGACCGGCGCGGCCTCGTTGACAAATTCATTGTCGACCCCACCCGGCAACGGCTGCGTGCGATGGAGTTCGGCATAGCGGCCCTTCGCTTTGAGCAACGACTCGTGGGTGCCAATCTCGACAATCCGCCCATGCTCGAGCACAACGATGCGGTCGGCGCGCTCGATGGTCGAGAGGCGGTGCGCCACCACGAGCGTGGTACGTCCAGCCATCAACCGCCCGAGCGAGTCTTGCACCAGGGCTTCTGAGCGCGAGTCCAGCGCCGAGGTTGCCTCATCGAGCAGCAGCACGCGCGGATTGCGAATCAGCGCGCGGGCGATCGCGATGCGTTGCCGTTGCCCGCCCGAGAGTCGAGCGCCGCGCTGGCCGACAACGGTGTTCCAGCCATCGGGTAGCGCGCCGACGAACTCGGCGCAGTTCGAATCGATGAGCGCCCGTGTGACGACCTCGTCGTCGACCTGCCGCATGCCGTAGGTCACGTTCTCGCGGATGGTTCCTTCGAACAGCAGCGACTCCTGCGGCACCACGCTCACGAACCGGCGGAAGGTACGCAGGTCGAGGGTCGCGGCGTCCACGCCATCGAGCAGAATGCGGCCCTCGGCTGGCCGCAGAAAGCCGAGGGCGAGATTCAACAGGGTGGACTTGCCAGATCCGGATGACCCGACAAATGCCACGGTCTCCCCCGCCGTGATGCTCAGGTCGATATTGACCAGCGCCGGGGCATCCGCTTCTGGAAACGTGAAGCCGACCTGCTCGAAGGCGAGGTCACCGGTCACCGACTCGACGCGGTGTTTGCCCGCGTTGCCCTCGAGGTCGGGTTCGGCGAGCACGTCGGCGATCGAGCGCACCGACTCGAACCCCTTCGCCGCAATCGGCAGCTGGGCGAGCATCACGGTGATGCCGCCGGTGATCAGGCCGAAGTACGACGAGAGTTGCACGACCTGGCCTGCACTGATCGGGGCGAGGCCCGAGATCGAGATTGCGGCCGCAACGACGACACAGGCGACGGCGAGGACCGAGAAGATGATCCACGAGAGCGACTGAAAGCGGCCCTGCAGCATGTCGAGGCGGAACCCGGCCTCGCGCACCGCGAACGTGCGTTCGGCGATTCGGCGCTCGGCTGTCGACTCAAGGCCATGCGCCCGGGTGACCGGAATCAACGTCGCCATCTCGTTGACGCGCGATGAGAGCGCCTCGACCTCGCTGCGGAACTCTTCGTTATGGCGCCGCGACCGCTTGGTGAGCGCCTGCCGCAACACAATCGCAATCGGCACGCTCAGCGCGAAGACAGGCAAGAAGTACGGCGCGGTGATTGCGGTGACGACAACGGCCCCGATGATGACCATCGACTGCGAGAGCACGACGTGGGGCACCTGCTGCAGCACCAGTTCGACGTTCTCGACATCGCGAATGAGCTTCGACTGCACGACGCCCGCCGACGTGCGGGTGTGGAACCCGATGGAGAGCGCCTGCAGGCGTTGGGTAAGCGCATTGCGAAGGTCGGCGCCGATCTGGCGCACGCTGCGCATGAACAGCCGGGTCCACAGCACATGCATTGGGTAGTTCTGCATGAACACGATGAAGCCGATCGCGCCCCAGATCCAGAGTTGCCAAATCGGGCCGTGCGCGACGACGAGGTCGATGATCTTCGCGATGATCAGCGGATACATCCACTGCGGACAGTCCTTGATCGGGAAGATCGCGAGCGATGCGATCATGCGCCAGCGGTCGCGGCCGAGTAGGCGAAGGAGTGAGCGCGCCGGGCGCTCCGCTTCGAGTAATTCGTCGACCGGTCGACCTTGGATCTGGGTCATGGTGCATCCATCTCGCGGGGTGAGTGCATCACGCTACTCCACTCGAGTAACTGTGGCGAGGCGGGTGCGGCAATCAGATCAAAAGCGATCGGATGCCCCGTGCGGGCCGTGCCGGCACTCGGTGCGCTATGTGGGCGTGCGCCCGGTTGGCACCGGCCTCACTCGTGCGCTGCGGCGAGCGCCCGGGCGACGGCGTCGACCGTTCGGCGCACCTCCGCGGCATCCGTTCGGAAGTTGCTCACCGAGAATCGCACCACCGTTCGCCCGCGCCAACTCGAGGTCATCGCGAGGATTTCACCCTCGTTCCAGAGGCGCTGGCTGAGCGCGGCCGTGGCCGCGTCATCGGCGAGCGCGATGCACACCTGCGTGTAGACCACATCGTTCAGCACCTCGACGCCGGGCAGTCGGGCGACCCCCTCAGCGATACCCTTCGCGGCGACGGCAAGTCCATCGATCAACGCGGCGACGCCCTCCCGACCAAGCGTGCGGAGAACCGCCCACGTCGGTATGCCGCGGGCGCGCCGCGAGAGTTCTGGCACCTGCTCATGCGGGTCGAAGCCCACCTCGGCCGCTTGCAGGTAGCTCGCGTGCAGGCCGAGGGCGCGCCGCATTGCGGCCGCATCGCGCACGATCGCGATACCGCAGTCGTAGGGCACGTTCAGGGTCTTGTGTGCGTCGGTCGACCAGGAATCGGCGGCCTCGAACCCGGCGGTCAGCGGCCGAAGGATCGGCGACGCGGCAGCCCAGAGGCCGAATGCGCCGTCGACGTGCACCCACGCGCCGGCGGCATGCGCGACGCGAATCGCCTCGGTGAAGTCGTCGAACGCACCCGAGTGGATATTGCCCGCTTGCAGCGCGACAATCGCGGGGCCGCTGCCAGCTGCGAGAGTGTCGGCGAGGGCCGCGACTTGGATGCGGCCCTGATCATCAGCGGGTACCGTCGTTGGCGCACCGAGCCCGAGGTAGCGGGCGGCGAGGTCCATGGTGGCGTGCCGCTCTGCGCCGGCGATGTACCGAACTGCGGGTGCGCTGGTGAGCCCGCTAGCCTCGACGTCCCACCCGACGCGGCGAAGCACCTCGTTGCGTGCCGCCGCCATGCATGAGAATTGCGCCATGGTCGCGCCGGTCGTGAAGCCCACGGCTGACGCGCTCGGTAGGCCAAGCAGGTCGAGCAGCCACTCACCCGCGAGTTCTTCGGCCGCGACCGCGCCCGGCGTGACCACGCGTAACCCAGCGTTTTGATCCCAGGCCGAAACGAGCCAGTCGGCGCCGAGCGCCACCGGGTGCGAGCCGCCCATCACCCAGCCGTAGAACCGCGGGGAACCGATGGCGATGAGCCCCGGCTCCATGTTCTCGGCAAGGCGGTCGAGGACGTCGACATCGGACTCGCCCCGCTCAGGCAGCTCCCGACCGAGCCAATCCTTGACGTCGTCGACGCTCGCGTGCGGCGGAACCGGTCGCTCCCGCACATTCGAGAGCCACGCCCGCGCGTGCCCCGCCGCCGCCAGCATCACCTCGTCGTACGAGGTGTCGCCGGTCGTTGGTTGGGCCGGTTCACCCGCGTATCCGCTGGTGGACGGGGTCGGGACGTCCATGCTCACCTGGATTCTGTGCGCACTCGCACGTCGCGATTCTCCGCCTCCCAGCCGGGTGAAGTCAACGAGCGATCAGGATGCCGCGACTAACCTCACGGCAAGCGAGTCGACTTCGGTGGCGATGACGTCATCGGCGGCCCAGCGGGCGCTCAGCCTCGCGATGGTTGCGTCGAGTTCGTCACGGCTGAGTCCGGCCGCCAGTTCAAGACGGACGATGAGTTCGGGGCCGGCCCCCCGCGCCTCGGAATCGCCCGAGATCAGGGTCACCCCGCGCACGGCTGGTTCACCACCGATCGAGCGTTTGAATGCGACATCCACCCCGTGCGACTCGACCGGTGATCGCCATTCCTTGCCCTGCGCGATCGCCCACACAGCGGGCCGGCGAATCAAGAACTCGGTCGGCGACGCCGGGTCGACCACGACGAGTTCGCACCCATCGTCGACCGCGGCAAGCGCAACCCGCACGCCGTCGACCGGCACCGGCCGGGCGATGGGGTTCCAGGTGCGCATGGCGTCGACCGACGTGAAGACCGGCAACGTGCGGCGACCATCACGCCCCGCGACCGCCACGATCGACAGTTCCTGCTTCTTGTCGATGGGCACCCCGTTCGGCCCGATCTCGAGGTCACCGCCGAGTTCAGCGAGCAACGGAATCAGCAGGCGCGAGCGCGAGATCTCAGCCACGACCTCGGACGCGAGCCCCGGGTCATCCGACCATCGTGCGAGCGCCGCAGCCAACTCAGGTGGTGCCGAACCATCATCGGCAACGTGTTCATTCGCGCCGAACGACCGGCCGGCCCACGGCGTTCCCGCCGAGTCGGCGTAGTTGCCGTGGTGGTCGAGGTGGCTCACAGGTCGCTCGCGGTGCGGCTCATGGTTCGGTCACGCTGGCTCGAATTCGCGCGCGGCCGTCGTTACGCCGGGCGGCCGGCGACGTCGAGCGCCTCGCCGAGCGTGAAGGCGCCCGCGTAGAGCGCCTTGCCGACGATCGCGCCTTCGACGCCGATCGAGACCAGTTCGCGCAGCGCAACGAGATCAGCGAGGTTCGAGACACCGCCTGACGCGACCACCGGCTTCTTCGTGCGCTCGGTGATCTCGCGCAGCAGGCCAATGTTCGGGCCCTGCAGCGTGCCATCCTTCGTGACATCGGTGACGACGTAGCGTGACGCGCCGGCGGCCTCGAGGCGGGCGAGTACCTCCCAGAGGTCACCGCCCTCCTTGGTCCAGCCGCGGGCAGCGAGCGTCGTGCCGCGCACGTCAAGGCCGACCGCGATCTTGTCGCCGTACTGCGCGATCGCCTTCGCCGACCACTCCGGGTCTTCGAGTGCGGCCGTGCCGAGGTTCACGCGGGTCGCGCCAACGCTGAGCGCGTGCTCGAGCGAGCGGTCATCGCGAATGCCGCCGGAGAGCTCGATCTTCACCCCGGGCACCTCGCGGATGACGGCCTGCAGTACCTCGGCGTTTGACCCGCGACCGAATGCGGCGTCGAGGTCGACGAGGTGAATCCACTCGGCGCCCTGGCTCGCCCAATCGACCGCGGCGTCGACCGGGTGGCCGTAGTTCGTCTCGGTGCCAGCTTCGCCCTGGGTGAGGCGCACGGCCTTGCCGTCGGCAACGTCGACTGCTGGCAGCAGTTCAAGGCGGGGGGCGGATGACTCGGTCATGATGTTCCTTCGATTGGCGGCGTTCGCGTGGTTGGCGGCGTTGGCCGCGGCTTCATTCGGTGTTGACGGGTCTGGGTGGCGGGGGTTTTCAGGTCAGCTAGCTCAGCGAGCCGATCCAGTTCGAAAGCAATCGGATGCCGGCATCCGCCGACTTCTCGGGGTGAAACTGTGTCGCCGAGAGCGGCCCGTTTTCGACCGCGGCGAGGAACGGCCCGCCGTGCTCGGCCCACGTGAGTATGGGCTGCCGCCGGCGATCTGGCACGTCGAGCAGCCATTCTTGGGCGCCGTACGAGTGCACGAAGTAGAACCGCTCTTGTTCGATGCCGTCGAAGAGCACCGAGTGCTCCCCCACGTTGACCGTGTTCCAGCCCATGTGCGGCAATACCGGAGCAGGCAACTGCGTGACCGCACCCGGCCATTCGCCGAGCCCCTCGGTGTCGAGCCCGTGCTCAACCCCGCGTTCGAACAGCACCTGCATGCCGACACAGATGCCCAGCACGTGACGCCCACCCGCGAGGCGACGGTCGATAATCTCGTCGCCGCGCACCGCGCGAAGCTGATCCATGACCGCTTTGAACGCGCCGACGCCGGGCACCACCAGACCATCTGCCTCAAGGGCAGCCTTGCGGTCGCGGGTGACCGAGACATCCGCCCCTGCTCGCTCAAGCGCCTTCGCGGCCGAGTGCACGTTGCCCGAGCCGTAGTCGAGCACGACCACCTTGCGGGTGGCTCCGGTCACAGCGCACCCTTGGTCGAGGGCACGCCAGAGACTAGCGCGTCAAATGCCTTCGCCTGGCGGAACGCGCGGGCGAACGCCTTGAACTCTGCCTCGGCGATGTGGTGCGGGTCGCGGCCACCGAGCACGGTGACATGCACGGTCAGCGCCGCATTGAACGCGATCGCTTCGAACGCGTGGCGCACCATCGACCCGGTGAAGTGGCCACCGATCAGGTGGAATTCGTAGCCTGCTGGCTCACCGGAGTGCACGAGGTATGGGCGTCCCGAAATGTCGACGACCGCCTGCGCGAGCGCCTCGTCGAGCGGCACGAGCGCGTCGCCGTAGCGCGAGATGCCCGACTTGGTGCCGAGCGCCTGCAGAATCGCCTTGCCGAGCACGATCGCGACATCTTCAACGGTGTGGTGCACGTCGATCTCGATGTCACCCTTCGCCCGCACCTTGAGATCGGTGAGCGAGTGCTTCGCGAATGCGGTGAGCAGGTGGTCGAAGAACGGCACGCCGGTGTGAATCTCGCTGGCGCCCGTGCCGTCGAGGTCGAGCCACAGGTCGATGCTCGACTCGCTGGTTTCACGCTGCACCCGCGCCGTGCGCTGGCCCGTTGCTTCAGAGGTCATGGGTTCATTCTATTCGGCGCGGTTTGGGCCGAAGCGGCATGCGTCGTCGACCTGCGCGACCGTACGGGCACAGGCGGGTGTGGTGGTTAGGCGCCGGGCGCGAGTTTCGCGATGGCGTTCAAGAACGCGGATGTCTCGGCCTCGGTGCCTGCGGTGACCCGAAGGCATCCGGGCAGCCCGATATCGCGAATCAGGATTCCCTGGTCGAACAGCGCTTGGAACGTCACGTGCGGGTCGGCGACCCCGCCGAACAGCACGAAGTTCGCGTTGCTGCGGTATGGGTGGAACCCCATGGCGGCGAGCTCGGTCGAGATGCGCTCGCGCTGCGCGCGGATGTCGTCGACCATCGCCAACATCGCTGGGGTGTGCGCCAGGGCACCAAGCGCTGCCGCTTGGGTGAGCGCAGACAGGTGGTACGGCAGGCGCACCAACCGGAGCGCATCGATCGTCGTTGGGTCGCCAGCAAGGTAACCAACGCGGGCACCAGCGAACGCGAACGCCTTGCTCATCGTGCGCGACACCACGAGTCGGGGTCGGCCCCCAAGCAGGGTCAACGCACTGGCCGCTCCCGGATCGGCGAACTCGATGTACGCCTCATCGACCACGACGATGCCCCGGGCCGCATCAGCGACGGCCTCGATCACGTCGATACCGAGCGGGGTGCCGGTTGGGTTGTTCGGAGCGCAGAGAAAGACAATGTCGGGGTCGTGCTGGTTGATCTGCGCAACCGCAGTGGCCGCACTGAGTTCGAAGTCTGCGTCACGCTCGGCGCCGATCCACGCCGTTCCGGTTCCCGACGCGAGCAGGCGATACATCGAGTAAGTCGGCGCGAACCCGAGCGCAGTGCGCCCCGGCCCACCGAATGCCTGCAGCACGTGCTGCAGCACCTCGTTCGAACCGTTCGCCGCCCAGATGTTCGCGGCAGTGAGCCCGTGACCGAGGTACCCGGCAAGCGCAACCCGCAGATCGGTGAACTCGCGATCTGGGTAGCGATTCAGTCCGGTAATCGCCTTCGCGACCCGTTCAACGATGTCGAGGGCGACCGCCTCTGGAATCGGGTGCGTGTTCTCGTTGACGTTCAACGACACCGGCACATGTGCCTGCGGTGCACCATACGGAGTCTGACCGCGAAGGTCATCGCGAAGTGGCAGTTCATCGAGCGTCGTCACCGAATCAGCCTACCGATCGGCGCGCAGCCGCAACGATCGCGCGGTGTCAGCGCAGGTTGGTCGGCAGTGCGAGTTGCTGCCCGATCTGGATAGCCCCGCTGGTCAACCCGTTCAGACGAACCAGCTCGTCAACCACATCGCGTGGGTCGCTCTGCGGCGCAATGCGCGACGCGATCGACCAGAGCGTGTCGCCCGCCCGCACCGTGACGTACTGGAGTTGAACCATCGACGCACCAACGCTGCTGTCAGCCGCCGCACCACCTGAGCTCAACAGCGGTACGGCCACGATTGCCGCCAGCGGCAGCGCAGTCAGCGCCATGAGCACTGCGCGACCACGGCGGGTCAGTCGCAGTCGGGTTCGCGGCGCAACCAGACGAGGTGCCCCCACGACACCAACGTGCAGTGGCGAGAAAACCGTTGCAGTGCTCATTTCGTCCTCCTGAGGATCTGATCGACTCCTACGCGAGGCGCCGATCCGAATCTGTGTTTCGAATCTATCTTCGATTGTTCGAACTGTCAACCGACACTTTCGCCCCGGTGTCGACGACACACTCGAACATATGTTTGCCAGACGACACTGCAGTGGATACAGTTTCGAATGTCTAGCGACAGCGAATCACCACCCACCGACATCGGCGTTCGACGTCGATCACCGGGTGCAGTCAAGGAGGAGCCAATGGCCGAGCACGAAGCAGATGCAGCGCTCACCCGGCGTCGACGCTCCCTCAGCCCGAAGCAGCTGTCGATCCTCGAAGTGATCCAGCGCGCGGTCGCCGCGCGCGGGTATCCACCGAGCATGCGCGAGATCGGTGACGCCGTGGGCCTCGCCTCACTCTCGAGCGTCACGCACCAGTTGAACCAGCTCGAACTCGCCGGCTACCTGCGCCGCGACCCCAATCGCCCCCGCGCCCTCGAGGTGCTGATCGAGGTACCTGACACCGAGCCATCCGCCAATTCTGACGCCGAGCCAACCCCGATTGGCGACGCGGTGATGGTGCCGATGGTCGGCCGCATCGCCGCCGGTATTCCGATCACGGCCGACCAGCAGGTCGACGAGATCTTCCCGCTCCCCCGGCAACTCGTCGGCAAGGGCGACCTGTTCTTGCTCAAGGTGGTTGGCGAGTCGATGATCGACGCCGCGATCTGTGATGGCGACTGGGTGGTCGTGCGGCAGCAACGAGACGCTGAGAACGGCGATATCGTCGCCGCAATGTTGGATGGCGAGGCCACCGTCAAGGTCTTCAAACAGCGCGACGGCCACACCTGGCTCCTCCCCCGCAACTCGGCGTTCGAACCGATTGTCGGTGACTTCGCCGAGGTGCTCGGCAAGGTCGTCGCGGTGTTGCGCTCGGTCTAAGTCCGGCGCAGGCGCACCCGGCGCACGAACAACCAGTGGCCTTCCGCTGCAACATCAGGCCAAGCTGTTGGATTTGCTCACGAAGTGTGGTTTGTCGGCCACATCGCTCGAAGCACGCTGATCACGTCGTCGAGATTTGCGCCAGCGGTTGATCCGTCATCGACGAGATCTCGTATGCGCGTGATGATGGTGCGTGGCAGCAGCGCAGCGGATGCGGCCACTCGTGTTCCCGCCCCAGTGCGGGTGGTAACCAGGCCGTCTTGCTCCAACAGCCGGTATGCCTTCGCGGCCGTCCCCTGAGCCACTCCCAGATCTGCGGCGATCTCATCAGCCGAGGCGACCACCCGACATCGAGTTCCCGAAATTTGTTGGTCAACGGCGGAAAATACAACAAAACCCGGCAACTCGATGAGGTTCAGTTATCGAGCCGGGCGGTCCAATCCCGCAAATGGTGCCAAATCGCCCGAGACGGCCACGCACGAAAAACGGGGCCGGATGGCGCGAACCATCCGACCCCGTGGAATTGAGTGGCACCACCGAAGTGGCGCGAGCCGCCTACAGCGTGGCGCGCACCGCGCGGGTTGCTTCGAGGATGTGCTCGAGCGACTCCACCGTCTCGTCGTAGCCGCGGGTCTTCAGGCCGCAGTCCGGGTTGACCCAGAGGCGCGACGCCGGGATTGCCCCGACAGCCTTCTCGAGCAACGACTGCACCTCAGCGGTCGACGGCACGCGCGGCGAGTGAATGTCGTACACACCCGGGCCAACCCCGTGCGAGAAGCCGCTGCGCTCAAGGTCGTCGACGACGTCCATGCGCGAGCGGGCCGCCTCGATCGAGGTGACGTCGGCGTCGAGACCGAGGATCGCGTCGATGATCACGCCGAACTCCGAGTAGCAGAGGTGGGTGTGAATCTGGGTCGCGTCGGCCGCGCCAGCGGTCGCAATGCGGAACGACGTGACCGACCAGTCGAGGTAATCGGCGTGGTCAGCGTTCTTGAGCGGCAGCAGCTCGCGCAGCGCCGGCTCGTCGACCTGAATCACCCGAATACCAGCGGCTTCGAGGTCGGTGACCTCATCGCGCAGCGCGAGGGCGACCTGGTTGGCGGTGTCGCGCAGCGGCTGGTCGTCGCGAACGAACGACCAGGCGAGGATCGTCACCGGGCCAGTGAGCATGCCCTTCATCGGCTTCGACGTGAGCGACTGGGCGTACTCGGCCCACTCAACCGTCATCGGCGCTGGCCGCGACACATCGCCCCAGAGAATCGACGGACGCGTGCAGCGCGAACCGTACGACTGCACCCAGCCGTGCTCGGTGACCGCGAAGCCGTCGAGCTGCTCGCCGAAGTACTGCACCATGTCGTTGCGCTCTGGCTCACCGTGCACGAGCACGTCGAAGCCGATGCGCTCCTGCAGCTCAACCACACGCTTGACCTCGTCCTGCATGAGCTTGGTGTACTCGGCCTCGCTCAGCTCACCCTTGATGAGTCGGGCACGCGCGCGGCGAATGTCACCGGTCTGCGGGAACGACCCGATCGTCGTGGTCGGCAGCGGCGGCAGGTTCAGGCTCTCCTGCGCGGCAACGCGGGTCTCGTACGCCGAACGGGTCGAGTCGGCGGGGGTAAGCGCCGCAAGGCGGTCGCGCACAGCCTGCACGCGCACACCCGGGGCGCCAGCACGGTCGGCAAGCGCAGCGGATGCCTCGGCGAGCTCAGCCTCGATGGCGTCACGTCCGTTCACCAGACCGCGAGCCAGGGTCGCAACCTGGGCCACCTTCTGGTCGGCGAATGCCAACCACGAGACAAGACGCTGGTCGAGCTTCTGCTCATCGGCGGTGTCGTGCGGCACGTGTAGCAGCGAGGTCGAGGTCGACACCGCGACGTTCGACGAGAGCGACTGCAGGGCCTCAACATGCGCGAACGCCTTCTCGAGGTCGCCGCGCCAGATGTTGTGGCCGTCGACCACACCGGCAACGAGGGTCTTCGTCGCGAGTGCTTCGGCGGTGACCGGGTTCAGTTCGGTCGGCAGCGCGCCGCGAACGAGGTCGAACGAGATCGCGTCGACCGGGGTCGGCGCGAGCACATCGAGTGCGTCGTCGAGTGAGCCGTATGGGGCGGCAACGAAGATCGCCGGGCGGTTCTCGAGTGCACCGAGTGCGTCGTAGGCGTGGGTAACTGACGCGAGCACGTGCTCACGTGGCTCATCGATCGATTCGCTCACGAGCGCCGGCTCGTCAAGCTGCACCCACTCAGCGCCAGCAGCCTTCAACGCAGCAAGCAGCGAGACGTACACCGGGAGCAGGTCGGCGAGACGCGAGATCGGGCGGAAGTCCGCTGGCGCGCCATCCGCTGCCTTCGCAAGGAGCAGGTAGGTGACCGGGCCGACGATCGTCGGACGGGTGAGGTAACCAGCGGCCTTCGCCTCGGTGAACTGGCCAAGAATGCGCTCAGCGTGCAGCGAGAAGTTGGTGTCTGGGCCAATTTCTGGCACGAGGTAGTGGTAGTTCGAGTCGAACCACTTCGTCATTTCGAGTGGTGCGTCATCGCCCTCACCACGGGCCACGGTGAAGTAGCCGGCGAGGTCGAGCGAGCCATCCGCCTGGCGAAGACGCTCGAAGCGGGTCGGCAGTGCGCCAACGGCGACCGTGGTGTCGAGCACCTGGTCGTAGTACGAGAACGACTCAGGAATCGACGAGTCGGTCTTGCCGAGGCCAAGGGCGGCGAGGCGGTCGCGGGTCGCTGCGCGCAGGCTGGCGGCGGTGGCTTCGAGCGCTGCAGCGTCGGTCTTGCCGGCCCAGAACGCCTCGACGGCGGTCTTCAGCTCGCGGCGGCGGCCAATGCGGGGATAACCGAGAATCGTTCCGGTTGGAAATGCGGCGGTCATGGGCGTGCGGTGTTCCTTTCGGGGGTGGCGCGGGAAGTGGCGAGCCCAAGGCGGCCGATCACTTCGAGCACCGTTTCGTGACGGTTGTAGGTGTACAGGTGAAGGCCCGGCGCGTCGGCCTCGATGAGGCGTTCGGCGAGGTCGGTGGCGTAGGCAATGCCAAATTCGGCAGCGGATGCCTCGTCGCCAGTGTTGAGCCCGGCGGTGAGCGCCGCGGGCGGCTCAACCTCGGTGAGTTCGGTGAGACGTGCGAGTCGCTTCGCGTTGGTGACCGGCATGATGCCCGGGAGGATCGGCATCGTCACACCGCTGGCGCGGGCAAGATCGACGAAGTGCGTGTAGTCCTCAACGCGCCAAAACAGCTGCGTAATCGCGAGCTCAGCGCCGGCCGCCTCTTTTGCGAGGAGCGCGTCAACATCTTGATGCAGATCGCGAGATTGCGGATGCCCCGTGGGTGCCGTTGCCACGGCAATCCGCAGCCGCGCATCGTCACCCAGTGGTCGCCGGGGGTCTGGCAGCCGCGGGTCGCGCGCCCAGGTCGGGCCCGGACCGAAGTCCGGGTCGAACTGCTGCCGCTCCTCTTGGACGCGGTGAATCAGTTGCACCAGTTCTGCGGCCGAACCGAGATCGCCGATGCCAACGTTCGACTCGAAGTCAGTGCCCGCTGGCGGGTCGCCGCGCAACGCAAGAAAGCTCGTAATGCCCGCATCAAGGAACTGCCGCACGAGCGCGTTCGCCTCGGCGTGGGTCAGCCCAACGCAGGTGAGATGCGCCATCGGGTGCACCTCGGTGTGCTCCAAGATGTAGCGCAGCACCGTGAGCGAACGATCGCGCGACGACCCACCCGCGCCGAATGTGACCGAGAAGAACGCCGGGTCAACGTCGGCGAGCCGGTCGATCGAGCGACCGAGTGCGATCGCGGCCGCATCACTGCGCGGCGGGAACAGCTCGAATGACACGCGGGGTGCGTTGGCACCAGATGCGTTCATAGTTGCTCCTTGGAGGTACGTCATAGCGCGGGCACTCCGCGACATCCGGGAATCCGGATCTCTCGCGGGCGGGTGCCGGGCTCGGCGGTCGCTCCAAGACGCGATGGTGCGCGTCAACGATCATTTTGAGTGTAGGTGAGTTAGCCCCGGCTGGCACCTGTGTGACGGGACGTGACATCACCTCGCCGCTAGCGTCGGGGCCAGACCTGGATGGTGCCAATGGCTGGTGACGCGAATGGCCCCGCGGCGGTCAACTCGCCGCGCTCGGCGCCGAAGTAGTCGTGCGCAAGGTCGAGATCCGAGCCATCCGAATTCTCGAATCGCTGCGCCGGCACCAATGCTGGTCGAAGTGAGTCCCCCGTCAACCGTGGCAGAGTCGGGGTTGAGTGTTGCGCACCTTGGTCGATACGCAGGAACCAGGCATCGCCACGCCGTTCGAGGTCGATCAGGAGCTCCAGCCTCGTGTGGTCGGCCATTTCTGCGGCAGCGAGAAGTTCTTGCCCCTCGTCAACACGCACTGGCAGCTCGTCCTCCGCCTTGTCGTACGCCGCAAGGTCGCCGATGCGCACGACCAGGTTCGCCATCCACTGGGCGTCGCCGACGTCACAGCGTCGCTTCATCTGCACCAACGCGGTGGAATGCGGCTGCATGTACGGCGTCTCACGTGCGTCATCCAGAATTTCGACGTCTCCCAGGATCAGGTTATGCACCACGCCGAGCCCGCGAGAGTTCGTCAGCAGTGCCTTGTCTGACAGCATCACGTTGTTCGCGATGAGCAGCGGACCATGGTTCACCTCGGTGAACATGTCACGCATGTTCTCGTGGAAGAAGTTCTCGACGACTTGGGTGCCCTGAGCCATCCAGTCGAGCCAGATCGCGGCGGGCTCGCCGCAGCGCCAGAAATGGTTGCCACGGATCACGACGTCAAGCGCGCCGTGCAGTTTGATGCCCGCCATCTCGGCACCAGCCCAAATACCCTGTGCGTTGCAGTCGTGAATCTCGTTGCCCTCGATCGTGCTGAAGGCACAGCCGAGCGAGCCGACGATGCCGACCTGCCCGCAGTGGTGAATCTGGTTGTTGCGAACCACATGCGAGCCAATCGTCTCGCGTGACCAGCTGTCACGGTCAAGCGCGGTGGCGATGGTTTCGTAGTAACCATCGGTGGTGCCGCGCTCACCGTCGAACTCGTCGTGGTTCTTGCCAAGCGCAATGCCGGCGCAGCGGGAGTAGCAGATCTCGTTGTCCTCGATCACCCAGCCGCGGCTCCAGTACGCGGTGATGAGCCCCTGCTGGCCCGACGTCGGAGCCACCCAGTTCGTCGCCGCGTTGCGCAGTTCGAAGCCGCGCACGGTGATGAAGTCGATGTGTTCACGGGTCGGCGTGAACACCGTCGGTCGCACCGCGACCTCGACACTGCCATCGTTCGGGTTCACACCCGCTGGCACCCGCAACGTGATCGTCGTGTTACCGGCCGGGTCGAATTCGGCCGGGTCGAACGCCGCATGCCCTTCGATGCCCCATGGCTTGGGAAGCGGGCGGTCGACGAGCCCGTCAACCTGCGACGTCCACACGGCGCCGGCCGCGTTCGTGACCGCCTCAACCGTCGTGACCTCTGGCGTCCACTCACCTGCGATGAACACCATACCGCGCCGGTGCAGGCGGCGCCGGTTCAAGATCCAGTCGCCATGCACAACCTCGGCGTACGGGTTAAAGTCGCCGAACACCGCGCTCGGCACCGTGAGCTGCCAAAGGTTCGCGCCGAGTTCGATCCAGTTCGTGAACTGCTCAGATCCGGTGATGACCACCTTCGCGCCAGCGACGGTGGCATAGGTGATCGGGTTTCCCTCGGTGCCGCCGCGCGGCGGGTCAATTCGCTCACGGTAGGTACCGGCATCCACCAACACCGTGTCACCGGGCCGAGCCACGGCAGCTCCGGCGGAGATCGAGCGGAACGGGCGCTGGGCGCTGCCGTCATTCGCATCGTCGCCCGTGATGGCAACGTGCCACACCGTGCAGACCTGTTCAGCCGCAACCGTCATCGCTCACCCTTCGCGCCGGGCTACTTCGACCTTGACGTCCCGGCAACGGGTGCGAGCCTACAGGGGTCGGACCAGTAGATCCAGTTGGCGCGGCGGGCGTGTGCGTGCTCGCCGCGGCGCTCCGGTAATCAGCCGACGCGCGATCGCGGCGACCGCTCAACCGGCGTGCGCGACGCGGTACCGCTCAAGGTGCGCCGCGAAATCAGCCGACACCAGAGCCTGAATCCGGGTGCCGTGTTCGTCATGGCTGACCTCGATCACTCGCCCCTGCTCGTGCAGCTGCGAAACGATGTCACCTCGGTCGTAGGGCACCAACACGTCAACCGCGACGGCCGGGTCTGGCAACAGCTCGGCGATCGCTGCGAGCACCGCATCGATACCCTCGCCGGTACGAGCCGAGGCGAATACCGCGTTCGGGGCCAGACCCTGCAACACCAGCCGCTCGTCTTCGGTGATCAGATCGCACTTGTTGAACACGATGAGTTCAGGCACGTCGTTCGCGCCGACATCCGCGATGACATGGCGGACGGTCGCAATCTGCGCTGCGGGATCGGGGTGCGCTGCGTCGACGACGTGCACAATGAGGTCGGCGTCGCCGACTTCCTCAAGCGTCGAACGAAACGCCTCGACCAGTTGATGCGGCAGGTTGCGCACAAACCCGACGGTGTCGGCGATCGTGTAGATGCGCCCATCACTCGTGGTGTTGCGACGCACAGTGGCGTCAAGGGTCGCGAACAGCGCGTTCTCGACAAGCACGCCGGCACCGGTAATGCGGTTCAGCATGCTCGATTTGCCAGCGTTCGTGTAGCCGGCAATGGCAACGGATGGCACGGCATTCCGCTTCCGGTTCGCGCGCTTTGCCTCACGGGCTGGCTTCATCTCGGCGATCTGCTTACGAAGCTTCGCCATGCGGGTGTGAATACGTCGCCGATCGAGTTCGATCTTCGTCTCACCCGGACCACGCGAGCCCATACCGGCGCCGCCGGAGACCTGCCCACCGGCCTGGCGCGACATTGACTCACCCCACCCACGCAAGCGCGGGAGCAGGTACTGCATTTGGGCGAGCTCGACCTGCGCCTTGCCCTCACGGCTCTTCGCGTGCTGGCTGAAAATGTCGAGAATCACCGCGGTGCGGTCGATCACCTTGACCTTCACGGCATCTTCAAGCGCACGCCGCTGGCTGGGGGCAAGTTCGGTGTCGGCAACGACGGTGTCGGCTCCGACCGCGGCCACAATGTGGCGGAGTTCTTCGACCTTGCCACGGCCGAGATATGTGGATGGGTCAGGGTGCGGCCTGCGCTGCAGCACACCGTCGAGCACCCGAGCGCCCGCGGTTTCAGCGAGCGCGGCAAGTTCGCGCATCGAGTTTTCGGCGTCGTCGAGCGAGCCCTGGGCGTACACACCAATGAGCACGACGTTCTCGAGGCGTAGCTGCCGGTATTCGACCTCGGTGACGTCTTGCAGTTCGGTCGACAGCCCACCAACCCGGCGCAGCGCGGCGCGGTCTTCGCGCTCGCTCTGATCACCGTCGGTGAACGAATCTGTGGGGCGAGAGCCATCCTGAATCGACGTCGCATCGGCGGCGCTGAACCGGCCGGTACCGCCTGGCGTCTCACCCGCGTTGAACCGCACTACCCCGGCTCGCGCATCGGCGGCCTTGAGGATTCGATCGACGGCGTCGTCAGGTTCATGTGTAGTCATCTGCTTCCAGGCTACCGCCGCCCGGAGCCTCCCCGGCCTCCGGCCCTGCATCGAACTACGCGACGTTGTCGCTACTGAGGTCGAATCGGCGACAACTTCGCGTAGTTCGATGGATTCGGGGATTCGTGGATTCGTGGATGCGTGGATGGGTGGACAGGCTGCCAGACGTTGGGACGCATCGCCAAGGCGCCGGGCTTGATACCGTGGCGGGATGGCCCAAAACCCGGAACACGAGCACTACTTCGCGTCAAAGGCCGTCGACGATTCGGCGCTTCGCCGCGTCAACGTGCGCATTTCAGGTCGGGACGTTGAGCTCTTCACCGCAGGTGGCGTATTCAGCCCCGAGCACATCGACGCCGGAACCGCGGTGTTGCTCTATGACGCTCCAAAGCCGCCACTGACCGGCAACCTGCTCGACCTGGGGTGCGGTTGGGGCCCGATCGCCCTAACGATGGCGACCGAGGCACCGGATGCCACGGTGTGGGCAGTCGACATCAACGAACGCGCCCTCGACCTCGTGCGCCGCAACGCGGCCCTCCTCGGCCTCACCAACGTGCGAGCCTGCCTGCCCGACGAAGTGCCATCGGATGTCTCGTTCGAGACCATCTGGTCCAACCCACCGATCCGCGTGGGCAAAGAGGCACTGCACGAGCTGTTGCTCACCTGGCTCCCCCGACTCGGCAACGACGCCTCGGCCTACCTCGTAGTGCAGAAGCATCTCGGCGCCGACTCGCTCCAGACCTGGCTCGCCACGACCTTCGCTGACGGGTACCGCGTGTCACGCTCGGGTTCGTCGAAGGGGTTCCGCGTGATCGAGGTCAGTACGACCGGCCCTCGACACTGAGCTGTTTGGGCGTGCCATCCACCGTCAATTTGACGGTCAGGTCGTTCGCGAACGCCGCGGTCGCCGACGTCAGCACGTACTTGTACAGGCGGTAGTCCATGGTGCAGACGCGATCACGCGGAAATGGGCGCTCGTGAATTTCGAGGGTGCCGCCTACCAGCGTCGCTCCGGTGAAGCGCGGCGGGCATGACCCGGATCCGCCGATCACGAAAAACGCTGACGTCGCAGACTCCACGACGAAGCGCCCGTCTTGTTTGAAGTCGTCGGCAGGACCACCCTCAGAAACCGTGATCGTCGACGAACCTGAGGTGGGTGGCACACCCGCGCTCGAGGCACATCCGGCCAGGCACACGGCAGCACCGAGCATGACAATTCCGAGCAAACGCTGTCTCATCACAACCCCATTCCCGGGCGTCTTTGACGTCTGACCTGCCTTCAGGCTACGCCCAGACCTTGGGATTTGCTGGGTGATGCGTGGCTGTCGGCCAACCGGCCGCGAGAGTTACGCGAGCGTGACAACCCCGTCGAACACCAGATCCGCTGGCCCCGAGAGCAACGCATGCTCACCATCAGGCTCGGTGACCACCCGCACGCCAAGGACGCCGCCGGGAACCTGCACGCGCCAGACATCCGGCGCACCCTCGCCGGCCCAGGACCGCACGGCCAACGCCGACGCGACCGCCCCGGTGCCACACGACAGGGTCTCCCCTGCGCCGCGCTCATGCACGCGCATGCGAATGCGCCCGGTCCCGTTTTCAACGAGCGGCTCGGCCGGCACCACAAATTCAACGTTGGCACCAGCCTCGGGCTCCGGGTCGAGCCGCGGCACGTACGTCAGGTCGATGCCGTCGAGTTCTTCGTCATCAGCGACCGCGACGACCACGTGCGGGTTGCCGACGTCGATGCCGAGCCCGGGTCGCGAAACAGCCAGCCCCTTGCCGCGAACGAGCGGCTCAGAGCCATCCAATTTCCAAACGCCGAGGTCAGCCTCGTACCCGTTCGCGGTGCGCACGACTGTTTTCACACCGGCACGCGTGCCGATGTTCACCTTCGACCCGACCGGCAACTCGATGAGCCCCGCGTCGATCAAGTACGCGACGAACACCCGGATGCCGTTGCCGCACATTTCACCGGTGGTGCCGTCGGCGTTCCAGTAGTCCATGAACCAGTCGGCTTCGCGCGCTTGCGCGAGCCCGACGAAGATCTTCTCGGTGCGCACCGCGCGGATCACGCCGTCGGCACCGACTCCGAAGTGGCGATCTGCGAGTACGCGCACGCGCTCGGCGGTGAGTTCGTTCGCGCCATCCGGGTCGGCGAACAGCACAAAGTCGTTGCCAGTGCCGTGCCCCTTGGTGAACCGAACGTCAAACGCCATTCGCCCAGTTTATGGGCCGTACGACCGACGGTCGCCATGACCGGTAGCCGCTGCTGATCGAGACCCAGCTGTGCGGTGTCTCGCTGGGTGGGCTTGGAGAGACGCCGCTCGACTACGTGGGGTCGTCCGGAAAGAATTGGGTCGAGTGCGGTGGCTGGTCGTATCGATAGCCGATGGGATAACTGGTGAAGATCGCGCCGTTCGGAAATCGCTTGCCAACCGTTTCGGCGAATTCGTGGGCCTCTTGCATGGTCGCGAACACGCCAAGAACTGTCTCGTTGGGCGAGCTGTCATGCTGCACGATCCAGACGCGGTCAATCATGCCGGAAGCATACCCACGCACGTACCCATTGACAATCGACTCAAGGGGGGGGGCAGTCTAGGCGCAACCGAATCGCCCAAATTGGGGACGGTCAAGCTGAAGGGATCCACATGCGCAAAGTAAGTGTTTTCGCCGGAGCAATACTTGTGGTCGGAATGATCGCGAGCGGAGGCCCCGCCCTCGCCACAGCGGGCCCCGCAGCGCCGCCAAACGGCGCACCCAAGTATGATTCGTCGGTCCCGCCGCCCGGGCCTAACGACCTCACATGGGACCAGGTACAGGCGTTGCCAAAGAGAGGCACCAGTTTCGGGCCGAACACGTCGGCGACGCTCAACAACCCGGCCAACGTTTCCGCCCCGACCGCCACCACCGGGATGTCATGCACGCTCGATACCGGGAGCGTGTACAAACGAACCTCTGGATGGGAGTACCCATACGGCACTGCGGGAGGCAAGCCCAAGACGACATGCACTGTGCCGATGACGAGCATTTCGATGAGCACGAGGATGTACAAGACAGTGTGGTGGGGGCTTCAACAGGTAGGGGGGCCGTTCAACAACCAGAATTACGGAGTAAGTTCACTCACCCAGACGTCGGTTGAGGTTGTCTGCGCCGACCTGCGCAACACCACTTTCAGAATGGTTGTCACGAGCAGTGCAGTCTTTCCAAACGGCAGCCCCGGCGGCGGCGGTTCGGCCTACCAAGAGGCTCTGCTGCCATGCGGGACAAACCCTTAGGATTGGAACCCCATTGCCGCACCCACCGACCACGGTGACAGCGGAAACGGCACTTTATCGGTGAACTGCTGTGGCCTACTCCTCGGCGACCAGCATCGCTATTTCAGCGCTCCGCGCGACCACATCGTCGGCGTCGAGCGTGATGAGGTCCGGGTACCGCTTGAACCAACTCACCTGCCGCCTGGCGTACACGCGGGTGAACTGTTGCGTCTCGGCGATGGCTTCGGCGCGAGGCATCCGACCTTGTACCTCGGCGATCGCCTGCGCGTAGCCGATCGCTTTGCTCGCGGTGACCCCGCGTTCGATGCCGAGCGGAATCAGCCGCGACACCTCGTCGGTCAGCCCATCGGCCCACATTTGTTCGACGCGCCGGTCGAGTCGTTCGATGAGCGTGGCACGGTCGCTGCGCAGGTGCACGACCCGGTGCGGCCGCCACGGCACGGGCGTATCGGGCAGGCGGGCGGCCTTCGGTTCACCGGTCAGCTCGATCACTTCAAGTGCGCGGATGACCCGGCGGAAGTTGTCGGGGTCAACCGCGTCGGCGGTCGGCGGGTCGAGTTCACGCAGGCGCGCAAGCAGTGGCGCAACCCCGGATGCCTCGACCTCAGCCTCGAGTCGCGCACGAATCTCGGGCGACATGCCCGGAAAGCGAAAGTCGTGAATCACACTCGACACGTAGAGCCCCGAACCACCAACGAGCAGCGCCACCCCGTCATCGGCGGTCGCGCGCTCAACGGCGCCCCGCGCCTCGGTTTGGTATCGGGCGACGGATGCCTCGTCGGTGACGTCGAGCACATCGAGCAGTTCGTGGGGCACTCCGCGCCGCTCTGCGAGCGGCAACTTTGCGGTGCCGATATCCATGCCGCGGTAGAGCTGCATGGCGTCGGCGTTGATCACGGTGACGGGGCGGTCAAGGCGGCCAAAAGCCTCGGCGAGGTCGAGCGCGAACGCGGATTTGCCGGTGCCGGTCGCGCCGACGATGGCGATCAGGGTCACGTTAGTGCTGGTGTCCGGTGCGGACGCCGTCGGTGACGTCGTAGATCGGGAGGGTGCCAACACGCGGCACACCGGAGAGGTCGTGAGCGTTGTCGTGGCCATCGGCGTGCCCGTGCTCGGCGGCGCCGATTGCGCCGGAGGTGGAGGCGGCGTTGACCCGCAGCACAGGCAGCCCAAGTGACACCCGACCAACGCCACCAGATGCGGTGCCCGCACCTGACGTTGGCACGCCACACGACTCGGCTTGCTCGCGGTCCCAGGCGTCGCCCGCGCGCGTGCGCCGCACAGCGAGGGGCGCACCATTCGATGAATCAGCGATCAAGTAGAACGGAGCGGCTTCGGTGATGGTGACCGCGACGACATCGCCTGGCCGTGGCACCGGTGAACCATCGGGCACCTCGAAGTGCACGAGCCGGGAGTCTTCGGCACGGCCCGACATGCGGTGCGTTTCGGCGTCTTTTTTGCCTTCGCCGGTGGCGACCAGCAACTCGACCGTGCGCCCGATGAGCTTCTCGTTCTCCTCGAGGCAAATGCGGTCTTGGAGAGCCGCGAGCCGTTCGTAGCGCTCCTGCACGACCGCTTTCGGAACCTGGTCCTCCATGGTCGCGGCGGGCGTACCCGGGCGAATCGAGTACTGGAACGTGAACGCGGTCGCGAACTTCGCGGCTTCGACCACGCGCAGAGTCTCTTGGAAGTCTGCTTCGGTTTCGCCGGGGAATCCGACGATGATGTCGCTGGTGATCGCGGCGTTCGGAATGCGCGCGCGCACCTTGTCGAGAATGCCGAGGAACTTCTCGGCCCGGTACGACCGGCGCATCGCCTTGAGAATGCGGTCGGAGCCCGATTGCAGCGGCATGTGGAGCTGCGGCATCACCGCTGGCGTCTCGGCCATCGCGTCGATCACGTCATCGGTGAACGCAGCTGGATGCGGGCTGGTGAACCGAATGCGCTCGAGCCCCTCGATCTGCCCGGCCGCGCGCAGCAGTTTCGCGAACGCACCACGGTCGCCAAACTCGACGCCGTACGAATTCACGTTCTGCCCGAGCAGCGTGACCTCGATGGCACCATCGTCAACGAGCGCCTGAATCTCGGCGAGGATCTCGCCAGGGCGGCGGTCTTTCTCTTTGCCGCGAAGCGCGGGCACGATGCAGAACGTGCAGGTGTTGTTGCAGCCGACCGAGATCGACACCCACCCGCTGTAGGTCGAGTCACGCTTCGTCGGCAGCGTCGATGGGAACGTCTCAAGCGCGTCGAGAATCTCGATCTCAGCGGCGTCATTGTGCCGAGCACGTTCGAGCAGGCTCGGTAGGGCGCCCATATTGTGCGTGCCGAAGACGACGTCGACCCACGGCGCCTTCTCGAGAATGACGTGCTTATCTTTCTGGGCGAGGCAACCACCGACGGCGATCTGCATGCCAGCGTGCTTGCGCTTCACCGAGGCGAGATAGCCGAGGTTGCCGTAGAGCTTGTTATCGGCGTTCTCGCGCACCGCGCAGGTGTTGATCACGACGACGTCTGCTTCTGCACCGTTTGCCGGCACGTAGCCAGCGGCCTCGAGCGAGCCCGACAGCCGCTCCGAGTCGTGCACGTTCATCTGACACCCGTAGGTGCGCACCTCGTAGGTGCGCGGCGACGCCTCGCTCGCCGGCAATTGCACGGCGGCTGGCAACGTCGTTGCACGGTGGACATCTGGCAGAAGGGTCATGATCAGGTTCCAGTGTACGAGTTAGGTAACCCTACCCTCACCAGCCGCTCGCCCGACCCGGGCCTGCGGCACCCCGGGTGGCCAGCCTCAGCGAGGCAACGCGGATGCCACGGCCTCACGGATCACGTCACCGGAGTAGCCCCGACGCATGAGAAACGCGCTGAGCCGCCGCTCAGCAGTCGCTCGATCGAGCCCAAGTAACTGCCGGGCACGACGCTCGGCCACTTCGGCTGCGTTCGCCCGTTCGGCGTCGCCATCGAGCGCATCGACTGCTTCGGCCGCAAGGTCGCGGTCAATCCCGCGGCGTCGAAGTTCTGAGCGCAGTGCGCCTGAACCGAATCCACGCCGTGAGCTTGCCTTATGAACAACTTGCTCGGCCAGCCGCACGTCGTTCAAATACCCGAGGCGCTCGTATCGTTCGATCCATTCGTCGATCTCGTCGGCGGGCAGACCGTGTTCACCGAGCACCGAACGCACTTCAGAAACCGACAGCGAGGAACGGCGAAGCCGCGCGACGACCAGCCGGTCGATCCGCTCATCACGCTCGATGCCGGTCTCGGTGTGGCGATCACGCTCGACCCCGGGCAAATACGTGACTGCGGCGAGGCGTTCGCCTGTTTCGTTGCTCATCGCCTCACCCCAGTCCACGATTCACTTGCTCGCTATGCGCCGCGACGCTCAGCGATGGCGGCGACGTTTGATGGCACTTCGGCCTTCGCGCCAGCCCCGATGCCGAGTTTGTCGAGGATCTTGTGCTCGATGTCGTTGGCGATGTCTGGGTTTTGCAGCAGGAAGGTGCGGGCATTCTCTTTACCCTGACCGAGCTGGTCGCCGTCGTAGGTGTACCACGAGCCCGACTTCTTGACGATGCCCTGGTCGACGCCGTAGTCGATGAGCGAGCCTTCGCGCGAGATACCGATGCCGAACAGAATGTCGAACTCGGCCTGCTTGAACGGCGGCGCCATCTTGTTCTTGACGACCTTCACGCGGGTGCGGTTACCGACGGCCTCTTGACCGTCTTTCAGGGTCTCGATACGGCGAATGTCGAGACGCACCGAAGCGTAGAACTTCAGGGCCTTTCCACCGGCGGTGGTCTCTGGGCTACCGAAGAAGACGCCGATCTTCTCGCGCAACTGGTTGATGAAGATCGCGGTGGTCTTGGTCTGGTTCAGCCCACCGGTGAGCTTGCGGAGCGCCTGCGACATGAGGCGAGCCTGAAGACCGACATGCGAGTCGCCCATTTCGCCTTCGATTTCGGCGCGCGGCACGAGGGCAGCCACCGAGTCGATGACGACGAGGTCGATCGAGCCCGAACGCACGAGCATGTCGGCGATTTCAAGCGCCTGTTCACCGGTGTCAGGCTGTGACACGAGCAGCGAGTCGATGTCGACGCCAAGCTTCTTGGCGTAGTCAGGGTCGAGGGCGTGCTCCGCGTCAATGAAGGCGGCAATGCCGCCGGCGCGCTGCACATTCGCAATCGCGTGGAGGGTCAGCGTCGTCTTACCCGACGACTCTGGACCGTAGATCTCAACGATGCGGCCACGTGGTAACCCGCCAACGCCAAGGGCAACGTCGAGCGCAATCGACCCGGTCGGAATGACCTCGATTGGTGCACGATCTTCGCTGCCAAGGCGCATGACTGAGCCTTTGCCGAACTGGCGATCGATCTGGGCAAGTGCAGTTTCGAGCGCCTTCTCGCGCTCAGCTGGTGATGGCATGTGATGCTCCTTGGTTGATGGGTTGCTGCCTATCGACTGTCGTTCCCCGTGACCGGCCGGAACCGGCACGTTTCGCGACAAGGCGGTCGGTGTTTGACACTTGCGACGCTAGAACGACCCACCGACACGCTGATCGGCGGCTGAGTTCAAGTGCATGATTCGTGTGAATCACCGCTTGTTGAGGAGACTACGCCCGTTCGAACACATGTTCGAACGACACGCCGTATCAGCGAGGCGAGTTACGCCGTCGGCTTCGGCGCGGGGCGCCCAGCGCCATACCAACGCGCGGGCGGGACATCCGTCGCTTGGCACAGCGCAAGCCAAACATCCCGAGCTGGAATTCCTCGCCCGAGCGCCTCATCAGCGGTGCCGCCGAAATCGGGCAACACCAAGTCGCGCCGCACAACAGCGCCATACCCGGCGCCGAATTCGTCGCGAACCGCGCGTTCGAACTCCTGCAGCTTCACGCGCGAATATCGCGCTGGTTAGCGCAGCACCATCTCGTCGAACTCGGCAACCAGGTCATCTGGCAGCGAGTCCGGCACCTGCGCCGACTTCACCAGCGCGTCGAGGCCGTTGGCCACATACGACGGCGCAATGCCTTCAACGACCGCGATGCGGTCGCCAACCTCGTGCATGATCACCGAAACCGGCACACCAAGGGCGTCAGCAACCGAAGCCAGAATCTCGCTCGAGGCCTCTTTCTGACCGCGCTCCAACTCGCTCAAGTAGCCGAGCGCCACCGACGCGGTGCTCGCGACCTGACGCAGGGTGCGCCCCTTTTGCAGACGAAAGTCCCTCAGTACTTCGCCGAGTTCCTGTCGAACCAGGACCATCGGGGCCTCCTCTGCCTATCTGCCATCGTTCGGGAGGGACACTGTACCTGACCAAACCTTGGGTAGATCCAGCGTCCCACATTTTGAGCGGCTTCGCTGCTCGCCACATGTAACGGTTGAACACCCGCTCATATTCCGCAGTTGGGGAGGAGCTCAGTTTTCGCGTGGCTGGGCAGGTCTGGCCCATCGACTGTTCAGACCCCAAGTAATTCATTCACCCATCGGATGGCTCGCACCACCGTCTGCGACCGAATCTCATCTCGCGTGCCCGCCAGGTTGAGCGGCAAAGCGTGCAGTTCACCCCGAATGGATGCCCCGAGCCACACGGTGCCCGGTTTGAACCCGCCGTGCGGGTCGGGGCCGGCAACCCCGGTGGTTGCGATGCCCAGGTCGGCGGCGGAGCCGCCGACGGCCAGGGCGTGCCGCACACCCTCGGCGAGTTGGCGAGCAACCTCTGCATCCACGGGGCCGACGCGTGCGAGCAACTCGGCGTCGACCCCCAGCACCGACGACTTCACCTCGACGTCGTATGCGACGACTCCCCCGCTCACAGCTGCTGACGCTCCCGGAACACTCGTGAGTTCAGCGACGAGCAACCCGCCGGTGAGCGACTCGGCGACCGCGACCCGCCAGCCGCGACGGGTGAGGGCTGCGATGAGTGCGGCCGAGGCATCCATTCGTTATGCCGTGCGCTTTGCCCGGGCCGCCGCGACCAGGTACGCGACCCCCGACCAGACTGTGAGCACCAGCGCGAGGCCCATCACCAACCAGTTCACCCAGTGCATCCACTCGCCGAGCGGAACCCAGAGCGGGAACAGCGCGAGCGCGATCGCAACCGCCTGCACGACGGTTTTCAGCTTGCCGCCGCCCGATGCGGGCACCACGTTGCCGCGGCGCAGTTCGACCATGCGCCAGAGGGTGATGCCGACCTCACGCACGACGATGATCGCGGTCACCCACCACCAGAGTTCGCCGAGGATCGAGAGGCAGATGAGCGCGCCGCTCGTGAGCAGTTTGTCAGCGATTGGGTCGAGCAGTTTGCCGAGATCGGTGATCAGCCCACGCGAGCGCGCGATGTGTCCGTCGATGCCGTCGGTCGCGATCGCTACCACGAACACCACGGCGGCCCACCAGCGCAGCGGGCCGAGCGCGCCGTTGTCGGCGAACATCAGCCAGAAGCACACCGGCGCCATGAGAATGCGCACGACGGTGATCGCGTTCGGGAGGTTCCAGTTCGAGACCGGAGTTGCGTTAGTCACGGCCGGTGAGCCCCCAGGCATCCTCGTCGGGTTCGGCTTCGACCTCTTCGAGGCCGTCGTAGGCGCGGCCGACTGGGTCGGCGTACCGGTCGTCAACGGGAGACGAAGCCGACGCAGGCGCTGCCGGCGGGCCCATCGGCGCGGCAGCGGCCGACGCCGCGGCGCGAGCCGAGGCATCCGGTTCGCCGCGCAGCCGCGCGAGCACTCCCGGCAACTGCTCGGCCGTCACCAGCACATCGCGGGCCTTCGAGCCCTCCGATGGGCCGACGATCTCGCGGGACTCGAGCAGATCCATGAGCCGCCCCGCTTTCGCGAAGCCAACGCGCAGTTTGCGCTGCAGCATCGAGGTCGATCCGAACTGCGTCGACACCACCAGCTCGGCGGCGGCGAGCAGCAGCTCGAGGTCGTCGCCGATGTCAGAGTCGACCTCGCGGCGTTCGACGGTGGCCGCGACATCCTCCCGGTATTCGGGCCGCTCTTGGCGGGTGACATGCTTCACGACCCGCTCAATTTCGGCCTCGCTCACCCAGGCACCCTGCACGCGGATCGCTTTCGACGCACCCATCGGCAGGAAGAGCGCATCGCCCTGGCCGATCAACTTGTCGGCGCCCGGCTGGTCGAGAATGACGCGGGAGTCGGTGACGCTCGTCACCGCGAACGCGAGCCGCGACGGCACATTCGCCTTGATCAGACCGGTGACGACATCGACCGATGGCCGCTGCGTGGCGAGCACGAGGTGAATCCCCGACGCACGCGCCAACTGCGTGATGCGCACAATCGAGTCTTCGACGTCACGCGGGGCGACCATCATCAGGTCGGCGAGCTCATCGACCACGACGAGCAGGTACGGGTACGGCTTCAACACCCGCTCCGAGCCGGCTGGCAGCACGATCTCGTTCGCCACAACAGCCTTGTTGAAGTCATCGACGTGACGGAACCCGAACGACGCGAGGTCGTCGTACCGCATATCCATCTCTTTCACGACCCACTGCAGCGCCTCGGCAGCCTTCTTCGGGTTTGTGATGATCGGCGTGATCAGGTGCGGCACGCCGGCGTACGGGGCGAGTTCAACGCGCTTCGGGTCGATCAGCACCATGCGCACATCGGCCGGACGCGCCCGCATGAGCAGGCTCGTGATCATCGAGTTCACGAAACTCGACTTGCCAGAACCGGTTGAACCAGCGACCAACAAGTGCGGCATCTTCGCCAGGTTCGCGACCACGAATCCGCCGCCGACGTCTTTGCCAACACCGATCGTCATCGGGTGCGTCGCATGTTCGGCCGCATTTGACCGCAGCACATCGCCGAGGGTCACGATCTCGCGGTCAGTGTTCGGAATCTCGATCCCGATCGCGCTCTTGCCAGGAATCGGCGCGAGAATTCGTACTTCGTTCGACGCCACCGCGTACGACAGGTTCGCAGTCAGTCGGGTAACAGCCTCGACTTTCACACCGAGGCCGAGCTCGATCTCGTACTGGGTAACTGTCGGCCCGCGCGAGAACCCGGTCACCTTCGCGTCGACCGAGAACTGCTCGAGCACCGCGGTGATCTGGCGAACGACCTCATCGTTCGCGGCCGACCGCTTCTTCGCTGGCGCCCCTGCGGCCAACGTTGAAGCGGCTGGCAGGTGGTACGGGCGCACCGGTTGCGGTTCGCCAGGCACCAGCGTCCCCGGCGAGCCTGGCGCGCCGGGAATTCCTACTACGGGCGTTCCGGATGCCCCGGGCACCTGCCCCGGCACGAGCGGGGTGAGCACAGCCGTCGCACCTTCGTCATCGCCGTGCAGGCCAGAGCCGGCGGGCACTCCGCCGTGCGCGGCAAGCGCGGCCTCTGCGCTGCTCAGGCCGGCAAGCACCTCGGTCTCGTACGACTGCGGCTGCTCGATCGGGCTTGCAAACCCACCCGCGGCATCGGCCCCGAACACCCGCGAGAGGTCGTCGGTGCCCTGCTCAAACTCCGGGTCTTCTTCGCGATTGCTCGCATTTCGACGCCACCAGGGCAGATCGGATGCCTCGGCCGACTCTTCGGCGTCGCCATCCGATGCCTCAGCCGCACCCTTGCGACCGCGACGGCCGCGCGGCTCGCCTGGCTCCGCCGACTCAGGAGCTGGCGCCGGCGCGCCGAACAGCCACGAATACAACTCACGAAAGCGCCGCCCAATACGGTTCGGCGGGGTTTTCGTCATGATCAGCAGCGACAGCAGCCCGAGCACGACGAGCACCACGATCGCCCAGCCACCGGTGAGCAGCGCCGAGAGCGGTTGCCCGATCATCCAGCCGAGAATGCCACCAGCGCGAGCCAGCACCGGCATGCCGAGGCTCGGCTGCGGCGCCCCTGTGACGAGATGGCAGATACCAGCGACCACCAACAACAACAGCCCAAGGCCGATGCCGATGCGCGTGTTGTCGTGCACCGACGCCGGGTGCCGAAAGAGCCAGACGGCAAAGATCAACATGATCACCGGCAGCGCAAACGCCACCCGACCGAACAAGCCGCCGAAGGTGAACGCGTCGAGGGTCTGAGCCACCTCATTGTTGATCAGGAACCACTCGAACACCGCGCCCGCGATTGCCAACAACAGCAAGAAGAACGGGAGTCCGTCACGACGTTCATGCGGTTCAAGCCGCTCGGGACCAAGCGCGCGGGATGCGCCGCCCGCAAGGTGGGCGAGGGCCATCCATACCCGCACAAACAGACCGGGCCGGTCGCCGTGGTCTGCGGTGATGACCTTGGTCGCAGTCGTGCGTGTCGCAGCCGCGCGCGCCGGCTTTGCGCCGCGCTGCGCGTCGCCGCGAGGGGTACTCGGGCGCGCCGAAGCCTTGCGTGTTGCCATAGATTCAGGCTACGGCGACCCACCGTCACCGCGGCGCTGCCGCGCCGACGCACCCGCTGCGACGGTCAGAGAAACCGGGCCCCGCAAACCACCGTTCATCGAGTTGGCGATTTTTGTTGCAAATTTCCGGATCCAATAGCGAAAATCGCCAACTCGATGAACTGGGCGTGGCGCGAACGGGCACGGCACCAGCGGGTGCGCAACGGGCGACGGCGCGGCACGAGCGGAACGGGCGCGGAACGCGCGGGAGCGCGGCAGCGCGGGAGCGCGCGACACGGGTGAGCGTGGCGCCAGCGACGGCGCGGGCTACGCCTCGATGACCAGCGGCACCAGCATCGGGCGGCGACGGAGCCGACGGTTCACCCAGGTGCCGAGCGTGCGACGGACGATCTGCGAGAGCGCATGTGAATCGCGCACACCGTGGTGGGCCGCATCAGCAAGCGCCTCAACGATCTTCGGGATCACCTCGTCAAACACCGAGTCATCTTCGGCGAACCCACGAGCGTGAATATCGGGCCCGCTGATGACCTTGCCAGTGTGCGCATCGACGACGACGATGACCGAAATGAAGCCTTCTTCGCCGAGGATTCGGCGGTCCTTCAGGTCTGAGTCGGTGATCTCACCAACGGTCGCCCCATCGACGTACACGAAGCCGAGGTCGTACTGACCGGTGACGGTCACGTTGCCATCGACGAGGTCGAAGACCGTGCCGTTCTCGCCGATGAACGTGCGTTCGGCTGGCACGCCGGTCTCACGCGCAAGTTTGGCGTTCGCATGCAGATGCCGGAATTCACCATGAACGGGGAGCACATTGCGTGGCTTCAGGATGTTGTAGCAGTAGAGCAACTCCCCCGCAGCCGCGTGCCCCGACACATGCACCTTCGCGTTGCCCTTGTGCACGACGTTCGCACCGAGTTTGATCAGGCCGTCGATCACCCGGTAGACCGCGTTTTCGTTCCCAGGAATCAACGAGGACGCGAGAATGACCGTGTCGCCCTCGCCGATCTCGACCTGATGGTCACGGCCCGCCATGCGGCTGAGCACCGCCATCGGCTCACCCTGCGAACCGGTCGACATGTAGACCACGCGGTCTTCTGGCAGGTCGACGGCCTTCTTGTAGTCGATCAGCACGCCCTCTGGCACCTTGAGGTACCCGAGGTCCTCTGCGATGCCCATATTGCGCACCATGCTGCGGCCCAAGAATGCGACGCGGCGACCATGAGCGTGGGCAGCGTCGAGCACCTGCTGCACGCGGTGCACATGGCTCGAGAAGCTCGCAACGACAACCTTCTTACGCGCCTTCGAGATCACCTGATCAAGCACGGGGCCGATGTCGCGTTCGAGCGGCGTGAAGCCCGGGACATCCGCGTTCGTTGAGTCGACCAAGAAGAGGTCGACGCCCTCTTTGCCGAGCCGCGCGAACTCGCGCAGGTCGGTGAGGCGGCCGTCGAGCGGCAGCTGGTCCATTTTGAAGTCGCCGGTGGCGAGCACGCGGCCCGCGCTGGTGTTGATCACGACGGCAAGGGCATCAGGAATCGAGTGGTTCACCGCGATGAACTCGAGGGCGAACGGGCCGAGTTGCTCATGCTGACCCTCACGCACGGTCAGCGTGTACGGCTGAATGCGGTGCTCTTTCAGCTTCGCCTCGGTGAGCGCGAGGGTGAGCTGCGAGCCAATGATCGGAATGTCCCTGCGATTGCGCAGCAGGTAGGGCACACCCCCGATGTGGTCCTCATGACCGTGCGTCAGCACCACGCCAAGGATGTCGTCCATCCGGTCTTTGAGGATCGAGAAATCGGGCAGAATCAGGTCGACGCCGGGCTGGTGTTCCTCAGGAAAGAGCACACCACAGTCGACGATCAAGATCTTGCCGTCGATCTCGAAACTCGTCATGTTTCGGCCGATTTCACCGAGCCCGCCGATTGGCACGACTCGCAGCACCCCAGGTTCAAGTGCGGGTGGTTCGATGACGTCTTCTGGGTTCTCGAAGATGGCCGCGTTGCTCATTGAAACCTGCGTTCTTGAATTATCGGGTGGTGCCGTGCACCTTTGGCAGTGCGCCGCCAGCGGCCGCATTCCGGTCAGGGCGGAAGTTGTGTGGGTCGATCCCCGCGATGTCCTTCACCAGGGTCAGTTCGTGCTCGATGAGCGCAGCCTCAGACTCTTCTGGGCCGACGAGCGGCAGGCGAACCCGCGGGCTGCCGATGCGGCCAAGTCCGTGCAGCACGTACTTCGCTGCGACAGTGCCCGGCACGTGGGTCATGATCGCGCGCACCAGCGGCTCGAGTTTCTTGTGCTCGGCGGTCGCAGTGACGAGGTCGCCACGGTTCACCGCGTCAACGATCGTGCGGTACGGCGCTGCGGCGACGTTCGCGGTCACACCAATGAGACCGGACGCCCCAATGGAAAGGTGTGGCAACACATTGGCGTCGTCACCCGAGAAATAGATCAGATCGGTCTGGTTCAGCACTCGGCTGACCTCAGAGAAGTCGCCCTTCGCGTCTTTGATCGCGAGGATGTTCGGGTGGTTCGCGAGGCGCAGGATGGTCTCGTACTTGATCGGCACACCCGTGCGGCCCGGGATGTCGTAGAGAATTACCGGAAGGTCGGTGGCGTCTGCGACCAGGCGGAAGTGCGTGAGAATTCCGGCCTGGGTGGGCTTGTTGTAGTACGGCGTGACGATCATGATGCCGTCGGCGCCGAGCTTCTCTGACGCTTTGTAGAGCTGGATCGCGTGGGCAGTCTCATTTGACCCGCCGCCCGTGATGATCTTCGCGCGGCCTGCCGAGACCGACTTGCCCACCTCGACAAGCTTCAACTTCTCAGCGTCGGTGAGGGTGGATGTCTCGCCAGTGGTACCGGTGACCACGATGCCGTCTGCGCCAGCCGTGATCACGTCATCGATGTGCTTCTCAACGGCGGGCCAATCAACCTCGCCGTCGGCGGTCATCGGAGTTACCAGGGCAACCAGCACCTGTCCGAATGGGTTTTCGTGAGTCACCAGGCCAGGCTACCCGGTTGGTTGCAGCGATGCAGGCACTGCCCGACAGTACTCGGTGATCCGGTACCGCACCCCGGTGCGTGAGGTCTGCCAGTCCCCGACCGTTTTGCCGATCCACTCATCGCCGATCGGCGGCGCCAACACATCGCCCGGCACCTCGAGATCGAGTTCGGTCACGATCAGCACATCGGCTCGATCCATCGCAAGCCGGAACAGTTCGGAGCCGCCGATCACCCAAATGCGCGGCTGCCGCGCCCGAGTCGACGCTGCCGCGATCTCCAGTGCCTGATCGAGCGAGGTTGCCGATGCGGTATCGGCCTCTGAGTCGGAACTCCATGCGGGGTCGCGTGAGACGACGACGTTCAACCGACCAGGGAGCGGCCGAAACTGTGGCGGCAGGGAGTCCCAGGTTCGGCGCCCCATCACGACCGGCGCACCGAATGTGGTGGCTTTGAAGTGGGCGAGATCCTCTGGCACGTGCCAGGGCATGGTGCCGGCCGCGCCGATCACACCATCATGAGCTTCAGCCCAGATCAACCCAATGACGGGTTCGAGTTGCTCAGTTGTGGATTCAGTCATGGTGGTCACCTCGGTTAGACCGCCACGGCCCCGCGGATCGCGGGGTGGTGGCGGTAATTCTGCACATCAAAGTCGGCAAGTTCGTAGTCAAAGATCGAATCAGGATGCCTCGTGATCGCGAGCGTTGGCGACGGGTAGGCCGCACGACTCAGCTGTTCGGTGACCTGTTCAATGTGGTTGTCGTAGATGTGGCAGTCCCCACCGGTCCACACGAATTCGCCGGGTTGCAGTCCCGTTTGCTGGGCGATCATCACCGTCAGCAGCGCGTACGAGGCGATGTTGAACGGCACACCAAGGAAGAGGTCGGCGCTGCGCTGATACAACTGGCACGACAGCTTGCCGTCGGCCACGTAGAACTGGAACAGCGCGTGACACGGGGCGAGCGCCATTGCCGGGATGTCGGCGGGGTTCCACGCCGACACGATCAGCCGACGCGAATCCGGGTTGCTGCGAATCTGTTCGACGACTTCGGTGATCTGGTCGATCGTGCCGCCGTCACGGGTTGGCCATGACCGCCATTGCACCCCGTAGACGGGCCCGAGTTCGCCCGAGGCATCCGCCCACTCGTCCCAGATCGTGACCCCGTGCTCGTGGAGGTAGCTGACATTCGATTCACCGCGCAAGAACCAGAGCAACTCGACCGCAATCGACTTGAAGTGCACCCGCTTCGTGGTGATCAGCGGGAAGCTCTCGCTCAAATCGAAGCGAAGTTGGCGGCCGAATACGCTGCGTGTGCCCGTTCCGGTGCGGTCTGACTTCTGAGTGCCACTCGTCAGTACTTCGCGGAGGAGGTCTTCATATGGTGTGGTGATTGCGCTGGGCACCCCACGATGCTAACCCCGTCACGATCTGTCATACGCTCGCCCACGGCAAGCCGATCGCCGTAGCATCGCCACATGCAGTGGACGATCGCCCTTCTCGCGGTCGTTGGCGTGCTCATCATTGCCACGGGGCTCGGCCTGGTGATTCGCGCGCGCAGCGGGCGCACCGTTCGCTTGGGCGACACTGCTGTCTGCCCGACCTCGGCACACCCGCTGGAACGCTACGGGGTGAGCCCGGAACCGGGCGCGTCGGTCACGCTTGTGCAGTACTCGACCGAGTTCTGCAGCGCCTGCCCTGGCACGGCCCGGGTGCTCGGCGGGGTGGCTCGCGACTACGCGGGTGTGCGTCACGTCGAGGTTGACCTCACCAAGCACCCTTCGCTTGCCCAGGAGCTTCGGATTTCGCAGACCCCGACCACCCTCGTCGTCGACGCGCACGGTACCGCCGTCGCGCGGGTCGGCGGCGCACCACGCGTGGAGCAACTGCGCGCCCTGCTCGACTCACTCGTAAGGAACGACCTTGTCAACGCCTAATGCTCACACCGGCATCGACCCACGCGGCCCACGCGTCACCGCCGGGATCACGGCAGCGCTGCTGCTGGTGGTGGTGCTGCTCGGGTTGGTCGGCGAAACATGGACCACGGTCTCGGCATTCGGGCTGGAAGCGGTGCTCATGTGTATCTTCGCCTGGGCAGCGCTGGCAGGGGTGGCGAGGCATCCGTTTGGTGGAATCTTCCGCAAGTTCATTCGCCCGCGTCTGGCACCGCCTCGCGAACTCGAAGACCCGCGCCCGCCGACATTTGCGCAGGCCGTCGGGTTCGTCGTCACCGCGATCGGCTTCGTGCTCGGCGCGATTGGCGTGAGCATTGCGGTGCCGATCACCGCGGCGATCGCGTTCATCGCAGCGTTCCTGAATGCCGTGTTCGGGTTCTGCCTCGGCTGCTGGATGTACCTTCAGCTCGTAAAGTTGCGGGTCATTCGGGCATAGGCTGGAGCAACACGCGTCCCGAAGGAGCAGCCATGGCCGTCACGAGCGAAGCCACCACCGTCTGGGCAGGAAGCCTGCTTGAGGGTTCCGGCACCGTCGCCCTCGATTCATCGAAGTTGGCGCAGTTCAATGTGAACTGGAAGGCCCGCAGCGAAGGCGCGGAGGCCACCACCACCCCTGAAGAACTGCTCGCGGCCGCGCATGCATCGTGCTTCTGCATGGCGCTTTCGCATGCACTCACCGGTGCGGGCCACACGCCGACGCGGATTCAGGCCACCGCCGCGGTCACCTTCGAGGCGGGCAAGGGTGTACTCGGCAGCCACCTGCTCGTCGCAGCCGAGGTCCCTGGGATCGATGAGGCAGCGTTCGAGCGCTTCGCGGCGGATGCCAAGGCAAACTGCCCGATCTCACAGGCACTCTCGATTCCGATCACCATCGAGGCCGAACTGGCCTAACTGCGGCCGCCGCGCTCGAGATCGAGTGCGGTGCGTACCGCGGCACGTGCGCGACGGCGGTCACCGGCGAGGTCGTAGACCACGCCCAACCGCAACCACGATTGCCAGCGGTCGGGGTGCGCCTCGGTGTCGCTCTGAAACCGCCCGAAGGCGTCGTGCGCGGCAGCCCGGGTAATCGTTCCTGACTCGCCGGGGGCAATCCCCAGATCGGCCTCGTCATCGGCCTCAAGCTGGCGCATCAGCCGCGCAGCGCGAACCCCGAACGCGAGCTCACGCCAGAGCGCCCAGGCGCCGATCGCAGGCAGCACGAGTAGTGACACACCAATCACCACGGCGACCGGCTGGCCGGTGGCGATGAATGCCACTGCACGCGAACCGATCAGCACGAGGTAGATGCCGAGCAGTGCGGCCATCAGTGCCGCGCCGTACCGCCCGCTCATGCCGTCGGCGCCGACGCGGCAGCGAAGTCGAGGCCGATCACCCGGTCGAGCCCGACCGTGGTGCCGGTCGACGCGACCGCGAACCGAAGCGCATGCAAAATGCCCGGTTCATATGCCGCTTGCGACACCGTGACGTGCTCAATGCGCAGCGTCTCGCCGGGTGCGCCGAAGGTGACACGTTGCTCGGCAGCAACCCCCTGCAAGCGCAGGCTATGCACCGGCACTCCCCCGACGACCTGGCCGCGAGCCACCTGGTCGGCATGCGGTGGCTCGACCGGGGCAAGCCCGGCGGTCGCGCGTGCCGCAGCGATCAGTTCGGCGGTGCGCACCGCGGTGCCAGATGGCGAGTCGATCTTCGTCGCTCCATGCGTTTCGACGATCTCGATCGATGAGAAGTAGCGGGCGGCGACTGCACTCAAGGCGGAGCCCAGCACGCTCCCGAGCGAGAAGTTTGGCACCACGACGACCGCGGAACGCGATGTATTCCCATCGCGGAATGTCTCGATTCGGGCGATCCGCTCGGCCGACCACCCCGACGTACCCACCACGATTGGCAGGTCATTCGCGACCGCAAACTCGACGATCGCCTCGCTCGCCTCAAGACGGGTGACATCGAAGATGACGTCGGCCCCGAGTAGAGCGTCGAGCGACGACGATGAGTTCAGTGCGGCATGCAGTTCAAGATCGGATGCCTCGTCGATCAGCCGCAGCGCGAACTGCCCCATCTTGCCGGTCGCACCGGTTACCGCCACCCGTAGAGTCACGTTGTCACCCTAGCAAGCGGTCAGTGAGCGGCAGCGATCCGGTACCCGCGCTTGATGATCGTGGCCACCACTCGCCCGTCAGGCAGTGCCTGCCGCAGGCGGCTGATCGCGACATCCACCGCATGGTCGTCGAGGCGTTCTGGCGCCGATTCGGCGAGCTCGTCGCGAGAAACCGCGCCGCCACCAGCCCGCATCAACGTGCGGAACAGCGCGAGCGCGACCGGGCTGAGTTGGGCCGAGGCCTCGCCGAGCGTGACGAGCCGCCCGCGCAGTGACAGTGGGCCGTACTCGGTTTCGAGCCGCAAGCAGCCGTCGGTTTCGAGGTGTTCGCAGAGCATGCGAATGAGCGCACCCATACGGAACCGGTCAGGCACGATCGGCAGAATCCCCGCCTCGATCATTGGGCCTGCGGTGACCGGGCCTACCGCAGCGGCAACGACCGATTCCCGGAACGCGGCCTGTAGGTCGCCGAGGCGCCCATGCTCATCGGCCGCAGCAAACAGCGCTTCGACCGCGGGCGCACTCGTGAAGGTCACGGCGTCGAGGCCGCCCGAACAGATCGTGTCGATCAGGCGCGCGACCTTCGCGGAGTCTTCGTTTGCCACCCATTGGTAGGGGGCGACGGTGAGTACCCGGGCGCCAGCGGCTTCAAGGCGTGCAAGCTGCGAGGGGTCGGTGTAACTGTGCAGTTGCACCGCTACGGTCTTGCCTTTCACATCGTGATGGAGCACCAGATCGACGAGCGATGCGGTCGTCTCACGCTCACTCATGCCGTGGTCGTCAAGTCCCGCCGCGCGAACCGCGCCGCGCGCCTTCGGCCCGCGCACCAGCACACGCGCGGCGGCGAGCGCATCGAAGAGAGCTTCGCCGGTACCGGCCGCGTCGGCCGCCTCAAGCCAGCGACGGAGGCCGTACGAGGTCGTGGCAAGCAGGTAGTCGGGCTTCGCATCGATGATCGCGCGGGTCGCCGCGTCGACGACCGCGTCATCGGATGCCCCGATCATCCGAATCGTCGGAGCGTGCATGACCTCGGCGCCGCGGCGCTCAAATGCTGCGATCAGGTCATCTGATCGACGATCAGAGGTGACGCCAATACGGAACCCCGCCAATTGGTCGGCACGGAACCCGGTTGCGCCGGGCCCGTCCGCGTCGAGGTCGGCGCCGAGAGTGCCGCTGAGATCAGACATCCAGACCTCCCACCAGGTGCGCCACTGACGGGCCAACGCCCGATGTTCTCAGTGTGGCACAGCGCCACCGCGCAGGCACCGGCGACGGGGCATCCGCTCGTGTCATCGATCGCTGCTGCGCACCGGCAACACCGGCCCAGCAATCAACGTGCGCTCATGCTCGAACGCGGGGCGGCGCTGACCGCGCTCGGTAACCCGCATGAGGCTCGGGTCGCCGGTCTCTGGCGCGTTCACGAATGGACGGAACCGCTTCAGACGCTCCGGGTCGGCGAGGGTCGCCGCCCACTCATCTTGGTAGCTGTCGACGTGGGCCGCGATCGCCGCTTCGAGCTCGTCGGCGATGCCGAGCGAGTCGTTGCAGACCACATCACGCACGTGGTCGAGCCCGCCCGGTAGCTCTTCTTGCCACCGCGCGGTGCGCTGCAGACGGTCGGCGGTGCGCACGTAGTACATGATGTAGCGGTCGATGTACTTGACCAGGGTTTCGTCGTCGAGGTCGCCAGCGAGCAGCACGGCGTGGGCGGGTTGGAAGCCGCCGTTGCCGCCGACGTAGAGGTTCCAGCCGAGCTCGGTGGCGATCACGCCGACGTCTTTGCCGCGGGCCTCTGCGCACTCTCGTGCGCAGCCCGAGACGCCGAACTTCAGTTTGTGCGGTGAGCGCAGGCCGCGGTAGCGCTCCTCGAGGAACACGGCCATGCCGACTGAATCTTGCACGCCGTATCGGCACCAGGTCGAGCCAACGCACGACTTCACGGTGCGCAGCGACTTGCCGTAGGCCTGGCCAGACTCCATGCCGGCTTCGATGAGTTCGCGCCAAATGTCGGGCAGTTGCTCGAGCCGGGCGCCGAACAGGTCGATGCGCTGGCCACCGGTGATCTTTGTATAGAGGTCGTACTTCTCGGCAACCTCGGCGATCACCTTGAGTTTCGCCGGGGTGATCTCGCCGCCGGGAATGCGCGGCACGACCGAGTAGGTGCCGTCTTTCTGCATGTTCGCGAGCGCGCGGTCGTTCGTGTCTTGCAGCGGGCCCTGCCCGGCGTCAAGAATGTACGCGTTTGTTTGGGATGCCAGCACCGAGGCAATCACCGGCTTGCAGATATCGCAGCCGAGGCCAACGCCGAAGCGGGTAAAGATCGCGTCGGCGCTGGTCAGCCCAAGAATGCGGACCGATTCGAAGAGTTCGGCGCGGCTCATCGGCACATGCTCGCAGAGCGCCTTCGAGACCTCGATGCCGGCCTTCGCGAGCTCTTGCTCCATGACCTTCTTCACGAGCGGCACGCACGACCCGCACTGGGTGCCCGCGCGGGTGCAGGTCTTCAGTTCGCCGAGGTCGGTGCACCCTTCGCCGACCGCGTGGCGCACGGCACCAACGGCGACGTTGTTACACGAGCAGAGTTGCGCGTCGTCGGGCAATTCAAGGTTCGCTGGGGCGGCAGCGCCCGCCGCCGAGAGAAATGCGGATGGCTCGGCGCCGAGCTCGCGGCCGAGCATCGGCCGCAGCGACGTGTACGGCGAGGCGTCACCGACGAACATGCCGCCGAGCAGGGTCTTGGCGTCGTCGCTCACCACGAGCTTTTGGTAGAGCCCGCGCGCGGGGTCGGCAAAGACGACCTCGAGCGCCCCGGGCGACTTCGCAAGTGCGTCACCGAAGCTCGCGACATCCACGCCCGCTAATTTCAACTTGGTGGCGTCGTCGATGCCGGGGAACACCGCTTCGCCGCCGCAGAGCCGGTCGGCGACGACCTCAGCCATCGTGTTAGCAGGGGCGACCAGGCCGACCGTCGTGGTGCCGCCGATCGCGGCGACCTCACCGATCGCCCAGATGTTCTCGGCGCTGGTCGCGCAGGTGTCGTCGATGACCACCCCGCCACGCGGGCCGATTGCGAGCCCCGCTTCGCGCGCAAGTTCATCGCGCGCCGTAATGCCAATCGAGAACACAACAATGTCGGCGCTGATCGACGTGCCGTCACCGAGCGTGACGCCGATCACCGCGCCCGATGCGCCGGTGAGCACGGCGCTCGGCCGCGTGCCAAGGTGCAGTTCAATGCCATTCGATCGGATGATTCGCCCGAGCGCCTGCCCGGCGCCCTCGTCGAGCTGCGCCGACATCAGCCAGTTGCCAGAGTGCACGATCGCGGCGCGAGCGCCAAGACGCGCGGCCCCTCCCGCGGCTTCAAGCCCGAGCAGGCCGCCACCAACCACGACGACGTTCGGGGCGCGACCAACCCGCCCGGCGAACTCTGAGACTTCCGCGACGAGCGCATCGACATCATCGATCGTGCGGTAGACCCGGCCAGCGGCGGCGTTTTCGATCGGTGGCACGGTGGCGGTTGAGCCGGTGGCGAGCACGAGTTCGTCGTAGCCGGTGACGCCGTTGCCGGTCGTGACCGTCCGGGCGATCGGATCGATCGCTTCTACGCGCTCGTTGGTGCGCAGAGTTACGCTCTCGTGCTCCCAAATCGCTGGGGCTAGCGTGAGGTCAACGTCACCCTCGAGGCGCTTGCTCAGCGCGACACGGTCGTACGGCACGTATGGTTCATCGGCGAACACGGTGATGCGGCGAGCGGCGTCTTCGCGTGCGAGCAGCGACTCGACGAGTCGGTGCGCGGCAGGGCCGCCACCGATAATCACGATGTGTCGTTCTGCGAGCATCACATGCCTCCTCCGCGTTGACGTAGTGATGACGGTACGGGTGGCCGATTCCGCGTCGATTGCACCCGTGCAACCGGCATGTGACACCCGGCTCACGCGCAATCGGCCTCGGCGTGAGGCAGGTGTTACGGAAGCGTCACCGAGGCACGCGACTCGATGAAACACGGGGTGCGTACCTTCAACGTCATGACGCTCATGGACTTCCCATCACACACGGTGCTCACCGACGAGTGGCGCCCGGTCTGCCGTCTCGCTGACCTCGAACCGCTCTGGGGCGAGGCCGCACTGATCGGCGATCTTCAGGTCGCGATCTTTTTGCTTCCGGATGGCCGCATCTACGCGGTCTCGAACGCTGACCCCGCAACCGGCTCACATGTGATGTCACGCGGCATCGTCGGCTCGCGCGGAGGTCGCCCAACCATCGCATCGCCACTGCACAAAGACGTCTTCGATCTCGAAACAGGCCACTGCTACACCAAGCCCGACTCGCTCAGCCTGCCAACTTGGCGGGTCCGCGAGGCCGACGGCCTCATCTCGATCGCCCCGTAAGACCGCCAGTCCACCGCATCACCCACAGCACCGGAGGCATTATGACGACACTCAACTCCCCCCCTGTCACCGGCTCAGCGCCAGCGATTGTCCCCTCGCTCACCACCCGGCCCGGCCGGTGGATCGACGGATGGGATCCCGAAAACCACGCACAGTGGGAGGGCGAAGGCCGTCGCATCGCCGCCCGCAACCTTCGCTGGTCGATCTTTGCCGAGTTCCTCGGCTTCGTGGTCTGGCAACTCTGGTCGATTGTGGTTGTGCAACTGCCAAAGGCGGGCTTCCACTTCGACACCGCGCAGATCTTCTGGCTCATCTCGATGCCGAGCCTCGTCGGCGCGACGCTACGCCTGCCGTACACCTTCATGGTGCCGAAGTTCGGTGGCCGCAACTGGACCATCGTCTCGGCCCTGTTGCTGCTGATCCCAGCAATCGGTCTTGCGCTCTGCGTCTCGAACCCGAACACCCCATTCGGCATGATGCTCTTCGTCGCCGCGCTTGCCGGTTTCGGCGGCGGCAACTTCGCCTCATCGATGGCGAACATCACCTTCTTCTACCCGCAACGCGAAAAGGGCTGGGCGCTCGGACTGAACGCCGCAGGCGGCAACCTCGGGGCATCCATCTCGCAGTTGATCGTGCCGATCGCAATCACGATTGGTGCCGCAGCCACCCTGAACCTGCCGCTCGCTGGCTGGATCTGGGTACCGCTCATCGTGGTCGCGGCGGTTGGTGCCGCGTGGCGCATGGATAACCTCAGCAGCGCGAAGGCCGACTTTGCGGCGTCGCTCGCAGCGGTGAAAGAGCCGCACATGTGGGTGCTCGCGTTCCTTTACATCGGCACCTTCGGTTCGTTCATCGGGTTCGCCGGGGTGTTCCCGAAGCTGATCGCAGACCAGTTCCCAACGTTCTCGGCGTTCCACGTCGGCACCGCGACGCTCTCGCTCGCGTTCCTTGGGGCGTTGGTCGGTTCGCTCGCTCGCCCGTACGGCGGCAAACTCGCTGACAAGTTCGGCGGAGCCGCAATGACGATGACCTCATTTGCGGTGATGGCGGTCGCCGTGATCGCGGTGATCGCGACCCTGCCGACCAAGAACTTCTGGATCTTCCTTGGCCTGTTCTTGCTGCTCTTCGTCGCCAGCGGCGTGGGCAACGGTGCGACCTACCGGATGATTCCAACGGTATTCGCCTGGCGTGCCGGCTCCGTTGACGCACACCGTATTGCGGGCGACGTTGGCTCACAGCGCAAGGCCGCGGCGTCACTCGGCATTATCTCGGCGGTCGGCGCCTACGGCGGATTCTTCGTACCGCAGGCGCTCGGCGCTTCGAAGACCGCGACCGGCGGGTATTCGGCCGGGCTCGGCTGGTTTGTTGCGGCGTATGCCCTCATGCTGGTGGTGACCGCCGTCGTGTACCTGCGCGGGGGCCGCAAGGCGGGGGTCCGAATCTAGGGGCCCGGCCCGCACCCAGACCGGCGGGCGGCCCCACTCCGCCCGCCACCCAACACCGCAGCACAAGGGATCACCATGACGAACACGACGACCTCGGTGAAGTCGTCGTGTTCGTATTGTGGCGTCGGATGCGGCGTGCTCATCAATCTCGAAACGAACCCCGCAACGGGGCGCCGACAGGTTGTGAGCGTCACGGGCGACCCGGAGCATCCAACCAATCGGGGCCGCCTTTGCACCAAGGGCGCGACGAGCGGCGACCTCTTCAAGGCCGCTGGCCGACTTGAAACCGCGATGGTGCGGGCTTCGCGGGGCGGCGAGCTGACACCTGCGGAGACCAACGCAACCATCGCCGAGACCGGGCGCCGCCTGCGCGCAATTATCGACGAACACGGCCCGAACGCGGTCGCGCTCTATGTCTCTGGCCAGATGTCGATCGAGGCGCAGTACCTCTCGAATAAGCTCGCGAAAGGCTTCATCGGCACGAACCAGATCGAGTCGAATTCGCGGCTCTGCATGGCAAGTGCGGGCAGCGGGTACAAGCTCTCACTCGGGTCAGATGCCCCGCCCGGGTCCTATCAAGACTTCGATCACGCCGAGGTGTTTCTGGTGATCGGGTCAAATATGGCCGACACCCACCCGATTTTGTTTTTGCGCATGATGGAACGGGTCAAGCAGGGCGCGAAACTCATCGTCGTGGACCCGCGCCGCACCGCGACTGCCGAGAAGGCCGACTTGTTTCTGCAGGTGAAACCCGGCACCGACCTCGCGCTGTTGAACGGCCTGCTGCACCTGCTCGCTCAGAATGAGCAACTCGACCTCGCGTTCATCACCGAATGCACCGAGGGCTGGGGGCAGATGGCCGAGTTCCTCGAGGACTACTCCCCCGCCGCGGTCGCCGAGATTACTGGGCTTCGCGAGGCCGACCTGCGGGCCGCCGCACAGTGGCTTGGCGAGGCATCCGATTTCATGTCGTGCTGGACCATGGGGCTGAACCAGTCAACCCACGGCACCTGGAACACGAACGCGCTCATCAACCTGCACCTCGCGACCGGCACGATCGGGCGGCCCGGCAGCGGCCCGTTCTCGCTCACCGGGCAGCCGAACGCGATGGGCGGCCGCGAGATGGGATACATGGGGCCGGGGCTGCCCGGGCAGCGCAGCGTGCTCTCCCCCGAGGATCGCGCGTTCGTTGAGCAGGCGTGGGCGGTGCCAACCGGCACGTTATCGACCGAGGTCGGCATCGGCACGATCGACCTGTTCGAACGGATGGCTCGCGGCGAAGTCAAGGCCTGCTGGGTGATTTGCACGAACCCCGTGGCATCCGTTGCGAACCGCAGTACGGTGATCGCCGGACTTGAGGCGTGCGAACTCGTCATCACCCAGGACGCGTTCGCCGACACCGAGACCAACGCCTACGCCGATGTGTTGCTTCCAGCTGCAATGTGGGGTGAGTCTGATGCCGTCGCCGTGAATTCTGATCGGACGATGACGCTGTTGAACCAGGCGGTCGAACCGGTGGGCGAGGCGTTGCCAGACTGGCGGATCATCGCCGATGTGGCCACGGCGATGGGGTTCGGCGAAGCATTCCGCTATGAATCATCGGCTGACGTGTTCGACGAGATTCGGCAGTTCTCGAACCCGAACACCGGGTACGACCTCCGCGGGGTCACCTACGAGCGCTTGACCGGTGGGTCGGTGCAGTGGCCAGCGCCGCCGACGCCAGCGGCAGATTCGGCCGATGGCGAGACGCGCCGCCATCCGATTCGCTACCTGAATGACGGCGTCAGTCAACCGTTGCTGACCCGGGCGGATGGCTCGCACCCCCGACTCGCGTTCGCGACCCCGAGCGGTCGCGCCGTGTTCTTCGCGCGGCCGCATATGAACCCGCGCGAGCTGCCTGACGATGACTTTCCGTTTGTGCTGAACACCGGGCGGCTGCAGCACCAGTGGCACACGATGACGAAGACCGGCAAGGTGCCGAAGCTGATGAAGCTGAACCCGTCGCCGTTTCTTGAGGTGCACCCGACCGACGCTGAGCGGCTCGGCATCGCCTCGGGCGACAGTGTCGAGGTGACCTCGCGCCGCGGCAGCGCGACGCTGCCCGCCACCATCACTGATCGTGTGCAGCCGGGCAATCTCTGGGCGCCGATGCACTGGAGCGACGCGTTCGGCCCGAACCTCGCCATCAACCAAGTCACGAACGACGCGGTCGACCCGATCTCGTTCCAACCTGAGTTCAAGGTCTGTGCGGTTTCGGTGGTGAAGGTCGCGTCGGCGCCCGGCGCTCCGGCGGTCCCCGCGCTGACTGGGCACCCGCAGCCCGGATCACTCGCCGGCGCAGCGCGCAGCGCGATCGCCTCTGCGCTCGGGCTCACCGAACTCGCACCGCCGACGCTTACCGATGAGCAAAACGCGTACCTGCAGGGACTGCTCTGGGTGCGCGACCAGCGCCCAGCGGTCGCGCCGACCGCGCTGCCCACCGATGCCCCATTCGACGGGCTGGTTCGAGCTTGGCTCGATGGCATGCTCGGCGGGCTCGCGGCTGAGGCAGCGGCGCCGGCCGCCCCGACCTCGCCACCGCTGCTCTTGCTCTGGGCCTCGCAAACCGGCAACGCCGAAGAGCATGCGGTCGCCTACGCCGGGCAGTTGCGCGCGCTCGGCCACCGCGTCGACCTGCTCTGCATGGATGAGGTGAACCTCGCCGCGCTGCCGTCGCGACGAGCGGTCATCGTGGTCAGCAGCACGTTCGGCGATGGCGACTCCCCCGACAATGGCGAGGCGTTCTGGCGGCAACTCGCGGCCGCGGATGCCCCGCGGCTCGAGTCGACCCGGTTCGCCGTGCTCGCCTTCGGCGACTCGAACTACGCCGATTTCTGCGGCCACGGGCGGCGCATTGACGCCAGGCTTGAAGAGCTCGGTGCCACGCGGTTGATCGATCGAGTCGACTGTGAGCCCGGGGCATCCGATCTAGCTGATGGATGGTTCGCGGCGCTCACCAGCGCGCTCACCGTACCGTCGTCGGCGCCGGCAATGTCGGGCGGCAGCCAGATCACCGTCGCCGAACGCGCCGGTGGTGCGTCACCGGCGGTCAGCGACCGGTACGACCGTCGCTCACCGCTCGTCACCCGGCTGGAGCGTAACCTGCGCCTGAGCGGTGATGCCTCAACCAAAGATGTGCGCCAGTTCGGGTTTGCCATCGACGATGCGTTTGCGTACCAGGCGGGTGATGCGCTGAGCGTGCGCCCGACCAACAGCACTGCGGCGGTGCAGGCGTGGCTCGCGGCGACGGGAATCAACGGCGACACCGTCATCGACCTCGACGGCGTTGGCGCGATCACCCTGCGCGATGCGGCGACGCAGCATCTCGAGATCGTGAACGTCAACCGCGATCTGCTGAAATTCGTGGCCGAGCGCACCCACAGCCGCGATCTCGCGAACCTGCTCCGCGATGGCAACACGATCAAGCTGGAGCAGTGGCTCTGGGGGCGGCAGGCGGTTGATGTGCTCGCCGACTACCCGATTCGGGCATCGGTTGACGAGTGGCTCGGGGTGCTGAAGCGCCTGCAGCCGCGGCAGTATTCGATCTCGTCGAGCCCGCTCGCCTCGCCCGGCGAGGTGCAGTTGACCGTGTCTGCCGTTCGCTTCGAGCACCAGGGTCAGGAGCGACTTGGGGTCTGCTCCACGTTCCTCGCCGACCGCGGCGGCGACGCCGAGATTCCCGTGTTCGTGCAGCACACCAGGCACTTCCGACCGCCGGCTGCCTCGACGACGCCGATGATCATGGTCGGGCCGGGCACCGGGGTTGCTCCATTCCGCGGATTCTTGCAGGAGCGCCAAGCGCTCGGCCACCAGGGCCGCAACTGGCTCTTCTTCGGCGAACGCGACTCGACCACCGATTTCTACTACCGCGATGAGTTCGAGGGTTGGCAGGAAGATGGCCACCTCACCCGGCTGAGCCTCGCCTTCTCACGCGATCAGCGGCAAAAGATTTACGTGCAAGACCGGCTGCGCGAATCAGGTTCGCAGGTGTGGTCTTGGCTCGAGGATGGCGCGCACTTCTACGTCTGCGGCGACGCCAGCAATATGGCGAAGGGTGTCGACCGGGCACTACACGACATCGTAAAGACCTGGGGCGGCAAGTCCGACGACGACGCCACCGAGTACCTCACCAAGATGGCGCGCGAGAAGCGGTACGTGCGTGACGTGTATTAGCGATCAGATACCGCGACCACGCTTGCGGCCTCGGACTCGCGTTTGCGCTCGCGCTCGTCAGAGCGTGAACGCCTCAGGCAGCCCCGTCCGCAGCTCCGGTGCCAGATGCGCGAGGTCGTTGTGCACCACCAGGTTCCATGCCCGCCCGGGCTTGTAACTCAACACCGTCAACCCGCAGTTTGCCTGGTTGATGGTCACCCACCGCCACTCGGGGGCGGCCAGGGCGGCGCGCACGAGCCATCCGATCACGAAGTTGTGGGTGATCAGCAGCTCATGCGTTTCTTGTGGCCGCGCGCTCAAGAACTCTGCCTCGGCGTCGGCCATTTGCGCGGCGCCGGCCTCGATCTCGGCCTCGGTGACGCCACCGAAGAACGGCGCGTAGGCGGCGGGCATTTCGGGGGTCTCCCCCGACGGCACGCAATCGAACAGCAGCGTGGTTTGCTCTGGTACGACCGACGGCAGGTGCTCGGTGATGATCTCAGCGGTTTCAACGGCCCGCTGCAGCGGCGACGTGTAGGCCGCATCGAACGGCACGCCGCCGAGGCGCTTCGCGAGTGCAGCGGCTTGTCGCTTGCCACGGGGTGAGAGCGGGCCATCTGGCAGCCCATGCTCGGCGTCGAGCTGCTCACCGTGCCGAACGAGGTAGAGGTGCCGGGTCATACTGCCGCCCCCACTCGCACGAGGGCAAAGTCGCGGGCGGCCAGTTCGGCCGCGAGCGCCTGCACGTCGGTCGCGGTGACGAGCCCGACCCGCCGCATTGCTTCATCGAGGTCGACGAATTCGCCGAAGGTCAGTTCTGAGCGGCCAAGCCGGCTCATGCGGGTGTCACTGTCTTCGAGCGCAAGGGCGGATGACCCGCCGAGCTGCCCGACCGCACGGCGCATCTCTTCGGCGCTCACCCCGCCAGTGGCGACTTTCTCGAGTTCGGTACGCATCAGATCGGCCACCGTCACCGCATTCGACGTCGAACACGCCGCGTACATGCCGAACAGCCCGACATCGGAATAGGCCGGCGCAAATGCGTACACCGAGTACGCGAGCCCGCGGCGCTCGCGCACCTCTTGGAAGAGACGTGAGCTCATGCCAGAGCCGAAGATTGCATTCAGCACACTCAGCGTTGGGCGACGCTTGTCAGTCGCGACTAGCGCATTGGTGCCGAGCATCACATGGGTTTGCTCAATCGGGCGGTGCACCTCGGTGAGGGCTTGCACCGGGGCAACAAGTGAAGGTGCGGCAGAACGGCGTGAAACAGGCGCAGCGGCGGCGTCAGCGGCCCAGCCAGCCGTCACGAGCGCGGCCGACAGCAATCGCACCAATTCGTCATGATCGACCGCCCCAGCGACCGTGACCACCAGATCAGATGGCCGGTAGTTCGCCGCATAGTGCTCGACCACGGCTTCACGAGTCGCCGCACGAATCGTCTCGGCGCTGCCACCAATGGGCCGACCAACCGGATGCTCCCCCAGCACAGCCTCGAAAAACCGCTCATTTGCGACATCCGCCGGGTCATCTGCGGCCATCGCGAGTTCCTCGAGAATGACGCCACGCTCGCTCTCAAACTCTTCTGCGTCGATCAGCGATGAGGTGAACATATCGGCGAGCACCTCGACGGCCATTGGCAACTCACGGTCTTGCACTTTGGCGTAGTAGCAGGTGTATTCCTTGGCGGTCACCGCGTTGTGTTCGCCGCCAACCGCGTCGAAGGCAATCGCGATATCGAGCGCCGTGCGCTGCTTGGTGCCTTTGAACAGCAGGTGCTCAAGAAAGTGCGTCGAGCCGAACGTCGCGGGGTGGCCGCTCGCGGCATCGTGCTCATCGCGCGAGCCGACAGCGACCCAGAACCCGATCGTGACACTGCGGCTGCCCGGCACCCGTTCAGAGAGCACCCGCACCCCGGTCGGCAGTACCGAACGCCGAACCAGCGCGTCGCCGGCGGCAACGAACGAGAGTTCTGCGAGGTCCAATGGGAGGTCAACGGCGCCGGTCACCCGGACAGCCTAGGGCACGCATGCGACGCGCCCGCTGTTGGTTGTGGAGTGCCGCTACGCGGCGCGGCCGAGTTCGATCAACTCGGTACGGCCAAGTTGCAGTGAGATTGCACGCAGGTGGCGCTCAAGTTCCGCGGGCGTTGCCGCCTCGACGATCGGAGCCGCCACGGTGGGCTGCGCAAGCAGCCAGGCGAGCGCGATGGTCGCCGGCGACTCACCCAGCTGGCGCGAGAGGGTGTCGAGTACTTCTTCGACCTTCTTCGCGCGCGGGGCGGCCACCGACCGCTTCAGCGATTTCACTATGGCCCGCACTTCGAGCCGCCGGCGCGGCTTCACACCGAGCACGACGTCGGCGCGCATCGTCGGCAACACCGCGATGCCCTGCGCCCGGGCGACGACCTCAGGTGCGCCCTCGAATTCCTTACGGTTCATCAGACTGTACGGCGTCTGCCAGGTCTCGATGCGCGGCAGCCCGTTCGCGGCCAGCACGCGCGCCTCGAACACCCGCTCAACCCCGAAACCCGCGGCCCCAATCGTGCGCACCTTGCCGGCCGCCATCAACCGGTCAACGGCGCCGAGGCTTTCGGCAAGCGGCGCTTTCGGGTCTTCGCCATCGAACGAGAGCACGTCAATGCGGTCGATCCCAAGGCGTGAGAGTGAGGCATCCACCGCTGCGGTCAGCGCTGACCCAGAGAGCCCAAACGCATCTGGATGCCGGCCAACCTTGGTCATCACCACCATCTGGTTGCGCACGGCACGGCTCGCGAGCCAGCGCCCGACGGTCCACTCGCTCATGCCGCCGGCGTAGTGATCAGCGGTGTGAATGAGCGTGCCGCCACACGCCGCGAAATAGTCGAGCAGCGCGAAGGCGTCTTCGTGGTTCACGGTGTAGCCGAAGCTGCGCGCGTCGAGGGCGAGCGGCATCGCTGAGATGTCGCTCATGCCGAGGCGGCGTCGGGCGGAGACCTGAATCAGGCCCGAGATCGGGTTGCTCGGCAACAGGCCCGTCTCGCGACTGTCAGCCGCCACGATGGTCAGTTCACCCGATGAGGGATGCGCCGCGGGGTCCGCAGGGGCGGGCGGTGCCGTGCGAGGGTCGGATGTTCCGACCTCGTCACCTGCGACACCGCCTGCATGCCGTGACATGCGAACCTCTTTCCCCCGAAGGATTCTGGGGCCAGAGTATGCCGCTCGGCGTTTCATGCCTGTTACCGCTCGGGTTCCGTTACCAACTTGTTAAGCCTCGCGCGTAACCCTGAGAGAATCCTGATTGTCGGACCGCCCGGCTCGCTGCAATACGGCCCGTGCCTGCCGAATCAACGGCTCATCGATCATGGCGCCGTCGAGCCGTGTTGCACCGCCCTCACTGGCCGCTGCGGTGATCACCTTGGTCGCCCAATCGATCGCTTCATCGCTTGGGCGATAGGCCTCACGAACCACCGGAACCTGGGTCGGATGCAAGCATGCGGTCGCCCGAAATCCCTGAGCACAGGCATCGGATGCCTCGGCCGCGAGCCCCTGGAAATCATCGAGTTGCACGTGCACCGCGTCGATTGCCGCACGGCCCGCCGCTGCCGCCGCGAGCAGCACTCGAGCCCTCGCATGCGCCGCGACATCGCGATAACGCCCACCGCTGTGTCGGCTCGAGGTGCCGCCGGTCGAGACGGTGAGGTCTTCGGCACCCCACATGAGCGCGGCCACCTGTGGGTGTTCGGCGATGTGGTCGGCGGCGAGCACGCCGCGTGCGGTTTCGCACAGCGCAATGACGTTAAGGTCGCCGACGGCATCGATGTCGGATGGACGTTCGCACTTCGGCAGCATCACCGTGCGGTAGTTCGTGCGCGCCAGGGCGAGCACATCGAGTGCGAAGTCGTCGGTGCCCACCGCGTTCACCCGCACGATGACCCGCGACGGTTCGAGTGGCGTTGCTACGAGTGCCTCGCGTGCGGCGGGGCGGTTGGTCGCCGAGACACCGTCTTCGAGATCAAGGATCACCGCATCAGCGCGATCGAGTGCTTTCGCGAATCGATCGGGCCGCGACGCTGGGCAAAAGAGCAGCGCGGGGCCGAATTCGAACGCGGGCGGGTTCATAGCGAGCCATCCGCCGGCGCAGCTAACACCAGGGTGTTGCGAACGCACCGGCACACGATCTCGCCGTGTTGATTGCGGCCGATGTGCTCGAGCTTGACCACGCCCTGCCCAGGCCGAGACGCCGACGCCCGCACGCCGGCGATCACCGTCTCGGCGTAGAGCGTGTCACCGTGAAACAGCGGTGCCGGAAACTCGACCGCGTCGAACCCGAGATTCGCCACGATCGTGCCCTGCGTCAGCTGGGCCACCGACAGGCCAACCACCGTCGACAGTGTCAACAGCGAGTTCACCAACCGCTGTCCAAACGGTTGGGTCGCCGCCCAGGCCGCGTCAAGGTGCAGTGCCTGCGTGTTCATCGTCAGCGTGCTGAACAGCGTGTTGTCAGCCTCACTGATCGTGCGCCCTGGGCGGTGCAGGTAGCGGGTGCCAACCTCGAACTCCTCAAGCCAGAGGCCGCGCTGCACCACCTCGCGGGTGACCAGGGTCGGACTGTGGTTCGACACGTCGGGCATCAGGCCGCCAACCCGAGCTCGCGGCACACGATCATGAGCTGCACCTCACTGGTGCCCTCACCGATTTCGAGTACGAGTGAATCGCGGTAGTGCCGCCCGACCACCGACTGGTTCATGAACCCGGCGCCGCCGAAAATATGCGCGGCGTCGCGGGCGTTCGCCATCGCTGCCTCGCTCGAGATGAGTTTCGCGAGGGATGCCTCCATCTTGAACGGTTCGCCGGCGACGAGTTTGCGGGCCGCGTCATGCCAGGTCAGCCTCGCCTGGTGCACTCTGGCCTGCATGCGCGCAATCATGAACGCAATGTGCTGATGGTCGGCGATCGGATGCCCGAACACGACCCGGTTGTTCGCCCGCGCGATCGCCTGCTCGAGACATCCCTGTGCCGCGCCGGTGGCGAGCGCCGCGAACGCGACCCGACCCTCATCGAGCGACTTCAAGAAACTCGCGTACCCACGCCCACGTGCGCCCAACATATTCGCCGCGGGCACCCGCACATTGGTGAGGGTCAGCGGGTGAGTGTCTGAAGTGTGCCACCCGACCTTGTCGTACGGCTCACCGGCCACGAAGCCCGGGGTGCCGCTCGGCACGATGATGCTGGTGAGCTCGGGGGCGGTGGAGCCATCCGATCGGGTGATCTGCCCGGTCACCGCCGTGATCGTGACGAGTTTCGTGATCGACGAGCCCGAATTCGTGATGTACGCCTTCGACCCGTTGATCACCCACTCGTCGCCGTCGAGCACCGCCGTCGTGCGGGTCGCAGCCGCATCGCTGCCGGCTTCGGCCTCGGTCAGGCCGAAGCCGGCGAGGCCGCGGCCGGCCAGGAGGTCTGGCAGATACTTACGCTTCTGCTCCTCGGTGCCCCATTGGAAGATCGGCATCGTGCCGAGGCCCACCCCCGCCTCGAGGGTGACCCCGATCGATTGGTCGACCCGTGAGATCGCCTCGACCGCGAGGCAGAGTTCGAAGTAGGTCTTGCCCTGTCCCCCGTACTCGACCGGAAACGGCAGGCCGAACAGCCCCATCTCGCCCATCTGCGCAATGATCTCGACGGGCAGGCGCCGATCCCGGTCGTACTCGTACGCCGCTGGCGCGATCACGTCGTCCGCGAACCTGCAGACCCGGTCGTAGAGGGCTTGTTCTTCATCACTGAGTTGGTAGTGCATCGCTGGGCTCCTTGGTCGCTGGTGGCGCTTCGGTTGGATGGTTCGGGGCTGCCGGTTCGGATGAGCCGGGGTCGGCGGGGTGGGCGGGGTGATCGGCTGGCGGCTCGGCGTGTACCCGGGCGACAAGCGCGCCTTGGCGCACCTGGGCACCGACTTCGACCAGCAGTTCGGCTCGGCCCGCGGCGGGAGCAAGTACCCGATGTTCGAGTTTCATCGCCTCAACAGCAATGACGGGGTCACCCGCGGCGACGGTGGCGCCGTCGGTGACGAACACGGCGGTGACCGTACCGGGCAGCGGTGAGCGCAACTCTGGGTCGGTCGTGGTGGGGGCGATTGTTGCGGCAACCCGTGCCCAGACCGCGGCAGCCCGATTCGATGGCGGCACCCGCACGGTGCGGTCGTGATGCACCCAGACGCTGCCGTCGGCGGCGAGCGCGGTGGCCGGCTCGCGGGGCGCGTCAGCGCCCTGCGCCGGGGGCTCCAGCAGCGTGGGCGCGACCGCGGTGTCACCCGAAAGCCGCCAATCGCGCAGGCGGGTCCACGCGCGCGCGGTGGGCGGCGGGGCATCCGCGTCGAATCGCACTGCCGCCGCGATCGCGAACTCGGCATCGCTTGGCGGCGTGTCGACGGGCCATCCGATGCGTTCGATCAACCCGGTGTCGAGATCGCCGCGCTGCACCAACGGGTTGCGGACGAGGTCGCGCAGGGAGTCGGTGTTGTGCTCGACACCCAGCACGACGAGGTCAGCCAGCGCTTTCTCGAGTCGCGCCAGCGCGGTCGGGCGGTCGGCGCCATGGGTGATGACTTTCGCGAGCATCGGATCGTAGTTCGCCGTGACGATACTGCCGGTTTCGATGCCACTGTCGACACGCACCCCGGTGCCGGTTGGCGGCTGCCAGACGAGCACCTCACCGGTGGCCGGCAGAAACCCGCGAGTTGGCGCCTCGGCGTAGATGCGCGCCTCGATGGCATGGCCCGTGAGTGCCACATCGTCCTGCCCAAACCAGAGGGGCTGCCCAGCGGCCACGCGAAGCTGCGCCTCGACCAAATCGATACCGGTCACAAGTTCGGTGACCGGATGCTCTACCTGCAGCCGAGTGTTCATCTCGATGAACCATCCGCCCGAGGGGTCGTCGGCGGGCACCAGAAACTCGACGGTGCCGACGCCGGTGTATTGCACGCTCGCGGCTGCGACGCACGCCACGGTACCAAGGCGGGCCCGAAGTTCTGGCGTCACGATCGGCGACGGCGATTCTTCGATCACCTTTTGGTGGCGGCGTTGCAATGAGCATTCGCGTTCACCCAGGTGCACGATGTTGCGGTGTTCGTCGGCGAGCACCTGCAGCTCGATATGCCGCGCCCGCTCGAGATAGCGTTCGAGCAGCAGCGCATCGTCGGCGAATGCGGCGCTCGCAATGCGCCGGGCGCCGGGCAGGGCTGCGGCGAGCTCATCGGCGTCGCGCACGATGCGCATCCCCTTGCCGCCGCCGCCCGCGGCCGGCTTCACCAACAGCGGGAACCCGAGCTCGGTTCCGGCCCGCACCAGACCCGCGTCATCCAGCGTCGGGTCAGCAACGCCCGGCAGCGTGGGCACCCCAACACGTTCGACCTGCCGCTTTGCGGCAATCTTGTCGCCCATCACCTCGAGCGCCTCGGCCGACGGCCCAATAAACACCAGCCCCGCGGCGGCGCAGGCCCGGGCGAAGTCGGCGTTCTCTGAGACAAACCCATACCCCGGATGCACCGCCTGCGCGCCGCTCGCGACGGCCGCGGCGACGAGCCTGTCGATGTTCAGATAGCTCTCGGTCGCGGCCGCCGGGCCGATATGCACTGCATGATCGGCGAGCCGGGTGTGGAGGGCCGAGGCATCCGCATCGCTGTAGACGGCGACCGAGGCGATGCCGAGGCGTCGCAGGGTGCCGATGATGCGCACCGCAATTTCGCCGCGGTTCGCTACCAGGACGCGGTCGAACGGGCGGGGCCCAGGTGCGAGCGGAATCGGCATCTGGTCACATCCGAAACACGCCGAAACGCGGTGGGTCGAGTGGCACATGACTGGCGAGCTCGAGGGCGAGCGCGAGCACATTGCGGGTGGCGGATGGCTCGATGATGCCGTCGTCCCAGAGCCTCGCCGTGGAGTAGTAGGGGCTGCCCTGCGCTTCGAATTGCGCGCGGATCGCCTCGGGATCGGCCGTGCCGACCGTGCCAAGCACCGCCGCAGCCTGCTCGCCGCCCATCACCGAAATGCGCGCATTCGGCCAGAGCCAGAGAAAGTTCGGGTCGTAGGCGCGGCCGCACATTGAGTAGTTGCCGGCGCCGAACGATCCGCCAATCACCACCGTGAACTTCGGCACCCGGGTGGTCGCAACGGCGGTGACGAGCTTCGCCCCATGCTTTGCGATGCCCCCGGCCTCGGCGTCACGGCCCACCATGAATCCGGCGATGTTCTGCAAGAACACGAGCGGGATGCCCCGTTGATCTGCCAGTTCGATGAAGTGGGCGCCCTTGACCGCTGCCTCGCTGAAGAGCACCCCATTGTTCGCGATGATGCCCACGGGGTGGCCGTCGATATGCGCGAACCCGCAGACCAGCGTTGTGCCGTATTCGGGTTTGAACTCAACAAACTCACTCGCATCAACGAGACGGGCGATGACCTCGTGTACGTCGTACGGCGTGGTGACGTCGATGGGCACGACGGCAGTGAGCGTTGCGGGGTCGACCGCCGGCGGCCTGGGCTCGCGGGGCGTCCAGGCGACCGTTGTTGGCTGAGGAAGCGTGTCGATGATGTCGCGGAGCAGCTCAAGTGCGTGGGTGTCATCGATGGCGAGATGGTCGACAACCCCCGAGACGCGGGCGTGCAGGTCGCCGCCGCCGAGTTCCTCTGACGTGACGATCTCGCCGATTGCGGCCTTCACGAGCGGCGGGCCACCGAGAAAAATGGTGCCCTGGTTTGCCACGATCACCGCTTCGTCACTCATCGCCGGCACGTAGGCGCCACCGGCCGTGCAGCTTCCCAACACGGCCGCCAACTGCGGGATACCGGCCGCCGACATCTGCGCCTGGTTGAAGAAGATGCGCCCGAAGTGCTCGCGGTCGGGGAACACCTCGTCTTGCAGCGGCAGAAACGCCCCACCCGAATCGACGAGCGCCACACAGGGCAGCCGGTTCGCCGCGGCAATCGCCTGCGCCCGCAGATGCTTCTTCACCGTGAGCGGAAAGTACGTGCCACCCTTCACCGTCGGGTCATTGCAGATCACGGCAACCGGCCGCCCGTGCACCAGGCCAACCCCGGTGATGATGCCAGCGCCCGGGGCGTCATCGCCGTAGCATCCGTTCGCGGCGAGCGCCGAGAACTCAAGAAATGGGCTGTGCTCATCGAGCAGGCGGGCGACGCGATCACGTGGTAGCAGTTTGCCGCGGCCAATGTGGCGCTCACGTGAGGCGGCAGGGCCGCCGAGCGAGGCGGTCCGAGTCTTCGCGCGAAGTTCGTCAACCAGCACGGCATGCGCAGCCGCCCGCTCCCGCGCTTCGGGGGCGGAGGTATCGACGTTCGTCGTCAGCGTGCTCATGCGGCTGTGCTCATGGTTGGTGCGCTCATGGTTCGTGCCTGTGCCTGTCTCGAGCGGGCCCATTGTGTGGTCCCGATCTATTTCAGTTAGTGTTGACTAACTGATTTCAGCGTAGTGAGGCGGACGCCCCGTGGCAAGCGGTTCGGGTGGTGATTCCACCGCACTGGCGGGCGCGACTGACGCGCCCGTTACTACCGCACCCGGCCCCGTTACTCCGTCGCCCACCGCACGCGGCCCGGCTGCTCCTTCGCCCACCGCGCCCTCCACGAGTTCGGTCTCTGCGACGGCAACCCTCCGCGGGCGCCGAAAGGCCGAACGCCGCGACGCAATGCTCGCCGCCGCGGCCGCACTCTTCGCCGAGCGCGGCTACCTCGGCGTCTCAATCGATGACCTCGGCGCCGCGGTCGGCGTCTCAGGGCCAGCGCTCTACCGACACTTTCCGGGCAAAGCGGGCGTGCTCGCCGCGATCCTGATCGACGCCAGCCGTGCACTACTTGAGGGCGGCGAACGGGTCGCGGCCGGGGCATCCGACCCTGAACGCACGCTCGCCGAACTCGTCGAGTTTCACGTCGCGTTCGCGAGCGAAAATCCTGATGTGATCCTCGTCCAAGACCGCGAACTCGACCAGCTCGACCCGGCCGACCGGCACGAAGTGCGGTCAATGCAGCGGCGCTACGTGGAACTCTGGGTCGAGGTGCTGCGGCCGATGCATCCCGGCATCGACACCGTCAACCTCCGCACCCGTGCGCACGCGGCGTTTGGGCTGATGAACTCAACTCCCTACGCGGCACCGCGCGGCACCCACGCTGACGTACGCGCGCTCCGCGAACTGCTCGGCCGGATGGCTCGGGCTGCTCTCACGGCACCGGGCTCCGAATACCCGATGCGCTAGATTCCTGGCATGTCTCTCGACGATGTCTGGCCACTGTTCGGGCTCCGACTCCTGACGCCGCGGATCGAGCTGCGCCCGGTACGCGACGAAGATCTTCCGGGACTCGCGGAAGCCGCGATTGCTGGCATCCACGAACCCAACCGAATGCCGTTTGCCAAGCCGTGGTCTGTGGAGCCACCCGGCGCGCTTCGCGCCGGACTTGCCAAGCATGTTTGGAAACAGCGGGCTGCCACTGAACCGAATGAGTGGGCTCTCCTGTTTGCGGTGCTGCTGGACGGTGTCCCGATCGGAGTACAGGACCTGCGTGCGAGCGACTTCGCCAATCGCCGGGCGGTGTCGAGCGGGTCGTGGCTCACCCGGAGTCGCCAGGGAATCGGCCTCGGTTCCGAAATGCGCGCGGCTCTCCTCGCCTTCGCATTTGACTACCTCGGTGCCGAGACCGCCGAATCGAGTGCACTGGACTGGAATGCGGCCTCGATCGCGGTCTCACGAAAACTCGGATATCGCGACAACGGCCTCCCCGTCGTATCAACTCGGCCAGGTACGCGTGAACACGAATTACGGTTCCGGGTTACGCCGAACCAGTTCGTGCGACCGGATTGGAAGCTTCGGGTCGAGGGATTCGAGGCAGCGCGCGCCATGTTGCTCAGTTAGCTTCTGCCGACGACGGCTATCGCGAGAGCGCGAGCCCGGGCTGCTCGAGCAGCCTGCCAACCTCCGCGAGGAACGTCGAGCCCTGCTGCCCGTCAACCAACCGATGGTCGAACGAGAGCGCCAGCGTCGTCACCTCACGCAGGGCGATCTCGCCGCGGTATTCCCACGGCTGCCGCCTCGCCCGGCCCAGGGCAAGAATGGCCGCCTCGCCGGGGTTGATGATCGGCGTGCCGGCGTCGACACCGAACACGCCAACGTTGGTAATCGTGAACGTGCCGCCAGCGAGGTCGGCAGGTGCGGTGCGCCCGGCTCGCGCAGTCTCGGCGAGCAGCGTGATGCGATCGGCGAGCGCCACGAACCCGAGCTGGTCGGCGCCTTTGATATTCGGCACGATCAGCCCGCGGTCGGTCGCGGCCGCGATGCCGAGATTCACCGAGTGGTACTGCACGATTTCGCCGGTGTCAGCGTCCCAGTCGGAGTTCACCTCGGGCGTGCGACGCACGGCGTCGCACACCGCGCGCGCCGCGAACGTCAGCGGCGTCACCCGGTGCCCGTCGAAGTCGGGGTCGGCGCGGAACGCGCGCACGAGTTCCATCATCGCGGTGACATCGACGGTAAGAAACACCGTCACATGCGGCGCGGTGAACGCACTCTTCACCATCGCCTCGGCGGTGAGCTTTCGCACACCACGAATCGGTACGCGGGTCGCCGCGGTCGGGCTTTGGGATGCCGCCACCGCAGCCGCGGCGGGCGGGACCTCGGGTCTCTGAACTGCGGCGGGCAGGGTGTGCGCGGCAATCGGCGGGGCATCCGAACTGGGCGCCGCGGCCGACCCCGCTGCCCGTTGCACATCGTCGCGGGTGATCACGCCACCCTCGCCGGTGCCGACCACCGTTGCCAGGTCAACCCCGAGCTCGCGCGCAAGCGCGCGCACGGGCGGCGTGGACCGCGGGCGGTCGTGCGCAGCCGTCTCGCCACCTGCCGACTCACCCGTCACCGACCCGAACTCCCCAACCCGACGCGCGCGTCGGCGGCCCGACTCGGCGCCGGCACCGTACCCGACGAGCGTCGGCTGCCGCGCAGTCTCGGCGGCGCCCTCGCTCACCTCACATGACAGCAGCGGCGCGCCAACCGGCACCGTCTCCCCCGGGTTCGCATGCAACGCGGTGACCGTGCCCTCAAACGGGCAGGGCAACTCGACCACAGCCTTCGCCGTCTCGACCTCAGCAACGATCTGGTTCAGTTCAACGTGGTCGCCGACAGCGACCCTCCACGAGATCAGTTCAGACTCGGTGAGCCCCTCGCCGAGGTCTGGCAGCAAAAAGTCCTGCACCATGCTGCTCATGCGTCGACACCGGTCAGCGAGTTCGGGCGCCCGAGTGCGCGGTCGACGCCGTCGAGAATGCGGTCAAGATCTGGCAGGTGGTACTGCTCAAGCCGCGCCGGCGGGTACGGAATATCGTGCCCGGTGACCCGTACCGGCGCCGCCTCGAGGTACTCGAAGCACTGCTCGGTGATCGATGCGACGACCTCAGCACCGATGCCGCCACGCAGCGCCGCCTCATGCGTGACGACAAGTCGTCCAGTGCGCTTCACCGACACCTCCACCGTGTGCAGGTCGATCGGCGAGAGCGAGCGCAGGTCGATCACTTCGATGTTGATGCCGTCTTCGGCCGCGGCATCCGCCGCAGCAAGCGCGGTCTGCACCAGCGGGCCATAGGTGACGAGCGTGACATCCGCCCCCGAACGCACCACGGTCGCGAGGCCGAGCGGCTTCGCGTCGGCGAGTTTGACGTCGAGGTTCACCTCACCCTTCACGTGGTACCGCCGCTTTGGTTCGAAGAACGCCACGGGGTCATCGCAAGCGATCGCCTGCCGCAGCATCACGTACGCGTCATCCGGAGTCGCGCAGGCGACCACCCGCAGCCCGGCCGTGTGCGCAAAGTACGCCTCCGGCGACTCTGAGTGGTGCTCTGCCGCGCCAATGCCACCACCAAACGGCACCCGAATCGTGATCGGCATCTTCACCAGCCCCCGTGAGCGGTGGTAGAGCTTCGCCACCTGCGACACAATCTGGTCAAAGCCCGGGTAGATGAACCCGTCGAACTGAATCTCAACCACCGGCCGGTATCCGCGATACGCGAGCCCAACGGCCGTGCCGAGCATGCCGGCTTCACTGAGCGGAGAGTCGACCACCCGCCGGTCGCCGAACTCGGCCTTCAGACCATCGGTCACCCGAAAGACCCCACCAAGACTGCCGATGTCCTCCCCCATCAGCAACACCATTGGGTCATCGGCGAGCGCCCGGCGGAGGCCGTGGTTCAGGGCCTGAGCGAGCGTGAGGGTGGTCATTGTGCACCCCCTTCGAACAGCTGCAGATACGCCGCATACTGAGCCCGTTGCTCGCTGAGATTGCTGTTCGGCTCGGCGTAGACGTGGTCGAACACCGTGAGCGGCTCGGGGTCTGGCATCCCAATGCAGACTGCGCGCACTTCGGTGGCCGCGTCGGCGGCCTCCGCATCGACCCGCTCGGCGAGCCCTACCGTGTCGACCCCGTAGCCCTCGAGGAGCGCCAGCACCCGGGCAATCGGATCGCGCTCCCGCCACCGCTCAACTTCTTCGGCGCTGCGGTATCTGGTCGGGTCATCCGCGGTGGTGTGCGGGCCCATGCGGTAGGTGACGGCCTCGATGAACGTGGGCCCATCGCCTCGCCGCGCGCGGTCGAGCGCACGTCTGGTGACCGCCATCACGGCAAGCACATCGTTCCCGTCGACGCGCACCCCTGGCATCCCGAAGCCGTCGGCGCGTTTGGCGATCGGCTGCTTCGACTGCAGATCGACCGGCTCGGAGATCGCCCAATGATTGTTCTGGCAGAAAAACACCACCGGCGCCTTGAACGTCGAAGCGAAGATCATCGCCTCGCTCACATCACCCTCGCTGGTGGCGCCGTCACCAAAATAGGCAACGGATGCCTCGTCGAGCCGTTCCCACATCTGCCCGATTGCATTGCCGGTGGCATGGAGTGTTTGCGCCCCGATGATGATCTGGGGAATCCCCACTCGATGCGCGTACGGGTCCCATCCGGATGCAGCGGTGCCGCGCCATTGGGTGACCAGCCCCGCGGCCGACACCCCTCGGCACCACGCGACTGCTAACTCGCGGTAGCTGCCGAACGCCCAGTCGGTGGCGCGCATCGCGCGCACCGATCCCACCTGCGCCGCTTCTTGCCCGATGACCGGCGGCCACAGCCCGACCTGCCCCTGCCGTTGCAGGGCGATGCCCTCGGCGTCGATGCGACGCACGATCACCATGTCGCGGTAGAGCGCCGCGAGCACTTCGGCATCAACGTCAGCAACCCAGCGATCTAATTCGGGATCGGGGTGACGGATGCCGTCGTGATCAATCAGTTGTTCCATCGGCGCAGTTGGTGCGAGTAGCAATGATCGCGCGGACTCAGAAGGGGTCATCGTTGAGCCTTCGGTGTTCGGAGGGCCTTGTGGGCACTGGGTCTGGTTAGTTAGTCGCCAACCATTCCTGACGATACGCCTGCCGCCGGTGCGGCTCAACCACCGCTACGTTCCAGGCGTGTCGACCGGCGCCGCACCCCGACGCCCGCGCATCCTGCGCCCAGCCCGCGCCCACCCTGCACCCACCCGCTCCTTACCTGAACGCTCCCGCCCGAACGCTCCCGCCCGAACGCTCCCGCCCGAACGCCCGTGATCCCGTACGCCGAGCATCGAGTCCGGGATTTTCGTTCCTCGACGGCCCAAAATGCAACAGAAACCCCGGGCTCGACGTCGGCACGATCGGCCTTCGGTACGACCGGCCTCACGAATCACGTCGCGACGAGAATGACGACGAGCGAGGCGCGATAGGCGCGACACCACGCCAGCCGCGGGCGCGGAGCCCTGCCTCGAGCCACGCCAGCACCGTTGCATCCGAAGTGCCTCGATGCACACGAATAACCCGCCACCCAGCGTCGTTGAGGGAGTTCACGCGATCGACATCGCGCATGAACTGTCGCGCATCCGTGCGGTGTTGATCGCCCTCGTACTCGAGCACAACCCGGTAGGCACGAAACACCAGGTCGCCGTGCACCGTCGTGCCGATTCGCAATCGAATTGGGCCGTTGAGCTCAGGTTCGGGAAACCCGGCACGCACCACGAGCAGGCGCAACCGGCTTTCTCGCGGTGATGCCGAGCCGGGGCGAACTTCCCGAAGCGCCTCACGAAGCACGCGGATGCCACGCCCGCCCGTGTGGCGGATCATCGCGTCGGCGACCTCTCCGCGCGTCGCGAGCGGCTGCGGCCACGCAAACAATCGGTCACCCGCGACGATCAACTCATCGCGGGTTAGCGTGCGGCCACCCGGCAGCCGGCACGTCGCCAGTTCGCACCACGTATCCGCGGGCGTCGAGAGCGCGAGTCCTCGCTGCACGAGCACCAGCCGGGGCGACGTCTCATGGCCGACGAGGCCACGCCGAACTGTCGCGCTACCGCGCGTGCGAGTCACGTGCAGCCGCGGATCGGCTTCAAACGCAGCTGGCAGCGGGATTCCCCACAGCCGGGCGGCCGTGACGTGACTGAAATGATCATCGGCCCGCATCACGGTCGAGAAGGCTCGACACCGCGACTCGAGATCGAGCATGGGCTCGGTGGTTCGAACGCCCGAAAACGGCGCATGGAGGTCACGACCGCGCAACCGCTCCCGACTGACTCCCAGGGCGATCGCGCCGGTCACGGCGAATGGTTTGCCGACGAGTTCCCGTGGGAGTGGAGTGCGCCGAGCCATGCCTCACCGTGACACCACGTCGTGCACTCGTGGCTCGCCGCCTCGCAAGGTGTGGAAGGCCACGACCTGCCATCGAGTTGTGGAAATTTGTTGAATTCGGAGCAAGTGTGCAACAAGAATCGCCGACTCGATGGGAGGGCGGCGCGCGAGCCGCCCACTCGATGGGTAAACGGCGCGCGAGCCGCACACTCGGAGGGTGGGCGGCGCGCGAGCACCCCGAAACGACGGATGCCCCACCCAGAACTACTGGGCGGGGCATCCGATGAAACGAAGTGACTAGTCGTCGTCGCCTTCGGCTGCAGACTCGGTGTGGCCCGTGTTGTCACGGCCTTCGGTGTCGGCGGTCTCCGGCAGCACCGGGGCGAGCGAAAGCTTGCCACGGTCGTCAATCTTGGTGATCTCGACGAGCACCTTCTGGCCGACGCCGAGCACGTCTTCGACGTTCTCAACGCGCTTGCCGCCGGCGAGCTTGCGCACCTCAGAGATGTGCAACAGGCCATCCTTGCCCGGGAGCAGCGAAACGAACGCGCCGAAGGCGGCGAGCTTCACCACGGTGCCGAGGAACTGCTCCCCGATCTCCGGGTTCTGCGGGTTCGCGATCGCGTTGACGCGGGCACGTGCGGCCTCAGCCGACGGGCCATCGGTCGCGCCGATGTAGACCGTGCCATCTTCTTCGATCGAGATCTCAGCGCCGGTCTCGTCCTGGATGGCGTTGATCGTCTTGCCCTTCGGGCCGATCAGTTCACCAATCTTGTCAGTCGGGATCTGCACGCTGATCACACGCGGTGCGGTCGGCGCCATCTCATCTGGGCCATCGATCGCAGCGGTGAGCACCTCGAGGATGCGGGTACGCGCTTCCTTCGCCTGCTTCAGCGCGCCAGCGAGCACCGAGGCAGGAATGCCGTCGAGCTTCGTGTCGAGCTGAATTGCAGTGACGAACTCTGAGGTACCGGCGACCTTGAAGTCCATGTCACCGAGTGCGTCTTCAGCGCCGAGGATGTCGGTGAGCGCCGCGTAGCGGGTCTGGCCCGAGGCATCCTGGTCGCTGATCAGACCCATCGCGATGCCGGCGACCGGTGCGCGCAGCGGCACACCGGCATTCAGCAGCGAAAGGGTCGATGCGCAGACCGAACCCATCGAAGTCGAACCGTTCGACGACAGCGCCTCAGAGACCTGACGAATCGCGTACGGGAACTCTTCACGCGTCGGCAGCACCGGCATGAGTGCGCGCTCGGCGAGTGCGCCGTGCCCGATCTCACGACGCTTCGGCGAACCAACCCGGCCGGTTTCACCGGTCGAGTACGGCGGGAAGTTGTAGTTGTGCATGTAGCGCTTCGTCTTCTCAGGGTGAAGCGCATCAAGCGTCTGCTCAAGCTTCAGCATGTTCAACGTGGTGATGCCCAGAATCTGGGTCTCACCGCGCTGGAAGATCGCCGAACCGTGTACGCGAGGCACAACCTGCACCTCAGCGTCGAGCGGACGAATGTCGGCAAGCCCGCGGCCGTCGATACGCACACCCTCATCGAGCACGCGGGTACGAACAACCTTCTTGGTCACTGACTTGTACGCAGCCGAAACCTCACCGGCAGCCGACTCTGGCAGCGAGCCAGCGGCGATCTGGTCAGCGATCCCGGCCTTGACGCGAGTCTTCAACGCGTCGTCGGCGTCCTGACGCTCGACCTTGCCGGCGATCTGGTAGATGCCCTTGAGCTCGTCGTTGGCGAGCGCGGCAACCGCGTTGTAGGTCGCTTCGCTGTACGGCAGGAACTGCGGGTAGTTCGCGGTTTCTTTCGCAGCGGATGCCGCGACCTGCTGCTGTGCGACGACAAGCTGCTTGATGAACGGCTTCGCGGCCTCGAGGCCCTCTGCAACGATCTCTTCGGTCGGCTTGACGGCGCCGGCCTTGATCAAGTCCCAGGCGGCGTCGGTTGCTTCAGCTTCGACCATCATGATCGCGACGTCTTCATCGGCCTGGCCCTGGTTCACGACGCGACCGGCAACGACCATGTCAAACACGGCGTTGGCGAGCTGCGAGTGCTTCGGGAACGCAACCCACTGACCCTCGATCAGCGCAACGCGCACGCCACCGATTGGGCCAGAGAACGGCAGACCTGCAAGCTGGGTCGACATCGATGCCGCGTTGATCGCGAGCACGTCGTAGAGCTCATCTGGCTCGATGGCGAGCACGGTCACGACGACCTGGACCTCGTTGCGGAGGCCGTCGACGAACGACGGGCGCAGTGGGCGGTCGATGAGACGGCAGGTGAGGATCGCTTCGGTCGACGGACGACCTTCGCGACGGAAGAACGAGCCTGGGATCTTGCCGGCAGCGTACATACGCTCTTCGACATCGATCGTGAGTGGGAAGAAGTCGAAGTGCTCGCGCGGATCCTTCGAGACACTGGTCGCCGAGAGCAGCATGGTCTCTTCGTCGATGTAGGCAACTGCCGAACCCTGCGCCTGCTGCGCGAGGCGTCCGGTTTCAAAACGGATGGTCCGCTGACCGAATCGACCGTTGTCGATCACGGTTTCCGCGAACGTGATTTCTGGACCTTCCACGAGGTCACTCCTTACGTCTTTTGCGGCACCCCGAATGGGCACCGCTGATGCGCGGAGCAGAAAGGGCAGCCGTGACACACGGGATTGTGTGCCGTGCTGGCCACCAGTCGAAGTTCACCAATTCAGGATTGGGAAACCACCACAGGGGACCAGCCTTCGCCAGGCCTGCTCCGAAATTGCTCAATATTCGGTTGTCTCCCGCGAGAATCCGCGGCACAGCCGCTCTCGCGACCGAGCCAAGCCTAGCAGAAGGCACCTTGATCGCACTCAGCAACACCATCAATTTCGCGGCGCCGCCGCTGCAGCGGTCGCACCATCCGACATGCGCGACTTCCCCTGCAGCACCACGAACTCGGAATGCTTCGCGGTGCGGCCGTCGCCTGCAGTCCGGCGCCGCAGTCGACGCACCAACCACGGGCCAACGTGCGTACGTAGCCACCGGCCGTTGCCAAGCGGCGCGGTGACGTCGCGGTGGAGTTCTTCATCGAGGGCGGCGAGCGCGTCGGCATCGCGCACCCCGAGCCCGGCCGCAGCGGCGTATGCCAGTGCGCGATGTCCGGCGGGGTTCAAATGCACCCGGTCCTCCGCCCACCGATCATCACCGACCACCGTCGGCAGGTCACTGACTCGCACCATCGTGGCACCGAGTCGCGAGAGGTACCCACCGAGGCGCCGCTCGAATGCGGTGAACCGGCGCTGCAAGATTCGGAGCGCAAACCCCAGGCTCGGGTGAATCGGCGTCATCGGCAGGAATGGCGCAATCACGAGCACATCGCAGCCCGCCGCGCGGAGGCGGGCAACGCCGACGGCAAGCTGGTCGGCGAGTTCGGCTGGACGCGCCCGACGCTTCACGAGGTCGTTGCTGCCGATGTGCACGAGCGCAAGTTCAGCCCCAAGTTCGACTGCGCGCGGGACTTGCGAGCCAAGCACATCGCGAATGCGTGCGGACCGAATTGCGAGGTTTGCGTAGTGCACGGTGGCGTCCCTGCGCCGAGTGGTCAACATGAATGCGAGGCGATCCGCCCATCCGCGCACCCCATCGCCCGGCGCACGCGCCGGGTCCCAGAGCCCCTCACTGATCGAGTCGCCAATGGCCACGATTCGCTGCCAGCCCGCGGTCGGTGCGCAGAGGGCACGGCCCGCGACTGAGTCGACCGAGGCGTCCATGACCTGACGCAACTCGATGGCGTCGCGATAATGGCCGAGCAGTTGATCGCCGAGGCGTTCCCAACTGCGGTCGGCGACGGCTCCGAGCGCGGCCACGGCGAACGCTCGCCGCTTGGCGGTGTCGCCCACGAGGTCTAGCACCCGTAGCCGCAACTCGTCGAGATCGCCCGGGCGGTAGAGCCAACCGGTGCGACTTGACTCGACGAGGTCGAGCGGCCCTCCGGCGCCCGTGGCGACCACCGGGACCCCGCTCGCGAAGGCTTCCTGAATCGTCTGGCAGAACGTCTCGTGCTCGCCGGGGTGCACGAAGACATCGAATGAAGCCATGGCTTCAGCGAGCGCGTTACCGCCAAGAAACCCGGTGAACGTCGCTCCGGGCAGGGCAACCTCAAGCGTGGCGCGTTCGGGCCCATCCCCCACGATCACCACGCGAACCCCGGGAATACCGCACAGGACAGCGAGGTCCTCCACCTGCTTCTCCGGGGCGAGCCGGCCCACGTACCCGACCACGACCTCGCCGTCTGGCGCAAATCGCGCACGCAATGCCTCGCTCCGACGCTCCGGCCGGAACCGAGCAGCGTCAACCCCGCGGCCCCAGCGGCGGACATCCGGAACCCCCAACCCGGCAAGCCGCGCATCAGCCGAAGTCGATGGCGAAAGGGTCAGGGTTGCCCTGCGATGCAACCGACCTACGTGGTGCGCGAGCCCCGCCGCCGCGGCCGGGATTCCGTACCGCTCGGCGTAACCGGGCACATCGGTTTGATACACGGCAACAGATGGCACGCCAAGCGCCTCGGCAGCGGTGAGCGCCTGCCAGCCGAGCACGAACGGCGACGCCAGGTGGATCACATCGGGTGCGAACTCGGCCAAGATCTCGATCAACCGCGCGGTCGTCACCGTGGTCACCCGCACCTGCGGATAGTTCGGCAACGGCACCGAGCGCAGGTACACGACGGATGCCCCGTGCAACCCGTGTGTGACCGGCCCCGCCTTCGGTGCGATCACCAATGCTTCATGTCCGCGACGTTCGAGGTGCGCGAGCACCTGCAGTAGCGAATGGGTGACCCCATTCATATGCGGGAGGAATGATTCGGCGAACAATGCGACCTTCACCACTCCAGCGTGAAGCCCCACGTGCGCCACCACCGGCGAAACAGGGCGCCTGCACCGAAGGTTCACCGAGTCGTTGGCTGCCGGTCGTTTCCGCGTCGTCAGGTGTTCGGTGTGGGCCAAGAAATATGCCGCTGTTCACCTGCCGATCACCTCTACGCGCTACACATCGAGCGTGGATTCCGCGTTCATCAGCACCCTGGTGCACTCGCCGTGGCTGATTGCCGGGCTGTACGCACTCATCGTCGCCGATGCGTTCCTGGTGATCCTGCCGGGCGAGACCGCGGTCGTGGTGTGCGGTGCGCTCGCGGCATCGACCGGGTCGCCCTCGCTCTGGGTGGTCATTCCGGTCGCCGCTGCGGCCGCGCTCTCCGGTGATCTGCTCTGCTACGCCGCGGGCCGGTTCTTGCGAGTTGACCGGCTGGCGGTACTCCAACGGTCGCGCGTTGCGGCGATGCTCGAACGCACCCAGCGCCTGATCAACACCCGCTCCGCGGTGCTGATCTTCACCGCCCGTTACATTCCGTTCGCCCGCATTGTCGTGAACGTCAGCTCCGGGATGGTCCGACTGCCGCTGCGACGGTTCCTCCCCTTGGCACTGATCGCCTGTGTGAGCTGGGCCGCGTTCAACGCGACGATGGGCGCAGTCGTCGGTGCTTCATTTGGGGACCAACCCTTGCTCGCGGTCGCGATCTCGGTGCCGGTGGCCGTCGTCTGTGGGTTCGGGATCGATGCGGTCATCCGGATCATCGAGCGCCGCACCCTCGCCGAATCTGACTAAACTGCCCGAATGGCTACGATCGCACTTACCGCCGCCGACTTCGAGTCGACCATCGATGCGGGCGGCACTGTCGTTATCGACTTCTGGGCAAATTGGTGCGGCCCGTGCCGCCAATTCGCCCCGCACTTCGAAGCGTCGAGCGAAGCACACCCCGATGTAGTGTTCGCCAAGGTCGACACTGACGCTGAGCAAGATCTCGCGCGCATGATGGGCATCTCGTCGATCCCGACGATCATGGTGTTCCGCGACGGCATCGGCGTGTTCAACCAGGCTGGTGCGCTCCCCCGCCCGGTACTTGACGATGTGATCAAGCAGGTTGTTGAACTCGATATGGATCGGGTTCGTCAAGAACTGGCGGAGCAAGAGGCGCAACTGGCGTAACTGCCCGTTCGAGTTTGACGCACACCACCCCGGCGAGCAGCACGGCTCCGCCGAGGAGCTGCAGCGGTGAGAGCACCTCGCCGAGCACGAGCCATCCAAGCAGCGCGGCCGAGAGCACTTCGGCGAGACCGACGAACGATGCCAGGCGCGACCCCAGCAATCGGATGGCGGTCACGCCGCAGTAGTACGGAACCGCCGTGCCGAGCACACCGACCGCGAGAATCGACACCCACCACGGCACCGATGCGCCAAAGAGCGCGACATTCCCAAATCCCACGCGCGCCGGCAGCACACCAAGCGCAGCAATCACACCGAGCAGCGGGGCGCCGATGCCAAACCCGGCCCAGACCAGCGCAACCGGCGGCACCCGGCCTTCGATCTTGCCGGCGATCACAAAGTAGCCGCACAGGCCGACCATGGCAACGAGCGCGAAGCCGACACCAAGCGGGTTGACCGTACCGCCCGCCGGATTGATGACAAACACCAGACCGATGAGGGCGAGTCCGGCTCCCACGAGCACGACGCGTTGTGGCGCGCGCTTGGTCACCGCCCACAGGGTGAGGACGATGACGATCGGGGCAAGGTACTCAATCAACAGACCCATACTGACCGGGATGAGTTCGATCGCCGCGTAGTAGCCGACCTGGGTGCAGGCGACGCCGAGCACCGCGTACCCAACGACCAGCCAACGCGCCCGCCAGAGCGGCCGAACGTCCCAGTGCAGCGCTATGCAAGCAGGGAGCGCAAGGACCGCAAAGGCGATCACCATGCGTGCGATCACCGCGGCCGTTGGCGTCCAACCAATCTCGAAGAGTGGTTTCACGGCGATGCCGGCCGCGCCAAAACACACTGCAGCGATGACGGCGACGAGAAGGCCTGATGCGATGCGGTTCATGGGTCCTACCAAGTTGGGATGCTTGCGTTGCCCAGCCTCGCGCAGCTACCGTCATAACTCAAATGCTTTTTACCCATGACACCAGCTACTCGCTCGGGTTCGCCGCCGAATGGACAAACACCGCCGCAGGCGCACGCCTTGGGCAACCAGAACTGCTCGCGACCGCCAGTGAACTCGACCGATTCGTTCGTCAGTGGACCTTCAGCGGTCGCCACGATCGCACTGAGCACGAAGCGGCCGAAGTGCGAGCGGCACGCGAGCGGGTGCGCCCACTGTGGCACCTGGAACGCGATGCCCTCGCCGATGGTGTAAACGCGATCCTGACTGAGACGAACGCGCTGCCACAGCTCTCGCGACACGATAGCTACGACTGGCATATTCATGCCGTCGCACTGGATTCGCCGATGGCCACCCGCATGCTGGTCGAGGTGGCGATGGCGCTCGTCGACGTCGTGCGCGCCGACCAGGCCGACCGGCTCGCCAGCTGCGAGGCCACCGACTGTGTCGCACTGTTCTTCGACGCGTCGAAGAACAGTTCCCGACGGTTCTGCAGCACCCAATGTGGCAACCGCATGGCCGTACGTTTGTACCGCGCGCGTCACTAGCTTCCGGATGCCTCGCGCCGCAGCCGCGGCATCCGATCCTCCTTGGTGACCACGCCGAAAACCACTGATGGCCCCCGCAAAGCGGAGGCCATCAGGAAGAAGTTCGCGTTGTCATCGACAACGAGCGCTGCAGTGACGACTAGCGGCGGAGCCCCAGACGCTCGATGAGCGAACGGTACCGTGCAATGTCGACGTCGGCCAGGTAGCCGAGCAGACGACGACGCTGACCAACGAGCAGCAGCAGACCACGACGCGAGTGGTGGTCGTGCTTGTGCTCCTTGAGGTGCTCGGTCAGGTCTTTGATGCGACGCGTGAGCATTGCAATCTGAACCTCGGGAGAACCCGTGTCGCCAGCGTGAGTTGCGTACTCGTCGATGATCGCCTTCTTGATATCTGCATCAAGTGCCATAGGTGATCTCCTTTCAGTTCGTTGCGCGCTGCCAGGGGCACGATGCCCCAAGCACTCTGGATGCGCGGCCGTTAGACGGCAACCTGCTAACTCTACCAGCAATCGGATGTCCCGACCGCCGCTGGATGGCAACGACTAGCTCACACCGAGCAGGTCGATGATGAAGATCAGGGTCTTGCCCGAGAGTCGGTGGCCGCCGCCGGCCGGACCGTACGCAAGGTGCGGCGGGCAGATGAGTTCGCGGCGTCCGCCGACCTTCATGCCAGGGATACCTTCTTGCCAGCCCGAGATCAGCGCGCGCAGCGGGAAGTTTGCCGACTGGCCACGGTTCCACGAGGAGTCGAACTCTTCACCAGAATCGAACTCGACGCCGAGGTAGTGCACGTCGACGGTGGCGCCGGGCGTGGCCTCTGCGCCGTCGCCGACGACGATGTCGCGGATCGCGAGTTCGGTAGGTGCGGGCCCGAATGGGGCGTCGACTTCTGGCTTCTTCGTGGTGTCAGTCATACGAACCATCCAATCTGAGAAACGACGCGCGGGCAAACTCTTGCCATTCGGCGCCGCCGGGTGCACGCTTGTAGGACAAAGACCCGTCGTTCGTAGGAGTTGTCGGCTGAGCCACACCCCCGGACGACGGGTCTTTTCTTTGGTCAACCAGTGGATGCCCCGTGGCCGGCACTACCCGATCGTCGCCTCGCGGTCGCGCGCGAATTCGTGCAGCAACACATGTTCGTCGCTGAGGTGCCGATTGTGGCTGTTCGTTACCAACAATTGTCGGTTCTTGCCGAGCCGGGTTGCCGCGCGAATCAACGTCCGCATCTTGGCGGCTCGGCCGTTTGCCCGCGCCCATCGCATCGAGGCGCGACGCCCGGCCGGGCTGCTGTAGCTCAGCACCTCATCTGGGGTGAGCCATCCGGCTTGGGCGTAGTCACCAAGCGCCTTCCCAAGCGCCCGCAGTTCGTGCTTACGCAGCAATACGATGAGCACGCTGGCTCCGATGAGATTCGGCACCTGGAGCGCAAGGTAGGCCGCACCGAAGTCGGCGACGCTTGAGGTGTTCCAGAGCGAGTGAAGGTCAGCAGCGACAATCAGCCCGCCGCAGAACCACAACAGCAATGACCACTTCGCGCCCCGACTGGCCGCAACGCCGAGCGCAATACCGGTCAACATCGTAAACATGGGGTGCGCGAGCGGGCTCATCACTCCGCGAAGCACAAACAGTTGAGCAAGGCCGGCGTCGCCGCCATCCAGATAGCTACCAGCGAAGTACTGAATGTTCTCGGTGAACGCGAACCCTGCGCCGATCGTGGCGCCGTAGACCACCCCGTCGAGCGGCCCGTCGAATTGGGAGCGCCCAATCAGCACCAGCACCAAAATGCCGAGGCCTTTCGCGAACTCCTCGACGATCGGCGCCACCACAGTCACCATCGCTATCTCGCTCACGTTGTCTTCGATCGCTAGGAAGTTTTCAAGTCCGAGTGTGAGCGCGATGGAGACGGCGCCGCCCCACAGCAGCGCGAAGATCCATGCACCCCATGGCTCAGGCTCCCAGCGATCGATCCACCGCACGGCAACCAGCACCCCGATCAACGGAATCAGCGCGACGAGTGTCAACTTGAAGAGCACTGGCGCATCGATCACCGAGGCGTACCACTGGATCACCCACAAGACGAAGATCAGCGCCACCACGATGCCCAGAATCCAGTAGAGCGAACGGTCCCGGTGCGCGCGCGGCGGTCGCCACGGCACGACCGGAGCTTGCTGGGGGTGCACGTCGGTTTGGCCAGGATGCATGCTCACGCGCCGAAGCCTAGCGATCGTAAAACCCCCTCGTCACGAACTTTGTGTGACGACATTGAGGTTCGTGCGTGCGCGAAGCCGCTCACTCCCGGTCGCTGAACATCACCGCGGGGTTCAGAATGCCGAGCGGGTCGAACACCCGTTTGATCTCGCGCTGGAGTTCGTATGAGTCATCGCCGATTTCATCGCGCAACCACCTGCGCTTCAGCACCCCGATGCCGTGTTCACCGGTGAGGGTGCCGCCCAGCTCGATGGCCGTGCGGAACAGCTCATCGGCCGCGGCCCAGACCGCGTCGGGCACGGTGTCGCCCTCGTAAATGAAGTTGGGGTGCAGATTGCCGTCACCTGCGTGGGCAACGGTTGGGATTCCCACCCCGTATCGCTCCCCGATCTCGGCGATCGCCTGGAACATCCTCGGCAGCATGGCTCTGGGTACCGCGACATCTTCGATCAGCACCTGTCCATATGCCGCCATCGCCGGATGCATTGCACGACGAATCGCGAGCAGCCGGTCGCCGGTCTCGGCGTCCGTCGAGAGCGCGGTGCGCCCACCCGCGGCCGTGAACTCGGCAGCGATCCGTTCCGCATCGTCTCGCGCTCCCCCGTCGGCCTGCGCGATGAGGAACGTTTGACCGGGAAGCACGCCATCGGCTGGCGTGCCGGCCACGGCCTCGCGCGGCAGGTATTCGACGATTCGGCTGAGCGCAAGCGGGTCAATGAGTTCCAAGATCGAAGGTCGGATGCCCCGTGCCACGACCCCAGCGCACGCCGCCGCGGCATCCTCGATCGAATCGAACGTGCCAGCAATCGTGAACGTCTCGCCGCGCACGATCGGACGGGTGCGCACGGTCGCTTCGACCACCACCCCGAGCGTGCCTTCCGAGCCGGTGAAGAGTGCGGTGAGGTCGTAGCCGGTGACGCCCTTCACCGTTCGGTGGCCGGTGCGCAGCAGCCGACCGTCGGCTCGCACCACGGTGAGCCCGAGTACCGACTCCCGCGTCACACCGTATTTTGCGCACAGCAGGCCCCCGGCGTTGGTGGCGATGTTGCCGCCGATGCTTGAGATCGCTCGGCTGGCGGGATCCGGAGCGTACCACCGGCCGTGCAGCTCGAGCGCGGCGTTCAGCTCGCCGTTCAGCACGCCAGCCTCGACAACGGCGAGCTCTTCTTCGGGGTTGATCTCGAGAATGCGGTTGAGGTTGCTGAGGTCGAGCACGATCGATCCCGGGCCGCCGATTGCGCCACCGGCGAGCCCGGTGCCTGCACCGCGCGGCACGATCGGCGTGCGGGTCTCGGTGGCGATCCGCAGCACCGTCTGCACCTGCTCGACACTGGTCGGGCGCACGACCGCCAGCGGCGGGCCATCGCTGCGGTGGCCGGAGCGGTCTTCACGCACCGCATCGAGGGCGGCGTGATCGGTGGTGACGAGGTCGCCGAGTTCCGCCTGAAGGCGCGCAACGATGCCGGTAACCACCCGACCATGCTAGCCACGCGCTGGTTTCAGAACTGCCGCGTGAGACATCGGACGTCTCCCCCGAACCGGCGTAGGCTGTTGCCATGGCTGTCACCGATGCGGCAATTCTGCAGATCAAGCAAATGATTCTCGACGGCGAGCTGGTGCCCGGCGACCGACTCCCGCCTGAGAAAGAGCTCAGTGACCGCCTTGGGCTGTCGCGCTCGTCGCTGCGGGAAGCGGTGAAAGCGCTCGAGATGATCCGGGTGCTTGATGTGCGCCGTGGCGACGGCACCTACGTCACCAGCCTCGAACCGAGGCTGCTGCTCGAGGCGCTGTCGTTCGTGATCGACCTGCACGATAACCGGGCCGTGCTCGAGATCTTCGCGGTACGACGCATCCTTGAGCCCGCGGCCGCCGCGCAGGCCGCAACGCATGCGACTGCCGAGCAATTGGCGCACCTGCACGAACTGCTCGATGCGGTCACCGCCGAGGGCACGGCCGACGTTGCCCAACTCGTTGAGAACGACCTCCGATTCCATCAGTCGATTGCCGAGGCATCCGGCAATGAGTACCTCTCACGCCTCGTAGAGTCCATGTCGAGCGAGACAGTGCGCGCACGCATTTGGCGCGGCATCACGCAGCGCGGCGCCACCGATTCGACGATCGAGGAGCACCGAGGCATTCTCGAAGCCATCGAACTGGGCGATACCGAACTTGCGCGTGCGCGCACGCTGACCCATATCGCCGCCATCGAAACCTGGCTGCAGGCTGCGTCGAACTGAGCGAACGCGCGGCGACGCGACCTACGGCGCACACTCCCCAGCGCACCGCGACAGGACTGCGCAATCTGACCCGTTACCGAATTGTTACTCCGGAGAGTTCCGGGAGCGGGCCAACTGAGCGCTCCGACTCTGCCAAACTTCCTATATCCAATTGGATGACATGAGGGAAGCACCACCGAAATGACCGCGATCACCGCCGCTCGCGCGTATCTGATCGACCTTGAGGTCGAAACGGTTCGCACCGATGCCGTTCAAAGTTTCTTGAAGCAAGAGACGATCTTCGTTGACATCGAGACCGCAGACGGACTCCGCGGTACCGGGTACTCGTACACGATCGGAACCGGTGGTGCCGCAGTGCTCAGCATGCTGCGCGACCACCTGGTCCCCCGTCTCGTCGGCAAAGATAGCCGAAATGTCGAGGCAATCTGGGCAGACCTCATGTGGTCGACCCACGCCACGGTCGTTGGCGCGCTCACGTCACTGGCCCTCGCCGCAGTCGACACCGCACTCTGGGACATCCGCGCCAAGCGGGCACACCAGCCGCTCTGGCAGATCGCGGGCGGCTACCGCCCACAGGTACCGATTTACGACACCGAGGGTGGATGGCTCCACCTGCCTACCGAAGACCTCGTCACGGGTGCACTCGATTCGAAGGCCCGGGGCCTTCGGGGTGTGAAGCTCAAGGTTGGTAAGCCGAGCGTCGTTGAAGACCGTGAGCGTCTGCTCGCAGTTCGCCAAGCCGTGGGCACCGACCTGCACATCATGGTCGATGCGAACCAATCGATGACCGCATCCGAAGCGATCCGCCGCGCGGCCGCATTCGAAGATGCCGACCTCTACTGGTTCGAAGAACCATTGCCAGCGGACGACGTGTCGGGTCACGCTCGTCTCGCGGCATCCACCAGCATTCCAGTCGCGGTTGGCGAATCGCTGTATTCGATGGGCCAATTCCGCGACTACCTCCACCGCGATGCGGCCGGAATTATTCAGGTCGACGTTGCCCGCATCGGCGGAATCACACCGTGGCTCAAGGTCGCGCATCTGGCAGAGACCTACAACGTCTCAGTCTGCCCGCACTTCCTGATGGAACTGCATGTCAGCCTCGTTGCCGCGATCCCGAACGGTGCCTATGTGGAGCACATCCCGCAGCTTCGCGCGATCACCCACACCGAGATGACCGTCAAGGATGGCTGGGCTATCGCCCCAGACACCGTCGGCCTTGGCATCGACTGGGATCGCGACGCCATCGACAACCGGAGAGTCGGGTAACTCGGTGAGCGCCCGTATCGATACGTTGTCCAGCAATGACTGGGGTGCCGAACCCGCAGCGGCAGCTATTCGAATCATGTCCGACGAACCATTTGTACCGCAGGGGTAATCAATGCGACTTGCACTCCACTCGACCATCAAGCCCGGACACATCGACGATTACCGCGAGCACCACGCGCGAATCCCTGATGATCTGCGGGCAGAGTTCGACCGTGTCGGCATCCGGGACTGGGTGATCTGGCGATCCGGGGATCGTCTGTTCCACCTGATCGACTGTGATGCTGACTTTGCGGCTGCCATTGGCGAGGTTGCCGGCACTCCGGCCGACGCGGCGTGGCAAGCAAATATTGGCCGCTTCGTCGATCGGTTCTTTGGCCCAGATGGCACTGAGTCATTCGGCGCGTTGGAACAGGTGTGGAGCCTGGAAGGGCAGCGGGAGCAGGATCGCGCATGACCGGTCTCATCGATACCCACGTGCACGTCTGGGATCCAACCGCGCTCCGGTACCCATGGCTCGATGGAAGCGCTGACCTGAACAAGCCGTTCCTGCCAGCGGCGGTCGATCGGGCCAATGGCAGCACGACCGGGATGGTGTTCGTGCAATGCGATCCGATTGCGGAGCACACGCTCGATGAGGTGCGCTGGGTTGCCGGGTTCGGCGATGCATGGCCGGAGCTGCGCGGCATTGTGGCTGGCGCAAACCTGCGGAGCGAGTCACTCGTCGAGCAACTCGACGCAGTCAAGAGCGCCGGCCCAGTGGTTGGCATCCGACACAACCTGCAAGGCGAGGCGATCGACGCCCTTGCCGACCCCGCGCTGGTGGCCGGGCTTCAGACCGTCGCCGACGCCGGACTCACCTTTGACGTCTGCATTCTGCACCCACAACTGGCGGCAGCGGTTGCGTTGTTGCGGCAGGTACCGACCCTGCGATTTGTTCTTGACCACGTTGGCAAGCCGCCGATTGCCGAGCCGATCACGTCCCCTCCTGGTGCAGACTGGGCGCGGCACATCGCAGAGCTCGCTGCACTGCCTGGGGCTCACGTCAAGCTCTCTGGGCTTGCGGCAGAGGCCCGCGATCAAACATCGCTCGACGCACACGCTGGGGGCTACCTCTCACATGCGCTTGGTGCGTTCGGGCCGGACCGGGCGATGCTCGGCAGTGACTGGCCGGTCAGTGCGTTGGTCGGTGCTGGCGGCACGTTTGCATCGTGGGTTGACCGGGTACTCGCATTGGTCGATAACCCTGCCGAGCACCGCGCGGTGCGTGAAGGTACCGCAACGCGGTTTTACGGACTCGGATGAACCAGATGAAACTTGGTGGTGTGACCCGGTCGGTCCTCTCCGACGAAACGTATTCGGCGATTCGTAACCTGGTGCTGACCCATGAAATCGAACCAGGTGCCCGCCTGAACATCGATGCGCTCGCGCTGCAACTCGGCGTCTCACCCACACCGGTACGCGAGGCATTGGCGCGGTTGGAATCCGACGGACTCGTGCTGAAGACGCCGATGCGCGGGTACACCACGACGGCGCTCCTCACGATGCGCGAGTTCTCTGAACTGACCCAACTCCGGTTGCTCCTCGAGCCGTGGACGGCCCGCGAATCAGCGCTCCGCTCAGACGCCGAGTCGGCGGAAGCGCTCCGTGCCGAACTCGCGGGCGTTCGCGCTGCCATTGCGACTACCACCGAGGGTCCCGACACGTTCCGATTGCTCGCCGAGCACGATGTTCGCTTTCACGGGTTCATCGCGCAGATGTCTGGTAACGAGTTGATCGCGCAGGCATTTGAACGCATGCATTACCACCTCCATACGGTGCGCACCTACCTTGCGTATCGCACGAGCGCCGGCACGAGCGCGGAGCCAGCAGAAGTCGTTGCAGAGCGGTTGCATGTCTGGGAGAGCCACGGACCGGTGACTCGCACGATCGAGAACCACGCCGCCATTGCCGAAGCAATCATTGCCGGGGACGCCGACCTCGCTGAGCAACTCATGCGGGCGCATATCGCCGTCGGGCGCGACCAGTTCCTGCCGATCGTGGAATTGAACCGGGCGCAGTAACACCCGAAGTCGCGCCTGGCGGACTCGCCGGCGCGGCTTCGTTACTCGACTCCGTTACGCCGGGATCAGCCCACGCTCGATCAGGGCAGCCCAGAGCGCCTCTGGAATGTCGGCTCGCATGTTCGCAACGTTCTCGCGCACCGAATTGGCGTTCGCCGTGCCCACGACCACGGTCGCGACGAGCGGGTGACGACCGGGGAATTGCAGCGCGGCCGCGGGCAACTCAACGCCGAACTCACGACAGGCTTCTGCAAGCGCCTGGGCGCGAGCGAGCACATCGGCCGGCACCGTTGAGTAGTTGTAGTGCGCATCGGCACCCGGGTTCGAGGTGGCGAGCAGCCCCGAATTGAATACCGCCGCGTCGACCAACCGCACCCCACGTGCCTCGCATACGGGGAAAAATTCCTCAAGTGCTGGCTGCTCAAGCAACGTGTAGCGGCCCGCGAGCATCACCACATCAAGGTCGCCCTCGCGCACGCACCGAGCCGCGGTGGCCACGCTGTTCACACCAACGCCGATGGCCTTGACGATGCCTTCATCGCGAAGCTTCACGAGCGCTGGCAGCGCCTCCCGGATGCCAGCATCGAGGTCGTAGTCATCCGGGTCATGGAGAAACAGCACATCAACGCGGTCGAGTCCGAGCCGCTCAAGCGAGTCGTCAAGTGAGCGACGGATGCCTGCTTCGGTCGGATCCCACCGTCGCAGATGCGTGTTCGGCACCGCGAAACCACCGGTGGGCAGGTCGCTGCCGCCAGTGAAGTCCGGATTCGGGTCGAGCACGCGCCCGACCTTCGTCGAGATCACGAATTCATCGCGAGGCTTCGTGCGCAGGAATGAGCCGAGGCGACGCTCCGACAGCCCGATGCCGTAGTGCGGCGCGGTGTCGTAGTACCGGATGCCACCATCCCACGCTGCCGCCAGTGCACCCTGCGCCTGCTCCTCGGTGCGCTCTGAATAGAGGTTGCCGATCGACGCCGCACCGAAGCCGAGCGGACCGAATTCCACCGAAGCACCTGATGTGCTCATACGTTGATCTCCTCAAAAGCTCCGCGCCAGGTGTGGTCGGCAATGGATTGTTCGAACATTTCAGTACCGGCCCCCGGAGCGGTCGGCGTGACGTACCGGCCATCTTGCACGACGGCTGGCGTCACGAAGTGCTCGTGCAGGTGGTCGACGAACTCGACCATCCGGCCCTCCATGGTGCCACTGACAGCGACGTAGTCAAACATCGAAAGGTGTTGCACCGCCTCGCACAGTCCAACGCCGCCCGCGTGCGGGCAGACCGGCACGCCAAACTTCGCGGCGAGCAGCAGGTTCGCAATGTTCTCGTTAACGCCACCAACCCGTGCCGCATCGATCTGCAGCACGTGCAGTGAGCCCGCCTGCAGCATCTGCTTGAAGATGACGCGGTTCTGCACGTGCTCACCGGTGGCAACCCGAACGGGCGCCACACCGCGGGCGATCGCTGAATGCCCAAGCACGTCGTCTGGGCTCGTCGGCTCTTCAATCCAGGCGAGGTCGAACTCCGCGAGTCGGTTCACCCATTCGATCGCCTCCGCGACGTCCCAGCGCTGGTTCGCGTCAATCGCAATCGGGAAGTCAGGACCAACGGTCTCACGCGCAATCCGGAGCCGTCGCACGTCATCGTCAATGTTCGCGCCCACCTTCAACTTGATCTGCGGGTAGCCGTCTTCGACGGCCTCACGGCAGAGGCGAGCCAGTTTCTCGTCGGAGTAGCCGAGCCATCCGGGGCTTGTCGTGTACGCCGGGTACCCCTGTGCCAGGAGCAGCTGCGTGCGTTCGGCGCGACCCGGCTCGGCGCGCTTCAAAATCTCCAACGCCTCGTCTGGCGTGATCGCGTCGCTGAGGTAGCGGAAATCGACGAGCGAGACCAGTTCTTCTGGACTCAGCGACGAGAGGTGCTGCCAGAGCGGCTGCCCGGCGCGCTTCGCACGGAGGTCCCAGAGCGCGTTGACGGCCGCGCCAATCGCCATGTGCATGACGCCCTTTTCGGGGCCGAGCCAACGCAACTGCGAGTCGTGCATCATCGATCGCGATGCAGCGCCCATATCGGCGAGCAGCGCGTCAACGTCCTGCCCAAGTAGGTGCCCGCGAAGTACGTCGATCGCGGCCACTTGCACGTCGTTCCCTCGTCCGATGGTGAAGACGAACGCATGCCCCGAGAGCCCGTCGGCGGCGTCGGTGCGAATCACGAGGTACGCCGCCGAGTAATCGGGGTCGGCGTTCATCGCATCGGATCCGTCGAGCGAACGTGACGTGGGAAAGCGGACGTCGTAGGTGTCGACGCTGACGATCGAGGGCACGGGTGTTCCTTTCTGCGAACCCGACCAGCATACATCGGATGTCTAGCGCGCTGTTGTGACACAATGACTGTGGCGTGGTGACTCACCGCGCATATGCCTCGGATCTTTCAGGGAGAAACATGGACGACCTCACCGATCTCGTTGCGATCGTGACGGGTGGAGCATCCGGTATTGGAGCCGCGATCACTCGTCAGTTGCGCGCGAAGGGCGCGAAGGTTGCCGTGTTCGATCTCAATCCGGCTGATGCCGAGGCGGACCTTGCGGTCGAAGTCAATATTGCCGATGACGCAACCGTGGTCGCAGGGGTGCAGCAGGTCGTCGACACATTCGGCCGCATTGACATCGTGGTGAACAACGCCGGCATTGGTGCTGTCGGCGACGTGACCGCGAATTCCGATGAGGAATGGGCGCGGGTCCTGAGCATTAACGTGATCGGCACTGCCCGCGTGTCGCGCGCTGCGATGCCGTACCTGCGAACGTCGCCGGCCGCCGCGATCGTGAACACATCGTCGATCGCGGCAACCGCCGGCATCCCCCAACGTGCGCTGTACTCAGCCACGAAGGGCGCGATTCTGTCGTTGACTCTGGCGATGGCCGCAGACCACATCCGCGAAGGGATCCGCGTGAACGCGGTGAACCCGGGCACCGCCGACACCCCGTGGGTGCAGCGGTTGCTCGGCCAGGCGGCCGACCCCGCCGCCGAGCGGAAGGCGCTCGAGGCCCGCCAGCCGCACGGTCGCCTGGTTGATCCAGAAGAAGTGGCCGCCGCGGTCGTGTTCCTCGCGAGCCCCGCGTCGGGCTCGACCACCGGCGTCGCCCTGGCAGTCGACGGTGGCATGCAGGGTCTGCGCTTGCGGCCGGCCCAATAGGGGCCGCTGCGCCGCGCCGACCATGCGCGGGAGGACGCGACGATCGTTTCCGATCGCGATTCGAGCCAGCATCCCGGAAATTCTGGTCTTACCGGTAAAACAATCCGGCGCGTCCGGGCGCGTTGTGGCGTTCGCCCGTTAGGGTGAAGGACGTGAAGTTTGCCCACCTTCGGGTTGAAGGTTCGTCGCGTCCGCGCCTGGCTGTTGTCAGTGACGACGGCGCCGTGTTCCTCGACGAACTTCTCAACAATGCCCCCCGCGACCTCCAAGATCTGATCGAGCGAGGCGACCTCGGTCTCGCCGAGGTGCGCGCGGTAGTGGCCGACGCGGTCGCAGAGGGTCACCGCGCGGTTCCGCTCGCACAACTTCGCTACTCGAGCGCCGTCCTTCGTCCCGCACAGGTCATCGCAATTGGTGCGAACTATGCAGCGCACGCATCGGAGTTGAAGCTGCGCCACGAGACCGCGATGACGATTTTCTCGCTCTGGCCGAACTCGCTCGCGGGCCACGGCGGCACCACCACGTGGCCCGCAGACCTCACCACGGAGGTCGATTACGAGGCAGAACTCGGTGTGATCATCGGTAGACCCGCGAAGTTGGTCTCCCCCGCTGAGGCACTTGACTACGTCTGGGGCTACACGTGCGTGAACGACATCACCGCACGGAACATCCAGTTTTCTGAGGCGCAGTGGTCGCGCTGCAAATCGTTCGACGGGTTTACGCCGACCGGCCCGGTCGTCGTCACTGCCGATGAGATCCCAGACCCGCAGGATCTCTGGCTCACCACGAATGTGGACGGGCAGATCCTTCAGGATGGCTCGACCTCCGACATGGTGCGCAGCGTGGCCGAGATCATCTCGTACCTGTCGCAGACGGCGACGATTCCGGCCGGCACCCTGATTTCGACCGGCAGCCCCGGCGGCGCAGGCTATTCACGCAACCCGCAGGTCTTTCTTCAGGATGGAGCGACGGTCACCGTGACGATCGGCGGCATCGGCTCGCTCACCACCCACTGCCGCGCGATCTGATTGATTCGCGCCAGCGTTAATCCGACGCTTCGGCTCGGAGGTGCGCGACCGGCACCGCCGCGGTGATCGGATGAATGCCGCTGAGCTTCGACGGCTGCAGTGCCGCATCGACGTCTTCCCGGGTCATCAGCCCCGTTTCGACGACGAGATCGGCCACCGGACGCCCCGTCGCGAGCGCCTGCTTCGCGAGCGCCGCCGCCTCGGCATACCCGATCACCGGGATGAGGGCCGTAATCACGCCCACACTCATCGCAACCATCGCGGCAAGGCGATCGGTATTGGCTGTGATGCCGTCGACACAGTTCACCCGTAGGGTCCAGCACGCCTGCCGCATCCAAGTGATCGATTGCAGCAGTGAATGCGCAATGACCGGTTCGAACGCGTTGAGTTGCAGCTGACCAGATTCGGCCGCCATCGTGACCGTCACATCGGCGCCGGCGACGGCGAAGGCAACCTGCGAGACTGCCTCGGGAATCACCGGGTTTACCTTGCCCGGCATGATGCTCGAACCTGCCTGCTTCGCTGGCAGGTTGATCTCACCGAAGCCCGCCTGCGGCCCGCTTGAGAGCAGCCGGAGGTCGTTGCAAATCTTCGAGAGTTTGATGGCGCTGCGCTTCATTGCACTTGAGAACGTCATGAAGACGCCGGTGTCACTTGTGGCTTCGATGAGGTCGGGGGCGGTGACGAGCGGCCTGCCGGTGATCGCGCTGAGGTGCTTCACCACCGTCGTGACGTATCGGGGGTCGGCGGTGATGCCGGTGCCGATGGCAGTGGCGCCGAGGTTCACCTCGCTGAGCAGCGCAATCGTTTCTCGCAGGCGGTCAATATCTTCACCGAGCGTGGTGGCGAACCCGTGAAACTCTTGTCCGAGCGTCATCGGCACGGCGTCTTGCAGCTGGGTGCGGCCGACCTTGAGCACATCGTGAAACTCGCGACCCTTGCGCGCGAACGCAATGCGCAGCAGGTCGAGTTCGGTGAGCATGGTGCCAAGCGACGCCGCAATCGCGAGCTTCACGGCCGTCGGATACGTGTCGTTGGTCGACTGGCTGCGGTTAACGTCGTCGATCGGATGCAGCACGTCGTAACGCCCCTTGGCGAACCCGGCAATCTCGAGCGCGAGGTTACAGATCACCTCATTGGCGTTCATATTGGTGGATGTCCCGGCGCCGCCCTGAATCACCCCAACACAGAACTGTTCGTGGAGCTCGCCGTCGATGATGCGTTGGCATGCCTCATCGATCCAGGCCGCTTCGGGTGGTTCAACCACGCCGATGTCGCGGTTCGCTCGAACGGCCGCCTGCTTCACTTGGGCGAGTGCGACGACCAGCTCGGGATACACCGAAATCGGACGTTTCGCGATTGGGAAATTGTCGAGCGCCCGCTTCGTGTGTACTCCCCAGTACGCATCGGCGGGGACTTCGACACTGCCGAGCGAGTCGGTTTCGGTGCGGGTGCGGACGGTCTCGCTCATGGCGCTCCTCAAGTCAGCGAGGACCGATTGTGTCGCCCTCGGCACGTTCCAATTTGAGCGTAGCGCGAGGGGCCGTCGGAGTGTTCAGCAATTCGTGAGACACGACAAAATCGCCGAATCCGGTGGGCAGGTGACCCACCGGATTCGGCGTTTGATCAGGGAGACCTAGGCCTTGTCGACACCGTCGGTCGCGAGCAGCTCGGCTTCAACCGTGCCGCCGTACCCTTCCTTCTGCGGGTCGCCGTGAAGGCCGCCGGAGACGGCGTACTCCTCTTCTGGCGACAGGATTAGGCGGTGCCGGCCGTAGACCAGGAACGCGAGCAACATGACCGCGTACACCACGCCAATGGCGATGATGGCCGGGCGGAATGCTTCGTTGAGGAAGGTGCCAGCGAAGATAAGCGCCGAGATGATGCCGGCGATGACGGCACCGGGCACACCCCACGGGCTCTTGAACGGACGGTTCGCGTTCGGGAACCGCTTGCGCAGCACCACGTAGGCGATCATCTGCATGAGGTAGGCGATCACCGCACCCCACACTGCGATGTTCAGCACGATCGCACCAGCGGTACCCGTTGCGCCACCCAGCCAGTCGACCAGGAGCAGGGCCCCATACCCGATGATCGCACCCGCGATGAGCGCGACCCATGGGGTCTGGCGCGTTCCGGTGAGCGACAGGAACTTCGGGTAGTAACCGGCACGTGAGAGCGAGTACATGTTGCGGCCGTAGGCGAACATGATGCCCTGGAGCGAGGCCAGCAGACCGATGAGCGCGAACAGTGCGAGCAGCGCTGCGACTTGGTCGCCAACGATGGCGCGGAAGCCGTCAAGCAGCGGTTCACCGGCAGCACCGGTTGCTTCGGCGCCGTTCACCGCAGTGTTCAGGAACAGCACGATGAGGCCGGTGATGATCAGCGTGGTACGGGCGATGAAGCCAGCCTTCGGAATGTCCTTGACCGGGTCGTGTGCTTCTTCAGCAGCGAGCGGGAGTTCTTCAATGCCGAGGAACAACCACATTGCGAACGGCAGCGCGAACAGGATCGGGAGTACACCATGCGGGAGGAACGCGGTCTGGCCCGCATCCGGAGCGATGTTCCAGAGCGACGACCAATCGACCTTGCCCGAGGTGAGCGCCATGACGCCGAACACCAAGATGATTGCGATCGAAATGATCGATACCACGATGGCGAACTTGAACGAGATGTTGGCGCCGGCCGAGTTCAACACGATGAAGACGACATACAGGATGATCCACCACACGAACATCGGCATCTGGAAACCGAGCAGTTCGCTGGTGATGCTGTCTGCATACGAGGCCGAGAAGAACACGATCACTGCGGTCGTCGCGACGTACTCAATGGTCTCAGCGAGGCCGGTAATGAAGCCACCCCACGGGCCCATAGCCGAGCGGCCGAACGAGTAGGCGCCACCCGTGTGTGGCTGCGCCGACGACATCTCACCGATCGAGAAGATCAGGCCGTAGTACATCACCACGAGGATCGCGAACGCGATCAGCATGCCGCCGAAGCCGGCGAAGCCGATGCCGAAGTTCCATCCGGAGAAATCACCCGAGACGACCGCGGCAACCGCGAGGCCCCACAGCCCCCAGATGCCAGCAGAGCGCTTCAACTTGCGTTTTTCGAAGTACTGGCTGTCTGCGGTCGTATAGGTGACCCCAGAAACCTTCAGCGTGTCCTTTGCCATGGAGGCTCCTTGAACTCAAACGTCGTGTACCGCACCATTGCGGCTTGGGCGCAACTATAAGACGTCAAATGGTCGGGTGTACAGACCATTCTTCGGGTGGCGTGTCGGATGCCCCGTACCGAACCCAGTGCAGCATGGATGTTGCATCCATCGACGGGTTCGTGTCGCTCTTCGCGAGGACCTGTGATGTAATGGTGGCCAATCCAAACCATTGGCGATGAGGAAGGGCGACCATGAGCGCTCCCAGCGGCATGATCTCACTCGAGCAACTGCGCGAGGCGATCGGCAACACCGACGTTGAAACTGTGATCGTAGCGTTCACCGACATGCAGGGCCGCCTCGTCGGCAAGCGCATTTCGGCGCGACTGTTCCTCGACGATGTCGCCTCACACGGTGCGGAAGCCTGCAACTACCTGCTTGCAGTTGACGTTGAGAACAACACCGTCGATGGCTACGCCATGTCGAGCTGGGAATCCGGCTATGGCGACATGGTGCTCATGCCCGACTTCAGCACGCTGCGCATGGCGCCGTGGCTCGACCGCACCGCCATCGTCACCGCTGACCTGAAGCGCATGGACGGCGCCCCGGTTGAGCCATCCCCTCGCCGCATCCTGCAGAAGCAGCTCGAGCGCCTTGCCGAGCGTGGCCTGCAAGCCTTCGCCGCCACCGAACTCGAGTTCATTGCGTTCGAAGACTCATACCGTCAGGCATGGGCGAAGGGCTACAAGGACCTCACCGCGTCGAGTGACTACAACATCGACTACGCATTGCTCGCGTCGACCCGCATGGAGCCACTCCTCGCCGACATTCGTCGGTCGATGGAGGGCGCCGGCATGTACTGCGAAGGCGTCAAGGGCGAGTGCAACTACGGTCAGCAAGAGATCGGATTCCGATACGCCGACGCCGTGGTCACCTGCGACAACCACTCGATCTACAAAAACGGTGCAAAAGAAATCGCCGACAAGCACGGCAAATCGATCACGTTCATGGCCAAGTACAACGAGCGTGAGGGCAACAGCTGCCACATTCATATCTCGTTCCGCGGCACCGATGGCAGCGCCGTTTTCGCCGATCCGAGCGCGCCAGACGGCATGTCAAAGATGTTCCGCCACTTCCTTGCCGGCCAGCTCGCGGTCATGCGCGAACTGAGCCTGTTCTCGGCACCAAACATCAACTCGTACAAACGCTACGTGCCGGGTTCCTTTGCCCCGACCGCGATCGCTTGGGGCTTCGACAACCGCACCTGCGCCCTGCGCGTGGTCGGCAAGGGCCACGCGATGCGCGTTGAGAACCGCGTCCCAGGTGGCGACGTGAACCAGTACCTCGCGGTCGCAGCCCTCCTCGCAGCTGGCCTGCACGGTATCGACAACAAGCTTGAGCTCGGCGCACCATTCACGGGCAACGCCTACCTCTCAGATGTCGAGCGCGTCCCGTCGTCGCTTCGTGACGCGGCTGAGTTGTTCGACAAGTCGAAGGTTGCCCGCGCGGCATTTGGTGACGAGGTGGTTGACCACTACCTGAACAACGCTCGGATCGAACTGGCCGCATATGGGGCGGCGATCACTGACTGGGAGCGGGTGCGTGGCTTTGAGCGGCTCTAACCCAACCACGACGGTGCCAAGTGTGCACCCGAACGAGGTCGTGCACGCCGGGGCATCCGATCGACCATTGATCGGTGTCACCACCTACCTCGAGCAAGCCCAAACTGGCGTCTGGGACGTACGCGCGGCGTTCTTGCCCCAGGTCTACCTGAACGGCATTACGGATGGCGGTGGCATTGCCATTGCGCTGCCGCCGCAACCGTCGTCACCTGAGGTGGCGCGGGCGGTGCTCGCTGGACTCGATGGCTTAGTGATCGCCGGCGGCGCCGACGTGAATCCGGCCCGGTACGGGCAGGAACGCCGCGACGTGACCGACCAGCCACGTCTCGATCGTGATCAGTGGGAAGACGACCTGCTGAACGCGGCCATCGAGATGGAGTTGCCGTTCCTCGCCATCTGTCGCGGCGCGCAACTGCTCAATGTGAGCCTCGGCGGCACCCTGCACCAGCACCTGCCCGATGTCATCAACGATGAGTCGTACCGTCCGGGTGCAGGCGTCTTCGGAGCCAAGAATGTCACGGTCGAGTCGGGCACGAAACTCGCTGAATTGATCGGCGAAGCCGGCCACGGCGTGCCCGTCTACCACCACCAGGCGATCGATGCGATCGCACCCGCACTCAACGTCACCGCACGTACCGAGCAGGGCGTCATTCAGGCCGTCGAACTGCCGACGGTTCCGTTCGGCGTCGGGGTGCAGTGGCACCCGGAACAGTCACCAGACGACCGCCGCCTGTTCGCCGGGCTGGTCGAAGCTGCACGTGAGTACCGCCAGAAACGAGAGAACGCATGAGTTACACCATCGTGAACCCGGCCACCGAGGCCGAGGTACAGACCGTTGCAGCGACCTCGGCCGAGGAAGCCGATCTCGCGATCGCCCGTGCTGCCGTTGCCCAGAAGGAATGGGCGCGTCGTGCACCGGCAGACCGTGCGAAGGCGCTCCGCGCATTCGCCGACGCGGTCGACGGCGCCATCCCGGAACTTGCCGCCCTTGAGGTGACCAATTCGGGCCACACCATCGGCAACGCGACCTGGGAGGCCGGCAACGTCCGCGACCTGCTCGAGTACTCGGCGGCCGTGCCCGAGCGGCTGTTTGGCAAGCAAATCCCGGTTGCCGGCGGTATGGATGCCACGTTCCACGAGCCACTTGGCGTCGTCGGTGTGATCACGCCGTGGAACTTCCCGATGCCGATCGCCGGCTGGGGGTTCGCCCCGGCGTTGGCCGCGGGCAATGCGGTGGTGCTGAAGCCGGCCGAATGGACGCCGCTCACCAGTATCCGCCTCGCCGAGCTCGGGCTCGAGGCCGGACTGCCAGAGGGCCTGTTCCAGGTGCTCCCCGGCAAGGGTTCGGTCATCGGTCAGCGGTTCGTCGACAACCCAACTGTGCGCAAGGTGGTCTTCACCGGATCGACCGAGGTCGGCAAGCAGATCATGGCTGGCTGCGCCAACCAGGTGAAGCGAGTCACCCTCGAACTCGGCGGCAAGAGCGCGAACATTATTTTCGCTGACTCCGACCTCGAAGCTGCAGCGGCAGCGGCGCCCGGTGCCGTCTTCGACAACGCCGGTCAGGACTGCTGCGCCCGCAGCCGCATCCTGGTCGAGCGCAAGGCGTACGACCGGTTCATGGAACTGCTCGAACCGGCCGTCAAGGGCATGCGTGTCGGCGACCCCAGCCTCGCCGACACCGACATGGGTCCGCTCGTCACCGGGTTCCATCGCGACCGCGTGGCCGCCTACGTGCCAGACGACAGTGAGGTCGCGTTCCGCGGCTCCGCACCGGATGGCCCGGGCTTCTGGTTCCCGCCGACGGTGCTTACGAGCAGCCGCACCTCACGCACGGCGACCGAGGAAACCTTCGGACCGATCGTGAATGTCTTCCCGTTCGACGATGAGGCCGATGCGATCTCGTACGCGAACGCCTCTGAGTACGGTCTCTCAGGCTCAATCTGGACCCGCGACGTGGGCCGCGCCATCCGGGTCGCTCGTGCCGTTGAGTCGGGCAACCTGTCGGTGAACTCGCACTCCAGCGTGCGCTACTCGACCCCGTTTGGCGGGTTCAAGCAGTCGGGCCTTGGCCGTGAGCTCGGACCAGACGCCGCCCTCGCATTTACCGAAACCAAAAACGTCTTCTTCGCCGTCGACTGATCACATAGAGGAGCAATCAATGACCATCACTCCCATTGACCTGACCCAGCGCCTTGCTGGCAAGGTCGCCGTCATCACCGGTGGCGCATCCGGTATCGGTCTTGCGACCGCTCGCCGGTTCGCCGCCGAGGGCGCAAAGGTCGTCATCGCTGACATGGACCCCACCACGGGTGAGGCTGCGGCCGCCGAGGTCGGCGGCTCGTTCATCCAGGTGAACGTGGCCGAAGAAGACCAGGTGAACCACCTGTTCGATGAGACCGTGCGCCTGTACGGCAAGCTCGACATCGCGTTCAACAACGCCGGTATCTCACCGCCCGATGACGACTCGATCGAGACCACCGAACTGCCGGCCTGGCAGAAGGTGCAAGACGTCAACCTGAAGAGCGTGTACCTGTGCTCGCGTGCGGCGCTTCGCCACATGGTGAAGCAGCAGAGCGGTTCGATCATCAACACCGCATCGTTCGTCGCCGTGCTCGGCTCTGCCACCTCGCAGATCTCGTACACCGCATCGAAGGGTGGTGTGCTCGCGATGAGCCGCGAACTCGGCGTGCAGTTTGCACGTCAGGGCATTCGTGTCAACGCACTTTGCCCCGGCCCTGCGGCGACTCCCCTGCTCATGGAACTCTTCGCAAAGGACCCGGAGCGCGCACAGCGTCGCCTCGTGCACGTGCCGATCGGCCGCTTCGCGAAGCCAGAAGAACTCGCCGCAGCGGTGGCGTTCCTCGCATCGGATGACTCATCGTTCATCACCGGTTCGACCTTCCTGGTCGATGGCGGAATTTCCGCCGCGTATGTAACGCCACTGTGAGCTGAGGCGGAGTAGGCTCACGCCAATGGACACGACAGCAACCAATTCCGAGGACGTACTGGACTCGGCGTTGTTGCTGCGCCCGGCCAGGGTCGCGAACGCGTACGAAGAGACGGTGCAGCGTCTGCTGCAGTCGATTCGTCTCGGTCTCGTCGGCCCTGGCCAACGCCTTCCACCTGAGCGTGAGCTCGCCACGATGTTGCAGGTCAGCCGCGACACGCTGCGCGATGCGATTGGCTCGCTCTCAGAGAATGGATGGGTCGTCTCGAAGCGTGGACGCTACGGCGGCACTTTCGTCTCGGATGTCTTCCCGACGCCGGAAGTTGACGGCGGTGAAGTCAAATCCGAGGACCTTGAAGAACTCCTCTCTGAGCGCGCCGTGCTCGAAGTCGGTGTCTCACGCCGCGCGGCGACCATCGAACATGACGTCGCCGCGCAGGAACGGCTGTGGACGGCGTACGAGAACTGCCATACCGCCAGTCCCGACTCGTACCGGCTCTTCGATTCACGGTTCCACCTGGTGGTCGCCGAACTCGTCGGGTCAGAGGTGGTCACCCGGCACATTGCCGACGTGCGTGTACGAATCAACGAGCTGCTCGACCGCATGCCGTTGCTGCCGCCAAATATCGCGCACTCAGACGCACAGCACCGTGCCCTGATTGGCGCGATCTTGAATCACGAACCGGATACCGCGTCTGCGATCATGGCCGAACACCTCGAGGGCACCGAAGCCCTCCTCCGCGGCTTCTTCGCGTAGCCCCTGGTCCTCACCCCAGAGCTCCTGTGGGGCATCCGAACGTTTCTTCAACACGCAAATGTCCCAACCAACTCACGTTGGTCGGGACATTTGCGTATGCAGGGTTAGCGCGCGAAGAGTTGTTCGATCGGGCCGCGGGCGAAGTAGACCACGAAGCCAGCCGCAACGATCCACAGCAGTGGGCTGATCTCCTTGATCTTGCCCGTCGCCGCACGAGTCAGCACCCAGGCGATGAACCCCGCACCGATACCGTTCGCGATCGAGTACGTGAGCGGCATGACCGTGACCGTGAGGAACACCGGCAGCGTCACCGAGAAGTCCTTCAGGTCGATGTTCACGATTTGCGACATCATCAACGCACCCACGATCACCAGCGCGGCCGCGGCGACCTCGCTCGGCACGATTGACACCAGTGGCGTGAAGAAGATGGCTGCGATGAACAGCACGCCGGTGACGACGTTTGCAAGGCCCGTGCGGGCGCCCTCACCGATGCCGGAACCCGATTCGATGAACACGGTGTTCGACGAGGCCGAGGCGGCACCACCGGCGACCGCGCCAAGACCCTCGACGACCAGTGCGCTGCGCAAGCGCGGGAAGTCGCCCTTCGCATCGGCCAGGCCCGCCTCCTTCGAAAGCCCCGTCATGGTGCCCATAGCGTCAAAGAAGTTCGTGAAGAGCAGCGTGAAGATGAGCATCAGCGCAGCGAGTGCCCCAATGCGTTCGAAGCCCCCGAACGAGACCTGCCCGATGAGCGAAAGGTCTGGAACACCGATGAGGTTCTTCGGCAGCTCCGGCACCGAGAGGCCCCACCCCTGCGGGTTGACCTTGCCGTCTGCACCGAACTTCGGGCCGAGGTGAGCGATCGCTTCGACGATCACCGCAATGACCGTGCCGCTGACGAGACCGATCAGCAGCGCCCCCTTGACCTTGCGGGCGACGAGCAGCCCGGTAAGCAGCAGCGTCACCACGAAGATCACCGTTGGCAGCGTGGCGATCGACCCATTCGTGCCGAGGCCAACCGGCGGGGCACCAAGCCCGGTCGATGTGACGAAGCCGGCGTCGACCAGCCCGATGAACGCGATGAACAGACCGATGCCGACGGTGATGGCGAGCTTCAACTGCAGCGGAACTGCGTCGAAGATCAAGCGTCGCAGGCCGGTCGCAGCGAGCAGCACAATGATGAGGCCGTTGATGAGCACGAGACCCATCGCCTCAGCCCAGGTCACCTGCTTGACGACCGCGACCGCCAAGAACGAGTTGATGCCGAGGCCCGCGGCGAGCGCGAATGGCAGGCGTGCGACGATACCGAAGAGAATCGTCATCACACCGGCGGTGAGCCCGGTAACGGCCGTGAGCTGCGCGAAGTCGAGGGTCTCACCCGCGACATCCTGACCGCTCGAAAGAATGATCGGGTTCAAGATGACGATGTAGGCCATGGTCACGAAGGTGACCAGACCACCGCGAAGTTCGGCGCCGATCGTCGAGCCACGCTTGGTGATCTCGAAGAACCGGTCAAGGGCCGAAACGGAACTGCCCGAGGTGGGTGCGGCCTTTTCGGCCTGTGAGGTTGTCATGGCCGACATCGTAGTGACCGGCGGCCCCTTCGCCGGTGAGGATCGCGCCTGCGCCGCGGCGTGGCGAGATGCAGCCGGGCGCATGGGTGCCGACGTGCGCCCCGCAACGGGCGGCACGGGGCATCCCGAACTACCCGAAGAGGATGCGCGCTTCGTCGTAGCGCGACTGGGGCACCCGGTTGAGCGAGTGCACGGCATCGGCGATCGAGACCGTCTCGATTTCGGTGCCGCGCAGGGTGACCATCGAGCCCCAGGCCCGCTGGTGGACGGCTTCGACGGCCGCCATCCCGAGCCGGGTGGCCAGTACTCGGTCATATGCGGTTGGCTCGCCACCACGCTGAATGTGACCGAGCACCGTCGAGCGCGACTCGATGCCGGTGCGTTGCTCGATCAGTGGCGCGAGAATATCGGCGATGCCGCCAAGTCGCGGACGATTGAACGCGTCGAGCCCCTTGTGCGAGTGCGCTTCGTGCATGGTGTCGAGGGTGAAACCTTCTGCAACCACGACAAGCGGTGCACGCCCGCGGCGCTGCACCGAAGTCACCCACTCGCAGATCTGTTCGATCGACTGCGGCTGCTCAGGGATGAGAATGGCGTGGGCACCACCGGCCATGCCGGAGTGCAGCGCGATCCATCCGACGTGTCGGCCCATCACCTCGAGCACCATGCAGCGCCCGTGCGAGTCGGCCGTGGTGCGCAGGCGGTCGATCGCCTCGGTCGCGATCTGCACCGCGGTGTCAAAACCGAATGAGTAGTCGGTAGCTTTGAGGTCGTTGTCGATCGTCTTCGGCACGCCGACGACCGGAATGCCCCCCTCGTCCCAGAGGCGACGTGCCGCGGTCAACGTGCCCTCGCCACCGATCGCAACGATCGCGTCGATGCCGTTCTCGTCGAGTACCTTGTGGATGTTCTCGGGGCCACCGCGCTCACCCTCGAACGGGTTCGTGCGCGAGGAGTGCAGGATTGTGCCACCGGTTTTCGCGAGACCGCGCACATCGTGTCGCACGATGGGCACGATGTCGGCGTCGACCACCCCACGCCATCCCCACCGGAACCCAGCGAACTCGTCTTGGTGCTCGATGTGGCCGCGCAGCACAGCGCCACGAATGACCGCGTTCAGCCCGGGGCAGTCGCCACCAGAGGTCAGGAGGCCAATCTTCACTTCAACGCTCCAAGGAAAAGTCGAATGGATGTCGCTTCGCCGCACCCTCGGAGCATCAGCAACCCGAGAATCTTACCGCTCGGCCTACAGCGCACCATCGAGCGCCTGCCGAAGCAGGTGCTGCAGGGCGTCGAGTTGCACCGAATCGGCCGAGCCCGGTTCGACATCGCTGCCGTCGAGGGCGCGGGCCGCGAGGCCCTGCTTCTGGTCAATGAGTTCGGCGATGCGCGAGTCGATCGTGTGCGCGGCGATGATGCGCCACGCGGTGACTGGCTCATCTTGGCCGATGCGGTGCACGCGGTCAATCGCCTGCGTCTGCTCGGCGCTGGTCCAGCTGAGTTCAGCGAGCACGACGTTCGACGCCGACTGCAGGTTCACCCCAACACCGGCGGCGGTGAGCGAACAGACCGCGATGTGTACCTCTGGATCGTTGTTGAACGCGTCGATCGCAGCCTGCCGTGCGATTGCGGTCTGGTCGCCGCGCACCGAGACGGTCTTCAACTCACGTGCTTCGAACGCACGTTCCGCCTGGTCCATGACGTCGATGTGCTTCGCGAAGAACACCACCTTGCCGACCGAACGCGCAAGCTGTGCCGCGTAGTCGGCCGCGAGCCCTGCTTTCGCCTGGCCGATCTTGCGCACCATGGTGAAGACGTTCTCGCCGGTCTTCGCACCCTTTGACTCTTCGAGTTCGGAGAGCGCGACGGCGCGAATGAACTGGTCACGCTGGTCGTCATCGAGCATGCCGACCCGAAGGTTGCGGGCTTCGACGAGCGCGCGGAACCGAGTGACCAGGCGGGCACCGAGTTCGCGTTCGGCCGCACGGATGCTTCGCCCGAGGTCGTCATCCAGCTCAACCGGCAGGTCCGCGATACGTTTCGCCGGGAGATCTTTCGCGACATCCACCTTGCGGCGACGCACGATGCCGAAATCGATCACGGTGCGGCGGGCTGCGGCGTAGAAGCCGTGCTCAGCGGGGGTGAGGCCGTTCGCTTCGAGGCCCGCGAGCAGCGCGGGTGACGGCTTGTCGCCCACGATCCATCCGAGGAACTGCCAGATCGCCTTGAAGTCGTCGACGTCGTTGATCAGCGGAGTACCGGTCAGGGCGAGCAACAGCGGGTCGCCACCCGGCATACTCGCCCGGATGCGCTCAGCCAACGTCAACACGTTCTTTGACCGCTGCGACTGCAAGTTCTTGATGAAGTGCGCCTCATCAACGACCATGCCCTTGAACCCGAGTGACGCAAGCCAGCTCATATGGCGGTCAAGCACGTCGTAGTTCACAATGATCACGTCGGCGAAGGCATCGAGATCTTCGCCATCACCGTGAATGACCGCGGCACGACGGTGCGGGGTCCACCGCTCCACTTCGCGCGCCCAGTTCATCTTCACGACGTTTGGCACGACCGCGAGCAACGGGAACGCATTCGCGACGGATGCAGCGAGCACCGACTGTGCCGTCTTGCCGAGGCCCGGCTCATCAGCGAGCAAGAAGGCGCGGTGGCCCTGCCGAGCTGACTCGATGAACCGCGCCTGGTGCGGCATGAGTTCGAGGCCCTTGGGTGAAATGCGGTCGATGAGCGGGGCCTCGGGTAGCTCCATCGTCGCCGAACCGCCACCCGAGCCCTGCTCGAATGACTTGAAGAGCGGTCCGAGCAGTTCCCAGCTCGCGAGACGGCGCGCCGGCGGGAACTGCACGGCGGCACGGTCAAGGTCGGGTGCGAGGAACGGGTTCGCCAGTTGACGGGCACGCACCGACGGTGGCACGACCTGGTTTTCAGCCAACGGCGCGGGCGCTTCGACCTCGCGCGTGATGATGAGCTCATCGGGGCTCAGCTCTGCACCAGATTCGATCAACCAGTCACGGCGGAACCGCTGCGCAACCTGACCGACCGAGGCATCCGGTTCGAGCAATTTGATCAGGCTCGTGTCTTTCGCTGCCGTGCGCGCCAGAATCTGCGCAATCCCGTCGAGCCGCTTGAGTAGTTCGGAACGCTGCAGATCGGCAAGGTCGCTATCAGCCTTGACCCGCGCGCGCTCTTCGCGCATCAGGAGCGCGATCACCTGGTACTTGGTGCGGTTCGTCGGGCCGAGCACATTGCGCTGGGCTTTCTGCTCGACCTCGCGAACCTTGCGCGCGAGGATCGGGATGATGGGCGCGTCATCGTCGCGGGAACGCGTACGGGGTCGCTGCCTGGTCTGAGCCACTGTGTCTCCGGGTGGATCGGTACTCACCGTCGGCACGCCACGTTGACGCAACCGACTAGGTCGAACTGCTCACCACGTCGCTGGCCTCAGAGCAAAGTGGAAGGGTGTTCCACCGTCTGTTCGGCACGCGGTGCGGATGATGCGATACCCAGTCTAGCGTGCGCGGCGACTCCCCCAGCATCCAATACCCTCCCCGGGTATTGGATTCCTGCGTAGAATCGCCGCATGATCGACGAACTGAAACACCGCGCCATTCACCGCACGAAGATCATTCAGGGGCAGCTTCGGGGTATCGAGAAGATGATAGATGACGAGGAGTACTGCGTCGACATCATCACGCTCTCACTCGCGGTGCAGAAGTCTCTTGCATCACTGAACAAGTTGCTCGTTGAGAACCACCTGCGTACCCACGTCGCCCACCAGTACGAGGCTGGCGGGGCCGAGCGCGACGCGGCAGTGGCAGAGCTCGTGCGGATTTTCGAGCTGTCGAACAATCGCGGCTGACGCCGACTCGCAACCCGTTCAGAACGCAGTGGCCGCCCGGCCGCTCACGCGGCCTCAGCCGTGATGGTGTCATCCCAACTGAAACGTTTGAGCCCATGCGCTACTAAAACGATTTTTTCCATTGACACCCACGACCCAAGCGCGTCACAATCTTGTCGAGTAGTCACCCCCAATGAAGGACGGATCCATGGCTCTGCGTCAATCTCCACTCTCGAGGTTCCTCACCGCGTCAGCGGTCGCGATATCCCTGACTGGTGTTGGAGTGGTGGCCAGCGCCACACCCGCCGCCGCTGCGGGTCCGTACACAATCAGTGCCGGTCGGTTGACCGTGACGCTCGACAGCACCGGGCTCGTCACGAGCCTGCAGGACTCCGCCACGGGCAAGGAATACTCCGACCCCGGCCACCGTGAGCCCCTGATCAAGTTGGTCGCCAACGATGCAGAGGCGCTTCCCACCGCTGTGAGCTACGATTCGGCGACCAGCACCTACGATTTCACGTTTGGCGGCGCCAACAACACCCACGCACTGGTCAAGGTCACGCCCAAGGTGGGTGGGTACAGCGCACTCGAAGTCACCGGCTTGACGGCGGGAGCCGGTATCGACGTCTCGGTGCTGATGTGGGGTCCGATCACGACGTCGATCACCCACAAGGTCGGCGAGGCCGTGGGGGCGGTCTACAACCAGAACTTCGCGATTGTCGCCCGACCGCTCAACGACAAGACCATCGGCGGGTGGATGTCGGACTACTTCGACCTCAGCTACAAAGAAGACCACTTCACCCCGCAGATGCCGTTCGTGCTCTCGAGTGCGCTGCGCACCAGCTGGGGCAGCATCATTCAGCACTACACCTTCGACCACACCGTGCCGCGGCTTCGTGATGCCACGTTTGGGCAGTTGGACCAAGAGCACCCGGTATTGCCCGGTGACGCCGGCCAAATCGTCGGCTCGAAGATCGCACTGTTCGGCGCCGCGCCGGCCAGTGTGCTGTCGACCATCTCCAGCGTCCAGACTGGGGAGGGGCTCGTCCACCCGACGCTCGACGGGGAATGGGACAAGACCTCGCGGAAGGCACAGGAGTCATTCCTGGTGCTCGAAGATTTGAACCGGTCCAACGCAGCACTGGCCAGTCAGTACGCCAACCAAATGGGCATCAAGTACATCTACGCGCTCACCGGTGCGGTCGGACCATGGAGCACCACCGGACACTACGGCTTCGACGGCTCATTCGGCGGGTCAGATGCCAATGCGAAGACACTCGTTGACACCGCAGCGACCTACGGAGTCAAGGTCGGCGTGCATACCATCTCGAACTTCATCAGCGGCGGCGACGCATACACCAGTCCAGTCCCGAACGGGCTGACGTTGACGGGAACAACGACCCTGACCCGCGACGCGACCAGCACTGCCACCGACATCTACGTGGCGAGTAACAAGCCGTTCATCGGTGGCCTCGGTCGCCACATCCAGCTTGGCAACGAGCTGGCTGAGTACGGCTCGGTCACGCAGGTCAGCCCCACAGAGTGGAAGCTGGGTGGCGTCAGCCGCGGGATCTGGGGCACCACGAAGGCGGCCAGAACCACAGGTCAGACCCTTCAGCGGGTCGCCGGCGACCAGTACGGCGGCGCTATCGGTTCGGTGTCGACGGATGCCGCGATCGGCACGCGAATGGCCACCATCCACAACACCGTTGGTACTCGGGCGATGTCGTACGACGGCCTCGAAGGCACCACGCAGAGCGGCTACGGCACGTACGGCGCATCCCAAATGGTGAACGGCACCTACCGCCAGCTCACCGGCGCAGCCAAGACCGAGGGCGTAATCGCCGAGGCGAGCAACATCTACCCCAACGTCTGGGATGCGGTCACCCGGCTGAGCTGGGGTGAGGACGGTAATGGGATCGTCACGCGGTCCAACTACGTGCGCTACTTCCAGCGAAGCTTCGCCCAGGGAGGCATGGGCTGGCAGCGGCTCACGACGAACCTGCCCGCGATGGAGGCGCACCTGGCCAAGATGGCCGGCAACGACGCCTTCGCTGGATGGCGAGTCTCGATGGGCACCCTCAACAGCATGACGCCATCGGCTCGCAGCGCCATGTTCGAGGCTCACAAGCAGTGGGAGGCCGCGCGTCACGCGGGTGCCTTCACCCCCGAGCAGCGGAACCGACTGCGAGACCTTGACGACTACTGGCACCTGAGCGTGGTGACCCCGGGCGTCGAGTGGAGCCTACAGCGCACGAACTCTGCCGGAACGGCAATCGGGTCGCCAGAGCGTGTGTTTGCCGGCAACACTGACGCGGCACCCGCGGAACCGAACCTCGCCCTGAGCGCCAATGCGACGGCATCCTCCGAATACAGCAGTTACTACGTCGCTTCCAACGTCATCGACGGCACGAAGCAGCAAGACGGCGTGGGCGAGTGGGCTTCGTTGGGCCAGGTGAACCCGTGGCTCAAGTTGGCGTGGGACACCGAACAGACGATCAGCAAGGTCACGCTGTATGACCGCGCCAATGGCGAGGGCGTGAACAGCGGCACGCTGACGTTCAGCGACGGCTCCTCGGTCGCGGTGACCGGCGTTCCGAACGACGGTTCCGCGAAGTCCGTGACGTTCTCGAGCCGCAAGGTGACGTGGGTCAAGTTCGAGGCCACGGCAGGGACCGGCTCCAACGTCGGGCTGTCGGAGTTCGAGGTATCGAACGTGCAGAGCGACCTGGCACTCTCGGCAACGGTAACCGCATCGTCGCAGTACAACGGCAACTACGCCCCGACGAAGGCGATCGACACGGTCGTCGGCATGAGCGACAGCGGGGAATGGGCATCTCAAGGCACCAGCAACCCGTGGTTGCAGCTGGCGTGGACCCAGCCGGTCACCATGAACCGAATCACGCTCTGGGACCGCGCCAACGGTGTCGACAACGCCAATGGCGGCACGCTGACGTTCAGCGACGGTTCCACGGTTTCGGTGTCGGGAATTCCCACCGACGGCACTCCCAAAACGGTGACGTTCCCCGATAAGTCGGTCACGTCGGTGAGGTTCCAGGTCTCCGGCGGCACCGGCCCCAACGTTGGGCTCGCCGAGATCGCCGCGGTACGCATCGATCCGGGCAACCTCGCCGCCAGCGCCACAGTGACCGGCGCCCCCGAGTATGACAACCGTTACCGCCCCTCCAATGCGATCGACGGCATCACCGGACTTACCGGTTTGGGCGAATACGCGAGCGCAGGGCAGGCGAACCCGTGGCTCCAATTGAACTGGGCCTCGGCTCAGTCGATCAACACGATCACGCTCTTCGACCGGGCCAACGGCGGCGATAACATCAACGGCGGCACGCTTACCTTCGGCGACAACAGCACGGTAACCGTGACCGGGATTCCAACTGATGGCTCGGCGAAGGTCGTCACCTTCCCAACGAAGCTCACCACCTCGGTGCGATTCCAGGCCGCGGGCGGCACCGGATCCAACAACGGTCTCGCCGAGATCGAGGCGTCGTACACACCGCCGCCCAACCTGGCCCGCCAGGCCACGGCGTCGGCATCGTCAGTGTACGACGGCCGCTACGTCGCCGCGTACGCGACCGACGGCCCGATCGGTGACCCAGGGGCCGGCGAGTGGGCCTCGCTGGGCGAGATCCACCCATGGTTCCAGCTGAACTGGGCGTCAGCGGTGACGATCAACTCGATCACGCTCTACGACCGACCCAACCTTGGCGATAACGCCACCAGCGGCACTCTCACCTTCAGCGATGGCTCCACGCTCGCGGTGACCGGTATCCCCACCGACGGTACAGCGAAGGTCGTCACCTTCCCCGAGAAGACAGTGACGTCGGTGAAATTCGACGCGACCGGCGGCGTCGGTTCGAACGTGGGTCTCGCCGAGGTCCAGGTCTTCCGGCAATAGGTCGAGCAGCACAATTGCGCGATCCCGGCCACCGCAGGCGGCCGGGATCGCGGCATGTACTACAGCATGCTCTTCGGGTGCCACACCGTCTTCGTCTCGGTGAACGCGAGAATGCGGTTCAGGGTGGGCGAAGCATCCGGTTCTGGTCGAATCACCCGCTTCAGCGTGTCGGCCGCTGCGATCTCGAGGCCCACCCAATCGAGCGCGCCGGCGCCGGTGAGGTCGAGTGCGTTGACGTCGGCGTGGGCGGCGAGGTGCGGCACAATCTCGGCCGGTGAACCGGTGAGAATGTTCACCACTCCCCCCGGCACGTCACTCGTGGCGAGCACCTCAGCCAGACTGATGGCCGAGCGCGGCAGACGTTCGGCCGCGACCACGATGACAGTGTTGCCTGCGACGAGGGCGGGCGCAATGACCTGCACGAGGCCGAGCAGTGATGAATCTTGTGGCGCAACGAGCGCAACCACACCGGTCGGCTCAGGCACCGAGATGTTGAAATATGGCCCCGCGACTGGGTTCGCGTTGCCCGCAACCTGTGCGTACTTGTCGGCCCACCCTGCGTACCAAACCCAGGCGTCGATGGATGCCTCGACCTGCGCCTGCGCAACCTCGCGCGAGACGCCCTGGGCCTCCTCGATCTCGGCGATGAACTGCGCGGCCCGGCCCTCGAGCAGTTCGGCAACCCGGTACAACACCTGCCCGCGGTTGTAGGCGGTCGCGCCAGCCCACTTACCGACGGCTGCACGAGCGGCGACCACCGCATCGCGGGCATCTTTGCGGCTCGCAAGCGCGGCGTTCGCGAGGAACGATCCGTCGGCGGCGAGCGCCTGGTAGGTGCGGCCAGATTCACTGCGAGGGAACGCCCCGCCGATGAACAGTTTGTAGGTCTTCGGCACGGTCAAACGAGCGGATGTCTCGGTCACTTCGTCGCCCCCTTCGTCGTGCGGCGGATAGGTGGGGCCTCGGCCTCGGCCTCGCGGGCAGCAGCGGCCGCGGGAGCCAGGTACGCCGCCAACCCGTGGCGGCCGCCCTCGCGGCCGTACCCCGACTCTTTGTACCCACCGAACGGGCTCGACGGATCGAACCGGTTGAACGTGTTCGCCCACACCACGCCAGCGCGCAGTTTGTCGGCGATCTCGAGAATCCGCGAACCCTTATCGGTCCAGATGCCCGCCGACAGCCCATACGGCGTGTTGTTCGCCTTCGCGACCGCCTCGGCCGGGGTGCGGAACGTCAGCACCGACAGCACCGGTCCGAAGATCTCATCGCGCGCAATGCGGTGCGAGGTTTCAACCCCGGTGAAGATCGTCGGCGCGAACCAGAACCCATTCTCGGGAATCACGCACGCTGGCGACCAGCGCTCGGCGCCCTCAGCCTCGCCGACCGCGGTGAGTTCACGAATGCGGTCGAGCTGCTCACGTGAGTTGATCGCGCCGATATCGGTGTTCTTGTCAAGCGGGTCACCCAGCCGCAGCGTTGACAACCGCCGCTTCAGCCGGTCGACGACCTCATCGTGCACACTCTCTTGGACGAGTAGTCGCGACCCGGCGCAGCAGACGTGGCCCTGGTTGAAGAAGATGCCGTTCACGATGCCCTCGATTGCCTGATCGATTGGGGCGTCGTCGAACACGATATTCGCGGCCTTGCCGCCGAGTTCGAGCGTGACCCGCTTCTGCGTGCCGGCGATCTGCTTCGCAATCGCGCGGCCAACCGCGGTCGATCCGGTGAACGCAACCTTGTCAACATCGGATGCCACGAGCGAAGCCCCGGTCTCACCCGCCCCGGTGATGATGTTGATCACGCCCGGGGGCAGGTCAGCTTGCTGCACGATCTCAGCGAACAACAGCGCGGTGAGCGGCGTGGTCTCTGCTGGCTTCAGCACGACGGTGTTGCCGGCGGCGAGCGCCGGGGCGATCTTCCACGCGAGCATGAGCAGCGGGAAGTTCCACGGAATCACCTGCCCGGCAACGCCAAGCGCGCGGGGCGCGGCGCCGAGGCCTGCATGATCGAGTTTGTCGGCCCATCCGGCGTAGTAGAAGAACCAGGCAGCGACCAACGGAACGTCGACGTCACGCGATTCTTTGATCGGCTTGCCGTTGTCGAGTGATTCGGCGACCGCGAGTTCGCGGGCGCGCTCCTGAATCAGGCGGGCGATACGAAAGAGGTACTTGCCACGGTCGCGGCCCGACATACGCGACCAGACACTGTCGTAGGCACGGCGGGCGGCCGCGACTGCGTCGGCGACATCCGCCCCATTCGCGTGAGCGATCGTCGCGATCGGCTGTTCGGTTGCCGGGTTGATGGTCTGGAACGGCTTGCCGCGACCATCCACGAACTCGCCATCGATGAAGAGCCCGTACGAGTCACGAAGCGACAGGATCGACTTCGACTCAGGCGCCGGGGCATATTCGAGAAACGACATGGTGGCTCCTAGTCAATCGTTACGTAGTCGGGGCCCGAGTAGTGGCCGGTGGTGAGCTTCTGTCGCTGCAACAAGACATCGTTCAAGAGACTGGATGCCCCGAAGCGGAACAGGTGCGGTACGAGCCACTCCTCGCCCACGGTTTCGGCGACGGTCACGAGGTACTTGATCGCGTCTTTCGATGCCCGGATGCCACCAGCGGGCTTGACGCCAACCTTGTGCCCGGTGAGCAGGTGCCAGTCGCGCACGACTTCGAGCATGAGGAGGGTGACCGGCAAGGTCGCGGCCGGCTGCACCTTGCCGGTCGAAGTCTTGATGAAGTCGCCACCGGCGAGAATCGAGAGCCATGAAGCGCGGCGCACGTTGTCGTAGGTGTTCAGTTCACCGGTCTCGAGAATCACCTTGAGTGAGGCGTAGGTACCGTCGGCACAACGGCAGGCTTCTTTCACGGCGACGATCTGGTCGAACACCTCGCCGTACCGCCCGGCGAGAAAGGCACCGCGGTCGATCACCATGTCGATCTCATCAGCGCCGGCCGCAACCGCATCGCGGGTGTCGGCGAGCTTGATCTCAAGCGATGAACGCCCCGATGGGAACGCGGTCGCAACCGCCGCCACCGAGATCAGTCCGCGGTCTGGGTCACCGTGCAGCGCGCCGAGCGCGCCAACCGCGTGCGGCACCAGGTCACCGTACACACAGACGGCAGCCACCCGCGGGGTGCTGAGGTCTGAGGCATCCGGGGTGATCGCCTTGGCAACCAGCGACCGCACCTTGCCCGGGGTGTCTGCGCCCTCAAGCGTGGTGAGGTCGATCAGGCGAATGATCGTGTCGAGGGCTGCCGCCTTCGAGGTGGTCTTGATCGAGCGGGTGCCGAGCGATGCGGCGCGCTGCTCAAGTCCGACCGCGTCAACGCCGGGGATTCCGTGCAGGTAGCGGCGCAACGTCCGGTCGTCGGGCGAGGCGCCGAGCACCGCGAGCGCTCGTTCAGCGGTCGACATGGGGTTCGCGATGGTCATGCGACACCTGACTTTCGATCGGTTGGTTCTGGGGGCAAGATGGCGAGCGCCGTGTGTTCGTCGGTGACGAGCACGGTGCAGAGCCGGCTGTGCACGACGGCAGCCGCAACCGGATGCTTCGCACTGCCCGAGATGACGGCGATCGTGCGTGTGGCGCTGCGGAGTTCGTCGAGGGTGAGGCCGACCGTGCGGGCATCGAGCGCTGGGTCGACGGTGTTGCCGTTCGCATCGATGTAGCGGCCGACGACATCGCCGACCGCGCCCTTTGCGACAAGCAGATCGACGTCGGCGGTGGTGAGGTAGCCGCTCTCGACATGCACCGAGTGGTGATCGGCGGCGCCTGCGCTGAACAGGTAGGTATCGGCCGAGCGGGCGAGGTCAAGCACACCGGCAACGACACGGTCGGCTTCGATCGCCTGCTTCGTCTCGAGGCGCTCAAGAATCGCGGGGCTCGGCAGCAGGGTGGCGTTGCCACCGCCCTTGTGCGCGATCGAAACGGCAGTCGACGCAGCGGTGCCGGGCCGACGGTTGAGGCTCACTCCCCCGTTGATCTGCACGACGCTCACCCCGGTTGCCCATCCCTGCCGAAGGTGGTTCGCGAGTTCGGTGAGGGTGCGCCCCCAACTGACGCCGAGGGTGCGGGTCACCGGGCGCAGGGTCAGCAGGTAATCGGCGGCCGCCTGCGCGGTGCGTGCCTGCAATTCTTCGGCGGATGCCACGCCCGCGGCCGAGACAACGATCGCGTCTTCGAGGCCGAACTCATCGCGCAGTCGTCGCTCGATCGGGAGCCGACGAGCCTTCGGGTGCACGATCTCGATACGAATGAACCCGTGCTGCTTCGCCTGGGCGAGCAGCCGACCGACCTTCCACCGGGTGAGGCGCAGCGCCTGCCCGATCTCGTCTTGGGTCTTGTCTTCTTCGTAGTAGAGCTCAGCGGCGCGAATGGCGAGCAGTTCGTCGACGTCGTCCACGGATCCTCCACTCGGTTACGGCAGTTCAATCTGCCGTAACCAGCGTAGGTCGGATGCGCCCGCGCGCCAACATCTGTTGCCTACTTTGCTCTTATGAGCAACCGCCAAAATAGGTCACCTTGGGTTCTGGTTGGTTCAAGCCCGACCGTCGACCTGCGCTCCGCTCTCACGTATAGGGGCTAAATTTTCTGGATTGTGTAGCCGACCGCGGCCCTACTGTCGCCCGCGGGCACAAGGACAACCGTGAGCCCAGTTGCCGTGGTGGGCAACTCAATCTCAACGTAGTCGACAGACCCCGCATTCGTGCACGGCGCCAGTTCTTTCACTTCTCCGTAGGCGCCAATTCCAAAGTTGGCCACGATCGATCCGAATCCTGCGCAGACAGCGGTGAGTCGATATCGTCCGGCTGGCCAATCGGAGTTATCGGCGTCATGGATGATCATTGTGACAAGCCGATTTTCGCCGTCGGGGACCACTACTGTGGGTCGCGGCAAAGCATTCACCAGCGCTTCACTCGCTTGCGTTTTCAAGAGGACAGTCGCTGCGGAAAGCTCCGCGTCCAGCTCAACTCGTACCTGCGCGGGCGAGGGTGTCGACACTTCTCTAGGCTGGTCGACACCCTCGGCGCACCCCGTCAACGCCAACGACGCGAGTCCGATGACTGCGAGCCGCAGCATCCGAGGTGTTGCTCGCATGGTTATGAAGCCGTCTCCCAGTATCGGAAGCCCCAGCTGTTGGCGCTCGGCATGCGGTTGACAGTCCCATACGTGTCACTGGTGATGGTGCACGTCGAAGAGCTGACCTCGTACTTGCGTACGTTCATCGCCCATCCCCAGTTGCCGAACTGAACGTGCCCGTACTTTCCGGCGGTGACGGGGTGGCTGTAGGTGTAGGTGGATCCGATCGATTGGGAAACGGAAGCGTCAACCCCAAAGGTCACCTCCGCTTGCGCCACTATGGCCCCAGTGCTAAACGAGCCGCTCATCGAGACCGAGAGGCTCGTCGTCTGGGTGCTTTCGATCGAGCTAGTAACGGTGCCACCTGGCCCCGACTTCCAGTCGATTCCGGATGGGAGATGAATACCCTGCTTGTTGGAAACCACGTAGTGCGTGCCTGCGTCACTACATACCTGGGTCGAGGCACTAGCGGCTTGAACAGAGCCAAATGTCGAAAGCGGCACGCCGATCAGCGCAACCACCGCCAGCCCGCCCGCGCCTGCCTTGGCGCGCCTACGGAGCGGCCGCTTGTGTTGTGATGTCACCATTGAAATCCCTCTCTTGCTGAAGCGGCAAGTGCCGCCTGACATGACATGTCCGGCCGAGACAAATTGGTTCCATGCTGACACGTGTTTGCGTTGGCCGGGCACGATTGCGCTTGTGTCGGGAGAGAGCAGTCATCCAGGTGGATCTCGCGATGCCGAGGCGCCCCGCCAGTTTCTGCCATCAACGTCGGCGCGTGAGGGTCCGCCTCATCTCCTGAACCAACAGCGCTTCGATGGCGCTAGCGCGAGGCATCCAATCTCGGTTCATCATGCTCCGCCGTTGAGTCGTGCGCACTCAGTTGTATTCGTAGTCGCGCCTTCACCCGGTGTAAGCGCGACTTCACCGTACCCTCCGCAATCCCCAACACTATTGCCGCTTCACGACTGCTGAGTTCCTGGACAACGCACAAGAGAAGAACGCTTGAATCCTTTGGGTGAAGGTCTGCTAGTGCAGCCTGCAGCGTTGCCGTGATGGGAAGCGCATCGACGGTTCGTGCCACCTCGTCGGCGTGGTCAGGTTCGAAGCCCCCCTTGGAAGCTTCGCCAACAGCCGTAGATAACGTCGCGTACCCCGTAGATGGTTCTTGGCCATGTACGAAACCGTCGTGAGTAACCAAGGAAGTACGGGGAACCCACAGGGTATGCCGTAAGCACAGAAACCCCCGCGAGGCGAGGGTTTCCGGCAAGGCAGGAAGATCCGTTGACCTCCTGCACTTCTGGTTACACCAGATCCAACCGACGGTCACTAGCCACCTGGGTAGCAGGTGACAACTCCGACCACGCACCAGGAATCCGACACCGGATTCAGGAACCGAGTTCGTCCTCAATGAATCGGTTGCGGGCGACGAGCCATCCGCCGACGGCGATGCCGACGGCCGCGAAGGCCAACAGCCAAAGCGGAACCACCCAGCCGCCGGTGCGCTCATGCAGCAGGCCCACGACCACGGGCGCACTCGCGGCGATGAAGTAGCCGATCGCCTGCACGAATCCGCTGACCGCAACCGACCCGGCGTGGGTTCGGGTGCGCAGATTCACGAGCACCAGCGCCAACGGAAAGACCATCGGCCCGGCACCGATCAGCACCGCCCACAGCCACGGCGCACCCGGTCCGGCGAAGATCAACCCGAGATACCCGGTGACGAGGCACACCACGCTCAGCCCGGTGATCACGGCCACGCCGTGCCGACGGGCGGCGAAGATCGGCACGATGAGCGCCGACGGCAACCCGACGATTGCGAAGGCCGCGAGCAACGCCCCCGCGCTCACCGGGTCAACGCCAACGTGCTGTTGCATGAGCCGAGGCATCCATGCAAATGCCGAATACGCGGTGATGCCCGACATGCTGAACACGAGCATGATGCCCCACGCCGTCGGCGATTTCGCGACCTGCAGCAGTGAGATTCGGGCTTCGACGATGCCGTTGTCGGGGGCGCTGTGACCGTGCCGCAGGCTCAGCCACGGCACGACCGCGAGCACCGCGACGATGGCCCAGACACCAAGCGATACTCGCCAACCGGCAACCTCGGCGATCGGTTCGGCGACGAGCGGCGGCAACGCATTTGAGATCGACGCGATCCCCACGTAGAGCGCCGTGATGAGCGGCACCCGATCCGGAAAGTACCGCTTCACGATCGGTGGCATCAACACATTCGCGATGCCGATGCCGACGAACACGACGCCGCTCGAGAGCGCGAGGGTGAAGGCATCGTGCACCAGCGCACGCCACGCGAGCCCTGCGGTGAGCAGCACGACGCCGATGAGCATGAGGCGCTCAATGCCCAGCCGGCGGCCAATTGCCGGGGTGAACAACGCGGATGCCCCGAACGCAAGCGCCGGCAGCGCACCGACCAATCCAAGCGTGGTCGGGCCCATCGGCACCTCAACCTCGACCCGCGCAATGAGCGGCGACAGCGATGCAACGCCGCTGCGCAACGAGAGCGCGGCGAGGATCACACCGAGGAGGGCGACCACACGACCTGCCCAAAGCGGCGGCTTTGCCCGGGCACTGAGTTGGTTCAGGCGCCCCTGCTCACTCATTTGAGATCGGCTTCGAGCACGCGGCGCACGGCCACGACATCATCGGCAATCTGCTCGATCAGCTTCGGCACCGATTCAAAGGCGACCATTCCGCGCACCTTCTCGACGAACGTCACTGTAACCCGGCGGTCGTAGAGGTCGATCGTGTGGTCAAGCACATGCGCCTCAACCTGCTGCTGCGGCACTCCCTCAAACGTCGGGTTGTTGCCCACCGAAATCGCAGCCTGGTACTGCACACCCGCGTCGTGAAGGTACCCGGCGTAGATACCATCGCCGGGGATCATGCCGTCGCACTCCGGTGACAGGTTCGCGGTCGGAAAGCCCAGTTCACGGCCACGAGCAGCACCGTGCACGACAAGCCCGCTCACCTCGGGCGCACGGCCAAGCAGCGCGGATGCCTCGCGCACACGCCCCTCGGCAATGAGCGATCGGATCCCGGTTGACGAGAGCCGCCCACCGGGCGCCTCTGCCGAGGCATCCACGTCGTCGATGACGACCACCTCGAAGCCGAGCTCGCGGCCCGCCTCGGTCAGTGTGTCGACGGTGCCAGCGCCGCGGCTGCCGTAGCGAAAATCGCGGCCAACGAGCACCACCTTGGCGTGCAGCACCCCGGTGAGCACCATTGCGGCGAAGTCATCGGCCGACATCCCGGCGAGCGCATGGTCAAAGGTGAGGACGACCGTCGCATCGAGCCCGGTCGTGGCCAGCACCGCAAGCTTTTGGTTCAGGCTGACCAAGTTCGCTGGCGCCTGCTCTGGTGCGAACAGCTCAATGGGGTTGCGGTCGAAGGTCACCGCAACCGCGGCGAGACTGCGTTCTGCAGCGACCTCTCGCAGTTTGGCAATCACCGCGCGGTGGCCGAGATGCACGCCGTCGAATTTGCCAATCGTGACCGCGGCCGGCCCAAAATTGGCCGGAACGGTGCCGAGCCCGCGATACGTCTTCATGCCGCAACCGCCGGGCGGTGCGTGCGCAGCCACCACATCCCGAGCACCGGCAATACCAGCGGAATGAACAGGTACCCGCGCCCGAACCACGACCACACCGTGTCATGTGGGAACAGCTCAGGTCGCAGCGCACTCAGAGCACCGATCACCAGCACACCCAGCAATTCGAACGAGATCGTCGCCCATGCGATTCGGTACCACCCACGACCCGAACGCACGAGCGCGATGGTCGCAACGATGTAGACCACCGCAGCAACCGCGCTCAGGGTGTACGCCAGCGGCGCCTGGTTGAACTTCTCGATCAGCTGCACAACCGACCGACCGGTCGCGCCAAGCGCGAGCACCGCGTAGACAACGATGAGCACCCGGCCAATGCCGGAGACGCGGCGCGAGCGGGGTGCGTGCGCCCCGTCGGTGGCAGCGTGGTCAGGCTGGTGCGAAGTCATTAATTGATTCTCGCAGGCTCGAACAGCCCGCGTTGCCCGGCTGCGCTCGCTCGATCAGGTGCGGTTGGCTTCGAGACCAACGCAGAGGTCGGCTCCTATGCACCCTGCACAGTCCAGATTTGCCACATTCGGTAGACCATGACGGCGACGGCGAGCGCCGCGACTCCGAGCACCACGGTCGACCATCGGTTGCGTTCGATGAGCCCCCAGAATCCTGCCCCGATCGGGAGCAGCGCAGCACTCACCAGGTAGACCCAGAACTCAAGCAGGCTGCCGGATGGCGCGTTCCCCACCGCTGGCGCCACGATCGCAATCACGACCTGCGCGAGCAGCAGTAGTTCGACGAGTACGAGCGCGCCCATGGTGAGGTCATTCGGCATGCGCCCGGCAAGCCCAACGACGAGGCACAGCAGCCCCACCGTCACGGCCCCTCCGACCTGCACCCAGGTAAACCACTCAATCACGATGCCTCCTGCGGGAATCCGGTGATCACCTTGAGTTCGATCCCCCGGCGTTCACAGATCGCAACGAGGCGTTCGGCGCCATCGATGGCGGCAATCGGCCCGGATGCCTCGGCCAGCGCCGTTGGCACGGCGATCCGTTTGCCGTGGCCGAGGTCGACCGCCTCTGCGGCCGAGACCTCGGCAATGGGGAGGGTGCGGCGGGCGGCATCCGATGGGCTGATTCGCACCTGGTCGATCGTGTCGGCGAGCGTATCGAGTTGTGCCGCGTCGGCAATGTGGAACCTACCAATTCGCGTGCGACGAAGGGCGGTGAGGTGTGCAGCCGAGCCGAGCGCCCATCCGAGATCGCGCGCCAGCGCACGGATATAGGTGCCCGATGAGCACTCGACACGCACGTCGAGGTCGAGGTGGTCGACCCCGTCGCGGCGCCCGAGCAACTCGAATGCACTGACCGTCACTCGCCGCGCCTTCAGCTCGACCTCTTCGCCGGCCCGGGCGAGCGCGTACGCGCGTTTTCCGTCGACCTTGATGGCACTCACGGTGCTCGGCACCTGCTCGATCTCACCGGTGAGCCGAGCGATCTCGGCTGCGATGGCATCGTCAGTCAATGCTGAAGGCGCCAGCGCCGGGGCATTCGATTCGATTCGATCGCCCTCTGCGTCGTCGGTGGTGGTGCCCCAACCAAGCCGGATCGTCGCGAAGTATTCCTTGTCGAGCCCGACCAGAAAGTGCAGCAGCCGCGTCGCGTTGTCAACCCCGACCAACACGAGGCCGGTGGCCATCGGGTCGAGTGTGCCGGCGTGGCCAACCTTGCGGGTGCCAGCAGCGCGCCGCACGCGCGAGACCACGTCATGGCTGGTGATTCCCTGCGGCTTATCAACGAGAACAATGCCGCTCACCACGGCATAACGGTACCAGTCGCTATGGAGCGATGTCGTTGGGTGCGGGAACTGCAAACTCAGGCGCGCCAACGGAACGGACCTTCGCGGCGACCCGGGATCCGAACCACCCGAGTAGCCCACAGACAACGGCAATTGCCGCCGCGATGGCGAACACGACTGGCATCTTCAAGACGACGACTGTCACCAGCGCCACCGCTCCAACAGCGGGAAGCAGCCACCCTGGAGCGCGATTCACACGCCGACTCCACCCCGGGGCGTTAGCCCAGCGATAGGCGGCCTCGGCGATGATCGGGTCAGGATGCCGCTCGCCGCGGTCGGCAAGACGGAGTACCTCGCGCCTATCTGCCGACTCGAGCTGTCGCCACGTCAGCGGGCTATTTGGCACAGATCCCGTCATCTCCGTATGGTAGCGCGCGACCGCGCGTCGGATGGTCCATGTCCGCCCGCGAGAACTCTACGCTGGCATAGTGCGGATCGGAATCGTTGGCGCAGGCGCCCTCGGCGGCACATTCGCCGCGCTCCTCGCCCGCGCGGGCTACGACGTCGAAGTCGCGGCCCGCGGCGCCGGGCTTGACGCGATTCGCGCGAACGGAATCCACCTCACCGGCGCCTACGGTGACGTGCACGCCAGGGTCACCGCGAACGAGACGCTCACGACTCCCCCGATCGTCGCGCTGCTCTGCACCAAAGCGCAGGATGCCCCGGCTGCACTCACTGCAAACGCCGCCACGCTCGACGGCACCACGGTGGTCGTCGTACAGAACGGACTTGACGGGGTCGATGCAGCCACCAGAATTTTGCCGGGGGCGAATGTGTTCGGCCTGCTCTCGACGATTGCAGCGAACTACACCGTGCCCGGCGAGGTGACGGTCACCGCCGCAATGCCGAGCCTGCTCGGTCGGGGTGACGGCCCTGCCGATGCCGAGACCGTTGCGCTTGCAACTATGCTGTCGAGCGCAGTGCCGGTGCGAGCGATCGATAACTTCCGCGGCGCCCAGTGGTCAAAACTGGTGATGAACATGCTGAACGCGGTGCCCGCCGTGCTCGGGCTCAGCATGCAGCAGGCGATTCGGCTGCGCGGCGCACGGCGCATCACGACGATGGCAATGCGTGAGGCGGCTCGGGTTGGCATCGCTCGCGGGGTGCAATTCGGCGATATTCCTGGGTTGGATGACCCGGGCCTCCGCTCGTTCGCGAAGCGCCCGCTGTGGCTCGCGCAAGCGCTGCCGACCGCGATCGTCGCGACGATGGGTAATGTGCCGAACTACGGATCGACCGGGCAAAGCCTGCGCCGCGGGGTGCCGACCGAGGTCGACGCGCTGAACGGCGCGGTCGTGCGTGAGGCCGCTGCGGCCGGGGTGGCGGCGCCGGTGAACGCGGTGCTCATGCGGTTGGTCCACGACGTGGAGCGCACCGGGCGGCCGATCACCGAAGCCGAACTTGTGCGCTCGGTCCGCGACCGGCGCCAGCCCGTCAATACCGTTGGCGCGCCGGACGCGCTGTGATGAGCCGAGCTTCGAGCCGCGACCTCGCCGAACGCGTCAACGCCTGGTTCGAGGTCGCCGGGCGACCCCTGCCCTGGCGCGACCCGGCGACGTCGGCGTGGGGCATCTTGGTTTCAGAATTCATGGCGCAACAAACCCAGGTCTCGCGGGTAGTCCCACTTTGGGAAACCTGGATGGCCCGCTGGCCGACACCCGCCGATCTGGCCGCCGCTCCCCCAGCTGAGGCGATCCGTCTCTGGGCGAACCTCGGCTACCCGCGCCGAGCCCTCTGGCTGCACCGCGCCGCCGAAGAACTGTGTGAACGGCACGGCGGCGAAGTGCCCAACGACCTCGACGCGCTGCTCGCGTTGCAGGGTGTCGGCCCCTACACCGCCCGCGCTGTGCTCGCATTCGCGTTCGGCGAGTCAGTCCCCGTCGTCGATACCAACACCCGCCGAGTGATCGCCCGGGCCGTGCATGGGATGCCGACCGCGCTCGCACCTGCGGCGTCTCGCGATCTCGCCGACATGGCGGCGCTGCTGCCGTGGGAGCGCGAGGCAGCACGCGCATTCAACGTGTCAGCGATGGAACTCGGCGCCACCCTCTGTCGGGCGCGGGACCCCCAGTGCGGCGACTGCCCCATTGTCGATGTCTGCGCATGGGTGTGCAGCGGGCGCCCCGCCGCGATATCGGTTCGCCCGCGAACCCAGCCGAAGTACGAGGGTTCCGATCGGCAGGCGCGCGGCGTGATATTGCGCTCGCTGCGCACCAACGCGCACGGCGTCGCGGTTGCTGAGCTCAGCGAACTGGTGCGGCCGGTGCCCCGGTTCGAGGCGGTACTCGCGGGACTCGTGACCGATGGACTCGTCGTGGTGACTGGCGGTCACGCGTCACTGCCCTACTGAGTGGGGGTTTCCGAACCACTTGCTCCACAGGCGCCAGAAATTCAGGTTGCCGAACGTGCGACAAGGCCCCGAGTCATCCGGATTCGCGATCGCTTCAGCCGTCGGCTGGTAGGGCGTGTAGTTGTAGAGCCCGGCGGTCGCCTGATTCTGTATGTTCACCACGGCCTGCCCGCAACTCGGATCCGGGTTGAACTTCACGGCAACCTCACCAACGCGGTACCGCCACTTCGTGCCCTGCCGGTATGCCTGAAATTGCCTCGCCGCCGAGTACACCTGGTTGAAGAATCCGTAGAACCGTGCGTCGCAGTCAGCGGTGTCTGGGCAGTTGTACCCGGTCGCCGACCGATACCCGCGCTCGGTTGGTCTGGTGAGGAGCGATTGCTCTTTCTGCAGCAGCACGAGCAGCACCTTCGGGCTCACGCCGCATGCGCGCGCAACCCTGACGATGATGGATGCCGCGGGCTCGTCGGCTTCGCCGACGTACTCGTCGCAATACGCATCGGCGGCGCGATCGGGCGTGGTCGTGCGGTATTCCCAGAGGCACGGAGCACTCGATGTTGCCTGACAGCCGGCGCGCAACAAGAACCGTTGCACTTCGCGCTGCGTCAGCGCCGACTCATCAAAGAACTGTGCATCGCTGACGATGAAAGCAGGGTCAAACGTTGCGATCGCAGGTACGTCACCTACCGGGGCCGACGTGCCACCGGGCGGAATCGTCCGAGGGATATGCACCCAGATCGAACACCCCGCGAGTCCACCCGCAACGAGGAGCGCCGCGGTCAACGCTGCGACAACGCGGCGGATTAACACCACGCGCCTGCCGCGGATGTGCCCTTGCGAGGTCATGGTTGGCACTCTAGCCACCGAACCTGAGGCTACGGGCGATCGATGTCCGCGTCGTCGAACTCGTCTGCGTCGTCTTCGATGACCCGCGGCTTCACGTACGGGTCGGCGTCGCCGGCGTACTCAGCCTTCGATGCGAGGGCTTCAGTCGCGGCATCCCGTTCGCGCGCTTCGCGCAGCAGATCAGCGATGTGGTTCGCGTTCTCGGGCACCCCATCGGCGATGAACTCGATCGACGGCACGAGCCTCGTCGTGAGGTTGCGGCCGACCTCGGTGCGGAGCATCCCGGTCGCTGCCTTCAGAGCAGCAGCCGAGTCAGTGCGCTCCTCATCGGTGCCGTACACCGTGTAGAAAATGCTCGCGTGCTGCAGGTCGCCCGTCACGCGCACATCGGTGATCGTGACGAACCCGAGGCGGGGGTCGCGCAGGCCCTTTTCAAGGCGCCGCGCGACCACCTCCCGAATGCGGTCAGCCAGTTTCCTGGCACGGTCCGGATTAGCCATGACGGGTCGCCGCTAGACGCGCGGCTTCTCCTTCATCTCGATCGTTTCGATCTCGTCGCCGATCTGGATGTCGTTGAACTTGCCAAGACCGATACCGCACTCAAAATCGGTACGAACCTCGGTGACGTCATCCTTGAATCGACGCAGCGACTCGATCGCGAGCCCGTCGGCGAGCACGATGCCATCGCGGATGACCCGTGCTTTCGCGTTGCGGGTAATGGTGCCGCCGCGCACGATACATCCGGCAATGTTGCCGAACTTCGACGAACGGAACACCTCGCGGATCTCGGCGATACCCGACTGCACCTCTTCGAACTCCGGCTTGAGCATGCCCTTGAGCGATGCCTCAATGTCGTCGATCGCGTTGTAGATGACGTTGTAGAACCGCACGTCGACACCCTCGCGGGCGGCACGTTCGCGGGCCTTGACATCTGGGCGCACGTTGAACCCGATGACGATCGCGTTGTCGATCGTTGCCAGGTCGATGTCGGATTCGGTGATCGCACCAACACCACGGTGAAGAATGCGCAGCTGCACCGAATCGTCGACCTCGATCTTGAGGAGCGACTCTTCGAGGGCCTCGACGGCACCCGACACATCACCCTTGATGATGAGGTTGAGCGCCTCAACCTTGCCCTCTTCGAGTGCACGGGTGAAGTCTTCGAGCGAGATGCGCTTACGAGCCTTGGCGAGCTGAGCGTTGCGCTCAACAGCCTCACGCTTTTCAGCGATCTGACGGGCGGTGCGGTCATCACCGGTGACGATGAACGTGTCACCAGCGCGTGGAACGCTCGACAGGCCCTGCACCTGCACCGGACGCGACGGGGTCGCCTCGAGCACTGGGGCACCATTCTCATCGGCCATGGCACGCACGCGGCCGTAGGCGGTGCCCGCCACGATCGCATCGCCGACTCGGAGCGTGCCCGACTGAATGAGCACGGTTGCCACCGAACCACGGCCCTTGTCGAGCTTCGCTTCGATCGCGACACCACGGGCAGCCTTGTTCGGGTTTGCCCGCAGGTCAAGGCCAGCGTCTGCGGTGAGCAGCACCGCGTCGAGCAGGGCATCGATACCGACGTTGTTGCGCGCCGACACGTCGACGAACATGACGTCGCCACCGTACTCTTCGGCAACGAGGCCGAACTCGGTGAGTTGCTGACGCACCTTCGCCGGGTTCGCGTCTTCCTTATCGATCTTGTTCACCGCGACGACGATCGGCAGGTTTGCGGCCTGGGCGTGGTTCAACGCCTCGATCGTCTGCGGCATGATGCCGTCATCGGCCGCGACCACGAGGATCGCGATATCGGTGACCTGCGCACCACGGGCACGCATGGCGGTGAACGCCTCGTGACCCGGGGTGTCGATGAACGTGATCGGGCGGTCGACGCCTTCGTGCTCGGTGTGCACCTGGTACGCACCGATGTGCTGCGTGATGCCACCGGCTTCACCCGCAACGACGTTGGCGTTGCGGATCGCGTCGAGCAAGCGGGTCTTACCGTGGTCAACGTGACCCATGACGGTCACGACCGGCGGGCGAATCTCAAGATCTTCGTCGGTCTCGTCCTCAAGCTCTTGCTCGAGGTCGATGTCGAAACCCTCGAGGAGCTCTTTGTCTTCATCTTCTGGTGAGACGATCTGAATCTTGAAGCCAAGCTCAGCGCCGAGCACCTCAAAGGTGGCCGCGTCGAGTGACTCGGTCGCCGTTGCCATTTCACCAAGGTGGAACAGCACGGTCACCAGCGAACCAGGGTTCGCGTTGATCTTCTCAGCGAAATCAGCGATGGATGCCCCGCGGCGCATGCGCACCACAGTGTTGCCGTCACCACGCGGAACGTTCACGCCGCCAAGCGACGGAGCCTCCCGCATTTCAAATTCTTGCCGCTTCGTCCGCTTCGACTTGCGAGCCTTCGACTTGCCGCCACCGCGACCGAACGCACCAGCGGTTCCACCACCGGGGCCACGGCCACGGCCACCGCCACCGCCGCCCGGACGCGGAGCACCGAACGTGGTACCGGGTGCGCCACCTGGGCCACCCGGACGTGCACCACCGAAGCCTGGGCGTGCACCACCGGCACCGGCGCCACCTGGGCGCTGGAAGCCACCTGGGCGCGCACCCGGCGCACCCGGACGACCTGGGCCACCCGGACGCGGAGCGCCCGGACGTGGGATGCCCGTGGCACCTGGACGCGGAGCCTGCGGACGCGGAATGCTGCCCGGCGTCGGGCGTGCGCCCATACCCTGTGCACTCGCGAACGGGTTGTTCCCTGGACGCGGAGCGCCCTGGCGGGGTGCAAACGGGTTGTTGCCCGGACGCGGAGCGCCGCCTGGCGCCGCTGGGCGCGCAGCCGGGGCATCCCCTGGCTTTGCAGTTGAGGCCGCGTCGCCGCCGGCCGCCTTTGCAGCGGCGCGCTCGGCAGCTGCACGCTCAGCCTGAGCCTGACGCTCGGCAACGGTCAGCGCTGGGGCGCTCACCCCGTCATCGTCGGTATGCGCGGCCGGAGCCGCAGGAGCGGGCGCCGCAGGCGCCGCCGGGCGCACGGGACCAGGGGTCGGGCCCTTGCGGGCAGCGGCCGGCTTGGCAGCCGGTGCCGCAGCTGGCTTTGCCGAGTCATCCCCACGCTTGAGTGATGGGTCAGCCTCGATCGCAGCCTTCAGCTTGCGAGCAACCGGTGGTTCGATTGACGAAGACGGGCCCTTGACGAACTCGCCCATCTCCTTGAGTTTTGCGAGTGCGTCCTGCGAGCTGACGCCCAGCTCGGCCGCGATCTCATGTACGCGTGGTTTGGCAGCCACTTTTCTCCTCATCCGGGTCTGCACCCGGACAGGGCAGACCAAATTACTGGTTGACGACGCTCACTTTGAGCCGTTCATCGTTGTTCCATCAGCCGTTCAGCCTGTTCTCTAAGTCGGATGTCTCGCACTCACCCTGCACTCGCAGCGCACGCCCGAAGGCCCGTTTGCGGGTGGCGAGTTCGAAGCATCCACGATCCGGATGCAGCCACGCACCCCGACCCGGACGCGTTGCCGTGTCGTCTGGGACGACTCGACCATCCAGGAACACGACCCGCAAAAGTGAGGATCGTGGGGCACGGGAACGGCATCCGATGCACGTTCTTACCGGGTTCATCTTATACCCCCAGCCTGCGGCAACCGGGCAGCGGCCGCCGCAGCGGCTACGCGCCTGGCGCGGTGTCTGGCTGAATGTCGATTCGAGCGCCCGTGAGTTTCGCGGCAAGGCGGGCATTTTGTCCCTCTTTGCCGATCGCGAGCGAGAGCTGATAGTCAGGCACGAGTGCGCGAACCGAGCGGGTTGCCGCGTCGATCACGGTAGCCTTCGCCACCTTCGCCGGGCTGAGCGCGCTGGCGACGAATGCGGCGAGGTCTTCGTTGAAGTCGACGATGTCGATCTTCTCCTCACCGAGCTCTGCGGTCACCGCGCGTACGCGCTGACCGAGTTCACCGATGCAGGCACCCTTCGCGTTGATGCCCGGTTCGGTAGCGCGGACCGCGATCTTCGTGCGGTGACCCGCCTCGCGGGCGAGCGACACAATCTCGACCAGTCCCGATGCGATCTCTGGCACCTCGAGTGCGAAGAGCTTGCGCACCAGCGCCGGGTGGGTACGCGACACGGTCACGGCTGGCCCCTTCGGACCACGCGCAACACTCGTCACGTAGACGCGGAGGCGGCGGCCGTGCGGGTACTCCTCGCTTGGCACCTGCTCTTCTGGGGGCAGGATCGCTTCGACGGCACCGAGATCGATGTGGATCATCCGTGGGTTTGGGCCCTGCTGCACGATGCCCGCGACGATGTCACCCTCGCGCGCCTTGAACTCACCGAGCACCGCGTCATCTGCGATATCGCGGAGGCGCTGGTTGATGACCTGCTTCGCGGCGAAGGCGGCAATGCGGCCGAAGTCTTCTGGTGTGTCATCCGACTCACCAACCTGGTTGCCCGCTTCGTCAAGTTCGGGCACCATGATCGACACCTTGCCCGTCTTGCGGTCAAGGACCGCGCGAGCGTTCGTCGGGTTGGCATGCCCATGAATGGTGGGGTGCTGGTGCTTCAAATAGGCCATCAGCATGGCCTGCTCAATAATCTGCACAAGCTCTTCGAACGGAATTTCCTTTTCGCGTTCCATGGCTCGCAACACGCTGAGGTCGATATCCATCGGCCGGCCTCCCCACTATTCAACTGTCGACGGCTCTTAGGCTACCGGATGCCCCGTGGTGAGGCTAGCCGCCGAAGGTCTGGGTCCAGTACAGGGTGTCGCCAGCGCTTTGCGCGGTGCCGAGTCCCATGTGGCGGTAGTTGGGGTTCAGGATGTTGGCGCGGTGGCCGGGGCTGTTCATCCACCCGTTGAACACCGACTCAGGTGAGCCGTACCCCGCAGCAACGTTCTCGCCGCAGGTGCTCCAGTTGTATCCGGCGGCGCTGATGCGCTGGCTCATCGTCGACCCGTTACTCCCGGTGTGGCTCATGGTGTTGTGCGCAGCCTGGTCGGAGGAGTGATCACAGGCTGCCTGCTGCAGTGCCGCGTGCAGCGCAAGCGGCGCGGCACCGTGCTCGGAGCGGGCCTGATTCACGAGTTGGAGCACGCGTGAGGAGTGCTGGGTCGAGCATGCGACGCTGCCGCCGCCGGTTGCACCACCGGTGCCGCCCGTGCCGGTGCCGGTGCCGGTGCCGGAGCCAGTGGACGAACCTCCTGAAGAACCGGCACCCGACCGACCGGCGTGTGCGTTGCGTGCGGCGTCTTCGGCTGCCTTCGCGGCCGCGACGGTCGCCGCATGTGATGCACTGACCGCCTTGGCGGCACTTGCGTAGCCGGCGAACGCGTCGGCCCAACTAGTGCCGCTGGGGAGCGCCCCCTCGATGGCTTTCAGGGATGCCTCGAGCGCGTCTTTGCTCGTTTGGTCCGCAATGGGTGCCGAGCCAAGCACTCCCTGGGCGCTCGCGCGCACGCTCTTCCCCAGCGCCGTCATGACGTCGCGCAGCCGCGTTTGTGCGGCGACCAACTCATCGATTGCGGCTTCGCGATCAGCGGTCTTGGCACGCAGGTCCGCGCCGGCCCGATCCATCGCGGCGGTGTCTTCGCGGAGTTGCTCGGCCCCACGGTTAAATCTGGGGTCGCTGATTCCGGCTGGGGTCGCCGTTGGAGACACCGAGTCGTGGATCCGCGGCGCGGACAGGAGTGCATCGAGTTCACCCGCGCGATCGGCGACCACGTTGCGAAGCGACGCGTCGAGGAACGCGTCTGCGTCGGTTCCGAGTTGGCGGGCTGCCTCGAGTTCTGGCTGCCGCTGGGCAGCATCTGCGAGCCGCTTGGTTGCCGTCTCGTACCGGTGCAGTTCGGTGAGTGCTGCCGCGTGGGCCACCTCGTTGGCGGCCCACGTCTGAGTGCGTTCGGCATAGCCGAAACCGGCTGCCGCAACAAGCGGCACCACCACAAGAGCCGCGACAACACCGCTCACTACGGCAAGCCAATGCTGCTGGGTAACGCGAGCGAGGGCGTGCAGCTGAGTCACCCGAACAGGTTACAGGGCTGCAGCGACCTCAGCGATTGGCACCGTGACCCGGTCGCCCGAGCGACGATCCCAGACCTCGACCACACCATCGGCAACGCCGCGGCCCACGATCACGATCTTCGGGATCCCGACGAGTTCGGCATCGGCGAACTTCACGCCGGGCGAGAGCTTCGGCCGGTCATCGAGCAGCACGTCGAGCCCGCGCCCGACGAGGTCGGCCGCAACCATCTCGGCGACATCGAATGCCGCGAGGTCTTTGCCCGTTGCCATGACGTGCACGTCGAACGGGGCGACGGCCTCAGGCCAGATCAGGCCCTTCTCATCGTTGTTCAGTTCGGCGATGATCGCGAGAATGCGGGTGACGCCGATGCCGTACGACCCCATGGTGACCGTGGCGAGTTTGCCGTTCTCGTCGAGCACCTTGAGCCCAAGCGCCTCGGCGTACTTACGACCGAGTTGGAACACATGCCCGATCTCCATGCCGCGTGCGATTTCGACCGGGCCCGAGCCATCCGGTGCCGGGTCGCCAGCGCGAACTTCAGCCGCCTCGATGAACCCATCGCCCGTGAAATCGCGGCCGACGACGAGGCCGTAGACATGCTTCTCTGGCAGATTGGCGCCGGTGATCCACTCAGTGCCATCGACCACGCGTGGGTCGAGCAAATACCGGATGCCGGTCGACGACTCGGTGCCGAGCACAGCGCCCTCTGGCGACCATGGGCCGATGTAGCCCTTGACCAGCCCGGGGTTCGCCTTGAAGTCATCATCGGTCGCAGCCTCAACCTCGGCCGGAGCGAACGCCACCTCAACGCGCTTCGCGTCGACCTCGCGGTCACCCGGCACACCAACCACGACGAGTTCGCGCGTGCCATCGAGGTGCGTGAGCGCGAAGACGACGTTCTTCAGGGTGTCTGCTGCGGTCCATGGGCGGCCATCTTCGCGCGGGTAGGCCGCGTTCGAGTGGTCGACGAGGGTCTGAATCGTCGGGGTATTCGGGCTGTCGAGCACCGCAGCATCCGGGAGCCCATCAAACGAACGCGCCTCGGGCGCAAGGGTGCGGAAGGCCTCGACGTTCGCCGCATACCCGCCAGCTGAGCGCACGAACGAGTCTTCACCGACCGGGGTCGGGTGCAAGAACTCCTCAGACTTCGAGCCGCCCATCGCACCGGCGTCAGCCTTCACGATCACGTACTCGAGCCCGAGGCGCGCGAAGATGCGCTCGTAGGCATCGCGCTGCGCCTGGTAGCTCGCGTCAAGGCCAGCATCGTTCGAGTCGAAGGAGTACGCATCTTTCATCGTGAACTCACGGCCACGCAGGAGGCCTGCGCGCGGCCGAGCCTCATCGCGGTACTTGTCTTGGATCTGGTAAATCGTGAGTGGCAAGTCTTTGTACGAGCCGTAGAGGTCTTTCACCAGCTGGGTGAACACCTCTTCGTGAGTCGGCGCGAGCAAGTAGTCGGCGCCCTTGCGGTCTTGCAGACGGAAGATGCCATCGCCGTACTCGGTCCAGCGGCCGGTGACCTCGTAGGGCTCCTTCGGGAGCAGCGCCGGGAAGTGCACCTCATGTGCGCCCGCCTTCGACATCTCGTCACGGATGATCGCTTCAACCTTGGCCTTCACTCGCAAACCGAGCGGCAACCACGCGAAAATACCGGGCGCCTGACGGCGGATGTACCCAGCACGAACGAGCAGCCGGTGGCTCGCAACTTCGGCATCGGATGGGTCTTCGCGGAGGGTGCGGAAGAAGTAGTTCGTGAGGCGGGTCAGCACCCAACGAGTCTACCGAGGCGCCCGGTCCCCGCCGTGCGGGCGCCCGCGGCAGGACGTCTCCTGCGCCGGGCTGGCCCATAAGATTCCGGCATGCCCCAACGTCGCGCCCGCATCACCGACTCAGTCGCCCAGAGTGAACTCGCGCAATCGTTGGCGGCGCTTCGTGTCTCACTGAAATTGCCGACCGAGTACCCGGCAGATGCCACGGCGGAGGCAGCGGCAACGCATGCGCCCGCGCCCGCGCCATCAGTCGATCTCACGCACGTGCCATTCGTCACGATCGACCCGACTGGGTCTCGCGACCTCGATCAGGCCATGCACCTCTCGCGCACGGGCGATGGATTCCTCGTGCGGTATGCGATCGCAGATGTGCCGGGTTGGGTGCGCGCAGATGGCGCGATCGACGTGGAGACCAGGGCGCGGGGGCTCACCCGGTACGCGCCCGATGGCGTGATTCCGCTGCATCCTGCGGTGTTGACAAACGACCGGGTGTCGTTGCTTCCGGGAGGGCGTCGAAGCGCGTTCGTGTGGGAGTTCACGCTCGACCCCGCAGGCAATGTGACCGCCACGACCCTCACCCGGGCCTGGGTCGAGTCGATCGCGAAACTCGATTACCAGACGGCGCAACGCATCGTCGATGGGGATGCCTCGGTCGAGGTCGGCGAGGACGCAGCAGCCACGGTGCGACTCCTCCCCGCCATCGGGGTGTTGCGGGTCGCGCTTGAGCAAGAGCGGGGCGGTGCGAGCCTGAACAGCCCCGATGAAGAGATTGTCGCCGACCCACATGGCGGGTATTCGATCAACCGGCGGGCGCCGCTCCCGGTCGAAAACTGGAACGCGCAGCTGTCGCTCATGACCGGCATGGAGGCTGCACGCCTCATGCTCAGCGCACGAGTCGGCGTGCTGCGCACGATGCCAGCGCCTGAGCAACGGCAACTTGCGCAGTTCCGGCACCGTACGGTCGCGTTCGGCCTGCCGTGGCCAACCGATATGCCGTATGGGGAATATCTCCGCACGCTCGACCCAACCGACTCGCGGGCACTGGCAGTACTGCAGGCAGCGACGACGCTCTTTCGCGGCGCTGGGTACACCACATTCGCCGGCGAAACGCCGGTAAACCCGATTCAGGCCGCGGTGGCCGCGCCATATGCGCACGTGACCGCGCCGCTGCGGCGCTTGGTCGATCGGTGGGGGCTGGTGATCTGTGAAGCGATCGCCAACTCGCGGCCCGTACCAGCCTGGGCGCTTGATTCACTTGCTGCGGTACCCGAACTGATGCGGGCGGCGACCACGGCGTCGTCGCGGCTCGACGCCGAGGCGCTGAACCGAGTCGAAGCGGCCCTCCTCGCATCGCGCATTGGTGAGACGTTTGACGCCGTGCTGATCGCCGTCGAACACACTCGAGGCACCGTGCAGATCGCTGAGCCGCCGGTGACTGCCAGCTGCAACGTGGCAGCGGATGCCGCACCGGGCACCCAGCTGCGGGTTCGCGTCGAGGCATCCGATATTGGCACCGGCGAGATCGTGCTGAGCCTCGCGGCCGAATCTACTTCGAGGTAACGACCTGAACGGTGCCGAGCGGGGCATCCGCCCCCATCTCGGCGACGATCCGGTTCGCCTCTTCGATGAGCGTCGCGACGATCTCGGACTCCGGCACGGTCTTCACGACCTCACCCTTCACGAAGATCTGGCCCTTTCCGTTCCCCGACGCGACACCGAGGTCAGCCTCGCGGGCTTCACCCGGGCCGTTCACGACACAGCCCATGACCGCCACGCGCAGTGGAACGGTCATGCCCTCGAGGCCCTCGGTCACCTGCTCGGCGAGCGTGTACACGTCAACCTGGGCGCGCCCACATGACGGGCACGACACGATCTCGAGTCGGCGCTCACGAAGGTTCAGCCCCTGCAGAATCTGCAGCCCAACCTTTACCTCTTCGGCCGGCGGTGCCGACAGCGAAACGCGGATGGTGTCGCCGATGCCTTCTGAGAGCAGAATGCCGAACGCCGTCGCCGACTTGATCGTGCCCTGGAACGCCGGTCCCGCCTCGGTGACGCCAAGGTGCAGTGGCCAGTCGCCGCGCTCAGCGAGCAGCCGGTACGCCTTCACCATGACCACCGGGTCGTTGTGCTTCACCGAAATCTTGAAGTCGTGAAAGTCATGCTCTTCGAACAGCGACGCCTCCCACACGGCCGACTCGACCAAGGCTTCTGGGGTTGCCTTGCCGTACTTTTCGAGCAGTCGGCGGTCAAGCGATCCGGCGTTCACACCGATGCGCAGCGAAACACCGGCAGCCTTCGCGCGCTTCGCGATCTCGCCGACCTGGTCGTCGAACTGGCGAATGTTGCCCGGGTTCACCCGCACCGCGGCGCACCCGGCATCGATCGCCTGGTACACATACTTCGGCTGGAAGTGAATGTCAGCGATGACCGGAATCTGACTCTTCTTCGCGATGATGTGGAGCACATCGGCGTCTTCATGGGTTGGTACGGCGACCCGCACGATGTCGCAGCCGGTCGCGGTGAGCTCCGCGATCTGCTGCAGCGTCGCATTGATATCGGTGGTCGGCGTGGTCGTCATCGACTGCACACTCACCTGCGCATCGCCGCCGACGAGCACCTTGCCGACCTTGATCTGGCGCGTCTTTCGCCGTGGCGCGAGCACCTCGGGGGCAGAAAACGGCATTCCGAGATTCACTGCTGGCATGGGGCGATTCTACGCGGGCTGGGCCACCGTGAGCGCGGGCTCGGTGACGGCAACGACCTCGTCGACCGTCACCCCCGGCGCGAGTTCGACCAACACCAACCCCGAGGGGGTCACATCGATCACCGCGAGATCGGTGATGATGCGATCGACCACCCGCCGCCCAGTGAGCGGCAGCGAGCACTCATTCACGATCTTCGGCGAGCCATCCTTCGCAACATGTTCCATGAGCACGATGCGGCGCCGAGCGCCGTGCACGAGATCCATCGCACCGCCCGGGCCTTTCACCATCTTCCCGGGGATCATCCAGTTGGCGAGGTCTCCGGCAGCCGACACCTGCATCGCACCGAGAATCGCCGCGTCAACTTTGCCTCCACGGATCATCCCGAAACTCAGTGCCGAGTCGAAGAATGCGGCGCCGGGCAATACCGTGACCGTCTCTTTGCCGGCGTTAATCAAGTCTGGGTCAACGGCATCGTCGGTTGGGTACGGGCCAACGCCGAGAATGCCGTTTTCGGATTGCAACACCACGGTCACCCCGACGGGGACGTAATTTGGCACGAGCGTCGGCAACCCGATGCCGAGGTTCACGTACGAGCCATCCGTCAACTCACGCGCCGCGCGGGCCGCCATTTCGAATCGAGTGAGCGCCATCTCAGGCCCTCGCTTCCGTCGATTGGACGGTTCGTCGCTCGATGCGTTTCTCGACCTCGCGTCCGACCTCGAGGATGCGGTCGACGAAGATCCCGGGCAGGTGCACGTGATCGGGGTCGATCGACCCGGCCGGCACGAGCTCTTCGACCTCAGCGATGCAGACAGCGCCAGCCATCGCCGCGAGCGGTGAAAAGTTGCGTGCCGACTTTTCGAACACCAAGTTGCCGTGGGTATCACCCAGCCGTGCATGCACCAGCGCGAAGTCGGTCGTGATCGCCTCTTCGAGCACGAAGGTGCGCGCACGCCCCCGTACCGTGAACTCGTGCTGTGGCTTGACGGGGCTCGCGAGCGCAACCGAACCATCCGGTGCGTACCGTTGCGGCAGCCCGCCCTCCGCCACTTGGGTGCCCACCCCGGTCTGGGTATAGAACGCGGCGATGCCCGCACCACCGGCCCGCAATTTTTCGGCGAGTGTGCCCTGCGGGGTCAGCACCACCTCGAGTTCACCAGACAGAAATTGCCGTTCGAACTCCTTGTTTTCACCGACGTATGACGAGGTCATCCGCCGAATGAGCCCAGCCCCAAGCAGCAGCCCGAGGCCCCAGTCGTCGACACCACAGTTGTTCGACACTACATCGAGCCGCGACACCCGCCGACGCAGCAACTCGGCAATGAGCACCGAAGGAATGCCGCAGAGGCCGAACCCGCCGACCGCAAGCGAGGCCCCATCGCCAACGTCGGCGAGCGCTTCTGCAGCCGAACTCACGGACTTATCGATGGTCATCAGCGACCTCCTGCGATGGTTGGCAAGGTGTGGGATGCCCCGGCTTGTGGCCCTGGCATCCACCTTGATCATGCACCCGGTCAGGGGCCGACCGCCAGAGCATTCAGCGACCACATGAATCGGCCACGGCCGCCCGCATCAGTCGTACACTGCACCTGTGGGGCGATCCCCCGCGCAACCCTCGATGCATCGGGCGATCCCCGATGCCGTCAAAGGAGCGATACCGATGAGTGTTCCCGACGTTGTGATTCTGGCTGGAGCGCGCACTCCATTCGCCCGATTGAGTGGTGGTCTCGCCCCGCTCTCGGCCGCCGCGCTGGGTGCCACCGCGATTCGGGGTGCGCTCGCCCGCGCGGGAGTCGCCGGGGCGGATGTCGACCAGGTGCTGATGGGTCAGGTGCTTCAGGCTGGGGCTGGCCAAAACCCGGCGAAGCAGGCGGCGGTCGGCGCGGGCATTCCCTGGCAGGTGCCCGCAGCCACACTCAACAAGGTGTGCTTGAGCGGCCTCCTCGCCGTGATCGATGCCGCGCGCCTGATTCGGCTCGGCGAAGCCAATGTGGTGGTCGCGGGCGGCCAGGAGTCGATGACGAACGCGCCGCACCTGCTGCCGGCCTCACGCCGTGGGTACCAGTACGGCTCGATCGAGCTGCTCGATCACACCGCGTATGACGGACTCACCGATGCGTTCGAACATGAGTCGATGGGGGCGTCGACCGAACGGCGCAACGCTCGGTTCGGGCTGACTCGGGCCGAACAAGACGAATACGCCGTCTCCTCGCACCGTCGGGCGGCCGCTGCGGCCCGGGGCGACCGCTTCGTCGATGAGATCGTGCCGGTTGAGGTTCCACAACGACGGGGAGATCCCGTGGTGGTCGCCGCCGACGAGGGCGTGCGACCGGATACCTCCACCGACACCCTTGGCGCGCTGCGCCCGGCGTTTGCCGAGAACGGCACAATCACCGCTGGCAATTCCTCGCCAATCTCGGATGGCGCGGCCGCACTCGTGGTCGCGAGTCGCGACTGGGCCGAGGCGAGGGGACTCCCCTGGCTCGCGACAGTCGGCGCAGCCGGGCAGGTGGCCGGCACCGACCCCACGCTCCATTCGCAGCCCGCAATCGCGATCCATGCGGCGCTGCGACGCGCAGGTTGGGCTGCTGCCGACCTCGACCACATCGAGATCAACGAAGCGTTCGCTGCGGTCGCAGTGCAGTCGTCGCGCGAACTTGGCGTCGACCCGGCGGTGGTGAATCCGGATGGCGGAGCGATTGCCCTGGGGCACCCGATCGGCGCATCGGGTGCTCGCCTCGCGCTCCATGCCGCGCTCGCGCTCTCCCGTCGCGGCTCAGGCCGTGCCGCAGTCGCACTGTGCGGCGGTGGCGGGCAGGGCGAGGCACTCTTGCTCGAGCGCTAACGCGCAGTTAGAAGATCTTCACCGGCTTCACGATGTCGGCGTAGATCAAGAGTGCGCTCATCGCAACCAGCACGATCACCACCACAAACGTGACCGGCATGAAGCGGGCCATATCGATGGGGCCAGGGTCGGCGCGTTTGAACAGCTTCGCGAACCGGCGACGCACGGCCTCGACGATCGCGCCAAGCACATGTCCACCATCGAGTGGCAGCAGTGGAATCAGGTTGAAGACAAACAGTGCAATGTTCAGCGATGCAAGCAGCCCAAGCAGCACGGCGACGCGATCGATCACGGGCGCCGAGTCGACACTTGCGATCTCACCTGCGGCACGCCCGACTCCGACGACCGAGATCGGCCCGTTCGGGTCGCGCTCCCCCGGACCAAACGCAGCCTCGGCCACGGCGATTAGCCGCTGCGGCAGATTCACGACCACGCCGACAACGCCAGAGATCGTGGTGCCCACAGTCTCAACGACGGTTGCTACGGGCTGCGCCACCCGCTCGGTCGCCGGTCCGATGCCGATGAACCCGACCTGTACCGTGGTCGGTTTGCCATCGGCGCCAAGCACCGCGTGGCCCGCTGCATCGAACGCGTACCGCTCACTCAGCATCGGCGTCACGGCGATGGTGCGCTCGGTCCCATCACGGTGAACGACGAAGTCCAGATGAGCGCCGGCGCTCTTTCGAATCAGTTCAGTGGCCTGCATCCACGAGGTGATCTTCGTACCGTCGATGCTGACGATCTTGTCACCAGGCTTCAGCCCGGCCGCCTGGCCGGGCGCCGCCGGGTCATCCGCTTGGCATGTGGTTTGGTCGGCGCGCGATGCCGGCACCACGCAAGTCGACAGTGACCCGATGGTCGTACTCGCCTGCGGCAGCCCGATCCCGAGCAAGATGATGGCGAACAGCACGGTGGCCAACACCAAGTTCATCAGTGGCCCACCGAGCATGATGATGATCCGCTGCCAGACCGGCTTGCGATAGAACGCACGGTCCTCTTCGCCCGGACGCACCGACTCGCTGCTCGAATCGCGGGCGTCTTGCACCATGGCTCCGAAAAAGCTCCTGGATCGATCCCGCGCAGCGCCATCACTCGCGGGCGGGAACATGCCACTCATCGCGATGAACCCGCCAAGTGGCAGCAGTTTCACGCCGTAGCGCGTCTCGCCCTTCTTGCGCGACCAGAGGGTCGGGCCGAACCCGATCATGTACTGGCTCACCCGCACGCCGAAGAGCTTCGCCGGCACCAGGTGCCCAATTTCGTGCAGCCCAATCGAGAGCGCAAGGCCGACGACGACGACCAGCACGCCGACGATGAACGCGATCACGGTCTGCCATTCCACGCCGTCAGCGTACCGCCCGCGCCCATGAGTCAGCCGAGAGCCTCCGTGCGCCCGCCGTGCGCGGGCCTCACCTGGCTATGCCGCCGCGATCCTGGCCTGTGCTGCGCGACGAGCGGATGCTTCGGCCTGTTCAAGCGACTCAAGCGTCAGTTGCCCCGCTCCGGCGTCGTGTGCGTCGATGACCGCGGCAACGGTGTCAACAATGTCAAGGAACCCGATCTGGCCTGCGTGGAACGCGGCGACCGCCTCTTCATTTGCCGCATTGAACACCGCCGGGTACTCACCACCGGCGCGCCCAACCTGCTTTGCAAGTTCGACGGCGGGGAACGCAGCGGTATCGAGCGGATCGAAGGTCCACACGTGCGACCGCGTCCAGTCGATCGCTGCAGCCGCGCCCGGAATCCGGGTCGGCCACGAGAGCCCGAGCGCGATCGGCAGCCGCATATCGGGCGGCGACGCCTGCGCGATGGTCGAACCATCCGCGAATTCGACCATCGAGTGAACGATCGACTGCGGATGCACCGTGACCTCGATGTCGTCGTACGCAACGTCGAACAGCAGGTGCGCCTCGATCACTTCGAGGCCCTTATTCACCAGCGTTGCCGAGTTGGTGGTGATAACGAGGCCCATGTCCCAGGTGGGGTGAGCGAGCGCCTCCCGCGGTGTCACGTCTCGCAGCGAGTCGCGGTCACGCCCGCGGAACGGGCCACCAGAGGCCGTGAGCACGAGTTTGCGAACCTCCGACGGGTCACCACTGCGGAGTGCCTGCGCGATCGCCGAGTGCTCGGAATCCACCGGCACAATTTGGCCCGGTCGCGCGAGGCGTTTGACCAAATCGCCACCCACGATGAGCGATTCCTTATTCGCGAGCGCGAGGGCCGTGCCACGTTCGAGCGTCGCCAACGTCGGACGCAGCCCAACCGAGCCGGTGATGCCGTTCAGCACCACGTCGGCATCAACGCTGCGCACGAGTTCAGTGGCGCCATCCGCCCCGATTGCCGTGTGCTCGACCCCGAACTCGGCAGCCTGACGGGCGAGCGTGTCGCGGTCGCGGCCAACGGCAAGTCCGACCACTTCGAACCGATCGCGGTTGCGGCTGATCAGATCGAGCGCTTGCGTGCCGATCGAACCAGATGACCCGAGAATGATGACTCTGCGCACGCTGCAACTGTATGGCGCCCTGCGCCTATGGCAGTACCGCGATCGCTCCGACCATGCCCGGCCCGGCATCGAGATCAAGAATCCGGATGTCTCGCCACGCACCCCCAAGCTGTGGAACCGCACGAAGCACCCGCGCCTCCGCCGCCAGGCTCACCGAGACGAGGGCAGGTTCGAGGTTGTCAAAGTGACCTGCGAGCCGAACCAACGCACCTTTCCTGATGAGGTGCCGGGCCCTCGCGAGGTCGCGTTCGGAGTGCGGAACGGCGCTCAACTCGGCCAACTCATCCGGATGAAACGCGGCGTCGTCGATGTAGGCCGCTGGCGCGACTTGGGTGGTCCACAACACCGCGGCAATGCCGCGCACCTTGCCAGCGGCGGCAACTGCGATGCCTTCGATACTGGTGGCGTCACCGACCCACCGGACCGGCTCGGCGGCACCGAGAGTGGAGAACCGCAACGCCCCGTGGGGGTTGCCACATTCAGCGCAACGATCGGTGACCTCGACCTCACGGAACGGTTGCCCGGTTTGCTCGGCTCCCAGCGCGCGGAGGAGCGCGGCGGGGCTGCGCCGGGTGCGGCGCGGACCATCCACTTCAACGCCCAATTCACGCAACCGGCGCACCGTCTCGTTGCTCCCGACTTCCATGCGTTCATCATGCCGCGCCGCGCCCGAACGGGTGTCATATTCCGTCTCGCGCATGCAAAACGGGTTACGTTCGAAGCGTGAGCGAGATCGAAGCCGAACACGTCCCAGAGGGCCCAGCGCGTCCGGGAGCCGCGTTTTGGATCTTCCGCGGGATCCTCCGCCCGATCGTTCGTCTGGTCTTCCGCCCGAAGATCATTGGCAAGCGCAACGTCCCGAAACGGGGCGCGGTCATTCTCGCGTCGAACCATCTCTCGTTCGTCGACAGCATTGCAATCCCCATCGCCGCGCCACGTGCAGTGCAGTTTCTCGCGAAGTCGAGCTACTTCACCGGTACCGGGCTCAAGGGCTGGGTTTCCCGCTCATTCTTCACCGCCATCGGTGCCGTGAGCGTTGAGCGCGGGCTTGGCGCCCAGGCACAAGAGGCACTCGACACCGGCCGGCGCATCATCGATGGCGGCAACGCGTTCGCCCTCTACCCAGAAGGCACCCGGTCCATCGACGGTCGCCTCTACCGCGGCCGGACCGGTATCGCGTGGCTGGCACTCACCACCGGCGCGAAGGTGGTTCCGGTGGGCCTCATCGGCACCGAGGAGATCATGCCGGTCGGTGCGAAGCGCCTCCGCATTCGCCCGGTCACAATCAAGTTCGGCGCACCAATCGACCTCTCCCGCCACGGCTCGGCCGCGTCTGGCAAGGCGCGGCGCGAAGCCACCGACGAGGTCATGGCAGCGATCCACGCACTCACCGGGCAGCAACTTGCTGGCGAGTACAACGAGGCGCCGCCGAAGGGCGCCGTCGAGGCGATTGCGCGCAAGTTGGGCCGTCGCGAACGGGTGTAATCGGTCACCTGGCGTTAGGCTGGCGGAATGACAACCCCGATGCTTGAGACCCCGGAAGTGACCTTGGCGCGGAAGGTCGTGACCGCGATTCCCGGCCCCGAATCGGTGCGGTTGCACGAGCGGCGCCAGTTGGTTGTGGCTGGTGCCGTGTCAAGCGCACTGCCGGTCTACATTGCCCGTGGTGAAGGCGCGGTGCTCGTGGATGTCGACGGCAACCAGTTCCTCGATTTCGGTACTGGAATCGGTGTGACGACGGTCGGACACGCTCCAGCAAACCTCGTGTCCAATGTGCAAGCGCAGGTCGAAGCGTTTACGCACACCTGTTTTACGATCTCGCCGTACCAGGCGTATGTCGACGTCTGCGAGTGGCTCGCGAAGAACACGCCGGGCACCCACGCCAAGAAGTCCGCGCTGGTGAACTCAGGCGCCGAAGCACTCGAGAACGCGGTCAAGTTCGCTCGCCACTACACGCGCCGTCGTGCGGTCGTGGTACTTGACCATGCATTCCACGGTCGCACCAACCTGACCATGGCAATGAACTACAAGATCCACCCGTACGGCACCGGCTTCGGCCCATTCGCCGGCTCGGTGTATCACGCGCCGAACTCGTACCCCTACCGCGACGGGTTGACCGGGGCCGAGGCTGCGGCACGAACCATCCAGTACATCGAGACCTGCGTTGGCGCAGGTGAGGTCGCGTGCCTCGTCGCCGAGCCAATTCAGGGCGAGGGCGGGTTCATCGTTCCCGCCGACGGCTACCTGACCACGCTTCAAGAGTGGTGCACCGAGCGCGGCATTCTGATGGTCGCCGACGAGGTGCAGGCCGGTATGGGCCGCACGGGTCAGGCATTTGCGTCAGCTCACTTCGGGTGGGTGCCAGACCTGATCTGCACCGCGAAGGGTATTGGCGGCGGGCTACCGTTGGCGGCGGTCACCGGTCGCGCAGAAATCATGGATGACTCGCACCCGGGCGGCATCGGTGGCACCTACGGCGGCAACCCGGTTGCGTGCGCATCGGCGCTTGCAGTCTTCGAGTCATTCGACAACGGTCTCATCGCAGAGGCCGAACGCATCGAGCGCGTACTCGTCGGTGGCCTCACCCGTCTGGCCGAGAAGTACGACATTATCGGCGAAATCCGCGGCAAGGGCGCGATGATCGCGATCGAACTGGTTCAGCCGGGTACCGGTGCCACCACGAAGCAGGCGTACCCGGATGCCGTCGCGAAGATCATTGCATTTGCTGCACAACAGGGTGTGCTGTTCTTGAGCGCAGGCACTTACTACAACGTGCTGCGGTTCCTGCCAAGCCTGGTAATGACCGATGCGCAAATCGACGAAGGGTTGGCGGTGCTCGACGCCGCGCTCGCCACGCTGTGAGCGCCCGATGAGCATCGTCCGCGCCCTGACCGCACCAGCACTGTGAGCGGTACGTTCCAAGCATCCGATTGCGTCGAACTCGCCACAGTCGAACGCGACGGCTTCGTCGAGTCACGCCATATCGGATGCGCCGTGGTGCTCGCACCCGACGGCACCGCTCTGCGCACCTACGGCTCACCGACAGCGCCGATCCTGCCGCGCTCCGCGCTGAAGCCGTTCCAAGCCGTCGCGGTGATGACCAGTGGGGTGCAGCTGCGCGGTGAAGATGCGGTGATCGCGATGGCGAGCCATTCGGGCACCATCGATCATGTGCGGCTCGTTGGCGGACTGCTCAGCCGTGCTGGCCTGACCATCGATGCGCTCCGGTGCCCGTCGGCGCTCCCTCATGATCGCGCCGCCCGCGAGCAACTCATCCGAGCGGGCCAGCGTGGTGGACGCGCCGAGATGACTTGCTCCGGCAAGCATGCGGCGATGCTGCTCGCCTGTGTGACGAATCAGTGGCCGACCGAGTCGTACCTGCATCCGGAGCATCCGATGCAGAAAAAGGTGGCCGATGTGATTGAACGGTTCACCGGTGAACGACCAGCAGCCGTCGTGACCGACGGGTGCGGCCTGCCCGCTTACGCCGTGACCCTCGCGGGCCTCGCCCGAGGCATCCACCGAATTGCGACATCGCAACCTTCATCGCCGTTCGCCTTGTTCCGCGAGGCCGGGGTACTCACCGCCGAGGTACGCGCGCACCCTTGGGTCGTGGCGGGCGCCGCCGAACCAGACACCCTGGTGACTGAACGGCTCGGGGTGTTCGCCAAGTTTGGCGCTGAGGGCGTGATGGTGATGGTCGCACCGAATGGCACCACGGTTGCGTTGAAGATGCTGGATGGCTCGGCTCGTGCGGCGACGATCGTGGCGCTGCGACTGCTCGCCGCCGAAGGCGCGATCGATGATGCTGCCGTCGACGCACTCGAACCCGAGCTCGGTCTGCTGATCTCTGGTGGTGCTGCACCGGTGGGGCGCATTCGCGCGAGCATCTCGCCACTACGTTCCTGAATCGGCCAGCTCCCCTTGACGGTGATCATGGCCGGGCATATGCTCGGGTGCATCGCGCCTAAATCGATTGAGCCGCTCGCCCCGCGCGTTTGGCTCACGGCGCTGGCATTCGTCAATGAAGTCGAAGGGTCCCACATGTCGACGCGCCGGAAATCACTCAACGCCGCAGTTCCAATCCTCGCCGTAATCGCGGCCCTGCTCCCGGCACACCCCGCCGCCGCCGCCGAACAAGCCGCGTTCTACGTGTCTCCGTCCGGAAGTGACACGAATCCCGGCACTCAGGCACAGCCGTTTGCGACGATCGAAAAGGCGCGCGATGCGGTACGTCTGATCAACGACAACATGACCGGTGACATCACCGTCAACGTCGGACCAGGCAATTACTACGTCAACAACACGATCCGCTTTGACGAGAACGACTCCGGGACGAATGGTCACCAGGTGACCTACCGCGCCACGGGCGGCGTCAACACTGCGAAGTTCATCGGTGGCAACAAGGTGGGCTCCGCATGGAGCCCGGTCGTACGCACGGGCGCCGACGCCGACCTCCCTTCCGGGGCCGAAGGCAGCGTGTATAAGACGTATGTCGGCACGGGCGTGAACTTCAACACCCTGTACGTCAACGATGACCGAGCGGTCATGGCCCGGACGAAGAACCTCTCGATCGACCCGCGGTTCCCTTCGACGAGCACCACTTACATGCTTGCGTTAGGCGGCGGACTGACGTCACTTCAGTACAACAGTCCGGGCACGAACTACACCGCCCCGAAAGCGGTTGATGGCTCAACCGCGAGCGACTGGGCCTCGAACGTCGAAGGTAACCCGTGGATCCAGCTCAACTGGGGCACGAGCCAGGCCATCAACAAGGTGACTCTCCATGACCGCGCCAACTCCTCCGACTGGAGCAAGGGCGGCGCCCTCACCTTCAGCGACGGCTCATCGGTCGACGTCAGCGGAATTCCGAACGACGGCACCGCGAAAGACGTGACCTTTGCGACGAAGAACGTCACCTGGGTCAAGTTTCAGGTGGCCGGCAGCACTGGCAACAACGGGCTTGCCGAGTTCAAAGCATTCAATACCTCGAACACGAACGTTGCACTGACGGCGACCCCAACCGTGTCATCCGAGTTTGGCAAGAATCTCGACGCTACCTCGGAGGCGGGCCTTGTGAACGCCCAAGCCCGCGGTGACCTCGACGCCCAGATCTACGTCTGGGACTGGGATATCCGTGACTGGATGACCGACACCATCCCGGTGGGCAGCGTGAACCCCGCAAGCGGCGTCGCGAATTTCAAGCAGGTGGCGGGCCACCCAGAGACCAACCGCCCACATTACGCAATCGGCCCGAACGCCCGTTTCGTGTTCCAGGGCAACCTCGGGTTCCTCGACGCACCGGGTGAGTACTACTTCAACAAGACGACCGGCTACCTGTATTACTACCCGAAGCCGGGCACTGGAACGATCGATCAGCAAGACATCGTGATTCCGAAACTTGATCGAGTCATCGAGTTCCAGGGCGCTTCACGCGCCACGCCGGTCACGAACATCACGTTCGACGGCCTGCAGGTGAAAGACACGAACTTCCCCGACTATTACAGCTTCGGCTGGAACTACGGCGACTACTCCGGTATGGGCTTCTACCCGCCAGAGGCGCAGCAGGTCGGCGTCACCCAGCCGTCGTACGCCGAGCAAATGGAACGTATGGAGTTCCAGAACGGCGTGATCCAACTCACGAACACCGACTCGATCACGCTCACCAACCTGCACGTGTACAACGCCGGCATGATGGGCATCAACCTGTTCCAGGCCAACCAACACGCCGTAATCAGCAATACGTTGGTCAACAACATTGGCAACAACGGTATTCAGCTCGAAGGCTACTACCCCGGCCTCGGCGGCGACGCTCAGGGCAACGGCTACAACAGCCACAACACGGTCACGAACACGATCATTCACGACGTTGGACAGTTGGTGGGATCGGCCAGTGGGCTCACGGTCATGAACTCGGGGAGCAACACCCTGTCGCACCTCGAGGTCTTCAACTCGTCCCGTCGTGGCATCTTCATCTCGGGCGGCTACAGCCGCAACCCGAACTACCCGAAGCCCGATGGCAACCCCGCCACTACCGACGGCGACCGGGACTACAACCCGCAGACCGACCTTTACGCACGCGACAACCGCTTCACCCACATCTACCTCCACGATGCGCAACAAGACGGTGGCGATGACGGTGCGTTCTTCGCCTGCTGGCTCTACGGGAACCTCCCGAACTACATCGACCAGATGTTGATCGACCGAGTCGGGGCGAACCCGAGCATGCGCGACATCGCACCGAACGGTGTCAACTTCGACATGGGCCAATACGCCAACTTCGAGGTCAAGAACTTCCGTTCAGTGAACCCGCAGCACTACAACTTCCGCGGGTTCGGCAAGTGGGTCAACACGAACGTGAACTACAACTCAGCCGCGCAGTTGAACTCGTTTGACGACTCACAGATGGAGTACTCGCAGATCGGCGTTCAGGCGAGCTTCCCCGCCGCATACCTGCCGGCAGCGACGGTGAACCCCGTGCCATCCGATGTCTACTTCAACGATGCGTTCGAAACGGGCGTCGACTGGACCAAGTGGAACTTCAGTGGCAACATGCCGACTCGCAGCACCGAATTCACGTCAGAGGGCGTACGCACCGGCAAGGGGGCGCTCAAGATTGACAGTGATGGCGCGCCAACCGGTTCGAAGCCAGTGCTCTACCGCAACTTCGGTACCAACCTGAACAAGATCGTGAGCGTAAAGCTGTTCGACCGGCAGAACGCAGTACTGCCGACTTACGACGAAGCGCCGGCGATCAATACGAACGTTCGGTCACTCGCCCGGGTCGACAACCAAACCAACACGGTTGCACTTGGCATCGACACCGATTCGAGCACCGGTTACTACGTGTTCTCGGATGGCGCCACCACGGTCGCCACCACCGTGCCGCGGAGCTACGGATGGCATGACCTGAAGTTCGATTACTCGAGCGGCACGAACGCGAAGTTGTACATCGATGGGGTGCTCGTCAAGACCCTCACGACGCCGACCAGCTTCTCGAAAGTCAGCCTCGGCAGCGACTCGGGCGTGGGCGTGAGCTACTACGACCAGCTGTACATTCACGGCGGAACGTATGCCGCCCCGCCTGCCACGTTGACCCTGCAGCCGCAGAACCTGGCACCGAACGCGACCGTCACCGGGTCGAGCCAGTACAGCGCACAGTACGCGCTCGCGAAAGTGAATGACGGCATCGTCGGGCAGTGGGGGTCTGGTGAGTGGGCATCGGCCGGCGAAAGCAACCCCTGGGTGCAGCTCACCTGGGCGAACGCGAAGACGATCAACAAGATTGTGCTGAACGACCGACCAAACTCAACCGACTGGTCGCAGGGGGGCACCCTGACGTTCAGCGATGGCAGTTCACTCGCGGTCGCGGGGATTCCGAACAACGGATCCGATAAAGAGATCGACTTCCCTGACAAGACGGTTACTTGGGTGAAATTCCAGGTTGCCGGCAGCACCGGAACCAACGGTCTCTCGGAATTCGAGGTCTACAACTGGAACCTCGCGAAGACCGCAACGATCACCGCATCGAGCGAGTACAACGCCAACTATGTCGCGACCAAGGTCGCCGATGGCGTGATCGGTGTGCACGGCAGCGGTGAGTGGGCATCGGCCAACCAGCCCAATCCCTGGATCCAGCTCGACTGGACGGCGGCGCAAACCGTGAACAAGGTGGTGCTGTACGACCGCGTCAACACCAGCGACTGGTCACAGGGCGGCACGCTGACCTTCAGCGACGGGAGTTCGGTCGCCGTAGCCGGTATCCCCAACAATGGCACGGCGCGGGAAGTTACCTTCGCCGATCGGTCCGTGACGTGGGTTCGGTTCCAGGTTGCTGGGAGCTCCGGATGCAACGGGCTCTCTGAAATCCAGGTACTGAAAGTGACTGCACCCAACCTTGCACCGAGTGCCACCCCTACCGCCTCGAGTGAGTACAGCCCGACCTACGCGGCGACCAAACTCATCGACGGTGTCATTGGCCAGAACGGCTCAGGCGAATGGGCGAAGTCAAATGCTGACCCCTCCCCCTGGGCACAATTGACCTGGGCATCGAGCCAGTCGATCAGCAAGATTGTGCTCTTCGATCGCGCGAACTCGACCGACCAGGTGCTGACCGGCACACTGACCTTCAGTGATGGCAGTTCGGTAAGCGTCGGTGCGCTGAACAACGCGGGCACGGCAACCGAAATCACCTTTCCAACGAAGAACGTGACCTGGGTGAAGTTCCAGATCAACACTGCGTCAGGGTTGCCAGGGTTGTCTGAGTTCCAGGCGTATTAGGGCGGGATCCTTCCAGGTCACAGGCCCCGTTGGCGTACGCCGCGGGGCCTGTGGCGTCAGTTTCGGTCGCAAGCTCTCTGGAGCGGGTCTCCGTTTCAGGTCCGCGGGCACGCTGGGCGGCTTCGCTGGTGCGCCAGTGCCGCTTCAGGCATCGTCGCCTGCGCGCTGCGCCTATCCGGCGCGTTTTGCAAGCCGACGTTCACGCGACTGCTTCGAAAATTGCGCGGTGAGCACGATCACGATCGCGAAGATGAACACCGCCGAAGCGATCACGTTTGCCTCGGCCGGAATCCCCCGCGAGGCGGCGACGTAGATGTACTTCGGGAAGGTGTTTACCGACCCTGAATTGAAGTTCGTGATGATGAAGTCGTCAAAACTCAGCGAGAACGACAGCAGCGCGGCCGCCAGAATGCCCGGCAGGAGCAGCGGGAAGGTGATCCGCCAGAACACCTGCCACGGCGGCGCATAGAGGTCACGTCCGGCCTCTTCGAGCGTCGGATCAAGGCTCGCCACGCGCGCCTTCACCGTGACCACCACAAAACTCAGGCAGAACATCGTGTGCGCCAGGATGATCGTCAGCATGTCTTTCGGCACGCCGACCGCGAGGAATTGTGACGCGAGCCCCGCACCGAGCACTACCTCCGGCGTTGCCATCGGCAAGAAGATCAGCAGACTGATCGCAGACCGGGCACCGAACTTGTAGCGGGCCAATGCGAGCGCGATCATCGTGCCGAGCACCGTCGCCGCAATGGTGGAGACCCCCCCGATGAGGAGCGAGTTGGTGAACGCGGTGCAGACCGCTCCGTTCTCGACCACGCAGACGTTGGTCCACTTTTCGAACGTGAACCCGCGCCACGAGATATTCGACTTCAGCGAGTCGTTGAACGAGAACACGAACGTGTACACGATCGGGACCAGCAGAAACACAAAGGCGATCACGGTGTACGTGGGCAGGAGCCATCCACCCAGGCCAATACGACGGTGCCGGATGCTCCGCACCGCCGCACCTGGGGGCAGCATCCCTGGGCTCGGCGCGACCCCGTCCGGCGTCGCCGCTTGCCCGCCGCTCATAGCAAATCCTCCGTGCCGGAGCGCTTCACGTACGCACCGACCAGCACCAGAATGACCACCATCAGCAGAATTGAGAGCGCCGCAGCGGCCGGGTAATTCTCAAGTACTAAGAAGTTCGCCTCGATGACATTGCCGATCATCTGGGTGTCTGGGCCCCCGAGAAAGTCGCGGCTCGCGTTCACATAATCACCGGCCGCCGGAATGAACGTGAGCAGCGTTCCGGCCACGATACCTGGCATGGTCAGCGGCACGGTGATCTTGCGGAATACGTGGAACGGGCTCGCATAGAGGTCGGCCCCCGCCTCGAGCATCCGAATGTCGAGGCGCTCAAGGTTCGTGTAGAGCGGCAACGTCATGAACGGAATGAAGTTGTAGGTGATGCCGAATACCACAGCGAACGGCGTGCCGGTGAAGTGGGCATCCGGCGCGAGCAGGCTGACCGCCTTCAGCCCGGTGATCACGAACGACTCATCTGAGAGCAACTGTTTCCACGCGAGGGTGCGCAACAGAAAACTGATGAAGAACGGGGCGATGACGAGCACCAGCAGCAGGCTCTGCAGCATCGGCCACTTTCGGGCTTTCACCCCAATGAAGTAGGCAATCGGGTAGCTAATCAGCAGCGCCAAGACGGTCGCGAGCAGCGCATACCCGAACGAGCGCAAAATGTGCGGGAAGTACCCATCATCTGGGTCAAACAGCGCGGTGTAGTTCTGCCAGTTGAACGCGTAGTCGTACTGACCGACATCCCCATCGGGTCTCGGCACCTGCAGCGAGGTGAGTACCAGCGAGACGAGCGGGGTCAGAAAGAACAGGCCGAGGTACAGCACCCCCGGCAGGAGCAGCAGCAACGCGAGCTTGCTCGACTTCTTCGGCGCCTCGTGCGTCTCGGCTGGGGTGAATACTGCGAACGCCACTGTCAGCCTTCGAGTTCAGCCTTGAGCGTTTCGCGCCTTCGTGCGGCGATTTCACTCGTACGGGTGTCGTCGACAAATCGCGGTTCGGATGCCTCGTCGGCAAGCCCGAAGGTGTGCGCGACCTCCCAACTCACCCACACCTCGGTGCCGGGCGACACGCCCATTGCCGGGTCGAGGTTCTGCTCGAACACCAACACGCTGCCGAGCCCCGCCAGTTCGACGGTGTACTGGGTGCTCACCCCGGCGAACGAGACATCCGATACTCGACCCGGACCAAGCGCGTTTCGGTCGGCGTCTGGCGCGGGGGCAGTCCGGTGCACGGTGAGCTTCTCAGGTCGCACCCCGATCGTCACCCTGCCACGGTGGCGCTCGGCGCGGGCCGTCGGGACGGTGAGTTTGCTGCCCCCCGCGTCAATGCTGATCGCGGTGTCGGATGTCGCGACGACCTCACCGGTGAAGAGGTTCGACTGCCCGAGGAAGTTCGCGACGAACACCGTGCGCGGAAGTTCGTAGAGCGCTCTCGGGGCCCCCATCTGCTCGATTGCGCCCTTGTTCATCACCGCGACCGTATCGGCCATCGTCATGGCTTCTTCTTGGTCGTGAGTGACGTGCAGGAAGGTGAGCCCGACATCGAGTTGGATCTTCTTCAACTCAAGTTGCATCTGGCGCCGCAACTTCAGGTCGAGTGCACCGAGCGGCTCGTCGAGCAGCAACAGTGCTGGCCTGTTGACGATTGCCCGGGCAAGCGCGACGCGCTGCTGCTGTCCGCCCGAGAGTTGCGCGGGTCGACGCTGCGCGAGATGGTCAAGTTCAACCAGTTTCAGCGCCGCACGTGCGAGCCCGAGCACATCGGCGACCTTGCGGCGGCGCAGCCCAAACGCCACGTTTTCGAGCACACTCATATGCGGGAACAGCGCGTAACTCTGGAACACGGTGTTCACGGGCCGCTCATGCGCCTTGGTGTCGGTGACGTCGGTTCCGCCGATGAGGATCCGGCCCCTGGTCGGCGCTTCGAGCCCGGCCACGAGTCGGAGGGTGGTCGTTTTTCCGCATCCGGATGGCCCGAGCAGCGCGAAGAACGAACCAGCCTCGATCTTCAGGTCAAGGTTCTCAATCGCCGTGAACCCGGGAAACCGCTTGTGGATCCCCACCAGTTCGAGGTCCGCGCCCCGCTCTGCGAAATCGATCGGCATCGCTATTGGCCGAGGAGGATCTTCTGGTACTCGGCCTGATACTTCGTTTCTTCGGCGGCGCTCAGGGTACGGAAGATATGTGCCTGCTTCAGGAACTCATCGTCCGGGAAGATGAGCTGGTTCTTGGCGAGCTCAGGGTCGATTTTCTCGGCAGCTGCCTTTGCACCTTCGACCGGGGTGATGTAGTTCACCCAGGCTGCGACCTCGGCGGCAACCTCTGGCTCGTAGTAGTAGTTCATCAGCGCTTCGGCGTTGGCCTTATGAGCAGACCCGACCGGAATCAGCATGTTGTCGTTCCAAATGGTGCCGCCCGCCTCAGGAATGGCGAACTCCCACTTGTCCCCGGCTTCCGCGTTGATCACGGTGATGTCACCGGACCAGCAGATTGCGGCGAGCGTGTCCCCACTCTTGAGGTCTTCGAGGTACGAGTTGCCCTTGATGTTGCGGATCTGACCATCCGATACACGCTTGTTCAACTCATCGATCGCTTTCTGGAATTCGGCATCGCCCCACTTGCCGGCGATATCGACGCCCTGCTGCAACATGACCAGGCCGACGGTGTCGCGCATCTCCGAGAGCACCCCGACGCGGCCCTTGAGGTCTGACTGCCACAAGTCCTCGACTGACTTCAGCCCCTTTGGCACTGCCTCTTTGTTCCAACAGATGCCAGCGAAGCCGCCCTGCCACGGCAAGGTGTTCTTGCGGCCGGGATCAAAGTCGGGGTTCTGCAGCGTCTTCTTGAGATTGCCCTTGTTCGGAATCTTGGCATCGTCGAACTGCTGGGTGTAGCCGAGGCGAATCCACCGCGCTGCCATCCAGTCGGTGAGCACCGCAATGTCGGCACCGATGTCTTTGCCGAGGGCAAGCTGGTCCTTGACCTTGCCGTAGTAGGTGTTGTTGTCATCGACGGCAACCTGGTAATCAACCTTGATGCCGGTCTCGGCTTCGAAGGCTTTCAGCGTCGGATAGGCGCCATTGTCGTCTTCGTCGAGGTAGGCGGCCCAGTTCGCCCAGGTCAGCGTCTTCTCGGTGGCTGACTTATCCGCAGCGGGTTTGGGCTTTTCGGGTCCCTGCGAGCAGCCAGCGAGGGCGAGGGCGGAGAGTCCGGCGCCTCCGGCCAGGAGCGAACGGCGACTCAACTGCGAGCGCCTGGCGAGTTGAATCAGGGCGCGGATTGCTGGGTCTTCGGGAAGCGGACGGTTCGTCACGGTGACTCCAATCGGGACAGCACTGTTCAACGCCACGATACTTGCATAGTACGGCGCACACCATACCCGTCACGGGGCAGATCGCTTCGTGATCGTGACATTCACTGCGCATTTCGTAGTTGTGTTGCAAGATCGTCACGGATTTCGTCGGATGGCGTCGCCACGGCTTCCCGCTCGCCGGATCAACTGGCCCGACTGTCCGGGGATTGTTCGCCGGAGTGCACCACCGGCAGCATCCACCACCCAACACTCGCCGGCGTCGAGCAACGGCGGCAGCATGCGCTGGTTCGTCAGGGCCCGAAGGTCGGCAACGCTGCCGGCAACAACAAGGTCGGCCTGCGGACGCAGCGCCGCAAGCAGTTGCCACGACCTGGCCCACTGCTCGGCGGTGCCGAGGAGGACCATCGGGCCCGCCGCAGGCTGCGCACCGAGCCGCGCGACCGCCTCGGGCTCGTCGAGCCTCACGACGGGCACACCCGCCGCAGCCAGTTCGAACCGTGCTGCCACGGGTGGGGCACAGACCACGATCGACACTCGTTGCGGATCGAGACACAGCTCCGGTGCCGAGTCTGGCGTGGGAGCGGCCATGGGCGAGGCATCCGCCACCTGGAGGGCGAGGCCCGCCCACTGACCACTGCCGACCGGCGCGTTGGGCCGCCAGAGCGCGGGGTCGCCGCCAGCCTGAACCAGGTCGGCCTTGCTCTGATGCCGCAACCAGACCTGCGCCCCAAACTGATCTCGCAGCCCTGTCGGGAGTGCCGTCGGTCGCGAAACAGCGACTGCAAACCCGACGCCGGGCGGCGCCTGAGCCATGAGTAGCTCGATGCGCTGCAGCGCCGCGTGCCGATACTCATCGCCACAATTTCGGAACCGTAGGTCGAGATCATCGATCACCACCAGGCCCGGTTCCACGAGGTCTGAGTCCAGGCGGTCGAGGAATGCCCAGGCGTCAGCGTCGCGTTCGGGAAGCATCCACACAGCCTCGCGGCTCAGAGCAGCCAGCGCCGCAAGTACCGTGGAGCGCCCGCTGCGCGGGGGGCCGATGATGAGCAAGTGGTGGTCCACAGTGGGCTCCCAGAACGCAATGGGCTGCGCTTGGTTGGCCGGGTCATCCAGCAGCCCGAATGGGTACGTGCCAAGCCGACGAGCGGGCGCGAGGGCCATCATCGGAATTGAAGTCGGCAACGCTGGCAGCCAGGGGCGATGGGCGGTCGGCGCCGTCCGCCACCTCGCCGCAATGGCGGCGATGAGCTCAGGCGTGGCGAGCGCCGTCTGGATCACTCCGATCTCGCCTGCGCCGGCATCCACCACGGCCCGACCAGGCGCCGCCACCGGCAGTCCGGCCGCCCGATCGTCACCGACGACCGCGACGCTGTCGGCGGCGGCGAGCACCCGCAGGCAGATACGGATCCCACAATTTGCGGTGACCTGTTCACGGACTACCCCACCGGGTCGCTGCGTCGCAAGAATGAGATGCACACCGAGTGAGCGCCCGCGAGCTGCAATATCAGCGATCACCTGCGCCACGTCCGGGTAGCGGTCGATGAGTGCCTGGAACTCGTCAACGACGATGACCAGTCGACCACACTGCTGGGTTGGGTCGAGTTCGGCAAGGTCGCGGACACCAGCCTCACGAAGCAGGGCTTCGCGGCGTCGCAGTTCCGATCGCAGACTCTCGACTGCCCGGAGCGCGGCGGATCCATCGAGGTCGGTGACCACCCCAAGCACGTGGGGCAGCTCGGCGAGCGGTGCGAATGCCGCACCGCCCTTGAAATCCACCAGTAGGAACGACACCTCGGTGGGGCTGAAGTCGCGAGCGAGGGCGGCGACCCAGGCGATCAACAGCTCGCTCTTTCCGCTCCCCGTCGTGCCGGCGACGAGCGCGTGCGGGCCGCGCACCAGGTCGACACACACTGGCGCCGAGGCATCCGCCCCAAGCGGAACCGTCAGCTGCGCACGTCGATCGGGTGCCTCACCTGACGCCGCCGCCGCCGCGAGCGACGCCAGGTCGACCGCACACCGGAGGCACCCTCCCCCAGCAGCGAGGCTGCGCGGGTCGGCACCGACTTCGTCGGCCCAGGCCCGGCATTCGGCGGTGCCAACCAGACCGGGGCGCACCCGGAGCGCCGCATCGGTGCCACCCACACGTTCCACCCGGGCGGCGCCAGGCGACTCCACTGTGATTACCGTGGCAATCGTCGCGGGCAACTCGGTGCGGTATCGCGCCACGAACACCTCAATGCTGGCTGGCATCGCGGTCGCGCCGCTCGTGACACTCGCCGGAACCGCTGACGACACGGCCCCGGTAGGCGTCGGCGACGAACCGGCAGCATCGCGAACCGTGCATACCACCCCGTCGTGGTGCGGCAGGCGCTCCAACCACTCCCACTCCGGCTGGGTCGGCACCACAAACCGCACCTGATGTGGTGCCCAGCCAGCCGCGATTTGCACCACGAGCGCACGCGCCGCGGCCCGCGCGAGCGGCAACGGCCCAAGCACCCCGATTCCACCGCCCACCGGGCAGTCCACCGGGGCGTCCGATAACACCGCAGCACGCTCCACCAGTTGGCGGTCGCGCTCATCAACCGGTTCACCGTCGAGTTGGAGCTGACTCGCGACCGCGCCGGCACCCAATACCAATCTCGTCGGCGGCGTCGCCCGCCAGGTATCGCCGACTCGCTCACCCAGCCGCTGCCGAGCGGTTGGCGTCTTCTCCCAGGCCGAGATTCTCAGCCGCCGCAGTCGCTCATCAATGTCCTGCTCGAGTCGCTCACACAATTCCGTGCGGTCCTGAGCGTGACGTGCGCGCGCTCGGCGATGGGCGCGCCGCTGTTCGAAGGCAGTCGCGAGCGCGATGACCGGGCTCAGCGCCGCAAACGCGAGCATGAGCGGCGAACCGGTGAGCGGCCAGAGCACCGCTGCGATCCCGATGGGAGCGAGCGACGCGATGACCGGAAGCTTCGACCGCTCGACCTGGGGAGACGAGGGCGGGAGCGAGAGCCGCGGCTGCGGCAGGACAAGATCGGCACGAACCATGCCGTCAGTCGAGCAGAGACCGAGACGAACGCCGTGCCGGGCTATTCCGATGTGGACAACTGGTGGCCAGCAGTCGACTGTGGACGACGGCCGCGAGTGCCACCAGTCCGGTGCTGCGCTGGCCGCAGCGAGGCGACCGACACGCGTGCGCGCAATCGTTCGAGCGGACTACGCGGACTCGCGAGCATACGACGAAGTTGCCCCACCTGCGCCCACGCCACCGCAGCTTGGTCCGCGCTCGCAACACCTGGCGCAAAGTCCACCTCATCTGCCACCGCAGCGAAGACCAACGCCGACAGGCCACCCACGACGGCCGCCTGCTCGGCTCGGGTGGATCCCGGTCGGAACCGGTACCCGTAGTCGGCGGCGGCATCGAGGTACTCGCGCCACGCACCATCCACTCGTTGCGCTGGAGTCTGGGCACGTCGCCGCAACCGGCGCCGTCGCGCTTTCGCGATGATCAGCACGATAAACGGGCTGCAAAGCACGCTCAGTCCCAGGAGGGTCAGTCCCGACCAGGCGAGTACCGTCCACAACACCGCAATCCAGGCGGGCTGTTGCTCCGGCGGCGTCGGCGCGCGGTCGTTCGTGTCACCGCGCACCTCGGATCGGGCATGCTGCGGCGGCGGGGGCAACGCCGACTGTGGCCGCGAGACGGTGTTCGGGGTTTGCTCGGGAACCTCCGGTATGGGCCGCACCGAAGGGTTCGGATCGAGCGCACGCCAGACCCCGTCGTCGCCATGGACTTCAATCCAGGTGGTGAGATCGGCCGACCGGATGGTGATCGGCCCGGTGCCAGCCGCGGCGCGTGCGGCCGCACTCGGTTGATACCCAAGCACCACTCGCGTCGGAAACCCCAGGTGCCTGGCCAACAGCGCAGCGGCGACCGCGTACTGCTCGCCATCCCCAATCATCGGGCTCGAGGTCGCGAGCTCAACAATTCGATCAATGCCGTGCCCCGCCCGGCTTGCTGGCTCACCGGTCAGCCCATGGCTGACGTACCCATCGCGTTGGAATCCCGCCTGCATCGCGGCCAAACGGGCGCCCGGTGTTGCCGACGCCGGTGACCACCGATCGAGCAGCCGGACCAACTCCTCTGGGGCAGCAACCCAGGTCGACCCGGCGGCAGGTCCCGGGTTCAACGCCCCGAGGTCGGCCGGCGACGCCTGCACCGATACCGACTCGCGATAGCTGTCGCCCGGTTGCAGCGCCACCGACACCGCCTGCGCGCCGGTACTGAGGTTGTAGAAGAACGAGTCGGTCAGCTGCCCCGCGCGCGCTCCGTCGAATTCGATATGGCGGAGTTTGCCGAGGCTTGGCACCCAGAGGCCGGCGTAGGATCGCGAGGTCACCGTGAGTTCAACGGATGTCGCCCCTGGCTCACGCTGGTCGAGCTCGGTCGGCACCCGCACGAATTGACTCGACGCCGCGCCGGCGCTGCCGCCCACCGAGAAGATGATGCCGTCGTAACTGTCGAGGGTCGCAACCCGCAGGCCAACCCCTGCCGGAAGCCCGGTGACGTCCAACACCGCCCGCGCTTTGGTCTCCGGCGCGAACGCCGATCGGAACCCGACCAGTGGGCTGATCGACTGCCGCGGATCAAACGGCGGCCGCAGTACATCGCGCACGACCTGGCGCGCGGCTATCGGCGCACCGGTCGCGGCGACGGTCGCCCCGCCGATCGTCACGGCACCAGCGAGCACCAAGACGCCGAGGCGGAGCATCCGACTGCCAATACGCCCGCCGCCACCCGCACCTCGCGTGAGCGACCTGGTATAGCCCAGCCACATCAGCATCGCCGCAGCAAACACGACGCCGCTCAGCACAACCAGCCGCGAACTGCCGACGCCGAACGCGATCGCAATCGCATAGGCGACGACCGGGGCCAGGCCGGCCACCGCGCGGTGGCGCGTTCGGAGCGCAACTGTACCCGCCAGCGTAGACATCACTAGCGTGAGCATCAGCGGCGGAACCAGCAACGCCTGATAGTGACCCACCGGAGTAGGAATCGTCACCAGCTGCTTCCAGGCCGAGACCGCGCCAGCCACCAAGTCGAGTTCGCCCTCGAGCGATGGCAGTACGCCCCAGATCGCCTTTGACGGCACCGCCAGCGGCACGCCCACGAGCAGAAACGCTCCGAGCAGCGTGGCCATGACTCGCCACGCGGGCCAGCGGAATCGGGCCCCGAGCGCGGCCGTTGTCAGCCCGAGGAGCGTCCCGACGGCACACACGACAATCAACCGCGAATCGCGGTACACCGGCCACCAGGGCAGCGATGCGGCGGCGAACAAGAGCGCCAATCCCGCCACCAGCGCGAGCGTGCTCCGAGTGCGGGTCATGAGGCAACCGAATTCGCGCGCGCGGTGAGTGCTGGCAGATCCTCGAGGTAGCCAATTCGGAGGATGTTGAGACCGGCGACCGTTTTCGCAGCGGTCTCGCCACCTTGATCACAGAGCACCACCCCGACCGCGACTCCAGCGGGGAGCGCGACCGCGGCGGCCCTGGCTCCTTCGACCCCCCGGGCGGCTCCGGTGACCAGCAGCACCAGTGACGTGGTGGATGCCTCAGCAGCAGCGAGCGCAGCCGTATCGGCGAGCCCCAGATTGTCGGTTCCTACCCGCACGTCGCACAGCGCGTCGAGCAGCCGGTCTGGAGTAAATGTCGGCAGCGTCACAAGTTTGCCGCCGCTGTCACCGCGCCGACTCGACACGGCAAACGACATTGACCGACCATCGAGGATGGCGCGAACGCCAATCGATGCGGCGGCGCTCACCGCAAGTTCAAACTCGTCGGAACTCGCGTATCCGCTGCTCGCGCAGTCGAGAATCACCATCAACTTCGAGCGACGGGTCTCCTCGAACTGTCGCACCATGAAGCGACCCGTTTTCGCTGAACTTCGCCAGTGAATGTGGCGCCGATCATCGCCAGCCTGATACTCACGGAGTGCGTGGAAGGCGATGTCGCTCGGGGTGAGGTTCGGCGTTGGATCCCCATCAAGATCTCGGAACAAGCCGGACCCGCGCGGTTGGATCGCGACGATTCTGGGCCGCACGAGCAATTGCGCGGTGCCGGTGAGCTCAACCACGCGACTGAGCAACCCAAGCGGGTCCGCCTGCACCCGTCGCGCGGGGCCGATGGTGAGCACACCGCGATGATCGGTGGAGATCGCGATCTCTTGGCGCGTCTGCGCGCTCCGAGCCACATGGGCTACCGACAGCGCCGCTGTTGCTGATCCCACGGGCAATTCAATGCTCCCGAGTCCGATCCGTCGCCACAGCCGACGGCCTGTCGCCACCACCGCGGTCGCCGTCTCCCCCACCACCACCCGGGTATTGGGAACCTCCAGGCTGACCTGACCAAGACGCCCACCGATCAGCCAGATCGCCGCGACGAGCAGCGCACACAGCAGTGCCCACCCCAATATGGTGAATTCGCGCCATCCCAGGCCCGAACCAATGATCAGCGCTGCGATCGATCCGCCGGCGACGGCCCAGCCAGTCGAGGTGATCGTGCCATTGATCGCGGTACGTACCCGGCCGATCGCTCCCGCGACGTCGCGCGCCCATGCGAGCGCGCGAGTGATCGCGACCGCAAGTGCGCCTTCTTGCGACTCGTGGTCGCTCCGGCCCGTGGCTTCGATCACCCAGCCAACCCCGACGTCGGCGGCGGGGTGTCGATGAGCACCTGTGCAATCAGGCTCGACTGGGTGACGCCGTCGAACTCCGCCTCGGCGTCGAGGATGAGGCGGTGCGCGAGCACCGGGCCGGCAAGTGCTTTGACATCATCCGGAATCACATAGTGGCGTCCGCGGCCCGCCGCATGCGTCTTCGCCGCGCGGATCAAGGCGAGCGCACCGCGCACACTCACACCAAATCGTGCCTCGGGGGCCGCGCGCGTGGCATCAACCAACCGCGACACGTAATCCTGGATCGTCGGGTCGACGAAGACCTGCCGCGCTTGCGCCGCCATCTCCTGGACTTCCTCAGTGGTGATGCCGCCAACGACCTTGCGCTGGTGCGCACGCTCGTCAGCGCGCTCCAAAATGCGGATCGTCGACGCGTGATCGGGGTAGCCAATGGAGGTGCACATCAGGAACCGGTCGAGCTGCGCCTCGGGCAGCCGGTAGGTGCCTGCCTGTTCAATCGGGTTCTGGGTTGCGATCACCATGAACGGTTCGCCGACGCCATGGGTCACCCCGTCAACGGTGACCTGCCCTTCCTCCATGACCTCAAGCAGAGCAGCCTGTGTCTTCGGGCTCGCCCGGTTGATCTCATCTGCGAGCACAATGTTCGCGAACACCGGTCCGGGGTGAAACTGGAATCGCTGGTCGCGCTGGTCGTACACGGTGACCCCGGTGATATCGCCCGGGAGGAGATCGGGCGTGAATTGCACGCGACTGGTGGTGCCAGAAACCGATTGCGCCATCGCTCGGGCGAGCGACGTCTTGCCGGTACCGGGCAAGTCTTCGAGCAGCAGATGCCCTTCGCTGAGCAGTGCGGTGAACGCCAGGCGAATCACGCGGTGTTTGCCGAGCAAGACCTCTTCGACGGCCTCGACCAACCCATCGAGTCTGGCGGCAAATCGCTTCGCGTCGTCGGCAGATAAGGTCATCGGTGCTCCTTCGGTTGGCCCATGTCACCTGCTCCAAAAGCGCGCGGTAACGCCGGCTACCTCGACATCCAACCAGACTCGGTCGGTTGCCGTGGCCGAGGGCACCTGGCAGGTAACCCCGGATGTCGCGGGCTGACCGACCGCATCGCCTTCAAGTCCGCAGCGGACCGTGGCCGGCAACCCGCCATTGTCGGGCAGCGAGGCCCAGTTCCAGGCTTGCGTCGAGGCGTCCCACTGCATGCCCGGCATCGCAAAGGTGAGGGTCGGCGAGGCATTCGCCGGGAACACTTGCGACCACTGGCTGCAGGTGCCCCAGGCGGTGCAGGAGCGCACGCGGAAGTGCACCGCTTCACCAAATGGTCGGTTCAACAGCACTCTGAGCCATCCGGTGCCGTCATACGTCGTCGGGCTCCCCACCACTGCGCCATTCGGATCGGTGGCCACGATCTCGGTGCGCATTCCCGCACTGTCGGTGCGGTCAATGTGACGGTCCCAGGTGCTCGTGTTGAGCCACGCCATGGCACTGTCGACCGAGGTGATCGTGCTCGGCGCAGGGCGCACGACCGCGCTCGCAACCGCCGTGTTCCGGCAGGCCGCTCGGTTGTACGCCCACACGACGAACGAGTACTCGGCCTGTTGGGCCGAGGTGCCGGTGAACCGCACGCTCCGCGTCGTCGGGCCGACGGCAACGACTTCGGCGACCGTTCCACCGGCAACCGGCGCCACGACCTGTCCCGGCGCGGGTTGCGTGACCGAACACGCCTGAGCGCCCGTCGGCACATCATGTTGTCCAACCACCAGTCGTTCGACGTAGTAGCCCAGGATCGGGTCGCCATTGGCGCCGAAGGCGTCCCAGGTCACGGTCGCAGCCCCGGCAGCAGGGTCGGCGGTGACGGAGATGTTTGCGGCGATTGGTGGACCAAACGGCGTGCCGGTTCCCGATGCCGTGTTCCAGTTCGCAAAGGTGGGTTGCGCGTCGTTCCGTGCACTCACCGAGTAGGTGACGAGGCTTCCGTTATCGAGGCGCTGGCTGCGGAAGTGACAGGTGGTGTTCGTGCACACGCTTGCGGAAACTTCGGTCACTTGATCGGCGACGGTGACCACGTATGACGTCACCGCGCTGCCGGCACCGGCGTCGACCGGCGACCATTGCACATCAAGTGCGCCGTCGAGTGGATTCGCGGTCAGGTTGGACGGCACGGGTGGCACGACATCGCTCCACACCGGTTCAACCAGCGTGGTCGGATCACTCAGACCGAGCGCGTTCCGGGCTTGCACTTGCACCCGCACCCGGTGAGCCTGACCGTTGCCGAGCGTGGTCACTCGACAGGTAGTGACGGTGCACTCAGATTGCGAAAGTTTGGTGCCCGCCGGGTCGAGTTGGGTAATGACAAACCCGGTGATGGGCAAGTTGTTGAACCCACCTGGCGCAAAACTCAGGGTGAGGCTGTGATCGCCGTACCCAGTGACGCGGAGGTTGGTCACCGGCTCGGGTCGGTCCTGAACCGAGATAGTCAACTGCGTCCAGACCGCGCGCGCTCGATCGCGGGTGGCGTCAAGTACCTCGTACTGCACGGTGGCCGTCCCCGGCTCGGCGTCAGCGGCCACGTTGATCACGATCGTCGACCCGTCTGCGGAGGGCACCGGCACCACACCCGCAAGTTGATCGGTCACCAGCACGTCGCCCACAATCAAGGCCGAGCCGGGGAATGGGTTCCCGGCCTGATCGTTGTCGAGTACGTTCACCGCCGTCGATTTGCCGCGCGGCGCGACAATGGTGTCGGGTTGAGGCTGCGCAAGCGGCCGCGTCGATGGCACCACCCGAAGGTTGATCACACCGGGGGTTCCGGTCACGTCACCGGCCGAAACGCCAACCCGCATGGTGGAGCGCAGCCCGGTCGACACCTCGGCGCTGGCCTCAATCCGCAGTTGCGAGCCATTGAGCGACACGGCAAAGCCGGGCGGAACTGCCCCGAGCATGGCGAACCGCAGGTCAGCCGACGATGAGGCGTCGTTGGTGAGTTTGCTCAGGTCGATCGTTTTCGCCTGACCCGGTTCAAAGTCGATCACACCGCCGACGAAGGTCGGTGGCTGGTTCACGCGGGGACGCACGTCGATCGGGATCACGACGGTCGCAGACCGACCTCGCGGGTCACTCGCACTCTGCCCGTCGGTAACGGTGAACGAGATGGATGCCGGGCCAAAATACTCGCCTGCACTCGTGAACCGAAGCGTGGTTTCGTCGACCACCAGATCGGTTCCATCGGCATGGGTTGCGCGCACGGTTGCCGGATCGAGCAGACGGACCGGCTTACCCGATGCCGCGATCACGTAGTCCGCGAGCCGCAGCGTGACCGACTCGCCACTGTTCACCACCACGGTTGGCGCATCCCGCCGAAGTTGCGGGAGCGCGTCGTCACGGCCCGGCACCGAGATGACCGCCACGGCTCGCAGGGTCGGGTCATCCGGATGCGTCACACTGAACGGAATAATCTGACGCTGATCAGCAATCTTTACCCGAATTGACCCGTCGGGCAGCACCGTCGCGAGGGGCGCAAACCCGGGGAACAGTCCCACCTTGAGCGAGCTCGCCGGGACATCCGACGCGAAGGCCTGCCGAAGCACGCCAACATCGATCGAGTCGCGATCGAGGACGTCAGAAAGATTCAAATTCGTGTCAGCCACCTCAGGCTGGCTGAGCGGCGCATCGGCTCGTGCGTGGACCGTGACGAATCCGACCGCACTCACACCGCGCGCGTTGACGACGGTGTAGGTGGCACCGTAGTCGCCGGGTTCGGCTGGCAACACCAACACCACTTGGTCGCCGTCGACACTGACCCGAGCCGCGGAGTTACTCGCCACGGCCGCAGTCAGCGTCAAGGTGCCGCCGTCAGGGTCGGTGTCGTTTTCGAGCACCCGCACCGAGACGGTCCGACCCGGTCGGGCGGTGGCGGTGTCCTCAACCGCAACCGGCGCCCGCACGCCGGCGGTCCGCGGCGCAATACCGACGCGCACGGTGCCAACCGCACGCCCACCCACGGCATCGATCACGACGTACCGGAAGGTGTCGGTTCCCGCCGAGTACTCACCGGCGCGGTAGTCGATCCAGTCTGGACCCTTGTCAACCACCACCCCGCGCTCGGGCGCCGAGTCCTGGCCGAGTAACTGCACGCTGTCGCCATCCGGGTCAATGCCGGTGAGATCGATCGGAATCCGCACCGTATCGCCGGCGAGCACTCGACCGGTCGCGGTCTTCGGCACCGGTGGTGCGTTGTGTTGCGGGTCGATTTCCCGAACGCTCACCCGCACCGTGGCCGTGGCAAATTGACCATCAGGGGTGCGTACCTGGTACACGCCCCGGTACTCCCCAGGCTGCGACGGCACGAGGTAGCGCACTTGGTGGCCACTCACGAACATCAGCCCGGCGGTTGGCGCTTCGACGAGGTCCGGGGCGAGCGTGGCATCCACCCCGTCGGCGATGACGTCGTTCGCGAGCACCGGAATGTCGATGAGATCCCCGACCCGGGCGGCTGCGACGTCGTCTGCCGCAACGGGAGGCTGCACTCGAGTTGGTTCTGGCACGTTCACCACGACCACCTGACCGGATGCCTCGGCCAACCCATTGCTGACTCGATACCCAAACGTCACCGAGCCTCGCTGGAGCGGTTGAGTGAGGGTGAGTCGCAACAACCGGTGTTCGATGATCTCAGCGCGCACTCCCTTCGCGGCAGCATCGTCGTCAACGCCGGTAATGACCAGGAGCCCACCCGTTGGGTCGATGTCGGTCGCCAGCACGTCGAGGTCGCTCGACCGCTGCAGCCGTAGCAGCGCAGTGTGCGGCACCGTGATCGGGGTCGTCGCCCGGTCGGGCGGTGGCAAGACGTCAACCCGCACCACCCCACTCGCGGTCAGTGCCCCGTCGGCGACCGAGTACTCGAGATAGTGCGTGCCGACCACGGCGCTCGAGAACCGGAAGGTGCCAGCACTGTAGTCCGGGGTCAGCGCGACATCGGGCTTCGCGGGCAACGCACTGAGGTGCACATTTCCGCTGCCACCGCGCACATAGGCCAACGGGCTGATCAGGAGTTCTTCGCCCGCCGTGGTGATGGCGCCGAATGGCTCAGTCGCCAGGCGCATCTCCGCAGGCGTCCGCACATCGATGTTCAGACTGCCAGTGCCTCTTGCGCGCCCATCCGATACCTCGAACTGCACCGTGCGCGCGGCACCGGCGCCGCCAGCTTCGTCGAACGTGAGCGTGCCCTCTGGCGTGAACGCGACGACATCCGGCGCCCCGGTGACGGCGGATTCGACGAACATTGGGTCGCCGTCTGGGTCCACCCACTCACCGATCACGGGCACACTGAGTCGTCCGCCGACCTGCACCGCTGCGCGGGTTGAGCGAACTTGGTGCGGCGGCCCGTTCTCGTTCGGCTGACGGATGTCGACGGTGACCGCCGCGAGCGCGGTCCCGCCGCGACCGTCGTCGACGGTGTAGGTGAAGTTCACCGTTCCTCGGGCGTCTGGGCCGAGCGTGAGCTGCAATTGCTGGTGGCCCGACACTCGCTCAAGTTTCGCCCCCGCAGGCAGCGTGCCGTCGAACGTGGCGACGGTGAGCACATCCTGATTCGGGTCGTAGTCGTTCAACAACACGGGGAGGACCGTGGTGCGACCCGGACGTGCACCGAACGAATCGTTCACCGCGACTGGCGACCGTTGGGATCGTTCGATGGTCGCCAGTGCATTCGGGTCGGCCCGCTCGACCACCTCCGGGTCGGGGCGGTGTTGCGAGATTGCCTTCCAGTCCGCGATCTCTCGGAACGCCGGATCGCTGGCGAGGGTGCGCCCCGACTCGGGATCGGTCAGCACCGTGGTCTGCCCGTTGGTCGCGAACGTAAGCTCGGCACCGAGTGCCGGGGTGGTGGATGGCGGTGGGGTGCGCGCGTCGCAGGTACGCCAGGCCGAGCCGCCATTCCAGGCTGCGTACCGGCATCCGTTCGCCTGAACCGGTGCCGCCGGAACCCCGGCCACATTCGAGACCAACGTCGATGCCTGACCGTCGAACGTGAGCTCGATGAGTGAGGAGTTCGTGGCAAGCAGTGCGGCGCGGCCTTCGGCGGATGGTTCCTGCAATCGCAACGTGCCGGCGGCGGGTGCGGTCGACGCCAGCGAGATCGTGTGCCCCTCGACGAAGGCTCGCTGCGAGGCTGGGTCCACGACCACCCAGCGCCCGCCAACCGAACTCAGCTGCGCCGCCTCACTCATTGGGGGCAGGCTCCAGCGCTGTTCGACGGTGTTCGTGCCGACCTGCAGCCGAACGAGCACGCCGGTCGTGGTCGCCAGCGCGTACATCACTCCTGCCGGGTCCACGGCGATCTTTGCGCCTGCGCCGAAGGTGAGGGTCGGTGCGCTGTCAGCCTGGAACGTCGCCAAATGCTGTGCGCTCGTCACCCAGACATCGCCCGCCGCAACGATCACCGCCCATCGATCGGCGAGCGAAATCGAGACCTCCCCCGGCGGCACTGCGACCGATGCGCTGACCGTCGCGGTGACAGGATCGATCACCCCAACCGCGGCCCGGTCGCGGTCGAGGGCGAGCACGGTGCGACCGCGTTGCACCACGTGCACCCGCGAGCCGCCCGTCTGCACGACGGTGTTCAGCGCGCCCACTTGTGCGTTGGCGCGACCGACGGCCTGCTGGGCGTCGTTCGCGACCCACACCGACCCGTCACCAAGATCGATCTGCGCCGATCGATAGCCACCCGAGAGCACAGCCCCCACCGCGAGCGCGATCACCGCCACCCCCGCAGCACCGCCGGTGATCACCCGCGAACGGTGGGTCAAGAACCACTCAGCCGGGCTCACTTCGCCCCGCGTTCAATACATCGCTCAGAGCTCTGCGGGCCGGAACGACCATCGCGAACGATCGCGACGGTGACGCAATACTTCGCCGCGCCGGCTGCCGAGTGCAGCGAGAAGCCTGGCTTGCGCTGCGCGGGTTGCGTGACGCCATCCAGGGTGACCACATACGCGTCACCAGGTTCGAGCCCAATATTGGCCCAGTCGAAGGTGACCGACTCGCCGTCCCAGGTCGCGGTGACATTCGTCACCAATGGGATGCCGGCGGCTCCTGCTCCTCGCAGGCCGAACCAGACCGCACCGATCACAACGGCAACCCCGACGAGCACCGGGAGCACCCATCGCCAGGCCCTGCGGCGTGCTCCGCGCTGCGGACGCTGGTGCGAACCATCCGACCGGCCGCCCACCCTGCGTCGCGTTCGGCGCGCCACCCGAGCGTCGGATGCGACGAGCGCAGTCGGCGCGTCGGTGTCTGCACTGCCGGTCACCCATTGCTCAACTGGAACGTCGATGGCGGTGGGCCGTAGCCCAAGTTCTTGCTCCACCAGCTGCAGATCCCGCGCAAACTCCAGTGCCGAGGCGTGACGCTGGGCGGGGTCTTTCGCCATACTGCGCTGCAGTACCGCCTCGAGCGAACGCGGTGCGTCGATTCGCCCTGACAGCGCCAGTTGCGACTTCGAGATGCGGCGGCTGAGCGCCGCCATTGTGTTCTCGCCGTTGACTCGTTCGAACGGGCTGCGCCCAGCGAGCAATGAGTACACGGTCGCGCCGAGCGACCAGACTTCGCTTGCCACGTCGCCGGCGCTGTCGGCGTCGAGCACTTCGGGCGCCGTCCACGGGATCGACATACCGGCAGCATCTTCTTCATGCGCGGCGGCGAGCGTTGCCGCGATCCCAAAGTCGGCAAGCACCGGCGCCCCGAACGTCGTGGTCAAGATGTTCGAGGGCTTGATGTCGCGGTGCAGCACCCCGGCGCGGTGCGCCGACTCGACCGCGCTCGCGATCCGGATCCCCGTGGAGAGCACCACGTCAAGCGCCAACCGTTCACGTCGATACTGCTGGCCAAGACTACCCGGGCAGTATTCGGTGACGAGATAGGGTCGGCCGTCGGCCGCGATTCCGGCTTCGAACACGGTCAAGATCGAGGGATGGCTCGACAGCGCCGCCATGAGGTTGGCTTCGCGTTGAAACATCCGCTTGGCGGCCTCAGTCACGCTGTCGGGTAAGAGGGACTTGACCGCGACCTGGCGCCTGGGCAGGTTCTGTTCGAAGAGAAAGACGTCAGAGAAACCGCCAGATCCGAGCACGCGGATATAGCTGAACCCTGCCAGTCGGGGTGGCTCAGACGGCAGGCGCCGGTTCGCCATTCTCGACCTCAAGTACATCGAGCACGATCACCGTGACGTTATCGCGACCACCATTGCCGAGCGCGGCCGCGACGAGCTCGTCGGCTGCGGCCGCGGCAGTCGAATTGCTCGCCAAGTAGTGGCGAATCCCGTGGCCCGTGAGTTCCTTGGTCAGCCCGTCCGAGCACACCAACACCCGCATGCCGGGCTCGATGGCGACCACCCGGTAGTCCGGAATCGGTAGCTCGTGAAAGCCCACCGCGCGAGTGATGACATTGCCATGTGGGTGCGTCTCGGCCTCGTCGTGGGTGATCTCCCCCGCATCCACCAGCTCTTGCACGACCGAGTGGTCAACGGTGAGTTGCTCCAGCACGCCCCCGTGGAGCAGGTACACACGTGAGTCGCCGATATTGAAGACGAGCCAGGATGGCACGCCGTTGACCTCGGCGAGCCCGACGCCGGTGACCGTGGTGCCAGAACCAGAGTCGGTGATCCCGAGGTTCCGCCCCATGTCCTCGACCGCGAGCTGCAGCGCATGATCGACTTCACCGATGCCGAGCACCGAGGCGCCGCCATGCTCGGCGAGCCGAGTGACCACCGCCGCGCTGGCGAGGTCGCCGGCACGGTGACCTCCCATGCCATCGGCGACGGCAAACACTGGTGAGACGGCGACGAAACTGTCTTCGTTTGCTTCGCGCCGGTGCCCGGTGTCTGAGATGGCCGACCACGAAAGCGTGACGGCCGCGCCAGTTGCGAGTTCGCATCGCTGGTGGGTGGCGGCGGTGCCGATTTGGGTCACGATTCGGCCTTCGCAGATTCGTCGCTCGGGGCAACTGCCGCCAGCGGATCAGACAAGATCTCGATGATCGTATCTTGCCCGAGCCGAAGCCTTGCCCCCGAGCCGACGGGTGCCGACTCCCCGGAGTGCAGCCGGCGCGTGCCTCCGACCCATTCCAGTACCGTGCCATTCGTGGATCGCAGATCGGTGGCGACGATGCAGCCGCCCTCAATCCGCAGTTCAAGGTGGGTGCCCGAGACGGTGCCGCTCGGCGAGACAACCGGCACGAGTTCGACGGGTTCGCCGACCGCGCCGGCGGCGCGCCGGGGCGTCCGTCCGATCAGCACCGGATCGCGCAGCAGCATCGCCGGCCCGTCAGCGATGCGGTAGTTCGCGGTCGGCAGTGGCCGGGGTGGGCGCGATGGTGGTGCCGAGAGGGTGAGGTGCGGCAGCGTTTGCGTCCATGAGGGGGTTTGCGTTGACCACTCAACGAGGTGTGCACGCACGCGGCCAGTGCCATCGAATTCGGCGTCGGGTTGGGCGGGTTCCGAGTCTGCCGAGAAGATGCGTACCGCGTTCACCTGACGCAATTCGGTGAGATGCCACGGCCGGATGCCTCGGGCTTCCACCCGGCGCTGCCCGCCGTGTGCGAGCACCTCAACGACGGCCGAGCCTCGCACGATCACAGTCACGAGGGTCGGGTCCGGCTGGTCCTCCCAGTGCACGATCGCGAACGATCGCCGGCCGCCATCCAGCCCGATAACACCGACCAATGCTTCGACGGTTGGGTGTTCGTGAACGAGCTCGGCCAGGGCATCGCAGCTGCCGTCGGTGACGGGCATCGAGACCGCGACGACGAACGTCTCGCCGACAACGACCTCCCACGTGGGATCTGCGCCTCCGTCGGCGTAGGTCATGCGAGCTGACACCATGTACCCATGTTCGCAGGTCGCCGGGGCCCTGCACGTTCGGTCGCTTCTGCGCACGTTCGTTGCGCCCAGGCCAGTTTCGTATGGAATCCGTCGCGTTTCGGTCACGATCCTGCGAATTCCCTTGATTTCACGCATCTTGAGCGCCAGGATCGGAGCATGCCTGGACCATCGAGTGGCCGACCAGTTGTCGATGACGTCTCGAAGGCGATCATTGAGCAGTTACAGGCCGACGGCCGCCGCTCCTACGCCGATATCGGGCGTACGGTCGGCCTCTCCGAGGCCGCAGTGCGGCAGCGTGTTCAGCGGCTTCAAGAGTCTGGAGTGCTGCAGATCGTCGCGGTGACCGACCCGATGCAGCTCGGCTTCGCCCGCCAAGCGATGGTCGGCATCCGCGCAACCGGCGATAGCCGCATCGTGGCAGCGAAGTTGGCCGAGATCCCCTCGGTCGACTACGTCGTGTTGACCGCCGGGAGTTTCGACATCATGGTCGAGGTTGTCTGCCAAGACGACGACGAATTGCTTGAGCTTCTGAACTCACAGATTCGCGCGGTCGAGGGAGTGCAGGCAACCGAGACCTTCGTATACCTCCGGCTGCACAAGCAGCATTACAACTGGGGAACGGTGAGGAATCTCTCATGAGCGACAAGTGGCAACAACAAGCACAAGACCACCTGTGGATGCACTTTACCCGGCAGTCCACGATGGCGAATGGTGTTCCCATCATCGTGAAGGGGCAGGGTCATCACATCTGGGATTCGAACGGTCGCCGGTACTTTGACGGGCTCTCCGGCCTGTTTGTGGTCAATGCCGGCCACGGGCGCCAGGTACTCGCCGACGTTGCTGCGAAGCAGGCCGCCGAGCTCGCGTTCTTCCCACTCTGGTCATATGCACACCCGAGTGCGATCGAATTGGCCGACCGGCTCGCCGACTACGCCCCCGGCGATCTGAACCGGGTGTTCTTCACCACCGGCGGCGGCGAAGCGGTTGAGACGGCGTTCAAGCTCGCGAAGCATTTCTGGAAGTTGCAGGGCAAGCCCGGTAAGCACAAGGTGATTTCCCGCGCCGTGGCATACCACGGTACCCCTCAGGGTGCCCTGGCAATCACCGGCATCCCGGCCATGAAGTGGATGTTTGAGCCGCTCACTCCTGGCGGATTCCGGGTGCCGAACACGAACATGTATCGCGCGCCTGAGATGGGCGCTCCGACCGACCCGGAGGCGTTTGGCCGCTGGGCCGCCGATCGCATCGAAGAGATGATCCTGTTCGAGGGCCCAGACACGGTCGCTGCGGTCTTCCTGGAACCGGTTCAAAACTCCGGTGGATGCTTCCCGCCACCCCCTGGGTATTTTCAGCGGGTCCGCGAGATTTGTGATCAGTATGACGTGCTCCTCGTCTCCGATGAGGTGATCTGCGCGTTCGGCCGCATCGGTCACATGTTCGCCTGCGATGCCTATGGGTATGTGCCCGACATGATCACCTGCGCGAAGGGCATGACCTCGGGGTACGCACCGATTGGCGCGACCATCGTTTCGGAGCGCATTTACGAACCGTTCTCGCACGGTACGGTGTCGTTTCCGCACGGGTACACCTTCGGTGGGCATCCAGTGTCCGCTGCGGTCGCACTCGCGAACCTCGACATCTTCGAGCAAGAGAAGCTGAACGAGCGGGTGCGTGAGAATTCGCCGCTGTTCCGCACCGAACTCGAGAAGCTGCTCGACCTCCCGATTGTCGGCGACGTTCGTGGCGACGGCTACTTCTTCGGCATCGAGCTGGTGAAAGACAAGGCGACGCGCGAGACCTTCAACGACGCCGAGTCCGAGCGGCTCCTCCGCGGGTTCCTCTCGAAGGCGCTGTTCGAGGCGGGCCTCTACTGTCGCGCGGATGACCGTGGAGACCCCGTGGTGCAGCTTGCGCCGCCGCTGACGATCGGACCAGCGGAGTTCGCTGAGATCGGCGGCATCCTGCGCAGCGTGCTCTCCGAAGCCACGTCGCGGCTGTAACACCGTGCCGCGCGCAGCGAGGAGTGCCGATGATGCGGGGAATGCGGCGGCAATCGCCCGCGCGCGCCGTGCGAGCTTCTGGCTCGACGAGCTCGTCGTCACGGGCGTCGATTCCCTGGCCCCGAGACCAGCACTCACCCACGATGCCGAGTTCGACGTCTGCATTGTCGGTGGCGGCCTCACCGCCCTCTGGACCGCGTATTCGTTGACTGAGACCGCCCCAGGCCTGCGGATCGCAGTCGTCGAACGCGAGATCGTCGGGTACGGGGCATCCGGTCGAAATGGCGGATGGTGCTCTGCGCTCTTTCCGCGCAGCACCGAGTCGCTCGTGCGTGCCTACGGGCACGATGCCGCCCTCGCGATGCGGCGGGCCATCATCGACACGGTCGACGAGGTGGGCCGTGTCGCCGAACGCGAGGGCATCGAGTGTGCGTTCGCGAAGGGCGGCACGTTGGTGTTCGCACGTTCCGAGGTGCAACGTCGAACGGCTCGCGCCGATGTTGCCGCGGCGGCTGCGTTCGGGGTCGATGAGGTGACCTACATCGAAGCCGACGATCTCGCCGTGTCGGCCACCAGCCTCGATGGTCACCCCGTCGAGGCGACACGTGATGCGAATTGCGCCAGGGTGAACCCCGCCAAGCTGGTGCGCGGGCTTGCGCGAGTGGTGGAGGCCCGCGGGGTGAGCCTGTTCGAGCAATCGGAGGTCATTGATTGGTCGGTGGGATCCGTGCGGGTGCGGTCGCGGTCGCCTGGCGCGTCGTCGGCCGTGAGCATGGTCCGCGCCCAGCATGTCCTCATCGCAACCGAGGGCTACACTCCCCAGTTCCGCCGAACCAGACGGCGACTGATGCCGATTCACTCGCTGGTGATCGCAACCGAGCCACTGGATGACACCATCTGGCGGGAGATCGGCATCAGCCACGGCCAAACCTTCAGCGACTACCGGCATCTGCTGATCTACGGTCAGCGCACTGCCGACAACCGATTCCTGTTCGGTGGGCGTGGCGCCACATACGGGTTCGGCAGCGCGATCCGAGACACGTTTGGCTCGGACGATCCCATCTTTGCCCATTTGAAGCGTGAACTCGATGCGCTGTTCCCAGTCGCGCGCGCGGCCAGGGTGACGCACCGGTGGGGAGGCCCGCTCGGGGTCGCACGTGACTGGCATCCGACCGTCAGTTACAACCCCGCCTCTGGCGTTGGGTTTGCAGGCGGCTATGTCGGCGACGGGATCTCGACGACGAACTTGGCCGGTCGCACCATGTCCGATCTGATACTCGGCCGCAACTCGGCACTCACTGCACTGCCGTGGGTCAATCATCGCAGTCCACTCTGGGAGCCAGAGCCGTTCCGGTTCCTCGGCGCGAATGTCGGCATTCTCGGCACTGGCCTCGCCGACCGCGAAGAGCAGCTCACACAGCGCTCCTCGCTGATCGGCCGTGCCGTCGGCAGGCTCACCGGTCACTGATCGGCGGCTGGAACGCCCACTCCGGGATCCGTCCCTCACACACCAGCCGTTGCAGCACCAGCGCGAGGGTGTGATCCGGGTCGATCTCGAGCGCGGCCGTGAGATGCGCAATGGCGGCGCTGCCCTGCCCCTGTGCCCAGCACAGCCAGCCCGCAAGTCCGAGCGGCCCGGGGCGCTGACGCCGAGGCAGGTGCGCGATCGCATGCCGGAATGCCGCATGAGCGTTCGCGAGCCGCCCGACGTCGACGGGTACCGCCGAGCCGCCGGTGATCAGGTCTTCGATCCGGGGTTGCTCGCCTAACGCGCCAAGTGACTCGACCGACCCCAGCGCGACCGAGCCAAGCAGGGCATCTCGGTCGGCGGGATGCGCACAGATACTCCCCAGCACCGCAATTTCGGTCGGCGAGAGCGGCCGGCCACGCCCTCCCGTAAGCAGCTGAGCGAGCCTCGCGATGTCGTCCGGCAGATGCACCGAGCCGGCGGGCGCGCCCGGGCGGGCGAGCTCAAGCGCACGCCGCGCGCGACGAACCGCGGCCGCGCGTCTTGGGTCGCGGCGGTCCGGCTCGGCGATGGCGGCCGGATGAGCGACGACGGTATGTTCCGGCGCGGCTACCCGCGCTTCGTCCACCCGAGCGTACGGTTCTGGTTCCGGAGGGAGCATGAGGCTCTCGCCAACCAACATGCCAGCTGCCCACCCGCCCGCGGCGAGCAAAAACGCATCAGGCACCCCAAACCCGGCCTCGTGCAGACTCTGAGTCAGGCATCCGAGCATCACCGATGGCGCACCCGCAGTCGCTGCGCGATATGGCCGGTCGGTGTAGACCAACGGGATGACGGCATCGGCCCCCTCGATCCGACAGGCAACCCCCACCATCACCATCGCGAGCGTAGCCGGATCGGTACCGCTCAGGTCGTATCGCATTGCCCCGCAGGTGCGACCGTGACGGAACACCACCGCGACGACGCTGTTGCTCGGCCGATAGCCGAGCATCGAAGGAAGCAGAGCAAGGAATTCAGCGGCGCCTGAGGCGCGAATCACGGTCGGCATGCCTGAATCGTGACGCCGGGCCGCCCTTCCGTTTCGGCCCGCGGGGGTCCACGTGGATGGTTCGCCGTCACCCCCGCGAGTGCAGGGGAACTCGAGGGCGGTTAGGCGAAGAGCGCCGAGATTTCTGCCCGTTCATCGACGCTCGGCCGCCACCTGGTCGCCGCTGCCGCGTTGGCAATGACCTGCTCCGGCTTGGTTGCCCCTGCGATCACGCTCGAGATGGCAGTTTCGGTGAGCATGAACCCGATCGTGGCATCCAACATGGTGATCCCGCGCGACGATGCGAACTCGCGGAACGCCTCGATCCGATCCCATGGCGCCGACTCAATCAGGTGCGGCCGTTGCCGCACCAGCCGTGTGTCGGCAGCGTTGCCATCGCGGTGAAACTTCCCGGTCAGGAGCCCGTTCGCCAGCGGGAACCATGGCAAAAAGCCGAGCCCGAACGCCCGCGTCGCCGGGAGCACCTCGGCCTCAGCGCCGCGCGCGAGCAGGTTGTACTCATTCTGCGCCGACACGAACCGGTTCACGCCGAGTTCTCGCGCCACGTACTCGGCCCGCGCGATCTGCCATCCGGCCAGGTTCGAATGCCCGATGTACCGGACCTTGCCCTCGGCGATTAGGTCGTCCAGCGCCCGCAGCGTCTCATCGATTGGGGTGTTGGGATCGGGGGTGTGCAACTGGTACAGGTCGATCCAGTCGGTTTGCAGGCGCCGGAGCGACCCCTCAACCGCGAGGCGGATGTATCGCCGAGACCCCCGCGCCCCCCATCCCTCAATCTCGCTCGGGATCGTGTCATGCCCGAACTTTGACGCGATCACCACCTGATCGCGCCGCCCATGCAGCGACACCCCAAGCATCGTTTCACTGACGCCGTACGAGTGGCCGTAGACGTCCGCGGTATCGATGAAGTTGATGCCGTGCTCAAGGGCGGCGCTGATGACTGCGTCGCTCGTCTCTTGGCTCATCGTGAGTGTGCCGGTTCGGCCGAAGTTGTTGCCACCGAGCCCGACGGCCGAGACCCGAAGCCCAGAACGACCGAGCGAGCGATACTCCATTGCTGACATGGTTTCAGCGTAGGGCGCGCTGGGCAGATGGCGGATGTCCCCGGCTCGCGCCGACCCGCGACCAGCACCGCTCCCCCACCATGCGACCGCCACGTCGACGCTCCCCGCCCGCCGAGCGCCCGGAACGGCTGTCGGAGGGTCGGCTTATGCTCGGAGCATGACGCAACACATCGCGCGATTTCTCTCCCCGATCGGCCGGATCGAAGTGGTCAGCAACGGCGCAGCCATCACGTCACTCGCGATCGAGTGCGACGGGCGACTGCCGCACGATGATGCGCCCGAGCGGTCCGATGCTGTCCTTGACCAGGCTGTGCAGCAACTCGCCGAATACTTCGACGGGGCACGCCTGACATTTGATCTTTCGGTTCAACTCGCGGGCACGCCGTTTCAGGAGGCCGTCTGGGCCGAGTTGCAGCGGATTCCGCATGGCGCTGCCCTCACGTACGGCGAACTCGCCGCAACCGTGGGCCGGCCGGGCGCCGCCCGGGCGATCGGTGGCGCCGTCGGTGCCAATCCGGTGCCACTCATCGTTGGGTGCCACCGTGTCCTTGGTGGCAACGGCCGGATTACCGGGTATTCCGGCGGTGACGGTATCCCGACCAAGCAATGGCTGCTGCGCCACGAGCACATCGACTTTCGCGCATGACACACCTCGCCACCGGTGACGACGGCGTCACGCGCTGCGGATGGTGCGCCGGTGACGAGGCGTACCGCGCCTATCACGACACTGAGTGGGGCGTTCCGGTCCGTGACCCGGTGCGACTGTTTGAAAAGGTGTGCCTTGAAGGGTTCCAGGCGGGTCTGAGTTGGATCACCATCCTCCGACGGCGTGAAGCGTTCCGGGCGGCGTTTCACGGGTTCGACCCCACGGTCATCGCCAGCTTTGGTGCGTCCGATATTGCGCGACTGGTGGACGACGCCAGCATCATCCGTCATCGCGGCAAAATCGAGGCGACCATCTCAAATGCCCGAGCCATGCTCGCGCTGCCACGCCCCCTCAACGAGCTCATCTGGTCCCACGCCACCGCAGCACGACCCGACCGCCCGGCCAGATGGGAGGACGTGCCCGCGACGACCCCGGAGTCGGTGGCGCTCAGCACCGAACTGCGAAACCTCGGGTTCAGGTTCGTCGGCCCCACCACGATGTATGCGCTCATGCAATCCTGCGGACTCGTCGACGACCACTTCGAAGGATGCTTCCGAGCCGGCAACGTGCGCTAACCCGCAGGCTTCCGACACGCCGCCACAGGTCGCGCGCCGCCAGCCGATGGTCACACGATCAGTGCGACTTCTCCGGTGAAAGTGGCGTCCATTCGCCACCCGGCAGCCGCGGCAACCTCTATGAGGTCGGCGGCGGAGTCGACGGCGTCGGCACCAAGTTGCGCGAGCGAGCGCACGAATGCGCCCTTGCCGTGTTTGTTGAAGTGGTTCAGCGCGCGACGCCGTCCCGAACCGTCATCAGTCACCACCCGCACGTACACTGAGCGTTCGGGCGAGGCCGGACCCAGGTGACAATACGCCTCGCTCCGAAGGTCGACCACGAAGTCGCCGCCGAGTTCGTCGGCGATCAGGGTGTGCCAATGCCGACGGAGTGCGACACCGACCCGGGAGTCATGTGAGCATCGATACGCCGGAATCTGGTCGAGCCCGCCGACGAGCCCGAACAACGCCGAATGGACGCGCACGTGCTGCCCAAGCCAGTTGCGCGCCGGTTCAGACAGCGTTCCAGCGTCGAGCGCGTCGTACAACACCCCCGTGTACCGGTCGACGGCGGGCAGGGTCGCAGCCGTCAATAGTTGCCGGTTCCGCGCTGCTTCGCTCTCGGCGAGCCTGGCACTCAGCCCGAACGCGCGCGCAGCGGCATCCGCTGTTGCCGAAGCGGCGATGGTCGCTTCCAGCATCACGCGGCGAGCCGCGGTCAACCGGGAATGCCGAAGCGCCCCGAGATCGAGTGGCTGCCCAACCCCTCCGTCACGCTTGGTTTCGGAGGGGGGCAGCAACACAATCACGAGGCGCTCCGCGCAATATTCGTGCTGTGCAGCTGAATTAGACCAACGCAGCCTTGGCTGCGACGACCTGAACCTGGTTCTGGTTCACCGAAAGGAAACCCTCTTCGGCGCTGACCACGAGCTTGTCGCCCGCAGGCAGCGTGATTCGCACCTCGCCACCGGCAAGGATCGCCAACACCGGCTCATGGCCAGCGAGGATACCGATCTCACCGATGACGGTCTTCGCAACCACCATCTGCGCCTCGCCCGTCCAGACTTCCTGGTCGGCCGAAACCACACTGACGTTCAGGACGGCCATGCTTAGCCGTTTTCCTTCTGGATCTGAGCCCACTTCTCTTCGACGTCCGAGATCGCGCCGACGTTGAAGAACGCCTGCTCGGCCACGTGGTCGAAGTCACCGCGGGTGATCGCGTCGAACGACTCGATGGTGTCCTTCAACGGAACAGTCGAACCCTCAACACCGGTGAACTTCTTCGCCATGTAGGTGTTCTGCGAGAGGAACTGTTGAATACGACGTGCGCGCGACACGGTGATCTTGTCTTCTTCAGAGAGCTCGTCAACACCAAGGATCGCGATGATCTCCTGGAGTTCCTTGTTCTTCTGCAGGATCTGCTTCACGTTAGTCGCGACGCGGTAGTGGTCGGCGCCCAAGTAACGCGGGTCGAGGATACGCGACGTCGAGGTCAGCGGGTCAACGGCCGGGTACAGACCCTTCGACGCGATTTCACGCGAAAGCTCGGTGGTGGCGTCGAGGTGGGCGAAGGTGGTCGCCGGAGCTGGGTCGGTGTAGTCATCGGCCGGCACGTAGATCGCCTGCAGCGAGGTGATCGAGTGACCACGGGTCGAGGTGATGCGTTCCTGGAGGATACCCATCTCATCGGCGAGGTTCGGCTGGTACCCCACGGCCGACGGCATGCGGCCGAGCAGGGTCGACACCTCAGAACCGGCCTGGGTGAAGCGGAAGATGTTGTCGATGAAGAGGAGCACGTCCTGCTTCTGAACGTCGCGGAAGTACTCCGCCATCGTCAGCGCCGACAGGGCGACGCGGAGACGCGTTCCCGGCGGTTCATCCATCTGACCGAAGACAAGCGCGGTCTTGTCGAAGACGCCTGCTTCTTCCATTTCGTGGATGAGGTCGTTCCCTTCACGGGTACGCTCACCAACACCGGCGAAGACCGACACACCACCGTGGTCCTGCGCAACGCGCTGGATCATTTCCTGGATGAGAACGGTCTTCCCGACACCGGCACCACCGAAGAGACCGATCTTTCCACCCTGCACGTACGGGGTGAGGAGGTCGATGACCTTGATGCCGGTCTCGAAGAGCTGGGTCTTCGACTCGAGCTGGTCGAACGCCGGTGGCTTGCGGTGGATCGGCCAACGCTCGGTGATCTCGACCTGTTCGCCCGGAGCTCCGTTCAGCACATCACCGATGACGTTGAACACCTTGCCCTTGGTGACGTCACCGACAGGCACCGAGATCGGCGCGCCGGTGTCGGTCACTTCCTGACCACGGACCAGACCGTCGGTCGGGTTCAACGCGATGGCGCGGACAACGTCGTCACCGAGGTGCTGTGCAACCTCAAGCGTCAACGTCGACGTGGCGTCGCCGATGGTGACCGTGGTCTTCAGGGCGTTGTAGATGCCCGGAATCGCGTCATGCGGGAACTCGATGTCGACGACTGGGCCGGTCACACGGGCGATCCGGCCGACGGCACCTGCAGTCGACACGACGGCCGGGGCGGTAGCGGTTTCGGGCATGTCTGCTCTCTCTTTTCCTGATTCCTACGCGGAAGCGAGCGCGTCAGCGCCGCCCACAATTTCCGAGATCTGCTGGGTGATCTCCGCCTGGCGAGCGTTGTTCGCCAACCGGGTGTAGTCCTTGATCAACTTGTCGGCGTTGTCGGATGCCGACTTCATCGCCTTCTGGGTAGCTGCGTGCTTTGCAGCCGACGACTGCAGCAGTGCGTTGTAGATACGGCTCTCGATATAGACCGGGAGCAACGCATCGAGCACCGATGCTGCGTCTGGTTCGAACTCGTACAACGGCAGCATGCTCGTGTCGACCTCAGGTGCCTCAACACCCTCCACCACCTCAAGTGGCAGCAAACGCACGACCTCCGGGGTCTGCGTCATCATGCTGACGAACTTGTTGTAAACCACGTGGATCTCGTCAACGCCGCCGTCTTTCGCGTCCTTCAAGAAGGATGCGAGTACGCCATCGGCGATCTCCTGCGCCAGCGAGTACTCCGGGTTCTCCGAGCTGCCGATCCACTGCTTCTCGAACGCACGGTGACGGAATTGGAAGTACCCGACCGCCTTACGTCCGACGAGGAAGTAGGTGACATCTTTGCCCTGCGAACGGAGCAACTCAGCAAGCTGCTCTGCTTCGCGCAGCACCTGCGAGTTGAACGCACCAGCAAGGCCGCGGTCGCTCGTGAGAATCACGACGGCCGCGCGCTCCACCACCGCAGGCTCAGTGGTCAACACGTGGGCGACGTTCGAATACGTCGCCACGGCCGACACGGCTCGGGTAATTGCCCGCGAATACGGCGTGGATGCCGCGACTCGTGCCTGCGCCTTTTGGATGCGCGAAGCCGCGATGAGTTCCATCGCCTTCGTGATCTTCTTGGTCGTCTGGGCAGACTTGATTTTCTGCCGGTAGACCCGAAGTTGCGCTCCCATATTGCTCCTGTAGTTCCGGAAGTCCTGGACTCGTCAGTCGCCTAGCGGCGAGCCTTGACGATCTTCTCCTGGTTGACGTCTTCGACCGCGATGGCCTCGAACTCTTCACGACCCGCCGACGCAAGCGCCTTGCCTTCGCCGGTCTGGAAGACCTGCTTGAACGCAGCGACACCGCTCTCGAGCTTGGCGATCGTTGCGTCGTCGAGGACGTTGGTCTCCTTCAGCACGGTCAGCACATCAGTGTTACGACGGAAGTAGTCGAGCAGTTCCATCTCGAAGCGCAGCACGTCTTCGACCGGAACCTCGTCGAGTTTGCCGGTGGTACCGGCCCAGATCGAGACAACCTGGTCTTCAACCGCGTACGGCGAGTACTGCGGCTGCTTGAGGAGTTCGGTCAGGCGGGCGCCACGTGCGAGCTGGCGACGGCTGGCTGCGTCAAGGTCGGATGCGAACATCGCGAATGCCTCAAGCGAGCGGTACTGCGCCAGCTCGAGCTTCAACGTGCCCGACACCTTCTTGATCGACTTGACCTGCGCGTCACCACCAACGCGCGAGACCGAAATACCCACGTCGACCGCTGGACGCTGGTTGGCGTTGAAGAGGTCAGACTGGAGGAAGATCTGACCGTCGGTGATCGAGATCACGTTGGTCGGGATGTATGCCGAGACGTCATTGGCCTTGGTCTCGATGATCGGCAGACCGGTCATCGAGCCAGCGCCGAGCTCATCGGAGAGCTTCGCGCAACGCTCAAGCAGACGCGAGTGCAGGTAGAACACGTCACCCGGGTACGCCTCACGTCCTGGTGGACGACGGAGGAGGAGCGAAACGGCGCGGTAGGCCTCTGCCTGCTTCGACAGGTCATCGAAGATGATGAGGACGTGCTTGCCGGCGTACATCCACTGCTGACCGATGGCCGAGCCGGTGTACGGGGCAAGGTACTTGAAGCCAGCAGGGTCAGAAGCCGGAGCAGCAACGATGGTGGTGTATTCCATCGCGCCAGCGTCTTCGAGCGCACCCTTGACCGACGCAATCGTCGACCCCTTCTGGCCGATCGCGACGTAGATGCAGCGAACCTGCTTGGTCGGGTCGCCCGACTCCCAGTTCGCCTTCTGGTTGATGATCGTGTCGACCGCGATCGCCGTCTTACCGGTCTGGCGGTCACCGATGATCAGCTGACGCTGACCACGGCCAACCGGAATCATCGCGTCGATCGCCTTGATACCGGTCTGCAGCGGCTCGTGCACGCTCTTGCGCTGCATGACGCCAGGCGCCTGCAGTTCGAGCGCACGACGACCCTCGATGTTTGCGATCTCGCCGAGACCGTCGATCGGGTTACCGAGCGGGTCAACCACGCGACCGAGGTAGCCCTCACCAACCGGAACCGAGAGCACCTCGCCGGTCCGGGTCACTTCCATGCCTTCGACGATCCCGTCGAACTCGCCGAGGACGACGACACCGATCTCTTTTTCGTCGAGGTTCAGCGCGAGGCCGAGGGTGCCGTCGGCGAAGCGGATGAGCTCGTTCGCCATGACCGAGGGCAGGCCCTCGACGTGAGCGATGCCGTCCGCAGCGTCAGAGACGCGACCGACCTCGGTCTTCGCTGCGGCGCCAGGCTCATAGGCACGAGCGAAGTCCGACAGTGCCGACCGGATCTCGTCGGGGCTGATGGTGAGTTCTGCCATTGTTCTTTCCGTTTCTGTACGTGCTGTACAGCAGATGGTGAGTTGGTCGGCGGACGCCGTGAGTTGTTCCGGCGTTAGCCGGCGAGTTGGAGCCGGAGGTCAGCAAGACGCTTCGCAACGCTGCCGTCAATGACGTCAGCGCCAATCTGCACTCGCACGCCACCGATAAGCGATGGGTCGACGATGGTGTTGAACCGGATGTCTCGGGCTGCCTGCTTTGCAAGTCCGGCGCCGAGGCGCGCGAGCTGTGCCTCGCTCAGTGGAACCGCGCTGTGCACGGTGGCAACAGAGAAGCCCTGCTGATCGGCGACGACACTTGCGGCATGCTGGAGCATTGCGCCAACACGACGGCCACGTGCATCTTCGATCAAGTGCTGGACGATGGCCAGCGCTGCCGCAGAAATCTTGCCGCTGAACAGCGAGTCCACCAGCGCGCGCTTCGCGACATCACTGCCAAGCTTCGAGCCGATCGCGAGCTCGAGTTCTGCGTCAGCAGCGATCGTGCGCTGCACGGCGAAGAGCTCCTCGTCAACGTTGGCCGAGCCATCCGACTTTGCAGCTACTCGAACACCGAGGTCTTCGAGTCCACCGAGAAAGTCGTCTCCCGACGACCAGCGACGTGAAGCCGCATCGGTGAGCACCGTCACAGCTTCAGCGCTGAGTTTCGAGCCGAACACCTTCGAGACCAGGGCCGCCTTATCAGCCGCACTTGCCTCGTTATCGGTGAGTGCCGCACGAAGTGACGGGGTTGCTCCGATCAGGCGACCAGCCTTGAGGATGTCCTCAGCGACCGGCACGCTGGCGCGAAGCGACGCGACGGCCTCCCGGGCGCCCGCGAGGGCCTGAATCGTTGCGCTACCCACTGCTACTTCTTTCCTGCCGACTGCTCAGCCTCGATGTCCGCAAGGAACCGGTCGATGACTGCCGACGCCTTCGCGTCGTCACCGAGCGATTCACCCACCACACCCGACGCGAGGTCGAGTGCGATGCTGCCAACCTCGCTGCGGAGCGAAACGAGAGCCGACTGGCGCTCTGCCTCGATCTGTGCGTGCGCGGTGGCCGCGATGCGGGCCGCCTCGGCCTGCGCCTGCGCCTTGAACTCGGCAAGGATCGCCTGACCGTCGGCACGTGCCTGGTCACGGATCTTGCCAGCCTCGCCGCGCGCCTCAGCGAGCTGCGCGGTGTAGCGGTCAAGTGCCTCTTGCGCCGAAGCCTGTGCCTCTTCTGCTCGCTTGATGCCGCCCTCGATCGCGTCCTTGCGAGCATCGAGCATCGCGTTGAACGAAGGCAGAACCTTCTTCCAGATGACGAGCAGCAGGATCACGAATGCGAGCGTGCCCCAGAGCAAGTCGGGCAGCGCAGGCAGCAGCAGTGACCCACCGCCGCCCTCGTGGGCGGCTTCTTCAGCTGCGACGAATGCGTTCAGCATCCGGACTCCTTACGGTTGCGGTTGCTGGTTACGGTGCTGGGAACGGGATGAACGCCACACCGATAGACACGAAGCAGAGCGCTTCGGTCAGGGCGATACCGATCCACATGAGCGACTGCAGACGACCAGCCAGTTCAGGCTGGCGAGCGACCGACTCGATCGTCTTACCGACGATCAGGCCCACGCCGATACCAGAGCCAATTGCGGCGAGACCGAATGCCAGCGGAGCGAGGTTTCCTACCAGGTTCACGATGGGTTCCTTTCGAAGGGGTTGATTCTTACTTGACGATCGACCGAGTTAGTGGTCGCCCGCCAGGGCAAGCTGAATGTAAATCGCGGTGAGGATGGTGAACACGTACGCCTGCAGCGCCGCGACAAAGATTTCGAGTGCGTAGAACACGATGCCGAAGGCAAACGTTCCCACACCGAGCGCGCCAAGTGCATTGCCGTGGGCGAGCACATCGAACAGGAAGAAGTGCGTCGCCGAGAAGCAGAGCACGAGCAGCATGTGACCGGCGACCAGGTTCATGAGCAACCGGAGCACGAGCGTGACCGGGCGAACGATGAAGGTCGAGAGGAACTCGATCGGCACGATCAGTGGGTACAAAAACCACGGCACACCCGACGGGAACAGCGAGTACTTGAAGAACTTTCCACCGTGCTTCTTGACACCTGCGTAGATGAAGGTGACATACGCAATCAATGCGAGCAGCAACGGCAGACCGATCACGGCGGTACCTGCGAGTTGCAGACCCGGGGTGACACCGGTGATATTCATACCGAGGATCAAGAAGAAGATCGTAACCAGCAGCGGCATAAACCGCTTGCCGTCTTTCTCACCAAGGGTGTTGATGACGATTCCCTCGCGCACGAACCCGAACGCGAATTCGAAGAACGCTTGACCGCGGGTCGGAACGACACGCAGTCGGCGCACCGCGAGCAAGAACATGACCACAAGAACCGTCAGCACGAGCAGACGAATGAGCATCACTCGGTTCAGCTCGAATGGCGTGCCAGCGAACAGCAGCGGGGCAGGGAAAAACTCGTCGATCGACGGTCCGTGGAAGCCGCTGCCACCTTCATCAGTAGCGAACGGAACCAGCAGGTTCACAGCGTTGGAAAGCAGCGCAAGTCTCCTGTTTTCGGGGCCTGGGATCAGGCGCTCGGCGATAATCTTGGCGACCCTACCCGTGGGAACATGCCCACGCCAGTGACCGTCAGGATCGTGGAAAGCCTAGCATCGAACTCGGCTTGATTACGAATCGAGCTGGGTCAGCTCGACCCGCTGCCATCTAGGCCGGGGGCTGGCTTCGGCAACGCAACATCGCCGACGTACGGCGTGCGCGATTTCGCGAAACTCAAGATGTCGACCACCAACGACACCAACACGCCAGCGATCACGCTGAGATAGAGCGCCCACTGGTTGAGCCCAGGAACCTGTCGCAGCAACACCAGCACCGCGACAAACGCGATGAACTTCACAAACCAACCGCCCATCACCACTGCTGCGAGCACCACCACGTAGTTCTCGCGGCCCGCACGACGGTTCACCCAAAGCAAACTGGCGGCGGTGATGGCCATAAAAAACACGGCCACAAGGGTGCCGATCACGGCCCCGAGCAGCGCCGGCACTCCCCCGGTAAGGAACCCGACGCCACCACCGATAACGGCAAGGCCAAGGGCCGCCCAGGCGCCCCAAACCAGGGAGCGTCGAAGGGCGGGATGGCTCAGCCGAGCCGCATCGTCACCGGTGTGGAGTGGCTCAGTGGTCGGCATTCGGTGCTCCCTTAGCGGTTCGGGGGTCGTCGAGTTCGTCGTCGGCCCCATCGGCTGCCGACGAGCCAATGGCCCGCACTTCGGCGGCGATCGTGCGGCGCTTGCGGCGGCCGAGTGGCGCGAGCGTGATCCACGCGCAGCCCACGAACCCGACCGTGAGCAGCAGGAACGCCCACATCGCGTCGATCCCCAGATACACCGGGAAGACATAGGTGAGGAGGCATCCAACCGAGGCGACGGCGGTCCAGGCATAGAAGATCAGCACGGCGTTCAGGTGCGAGTGGCCCATATCGAGCAGGCGGTGGTGCAGGTGCTTGCGATCGGCCGAGAACGGCGACTTGCCTGCCCGCATGCGACGCGTCACCGCGAGCGCGAAATCGAGCAGCGGAATGAGCAAGACCACGAACGGCAGCAGAATCGGCATAAACGCGGCAAAGAGTTGGTTGAACCCGACGGCCGCCGGGTTGATCTGTCCAGTCACTGAGATAGCCGAGACCGCCATCAGCAGGCCGAGCAGCAACGCGCCGGCGTCGCCCATAAAGAGCTTCGCCCGATGCCAGTTCAGCGGCAAGAACCCCGCGCAGGCGCCAATGACGACCGCGGCGATCACCGAGGCAAGGTTGAAGTAGTTCGTGGGCGAGGTGTCCTGAACGAGCAGATACGTGTAGCCGAAGAACACCAAGTTGGCGATCAATGCGACGCCAGCGACGAGACCGTCGAGACCGTCGATAAAGTTCACGGCATTCATCACCAGCACGATCACGAAGACCGAGACGACGGCGCTCATCCACGACGAACCGACCGTGATCCCACCGATCGGCAGTGAATAGAGCGTCACACCCTGCGAAACAACGATGCCCGCGGCGATGAACTGGCCAGCAAGTTTCAGCATCCAGTCGACATCCCAGATGTCGTCCGCGACGCCGATCAACACGATCAACAGCGCAGCACCAAGAATGCCGAGCACCGGCCCCGGGTTGTGGAAGACAATCGCGACCAACGAGAACCGAACCGGGCCAATCGCCGAAATGCCCCAGGCCGCGAACAGCGCCACAACCACACCCACGAACATCGCGATGCCGCCCAATCGCGGCGTCGGGCGAGTGTGCACATCGCGTTCGCGAATCTTCGGGTACAGCCGATACTTCAGACTCAACCGCCACACCACGTAGGAGCCGCCGAAGGTCACCAACCCAGCGATCACCGCGAGGATGACGAACAGGGTCATGGGGCGATCAGATCCTCGCCGACGACCCACTCCAGCCGTTCACGCTCGATCACACCAGCGCGAAGGATGCGCAGTTGCCCCTCGCCGTCGACGCCGAGGCCCGTGGCATCCACGATCGTCGAGGACAGGTCGCCGGGACGCTCCCCGACCGCGTCATACCCGCCACCGGCCGCGCCAGCATCGAGGTACACCTCGACCGATTCACCGAGCATCTCAAACGCCGACTGCGCCGAGAGCGCCGACGGCATCCCGGTCGAATTCGCCGACGACACGGCGAGCGGGCCGGTCTCTGCGAGCAATTCGAGGGCGATCGAGTGGCTCGGCATGCGCAATGCGACCGTGCCGCGAGTTTCACCGAGGTCCCACTGCAATGAGGGCTGGGCCTTCAACACGATGGTGAGCCCACCCGGCCAAAACGCCTCAATCAACTTGCGGGCAGCCTCTGGCACCTCGGTTGCGAGCCCATCGACCGTGTCGATGCGCGGCACGAGGACCGGCGGCGGCGAGGTGCGACCCCGACCTTTCGCAGCGAGCAGCCTCGCGACCGCGTCGGCGCGGAACGCATCAGCGGCAAGACCGTACACCGTGTCAGTTGGCATGACCACGAGCTCACCCTTGCTGATTGCGGCGCGAGCAAGCCGCATGCCGGTGAGCAGTTCTGAGTCGACCGAGCAGTCGTAGATAGCAGTCATGACCGGGTCAGTCTATCCGGGGCAGTTCGCCAGCAGGGCCAGGTCGGTGCACCGCCCTGGTGACCCGGTCGCGACCGGTGAGGTCACGGGCGCAGGTGATCGACTGCCATCCGTCGACCGATAGCAACGCGGCAATATCGGACGCCTGCCGCTCACCATGTTCAATCAGGAGCACTCCCCCGGGCTTCAACAGTTGCGCCGCCCGCACCGAGAGCACCCGCACGACGTCGAGTCCGTCTCGCCCGCCGTAGAGCGCCGTCGGTGGGTCAAACAGTTGGACTTCTGGATCAATGGGCACTGCATCGTCGGGAATGTACGGCGGATTGGACACCACGACATCGACACTGCCGTCGAGCTCGGTGAGGGCTGTGCCGAGGTCACCGAGCACGAGGGTGAGATTCGTCACCCCGGTGCGCAGCACGTTGCGCGCCGCCCAGGCATGTGCGGCGGGCTCGCGCTCGACCGCCCAGACCGCAGCGCTGGGAACTTCGGATGCCACGGCGAGCGCAATCGCACCGGATCCGGTGCCGAGGTCCACTGCGATATGCGGCCCAGCAGCGGCGGACGCAGCAGCGGCGGCGTCTCGGAGCGCGTCAATCGCAAGTCCCGCCACCAACTCAGTTTCAGGTCGGGGCACGAACACACCCGGCCCAACCTCAAGCTCAAGCGAGCGAAACGGTGCTAGCCCAGTCAGATGCTGCAGTGGCTCGCGCGCTGCGCGACGAGCGGCAAGCGCACGCACCGACTGCGAGGCATCCGATGAAATTTCGGCACCGACAATGGCATTTGCCTGGACTTGCCCACGCGACCACCCCATCATGTGCCCAATGAGCAATTCGGCATCGACCGGGGCATCGGGCACACCCGCCACTTCGAGTTGGGCGGTGATCTCAGCGACGAGCGCACGCACGGAAACGCCGGATGGGGTGGTTGCAGGCACGAAATGCAATGTAACCCAGACCCAGCGCCCGGCCGACCCGCCTAGGGTTTAGATGTTTGCCAAACCGATTGCATTGGGGAGAACATCATGGCGAAGGTGTACAACGACATCACCGAAACGTTCGGCCGCACCCCGCTGGTGCGCCTGAACAGCGTGACGGATGGCGCGGGCGCGACCGTGCTCGCGAAACTTGAGTTCTACAACCCCTCGGCGAGCGTCAAGGACCGCCTCGGTGTCGGCATCGTCGACGCGGCTGAGGCATCGGGTGCGCTGCAGCCGGGCGGCACCATCGTTGAAGGCACCAGTGGCAACACTGGTATCGCCCTCGCCATGATCGGCGCGGCCCGCGGGTACAAGGTGATCCTCGCGATGCCGGAGACCATGTCGAAGGAGCGCCGTGCGCTGCTGAAGGCCTACGGCGCTGAGCTCGTGCTCACCCCGGGTGGCGAAGGCATGCGTGGCGCCGTGCAGCGGGCTGAGCAGATCGCCGCTGAGACGCCAGGAGCGGTGCTCGCACGCCAGTTCGAGAACCAGGCAAACGTCGAGATTCACCGCAAGACCACCGGCCCTGAGGTGTGGGAAGACACCGACGGCGGCGTGGACATCTTCATCTCGGGTATCGGCACCGGCGGCACCATCTCGGGCACCGGACAGTACCTGAAGGCGCGCAACCCGGACGTGCAGATCATCGCCGTCGAGCCGGCCGAGTCACCGATCCTGAACGGTGGCACCCCTGGCCCACACAAGATCCAGGGCCTTGGTGCGAACTTCGTGCCGGATGTGTTGGACCGCACCGTCTACGACGAGGTCTTCGATGTGAACATCGAGCAGGCCGTCGCCATGGCCCGCCGCCTCGGCACCGACGAGGGCATCCTCGGCGGAATCTCCTCAGGTGCAACCGTGCACGCCGCAGTCGAGGTCGCCAAGCGCCCAGAGAACGCCGGCAAGACGATCGTCGTGATTGTCGCCAGCTACGGCGAGCGGTACCTCTCAACGGTGTTGTACGAGGGCATCGTCGACTAACTCGGCGTTTCATCGTGGCTTTCCGCACCCTTCGCGAAGATCTCGCGGCCGCCCGCCTGCACGACCCTGCAGCGCGGAGCGGCTTCGAGATCTTCGTGGTGTACTCGGGACTCCACGCGGTGTGGGCATACCGGCTAGCACACCGGCTCTGGAAACGTGGGTTCCGCCTGCCAGCGCGGGTGATCTCGCAGATCACCCGGTCACTGACCGGCGTGGAGATTCATCCAGGCGCAACCATTGGCCGCCGATTCTTCATTGACCACGGGTCGGGCACGGTGATCGGCGAGACCGCGGTTATCGGCGACGACGTCATGATGTACCACCAGGTCACCCTGGGCGGGAAGGCGCCTCGGTACTCACTGCCGGGCTCGAAGCGGCACCCCACGATCGAAAACGGGGTCACCGTTGGCGCTGGGGCCAAGATTCTCGGTGACATCGTGATCGGCGCCGGGAGCGCCGTGGGGTCGAACGCGGTCGTGACGCGGAGCGCCCCGCCGCACTCGGTCATCGTTGGAGTGCCCGCCGTGGCCCGGCCAATGACGCGCGTCGCTGACTCAGCCCAGGAACCAGTCGGTGCGCCTGCGGCAGCGGCGGCAGCGGCGGCGGCGTCCGATCTTGACTGGATGATCTAGCACCTGCCCGTTCGGCACGCCGATCATGAGCGGACACGGCGCCCGTAGATCGACATGACTTACGCGGTTGGACCACTCGGGATCTGCGCGGCGAACGACGCGTTGACATCAAGTGGTGACTTACCGCCACTGAGTTGCTGCCACCGCTCCATCGTGGCGACATGCCGTTTCTGACCGGCGACCAACTGGTAGATCGCTCCGTTTGGCGTGCGGATGAAATCGTTGGCCGCGGCACCCTTCCTCATGACCCGGCACGTGAACTCGTCAAGTGGCACGTATGAGAACGGGTACAAGGCCTTGGTGGCCACGGTGAGGCTGTGCGCCATTCCTCCGGCACCAACATAACTGGTGGTGCCGCACGTGACGCCATACCCGAGCGACTGCGAGGACCGCGGGTATGCCGCGAGTCGCGAGTCGGTCGTGTATAGGAACTCGGTAAATCCGAAGGAATTCGGGTACTCGAAGCTCGCGAACCAAATTTTGTTGGTAACACCATTTACCAGAAACACGGATGGGTCTCCGGCAGTACGCGCAAGAGTACCCAACTTCAGGGCCACAGGACCCTTGGGCGCGAGGGCCGCGAGGGCATCAGCCACGTCAAGGATCACTGGGGTGGCACCCCCGGAGAGCGCCAACAGTCCGTCCCACGACTCGATCGGCAAAATCTTGTCCGACATCACCATGTACACAGTCGCGCTCGACGGCGCCTTGACCATATCACCTGGCTTGATTGTGCCTTTCAACACAAATGAGTTCGCGAGCGACTGTGCGACCGGCGTGTAGGCCGCGGCGGTCCCGGTGCCACGACTCCACACCCACCGACCAGAGGTCGTGAGCACCGAGGATTGCGAATCCGATGCGCCCCGCACGATGCCGTTGAACGGGGCGGCGGCGGCGAGTTTCAGCAGGCTGCCTGTGGCGAGATAGCCAGCGGTGCGGGATGCGACTCCGACGTTGGTCGCAACGCCGCTTGAAATGGCACTCCGCTTTGACCCGGCGAGCAGCCAATAGGTGCTTGTCCCACGCTCGCCAACGAATACGGAATCACGCGCCACCGGAGTGCCAAACGGCCGCGGCGCAAGCGCCGCCGCGGTGACCGCCACAGTGTCCGACGGAGCCCCAGCGGCGGTTCGGGAGGCCTCATCGAGGAGTTCGCGCTTCGCGCCGCCGACCATCCAGAATCGCGAACCATCCGGCAGCTTTGCGAGCGACGCCATTGAAGCGCCCGCCGGGAATCTTGCGAGTTGCGCATTGGTCAGCGACGTATAACCGGTGCCTGAACACGATCCGCCCCAATTCGCCACCAAAGTACAACTCGCAAAAGGCAGTTTCTTCCCACCATCCGCGAAGTACATCGCGCCAGTTGGCCCGCGAAGGATGCGAGTGGCCGCTTGTTTGGTCGGCAGACTATCGAGGGAGGACTGCGGCACCATCGACACGGCACCGAGCGGGGCCAGCGCCGCGAGCAAGTCCATGTTCGGAATGGGGTACTTTACCGAATCGACAACGAGGAACACGGTCGCGTTCGACGCGGAACGAGCGAGCCAAGGGCGGACCGTGATGCTGCCCGTTGTTGCAGCCGAGGCATTCCGAATTCCCCATCGCGCGATCAATTTGTAACTATGTGGCCCAGCGGTACTTGGTTCATTCGCTGAAAACCCGCCATTCGCGGCGAGAGTCACCGTTTGGGATGGTGAAGATGCCCCGTCCCAATACACGTCCACGCGGTAACTCGCGTCGCCGCCAGCCACGGTACCCACGAGTTTCGTACCCGGGTCCACCATGCCGGCCCCAGCACTGACCGAAGGCGCGATCGTTTGTACGCGCGGCTCCCAGTCGTAGGCCGCCATCGCGCTCGATTTGCTCGAATCAGTCGACCGCAGCGGGTACGACGACAGGAACGGATCCGCTCCGCCGCACGGCTCACCGCCACCGGACGTGATTCCCACAGCGTATTGACCGATCAGATTAGCGCCGCCCGAGTCGCCGTGGTCGCCGCAGGCACTCGAAATGATCGAGTTGACAAGGACGGTGTTGCCCTCGTCGAAGGACACTGAAACGTTGACTTGTTCCACTGCGCCGCACGTCCACCCAGTCGTGATCCCCGACTTACAGAGCGGCGCTCCGACGGTCGCGACTACGGCTCCACGCAAACGCATCGATGTGATTGATGGCCGCCCGGTACGGCTCCCTTCCCAGGTTTCGACGACATCTGTCGCTCCGAACTTGGCAGCGTCCGGCTTGATCAGGCCAGCGTCGCGGCCACCTCCAAACTGGAAGGTACCGGCGACAGGCGTGCTCGCCGTTGGCACTAACGTCGCGCTTTCCAACTGCCCTGCGCTGGCGAGGTCAATCCGCGAGATCGGGTTTGCCCCCGGATCGCAGTGTCCGGCGGTCAAGAACTGCTGTTGCCCGTCTGACTTGTCATACCCGTAGAATCCGATCGAGCACGCTTCGCCCTGGCTGCTCCCGGGCGCAAAATGTGCCCAGCCGGTGCCATTGTTGGAAGCCAACGCTTTGGCTGCGATCGCCGGTTTCGGGGGGTCGGCCGGACCAACGGTGACGTCGGCGCCGGATTTGCGGGCAAGTTTGGCCTGCGCCTCGGTGGCAACGCGCAACTTAAGCTTCCCATTCACCAATTCCGAGTGGGTGACTTGAACGCCCCGCTTGGCCAGCTCAACCTGGAGGTCTGAGGCGTCCTTCGCGGTCTCCGCCTCCGCCAGGTACTCCTCTGGGCTCTTTTTCAGGTCGCGCTTGATAGCGTCCTTGAGACCCTTCGGCAACTGCGCGGCTTCGCCCGCGAACGCTGAAGCCTCATGCTGCTTCATTTCCGGCAAGTCTGGGCCAGGGTTCGTCTCGGACACCGTCTGGGGTGGCAGGTCGCGCGCTTGCGCCGAGAGCGGAGTCAGGAATGAACCTCCGAGCACCGAAATCGAAAGAACTGCGATCGAGACGTTACGAATGGATCTGACGTGGCGCATGACTGCCCCTTCGGAACGGGGTGGTGGGATGACCGCACCGTAGGGCGCGTTGAGGCCGATGGTAGCACCGTGACAAACGGAGCGAACTCCCCAGTTGAGCCGAACTCAGCTCTTCCTCAACAGGAGGAAGAACGCTACTCAGCGGCGAGCTGCGCCTCTTCGTCGGCGCGTATACACGACTCGATGATCGGTTCGAGGGCCCCGTTCATCACCGAATCCAAGTTGTACGCCTTGTACCCGGTGCGGTGGTCCGCGATGCGGTTCTCTGGGAAGTTGTAGGTCCGGATCCGCTCGGAGCGATCCATGGTCCGAATCTGCGACTTTCGAGCGTCGGATGCCGCGGCCGCCTGTTCTTCTTGCTGCCTCGCCAGAATGCGAGCGCGCAGCACGCGCATGCCCGCTTCCTTGTTCTGCAGCTGCGACTTCTCGTTCTGCATCGACACCACGATCCCGGTCGGAAGGTGGGTGATTCGCACCGCGGAGTCGGTGGTGTTTACCGACTGGCCGCCGGGCCCGCCGGAGCGGAACACGTCGATCTTCAGATCGTTGGGGTTGATTTCAACTTCTTCTGGTTCGTCGACCTCGGGGAACACGAGCACACCGGTCGTGGAGGTGTGAATGCGCCCCTGCGTCTCGGTCACCGGTACCCGCTGCACGCGGTGGACGCCACCTTCGTACTTCAGGTGCGCCCACACCCCCTGCGAAGGATCAGTTGCGTTCGACTTGATGGCAACCTGCACGTTCTTGTACCCGCCGAGGTCGGACTCGTCGCGTTCCAGCAGTTCGGTCTTCCACCCCTTGGAAGTCGCGTACTGGATGTACATCCGCAACAGATCCGCGGCGAACAGCGCACTTTCCGCGCCGCCTTCGCCACCCTTGATCTCCATGATCACGTCACGGCCATCGTCCGGATCGCGCGGGATGAGAAGCCTACGAACCCGCTCCTGCGCTACCGCCAACGCCTCTTCAAGCGCGGGTACCTCTTCGGCGAACGCGTCATCTTCCTTCGCCAGCTCTTTGGCAGCTTGCAGGTCCTCGCCCGCCTGAATCCAGGCAGTGTGCGCCGCAACGATCTTGGAAAGTTCCGCGTAGCGGCGGTTGACCTTCTTCGACCGGGCCGGGTCAGCGTGCAACGCCGGGTCGGCGAGCTGCACCTGCAGCTCGCCGTGTTCGGCGATCAGTCCGTGGACGGTTTCAAACATGATTAGGACTTCTGGAGGCGCAGGAGAAACTCGGTGTTCGACCCGGTTTCACGAAGTGTGCCGAGGATGTTCTCGAGCGCCGCCTGCGGCGTTGCCTCGGCGAGTCCGCGACGCAACTTCCAGACGATCTTCACCTCGTCCGCCGAAAGCAGCAACTCTTCGCGACGCGTCGACGAAGCCTTCACGTCGATCGCCGGGAACACCCGCTTCTCAGCAAGGTCACGCGACAACCGCAGTTCGGCATTCGCAGTGTCGTTGAACTCCTCGAAGATCGCCTCATCGGTCAACGAACCCGTCTCGACCTGCGCGGTCGCCACGATCGTGAGCGAGCCACCGTTTTCGATATTCCGGGCGGCTCCGAAGAACCGCTTCGGCGGGTACAACGCGGCGGCGTCGATCCCACCGGCGAGCACCTTGCCTGAGGCCGGCGTCGAGAGGTTGTAGGCGCGTGCCAAGCGGGTCAGCGAGTCGAGCAGCACGACCACATCATGGCCAAGCTCAACGAGCCGCTTCGCGCGCTCGATCGCCAGGTCGGCAATCGTGGTGTGATCCTCGGCCGGTGAGTCGAACGTGGATGCGATGACCTCACCCTTCACCGAACGCTGCATCTCGGTGACCTCTTCTGGTCGCTCGTCGACGAGTACGACCATGAGGTGCACCTCTGGGTTGTTCGTCGAGATCGCGTTCGCGATCTGTCGCAGTGCCTCAGTTTTGCCAGTCTTCGGCGGCGCGGCGATCAATGCGCGCTGACCCTTGCCGATCGGCGCGATCAGATCGATCACGCGACCGGTGAGCGCCGACGGCTCGGTCTCAAGCCGCAGGCGGTCCTGGGGCGAGAGCGGGGTAAGTTCTGCGAACTCAACACGGGTTGCCGCGGCATCCGTGCGGAGCCCGTTGATCGAATCGACCTTGACCAACGCGTTGTACTTTTGGCGCGAGTTCTGCTCACCATCGCGCGGCTGCTTGATCGCACCGACGACCGCGTCACCCTTGCGCAGGTGATACTTCTTCACCTGGCCGAGGGACACATACACATCGGACGGTCCAGGCAAGTAGCCCGAGGTGCGCACGAAGGCGTAGTTCTCAAGCACGTCGAGGATTCCAGCGATCGGGATCAGCACGTCATCGTCGAGGATCTCCGGGTCGGCATCGTCACCTGGGCCGCGACGCTTACGGTCGCGGTAGCGTCCACGGCGTCCTTCGCCGTCTTGGCCGCCGTTGTTCTGGCCCTGACCAGCCTGGTTCTGGTTCTGGTTCTGGATCTGCTGCCGGCCCCGGTCTTCGCTGTCGGCATCACCATCGGCGTCAGCGGCCGGACGAGTTGCTTGGTCGCCTCCAGCGCCATTGCCGCTGTTGCCACGTCCGCGGCGACGGTTGCGGCTGCGACCCTGGCGCGGCTCACCCGGCTGCGGTTCACCCGTCGCCTCGGCCGCGTCAACCGTTCCTGGCTCGGCACTCTCGTCAGCGACTGCTGCCGCGAGATCCTCGGCGACGGCAGCGCGCGCCGCAGCGCGGGCTGCGCTGTCATCCTCGGCCGGGACCAGCTCGACCCCAATGGTGCCGGCGTTCACGTGAATCTGCGACGCCGCGCCTGAGCTCGTTGCACGGCGCGAGCCGCGTCCACGACGGGTCTGCGCTGCTGGCACTTCGATCGGCGCCACCTCAGTCAAGACATCGGCTTCCTCAGCAACATCGGATGCCTCGGCGCCGGTGATCTCGGTCACCGGCCCTGTGCTGACATCGTCGACCTCTGCGACAGGCTCTGCCGCGGCATCCACCGACGACGTTTCGGGAGCCTGAGTTGCGGCGATGATCTGTTCAATCAGTTCACCCTTGCGGAGCTTTGCGCCGCCGGAAATGCCGAGCTCAGCTGCGAGTTCGGCGAGCTCTGCGACCTTGCGGCCAGCGAGCGATTCGGCAGCAAACGTGCCGGGTTCAATCGTGTTCATTACGTGAATGGTCCTTTCTCCGGGCGACCGCAGAAACGGCGCTGGAGAGCTAGTCCGCCATCTGGCACACCGTGAGAGGTGATGCCGCGAACGGCGAGAGCAAGTGAATTGCGAAAGTGCACAATCGACGGTGCGAGAAACTCGCCCCCATCTGGGTGCACGGCTAGCCTAGCACCGCAGTGTCGACATCCGGCCTATACGACCGGCGTGGCCGACGCGCCGCGGAAGTCGACCGCGAGCGGCAAAGGGAGCCACGGAGTCTCGGATTCGCGGGCAACCAGGTCGATTGCGAGTTGACGCTGCAGTGGATCGCTCGCGAGCACGAGAATCGACGGCCCTGCACCGGACACGACTGCGGCCTGGCCGGCCTCGCGCAAGACGCGAATGAGCCGGTTCGTTTCCGGCATCGCTCGAGCACGGTAGTCCTGGTGGAGTTTGTCTTCGGTGGCTTCGAACAACAGTTCAGGGCTCTGTGTCAGTGCCGCAACCAGCAGCGACGAGCGGGAGACGTTGAACACCGCATCCTCGTGCGGCACATGCTCCGGCTGCAACGAGCGCGCGAGTTTGGTTGACATCTCCGCCTCAGGTACGAACACCAACGGCGACACCCCACGATGCACCATGAGTTTCTTGTGACGGGGGCCATCTGGCGTGGTCCACGCGATCGTCAGGCCGCCGAAAAGTGCTGGGGCGACGTTATCAGGATGCCCCTCAAGCTCGGTCGCGATCGCGAGCAGTTCTTGCGGGCTGAACTCAACGACCCCTTCAAGGAGCCCCGCGGCAGCAACGATGCCCGCCACAATTGCCGCCCCACTTGATCCCATGCCCCGGCCATGTGGAATCACATTGTGCGCGACGATTCGCACCGGTGGCACCGAACGGTGCTTCCAGGCGAAGGTGCGCGCCAACGAGCGATAGACCAAATGCGTCGCATCGGTCGGAACGACGCCTTCGCCGACCCCGTGCACCTCGATCTCGAGCCCAGCGGGGATCACCGTGACATCGAGCTCGTCGTACCGCGCAAGCGCAAGTCCGAGCGTGTCAAAACCTGGCCCGAGATTGGCTGAGGTGGCTGGAACGCGCACGTGGACGCTCCGGCCGAGCAGTTCTGCAGGCGACCCGTGCTGCACCGTCGGCGCCGCGCCTTCGGTCATGAACGAAGCCCGAGCACGCTCGCGATTGCGTCAACGTCGACCGGTACAACGGTCGGCTGCACGTCGCCACCATCGGCGGTGCGAAGCGCCCACTGCGGGTCTTTCAGTCCGTGACCGGTCACGGTCAGCACCACGCGGGCACCCTTCGGCACCGCCCCTGCCGCCGAACGCTCGAGCAACCCGGCGACCGAAATCGCCGATGCTGGCTCGACGAAGATGCCGACCTCGGCTGAAAGAATCCGCTGGGCTTCGAGGATCTTGTCATCGTCGATCGCACCAAAGTAGCCATCGGTTTCGTCGCGTGCGGCGAGCGCGAGGTCCCACGACGCCGGGTTGCCGATGCGGATGGCACTCGCGATCGTTTCTGGGTTCTTGACGACCTCGCCGCGCACAATCGGCGCCGAGCCCGATGCCTGGAAGCCGAACATGCGAGGCATCCGGGTGGCCCGTCCGATGGCGACGTCCTCGCGGTATCCGCGGGTGTACGCCGTGTAATTGCCAGCGTTGCCGACCGGGATGAAGTGGAAGTCCGGGGCATCCCCCAGCACATCTACCACTTCAAACGCAGCGGTCTTCTGCCCTTCGATGCGGTCGTTGTTGACCGAGTTCACGAGGTGCACCGGATAGTTCGCGGCGAGGTCGCGGGCGATGTCGAGGCAGTCGTCGAAGTTGCCCTGCACCTGCAGCAGGTGGCCGTTATGCGCAATGGCCTGGCTCAGCTTGCCCATGGCGATCTTGCCTTCGGGCACCAGCACCGCAGCCGAGATGCCGGCGTGGGTGGCATATGCCGCGGCCGACGCCGAGGTGTTGCCGGTTGAGGCGCAGATGACGACCTTCGCGCCACGCTCAACGGCCTTGGTCACGGCCATGGTCATGCCACGGTCCTTGAACGAACCGGTCGGGTTCATTCCTTCGTACTTCACCCACACATCGACGCCGGTACGCGCTGACAGCGCTGGGGCTGGCAGCAGCGGCGTGCCGCCCTCACCGAGGGTAACGACCGGGGTCTGATCAGTGACGTCGAGTCGGTGCGCGAATTCGCGAATCACTCCCCGCCACTGGCGCGAGTCTGGCTTGGGGGTTGGCGCGTTCACGCTGCTCCTTCGATTCGAATGACGGAGTTAACTTTGGCGACCACAGGGTCGGCTGCAAGCGCCTCGACGGTGCTTGCGAGCGCTGCCTCTGGCGCTTGGTGGGTTCCAATAACCAGGGTAGCCGTGCCCGCGTCACTGACAGACTGCGACAGCCGTTCGACCGACACATGGTGCGTCGCCAACACGGCGGCGACCGACGCCAACACACCCGGGGCATCCCGCACCTCAAGCGACAGGCTGTACCGGGTACAGATCTTGCCCAACTCGACAACTGGCAACTCGGCATGGGTCGACTCAGCGAGGCCCGGGCCGCCCAGTACATGGCGGCGAGCGATCGCGATGATGTCGCCAAGCACGGCTGACGCGGTCTGGATTCCGCCGGCGCCCGCGCCGTAGAACATCAGCGGTCCGGCCGCCTGCGCCTCAACGAAGACCGCGTTATTTGCTCCGTGTACGGCTGCGAGCGGGTGCGTCGACGGGACGAGCGCGGGGTGCACCCGGGCCGAGATCGCTTCGTTCCCGTCAGCATCGGTTAACCGCTCGCAGATCGCCAACAGCTTCACGACATGCCCGGTCGACCGGGCCGTGTTGATGACACCCTCTGTGATATCGGTAATGCCTTCGCGGTAGACCGCCTCGGCTGGCACGGCTGTGTGGAACGCGAGGCTCGCGAGGATCGCGGCCTTCTGCGCAGCATCGGCACCGCCGACGTCAGCCGTCGGGTCGGCCTCGGCGTACCCGAGCGCGGTCGCCTGAGCGAGCGCATCGGCGAACGAGCCGCCGAGGGTGGTCATCCGGTCGAGGATGTAGTTCGTCGTGCCATTCACGATGCCAAGAATTCGGTCGACCCGGTCACCGGCGAGGCTTTCGCGCAGTGGACGCAGAATCGGGATGGCGCCGCCGACTGCCGCCTCGTAGGAGAGCTGAGCCCCCACCTGTTGTGCCGCTTCGAAGAGCTCCGGACCGTGGGTCGCGATGAGCGCCTTGTTGCCGGTTACGACGTCGGCACCGGATTCGATCGCGGCAAGTACCAGCGAGCGGGCCGGTTCGAGACCGCCCAGCAGTTCGACAACGATGTCCGCGCCGACGATCAGCGATTCGGCATCGGTGGTGAAGAGTTCCTGAGGCAGGTCGGCGTCGCGCTTCGCTTGCAGGTCACGCACCGCAATGCCGACGAGCTCAAGGCCAGCGCCCGCGCGAAGGGCGAGTTCATCGGCCCGCTCGAGCAGTTGCGCCGCGACCTGCGAGCCAACAGACCCGCAACCGAGCAATGCAACCCGGATGTTTCGATACGCGATCATGCGCGCGCTCCTTCGTTGGCGCTCGCGACGACGTCACGTCGCACGAGGTCGGCGATGCTTTCGCCACGAACAATGACCCGTGCCGCACCATCGCGCACAGCGACGACCGCCGGGCGAGGCGTGTGGTTGTAGTTATTTGACAGCGACCAGCAGTAGGCCCCGGTTGCTGCCACGGCGAGCAAGTCGTCCGGCGCGACATCCGCTGGCAAGAACTCTTGGTCGACGACGATGTCGCCAGACTCGCAGTGTCGGCCCACAATTCGGGTGAGCGCTGGCCCCTCAGCCGAGATCCGTGAGGCGATCCGCGCCGAGTAGCTCGCGCCGTACAGCGCGGTGCGAAGGTTGTCGCTCATGCCACCGTCGACCGAGACGTAGGTGCGGGTACCGCCGTCAATCGCGACCGGTTTCACGGTGCCGACGCGGTAGAGCGTGACGCCGGCGGTGCCGACGATCGAGCGACCCGGTTCGAAGGCCAACGCTGGCACCGGAATCTCGAGCTTCGTGCAGGCGCTCAACACGGCCGCGGCAATGCCATCGGCAATGACCTCGATCGGTGTAGGGGTATCTGCATCGGTGTAAGCAATGCCGAACCCGCCACCGAGGTTCAGTTCTGGCACCGGGCCATCCTGAAGCAACTGCGCATGCACCCCAAGCAGCCGGTCTGCCGACTCCGCGAACCCACCTGCGTCGAAGATCTGCGACCCGATGTGGCAGTGGAGGCCGAGGAATCGCAGCGACCCGTGTGCACGAATCTTGGCAACCAGTTCCGCCGCATCGCCGAGGCGCACCCCGAATTTCTGGTCTTCATGGGAGGTCGCCAAGAAGTCATGCGTCGAGGCGTGCACGCCGGAATTCACCCGAAGGCGCACGCCCTGCACCGCACCAGCCGCAGCGGCCGCTGCCGCAACGCGACCAATCTCAATCTCGCTGTCGATCACGATCGAGCCAACACCGGCCGCGACGGCCTGCTCGATCTCACGTACGGACTTGTTGTTGCCGTGGAACCCGATCTTCGCGGGGTCGGCGCCAGCGCCGAGCGCGATGGCAAGTTCACCGCCGGTGCACACGTCGACGCCGAGTCCCGCTTCGGTCACCCACTGGACGACGGCGCCCGACAGAAACGCCTTGCCTGCGTAGTAGACGGTCGCGGTGGTTCCAGCGCGGGCGGCAGCTGACTGCAGCGCCGCACGAACCGACTCGGCGCGGTCACGCACCTCGGCCTCATCAACCACGTACAACGGGGTGCCGAACTCATCAGCCAACACCGACACCGGGATGCCACCAAGCACCAGTTCGCCATCTGGCCCCCGGAGCGCCCGCGATGGCCACACGCCAGCGGCGAGCGCGTTGACGTCCGCCGGGACGGCGGGCGGTTCAGAAACGGCGGATGACACAGCAGAACTTTCTTCAGGGGCCGTATCGATCGTACCGACCGGCCCGGTGGCAGATACGCCCGGTTACATACGCTCCGGCGCCGAGACGCCGAGCAGCTCGAGCCCGTTGCGGATGGTCTGGCCCGCGGCATCGTTCAACCAGAGCCTGGTGCGGTGCAGATCACCGACCACCTCGTCACCGAACGGCATCACGCGGCAGCTGTCGTACCACTTGTGGTACAGGCTGGCGACCTCTTCGAGGTAGCGTGCGACGCGGTGCGGTTCGCGCAGTTCGGCGGCGTGCGCCACGACGCGGGGCAGGTCGCTGAGGGCGCCGAGCAGCGCGGCCTCGGTTTCGTGGCCGAGCAGTTCTGGGGCGAACGTCGAACGGTCCACGCCGGCATCTGCGGCGTTGCGGGCGACCGCACAGGTTCGGGCGTGCGCGTATTGCACGGTGAACACCGGGTTGTCGTTGGTGCGGCTGCGAAGTTGCGCCGGGTTCAGGCTGAGCGGTGAGTCGGCTGGGTAGCGCGCGAGCGTGTACCGAAGCGCATCGACCCCGAGCCATTCCATCAGGTCGTTCATCTCGATGATGTTGCCGGCCCGCTTGCTGAGGCGCGCACCATCCACATCGACCAGTTGTCCGATGAGCACCTCAAGGTCGCGCGCAGGATCGTCACCTGCAGCACCTGCGAGCGCCTTCAGCCGGTGCACGTACCCATGGTGATCGGCGCCGAGCAAGTAGATCTTGTGACCGAAACCGCGGTCGCCCTTGTCGAGGTAGTACGCGGCGTCAGCGGCAAAGTACGTGAATTGGCCGTCGCTCTTGCGGATGACTCGGTCTTTGTCATCGCCAAAGTCGGTGGTGCGCACCCAGACGGCGTCACCGTCGTCGAAGACATGGCCCTGCACCCGCAACCGGGCGATCGAACGGTCAATTTCGGATGTCCCGTCAGCATCGACTGCGTGGAGTCGACGCTCACTCGTCCACACATCGAAGTGCACCCGGAACCGCTCAAGTGAATCGCGAATCTCGGCGAGCTGGATCTCGTAGGCGATCTCGCGGGCCAGGGTCGTGCCCTCGGGGCGCGGCAGTGCGAGCAGCCCGGGCTCACGCTCGAGCACTCGCGCCGCAAGGTCGGCAATGTACGAGCCGGGGTACCCACCTTCTGGGGTGGGCTCCCCCGCAGCCGCGGCATAGACCGACTCGGCGAACCGGTGCATCTGCTCGCCGGCGTCATTGATGTAGTACTCGTTGGCGACGTCGGCGCCCGCCGCACGGAGCACGCGCGCGAGCGCATCGCCGAGCGCCGCCCAGCGGGTGTGGCCGATGTGCAATGGCCCGGTCGGGTTTGCCGACACGAATTCGAGGTTGATGCGCTGGCCACCCGCAAGTGCACTCGTGCGCCCGTACGCGGCACCGGCTTCGACGATCGTCTTCGCGAGCGCGCCCGCCGCGGCGGCGTCGAGCCGCACGTTCAAGAAGCCAGGGCCAGCAACGTCGACAGCCGACACACCAGGGACGCTGCCGAGCGACTCGGCGATCGCGGCGGCAAGGTCGCGTGGCGGCATCCCAAACGCCTTGCCGAATCGCATGGCCGCGTTCGTGGCCCAGTCACCGTGTTCGCGCATTCTGGGACGCTCAAGCACAATTTCGTCGAGGCTCGGCGTGGTCGAAATCTGGACGCCAGCTGCTCGGCGCTGCTCGGCGATCTCGGAGACGCTCACGAAGATGGCACGGGTCAGATCGGCAGGAGTCACTCCGAGATTCTACCGGCGGCGTCGGTAGCATGCTGTGCATGGGTTCAGCGCGCAGGCAGGCACAACTTCGGCGTGGATGGCTCGCCGCGAGCGCGGCGGTCACGGTCTCGCTGCTGCTGGCGGGGTGCAACGCGTTCGACCCGATCGGCGGCATTGTGACCAAGTCGCCGACGCCCACCGCAACGGCGTCGCCAAGCTCGACGCCAACGCCGACCGCATCGGCAACCCCTTCGCCTGAAGCGTCCAAGCCGTACCTGGTGCCGTGCACCACGTTGCTCAGCGCGCAGCAGGTGTATGACTACAACCCGAACTTTGGCCAGACCGATGGGTACAGCGCCAAGAGCGCGGGGGCGCGTGCTGCGTCAGCCGAGCACGGCACGGTGTGCGGTTGGACGAATCAGACCAGCGGCAGCACCTTCGAGGTCGCTGTGGCCACACCGAACGCTGCGGCGCTTGCAACGCTGCGCGCGGAGGCGAAGGCATCCGGAGCACCCGCCGCGATCGCCGGAAACGAGGCGTACTATCTGCCGGGCGCCGTTGGTGAGCTTCGACTGTTCAGTGCAAGCGGCAGGCTGGTCGTCATCGCATCCGACGATTTCACGAGCGCTCAAGACGCCGAGGAACTGGCCGCGACGGTGCTCGGAAACCTCGAATGAGCACTGAGCGACCAGAGGGCGGGTCCGCCGATCGGTCGACGGGGACCCCGGCGTGGCTTGGCGCGATGAACGACCGTGCCGGGCTTGCCGCACTCATCGATCACGGCCCCCTGGTGCGGAACCGCGTGTGTGAGCTGGTCGGCGTGTCAAAGCCGACCGCAAGTTCAATGATGAACCGGCTCATTGCCGCTGGCCTCGCGCAGGAATCGGGCACGGTGACCGGAGGTTCCGGCCCAAATGCCGTGCGCTACTCAGCGCGCGTTGACCGCTTTCTCGGGGTGGCAATGTGGGTTGACGGGCCGTACGCGAAGGCCTGCGTGGTGGACGCGGCAGGAACCGATTACCCGGTCGCGAAAGTGGAACTTGCGACAGATACCGCGAAGCGCTCCGCCATCACCGAAGTGCGCGCGGGGCTGCGGAATGCCTGCGCCGCGGCGGGCGTCGATCCCGCCGCCGTCACCACCGTCTGCGTGGGAATCACCGGTTGGGTGACTCCGGGAGATGACGGCGAACTCGTCGGTGGGCGCCTGCCGGGTTGGCCGCGGTTTGGCCTGCTCGGCACCCTCACCGAAGCGCTGGGGCGCACCGTGCTGATCGAGAACGACGTCAACCTCGTCGCCATCGCCGATCGCGGCGCGCGGATTGGAACGGATCTCGCCGTGCTGGTCTTCCTCGGCGTCGGCGTCGGCGCCGCACTCGACTTCGGCGGGCACATTCACCGGGGTCAATACGGCGGATCGGGCGAGATTGGCTTTATTCCGCTTTCCGCCGAGGCATCCCGACTCGATCCTGAGGCGAAGAAGGCCGAAGACCTGGTGAGTTGGGCCGCCGTGCTGCGCCTCGCCGCCGCATTCGACCTCGACGTCACCGACCCGGATGTATCGACAAACCCTCGATTCGACGAGTTCCTTGACCAACTCGGTGAGCGCATCGGGCACGTGTTATTGCCGCTCGTGAGCACGCTCGACCCGGCTGGCGTCACGCTTGCTGGTCCGACCGCGGCCCTCGGCGGAATCGCGCTTGCGCGTCGCGTTGAGCACATGCTGCAGCGCACGCACCTGTGGCATCCGACGGTTGCGGTGAGCGCAATCGGCGACGACGGCGCCCTGGAGGGCGCGCGAATCCTGCTCCAGCGCCAGCTGCGCGCGACGCTGCTCGATCGAGTCGCTCAGGTCACCACGAGCTAGCGGCGGCAGGTCAACCCGCCGGCAGTGATAGGGTTGAATCGTTGTGCGCCTCCGTAGCTCAGGGGATAGAGCGCCGGTTTCCGGTACCGTAGGTCGGAGGTTCGAATCCTCTCGGGGGCACGTGTTGGACGCGGTGATGCCGCGTCCATTCCTATTTCGGCGAGGCCGTGACGGGCATCGCGCAGGCAGGCGTTCCGCCGGGCAGTCGGTGTCGATTGCGGGCGACCACTCGGTACCCAACCTCGGCAATGTTCCGAATAATGGGCATGCCCAGCACCACGCCAACGAACCGCCAGGGGGCGAACTCCGAGGTACGCAACGCAAGCGCAATCGCACGACCGGCGCTCGCCACCGCGACCCCACGAGCGTCGAGTAGCCAGACGCTTCGCTGCACGTGCTCGGCGGTCAACCGGTGCGCGTCGAGGTTGGCGAACTGCCACGGCCGCACCGCACACCGGGTGTGCGCGGCGAGCCAGTTCGCGCGTGTGGTGCAGAACGCACAATCACCGTCAAAAAGCATGGTGGGCTGCGCCGTTTCGCCGGATGCTTCGACCATGCGCCCAGCCTATGGCGGCCCGACGGGTGCGCTGCGGGGCATCCAGCGGGATACTGGGGAATATGGCCGCCACATTCTTCGTCGTCCCGGTTTGGCACGGCTCCATTTCTGAACGAGCCATGCGGCTGGCCGACGGCGCCGAAGCGATCATGGGCGACCTGCCGAGCGGCGCAACCCATCGAGTGGAGGTGCCCACTGGCGCTGGTGAGGCACTCGGCACGGCGGTGCGTCGTTTCTCGAGCCTGCATACCGTGAAACAACGCACCGAAGATGCGCTGCTCCCCCACGCCGAGCGGGTGATCGTCATCGGTGGTGACTGCAGCGCCACGATCGGCGCCCTGCAACACGCGGCCGACCGAACCGATGGTGACCTTGCAGTGCTGTGGTTCGACGCCCAACCCGATCTCAACACCCCAGAATCTTCGCCGTCTGGCGCGTTCGGCGGCATGGTGCTGCGTGCGGCGCTGGGTGACGCGCCGACTGGGCTCGCGATCCGAACTCCGCAGCTCACGCCCGGCCAAGTGGTGCTCTGCGGTGCGCGCGCTTTCGATGCCGAAGAGTCGCGCTACATCGCAGAACACGGCATCCCAGTGGTGGGCGCCGACGCCCCCAATCTTGGCGACGCCCTCGTCGCCGCCATCCGCGCGACCGGGCGGACGCGGGTGTACGTGCATATTGACCTCGACGTGCTCGATACCGCTGCGCTGAACGGGCTCGCAAACCCGCTGCCGTTTGGTCTGCCCGCGGCCACGCTCGTTTCCGCGATCCGTTCTGTCGGCGTCGAGTTCGACATTGTTGGTGCCAGCGTGTGCGGCTTCGCCCCGGCTTCGCCGGTGGATGCGACGGATGATCTGCCGACGGTGTTACGTATCCTCGGTGCACTCGCCGCGTAGCGAACGACCCGCACCTCGACTCCAGGCCCACGCCTAGGCTGGCAACACGACGAGTCTGGGGACCCCATGCCGAACAATGCACACCGCACCGACGCCGCGCTGCCGCTCAGCCTGCCCGGGTACTGGTTTGCGACCGCGGTCGGCTTTGTGTGGGGGGCACTCCTGAGCACCGGCCGGATTGAGCGGCGCAATGGGCTCTTCATCTTTCGCGGGATGCCGAAGTGGTCGTTCGGCCGCGGTGGGTCGTGTGTTGGCGGCTGCTACCTGACCGATACGAACGACGGCGACGACGTGCTCGAACATGAGGCGGTCCACCGGGCGCAGTGGCGCAAGTACGGGATGCTCCTCCCGCTGCTGTACTTCGCTGCCGGCCGTGACCCACTCCGGAACCGATTCGAGATCGAAGCCGGGCTCGAAAAGGGCGGCTATGTGCGCCCGGGAGCGCTTGGCGCGTAGCGATCGGTCGGGGCATCCGGTGGCCCCGGGGCATCCGGTTACTTGAGCGACTTTTGCAACAGGACCGTGCCGAGCCACCGGTCAAATTTGAAGCCAACGCGCCCCATGCGCCCGATCTCTTTGAACCCGAGTTGTTCGTGCAGTTTCATGGACGCTTCGGCGCCCTGATCAGCGATCACCGCGACGAGTTCTTTGAGCCCGGCCCGCTTCGACGCCACGATGAGTTCGGCGAGGAGCGCCTTACCAAGCCCCTTGCCACCGGCGGCAGGGCCGAGGTAGATCGAGTCCTCGGCGGTGAACCGGTACGCAGCCTTGGTGCGCCACGGGGCAGCCAGTGCGTAGCCGAGCAGGTTGCCGCTCGGTGATTCGGCGACGAGAAACGGCAACTTCTTGCTGCTCAGCAGTTTGAACTTCGACTGCCACTCACGAAGAGTCATCCGGTCTTCATCGAAGGTGACGACCGAGTTCAACACGTAATAGTTGTAGATCTCGCGCACATGCGGCAGATCGGTTTCGACCGCGTCACGAATCGTGAACTCGAATCCGCGCTCAGGTTCTTTCGGGGCGCGCAGGTGCGCTGGCAGAACGCGGCGCGGCTGATATTCCTCTTCGAGCACGCGGAGAGCCTATCCGAGCAGGGCGCGAATTCGGATGCCGCGGACCGCCCGCCGCAGTGCGCCGCCAACCTGGTTAGTCCGCGCGGTCCACGCGCCAGTCCACGGGCGCAGCTCCCTGCGCCACAAGTAACGCATTCACTCGAGAGAACGGCTTCGACCCAAAGAACCCGCGCGACGCCGAGAGCGGGCTCGGATGCACCGACTCGATCACCGACGTCGACCCAAGCAGTGGGCGCAGCGTCTGGGCATCACGCCCCCAGAGCACCGCGACGAGCGGCGCACGCCTGGCCACCAGCACCCGAATCGCGTGGTCGGTGACATACTCCCACCCCTTGCCACGGTGTGACCCGGCCTGACCCGACCGCACGGTGAGCACCCGATTCAGCAACATGACGCCGGCCCGTGACCAGGCACTCAGGTCGCCGTGGATCGCCGGCGTAATGCCGAGGTCGTCGTCCAATTCCCGGTAGATGTTCTGCAGACTGCGCGGGAGCGGGCGCACCTCGGGTGAGGTGGCGAATGAGAGCCCGATCGGATGCCCCGGGGTCGGGTACGGGTCTTGCCCAACAATCAGCACCCGCACGGTGTCGACCGGGATCTGGAACGCACGCAGCACACGGTCTCCGGATGGCAGGAATGTCCGGCCGGCAGCGGTCTCGGCGCGGAGCGCGTCACCAATCTGCGCCAACTGCGGCCCGACCGGTCGGAGCGCCTCGGCCCAGGAGGCATGAATGAGGCCCGCCGCGGCCAACTCGTCAAGATTCAGCGCCATCTCGCCTCCACTGGTCGCACGCACTCAGCCAGTATCGCAACCCGGCACCCGGCGCCCGCACGCGGAGGTGACGCCATGTGTCGGTGGGCGTGACGCCGCGTTGCGGGCGGAATAGCGAATCGGCTGCCCGCTTCGTACCGTGGCGGAATGAGCGCAGAACCAACTTGGCACTTCGACACCCAGCAAGTGCACGCTGGTGCTGCACCCGACCCGACGACCAAGTCGCGCGCAACGCCGATCTACCAGACGACCTCATACGTGTTCGGCAGTTCCGAGCATGCGTCGAACCTGTTCGCCCTCGCCGAGCCCGGCAATATCTACACCCGCATTCAAAACCCGACCCAAGCCGTGGTCGAAGAGCGGGTTGCCGCACTCGAAGGCGGCACGGGTGCGCTGCTCGTGGCATCCGGTCAGGCAGCAGAAACCTACGCGGTGTTGAACCTTGCGCAGGCGGGCGATCACATCGTCTCGAGTGCGTCGATCTACGGCGGCACGTTCAACCTGTTCAAGTACACGCTCGCCCGCCTCGGCATCGAAACCACGTTTGTGATCGATCAGGATGATGCCGAAGAGTGGCGGCGAGCCATCCGACCGAACACAAAGCTGCTCTTCGCAGAGACGATCGGCAACCCAAAGGTGAATGTGCTCGACATTCGCAAGGTCGCCGACGTTGCGCATGCCGCCGGGTTACCGCTCATCGTCGACAACACCATCGCGACGCCATTCTTGGTGCGGCCGTTCGACCACGGCGCCGATATCGTGGTGCACTCCGCGACGAAGTTCCTCGGCGGGCATGGCACGACCATCGGTGGCGTCATCGTCGATGGCGGGCGCTTTGCCTGGTCGGAGCATGCCGCGAAGTTCCCGGGGTTAACCGAACCAGACCCGTCGTACCACGGCGCCCAGTACACGAAGATCGTGGGTGACCAGCTCGCGTACATCGTGAAGGCGAGGGTGCAGCTGCTCCGCGACCTCGGTGCATCGATTGCGCCGCACAGTGCGTGGCTGTTGATTCAGGGCATCGAGACGTTGTCGCTTCGCATGGAACGGCACGCCTACAACGCCCAAAACATCGCAGAGTGGCTTGAGAACCATCCGGATGTCGCGAGTGTGAATTATGCCGGCCTGCCATCGAGCCCGTGGTTCGCTGCTGCCGCGCAGTACGCGCCAAAGGGTGTCGGCGCGGTGCTCTCATTCGAACTCAAGGGCGGCGTTGACGCGGGCCGGGCACTTGTCGACCACCTGGAACTCTTCAGCCACTTGGCCAACATCGGCGATGTGCGCTCCCTCGTCATTCACCCGGCATCCACCACGCACTCGCAGCTCACGCCAGAACAGCAGCTCGCAGCTGGGGTGACGCCGGGCCTGATCCGGCTCTCGGTGGGCATCGAACACCTCGATGACCTGACGACTGACCTTGAGCGCGGATTCGCGGCGGCACGGCGCACGGTGGCTGCCGCACGCGCGTAACTCGATCGGGCGAGGCGGTCTTCGTAACATTGCCCATCAGGGCTGCACGAGCCGCGAGAATCGATCTATGGATTGGCAGACCTTCGCACGGACGAACGCCTACGGCGGCTCGGTCGACGCCTGGGTGGATCCGGCCAGCGTCTCAGCAATTGCGGGCCGGGCGCCCGCAACCGGTGCGTGGCGGATCGGCGACCCGACCGGGCACCGCAAGTTCACCCGCATCGGCGACCTCACCACCGAAACTGGCGGGCACCTGCCCAATGTCACGGTCGCGTGGGAGTCCTGGGGCCACCTCAACAACACACGCGACAATGCGATCCTCGTGCTCCACGCGCTTACCGGCGACTCGCATGTCATCGGCGAGAGCGGCCCGGGGCATCCGACGCCGGGATGGTGGCCGGGTGTCGTTGGCCCGGGCCTCGCACTTGACACCGATCGCTACTTTGTCGTTGCGCCGAATGTGCTTGGCGGTTGCCAGGGCACCACGGGCCCGGCCTCGCTCGCGCCCGACGGTCACGAATGGGGCGGCCGGTTCCCGTATCTGACGATCCGCGATCAGGTGAAGGCCCACCTTGAGTTCGCGCGTGCCCTAGAGATCGAACGCTTTGCGGCGGTCGTGGGCGGCTCGATGGGCGGCATGCACGTGCTCGAGTTCGCCCTGCTCGCTCCCGAGGCCACTGAGCGCATCGCCGTCCTTGCGGCTCCGCCGACGACCACGGCGAACCAGATCGCGCTGAACTCGGTGCAGCTCGAGGCAATTCGCTCCGACGTCGCGTTCGTCGATGGTGCCTACTACGACCGTCCGGATGGCGACGGCCCGAGCCGTGGACTCTCGCTCGCCCGACGTGCTGCGATGTTGAACTACCGCACCGCGCGTGAACTCAACGAACGCTTCGAGCGCGCGGCCCAGTCGAGCCTGGACCCGCTGGGCGGCGGCGGTCGATTTGCGGTTGAGTCGTACCTCGACTTCCACGGCAACCGGTTCACACGGCGCTTCGATGCGAACAGTTACCTCGTGCTCACCGAGGCGATGAACTCCCATGACGTGGGCCGCGGGCGCGGCGGTGTGGCCGCCGCCCTGTCAACCGTGACCGCCAAGTCGCTCGTGCTCGGCATCGACACCGACCGGTACTTCGTGCTTGATGGCCAGCGCGAGATCGCTGCGGCGATGCCGAAGAGCGTGCACGGCCCGGAGCCGGTGGTGCTCGAGTCCGCGTTCGGCCATGACGCATTCCTGATTGAAGACACCGCCGTTGGCGAGGCACTCCGAGGCCTGCTGAACTCCTAGTGCTCGTGCACTATCGTTCGACACAGAAGGAGGCGGGGCAGCCAAATGAAGCGGATTCAACGCGAAAGTCATCGACTCCTTCGCCGCCTCGCTCGCGAAACCGGGCTGGTCGCGGCGGTGCTGATTGTGCTCTGTCTGCTGTACCCGTCCGACCAGGCCGGTCCCGCCCGATGGTGGGCGCTGGTGGTCATCCTGGGTTCGGCCGCGTTGCTGTGGTGGCATCTGCTCACCGGCTCGCTCATCGTGGCATCCCTCGCGGTGGCCGGCTGCGTGCTGGTGATCGCGCTCATTCTCGGTGAGCCGCCCGTCGACCAGGCGCGTACCACTGCAGTGCAACTCACCGGTGGCCTCTTTTCGAGCGCCATTGGCTTTGCGTTGCTCACCCGAGTGCAGGTCAAGGCGGTGGCCTGGATCGGCGTCGGGATCGTCGCGGGCGTGCTCGTCAGTGGATGGCTCAGGGGCGCCCTGTTCGAGCCATCCGCCGTGGTGGTCGCCTGCGGCTGGGCGAGCGTGCTCACCATCGGCCTCGGCGTCGCACGCGGCGCCGCACGTGCCGCGAGCCGGATTGCCGAGGCGGGGCGGGCCCACGAAGCCGAACGACTCGCCAGTGAGGCCGAGGCCAGACAACGCCAGGAGGCGCGAGTGCTGCACGATACGGTGCTCGCGACGCTGAGCTTGCTCGCGCACTCAGGTGTTGGCGTGAACCCAACCGCGCTCCGCCAACAGGCCAGCGACGATGCGCGGTTGCTCCGGCAATTCCGACTCGGTGGCCGCATGCACGTCGACACCCATGTCGGATTCACTCCCAACGACGAGACCAACATCGGGATGACCTTTGAGTCCGTCCGGCAGCGGTTCGCTGGAATGGGTCTTGATGTGAACTGGCACGGGGCTGGTCGCCTCACGCTCCCCCGCGACACCCTCGATGCGCTCCTGGGCGCGGTCGGCGAATGCCTCGAAAACGTGCGACGACACTCCGGCGTCAACGAGGCCGATGTCACCGTTTCGGATGACGACACCATGGTGCGGGCGATGGTGACCGATGCTGGCGCCGGGTTCGACAGCACGACAGTCGACCCGAAGCGGCTCGGCTTTACCGAATCGGTGGTCGGGCGCCTGTCGTCGGTCGGCGGGCGGGCGCGCGTGTTCTCGACGCCCGGTGCGGGCACCACGGTGATGCTGGAGGTACCGAAGCCATGACCATCCGAGTGCGGCCGGGCTTCCGGCCGGGTCATGAACGACCGGTGAGCGATGTGCGTGACCGCCACGGTGGCCGGATGATTGCCAACGGAGTCACGGCAGCGGCTGGGGCTCTCGTGCTCTCGCTCTTCTGGCGCTTCGTCGTCCAACTCGATCAGTACCCACCGGACCGCGCCCCAGTCGCGGCCTGGATCGCGTTCGTGGTGATTCTCGCGGTTGGGGTGCTCTCGAGGCTTCTCACGCCGCGACCTCCGACCTGGCTCTACGTGATCCTGCTCGCCGCACTGGCCGCACCCGTCAGCATCGACCTCATCTTCACCTGGCAATTGCTTCCGCTTGGCATCATTCCGACGGCGGCACCAGCTGCCGGGCTGCTCCTGATGCCCATCGTCGTGCTGTACTCACCGCGTCCCCCGCTCATCGTCGCCGGAGTGATCGGCACGGCGCTCCTCGCCCACAGCCTGTCGCAGGCACCGACCGCAGGTGGCAACCTCTTCGCAGGGCTCACGGCGGCGCTCACCGCGTTCTTCCCGGCATACCTGTGTGCTGTCATCGCCACCGAGTTCGTGGCGATGGTGCGTCGGGAGCTCGACCTCACTCGCGTGCAGAGCACGACGGCGACCCCCGAGACCGCGGTGGGGATGGCGGCATCCGAAGAATTGGTGCGGCTCGACCGTGACGCGGAGACACTGCTGGACAGCGTTGGATCCGGTGCGACACCACTGCCGGTGCCAGCAGCCGTCGCGGCTCGGGCCGGCGAGATTGCTGGGGCACTCCGGGTGCGCTTGATCGAGGGGCGGAACGACACCTGGCTCCGCCACGCGGTGTCTGAGTCGCGGTATCTCGCGGATCGCGTGATCGTCACCGACCTGGCCGGCAGTGCGGTTCGGTTGAACGCTGAACAACGCGATGGCCTGCTGCTCGCACTGTGGTGGTTGAGCGGCGAGGCCTCGCGCAAGGCGATCGAGGTCGACGTGACCGTGGGTGTGCCAGACGAAGATCAGTTGCAACTCGAGGTCACGCTCGTGATCACGGGGCTCACCCGGAACCGGCTCGACGCGGCCGTCATTGACGCGCTCGATCGGGTTGGTCGGTTCCGAGTCACGCCGTCGAAAGCGGCGACACGAATCGCCGTGGTTGCAGCGATCTCAGCAGACCCCGCCTCACTCCGGTACGGTGACCTTCAGAGGAGCACAGATGTCTAGCAACACAGCAACGATTCGCCTGGCGATCGTTGACGACCACCGGATGTTGCTTGGCGCGCTCACCGAGTGGCTGAAGAACGCCGCCCCTGACGTGGTCGTTTCGGCGGCCGTGGTCTCGTGGTCTGAGCTGTTGGCACACCCAGAGTTCCCCGTCGACGTGGTACTGCTCGACCTTGACCTCCGCGACAACATCCCGATCTCATTGAAGCTGTCGACACTGCGCTCAGCCGGAGCGAAGACGATGCTGATGAGCACGTATTCCGAACCGGCCGTCGTCCGCGAGGCGCTGGCGGCTGGCGCGCTCGGCTATGTCGTGAAGAGCGAACCGGTCGAGACGATTGTGGAAGCCGTGCGCACCGCGCACGAAGGTCGCCGGTTCCTGTCGACCGAACTGGCAGTCGCAATCGCAGAAGAAGCAACCGCACCCAAGTTGTCAGCACAGGAACGGCGGGTCATGGCGCTCTACGGCGCTGGCCAGCCGGTCAAGGCGGTCGCGTTCCAGCTCGGTATCTCAGAGGAAACCGCGAAGAGTTACCTCAAGCGCATTCGTGAGAAGTACCGCGCGAGCGGGTTTGACGTTGGTACCAAGGTCGCGCTGCGCAAGCGCGCCATCGCCGACGGCATCATTCTGCAAACTGACTAAGGCTTCAGCCAAACGGGGGTTGCCGTGAACCTCACCCAGGTCGCCCAGCACGCCGACGACCTCGATCGGGCGCAACAGTTCTACACGGATCTGCTCGGAACCGAGCCGAGCGGCAGATTTGATCCACCCGGCCTGCTGTTCTACTCACTCGGAAGCACCCGCCTGCTGCTCGATCACGCCGCGCCATCCGCCCTGATCTACCTGGAAGTGCCTAGGCTCCGAGCGCGCGTCGAGCAGCTGCGCGATGCGGGCGTGGCGATCGTCAGCGAACCCCATGTCATCTTCAACCACGAAGACGATCTCCTCGGTCCCGCCGGAACCCAGGAATGGCAGGCCTTCATTCACGATAGTGAGGGCAACCTGATCGGGCTGGTCGAGCACGCGGTACCCGCACCCGAAGCCGCGCCGGCGACTTAGTTCGTTTGCTCGCCAATCGCCTGCTCGAGCCGCTCGATCTTCGCGTCGAGTTCCCCAGAGTAACCGGGCCGAATATCGGCCTTCAGCACGAGTGACACCCGCGACCCGAATGGCAGCACCGCTTCGGTCGCGCGCCTGACGACGTCGAAGACCTCATCCCAGGAGCCTTCGAGTTCGGTGAACATGCTCGTCGTGCGGTTCGGCAGGCCCGAGTCACGCACCACCTTGACGGCGGCAGCGACGGCGTCGTGCACTGAGCCATCCGCTCGTCCATCCCCACTCGGGGCGACCGAAAACGCAACCAACATGGCTATTCCCCTTCGCTGACGAGCCGTGGCGCGCGCCCGGCATGCCACACCGATCGGATGGCCCATCCGAGCAAGATGGCGAGCAGCATCGCTTTCGCGGTCACCAACATGACCATGCCCATGTGACCCCAGAGCAGCCACCGGTACACATAGGGGAAGATGCCCTGCGTGAGCGCCGCGATCGCGAGCACCAGAATCACCGGGGTAAGCGATTTGCGGCGGTGGAGCACGATCCCGAGAATCACGGGGGCGGCGAGCCACGACACGAACTGTGGCGACCCGACTTTGTTGCAGAGCATCAGCATGGTGACGAACCCCAGCGAGAGCGGCACGAGCAGCTCGGCGGCGTGTGCGCCGCGGCGCGCGGCACGAATACCGAACCAGAGCAGCACCAGCGTGCCGAGGGCAAGCAGCGGGGTGGTCAGGCGGGCGGCAACGCCGGCTCCCGGGCCTTCGATCTGAAAGGTCAGGATGTCTGGACTGAACTTGATCATCACGCCGGGGATGTGCAGCACGATCGCCCAGAGCCACGGCACCGCCATCGGTGCCTCAACCTGCAGGCCGCGATCGGACTGTTCCAGTACGAACCCGAACGCGTTCCCGAACCCGGAACCGGCTACCAGGCTCACGGACACGACGATTGCGCTGAGTGCGATGGCCACAGTCACGATGAGACGCCGCCGACCAGAGACGATCACGAGCGCGGCCAACACAGCGGCTGGCCAGACTTTCACCCACGCCGCGATCGTGAGCAGCACCGCGGCGACGTTCGGTCGACCGAGCGCGTAGAGCAACCCGATGATCACGATCGGCACGGTCACGGTATCGAGGCGGCCCAGCGCGATCGGACCGAGGAGCCCGAGGAACACGACCCAGAACCATCCGGCCCAGCGACGACCCCTGGCGAACACGCCGCGACCAAGCAAGACCTCGAGGGCGACCGCGTTCAGCACCGTGACCATCGCCAACCAGGTGTACGGGTACGCGTCACGTCCGAGCACCCAGGCACCGGTGATCGGTAGGAAGGCGAGAATCGGATAGACCCACGGGGTATCGATACCCATGCGAATCTGCAGCTCGCTCGCGGCGAGCATCGCCCAATCTCGGTACACGCCCTTGACGTCGCCGAGTGGGGCACCCGGTGCGTTGAGATTCAGCCAGATCAGCAGTGCGTGCACCAGCACAAAGGCGATCCAGATCGCGAGTCGGCCACCGAGCCAAGATCGAACGAGACTGCGCCCGGGAGTCACGCTCAACTGTTGCATTGCACCAGACTAGCCGAGCCGGATTGCCCCACTTTGGGGGCCGTCCCCAACGTGTCGCGTCGGGTGCCGACCGAGTCGGAGCATCGCGGCCAGCGCCCAGATCAACATCCACATCGTGAGCAGGTACTTCAGTGCGAGCACTCCGACTGCGAACAAGTCAGCGTGCAGCAATTGGGCGTAGCCGAATGGATAGATCACCTGGGTGAGGGCGGCAATCAGCAACAGGATGCTGGCTGCGGCAATCCATCGACGAGTCGCGAGCACCAGCCCGAGCACCACCGGCGCTGCGAGCCACACGACGTACTGCGGTGAGCCCACCTTGTTGCCGAGGATCAACACGCACACCAGCGCCACCGACAGCTGCGGCAGCAGCGCCCAGACCCGTGCGCCGCGCCGCACGGCAAGCACCCCGGCCGCACCGACCGCCAGCACTCCCGCTGCAAGCAGCCAGGTGGTCGCGGCAGCGACCTCTGCCGCACCTGGGCCGACGACCTGGTAGGTGAGCAACTGGGCATCCCACTCGATCCGCCAGTCAGGGTTGCCCATCGCAACAGCGACCAGCCACGGCATGGCGATGGGCGCTTCGAGTTGCACCCCACGACCGGACTGGCTGGAAATGAAGCTCAGTACATTCGCTCCGGCGCCGCCCACGAGGCATCCGATCACGATGATGCCACTGAGCACTCCGACGACCGCGAGCATTGAGAGCCGCCGCCGATGGGCGAGCACGAGGCTCGCGATGAGCGCCGCGGGCCAGACCTTCATCCACGCGGCGATGGTCAGCACTGCGGCGGCCAGACGCGGATGCCGCAGCGCGAGGAGCAGCGCCACCACGGCGATCGCCATGGTGAGACCGTCGAGCCGCGCGAGGGTCACCGGGCCGATCAGGAGCAGGAACGCGAGCCACCACCAGGCGGCACGGCGACGGCCTTTCGCGAAGGCGCCACGTCCAAGGAGCACGACGAACGCGATGGCATTCACCACGGTCGCCGACAGCAACCACACGAGCACGTAGGGCGCTGCCCCGAACACACCAGCCAGCAGCATCGGCGGCAACGCGAGAATTGGATACACCCACGGCGAACTAATGCCGACGATTTCGCCGTGCTCGAACGCCTGGGCGACCCAGTGCCGGTAGTTCTCGACATCGCCGAGTGGGCGTTCGATCTGACCGAGCTGCGGAAAACTGAGTGCCAGATTCAGCCAAATCAGCAGGCCGTGGACGAGCAGGAATGCCACCCAGAGCACGGCTCGCTGCATCCGCGCCCGAGATCGGATGCCAGCTGCGAGCGCCGGGCCATCCATGCTGGCAACACTAGCCGAGCAGTCGGCCCACCTCGGGCGCGACAGCCTTGGCAATTCTGAGTGCTGGCACTGGCCCCCCGCCTGCGGCGGCACTCGCGGCCAGGGCGGCGTGCCCGTGCAGGTAGGCCGCGGTGGCGGCAATCGCGGCGAGGGCGGCAGGCTCCCCGAGCCGGTCGTGGTTGGTGGCGAGGACGGCGCCAAGGATGCCGCCGAGCACGTCGCCAGTGCCGGCGGTGGCGAGCCAGTGTGTCGGCGCGGTCACCGTGTACGCGGCCCCACCCGGCGCCGCGATGTGGGTCACCGCCCCTTTCAGCAACACGGCGGCACCATACGCCTCAGCGGCGTGCGCCGCCCGCGCAGCGGGGTCATCGGGCACCGGAGTCACCCCGGTCGCCTCGAACAGCACCGCAAGCTCTCTAGCGTGCGGCGTCAGGATGGCCAGACCGGTCGTGGCGGGAGCGAGCACGAGTGCGCCCGCATCGAGCACGGTGGGCAGACCCTCAGCAAGCACCTCAGCGAGTTGCGCAGCGAGGGCGGGAGTGCGCGACGCGGCATCCATACCGCTGCCAAGCAGCCACGCCTGCACCCGGCCCGGCACGGTGACCGCTTCCGGCCGCCTGGCAAGCACCTGCCCAGTAGCCTCGCCGAGGTAGCGCACCATGCCGACACCGGTGCGCACGGCAGCCTCCACGCCGAGCACCGCGGCGCCCGGATACCGGCTCGACCCGGTGACGACGCCGAGCACCCCACGACGGTACTTGTCGTCGTCCGACATTGGCGCGCGGACCCAGGCGGCGGCGTCGACCGCTGTCCATTCCTTCGGGGCATCCATGTGTCCACGATATGGTGGCGGCTATGTCGCAGCCAGCGCTCGCACCAATTGCCCTCGCTCCGCTCGTCGTCGTATTTGATTACGGCGAGGTGATCTCGGTCACGCCGACCGCCGAAGATTCCGCCAGGTTGCAGGCGAGGGGTGGCGTCACGCCAGCAAACGCTGAGGCGCTCCTCAGCGCCTACGCCGCCAATCGGCTTGCCCTCGACCGCGGCACGCTCAGCGTGCGCGAGTACTGGCGGATGGTGGGCGCGGCCGGCGGGGCCTCGTGGTCAGATGCCGATATCGACGAGCTTTGGGCGCTCGATGTGCGCGGGTGGATGACCCTGAACCGGGCAACGCTCGATGTGCTCTACGCCCTCAAGGCTGGCGGCACCCGCCTCGCGCTGCTCTCAAATGCGGGTCGCGATTTTGCGAGTTGGTTTCGGCATGGTTCGATCGGTGACCTTTTCGAGCAGGTCTTCGTGAGCGGCGAGCTCGACATGGTGAAGCCCAACGCAGATATCTACGAGCATGTGATCGCCGAGCTCGGCATCGAACCATCGCAGTTTGTGTTCGTTGATAACCGCGAAGACAACGTCGAAGGTGCGCGCTCGGTCGGTGGGCAGGCGCATGTGTTTACGGATGCCGCGTCGCTTGAGAGCTGGCTCCGGTCACTCGTGCGGTAGCCGAGTCAACGACGTTGGCACACCCGGGCCGAGCTGCGGATCGCGATCGTGACCTGGATCGAACGCACCTACCATCGGCGGCGGCGGCAACGCGCGCTCGGGCGGCTCACACCAATCGAATACGAGACGATACTGAAACCAGTCGCCAACCTGGCGGCGCGAGGACACGAGTCAACTCAACCTTCAACGGACCCAGGTCCCCTCGATCATCCTGAGCACACGCTGCCGGAACTCCGGCGGAAACTGACGTGGCATGGTTCATCCTCTCAAAACCACCGGACCGAAAGCCAGGGCACGTCAAGCCGGAGCGAAACCCAGTGCGATTCAGTAGTTCGTTGTCGTCACAGACCCCGTCGTCGGGGTATCCGACGCACTCGTGCGATCGGGACACGCCGCCGCACCCTAGTGACTACCAATCAAGCAAATGAACGGCGCACCGACAAGCAGCCCGGCCGCCACAACATGAGCGAACAAAGCCCCAAGAAATTTTGCCACGGAGGGCGATGGTTGCGAGCGATTTTTCCACGCGACAATTGCACGTGTCGTCACAAGCACGACGCCCGCCCCGAACCACACCACACATTCTCCGGGCAAGCCTCGTGCTAGACCTGCGATGACTCCAACGATCGGGACAATTCCATTTGCGATCACACCGCCGCCAAGCAGCTCGGGTAAAACGGAGACGAATATCGCAGCGCCAACAATAAAAATAAAGGCTGCAGCGACAGTTGCGCCATCTATCCTGCGCCCAGCCCACGACTCGAGGGAAATAATAGTTAGGAGTTCAATGATAATCGGAATCACTCGCGCCCAGCGGTGACGAATGAGGAGTTGCGACAGAATTAGCACCGGTGCGTACACACCAGAACACAATTGTTCCTGCGAACTATCAAACCACGGAGTAATTGACGCGCGACCGTCGATGGTGACACCAAAAACGCCCGCGCCGAAATAGAATAAATTGACGAATATCCAGGCTGCAGCTGCAACGAGGCTCGCAACGATCAGAGATGGTAAAAAGCGGGGCTGATCGGTCATCATGGCGTCAATTCCCAGGAAGGTATCGATAAGCCACCTGGTTAGTCCAGTTCGCCCCCAGCTGGCTCCAAGCTCGATCTGCAATGCAATTGCCGGGGACGACCGGAATCGGACATCCGCGTGCGATCCGCCCGAAGGAGATTACGTCTAATGTTTTGCCGTCATTGCTAAAGGTAAATGTGATCAAATTGCCTGCACCTTCAGCATGGCCCGGAAGGGATTCAAGAGTTAGCGAAAGATCAGTGACGGCCACAACTCGCACCGGGTTATCACCAAGACCAAACGGTCTTAAATGTTGAATGCTGCCCGCGGCCGGATTGTTAGGCAAGCCAGGAATCGGGAATACTTTGTCCAGGTGCCCGGCGAAATACTTGAAGGCTTGCGAGTTCGATTTGAACGGCGATCCTATTGTGGGGTAAGCCTTGTGGTAGCCATATGGGCCACCATACCGGTAGAAGCGCCCAGCGCCCATGTCGATCCAGTCACCGCAGGGGGTAAGTGAGTCGCAGAATTGTCCGGTGAGATCGTATCCGTTGATGGGGTCGGCGGGGTAGTCGTAGGCGTTGGTGACGCCGCCCTCGATGGGGTCGGTTTCGAGGAACCGGCCGAGGGCGGGGACGTATTGGCGGGCGCCCATTTCGATGGTCGCGATCGATCCTTGGTGTTCGGTGAGTTTCTGGTGGTTGCCGACCCAGCCGTAATCCTGGTTCCCGTTGAGGGTGTCCGGCCCGGCGTCGTCGCCGCCGGTGGTGCCGTAGAGCCCGGTGGCAGGGTCTTGGGTTTGCCCGAACGGGTCGTACATGACGAGGGCGCCACTCCCGTTGCCGGTCATGATGATGTCACCGTGCAGGTTTGGGTAGAACCAGGTTTGCGACCCGGTCGAGTCGACTTGGACCATGGCGCCGCCGGGCAGGTTGATCGTGCGCTGCAGGCGGGCGTTTGCCCCGTCAAGGAGCGCCCACGCACTGTCGCCCGGCCCGGCGTACGTGTACCGGGTGATCACCGCGGGCTGCCCGGTATCGGTTGCGGTGCGGGACACCAGCCGCCCGGTCGCATCCCGCACATACACAACAGACGTGGTTGACGTCACCGTCGACAAGTGGTTATCGGCTGCGTCGTAACTGATCGTTTGATCGGCGAGTTTCGTCGTGTTCCCGTGGGCGTCGTAGGCCAGGTCGGTGGTGGCGAGGCCGTTCGCGACCGGGTTTGACCCGGCGACCGGGTTCGTGACCGTCGAGGACGTGAGCCGGTCGGCTTGGTCGTAGCAGTACTTCGTAGTCGTCGTGTTCCCAGTCGCGGTTTCCACATCCGTCGCGCTCGTGCGGTTCCCATCCATGCCCGCGGTGGTGACCCCGCAGGTGGCGGTGCCATACCCGTAGCTCAGGTTGTGTTGCGGGATTGCCGCAGTAATCAACCGGCCCGCGGTGTCATAGGTGTACGTCGATGTTTTCGTGGTCCCACCGCGGGTGGTGACGTCCTGAATGATCCGCCCAGACTGGGACCTGGTCACGTTATCCGCAATCGAGGGTTGCGACGGGTACGACCAGGTGATCCCGGTGGTGCGCCCGGCAAGATCACGGACCATCTGGGACAGGCTTGACCCGTTGCCGTTGTTCCCGGCACCGGTCGGATACGTCACCGTGCCGAGTTGCCCGAACGTGTCGTAGGTCACAGTCGCAATGGTATTCCCACCGTCTTTCACACTGGTGAGTTGCCCGATCGTGTTGTACACGTACTCGTTCGCTTTCGCCGCCATCCCGGGCGTCACGACCGAGCTGGTGAGGAGTCGCCCGGTGAGGTTTTCGTAGGTGTACGTGGTGATGGTGCCCCACACGTCGGTGTAGGTCAGAATCCGACCCAGGAAGTCGGTCGTCGTCGTGATTGTCCCGGCGGGGTCTTGGATGGACCCGGTCAACGGGTCACCGGTGGGTACCCCGGTCGCGTCGTAGGCGCCGGTTGCGGTGTACTTCGTGGTGGTTGTTTTCGCTGGTGCGGTCCCAAAGGCGGACATGGTCGCTGTTGTCGGTCGACCGCGGGAGTCGAATGTGACACAGGACCAGGTGGTGTCGCCGGAGCGTTTGCTGCCGACCGCACGTCCCCAACTGTCGTAGACCACCTTGGTGACCGTGGCTGACCCGGTGCTCGAGAACGGGGTGGTGGTGGTGGATGCGAGGAGGCCCCACTGGGGTGCGCCGGTCGCGACACCACAGTTGTTCGCCGGTGCCCCATTCACGGTGCCAGCCCCTGCAGCAACACCGGTCGCGGCAGTGTAGTAGACGAAGTTCGTGCCTGCAGTGGCGACTGGGAGCCCCGACTGCACCGCGGAGGGCATCAGCTTGGACCGCTCTTCCGAAATTTTGGAATGCGCCGTCCGTGACCCAATAGCGAAGACATGCAAGCTCGCATTGGTTCGATGCACCTGAGCCACAACCTCCAGCCGCATCTGAGGTGACTTCGGGGCGCCTTCGCTTGTTGCAACGACTGCGAGCGCTCAGTCCAAGCTTGCGCCCAGGTAGATAAACCCGCCATCACGATATTCATTGATCGAGTAGAACAAGGTAAATCCGATTCTGCTCCCTGATGTTGCACGAGTTAGACACACCTCGGTGTGTGTGGTATCGCCTCCCTTCAAATAGGGGAAGTCGGCAGGGTCTAATCCTGCCGAACGTACAAGCTCGAACACGTCGTCAAGAGTGGACGCGCGGCCCGCCACTACCCCGTGGCCGGCCTCGGCATTAAACGGCTGACCACAATATCTTGTGGTTTCGATCGATGGCGGCGAATCGCGCAACAATTCTTGTGCGTAGCGTTTCACAACTCCGGGGTTCTCGTCGGAGGTGCAACCGACGGTTGCAATTAGGAGCATGGCCACAAGGGTTGCCGCTATCGCGATTGGTGGTTTATTCAACGCCGGCTCCCAGTGACTTGAGTGGGATACGAAATCAGCAAATCGGCAACCGAAAATGGGTGAGTTGCGAATCGGTACAAATCCGCACAATCGCCGCACGTCGATGAACTCACCGTCATCACGCGCGACGGCGAATTGTTCGACGCGAAGCGGCCAGCGCCCCTCGACGCAGCATCCCTCGCGCTCGAAAAAGGCCGAACCTCGCCACTCACCGTCACCTCGACCGCATACCTCGGCAAGTGGCAATAGTCGCAGGTCGCACCCTTGCCGGGTTGCTCTGACCCACGCACTCTCACCCTCCGGCACTCCAGGCCGTTAGTCGGCCCTTCGCAGTTGGGATCCCGCTCGTTGACCTGGCAGGAAACCCCATGGTGTGTCCCCCAAGCTGGCTCATCTGGATTTCGGTGAACTGTGAAACCTGGGACGATTCGTGGACCTGGGCGTACTGCCAAAAGGTATCCACCCGGCGAAAATCGAGTACCGGACTTGCTTTCGCCACGCCGCCACGGCTGGGAGCGAAGCCGAAGGCACGTGCCTCAGCTCTGTTAACAGGAACGGCGCGAAGGCCCGAGCGGTAAACCGAAACGACGCGACTTCGATGAGGCAGTACACATCTTTGGGGCTGAATCCGCGCCGCGCCGCGCCCGCAATCCACCAGGCGAATGCGACTACAAACGCGGGCCAAAAATACAAAACCCGAAGCACAATCCATACTGTCGTAGCAACCAGTGTGAGAACGATCTGCATGTTATGGCAACCTCCCGATGAGTTCCTCAATTTTGACCGAGGCGAATTTCGGAATCAGGCCCTCGCCAACGGCATAAACGAAATCTGGGATAGTGATGTCAACCATCGGGTCCTTCATGCCCTCGACAAACTGCGCGTGCCCCAGCGCAGTCTTGTAGACGCCGGTGACGACATGATACCCCCCCCCAAGGCGAACCCGACGACAGCTCCTGCCACCGTTTCGCTAGTAAGTATTCCGGCGGCGATTAACTTCAAACCGGTGGCTATTTTCGAGATGCCCCACACGGTGTTTACGGTGCCCGACACAAGTAGGGGATTAAGTAAACGATAGATATTTTCTTGACTCGATGGCAAAGATCCTTTATTGCACTGAATCGCACTGGGTTTGGTTCCGTCTCGTTTGAGAGGATGAACCATGCCACGTCAGTTTGCGCCGGAGTTTCGGCAGCGGGCAGTTCGGATGGTCGAGGAAGCGTTGCCTGACCATGAGACCGAGTACGCCGCGATTCGTCATGTTGGTGCCCGGCTCGGGGTTGGGTTCGAGACGTTACGGAAGTGGCGTCGCCGGGCCGAGGTCGACGCTGGTGTTCGCCCGGGGGTGACGTCGACCGAGTCTGCCGAACTCAAGCAGCTCAAGCGTGAGAACGCGGAGTTGCGGCGTGCGAACGAGATCCTGCGGACTGCGTCCGCGTTTTTCGCAGCGGAACTCGACCGCCCCACGACGAGATGATCGGGTACGTCGATATGTACCGGGATCGTTTCGGGGTCGAGGCCATCTGTCGCACTCTGCGTGCGACGGAGAGTGGGTTCATCACTGCCCGTGGATACCGGGCGGCGAAAACGCGGCTGCCGTCGTCGCGGCGGCTCTCTGATCAGCTGCTCGGTACTGAGCTGACCCGGCTTCATGCTGAGAATTACGGCGTGTACGGGGTGCGGAAGATGCATGCGTTGCTGCGTCGGCAAGGGTGGGTGATCGGTCGTGACCAGACCGGGCGGATCATGCGTGGGCTGGGAATCCGTGGTGTGAAGCGCAGCCGGAAGGTGTTCACGACTCGCGCTGACCCGGCGGGTGCGCTGCCCACGGATCTCGTGCAACGCCGGTTCCGGGCGGTCGCACCGCGCCGGTTGTGGGTCGCGGATATCACGTATGTGCGAACCTGGCAGGGATTTGCCTATGTCGCGTTCGTGACCGATGCCTGTTCCCGACGAATCGTGGGTTGGAATGTCGCATCGACATTGCGTGCAGAGGTGCTCCCGTTGCAGGCGCTGGACATGGCGGCGTGGGCGGCCGGTGGCGACCTGACCGGGCTCACCCATCACTCGGACCACGGGTCGAACTACATGTCGTTGGTGTATACCGACCGGCTCATCGAACTCGGTGCGAACCCATCGACTGGGACCGTCGGTGACTCGTACGACAACGCCCTCGCGGAAGCGGTGAATGGGTTGTACAAGACCGAACTGATCCGCCGGCAAGGCCCGTGGCGCACGGTCGAGCAAGTCGAACTCGCGACCCTGGAATGGGTCTGGTGGTGGAATAACCAGCGCCTGCACTCAGAACTCGGGTACCGCACCCCGACCGAGATCGAGGACGCGTACTACGCTGACCTCGAATCACACCAGCTGACAACCGTCAGCCCCGGAAAACACTAGGAACGAAACCCAGTGCGATTCAGAATCGAGCAACGGTACATCCGGGCCAATCAACGTCACCGGCTTCGCGAATGCCGCCCACTGAATCCCACCCGTATCAGACGACGCCGTCACCCCATCAGTCAGCACCAACGCCACACACGCAGCAACCGCGACCGACACCGCAACCCGACGAACGCCGAACAACCGCGCCACAATGAACCGCCCCCACAAGCCCGCGACAATTGGCAACTACCAATTCGTTGCGAACCTAGACCAACCCGGGGGGGGTGGCGCAAGATCCTCTCGAACCCAGATCTGACCAGCCAATTCTCGCCAAATGTTTGCGAAACATCCCATCGAGCAGCCAGAACCGCGGAAATACGCCGAATTTCGACCATTGCCATCACGCCAGAGCCGCGGGGTGTATACCCACAACTGGGGTACACCTATCGGTCGGTTTCGTACCATCTACAGCCGACCAAGAGTCGGCGGCACCGCCAGGTGCAGCGCTAGCGCTGGGTCGCGTCCTGCACTTCGCCGACGAGCTCTTCGATGATGTCTTCAAGAAAGAGCACTCCGGTGGTTGACCCGTCGGCGGCGAACGAACGTGCCACGTGGCCGCCCGCGCGGCGGAAGGTCGCGAGCGCGTCCTCGAGTTCGGTCTCTTCGAAGATCGACTGCAGCCGCCGTACCCGTTTCGCCGGGAGCGGGTCATCGAACTCGTCCTCATCAAGGTCGATGACGTCCTTCAGGTGCACGTAGCCATCGGGTTCGCCGTCATCACCGAGCAATACGTAGCGCGAGAACCCATGCTGCGCGACCGCACGTTCGACGTCGCCAGGGGTCGCCCCGGGTGGCAGGGTCACCAGTTTGTCGAGCGGCAACGCGATGTCATGCACCCGTTTCGCCGTGAACTCGAACGCGGCCGAGAGCGTGCCAGATGCATCGTTCAACACGCCCTCACGGCGGGACTGGTTCACAATCGTTTGCACTTCTTCGAGCGTGAACGCCGACACTGCCTCCGACTTCGGCTCAACTCCGAACAGCCGCAGCACGGCGTTCGCACTTGCATTCATCGCGATGATCACGGGTTTAAACACCCGCGCACACCACACCAGCGGCGGTGCGAGCAGCAGGACTGCCCGGTCGGGGCGCGCGAACGAGAGGTTCTTCGGCACCATTTCGCCGAACACGACGTGCAGCGCCGACACCAGTACCAGTGCGATCGCGAATGAGATCGCGCTTACCGCGGCATCCGGAAGCCCTGATGCGTGCAGCGGGGCCTCCAGCAGGTGGTGAATCGCGGGCTCGGATACGTTCAGGATCAGCAACGAACAAATCGTGATGCCGAGCTGACTCATGGCGAGCATGAGGGTCGCGTGTTCCATCGCCCAGATCGCCGTGCGCGCGCCGCGCTTACCCGCATCGGCCAGCGGTTCGACCTGACTACGGCGAGCCGAAATCACTGCGAATTCAGCCGCGACGAAGAATGCGTTCCCGAGCAGCAGCACCACAAACCAGGCGAGGCCAGCAAGATCAGACATCGCCACTCTCCCCTGCATCGGACACCGCAGGTTCGAATCGAATCCGGTCGATCCGGCGGCCGTCGAGCCGCTGCACGATGAGGCGACCATCTTCGACATTGATCGAATCGCCCACCCTCGGCATGCGCCCGAGTGCGGCGATCACGAACCCGGCGACCGTTTCGTAGTCGACATGTTCCGGTACATGAATCCCCGTTCGGTCAAGCAACTCATCGGGGCGAAGCATTCCGGGGAAGCTCACCGCCTTGCCACGCCGCACCACTCCCGCGCGTGAGCGGTCGTGTTCGTCGGCGACTTCGCCGACCAGTTCTTCGACGAGATCTTCGAGGGTCACCACGCCCGCCGTGCCGCCATACTCATCGACGACCACCGCCATCTGGTAGCCGCGACCGCGGAGTTCGCCGAGCAGCGAGTCGAGTCCCATCGTCTCGGGCACCCGCAACACCTCGGTGGTGAGCGCCGACACCGGCACCTCGGCCCGCCGGGCCCGTGGCACCGCCACGGCCTGCTTCACATGCACCAGGCCGACGATGTCGTCGAGATCTTCTTCATGCACCGGGAACCGCGACAGCCCGGTCTGGCGCGAGAGTTCGAGCACCGCCTCGACGGGGTCAGTGCGACGCACGGCCGCCACCCTGGGGCGCGGGGTCATCACATCGGATGCATCGTGCTCAGAGAAGCGCAGGGTACGCCCGAGCAACGTGGCGGTGTCATGTTCGAGCATGCCGGCATTCGCCGAACGGCGGAGCAGTGACGCGAGTTCATCGGGTGAGCGTGCCCCGGAGAGTTCCTCTTTCGGCTCGACCCCGATGGCTCGTAAGATCCCGTTTGCGGCGCCGTTGAGTGCCGCGACCGCGGGTCGAAACATCCACGTGAACGCGACCTGGAAGCCCATGACGGCCTTCGCCGTTGCCACCGGGAGCGCGAGGGCGAAGTTTTTCGGCACCAGCTCTCCCAGCAGCATCGAGAGCAACGTGGCAAGTGCGACTGCGATGACGGATGCCACAACGTGCAGCGCCGCATCGTCCAACCCGGTCGCGTGCAGGTGTGCGGCGAGCAGCCCAGCGAACGCGGGCTCGAGGGTGAACCCGGTGAGCAGCGTGGTGAGGGTGATGCCGAGTTGTGCGCTGGAGAGGTGCGTTGAGGTGTGTCGAAGCGCCCGGATTGTGAGCGATAGGCGGGTTTCGCCGCGGGCGCGGCGCGCTTCAAGTTCGGCCCGGTCGAGGTTGACGAGGGCAAACTCAGAGGCGACGAAGAGCCCGGTTCCGATCGTGAGCAGTAGGCCAATCGCCAGCAGCATCCACTCAGACAATGCTGCGCGCCTTGCCCTCTTCGTAGCCGGCGGCCGACTGCACACCAGCGACCGCGCGATCCCAGAACTCGGCGAGTGAGCGCGCACCCGCGTAGGTGAACGAACTACGCACCCCGGTGGTGATCATGTCAAGCAGGTCTTCAACCGATGGGCGCAGCGGGTCGAGCAGCACCGACGACGATGAGATTCCTTCGGCGAACATCTCTTTGCGCGCGAGTTCATAGGCATCGAGTTTCGCGAATCGGGCAGAGACGGCTTTCGCTGACGCCATCCCCCAGCTCTCTTTGAACAACCGGCCGGATGCATCGCGCCGAAGCTCCCCCGGCGCCTCGATCGTGCCGGCAAACCACGAGCCAACCATCACTGCCGAAGCGCCGGCGGCGAGTCCGAGCGCGATATCGCGTGGATGCCGCACCCCGCCGTCAGCCCACACGTGGCCGCCCAGCGACCGAGCAGCCGCCGCGCATTCGAGCACGGCAGAGAATTGCGGCCGACCGACCGCAGTCATCATCCGAGTGGTGCACATCGCACCAGGACCAACTCCGACCTTCACAATGTTCGCGCCAGCCTCAATGAGATCGGCGGCGCCTTGGGCGGTGACGACATTGCCCGCCACGACCGGCACACCAAGGTTCGCGTCGCGCACCTCGCGCAGCGCGTCGAGCGTTCCGCGTTGGTGTCCATGCGCGGTGTCGACCACCAACACATCAACCCCAGCCTCGACGAGCGCGGCCGCCTTCTCAACGAGATTGCCGCGAATGCCGAGCGCCACCGCCACTCTCAGGCGGCCCTGCTCGTCGATATTTGGCTGGTAAATCGTGCTGCGAAGCGCGCTGCGACGGCTGATCGTGCCGACGATATGGCCGTGCCGCATGACCGGGACCACCTCGAGGCCGGCTTCGGTGAGTAGATCAAACACCTGACGAGGCGTCGTCACATCGTCGGCGTCAATCGCGGTGCTAGTGCGCACGAGGTCACCGATCGGGGCATCCGGCAGGGCATGTGCCAGCTCGCTCGATGCAACGAATCCGAGGTAACCGCGTTCATCGCTCACCACGACACCATGACCCTCGACCGGTGGTAATTCGCGCAGCACCTCAGCGACCGACCGGTCTGGCGACGCCGCGAACGGAGTGTCGTAGGTCGGCGACTGCCCTTTGACCGCCCGCACGGCCGCGGCAAGTTCTGACAGCGGCAGGTCCTGTGGAATCACGCCGAGGCCGCCGCGCCTCGCCATCGTCGCCGCAAGTCGTGGCCCGGTGACCGAGTTCATATTCGCCGAGACAACCGGCGTGGACATTCCCGACCCGTCACCGGAGTCGAGCGACACATCGAAGCGGCTCGAAACGTCGCTTTGGGAGGGCACGAGAAACACGTCCGAGTAGGTCAGATCGTGCGCTGGCGCGGGGCCGATGAATCGCATGGAAGTAACGCTACGCGCAGGCGTTGGTTTCGGGCGACTGGGCGTAGGCTATTGGGGGCATCCTGATCGAGGCATTGGTCTGGCGTGGATGCCGACCGTACGCACCGACGAGGAAGAGGCCAGCGCCTGTGTCCAGCCAAATGACCGGAACCGGGTCCGACCAAGCAGCCAGTGACTTCGGAGCCAATGAATGGCTTGTTGAAGAACTGTACGAACAGTTCACCGCAAGTCGTGACTCCGTCGACAAGACGTGGTGGCCCGTGCTCGAGCAGTACCACGCGCTCCAGTTGGCCAAGGCAGCAGCCGCGGCCGCGCAGGCTGCTGAGCCGACGCCAGCCGAGACTGCCCCGGTAGCGGCGAGCGCACCGGTTGCAGAGGTCACCACCGCACCCGCTGCCGCACCGGCCGCTGCGGCACCGACGATTGCGACGCCCAGCAGCACGGCGCATCCGAACACTGCACCAGTTGAGGCTCGCACGACCTCTCGCGCACCGCAGACGACGCCGGTGCCAGCTGACCTCCCGGTGGCGACCCCGCACAATGCGGCCGATGCCGACGCCGACGAGGTGCTCCCGCTCCGCGGGCTGCCGAAGACCCTCGCCGCCAATATGGATGCCTCGCTCACGGTCCCGACCGCGACCAGTGTGCGCACCGTGCCGGCGAAGCTCCTGATCGACAACCGCATCGTGATCAACAACCACCTCAAGCGCACCCGCGGTGGCAAGGTTTCGTTCACGCACCTGATCGGCTGGGCGATCATCGAGGCGCTCAAAGAGTTCCCAAGCCAGAACGTCTTCTACTCCGAGGTCGACGGCAAGCCCTCCCTCGTGAAGCCGGCCCACATTGGCCTTGGCATCGCAATCGATATTCCCAAGCCCGATGGCACCCGCGCACTGTTGGTGCCGGCCATCAAGCGCGCCGAAACGATGACGTTCAACGAGTACCTCGTTGCGTACGAAGACCTCGTCTCGCGTGCTCGCAACAACAAGCTCACCGCCGACGATTTCGCGGGCGCAACGATCTCGCTCACGAACCCGGGCGGCATCGGCACGGTGCATTCGGTCCCTCGACTCATGAAGGGGCAGGGCGCGATCATTGGCGCTGGCGCCCTCGAGTACCCGGCTGAGTTCCAGGGTGCGAGCGAGAAGGTGCTCGCGAACCTCGGTATCTCGAAGACGATCACGCTGACCTCGACCTATGACCACCGAGTCATTCAGGGCGCCGGTTCGGGTGAGTTCCTGAAGAAGGTGCACGAACTGCTCATCGGGCAGCGGAACTTCTACGAGAACGTCTTCGCCGCCCTTCGTCTGCCCTACGAGCCGATCCAGTGGGCGCCCGATATCGCGGTTGACCTGGCCAGCGCGGTCGACAAGACCGCCCGTGTGCAGGAACTCATCAACGCGTTCCGGGTGCGCGGCCACCTCATGGCCGACATCGACCCGCTCGAATACGTGCAGCGGAACCATCCAGATCTCAACCTTGAAAACCATGGGTTGACGTTCTGGGACCTCGACCGCGAATTCGTCACCGGCGGGTTCGGCAACACCCGCACCGCCCTGCTGCGCGAAATTCTCGGTGTGCTGCGCGATTCGTACTGCCGCACGATCGGCATCGAGTACATGCACATTGCTGACCCGGTTCGCCGCAAGTGGATCCAGCAGCAGGTCGAGCGCAAGTACGAGAAGCCGACCCACGATGAGCAGATGCGCATCCTCGGCAAGCTGAACGAAGCGGAGGCCTTCGAGACCTTCCTGCAGACGAAATACGTCGGCCAGAAGCGCTTCAGCCTCGAGGGTGGCGAGTCAATGATCGCCCTCCTCGACGAGATCCTGCAGGGCGCCGCCGAAGACAACCTCGACGAGGCCGCGATCGGCATGGCCCACCGTGGTCGACTGAACGTGCTCACGAACATTGCGGGCAAGACCTATGGTCAGGTGTTCCGCGAGTTCGAAGGTGCATCGTCGGGTAGCGGTTCAGGTGACGTGAAGTACCACCTCGGTACCCGCGGCACGTTCACCGCCGAAGACGGCTCGCAGATGCCGGTCTACCTGGCCGCGAACCCATCGCACCTCGAAGCCGTCGATGGCGTGCTCGAAGGTATCGTGCGGGCCAAGCAAGACCGCAAGCCGGCGGGTGAGTTCGGCGTGCTGCCGATCCTCGTGCACGGTGACGCGGCGATGGCCGGTCAGGGTGTGGTGCTCGAGACCATGCAGATGTCACAGCTTCGGGCGTACCGCACGGGTGGAACCATCCACCTGGTGGTCAACAACCAGGTTGGGTTCACGACCGTGCCGAGCGATGCGCGCTCATCGCAGTACTCAACCGATGTGGCGAAGACGATTCAGGCGCCGGTGTTCCACGTGAACGGTGACGACCCTGAGGCCGTGGTTCGGGTAGCGCAACTTGCCTACCGCTACCGTCAGGAATTCAAGCGCGATGTGGTCATCGACCTCGTCTGCTACCGCCGCCGCGGTCACAACGAGGGCGATGACCCGTCGATGACCCAGCCGCTGATGTACAACCTCATCGAGGCAAAGCGGTCGGTGCGAAAGCTCTACACCGAGGCGCTCGTTGGCCGCGGTGACATCACCGAAGAAGAGTACGAGCGCGCGCACGCTGACTTCCAGCAGCGCCTTGAGCGGGCCTTCAGCGAGACGCACGCGGCACAGACCGGTGCGATTCCGGTGGTCGGCGGAGCATCCACCGAGGAGCCCGCGGCCGAGCCAGCACCGCTGGCGACCGCCGTGCCGCTCGAGGTGGTTCGCGCGATCGGTGACGCACACGGCAACCCGCCTGCGGGCTTCACCGTGCACCCGAAGCTCGCGCAGCTCATGCAGAAGCGCGTCGAGATGAGCCGGTCCGGCCAGATCGACTGGGGCTTCGGTGAGTTGCTCGCGATCGGTTCGCTGCTGCTCGAAGACACCAACGTGCGCTTCGTCGGTCAGGATGCCCGCCGCGGCACGTTCGTGCAGCGCCACGCGGTGCTCCACGACCGGGTCAACGGTCAGGAATGGCTGCCACTCTCGAACTTGGCTGAGCGTCAGGCGCGTCTGTCGATCTACGACTCGCTGCTGAGCGAATACGCCGCCATGGCGTTCGAGTACGGCTACTCGGTCGAGCGACCAGACACCCTGGTGCTCTGGGAAGCGCAGTTCGGCGATTTCGCGAACGGCGCCCAGACCGTGATCGACGAGTTCATTTCGTCGGCCGAGCAGAAGTGGGGCCAGTATTCGAGCCTCGTGCTGCTGCTGCCCCACGGCTACGAGGGCCAGGGCCCGGACCACTCCTCGGCCCGTATTGAGCGGTACCTGCAGCTTTGCGCTGAAGACAACATGACCGTGGCTCGTCCGTCGACGCCAGCGTCGTACTTCCACCTGCTGCGTCGTCAGGCGTATGCGCGTCCGCGCCGCCCGCTCATTGTCTTCACCCCGAAGGCCATGCTGCGCCTGCGCGGCGCCACGAGTGAGGTCGCAGACTTCACCGAGGGTGAGTTCCGCCCGGTGATCGACGACGCTCGAATCACCGACAAGAACGCGGTGAAGCGGGTGCTCTTCATGTCGGGCAAGGTCTACTACGACTTGCTCGCCGAGCTCGAGAAGAACCCGAACCCCGAAATCGCCCTGGTGCGCGTCGAGCAGCTCTACCCGCTGCCTGGTGCGGAATTGAAGTCGGCGGGATACTCGTACCCGAACGCCGAGTTCGTGTGGGTGCAGGACGAGCCGGAGAACCAGGGCGCCTGGCCGTTCTTCATCATTGAGACGAACAAACTCGGCGATCGCCCGGTGCGGGTAGTGTCGCGGCCGGCTTCGGCATCGCCATCCACCGGTTCAGCCAAGCGACACGCAGTCGAGCAAGCCGACCTGATCGCGCGCGCGCTGACGCTCTAGTAGCGAAACGCAACGAGCGGCCCGTGGGAGTTTCCCCGGGCCGTTTGTTGCATGCTGGCGGCCGATCGTCGGCACAACGGCTCTGCTGGCTGGCGCACAGCGGCCCGGTTGGCCGGGCACACGTGGTGCGCCCAACGTCAGTGGGCGGGACTTCAGTTACGGGGCGGTCTGCATCTCACGCAGGCGCGCAAGCACCTGTGAGCGGAGGTCGGCGGGAGCGGCCTCTTTGCACGCCCGCTGCACCACCTCAGAGATCACCTGACCGATGTGGTACTCCCCGGCGCATCCGTCGCAGCCCTCGATATGCTCGCGCAGCACCGCAGCGTCCTCGCGGCACAGCTCATCGTGGAGCAACTCTTCGAGCTCGGCCCGGGCCTTCTCGCAACCGCAGTCGGTCACTTGGCGCCTCCCTTGGTATTTGACACGTCGAACCCCTGCTCTGCCGCGTAATCGGCGAGTGCCACGCGCAGTGCGCGGCGACCTCGATGCAGGCGGCTCATCACGGTTCCAATCGGGGTGTGCATCATGTCGGCGATTTCTTGGTACGAGTATCCCTCGACGTCCGCGAAGTAGATCACGGTCCTGAAGTCTTCTGGCAGCGCCTGCAGCGCCGCCGAGACCGTTGCCGACGGCAACCGGTCGATCGCCTCAGCCTCAGCCGAACGGCCGGCGGTGGCGGTGGTCGACTCTGCGCCGCCGAGCTGCCAGTCCTCGAGTTCGTCGATTGGGCTGGTGAACCCCTCCCGCTGCTTCTTGCGGTACTGGTTGATGTACGTGTTCGTGAGAATTCGGTACAGCCACGCCTTGAGGTTCGTGCCCTGCTCGAACCGGGCGAACGCGCCAAACGCTTTCGCGTAGGTGTCTTGCACGAGGTCTTCGGCGTCAGCCGGGTTGCGCGTCATGCGCAACGCAGCGGCGTACAACTGGTCGATGAGCGGCATTGCCTGCGCTTCGAACAGCGTGCCCAAATCGGGAACTGGTGTGACCTGGCTGCTCATTGATGCCAAGTGTAGTGACCGCAGCAAGGCAGCACCCGTTGCCGCTCGAGGCTGCGCAGTACGGGGCAACAGTGCGGTTGCCGGCATTTTGCCCCTTTTCGCTCCAGACGTTCGGCCGAAACCGACCGGTACTCTAGATAACCGATGCAGTTCTCGCCATATTCCAGGCCCACCCCGGATCCGCTCGCCACCGGCGTGTCTGACGTACCCGAGGGTGGATGGCGCGCGCCGGTCGCTCCCGGCCCGATCCGCTCGACGGTGTCACTGCCTGGGTCGAAGTCGCTCACCAACCGTGAATTGGTGCTTGCCGCGCTGGCCGACCGCCCATCGGTGCTCCACGCCCCGCTCTGGTCGCGCGATTCCGAACTCATGATCGAGGGCCTGCGTGCACTTGGTGTGCACATTGAACGCATCGCTGGCCGCGGCGAATATGGCCCTGATCTGCGCATCACCCCGCCCGATGAGCTGATCGGATCAACCACGATCGACTGCGGGCTGGCCGGCACGGTGATGCGGTTCTTGCCGCCCGTGGCGGCACTGGCGCTCGGCCCGACCACGTTCGATGGCGACGCGTACGCCCGCAACCGGCCAATGTCTGGCGTGATCGAGGGTCTGCAGAAGATCGGCGTTGATCTGAACGATGACGGCCGACGCACCCTGCCGTTCACGGTGCACGGCACCGGCCGGGTCGCAGGTGGTGAGCTCACCATCGATGCGTCGGCGTCGAGCCAGTTTGTGTCTGGTCTGCTGCTGTCGGCAGCCCGGTTCGAGCACGGCCTCGACCTGCGACACGACGGCGAGCGAGTGCCGAGCCTGCCACATATTGAGATGACGGTTGAGACACTGCGCGTGCGCGGTGTTGAGGTGCGCTCCCCCGAGGTCGGACGTTGGGTCGTCGCGCCAGGCGCGATCGGCGCGGCCGACATCGACATCGAACCAGACCTCTCGAACGCGGCGCCGTTCCTCGCGGCCGCGGTTGCCACCGGCGGCGAGGTGACGATCACCGGATGGCCCGCCACCACGACCCAGGTCGGCGCCGAGCTTGAGCACCTGCTGCCAGCTTTCGGGGCAACGGTCACCCGCGACGGTGACCGGCTCACCGTTACCGGACCATCCGATGGTATTCGCGGCGTGACCCTCGATCTCGCGCACGCTGGCGAACTCGTGCCGAACCTCGTTGGTCTCGCGGCCCTTGCCCGAGAAACCTCGACGTTCACTGGCATCGGGCACATTCGCCACCACGAAACCGACCGCGTCGCGGCCCTCGCTGCCGAGATCAACGCACTCGGTGGCAAGGTGACCGAACTGCCTGACGGGCTCATCGTCGAACCCGCACCGCTGCACGGCGGCCCATGGAGGGCCTATGCCGACCACCGCATGGCCACGACCGGCGCAATCATTGGCCTCGTGGTCCCCGGGGTGGTCGTTGACGACATCGGCTGTACCTCGAAGACCCTCCCCCAGTTCGCCGACTTGTGGGAGCGGCTCGCCCGGTGAGTTGGTGGAGCGAAGGCGACGACGACGAGCCGGAATTCGACGAGTCTGATGTTCGTGTGCGCCCGAATCCGAAGGGTAATCGCCCGCGCACCAAGGTGCGGCCTGAGCATAAGCAGGCCGTCTCGGGATGGGTGCTCGCCGTCGATCGCGGGCGATACACGGTGCTCGTCGGCGATGCCAGAATCACGGCGACCACCGCTCGGGAACTCGGCCGCAAGAAGGTCGTCAACGGCGACCGCGTCGAACTCGTCGGCGACACGACCGGGGCACCGGGAACACTTGCACGCATCGTGCGCGTTCAGGAGCGCACTTCGCTGCTGCGTCGGAGCGCTGACGACACCGACGCGGTCGAGCGCATACTCGTCGCCAACGCCGACCAGATGCTGATCGTGGTCGCTGCTGCGAACCCCGAGCCCCGCACCAGGCTCGTCGACCGCTACCTCGTCGCCGCCTACGACGCGGGCATTAAGCCACTGCTCTGCATCACGAAGTGCGACCTCGCAGACCCCGAGCCGTTCCTCGCGAGTTTCGCAGGCCTCGATGTGCCGGTGTTCCGCTCTGCCGCTGATGAGATGCCACTCGACGAGATTCGAGCGCACCTCGAAGGCTCACGCACGGTGTTGGTCGGGCATTCTGGCGTCGGCAAGTCGACACTCGTCAACGCTCTCGTGCCAACCGCCGATCGGGCAACCGGGGTGGTCAACGCGGTCACCGGTCGCGGCCGGCACACCTCATCGTCGACCGTCGCGCTGCGGGTTCCGGGCCTCGACGGTTGGGTGTTCGACACGCCAGGCGTGCGCTCATTCGGGCTTGGCCATGTGAACCCCGACAACGTGCTTCGCTCCTTCGGCGATCTCGCCGCGGTCGCTGAGGCCTGCCCCCGCGGGTGCACCCACCTACCCGATGCCCCTGACTGCGCCCTGAACGAGGCGGCCGAGGCAGAGGAGCTCGGGGCATCCGGTCGTGCCCGCCTTGAGTCGCTCCAACGGATGCTGACCACCTTCGCAGCCGCCAGCCCCACGTACGATTGACGCATGACCGCACAACTGGCACCCGGCGACCTGGCACCCGATTTCACCCTGCTTGACCAGCACGGCACCCCGGTGACGCTCTCGTCGTTCCGCGGCCAGCGCGTGGTGCTCTACTTCTACCCGGCCGCGATGACCCCGGGCTGCACCACCGAATCGTGTGACTTTCGCGACAGCCTGAGCTCGCTGAAGTCGGCGGGCGTGCAGGTGCTCGGCGTCTCGAAAGACGATGTCGCGACCCAGTTGCAGTTCGCCGAACGCGACTCACTGAACTTTCCGCTGCTCTCAGACACCGACCTCGCCGTGCAGCACGCCTACTCGGCATGGGGCGAGAAGATGCTCTACGGCAAGCAGGTCACCGGTTCGATCCGCTCGACGTTCGTCATCGGCACTGACGGCCGCATTGAACACGCGCTCTACAACGTGAAGGCCACCGGCCACGTGGCGCGGCTGCGCCGCGACCTCGGCATCGACCCCGCCGAGTAGGGGCATTCCGCTCCCCGCGCTTAGCGGTCGACGGCGCGCGAGCGGAAGGTTTGGCGCACCGGCTGCCAAATGAGCAGCCCGATAATCGCCAGCGCAGGGATGAGGAGGAGCCATCCGATGTCGGGCCTCGCGAACAGGCCCTGGAACGCACCGATCGCGACCGAGATCTGGAGCACCTGCCAAACGATAGCTCCGGATGGTGCCCACGCCTGCCTGCGCAACACCGAAACGGTCACGGCGACCAAGAAGACCGCGGCAATCACGACCATGATCAGCAATGCGAGCGCCGTCGCGTACGACGATGGAGTTTGCGTGACGAGTTCGAGCAGGAGCCACCCGACGACCCCGACGAGGGCGACTGACTCTGCCGCGAGCAGGCCGATCAACACCCAGCGCAGCCGCCGAACGAGTGACGGCGAGGCGGAGGTGGGCACGACGTTCCTCTCGGTTTACCAGGCGTTCATTTCGGCGTGCCTATTGCATAGCAAACGTTTTTCTGAAAACATGCATGAGGCCGAAACGTCGCTCACAGGGTGGTGAGCTGATCATCCTGATCCTACCTTGTTGTTTCGGTCGTGCCCTGGGCGTTGCGATTACCCGAAACGCGCAACGCCAGCAGAGGCCGTACCCCTAGGAGCAAACGATGGACTGGCGCGACAAAGCCGCATGCCTGACAGCAGACCCGGAGCTGTTTTTCCCGGTGGGAAACACCGGACCTGCGGTCGACCAGATCGAGAAGGCGAAGGCGGTCTGCGCCCGCTGTACCGTCACTGAGACGTGCCTGCAGTACGCCCTTGAATCGAGCCAGGACTCTGGCGTCTGGGGCGGGCTCAGCGAAGACGAGCGCCGCGCCCTGAAGCGTCGTGCCGCGCGCGCACGCCGCGCGGGGTAGTTCGCCGCCCTCGAGCGCCCATGCTGCGGCCGAACACCGCGATCGATTTCGGTCCCTGTGCCGGCCGCTACGCGTCGCGCTGCAACCAACGCAACGGAATCTCGATGGTCACCTCGGTGCCCGACCCAATCAGCGTCTGCCAATCGATGGTTCCGCCAAGTTCACCCTGAATCAGGGTACGCACGATCTGGGTGCCGAGGCCCTCACCAACGCGCCCCTCCGGCAGCCCAGTGCCGTTGTCACGCACCTTGACGCTCAGCGTCGTCTCGCTGCGTTCGGCAACGATCTCGACGACGCCTTCGCGCCCGGCCAGGCCGTGTTCGACCGCGTTCGTCACGAGTTCGGTGAGCGCGAGCGCGAGCGGGGTTGCGTATTGGCTCGGCAGCACGCCGAATGATCCGGTACGACGTGGATGCGCCGTGGTGTTGTGTGCCGCAGCGACCTCAGCCACGAGCAGCAGCGCCCGGTCGAAGACCTCGTTGAAGTCGACGTTCTGGCTGAGCCCCTCAGAGAGCGTGTCGTGCACCAGCGCGATGGCGCCGACGCGCCGCATCGCCTGGGTCAACGCCTCACGGGCCTCATCAGAGTGCGTGCGTCGCGCCTGAATGCGCAGCAGTGACGCCACGGTCTGCAGGTTGTTCTTCACCCGGTGGTGAATCTCGCGAATGGTCGCATCCTTTGTGATGAGCTCCTGCTCTTGGTGGCGCACCTCGGTGACGTCACGAATCAGCACCATCGCGCCGATGCGATCTGCGCCGTGCCGAATCGGAATCGTGCGCAGCGTCACCGTCACTCCACGCGCCTCAATGTCAGTGCGCCACGGCGCCCGACCGGTGAGCACGAGCGGCAACGACTCATCGACATTGAGTCGGCCGCCCAACAGGTCTGGGGTGATCTCGGCAAGCAACCGCCCTTCGAGTTCGTCATCGAACCCGATGCGGTTGTAGGCCGACTGCGCATTCGGGCTCGCGAACGTCACAGTGCCGTCTATGGCGAGCCGAATTAAGCCATCCGAGGCGCGCGGGGCGCCGCGCCGCGGCAGCGTCGGGGCATCCAGGTCTGGAAAATGACCGCTGGTGATCATCGCGAACAGATCGTTCGCGCAGTCGTTGAATGTGAGTTCCTGACGGCTCGGGGTGCGCCCTGCTCCGAGGTTGGTGTGGCGGGTGAGCACCGCGACGATGTGCCGCCGCGTGCTGCCGTCTACCTCAACCGGACGCGCGACCGGCACGGCCCGCATCCGCGTCGGAGTCTCTTCGTACCAGTCGGGCGCCGACGACTCGACACTTTCGCCAGTCTCATAGGCGTGCGTGACCATATCGAGCCATTCCGGCTTGATTGGCTGCCCGATGAAGTCGCGGTAAAAGAGCGTCGCGGCGCCACTCGACCGGGTCAGCGAGACGGCAACGAAGCCGTGCTGCTCACTCGGCACCCACAGGGCAAGGTCAGCAAACGCAAGGTCAGCAAGCAATTGGATGTCGCCAACGAGTGCATGCAGCCAATCAACGTCGGCCTGGGTGCTCCGGCCCTCGGCCAGGATGCGTTCGGAGAGGGTCGCCACCCGTCAAGCGTACCGGGACGGATTCAGCACGTTCGGAAGCACGGCTACCCGAGGGTACGGAACTCCAGCCCCGAGACCGCGGGCGGCACCTCGGCAGACACGAACGCGAACTCGTCAAAACCGTCGGCGGTGAGCCGGTCGAGGAGCGCCTTGGTGTTCTTCACCCGACGCTCGAGTCGCACGCGGGCGCCAGCATCGACGAGGTCACGCTTGAGTGCGAGCAGTGCTGGCAACGGGGCATCCGCATCGTGCACCAGCACCACCGCGCGGGGGCGACCATCGGCCGGAACCTGCACGAGGTCAACGATGCGTTCGAAGCCGATCGAGAACCCGCAGGCGGGTACGTCGGCGCCGAGGAACCGACCGATCATGCGGTCGTAGCGACCACCACCGCCGAGTGAGTAGCCGAAGTCGGGGTGCGCGATCTCAAAGATCGTGCCGGTGTAGTAGCCCATGCCACGCACGAGCGTCGGGTCGAAGGTGAGGCGAGCGCCGGGCAGGGCATCGCGCAGCGCGACCAGGTCGGCGAAGGCGGCCTGGTCGAGCCAGGCGGGCGCGGCGACCCCCGTCGCCCAGTCGGCCCCGGCAAGTTCATCGATGTGGGATGCCGCGGCCGCGGCATCCGGAACCGCACCGAATGACGCGAGCTCATCGGCGACGCCCTGCGCACCGATCTTGTCGAGTTTGTCGATAGTGATCAGCGCGCGGTCGTGCAGTTCGGCCGGCACTCCCCAGGCGGCGAGCATGCCGAACAGCACGCGACGGTCGTTCACGCGCACGGAGCATCCGGTGATGCCGAGCGCATCGAGGGCGTCGAGGGTTGCGGTGACGAGTTCGATCTCGGCGAGCATGCCGGATTCACCCAAGATGTCGATATCGCACTGCACAAACTGGCGGTAGCGGCCCGCTTGCGGCCGCTCGGCGCGCCAGACCGGTCCGATCTGAATCGCACGGAACACTGGCGGCAACTTCGCCCGGTTGGTCGCGTAAAACCGCGCGAGCGGCACGGTGAGGTCGTACCGAAGGCCGAGATCGGCGAGCGCCAGCGCATTACCCGATGCAGCAGACGCCTCGAGGTCGACCTGGGTGAGCCCGCGGCGCATCACGGCGAACGCAAGCTTCTCGTTCTCGCCACCGAGCCCAGCGTGCAGACGTGACGCCTCTTCGAGGGCTGGCGTCTCGATGTCGTCGAACCCGTGCCCGGCGTAGACCCGGCGAATCACGCCAAGCGCGTACTCACGGCGGGCCTTGTCGGCGGGCAGAATGTCGCGCATGCCGCGCGGCGGGGTGACGGATACAGCCATGCCGAACATTCTTCCAGGCCGCGCCTCACCCGCATGACCGGCCGACGCGCTGGTTACAAGGCCCCACCCGCAGCCGCGGGCGCACCCGCCTCGACGCCACCGTCGCCGACCTGCTCCCGCGCGACGAAGTTCTCAAGGTCGAACAGGTTGTCCTTCGCGCGCTTCGCGATGGTGAGCAGCGTGTCCATTGATGCGACCTCTTCGATCTGTTCCTTCAAGAACCAGAGCATGGCCTGCTCCCCGAGCGGGTCATCTTCAGCGCGGGCGGCCTTGAACATGATCTCGATTTGGGCAGTGACCTGCTTCTCCTGCGCGAGGGCCAATTCGATGGGTTCAACGGCGTTCGCGAACTCATTCCGCACCGCCGGAATGCCGGGAATCGTCACACCAAGCTGACGATCCATGCAGTACTGCACGAGGATCATCGCGTGATTACGCTCTTCGAGCGACTGGCGGTAGAAGTGTGCGGCGAGCTGCGGCAGGTCGTGGTCGTCGAACCACACGGCGATCGCCAAGTACTGCTGCGACGCAGCAAATTCATTGCCGATTTGGGCTTCGAGAAGGTCATTGAATCGAGCGCTCATACTTCGACGCTACTCCTCTCGGCCTGTGAGATACCTACATCCGTCGGATGGCCGACGACGAGCCATCCTGTTCCATTCCGCTGCCCACCCCGTTAGGCTCGGGCGGAGCACCACCACTGAGCACCACAGCAAGTAATGGCACTGGCAACGGCACGGGCGGAGCAGCATGGAACAGTCAGGTATCTGGGTCGAATCGGCGGCACGCTCATTCGGAGAGGTTCACGCTGTGCGCGACGCGTCGTTCAGCGTCGCTCCCGGACAAGTCGTCGGATTGATCGGGCCGAACGGTGCCGGCAAGTCGACGATGCTGCTGATGCTCGCAACGCTGCTCGCCCCGGATCGTGGGCGGATGTCGGTGGCGGGCTTCGACCCGGTCACTCACCCCCGCGAGGCGAGGGCAAGGCTCGGCTGGATGCCAGATGTGCTCGGTTCGTGGGCGAGCCTGACTCCGCGCCAGGCACTGGTGACAAGTGCCCGCATGTACGGCATCTCCCATACCAAGGCGGCGGAGCGCGCCGAGGAACTGTTGAACACCGTCGACCTCCTGCCGCTCGCGAACTCGGCGAGCCGCGTGCTTTCACGTGGGCAGAAGCAGCGGCTGAGTCTCGCCCGTGCACTCGTGCACGACCCCGAGGTATTGTTGCTCGACGAACCCGCATCCGGCCTCGACCCCGGGGCACGAATTGCGCTCCGCGACCTGGTGCGCCGCCTCGCGGCCGCAGGTAAGTCGATCCTGATCTCAAGCCATGTGCTCTCAGAACTCGAAGAGATGGCCGACTCCGCCGTCTACATGACCCATGGCGTCACCGCGACCGCCGAGGCGGTGGCGGCTGCAGTGCGAAGCGAACGCGGGTTCCGAATCAAGAGCCTCGATCCGGCCGCCCTGCTCCGTGCACTCGATGAGCTCGGGCGCACGGTCACTGAGGTGAACGGCGCACAGGGTTCGGTCGTCACCCTCGAATCAGACCAGGCTGCGGCAGCGCTCCTCGCCGATCTGATTCGACGCGATGTGCCAGTGGTGAGCTTCACCCCGGCGATGGGAACGTTTGAGCACGCATTCCAAGACTTGAGCCGCGGCGAAGGGGGCCAGCAATGAACTTCGCACGGGGCATCCAATTGGTCGTCGGACTCGATCTGCGCCAACGTGTGAAGGGCATCGCCTGGTACGTGCTGCTCGGCGTCTTTGTGCTGCTCGTCGCGGCAGTGACCGTGCTGCTGGTGTTCGCCACGAACGCGTTCAATGATGGCGGCGCCGGTCTGTTTTCGACGATCATCATGTTCGTGTTGCTGCTGGGCACCCTGGTGTCGCCAGCGTTGAGCGGCAACGCCATCAACGGCGAACGGGATGCCGGCACCCTCGCCACCACACAGGTGACCCTGCTCACGACCACCCAACTGGTGATCGGAAAGTGGTTGGCCGCGTGGATCACCGCACTCGCGTTCCTCGCGACGGCCGTCCCGTTTCTGATCTTCGCCGTGGTACTCGGCAAGATCGCCTGGGCCACCATCATCGTGTCGACACTCGTGACAGCGCTCGAACTTGGCGTGATCGCGGCGCTGGGCGTTGGACTGTCGGGCGTGCTGACCCGACCACTCTTTTCGGTGGCGGTCACCTACTTGGCAGTTGCCGCGCTCAGCATCGGCACCCTGATCGCGTTCACCCTCGGTGGGCTCGCATTTTCGTCACAGGGCAAAATGACGTATATCTCGGTCGACCAGTCAAAGCTGGGGTCCGACGGCGTGAAACCCGGTGAGGAGGTGCCGTGCCTGCCACCGCGCGTTGAGGAACGCACCGTACCTCGGTTCGACCGCACCTGGTGGTTCTTGGCTGCGAACCCGTATGTGGTGGTCGCCGATTCGGTGCCCGCAACGTTTGATGCAAACGGGTGGCCAACCGAACTGTTCAGTTCGATCTCGACCGGGATTCGCCAGGCGCAGACGCCGCCAAACCTTGACGAGGTCTATAACGAGTGCAAGACCTTCCAGCAAGGTGACCCGAGTGTGAGTTACCCGACCGGCAAGGATCGGTACGACGCGGCGACCCCGAGCTGGTTTGTCGGGTTGGGGGTGCACCTGCTGCTCGCCGTCGGGGCCCTGGGTTGGGCGATCGCGCGTACCCGCACTCCGGCGAAGCGGTTGCCGAAGGGCAGTCGGGTCGCTTAGCCCTCGGAAACTTCGGCGGCTCGTACGTCAGCCTCGAACTCGCGAAGTGCGTGCCGCAGCGCACGCTCGGCGTCGAGCCCGGCCACCCGCGCGCCGTGCGCGATCGCGAGCAGGTGCGCCCCGAGTTCGGCTTCGGTGGCGGGTACAGCGGCCACGGCGGGGGCGACGCCCACCTTTTCGGCTTTCCCGATCATCTTCTGCGCGAGCGCGAGCGCTGGCATCCCACGTGGGACTCCGTCGAGGACGCTGGTGCGATGCGGTTTCTCATTCGCCTTCAAGTCTTCCCAGAACGCGATGACGTCGTCGGCGGTGGCGGCTTCACGGTCGCCAAAGACATGCGGATGCCGCCCCACCATCTTCTGGTTCATGTGCCGAGCAACGTCGTCGATATCGAATGCTTGCCCGTCGGTGCGCGCCGCCGCCAGGTCAGCGTGGAACAGCACCTGGTAGAGCACGTCCCCGAGCTCTTCAATGAGGTCACCGCGTGAGCCGGATTCGATTGCGTCGATGAGTTCCCAACACTCTTCGACGAGGTACTGCACGAGGCTTTCGTGAGTCTGGTCGGCATCCCAGGGGCAGCCCCCGGGCGCCCGCAACTGGGCAACGGTGGCGATCAGTTCATCGAGTCCGGGATGGGCGCTCATGCGCTCAGCCTACGGCGACGACGGATGCCTCGGCGCGAGCCCGACGGGTGCGCACCGCCGCACCCGGCCCGAACTACTCGTGAATGAACACCAGCAGCAACGCCACTGCGATGAACAGCCCACCGAAGGTGCCGTTCATCACCCGCTGACCGCGCACGGTGTGCGCGAACGCACGGAACGGCCGGGCGATGCTCGCGTAGCCGAACTGCATCACCACCGTGTCGACGACGATCGTGGTTGCGCCGATGATCAGGTACTGCGGGAGCATCGGCGATTCTGGCCGGAGGAACGGCGGGATGAACGCGAGGTAGAACACGATCGATTTCGGGTTCAGCAGGTTCACTCCGAGCCCGCGTAGCCAGAGCGAGAACGGCGACTCGTTCACCGGCGGAACCGTCTCATCGCCCGAGATCTCGGGCCGTCGCAAGATCTGGCGCACCCCGAGGTAGCCGAGGTAGGCGGCGCCGGCGTAACGAATCGCTTCGAGCAACACCGGGGAGTTCACCACGAGCAGGCCCACCCCGGCGGCAACGATTGTGATGTGCACCGCGAGGGCACTCTGCAATCCGAGCACGCCCCAGATCGTGCGGCGCCAGCCGACCGTCAGCGAGTTACGCATCGTGTACACCGCCCCGGCGCCGGGCACGGCGCTGAGCACCAACGACGCCACGAGCAACGTGGCCCATAGCGGGAACGGCATCGACCCAGCGTACCGACGCCCGTAGCATGGAGCGATGTCCGAGACCGACGCGTCGGTGGGGAACGTGCGGCGGCGCACGGTGCTCACAGTGGGTGCGACGACGGCAGCGGTGGGCGCCGTGGCAGTCGTTGCCAGCCGCTCCGGATGGCTCGGCGAGACGCCGTCACCAGCGGCATCGCCGTCGGCAGCGGCCACGGGGCATCCGACCCAGCCAGCGACCCCCATCGACCCGGCCTCGGTGATTCGCGTTGATGCCGATGGCACCCCCCATGCCGATCTGCCGGTCTGGACTCCGCGAGGATTTCGCAGCGTCGTTGAACTGCTTGCGACCGACGGGGTCACGATCGCGCACCGCGGCTCATCAACCCGCTACCCCGAAGCGTCGTTCGTCGCGTACACCGATGCGGTGCTGCGCGGGTACGGCGCGCTCGAGGTGTCGGTCGCGCGCACCAGCGACGGCGTGCTGTTCGGATTGCACGATGCCACGCTCGATCGCACCAGCCTCGGAGCCAACACCGCCACACTCACCGCGTCGAGCCTCACCTGGGCGCAAGTGCAGCGTTGGCAGAACGCAACCGGCGATGAGCACTCCCCCGCGCCCTACCTCAAACTCGACGACCTGATCGCGGCCTTCGGGCAGACCCACGTGTTCATGCTCGACCCCAAAGCCATTGGGCCGGGCGCACCACTTGATGCGTTCTTCGATGCCGCGCTCGCGCTTGGCCCCGATCGGGTCATGCTGAAATTCGCGGGCACGGGGCATCCGAAACTCGCCGCCTTCGCCCAGGCGAACCGCTTCGCGACCTGGGGATTCTTCTACCCAGAAGATGTGGCGAACGGCACCTTCGATGCGCAGCAAGCGAACTGGAGTGTGCTCGGACTGAGCCTCGACGCTGACCAGGCCACCTGGGACCGCGTGAAGGCGACTGGCAAGCGGGTGTATGGGCATATTGCGCTCTCCCAAGCCCAGTACGACCGTGCCCGGTTGCAGGGCGCCGATGGCGTGATGGTCGGCGCGCCACACCTCGTTCGCGCTGTTGGGGCGGGTCGATAGCCCCGCACCCGGCCCTCGGCGGGCGCACCTAGTAGGCTGGGGGTGGAGCGTCGGGAAGTCTGGTCGACAGCCAATTCGGCACCCCCGACTCCTGCGAACGGATCCTGATGCACGCGCTCCGCTCTGAACGACTCTCGGCCGTCCTGCTGCTGTTTGCCGCGGCGATCGGGTTGGTGCTCGCGAATTCGCCGGCGGCCGCAAGTGTCGACGCCGTGGCATCCGCGCATATTGGCCCCGCGTGGCTCGATCTGTCAATTCGCCACTGGATCGGCGACGGCCTACTCGCGATCTTCTTCTTCATCGTGGCGGTTGAACTCAAACGCGAACTCGCGATCGGTGAACTCAATCGACCGGCGGCGGCGCTCGCCCCGGCAGTGGCTGCGCTCGGTGGGGTGCTCGCCCCCATTGCGGTATTTCTCGCGTTCACGGGCGGGTCGCCTTCGATGGTCGGGTGGCCCGTGCCAACCGCGACCGACATCGCCTTCGCCCTCGGGGTGCTCGCGATCTTCGGGCGGTACCTGCCGACCCGGGTGCGGGTGTTTCTGTTGGCGTTGGCGGTGCTTGACGACCTGATCGCGATCGTGCTGATCGCCCTGGTGTTCACCCACGAGGTGAACCTGCCAGCGCTCGGGCTCGCCGTTGTCACGATCGGCGTGTTTGGCCTGTTGAGCCGCATGTTGCGCCCGCGTTCGCCGTGGCTTCGCGCGCGCCGACCGGTCTGGCCGATCGCGCTGCTGCTGATCGCCCTGGGCATCGCCGCATGGGTGTTCACGGTGTGGTCAGGTGTGCACCCGACGCTCGCCGGGGTCGGGCTTGGACTCACGATGGCGCGATTCCCGGCCGGGCGGGCGGCACATGTGCTCGAGCCGTGGAGCAACGCGCTCGTACTACCCCTGTTTGCGTGCAGTGCGGCACTCGTGGTGATTCCGCAGGTTGGGACAGCGCACATTGACCCGGCGTTCTGGGGCATCGTGGTCGCGCTGCCGGTCGGCAAACTGATCGGCATCGTCGCCGCCGGCGCGCTCGTCATTCGGTTCACCTCGCATGCTGGTCGAACGGCGCTCACGCTCGGCGACCTCGCCGTGGTCGGAGTGCTCGGCGGCATCGGATTCACGGTGTCGCTGCTGATGAACACACTCGCGTTCGAGCGGTCGCCCGCGCTCGTGGCGCAGGGCACCCTCGGCGTGCTGATCGGGTCGGGGGTTGCGATCGCGGCATCCGCTGTGGTGGTGACGCTGCAGTCGCGGCACTACCGGCGGCTTGGCGCGACCCCGGGCGTCGGCGGCGCGCTCTCGCGGTAACTAGGCCTGCGCGGACGTTTCGGCGGGGGCATCCGGCAGGAAGATCGCCTTGACCAGACTGGTCGCCCAGGCGATCAGATCGGCATCGGCAGGCAGCGCCCCGTTCACCTCGGGCAAAGGAATCAAGGCGACGTTTTGCGCGGTGATGAGCTTCGCTCCCGGATGCATGCGCTGCAGCCGCACCCGACGGGAATCAGGGATATCGACCGGAGTGACCCGCAGGTTCGATCCGACAGCGACGAGATCTGAGAGGCCCGCCTGTTGCGCGAGGCGCCGCAATCGAGCGATTTCGATGAGGCGCTCAACCCGTTCGGGCAGCTCGCCGTAGCGGTCGGTGAGCTCTTCGACCACGAGGTCGATCGAGCCCTCAGCCGATGCGGGAGCCGCCGCTGCCGAGAGTTTCTGGTACGCCTCAAGGCGCAGCCGCTCGCTCGCGATGTAGTCATCGGGAATGCTCGCATCGACCGGCAACTCGAGTCTGAGTTCGTTCTGCCCCTCGGCGACATCGCCGCGGAACGTCGCGACTGCCTCGCCGATCATGCGCAGGTACAGGTCAAATCCGACCCCGGCGATGTGCCCAGCCTGCTCGGCCCCGAGCAGGTTTCCCGCGCCACGAATCTCGAGGTCTTTCAGCGCGATTTGCATGCCGCCACCGAGTTCGTTGTTCGCGGCGATCGTGGTGAGTCGATCGTGCGCGGTCTCAGAGAGCGGCTTATCGGGGTCGTACAAGAAGTAGGCGTACGCCCGCTCACGCCCGCGGCCGACGCGGCCCCGCAACTGGTGCAACTGCGAGAGCCCGTACTTATCGGCGCGGTCGATGATGATCGTGTTCGCGTTCTGAATGTCGAGACCGGTTTCGATGATCGTCGTGCAGACGAGTACATCGAACTTTCGCTCCCAGAAGTCGACGACGATTTGTTCGAGCACGCTCTCAGAGAGCTGCCCGTGGGCGACCGCGATCCGCGCCTCCGGCACAAGTTCGGCGAGTTCGGCGGCGACCCGGTTGATGGATGCCACTCGGTTGTGCACGAAAAAGATCTGCCCTTCGCGCAGCAACTCTCGCCGAATTGCCGCGGCAACCTGCTGGTCAGAGTAGGCACCGACGAAGGTGAGAATCGGATGCCGTTCCTCGGGCGCCGTCGCGAGCGTCGACATCTCGCGAATGCCGGTGACCGCCATCTCGAGCGTGCGCGGAATCGGCGTTGCGCTCATCGAGAGAATGTCGACGTTCGTCTTGAGTTTCTTCAACGCATCTTTGTGCTCGACACCGAAGCGCTGCTCCTCATCGACGATCATCAGTCCGAGGTCTTTGAACACCATGCCCTCGGTGAGAATGCGGTGGGTGCCGATGACGAGGTCGATGGTGCCATCCGCCAGCCCTGCTTTGGTCTCGCGGGCCTCTTTGTCGGTCTGGAACCGGCTCAGTGCACGCACGTGCACCGGGAACCCGGCGAACCGATCGGCGAACGTTTGGGTGTGCTGCTTCACGAGCAGCGTGGTTGGCACGAGCATGGCAACCTGCTTGCCATCCTGAATCGCCTTGAATGCGGCGCGCACCGCGACCTCGGTTTTGCCGAATCCGACATCGCCGGCGAGCAGGCGGTCCATGGGGATCGGCCGCTCCATATCGGCCTTCACCTCATCGATGGTCTGCAGTTGGTCGCGGGTTTCGGCGTACGGGAATGCCGCTTCGAGCTCCGCCTGCCAGGGGGTGTCCGGCCCGAACGCGTGCCCCTTTGCCGACATGCGCGCCGAGTAGAGCTTCACGAGTTCGACCGCGATATCACGCACGGCCTTTCGGGCGCGACCCTTCGCGGCGGCCCAGTCGCTGCCGCCCATCTTCGACAGGGTCGGGGTTTCACCGCCGACATAGCGGCTGAGCAGGTCGAGCTGGTCCATCGGCACGAACAGCCGGTCGCCGGCTTGCCCGCGCTTCGACGCCGCGTATTCGATCACCAGGTATTCGCGCATCGCCTTCGGTTGCGCCTGCATGCCGGCCCGCTGCGGCCCCTTCGGCCGGGCACCCGTCGCAACCTCGCGCTGAATCATCTCGATGAACCGGCCAATACCGTGCGTGGAGTGCACGACATGATCGCCGGGCTTGAGCTGCAGCGGGTCGACGACGTTGCGGCGCTTGCTCGCGAGCGGCTTGTTGCCGCGTGCCTGGTAGCCCGCGGCCCGGCCGTAGAAGTCAGTTTCACCGATGATGCTGAGCTTGGCGTCAGGCAGTTCGAATCCGACCGTCTGGTCGGCCTGCACCAGGTACACCAGGTTCGGTTCAAGTTCGGATGGCACAGCGTCAACCATGCGCGCGCCGATCCCGGCTTCGGCGAGCACGTCACGGGCTCGTTCCAGTCGGCCGTGGCCGGCGGCCAGTATGAGCACCCGCCAATCGTCGGCAAGTCGGGCGGCAATATGCGAGATGACACCCTCGACGTTGCCCGCAAATGACGGAACCGGGGCTGCGGCCACCCGAATGTAGTCAGCAAAGGCAGCACCGTGGGTGAGTTCGGTCGGGGCATCCGCACCCGAATCGAACTCGCTGATCGTCCACCAGGCACGACCCGACTCGGCGAGCGTCGCCGAGCGCAACGCATCGACGGTGAGGAAGTCGCCGGCGCTCAGATCGATTGGCGCGGCGGCGCCGGCGGTCGCGGCGCTCCAGGCTGCGGCGAGGAACTCGCGGTTTGTCTCGAGCAGGTGTTGCGCGCGGTTCGCGATGCGCTCTGGCGCCACGACGGCGACCAGCGCCGAGGTTGGCAGGAACTCGGTGAACGGCACCAGCCGGTCGACGAGCATCGGCGTGAGCGATTCCATGCCCTCGACCGGAATACCCTCGGCCAGCTTTTCGAGCATGCCCGTGAGGTTCGGGAACTCGCGCTGGAGCTCGCGCGCGCGCTGCCGCACGCTCGGCGTGAGGAGCAGTTCACGGCTCGCGGGCAGCGGCACCCGGTCGATCTCGCCGGGCAGCGAACGCTGATCGGCGACCGAGAACGCGCGGATCTCGTCGACCTCATCGCCAAAAAATTCAACACGAACGGGATGCTCCGCCGTCGGCGGGAACACATCGAGAATGCCGCCGCGCACCGCGAATTCACCGCGCCGCGACACGAGGTCAACGCGGGCGTACGCGAATTCGACCAGCCTCGTGGCGATCGCGCCGAGGTCGGCGCCGCGGGCGCCCTTGATGAGTTCGAACGGTTCGAGCGTGGCGACGTTGTCGCTCAGCGGCTGCAGCGCCGCGCGCACCGAAGCGACGATGACGAGCGGATGCGCGCCATCCCAGCTGCGCATCCGGCCGAGCGTGTCGAGCCGCTCGCCAACGATCTGCGCACTCGGCGAGAGGCGCTCGTGTGGCAGCGTCTCCCAGGCGGGAAACGTGAGCACTTCGGCGCCCGGTGGCAGGTACGCCGCGACGGAAGCGCCGAGCGACTCGGCCTCGCGCCCGGTGGCGGTGATGATGAGCAGTGCGGGCGCGAGCCCTGCCGCGGAGCGCGCAGCGAGCGCCCCGGCGATCAGCGCCGGGGTGAACCCGGCCGGCGCCGAGACATCCGTCGAAACTTTGGCGTGCGCGAACACCGATTGCAGGGCCTCGGCGCGTGCCAACACCTGGTTCAACCCCGCGAGACTCACCCCGAAAGTCTACGGCGGCGGGGCACCTCCCCACCCCATGAGCGCGCGGCGCACGGCCTGGGGCGGGATGGCGCGGGGCCGTGGCGCGCGGTAGGTAGTCTGGCGGCATGATCATCGCAGCTGCCGACGGCTCGGCCCTCGGCAACCCCGGCCCAGCGGGCTGGGCCTGGTACGTGTCTGACGACTGCTGGGCGGCGGGCGGATGGCCGAACGCCACCAACAACCAGGGCGAACTCCAGGCGGTGATTGACCTGCTCGGGGCGACCGCGCACGTCGACGACGAGTTGCACATTCTCTGCGACAGCATTTACGTGATCAATACGGCGACGAAGTGGATGCAGGGTTGGAAGCGCAAGGGATGGCGCAAGGCCGACGGCGCCCCCGTGCTGAACCTTGAAATGGTGCAGGCCCTCGACCGCGCGCTCACCGGCCGTCGCGTGCGATTCGAATGGGTCAAAGGGCATGCGGGGCATGAGCTGAACGAAGCCGCCGATCTGCGCGCCCGCGCCGCCGCGGCGGCGTATCAGCAGGGCACGGCCGTACCGACCGGCCCGGGATTTGTGGATGCCTCGGGCCTGACGCCCGCACGCGCAGCCGCTGCCTCCGGCGCCGCTCGTGGTTCCAGCGTCATCACGGCGCACACGTTGCCGGCCGCCATTCAGGTGCCAGTCGCCGCCAAACCGCTGCCGCCCGAGGACTCGCTCGACCCGGCCCCCGCCGACGCGACGTTGTTCGACTTCAACGACGAGGCATCAGAATGGACCACCCTCACGCTCGACCTCAGCATCGACGAACATGCCCGACTGGTCGGCCGCGCCCGCGATGCCGGCGTCAGCCCCGAGGCGTACCTCCGCAGCCTGATCTAACTCGGTCGGGTTGCCTACGGCGCGTGGAACCGCTGCTGGGCCGCGACCAATCCCTCGGTCACGATCGCCTCGACCGCGTCTGCGGCATCCGCCACCAGATTCGGGAGCACATCACGTTCGGTTCCCGCGAAATCGCGCAGCACAAACTCGGCCGGGTCCTGCCGGCCGGGCGGGCGGCCGACGCCAACCCGCACCCGCAGGTACTCGGGTCCGAGCGCCTTCGAGATGTCGCGGAGCCCGTTGTGGCCTCCGTGTCCGCCGCCGAGCTTTAGGCGCACGGTATCGAACGGCAGATCAAGCTCATCGTGAATCACAATGAGCCGCGAAACATCGATGCCGAGGTACTTCACGAGCGCCGAAACCGGTCCGCCCGAGGTGTTCATGTACGAGTTCGACTTCGCGAGCACGAGCTTCGGCCCGCCTGGGCGAACAAACCCCTCAGCGACGCGTGATGGCGTCTTGTGGGACTTGAACACCGCGCCGATGCGACGGGCGAGTTCATCAACCACGAATTGACCGACATTGTGTCGGTTGCCGGCGTACTGGGCGCCGGGGTTGCCGAGGCCGACCACAAGCCAGGTGTGATCGGCCACGGCGGGATCCTTCCGGTGCGCGGTGAACACTCCGAGGAGCGAACTCAACCGCGCCATCGGTTATGAGGCTGCTGGGGCCTCTTCGGCCTTCTGCGGTGCGTGCACAACGAGGATGAGCACCTCTGGGTCACCAAGCAGGGTCGAACCGGTCGGCAGCGTGACATCCTTGGCGTGGATCTGGGTGCCAGCCTGGAGGCCCTCAACCGAGACCTCGACAAACTCAGGGATGTGGGTCGCCTCAGCCTCGAGCTGCAGCGTGTGGCCCTCGACCTCAACGATGTTGCCGGCGAACGGCTCACCCACGACGTGCACTGGCACCTCAACGGTGACCTTCTCACCCTTGGTGATCACGATCAGGTCGATGTGCTCGATGATTTGGCGCACTGGATCCTTCTGCACGTCCTTGACCAGCACAAGCTGCGACTTGCCCTCGATCTGCAGGTCAAGCAGGGCGTTCGCCTTGCGGATGAGCAGACCGACCTGGTGGGCTGGCAGGGTGAGGTGCTGCGGGTTGGTGCCGTGACCGTACACCACGGCCGGAACCTTTCCAACGGCACGAAGCTTGCGGGCAGCGCCCTTACCGAACGAATCGCGCAGTTCCGCGACGACCTTGTTGTCTTCCATGGGATGTCTCCTTTAAGGCCCCTCGGCCCAGATCAGTGGTCTGTGTGTGCTTCAACTCGAACGCAGCCCGGCCTTGCCGGAGCGTGAGGAAGGTGCCGTAGCCTGACTTCCACCGCGTCGATAACGGATGCCCCGGGCCCGATGTGAGCCCGTAACTTCCCTCGCCGAAGTTCGACTCAGCAGTCTAGCAGCCGCGCCACTCTGCGCGAACCTTCGACTGAGGCATCCGACCTCTCATTCGCGCACGGCTGTTGTGTCGTGATCGCAACGGTGTCGTAATCGCCCGTCGGGCTAGGCTTGAGCAGTTGAATTCTCCCAAGAAAAGAGGCTGTCCGTGACCGAACCCACCGCCAATATTGGAGTCGTTGGCCTGGCTGTGATGGGGTCAAACCTCGCCCGCAACCTGGCAAGCCGCGAGGGTAACCGGGTTGCCATCTTCAACCGCTCCCCTGAGCGCACCCGCACCCTGGTTGCTGAGCACCCAGAGGCCAACTTCGTGGCATCCGAAACGTACGACGAGTTCGTCGCGTCGCTCACCGTCCCGCGCACCGCAGTGATCATGGTGCAGGCGGGCAAGGGCACCGACGCGGTCATCGCCGAACTGCAGAAGCGGTTCGAGCCGGGCGACATCATCGTCGATGGCGGGAACGCAAACTTCACCGACACCATCGTCCGCGAGGCCGCAGTTCGCGCCACCGGCGTGCACTTCGTCGGCATGGGTGTTTCGGGTGGTGAAGAGGGCGCACTGAACGGCCCGTCGCTGATGCCAGGTGGCACCGCCGAGTCGTACGAGACGCTCGGCCCGATCCTCCGTGGCATCGCAGCGGTTGCCGAGGGCGAGCCGTGCGTGACCCACTGCGGCACCGACGGTGCCGGGCACTTCATCAAGATGGTGCACAACGGCATCGAGTACGTCGATATGCAACTCATTGCCGAGGCGTACGACCTGATTCGTCGCGGCACCGGCAAGGCCCCGGCCGAGATCGCCGAAATTTTCGCCGAGTGGAACCGTGGCGAGCTGGAGAGCTACCTCATCGAGATCACCGCTGAGGTGCTCAAGCAGGTGGATGCCTCGACCGGCAAGCCGCTCGTCGACGTGATCCTCGACGCAGCCGGCGCCAAGGGCACCGGCGCCTGGACCGTGCAGAACGCCCTCGACCTCGGCGTTGCTGTGCCGGGTATCGGCGAGGCTGTGTTCGCTCGTTCGCTCTCGTCGGCCGCCGCACAGCGTGCCGCCTCGACCGACCTGCCCGGCCCAGATGGTGACTTCGCGGTCGCCGACGCCGACGCCTTCATCGAAGACGTTCGCCAGGCGCTCTTCGCCTCGAAGATCATCGCCTACTCGCAGGGCTTCGACGAGATCATCGCCGGTGCCGCGCAGTACAACTGGGACATCAAGAAGGGCGACATCGCAAAGATCTGGCGCGGTGGATGCATCATCCGCGCGCGCTTCTTGAACCGCATCACCGAGGCGTACGAAGAGAACCCGGGTCTTGTTGCCCTGCTGCTGGCCCCGTACTTCACCGAAGCGGTGTCGAAGGGCCAGGCCGCCTGGCGTCGAGTGATTGTTGCCGCGGTCAACGCGGGGATTCCAACGCCGGCGTTCTCGTCGTCGCTCGCGTACTACGACGGTATTCGCGCCGACCGCCTGCCGGCCGCGCTCGTGCAGGGTCAGCGCGACTTCTTCGGCGCACACACCTACAAGCGCATCGACAAGGAGGGCGTGTTCCACACCCTCTGGTCGGGCGACCGCACTGAGATCGAAACGGTGCCAAGCTCGCACTAGTTCGGGCCGCATCCGAGGCGCAGCGCTCCCATTGGGGCGCTGCGCCTTTTTCGTTGCGCCTGCGCGACCCCCGGCATCTGTTCCGCCCGTTTGACGGTCGTTGGGCATACCTTGCACCGCGCTCCGCGAACCTGAAACGGTCCACACACTCACTGCAGGAAGACGGTTCGCCATGAAATCGTTCGCTCACATCACACGATCACGCACCTCAGCCACCGCGCTCGTCGGGGTGATCGCACTCGCGGGGCTCGGCCTGACCGCGTGTGCTCCGACAACCACGAAGACGAGTGCCGCCAGCACCCCATCACCGTCACCAACGGCGGCGGCACTGCCGACCCAGGCCGAGATCTCGGCGCGCTTCGACACCTGGAACGCCGCGCTCCAGACCGGCGACGCCAGCAAGGTCGCCGCGCTCTACGCAAACGATGCCGTGCTGCTCCCGACCGTGTCGAACCAGGTCCGCACCGACCAGGCGGGCATCACCGACTATTTCACGCACTTCCTTGAGAACAAGCCGAGCGGCAAGCGCACTCAGTCGCTCATCAACGTGCTCGACGAGAACTCTGCCATCGACACCGGTATCTACGACTTCACCCTGACCGACCCGAAGACGAACGCGAAGAGTGTCGTGACCGCGCGGTACACGTTCGAGTACGAAAAGCGCGACGGCAAGTGGTTGATCGTCAACCACCACTCGTCGAAGCTCCCAGAGGGGTAACCAGCGAGCGGTCCGAGCACGCAGCGTGCCGGTCGGTCAACTGACCACCGGGAGTGCCCCGTGGGGGCGGCGGCACTCCCGGTTTCACGTCGAAATCTCGCTCCCGGTTTCCAATCGAAATCCCACCCCTCGGACCGACTCGATGCGGATCGCGCCGCCCAATTTCCGACGCAACAACGAGACGTGCGCATCGAGTGTCTTGGTCGAGCCAAACCAGTTGGCGTCCCAAACCTCGGCCATGATCTGTTCGCGACTCAGCAATGCGCCAGGCTCGGCAGCCAAAAAACACAGGAGTGCGTACTCACGGGGCGCGAGCCCGATCTCTCGCCCGTCGACCCAGACCCGCGCAGCTCGTCGGTCGATTCGAAGCCGATCACCAATTCGAGAGTCGGTTGCCTGGTCTCGATCCGTCGTGGCTCGACGACCAAGCGCACGAACGCGTGCGATGACTTCACGAATGCCGAACGGTTTGACCACGTAGTCATCGGCCCCGAGTTCAAGCCCCACCACGCGATCTGTTTCTGATGCGCGACCCGAGATCACGATGATCGGCACCGCATGAGCGGTCCGCAGCTGGCGCACGAGATCGAGCCCGTCGCCATCCGGTAACCCCAGATCAAGGAGTACAAGATCGGCCGCCCCACTCGCCGCGCGAGCCGCCTCAGCGGTCCTCACCCACTGGGTGCCATAGCCATACCAGGCGAGCCCACGCACCAAGAGCTCAGCGGTTCCTGGATCGTCTTCGACCACCAAGATCAACATGGCTCCCCCAAACCTGCTTCGCCGCACGAGGTCCAACCACAATCTGGTGACCGCGCGTGGCGGACTCCGCCAATCATGGCGGAACCACCTGAGAATGACGTTCAGGGGCAGCCTGTATATGCATCCGCAGGTGCGAGAAACGCAGTCGCGAACATTGACCACACCTTTACCTCGCGTTGACTGTGCGCAAGCCGAGTCTTGGCGGACGCCGGGGCATCCTGAAGTTGTCCAATTCCGGTGAATCCGGGTCGGGCCACATCACAGCACCAGCGCGTGATGCCGGGCCGATTTACCTCGACCTCCGAAGCAACGCCCGAACCGTTGCCTCGATTCGTCGGACCGGGACAATCGGCAAGAAGGTCCCGACCGTGGGGGAACGGACCGGAAGCTGGGCACCGTCGGGGTGGTGTTTCCGAAAACGCCACCCCGGCCACACCCGAAGTGACACGGTGCCCGGCCGGCCGAATTAGCGAGCGGCGCCGCCAACGCGCGATGTCGACGGTTGGGTTAGCCCGTTGCGACGAGCTCAAGGCGAAGGCCGACCCCGCGCACCGATTCGATGCGAGCCGCCTCACCAAGTTTCTTGCGCAGCGCGGCGACGTGCACGTCGAGCGTGCGGGTCGAACCGAACCAGTGCTCGTCCCACACCTCGGCCATGATCTGGTTGCGAGTAAACAGCGCCCCCGGATCGCGCGCCAGATACTCGAGCAGCTCATACTGCTTCGGCGAGAGCGGCAGTTCTGCCCCGTCGAGGAACACCCGCCTCGCTCGCCGATCAATTCGAAGACGAACGGATGCCTCGGCTGCACTAGGCGTAGGGTGCGAGCCCAGGGCATCCAAACTGCGCACGCCAACGTCAGGCGACGAACCCTCACCGACAACCGCACCCGTTGACGACGCAGCGTCACCTGGCGGTGTCACCCGGCGCAAGATGGCGCGCATGCGCGCGACCAGTTCGCGGGGACCGATCGGTTTCGTGAGGTAATCGTCGGCGCCGAGTTCGAGCGCGGCGACCCGATCGGCTTCATCAGTGCGACCACTGATCACGATGATGGGCACGTCGTACTTCGCACGAATATCGCGCACCAGATCGAACCCGTCACCGTCTGGCAGCCCGAGGTCGAGCACCACCACCTCAGCGGCGGCTTCGAGCGGTCTCGCGGCGGCGATCGTCGTCACCCAGGACACCTCGAACCCGTACGTCGGCAAGGCAGCGGAGAGCATCTCGCCGGTGGAGTTGTCGTCTTCGACGAGTAGTACCTGCATGCGATCACCAGCGCCCTGAGACATCGTCGGCCGCCTTCGAGGTGCGGCCTATGCCGCGCCGTCGAACATGCTCGTCACCGAGCCGTCGTCGAACACTTCGTGAATCGCCCTCGCGAGCAGCGGGGCGATCGAGAGGATCGTGAGGCGATCCCAACGCTTCTCGTCAGGGATCGGCAGGGTGTCAGTCACGACGACCCGGTCGATGAAGTCGGACTGCAGAATCTCGACGGCCGGGTTCGAGAACACCGCGTGGGTGGCCGCGACCACCACGCCGAGTGCGCCCGCGTTCTTCAGTGCTTCAGCGGCCTTCACGATCGTGCGGCCGGTGTCGATCAGGTCATCGACGAGCAAGCAGACCCGACCCTTGACCTCACCCACAATTTCGTGCACCGAAACCTGGTTTGGCACCAGCGGGTCACGACGCTTGTGAATGATCGCAAGCGGCACACCAAGTTTGTCGCTCCACACGTCGGCCACCCGCACCCGACCCATGTCAGGTGAGACGACGGTGAGCGTCGACGGGTCAAGCGAGTTGCGGAACTCCTCGAGCAGCACCGGCATGGCGAACAGGTGGTCGAGTGGACCGTCAAAGAAGCCCTGAATCTGCGCGGCGTGCAGGTCGATCGACATGATGCGGTCGGCCCCGGCGGTCTTGTACAGGTCGGCAACGAGTCGCGCCGAGATCGGCTCGCGGCCGCGGCCCTTCTTGTCTTGACGTCCGTACGGGTAGAACGGGCTCACCACGGTGATGCGCTTCGCCGACGCGCGCTTCAGGGCGTCGACCATGATGAGCTGCTCCATGAACCACTCATTGATCGGCGCCGTGTGCGACTGAATCACGAACGCGTCAGCACCGCGCACGCTCTCGTCGTACCGGGCGTAGAGCTCGCCGTTCGCAAAGGTGCGGGCATCGGTGGGCACCAGATCGATGTCGAGCTCACGCGCGATGTCGAGCGCGAGCTGCGGGTGCGCCCGGCCCGAGACGACCACCAAGCGCTTAGATCCGGTGGATTCGATGCCTGACATGTGGGTCCTTTCCCGCCGGATGCTTCGATCTTATTGCCGCGACGATGACTCGTCGTTCACAGCGCCCGCGGCACGTGCCGCTTCTGCCGACGACGTGCCATCGCGGTGGTTGAGTACCCACCCGTCGAAGGTGCGCTGGGGGGCGTGCAGTGCCGCGAGGGCGCCAGCCGGGACATCCCGGCGCACGACCGTGCCAGCCGCCGTGTACGCGCCGTCTCCGACGCTCACCGGGGCGACGAAGACGCCATGTGAACCGGTACGCACATGCGACCCGATTGTGGTGCGGTGCTTGTTCACGCCGTCGTAGTTCGCAGTGATCGAGCCTGCGCCGATGTTCGAGCCCTCACCGATCGTCGCGTCACCGACGTACGAGAGGTGCGGCACCTTCGAGTGCGCGCCGATGGTCGCGTTCTTCGTCTCGACGAACGCACCGATCTTGCCGTCGGCGCCGAGCACGGTGCCTGGGCGCACAAACGAGAACGGACCGACCGTGGCATCCGCCCCAATGACGGCGAGCGTCGCATCGCTGCGGCGCACTTCGGCACGCGGGCCGATCTCGCAGTCCACCAGGGTGGTGTCTGGGCCCACAACGGCGCCGGCGGCGATGCTCGTGGCGCCCTTGAGTTGGGTGCCGGGGCGAATCGTCACATCAGGCTCAATGGTGACGTTCAGGTCGATCCAAGTGGTGGCCGGGTCTTCGATCGTGACGCCGTTCAACTGCCACCCCCGCACAATGAGCGCGTTCAAGCGCGCCGCCGTTTCGGAGAGCTGGGCGCGGTCGTTCACGCCCGCCACCAGCCACGGCTCGGCAACCGGCACTGCCTCAACCTCACTGCCAGCCGCGCGAAGCAGACCGATCACATCGGTGAGGTACTTCTCACCCTGGGCGTTCGCGGCCGAGACGTTCGCAAGCTGGTCACGCAGTGCCGCGACGCCGAACGCGTAGATACCGGCGTTCACCTCGCTGATGGCGCGCTCCTCGGCGGAGGCATCCTTTTGCTCAACGATGCGGTCGAACGCGCCGTCGACCCCGCGCACGATGCGGCCGTAGCCGGTTGGGTCGGTCGGCGTCGATGACAGCACGGATGCCGCGGCTCCCCGTGCTCGGTGGTTCGCGAGGAACTCGCGCAATGTGTCCGCGTCGAGCAGCGGCACGTCACCGTTCAGCACCAACACATCGCCCACGAAGTCAGCGGGGAGCGCGGCGAGCGCGAGCTCAACGGCACGGCCGGTGCCCGGCACGTCATCTTGGTCGACAATGCCTGATCCGGGCAGCGCGGCCTCGACCGCTGCTGCCACCTGGTCGCGTTCATGGCGCACCACCGTGAGCACCTGCACGGCGTCGAGCGCGTTCGCGGTTGCCAGCACATGGGCGAGCATCGGCGCACCGGCGAGCGGGTGCAAGATCTTCGGCAAGGCGGACTTCATCCGGGTGCCTTGACCTGCGGCAAGAACGACAACGACGAGCTGCTGATCAGTCACGCTCCGCCACCAGGATTCGAACCTAGACTTCACAGCTCCAAAGGCTGTCGTGCTGCCGTTACACCATGGCGGACCGGGCCGACGCGTTGGCGCAAGCCCGCATCCATCCTGCCACGCCCGCGGGTTCGCGCGTGCGCGGCCACCCGCGGCGGCGCGAGTGCGAGGAGGGGCCGAGGAGCGGCGAGTCGGCGGTCAGTCGCCGTCGAATTCGCCGGATGCCCCAAACTCGGCGCGCAGTGCGCGCAGAAGCTCGGCGAATCGGTGCCGCTCAAGCGCGGTGAACCCGGCCAACAGCTCGGTTTCGGCATCCACCAGGCGCGTCATCGCGGCGTCGACCCGGGTGAGGCCCGCCGGCGTCATTTCGACGATGATGCCGCGACCATCGTTGGGGTCGGTTTGCCGGGTCACCAGGCCGCGCTCGACCAGACGGTCGATCCGGTTGGTCATGGTGCCGCTCGAGACCAGGTTTTGTTGCATCAGCGCTTTCGGCGCCAACTGAAACGGGGCGCCGTTACGACGCAGCGCAGCCAGCACGTCGAATTCCCACCCATCGAGCTCACTGCGCGCGAACGCCTGCCGCCGCAACCGATCGAGGTGCTTCGCGATTCGGGTGAGGCGCGAGAGCACCTGCAGGGGGTCGACATTCAGGTCGGGCCGTTCACGTCGCCAGTCGGCAATGAGATGGTCGACCTCGTCGGGCAGCGATTCACGCATAGCCCAATTATGGATGCCCCGAGCCGCACCCTCCCGATACGATGCCTGCACTGGCACCAATGGCGGTGCCGCAGGAAGGCACTGATGCGCATTGGCATCGTCGCTGAAACCGCAGATGGTGAAACCCGGGTTGCGGGCACACCGAACACGGTCGGCCAACTGGTGAAACTTGGGTACGAGGTCGTCGTCGAGCGCGGCGCCGGGGCGCGTTCGGCCTACCCAGATCATGATTTCGTGGCATCCGGGGCGGCCATTGCCGACCATGACACCACTTGGTCGGCTGATGTGGTGCTCGCCATCAACGCTCCGGCTGACGCTGATTTGGCTCGCCTGAAACCGGGGGCGACCCTGATCGCGTGGCTCTCCCCCGGGCTGAACCCAGCGATCGTGGACCGCCTGGCCGAGCTCCCAATCACCGCGCTCGCACTCGACGTGGTGCCTCGCATTTCGCGCGCCCAGTCGATGGATGTGCTCTCGTCAACGGCGAATATCGCCGGGTACCGCGCCGTCGTCGAAGCTGCGACCGAGTTCGGGCGTTTCTTCACCGGGCAGGTCACGGCGGCCGGCAAGGTGCCGCCAGCGAAAGTGCTTGTCGGCGGAGCCGGGGTGGCCGGGCTCGCGGCGATCGGCGCCGCGAGCAGTATGGGCGCGGTGGTACGGGCGACCGACCCGCGGCCAGAGGTCGCCGACCAGGTGCGCTCAATTGGCGGCACGTACCTACCCGTCGAGGCCGAGGTTGAGAAATCGACCGATGGCTACGCGAAGGCAACCAGCGAGGCCTACGATGCGGCAGCCGCGAAGCTCTATTCGACTCAAGCCCGCGATGTCGACATCATCATCACCACGGCGAATATCCCCGGCCGCACGGCGCCCATTCTGATCACCGCGGCGGATGTCGCGTCGATGAAGTCGGGGTCGGTGATCGTCGATCTCGCGGCCGCGAACGGCGGCAACGTCGTCGGCACCGTACCCGGTCAGAAGATCGTCACCGAGAACGGGGTGACGATCATCGGGTACACCGACCTCGCCAGGCGCTTGCCTGCGCAGGCGTCACAGCTCTACGGGCAGAATCTGGTGAACCTGCTGAAACTGCTCACCCCCGGCAACGATGGGCAACTTGTCCTCGACCACACCGATGTCGTGCAGCGGGCGATCACGGTGGTGCAGCACGGCGAGAAGCTCTACCCGCCGCCGCCGGTGAGTGTTTCGGCAGCTCCTCCCAAGGCTGCGGTCGAAGCATCCGTGGCGCATGAATCGAAGCGGATGTCGACGTCGGCACGCCTGAGCCTGGTGATTGTTGGTCTCACGGCCCTGGCCGTACTGTACGCGGTCGCGCCCGCGCCGCTCCCCCAACACATTTCGGTGCTGGTGCTCTCGGTCGTGATCGGGTTCTCCGTGATCGGCAAGGTGGCGCACGCCCTGCACACGCCGCTGATGAGCGTGACAAACGCGATCAGCGGCATCGTGGTGGTGGGGTCAATGCTGCAACTCGGCAGTGACGACTGGACCGTGCGTGTGCTCGCGTTCATTGCCGCACTGCTCGTGTCGATCAACATTTTTGGTGGGTTCTCGGTGACCAGACGAATGCTTCGGATGTTCCAGAAGGAGGCCAAGCGATGAGCGCCGAAACCATCGCGGTGTCGATCGCCGGGGCCGCGTACCTCATCGCGGCGATTCTGTTCATTCGGGCGCTGGCCGGCTTGTCGAAGCATGAGACCTCGCGCGGCGGGGTGGTCTGCGGCATTGCCGGGATGGCGGTCGCCATCACCGCAACGCTCGTGCTGCTGCTTCAAGCGAAGGCGATCATTGGCGTCGTGCTGTTGGCGGCGGCGCTGGTGCTCGGCGGCGCAATCGGCTTGTGGCGCGCCAAGCGCGTCGAGATGACCGCGATGCCGCAGTTCATCGCGCTTATGCACTCGTTCGTGGGGCTCGCCGCCGTGTTCATCGGGTGGAACGGTTACTTGGCCCCCGGCGAGATCGACCATGCGCTCGAGGGCGTGCACCGCGGTGAGGTGTTCGTCGGCGTGTTCATCGGGGCGATCACCTTCACGGGCTCGATCATCGCGTTCTTGAAACTTTCTGCCCGTATGAAGTCGGCCCCGCTTGTGTTGCCGGGACGGAACACACTGAACGTGATCGCTGTGCTGATCTTCGTCGGGCTCACGGCCTGGTTCGTCGCCGCCCCGGCGCTCTGGATGCTGATCGCCGTGACGGCGGTGGCGCTGCTCCTCGGCATGCACCTTGTGGCATCCATCGGTGGTGGCGATATGCCGGTGGTGATCTCGATGCTGAACAGCTACTCGGGGTGGGCGGCCGCGGCGAGCGGATTCTTGCTGAATAACGACCTGCTGATCGTGACCGGCGCGCTCGTCGGCAGCTCTGGTGCCTACCTCAGCTACATCATGTGCAAGGCGATGAACCGGTCGTTTGTCTCGGTGATCCTCGGCGGGTACGGCATCGCCGCCCCGACCGCGCACGATGCGCAAACTCAGGGTGAGGCGGTTGAGGTTCATGCGGCCGAGGTGGCAGCTCGGCTCGCCGATGCCCGCTCAGTGATCATCACGCCGGGCTTCGGGATGGCGGTGGCGCAAGCGCAGTATCCGGTCGCCGAACTTACGCGCATGCTTCGCGAGCGCGGCGTCGACGTGCGCTTCGGAATCCACCCCGTCGCAGGCCGCCTCCCCGGACACATGAATGTGCTGCTTGCCGAGGCAAAGGTGCCCTACGACCTCGTGCTCGAACTTGATGAGATCAACGACGACTTCGCCGAGACATCCGTGGTGCTCGTGATCGGCGCGAACGACACGGTGAACCCGGCCGCGGCCGAAGAACCCGGGTCGCCAATCGCCGGGATGCCGGTGCTGCACGTCTGGGAAGCCGAAGAAGTCATCGTGTTCAAGCGCTCGATGGCGTCGGGCTACGCGGGCGTGCCAAACCCGTTGTTCACCCGCGAGAACACTCGCATGCTGTTCGGCGATGCGAAAGCGCGTGTTGAAGACATCGTGCGGGCGCTGGCTGAATTGCGGGTCGGCTCATCGCGCTAGCGTTGGCCCATGCAGCAGTTTGCGTGGCAGGAACTTTGGCCTGAGGGCACATCGAGTGTCGAGTGGTCGCACTCCGGTATTGCCGTGCTCGGGAACGAGGACGTGGTGTTCGCAGCGCCGGGTGGCGGCGCGCTCGTCATCGTTGACCCAGTGACCGGCGCAACGCGCGAGGTGGCCGTGCCGCTGCTGGAGATTCACGGCATCTCACGCGTCGAACGAGCGGGGCGCGAGGTGCTGCTGCTCGCCGACCCCGGGTCGAAGGCCCGGCCGGAGTCTGGGTACGACTACAACGTCGGTCGCGCTCCCGGGCAGGTGCTCCTGTTCGATCTGGCGGATGGCTCGCACCAGACGATTGCACCCCCACCCCACCCGGCATACGCCGACGCCACGTGGTGCCCGACCTCGGCGGTGGCCGATGGCGACGGCACCATCTGGGTTGCCGATGGGTATGGCGCGAGCCTGGTACACGCATATGCCGCAGACGGCACATATCTCCGCACACTGGGCGGCGAGGCATCCGGTACCGCCTTTTCCTGCCCACACGGCGTGGTGATCGACTCACGCGGGCGCGAGCAGCGCCTCGTCGTCGCTGACCGCGGCAACCGCCGCCTGGTGGTCTTCACCCTCGACGGCGAGTTCGTCGAGGTCATCGACAGCCCGCTCTTCACCTCGCCGAGTTCACTTGCGGTGCACGGCGAGAGCATCGTGATCACCGAACTCTTCGGTGGGCTGCTCGAATGGAACCACGCTGGCGTTGCCCCGCTCACGCACCCGACCGCGCCCGCAGCGCGCGAGCTGCCCTGGCCGAACGCGCTGAACGCCGACGGCGCACAGGTGCGGCCGGCGCTCGAACACGGCGTGCTGAATAGCCCGCACGGCGTCGCCGTCGGCACCGACGGCAGCATCTACCTCACCGAATGGCTCATCGGCGGACGGCAGTGGCGACTCACCCCCGCGTAGCACCGGCGGCGCGGGTGCCGCTTCGCCCCTGGCACTTCATCCTCGCCTTTGGTGTGATCAGCCTGCTGGCCGACATGGTCTACGAAGGCGCACGAAGCATCATCGGCCCCTACCTGGCGATGCTGGGCGCATCGGCGACGCTCGTCGGGCTCGCCGCCGGGGCGGGCGAGTTCATCGGCTACGGCCTGCGCGTCGTGTCTGGTTACGCAGTTGGCCGCACGCGGCACTACTGGGCGTGGACGATCCTCGGCTACGCCCTCACGGTGTTGAGCGTGCCGCTCATCGGCGCGACCGGCGTCCTCGCACCCGCCCTGGTGCTCTACGCCACCGAACGGCTCGGCAAAGCGGTGCGCTCCCCGGCGAAAGACACGTTGCTCTCTCACGCGTCGGCACAGACCGGCCGCGGCAGCGCCTTCGGCGTGCACCAGGCGCTCGATCAGACCGGCGCCATGCTCGGGCCGATGTTGCTCGCGGCAGTCCTCGCCTGGAATCACGGCGACTACCGCCTCGCGTTCGCTGCACTGATCGTGCCCGGCGTGCTGGTGCTGGCACTCCTGGGTTGGTTGCGGTGGCGAGTGCCGAACCCCCTGCAGTACGAGCAAAGCGAGCACTCAGATGCGTCGCCCGATGCCCCGGACGGAGCATCCGACGCACCCGTCTCACGCCGACTGCCGAGGCGGTTCTGGGTGTACGTGGCGACGGTTGCGTTCCTGTCGCTGGGTGTCGCACCGTTCCCGCTGCTCGCGTTCCACGCCGAAACCCGCGGTCTGCTGAGCGACCCGCTCGTGCCAGTGGTCTTCGCGGTTGCGATGGCCACCGACGGGCTGAGCGGTCTCGTCGTCGGGCGCCTCTACGACCGGGCTGGGCCGCTTGTGCTGTTGATCGTGCCGGTCGCCGCGGCCGCCGGCGCGCTCGCCTTTGCAGAATCAACGCCACTGGTCTGGATCGGCGTCGCGATCTGGGGCATCACGAACGGGATTCTCGATTCGACAGTAAAAGCCGTGGTCACCGAACTGGTGCCGAGCACGAGCCGTGCGGTCGGGTTCGGGTGGCTCGCATTCGTGCGTGGCTGCTCGCTGCTCGTCGCTGGTGGCGTGCTTGGAGCGGCCTACAGCGCGGGCGCCGGCGTTGCGATGACGCTCGTGGTCACTGCGAACGTGCTGGGATTCATCGCACTCTTCGCGGTGCTCCGGCGCATCCCGCACGTGCCGCGCTCGCGCGCTACCCCATCGTGACGACGATCTTGCCCGCAGTGCGGCCAGTCTCACCAAGTGCATGGGCGGCGGCGATCTGATCGAGGGCGAAGGTTGCTGCGATGGCGGGCCGCAGCGCACCCAAGTCAACGAGTTCGCGAATCGAGTCGAGATTGCCTCGTGCTGAATCAACCAGCATCCGGATGGCGCGCACGCCGAGCCGTTCGGCCTCGGTGAAGAGCGTGTTCGATCCCACCGGCAGCTCCGAGACGATGATGCCTCCCGGGCGGAGCGTTCCGAGTGACCGTAGGGCGGTCTCGCCGCCGATGGTGTCGAGCACTACATCGACGTCGCGAACGACCTCGTCGAACTGCAGGGTTTGGTAGTCGATCACCTCGTCGGCGCCGAGCCACCGCACGAAGTCATGTTTGGCACGGCTGGCGGTGCCGATCACGCGTGCACCCCGAGCCTTCGCGAGTTGGACGGCGACGTGCCCCAGCCCACCCGCAGCGGCATGGATCAGCACCCGCTGGCCGGGTTGCACGTCGGCGTATTCCACGAGTGCCTGCCACGCGGTGAGCCCCACGAGCGGGAGTGCCGCCGCTTTAACGTGGGTCAGCGATGCCGGCTTGGCGGCGAACACTCGAGCGGGCGCAGTGACGTACTCGGCGTGTGCACCGTGCCCGAATGGGTACGACAACATGCCAAACACCTCATCGCCGGGCTGGAACCGCGCAACGCCGATCCCAACCGATTCGACGACGCCCGAGAGATCCCACCCGAGCGTGAACGGGGGCTGGCCAAGAAATCCGCCGTTCGCGCGGTGTTTCCAGTCGGTCGGGTTGAGGCTTGCCGCATGAACTCGCACGAGCACCTCGTTGGGGCGCGGTTCGGGGCGTGGCACGTCAACGATGGTGAGCACCTCCGGCCCGCCAAGCTGCCGCTGCGTGGCGACTCGCACGGTTGGGACTGACATCTGCCGGGCCTAGCGACGCCAGAACAGGTGGTGTACGACCCCGCTCGGGCTCGCGACCTGTTCGTGGTGAAACCGATCGTTCAGATCATCGGGTGAGTTCCAGAGGCGTTCGCCGCTTCCGACCTCGACCGGAGCCACCGCGACGTGCAGTTCGTCAATGAGGTCGGCAGCGAGGAACTCCCGCACCGTGGCCACACCGCCGCCAAGGCGGACATCTTTTCCGTCGGCAGCCTCGCGGGCCATCCTGAGCGCATCTGCGGGCGACGCATCGACGAAATGGAACGTCGTGTCGTCGAGCGTGAACGAGGGTCGCGGATGGTGGGTCAGCACGAACACCGGCGTGTGAAACGGCGGCACATCGCCCCACCATCCCTGCCAGTCAAGGTTCTCCCAGGGCCCACGCTGCGGGCCAAACTTGTGGCGGCCCATGATCTCGGCGCCGATATTGTTGGCGAAGTCACGCGTGAAATAGTCGTCGAGCCCGCGGGTGCCGCCGGCGTCGTCGCGGCCCGGCCAACTCGCCGTCGCCGCCGCCCACCCGGCGAGCTCCATCGGGTTCACATGCCCGAATGGCGCCTCAAGTCGTTGGCCAACGCCAGCACCAAACCCATCGCTTGAGACACTGAAATTCTGCACCCGAAGCCGTTGCGCCATGTCGCTTCCTCACCGCTCTGACGAGATCCCCACCTGCGGCTCATCGTGCCACAAGCCGGCCGGTCGAGCCAGTGCCGCACACCGGCCTTGCGGTCGGCAGGGCGCCGCCCGCGAAGGTCAGCCGATCAGTTCGGTGAGTTCGAACCAGCGGGCTTCGAGGTCGGATGCCTCGGCCTCAAGCGCCGCGATTTTCGCCATTTCGACGGCGAGCAACTGGTAGTCAGACTGGTCAAGCTCGGCGAGCTGCGCTCGCTCGGCCGCGCTCTGGTGCTGCAACTTCTCGATTCGGCGTTCGAGCGAGGCGATCTCTTTTTCGGCCGCACGCAGTTCCGCGCCGGCGAGCGCAGACGTTGCTGGCTGCGCGGGCGCCGCTTCGGCTGCGCGGGTCGCCGACGCCGGCTCCGGAGCATCCGCCCCTGCCGCCTGCAACCGCACGTATTCGTCGACGCCGCCGGGCAGATGCCGCATGCGGCCACCGAAGATCGCGAACTGCTGGTCGGTGACCCGCTCAAGCAGGTAGCGGTCATGCGACACAACGAGCAGGGTGCCCGGCCACGAGTCGAGCAGGTCTTCGATCGCCGCGAGCATGTCGGTGTCGAGGTCGTTGGTCGGTTCATCGAGAATGAGCACATTCGGCTCAGAGAGTAGAATGAGCAGCAACTGCAGCCGTCGCCGCTGGCCACCGGAGAGATCTTTCACCGGGGTCGCGAGTTGCTGCGACTTGAACCCGAGCCGCTCAAGCAACTGGCCAGGGGTCATCTCGACCGCCTTCGACCCGGCGCCGAACGTGTACGAGGTGCGCTGCGAGGCGATGACGTCGGTGACACGCGACCCTTCCCACTCGCGCAGTTCATCAAGCTCTTGACTGAGCGCCGCGACCTTCACGGTTTTACCGGTCTTCACCCGGCCAGAACTCGGTTGCACGACGCCGCGCACCAACCCCAGCAGCGTCGACTTGCCAGCGCCATTCACCCCGAGAATGCCGGTGCGTTCCCCCGGCGCGATACGCCACTCGATATCGCGCAGAATCGTTCGGGTCGGAGCATCCGTTGCGCCGGCGCGCTCAGCGGCGGCATCGGGCACCTGAACCGACACATCGATCAGGTCGACCACATCTTTGCCGAGCCGCGACACCGCGAGCGAACGCAGCGACACCGGGTCACGCAGGGGCGGCACATCGGCGATCAGGTCGTTCGCGGCATCGATGCGGAACTTCGGCTTCGAGGTGCGCGCCGGCGCACCACGGCGCAACCAGGCAAGTTCTTTCCGAAGCAAGTTCTGCCGCTTCGATTCGGATGCCGCCGCCATGCGATCGCGCTCAACGCGTTGCAACACGTACGCCGCGTAGCCGCCCTCGAACGGCTCGACGATGCCGTCGTGGACCTCCCAGGTGTCGGAACACACCTCATCGAGGAACCACCGGTCGTGGGTCACCACCACGAATGCGCCCTGCCCAGCGGCCCAGCGGCCCTTCACGTGTTGCGCGAGCCAGGCGATGCCGATGACATCGAGGTGGTTGGTCGGTTCGTCGAGGAAGAGCACATCCCAGTCGCCCACGAGCAACGCCGCAAGCGCCGTGCGGCGGCGCTGGCCGCCCGAAAGGGTGCGCACCGGGGCATCCCAGGCAATGCCGCCCAGTAGCCCGGCAATCACATCGCGGGCGCGCGGGTCACCGGCCCACTCATGTTCCGGCCGGTCACCGACCACCGAGTACCCGACGGTCGCGTCAGCGTCGAGGGTGTCGGTCTGGTCGAGCATGCCAATTCGGATGCCTCGCCGCTGCGTCACCCGCCCACCATCTGGGCCAATGCGCCCGGCGAGCAACTTCAACAGCGTCGATTTACCGTCGCCATTGCGGCCGACCACGCCGATACGGTCGCCCTCGTCAATGCCGAGGGTGACCTCGTCGAACACCACCCGCGTGGGGAACTCAAGGTGGAGGCGCTCCGCGCCGAGGATATGGGCCATAACCCACCGAGCCTACCGGGCGCCCGCACCGGGGCTGGATTTCGTCGTGCTCGTACTCAAGCGTCGTTACAACAAATTCAATAGACATATCGCGATACCAAAAACCATTGACATTGCGGGCGGGGGGGATAGCGTGCTGCGCATGCGAATTCTCTCGAACAAGAAAACTGTACTTGCCTCCGCACTGCTGCTTGTGGGCAGCCAACTAATAGTCGGAGCCGCTCCAGCAAATGCTGCGGGCGCTCCCATGCCAAGCGGGTGTTCTCTGGCGCCGTCAACTCCGGCCATGTCCGGCGCCTACGTTTGGTTTGGGGCCAGCGGATACTGCCCTGCGGGGAACGGCGTGTCACGCATGATGGTCGAATTAATCCACAACTATGACGTATTCCCTGACGCGTGGGCGTGGGACACATGGGATTGGTACGGGCCGGGCTACAGTGCAAGCGCGACGACCTGCGACGGCGGAGGAACGACGCAGTATTACACGCGAGCTTCGTTCTACCGCAGCGCCGGCGACGTTTGGCAGGACAGCGCGATGAAGACCCTCACACATTGCTGAGAATGCGTGCCCTGTTTCGGATACAGTTGTGGCCGTGCACGAACCACTAACGCTGTCCATTAAGGAAGCAACGACCGGCTACCGACAGCGGCAGATCTTCCAAGGGTTATCCCTCACGCTTAGGTCAGGAATCACGGCACTTCTCGGACCTAACGGCGCCGGGAAATCCACGCTGATCGAAGCGCTGGCCACACCCGACCGACTATCAGCTGGGAGCGTTCTAGTCAATGGCAAACGCGTGGAATCTGGGCAGTCAACCCAAAGCTATCTCGCCAACATGGGATATTTGCCGCAGCGTTGGGAAGCCTTTGACAGGTTTACGCCCCAAGAATGCGTAGAGTACGTCGCTTGGCTCAAGCGCGTCCCGAAAGTTGCGATCCGCGCGGCCGCCAGCGCGGCACTCCAATCGGTCGGCCTCATTGACGTGAAAGATGATCCGTTGCGCCGCTTGTCTGGCGGAATGCGTCAGCGGGTGGCGCTCGCGGAGTCGCTGGTTAACAACCCGACGGTACTCCTACTGGATGAGCCGACCGTCGGGCTAGATCCTGAGCAACGGTCACTGTTTCGCGGTTCACTCGCGGCTCAAGGCAACCGGATCGTCCTGATGAGCACACACCTGACCGACGACGTTCAGGAATTGGCCCAGCGAGTCCTTGTCGTGCAGGAAGGACGAGTGTTGTTCGACGGGCCACCCGACGAGCTGGCCAAGAGAGCGCCCAATACGGCCACATCGCTTCGACTTGAGGCAGGGTACATGGCTGTCATCCACTCAACTGCGGGCGTGCGATAGCGATGCAAGTAATGATGACCTGGGTCAGGCACTCAACGACCGGCGCGATCGGCGCTGCCATTGGCATCGCTGGTGTGCTGCTCGCGCTGCACGCCCGCCGCGAGGGGCTGAACCTTTGGACGGACTACATCACTGGGTTGTCGCAGGCCTCGATCTACACCGGCACACTGGCGGCCGGAGTTTCTGCGTGGGAGGCCAGAAGGACGCACAAGCCACTCGTAGCACGACTCCTTGTTTCCTCCCGGCCTGTAGTGGCCGTGAGGGTGGCACACTTTGCTTCTGTTGCCGCGCCTCTGGCGCTCGGTTTTGTGATTGGCGTCGCGCTATTGTGGGCAATTGGGCTGGCAACGGGAGTTTATGGCTCTCCTTTCATCCCCTGGATTGGGGCACTGGTGGGCGCGATATTGGCTGCAAGCGCCTTCGGCTACGGAGTCAGTGCCGTGTCACGCAACCAATGGTACTCCCCTCCTCTCGCTGCCATTCTGTTCTTTGCAAGCTACGTCATCTTGCAACTGCTACATGCACCAAACTGGTCTCGCGCCTTGTTTCCGGTGATCATGAACGTGGATAGCGAGTTCGTCGCACATGTATCGACGACAATGTTTGGCCAGATTGTGGCCTATTTGAGTTTTGTGATTCTCGTGCCGGTCTTGATCGCAGTTGCTGCCAAACGAAGGCGCGGCCCATCTGGGTTCATACTCGTTGCAACACTCATAGCCGGTGTGGGTTTGGGCGCTTCGCTCATTGGCCTCAGAAACGGCCAATACGTCACTGGTCAAAATCCTGGGGACTTCGTTTGCGAAGGTGCCAGACCGCAAGTGTGCGTAAACCCTGGGTACCGCGCCGGTCTTGCCAAGCTTGTGACAGCATTCGCCGAACTGAGTCAAAAGTCGTCAGACAGCGACCTCATTGCAAGTCGGCTGGAGCAACAGGTGGAGGGAATCGGCGACTCGCCAACTCGCCCGGCGCGAAGCCTCTACATAGAAGACCTGTCTGAATCGGGAATCGCGTTCTCGGTCGCACGGTACGTCGATAGGTACGGCGGCGGAATTGCCTGCCGCACGAGCGAACACACCTACGACCAACACCTGGCGAACGCAGTCGTGCAGGCCTGGTTATCCAACTTTGACGAACTTGGGTTTGGCGGGGCGTCACCCATGGAACCGGGTGCCGCCGAGTTTCGACGACTCACTGCTCTGGGGCCCGTTGCCGCGAGATCGTGGTTTGGTAACCACGTCCGGCAGTACATGAGCTGCGGGCTAACCCTTGCCGACCTGCCATGACGGGCGCGATTTACTACGCGCGGGCCAACCGGTGGCTGACGGTCATGGTGCTAGTCGTCGCGACTGGCGTCGCGGTGTACTTATTCGGCTATGTCAATTGTACGCTCAACCCGCTTACGCATGTCGACACAACGATGGCATCGCTACTCCCGCTCGCGCCGGCGATCGCGATTCAGACAACGCTTGCCACTGGCCGACTGCAGGCAGACGACTCTGCGGCCAGAATCATGAGCCGCTGGCGGGTCGCTCATGTGCTGATTCTGTCGTCAATGTGCGTGATCGCCTTAGTGCTGGCAGCAATTCCATTGACGACTGCCCAGTCGATGGCGCCTGCCGCCGGTATCAAACAAGGCGCCGTAACGCTCGCACGCAATACGATGGCGTTCACCGGCGCGGCGCTCGCCGGGTCGAGCGTTGTTGCGCCTCGACTGGCGTGGGTTGTCCCCGTGACATGGGTCCTCGTACCGCCGCTGTTGCTTACCCGCAGCGATTCGGCCGAAATCTTGCTGCTGCCGCTGCAGCCCGATGCCGCGTTCGACGCGTTCGTCGCAGCGCTAATTCTGTTCTGCGTCGGCACGGTGGTTGCGACTCGTCAGCGGGTAGTGCGTAGGTGGCATCGTTCGGATTGAGCCGAATCGGGCGACCTGGGCGACGGCGACTTGCCGCATACCTGCGACTCAGCTGTGCTCGTTGTCAACGACCCGGGCGCCGTGCACCGGGCCGTGCACCTTGTGCGTCTGGTGGCCAGCGACTGCGAGGCTCACCCGTACCTCGTGGGCGGCATCGGTGCCCGGGACTAGGAAGGCGAGCGTTGGGCCCGAGCCTGAGACGATGCCGGCGAGTGCGCCAGCGTCCATCCCCTGCTCCAGTACTTCGCCGAGGGCGGGGGCGAGGCTGATCGCGGCGGCTTGCAGATCGTTGTGCAGTGTTGGCGCGAGCGCAGCAGCGTCGCCGGACCGCAGGGCGTGCAGGAGCGCGACATCGACCGACACGACGTCGGGGGCCGGAGGCGCCTCGCCCGCCTCGCGCATGCGGTCAAGTTCGCGGTACACCGCAGGGGTCGAGAGCCCATGTTCTGCCGTGACCAACACCCAGTGCAGTCGGCCGGTGGTGAGCACCTGGCTCACGTCGTCGCCCCGACCGAGCCCGATCGCGGTGCCCCCGGTGAGTGAGAACGGCACGTCAGAGCCGAGCGATGCCGCCAATTCGTGCAAGTGGTGCCGGTCGAGTTCGGTGCCCCACAGTTCATTGCACGCCACAAGTGCAGCCGCGGCGTCAGCCGAACCGCCACCCATGCCTCCCGCGATCGGCACATGCTTTTCAATTTGCATGTGCACGCCGTTCGGCACCCGGGAATGTGCGGCGAGCGCCCGCGCCGCACGCACCGCGAGATTCGAATCGTCGGTGGAGAGGCCCGAGACATCCACCGAACCGCCAAAGCGCACAGCGAAGTCGGGTGCCGGAATCGCGATCAGATCCTCGTACAGCGACACCGCCTGAAACACAGTCGCCAGCGGATGGAACCCATCGGCACCTGGTGCTCCCACTCGAAGCAACAGGTTGATCTTCCCGGGGGCTTGCACTCGCACCGAGTTTCGCGGCAGGGCGCTTAACACGCTCCTCACGTTAGTCGCGGCTGGGGGTCGCCGCATCCGCGGACCCGCCCCAGTTCGGAGGGACGACCGCTTGCCGGGCGTCCGTGTTCGGTATTGAGCGGTTCGCAGTCCGCGCGTCATACGACGCCCCGACGGGCATCTCTCCTGTGCAGCCAGGTGCGTTTTGCGCAGGCTGCGACGACGCGGGGGCGTCATCCGGCCGCCGGGTCTGAGCGAAGGGAACACGCTCGACCCTGGCGGCCGTTACTGCTCGACCGCCGCGCGAGCCTGTGCGATACGCACAAAATCGGCGAGCGCCAACTGCTCACCGCGCAACTCGGGGTTCACACCCGCCCGCTCAAGCACGGCACTGGCGGCAGCCGACGAACCACCAAGTCGTTCTGAGAGCGCCTGGCGCAGCATTTTGCGACGCTGGTTGAACGCCGCGTCAACGACCTCGAAGGTGGCCGTTCGCAACGCTTCCGAGCCGGCATCCGACCCCACATCGACGACGGATGCCTCGTGCCGCTCAAACCCGACCAACACTGAGTCGACGTTCGGCACCGGCCAGAACACCTGGCGCGATACTTGGCCGACGACCCGCCACGACCCGTACCAGGCGGCTTTCACGCTGGGTGCGCCGTACACCTTTGACCCTGGTGGGGCGGCGAGTCGGTGCCCCACCTCGGCCTGCACCATCACCACTCCGGAGACCAGCGAATCGAAGTGTTCGAGCAGGTGCAACAGCACCGGAACCGACACGTTGTACGGCAGATTCGCGACGAGCCGCAACGGGGCCGCTGGCAGTTCGCGTACCTCGAGCGCGTCGGCACGCACCACATCGAGCAGGGTGCCCGGCGCGAACGACGCGGCCGTTGCAGGCAACTCGGCGGCAAGCCGCTTATCGATCTCGACGGCGACCACGTGCGCCCCCGCCTCAAGGAGCCCGAGGGTGAGCGAGCCAAGCCCCGGCCCGACCTCGAGCACCACCTCGCCCGGCTGAACGCCAGCAAGCTGCACGATACGCCGCACCGTGTTCGCATCGTGCACGAAATTCTGCCCGAGCTTCTTCGTGGGCATCACGTCAAGCCGGGCGGCGAGCCCGCGCACCTCGGATGGCCCAAGCAGCCGCACCGACCGACTCACACCATCGCCCATGTGCCGTACACCGCCTCGGTGTTGCGCGCGAGCAGCGCGCACGTCGCATCAAGCGGCAGCTTCAGTTCGGCGGCGAGAAAGCGCACCGTGTGCGGCATGAGGTATGGCGCATTCGGGCGGCCACGGAGCGGCGTCGGGGTGAGGTACGGGGCATCCGTCTCGACCAGAATGCGGTCGCGTGGCGTGACCGCGAGCGCTCGCCGCAGGTTCGCGGCGTTCTTGAACGTCAGCGTGCCCGCGAAGGAGAGATACCAGCCGTGGTCATCGGCGAGTTTCGCGAGTTCGACATCACCTGAGAAGCAGTGAAATACGGTGCGCTCCGGCGCTCCCACCCGTTGCAAGGTCGCGACCACATCATCATGCGCGTCGCGGTCGTGAATCTGCAGTGCGATGCCATGCCGCTTCGCAATATCGATATGGGCCTCGAACGACCGCAGCTGGGCCGGGCGGCCAGGGTCGTCGGTGCGGAAGAAGTCGAGTCCGGTCTCGCCAACGGCTCGCACCCGCGGCTGCGCCGCGAGCCCATCGATCACCACAATGGCGTCGTCAAGGTCTCCGGATGCCTCGAGCCGAGGCGCCTCGTTTGGGTGCAGTGCGACTGCCGCGAGCACGCGCGCGTCGCGCGCGGCAAGTTCGGCCGACCATACGCTCGTGGCAGCATCAGTGCCGACCTGCACCACGCCAACCACCCCGACCGCCTCGGCTCGGGTGAGGTGCTCGTTTGCGTCGATCGGCATCGCACCGTCGGCGATTTCGAGGTGCGTGTGGTTGTCGTACACCCCGACCGGCAGCGGTTCGGGCGCCGGCGGGTACTCCACGGCGTCGCCGCCGCGGTCAGCACGTGAGCGCAAATGCGCGTCGGTCACTCAGCAACCTCAATACGCGGGAATAGTGCCTCAACTGGCGTCACCTGCGAACCGAGCGTCGCCTCAAACGCGAGGTCGATCCGGGCGTCCTGCACGCGACCCGGCGCGCCAAGCGCGGTCCAGAGCTTCTCGCAGGCGACCGGCACGACCGGCGACAACAACACGGCGAGCGTGCCAAGCCCACGGTAGGCGGTGTTCAGCACGGTCGTGAGCCGGTCACGATTTGCCGGGTCTTTCGCCAGGGCCCACGGCTCCTGGTCGGTGATGTAGCCGTTCAAGGTGTCGACGAGGGTCCACACCGAGGCCAGCGCATCGTGAATCGCCAACTTCTCGATCGCCGCCGCTGAGTCGATGGTGGCGCTGCGGGCAACATCGAGCACCGCTTGATCAGCAGGCGTCAGCGCCGAGCCAGCTGGACCAGACACAGTCGGCACAGCGCCGTCAAAGTACCGGGTGATCATCGCAACCACGCGCGATGCCAGGTTGCCGAAGCCGTTCGCAAGCTCGGCCTGGTAGCGGGCCGAGAGGTCCTCCCATGAGAACGAGCCATCCTGCCCGAACACGATCGCGCGCATGAAGTAATAACGGAACGCGTCAGAACCGAACACGTCGGTGATCTCACTCGGCGCAATGCCGGTGAGCTTCGACTTCGACATCTTCTCGCCACCGACGAGCAACCAGCCGTGGCCGAAGACGCCGGCCGGGACATCCAACCCAGCGGCCATCAACATGGCTGGCCAAATCACCGCGTGGAACCGCAGGATGTCTTTGCCAACGATGTGCAGGCCCGGCCATCGGCGCTCGAGCTGCTGCTCATCAACGCCGTAGCCAACCGCGGTGATGTAGTTGAGCAGCGCGTCGACCCACACGTAGATCACGTGCTCTTGATCCCACGGAACCTTCACGCCCCAGTCGAACGTCGACCGGGAGATCGACAGATCGGCGAGGCCCTGGCGCACGAACGAGACGACCTCGTTCCGGGCCGACTCTGGGCGGATGAAGTCTGGCCGCTCCTCATACAGGGCAAGGAGGCGCTCTTCGAACGCCGACATTCTGAAGAAGTAGTTCTTCTCGTGCACGCGCTCGACCGGCTTCGAGTGCACGGCGCAGACCTTCTCGCCCTCGAACGCGCCAGTGCCGTCGACGAGTTCAGAGGCCTGCTTGGCCTCTTCACAGCCGACGCAGTAGTAGCCCTCGTGTTCGCCGGTGTAGATGTGGCCATCGTCATACAGCGCCTGGAAGAACTTCTGCACGTTCGTCTCGTGCCGCTCATCGGTGGTGCGAATGTAATCGTCGTTCGCGATGTTGATGGTGCCGAGCAGCGGCTTCCACGCCTCGGCGACGAGTTTGTCGGCCCATTCCTTCGGGCTCACGCCGTTCGCCGCGGCGGTACGCAGAATCTTCAGGCCGTGCTCGTCGGTGCCGGTGAGCATCCAGGTGTCGTGCCCTTGCTGCCGGTGCCACCGCGCGACGACATCGGCCGCCACCTCGGTGTAGGCGTGCCCGATGTGCGGCACGTCGTTCACATAGAAAATCGGCGTGGTCACGAAGAACGAGCGGGTTTCGGCCATGCGCTCAATCCTAAAGGCGAGCGGATGCCGCGCCTTCGCGTCTGTCGTCCGGCGCACCTTGCCCGCCCGCTCCGCCGGCAATCCGTGGGCGCTGTGCTAGTGCCGCGCCATCCCTCAGCGCCCCGAGCCATCCGCACCGCGCCCTCCGAGCGCCCCGAACCATCCGCCCTCCCCGAGCCATCCGCCCACCCCGAGCCATCCGCGTCGAGCTGCAAGAATCTGTCGCATCTGGCCGATTTGCGCGACAATTTCATGCGGTTCGGCGCGCGTTGTGGGCGCGGCGTGACGGAGCGACCGGGCGCGGGCGACCGAGCGAGCACAGACGGCGGCGCCGGGTCCGCCCCACTCGTCCCCGGCGTCGCGTGTCTGGGCGGTCAGCCTGCTTGCTGCCGTCGAATATGAGCGTCACCGAGGACCGGGGGAATCGCCTCGGTAACGTCGACGTGTGGATGCGGCGTGAGAATCGCCAGCGTCGCGTCCTGCTCTTTGATGTTGGCGGTCGGGATACGCTCGGACATCCTGCTTACCGGCCGAAGGCCGATCACGATCTTGCCCGAGGCATCCCGCCGCTCCAGAGCCGAGATCGCCTCTGGAACTTGGTCAAACCGGAAGATATCGGCAACCGGAAGTCGCAGTTGATGGCGCGCGATGAGTTGCACGACCCGGGCGAACGCCGTGGCGTCACCGGGCTCGACCAAGGTGGCGCGGTGCTCCTGAACCGCGTCGTGGTCGAGCACGGTGAGCGTCCGTGAGGGAGAGACACCCAACTCGGTGCCCAGAGCTGAGTGCCCTCCCAGTACGTCGAACACTGCGGTCACGCGGTGCCCAAGTGCACGGATCCGGTCGGCGAGGCCCGGGCCAATGGTCACGGGGATCACGCCGAACTGGCGTACAAAATCGAACTGGTGCTCCAAACAGGTGCCGACGACGGTGGCACCCCGCATCTTCGCGAGTTGAGCCGCGAGGCACCCGACGGCGCCGGCGGCGTTCGTAATGACCACCGTGTCGTCACGGCCCAGTTGCATGGCGCCGATGGCGTTCCATGCGGTGGTGCCTGAGACGTAGAGCGAACCGGCGATCTCCCACGCCACACTTGGTGGACGGCGCAGCAACTGCGTTTCAGGCACGGCGACGTCGGTGGCCATCGCGCCACGTTCGACCCAACCGAGCACCTCATCGCCGGGGCGTAGCCAGCGCACACCTTCGCCGACTTCGCGCACGATCCCAGCGAGGTCGCTGCCGATGGCAACGGTTTCGGTCTCGGCTGCCTCGGTGGCGCCGGATGCCCCGAGCGCACCGTCGCTCCCAGCGTCCCGCCGCGCGAGGAGATCCCGACGGAGCACCAGATCACGCAGACTCAGCGCTGCCGCGACTACCTCAACAACGACCTCGCCCGGCGCGGGCCGCGGCGTAGGTGAGTTGGCGACCACGAAGAAGTCGGGTCGATGTGACGCGTTGAATCGGATTGTCTGCGACATGATGGTGCTCCGTCGGGAACGGATACCTTGATTGTGCTCCCGATCAGTCAGAAAAACTAGAGGTTTCCTCAGATGAGGCTGGTTCGTGACGAATCGACGGGCCGCGCGAGCACCTCTGCCGGCGATTCTTACTTCTGGGCGAGCGCGGCCTCATACAGATCCCGCTTCGAGAGCCCGGTCGCGGCAGCGACCTCGGCCGCGGCATCCTTCAACCGGATGCCCCGTGCCACCATCGCGACCACCTGCTCAACCGCGGACTCAGGGTCAGCCGCGACCTCGGCCGCGCCACCAACTACGAGGCACACCTCACCGCGCACCCCCTCGGCCGCCCACTCGGCGAGTTCGCCGAGTGGGCCCCGCCGAACCTCCTCGTGCAGTTTCGTGAGTTCACGGCAGACCGCCGCCGGGCGGTCTGCCCCGAACACCGCAGCCATCGCCGAAAGCGTGTCGGCGGTGCGTGTAGGCGCCTCAAAGAACACCATCGTGCGCCGCTCGGCGGCGAGTGCCCCAAACACCTTCGCCCGCTCCCCCGGTTTGCGCGGCGCAAAGCCCTCAAATGTGAACCGGTCGGTCGGCAGTCCCGAGAGCGCGAGCGCCGTGATCACGGCCGACGGCCCCGGCAGCGCGGTGACCGCCACTCCGGCGAGCGCCGCCGCAGCCACGAGCGGAAACCCGGGGTCTGAGATGGTCGGCATGCCCGCATCCGAGAGCAGCAGCACATCGGTGTCGCGTGCCAGCTCAACCAGGTCAGCGGCCCGCGCCCGTTCATTGTGTTCATGCAAGGCGATCAGTTTCGGCCGGTTCTCGATCCCAAGCGCGGCGAGCAACCGCACGGTCACTCGGGTGTCTTCACTCGCGATGACCGCCGCAGACTCAAGCTGCTGGCGCAGTCTCGCCGAGGCATCCTGAAGGTTGCCAATGGGCGTGGCCGCAAGAATCAACATGCCCCAAGTCTGCCGCCTCTGCCGCCGGCCCTCGCTACGCTGGGCGAATGCGTTCGGTGCTCAGCTCACCGCGGCTGCACGCCGCTCTGCCGTGGCTTCTGCCCCTCATCGTCACCGTCATCGCCGGTGTGCTGCGGTTTTGGAACCTCGGGCACCCGCAGGCCCTGATCTTCGACGAGACCTATTACGTCAAGGACGCCTTTTCGCTCTGGCACCTCGGGTACGAGGGCAAGTGGCCGGCCGACGTCGACGGTAAGTTCGCGCGTGGCGAGACCAACCTGTTCCTCGCCGATCCCGCCTATGTGGTGCACCCGCCGCTTGGCAAGTGGCTGATTGGCCTGGGCATGGCGCTGTTCGGCGCGAGCGACGCGTTCTGGTGGCGTGCCACCACCGCGCTTTGCGGCACGCTCGCCGTGGTGCTCATCATGCTGCTGGCCCGCACACTCTTCAAGTCGCAGAGCATCGCGCTGCTGGCCGGGTTGTTGTTCGCGATCGACGGCAACGCGATCGTCATGTCGCGGGTGGCGCTGCTCGATAACTGGGTGATGTTCTTCGGGCTGCTCGGGGTGTGGTTCATTGTGCTCGACCGTGAGCGGCACCGCGCACTGCTCGACCAACGCCTCTTCGTCGGCGACCTCAACGGCACCCCCCAGCGCCGATCGCTGTTTGGCCCCACCGTCTGGGTGCGCCCGTGGGTGATCGCGGCAGGCGCCGCCTTCGGCGCAGCCTGCGCGGTGAAGTGGTCGGGCCTCTGGTTCGTGGCCGGGTTCGGCATTTACTTGGTGGTGGTCGACCTGCTCGAACGCCGCCGGCAGGGCATTTCGGGATGGTTCGTTGGCGGCATCCTGAAACAGGCACCCGCGACCTTCTTGAACCTGGTACCAGTCGCGTTCGTCGTGTACCTCACGAGTTGGACCGGATGGTTCGTCACGGCCGGCGGGTACAACCGGCAGTGGGCCGAGCAGTCGGGGCATGCCGCGACGGGGTTCTGGGCCTGGGTACCGCATTCGCTGCAGAGCCTCTGGGACTTCCATCAGCAGGCGTACCGCTTCCATGTCGGGCTTTCGAGCCCGCATCCGGCTGCGTCAGACCCGCTCGGCTGGCTCATCATGTTCCATCCGACGAACATGTACTACTCCGACAAGGCGACCGGGTGCGGGGCGACCCCATGCGTGGAAACCATCTACGGTGTCGGCAATCCGATCATCTGGTGGGTCGCCGCGATTGCGTTGATCTTCGCGATCATCTGGTTCATTCGCGACCGCGATTGGCGGCTTGGCTTGGTGCTGGCCGGCCTTGCGGTCACCTACCTGCCGTGGGAACTGAACGCACTCCCCCACCAGTTGAGCGTGCTCGGCCTCGGCCCCGCAGTCCCCGCCCGCACGGTGTTCCAGTTCTACTCGATTGTGTTCGAGCCGTTCACGCTGCTTGCGCTCGCCTACCTGCTGCGCCGCATCGTGCCATCGCGCACGGCCCATCCAGAGCTCTTCGGGCCTCGGGTGATGCTGTTCACCGCTGTGTTGATGCTGTTCGTGATCGTGTCGGCGTTCTTCTACCCGATCTGGTCCGCGATGCCGCTCACGACCGGCTGGCGCACCGTGCACTTCTGGCTCCCGAGCTGGAACTAACCCACCACGAGCACGACCTTGCCGGTCACCGCCCCTGATTCGTAGTAGCGCACCGCATCGGCGGCTTCAGACAGGGTGAATCGGCCATCGACCGGCGCCCGCAACTCGCCGCTGGCAAGCAATCGCGCCAACTCGGCAAGGTCCGCGCCGTTCCGAAGTGACGTGAGCACCTTCATGCGCGGTCGCAGGAACGGTGCGGTGAGTGACACCTTCAGAATCCGTCCAAGTGGGCCAAACACGCGGCCGCCCTGCGCGGTCACGATGACGACGGTTCCGGATGCCGCGAGCGCACGCCGCATTGGCGCCAGCGCCGCGTTCCCAACCAGGTCGATGATCACGTCGTAGGGCCCGGTGGTCACGAAGTCTGCGGTGGCGTAATCGAGCACCACATCAGCACCGAGCTCGATGACCGCGTCGGCCTTGCCGCCGCTGCACACGCCGGTGACGGTCGCACCCGCTCGCTTCGCGAGTTGCACCGCAAACGACCCAACACCCCCGGATGCCCCGTTGATCAGCACTCGACTGCCGGGGCCGACCGGCGCCAACCGCAGCGCGTGAAGCGCAGCCTGGCCAGATACGACGACACTGGCGGCATCGACAGCCGAGACCTGCGGCCGCGCAGCGACAAACACACCTGGCACGCAGACATATTCGGCCCAGCCGCCCTGATTCGCCTCGGTGAGCACCGGGTCGCCCACAGCGAATTCGGTCACGAGCCGTCCGACGGCGGCAACCGTGCCCGCAACATCGCGCCCGAGAATCGGCTGACGGGGACGCCGCAGCCCGAATGCGGTCCGCACGAGCAGCGGTTCACCGTGAAGCACCCGCACATCGCCGTTGCTGACGGCGACCGCTTCAACCCGAATCAGCACCTCACGGTCGCCGACGCTCGGCACGGGCACCTGAGCGAGTTCGAGTTGGTCGGCGTCGCCATAACGTCGGCACAGCACAGCCTGCATGGTGACCGGCAGTGCTGCTGCGGCATCCCGTGTGGTCATGGTGACTCTCCATTCCGGTACGGACCGTCGTCATCAATCGCGACGCCGAAGCCCCGCGCCACACTCCAGTGTTCTGCACTTCCACCCAACTCGCCAACGGGCGGATTGGCCGCCCACGTTGCCGCCCGTTACGGCGCTTCGGCGGGCCATCCAATGCCCAGGTAGCGTTGTGCGCATGTCTGATCGCGAATATGGGTTCAAAACCCGTGCCATCCACGCTGGGAACATTCCAGACGCCGAGGCCGGCGCCCGCGCGCTGCCGATTTACCAGTCGAGTGCCTTCGTGTTTGACTCCACTGCCGACGCCGCCGCGCGCTTCGCGCTGCAGAAGTACGGCAACATTTACTCCCGCCTCGCGAACCCAACCGTCGCCGCATTCGAAGAGCGCGTTGCGTCACTTGAGGGGGGCCTTGGCGCTGTCGCAACCTCGTCTGGCCTTGCCGCGCAGTACATCACCTTCGCGTCGCTCGCCGGGACAGGTGACCACATCGTGGCATCCGCCAACCTCTACGGTGGCTCGATCACCCAGCTTGACGTGACGCTTCGCCGATTCGGCATCGACACCACGTTCGTGCGCAGCGCGAACGCCGAAGACTACGCGGCCGCGATCACCGACAAGACCAAGGCGCTGTTCGTCGAAACTGTCGCGAACCCGTCGGGTGAAATTGCCGACCTTGAGGCGCTCGCCGACGTCGCGCACGCACATGGTATTCCGTTCATCGTCGACTCAACGCTCGCGACGCCATACCTGAACCGCCCGATCGAATGGGGTGCCGATATCGTCACCCATTCAGCGACGAAGTTCATCGGCGGCCACGGCACCACGCTCGGTGGTGTGGTTGTGGAGTCCGGCCGGTTCCACTGGCACTCCGAGAAGTTCCCGCTGTTCGGCCAGCCGGTGCCGCACTACGGCGGTCTCGAGTGGTCGGGCAATTTCGGTGAGTACGCGTTCCTCACGCGTTTGCGCGCGGAGCAGCTCCGCGACATCGGCCCGTCGCTCGCGCCGCACTCCGCGTTTTTGCTTGCACAAGGGCTCGAGACGCTCCCGTACCGCATTCAGGCGCATGTCGATAACGCCCGAGCGGTCGCCGAATGGCTCGAGGCCGACCCGCGCATCGAGCGTGTGTTCTGGGCCGGCCTGCCGAACCACCCGCACCACGACCGCGCGAACAAGTACCTACCAAAGGGCCCGGGTTCGGTGTTCAGCTTTGAGGTGAAGGGCGGACGCGCCGTCGGCCAGAAGGTCATCGAATCGGTCAACCTCGCTTCACACGTTGCGAACGTCGGCGATGCAAAGACGCTGATCATTCACCCGGCCTCGACGACGCACGCCCAACTCACCGAAGAGCAACTGGTTGCCGCCGGCGTGCTGCCCGGCGTCATCCGCCTCTCGGTCGGCATCGAAGACGTCGACGACATCATTTACGATCTCGACCAGGCGCTCACCGCCGCGACAGGGGGCAACTAATGGCTACGACCGCTGCTGAGGCATCCGCACTGCTCGAATCGGATGCCGCGCTCGAAACCGTGCGCTTTGCGAACGGCCTTTCCTGCGACCTGCCCGCTGACTCCCCGCTCGCGAAGCTGCTGAAGAGCCAGCGCACGTGGATCGGCCCGGACGCCCGCGCCCGCCAGCGGATTCTCCGCGAGGCGAAGTCGGTCGCGATCGTTGGCGCATCAAACAAGCCGCAGCGTTCGAGCTACTTCGTTGGCACCTACCTGCAACAAGACAGCGACTACCGCCTGTACTTTGTCAACCCCAACGAGACAGAGATTCTCGGTCAACCGGCCTACGCATCGCTCGCTGATCTGCCCGAGGTGCCGGACATCGTCGTCGCGTTCCGCCGCGGCACCGATATTCCGGGCGTGATTGACGACGTGAAAGCGGTCGGCGGCAAGACGATCTGGGTGCAGCTAGGCATTTGGAATGAGGATGCCGCGTACTACGGCGAGGCCGAAGGCCTCACCGTGGTGATGGATCGCTGCATCAAAGTTGAGCACGCGCGGTTCCATGGCGGGTTGCACCTGCTCGGCTTCGACACCGGGTTCATTAGCGCGCGTCGCGGACACCGCTAACCCGGGTGGCGCTCACGGCCCAAATCTAAAGGTCGGGTGATTCGCCCATTAAGCGCAAATCGCGAGTACACTGGGCGATGTGACAACGTTCGTCTCAGCGCTGGACTTGTTCTCGGTTGGTATCGGTCCCTCGAGTTCGCACACCGTCGGCCCCATGCGAGCAGCGCGGGCGTTTGTAGAACACCTCGAAGCTGCCGGCCTGCTTGATCGCGTCGACGCGGTGACCTGCACGCTGTACGGCTCGCTCGGCGCGACTGGTCTTGGCCACGGCACCCCGAATGCGGTGGTCGCCGGGCTGCTGGGTGTTCGACCGGAGACCTGTGATCCCAGTGACGTGCGCGGCGCGTGGGAACGACTCGGCGAGGGTGTCGAGGTGCAGTTGCTCGGGCGACGCACCATCCGCATGGCAACATCCGACATCACGCTTGAGGGGCGCACCCGTCTGCCGGGCCACCCCAATGCACTCACGTTGACTGCCTGGTCGGATGCCCCGTCCGAGGCCCTGGCGTCCGAGACGTACTACTCGGTCGGCGGCGGCTTTATCCGGCGCGACGGCGACGATAGTGAGTCGGCAGCGGGCCCATTCATCCCGTATCCGTACAGCTCGGCAACTGAGCTGCTCGAAATCTGCGCCTCGAACGGGCTGAGCGTTGCCGAAGTTGCCCGAGCGAACGAGACGGCCGCGCACGGCTCTGAGGCGCTCAACGCGGGTCTCGACGCGATCTGGGCCGCGATGGCCACGTGTGTGTCGAACGGGCTGAACTCCACCGAAGCGATCCTCCCCGGCATCCTGAAGGTGAAGCGGCGCGCATCGCGTCTGCGTGAGCGACTTGAGGCCTACGACCGCGATGAGCATGTGCGCGACACCTCGACCGAGTGGCTGCACGCGTTCGCACTCGCGGTGAACGAAGAGAACGCTGCCGGTGGTCGCGTTGTCACTGCGCCGACCAACGGTGCCGCCGGCATTATTCCGTCAGTCGCCCACTACTACCTGAAGTACCAGCCGGGCGCTACCGTGCTCGGGATCCGCACGTTCCTGCTCACGGCCGCCGCAATTGCCACGCTCGTGAAGCGCAATGCGTCGATTTCGGGCGCTGAGGGCGGCTGCCAGGCAGAGGTTGGGTCGGCCTGCGCGATGGCTGCGGGCGCGCTGTGTGCCGTGCTTGGCGGCACGCCCCGTCAGGTTGAGAACGCCGCCGAAATCGCGATGGAGCACCACCTCGGTCTGACCTGTGACCCGGTCGCAGGGCTGGTGCAGGTGCCGTGCATCGAGCGCAACGCGATCGCCGCATCAACGGCGGTCTCGGCCGCGCGCCTCGCACTGCACGGTGACGGCACCCATTTGGTCTCGCTTGACACGGTCATCGAGACCATGCGCCAGACCGGCATCGACATGCTCACCATCTACAAAGAGACGAGCGAAGGCGGCCTCGCGGTCAACGTCATCGAGTGCTAGTCGGATGCCCCACGCCGCACCTGCAGCCAGTTCGCATCGCCGCGCTCAGCCGTCACAGAGTGTCTAACTCGCGCGTTGCTCGGGCGCTTCGCCTACCCTGAAACGCATGACCGCGCCAATCATCTCCGCTGCCGACCTCGAACCGCGCCTCGGCGAAACCAACTTGGTGGTGGTTGACGCCACCGTTCGCGGGGTGCAAGACGAGGCCGGATTCCGCTGGGAGTCGTGCCGAGCCGAGTACAACGAGCAGCACATCCCGGGCGCGGTCTACGCCGATCTCATCCACGATTTCTCGAACCCTGACTCCGGCCTGATGTTCGGGCGGCCCTCAGTCGAACGGCTCGCCGCTGCGGCGCGGGCAATCGGCATCGACGACACCGCGCAGGTGGTCATTTACGATCAGGCGCTTGGGCAGCACGCTGCGCGGCTCTGGTGGCTCCTCCGGTCTGCCGGCCTCGACGCGGTCGCCGTGCTTGACGGCGGATTGAACGGATGGCGCGCCGCCCACCGCCCACTCACCGCCGAGGCGTCGGCCCCGCGCGCCGCTGGTGCGCTCACGTTGACCGAGCGCTCCGAGTGGTGGGCCGATCACGCCGAAGTTTCCGCGCTCTCCGCTGGCGAGCGCCCCGGGTCATTGGTCTGCGCGCTCCCACCAAACGAGTTCCGCGGTGACGCCGGCCCCGTGTGGCGAAGCGGCCACATCACGGCAAGCACGAACCTGCCGTACATCGCCCTGCTCGATCGCGACAACCACACGTTCCTCACCGGAGCCGACCGTGCTGAGCGCACCGATGCCGTCGGCGACGCCGAGCGCACGGTTGTGTACTGCGGCGCCGGCCTCGCCGCATCCGGAACCGCCTTCGCGCTCGTCGCGGCTGGCAAGCGCAATGTCGCGATCTACGATGGCGGTCTTGAGGAATGGATCCGCTCCGGCACCGTGTTGAAGACGCCGAAGCCCGAGTCACAGCTCAGCTAGCACCCGCAGCTGGCACCCGCGGCCGCGGCGACCTCGTCACGGGTGAGCGCTCCAGACACCCACGCCCCAGCAACGACGTTCACCCGCGGGTCTGCCGGTTCGACGTGCGATCCGAGCTCAGTGTCGAACCGAAAGCCCTCACGCACCCAGTACTCGAACCCGCCGATCATCTCTTTGACCGGGTATCCGAGTTTGGCGAATTCAATCCCGCCCTTGACTCCAGCGTTGCATCCGGGGCTCCAGCAGTAGACCACGACCGGTGTGCCCGCCGGAATCAGCTCAGCCGCGCGCGTCGCGATCTCTCGGTACGGCAGGTGAATGGCGCCGGGGACGTGCCCCTGCGCCCACGCCGCGTCTCCGCGCACGTCGACCACCACAAAACCTGGTTCCGGCGCGACAAGGCCAGCAAGTACATCGGATGCATCGGTCTCAACGCTCAACCGCCCGCGGAAGAACGCGAGGGCCTGTTCGCTGTTGGCAACGGTCTCAAAGATGGCAGGAATGGTGCTCATGTCTCGATCATGCCAAACCGCGCATCCCGGCGGGTCGCCAACGCCGTCGAAATTCGGTCGCGCGTGCGCAAGCGGCTGCCACTCTCACCGGTCGGGTTACCCGCGGTAGAACGCCTCCAACGCCGCACCCAACGCGGCAAGGTCGCCCACGTGCGCGAGTTCGCGCGCCGAGTGCATCGACAGTAGTGGCGTGCCGACGTCCACGGTCTGAATGCCGAGCCGCGTCGCCGAGAGCGGACCGATAGTCGATCCACACGGCACGGTGTTGTTCGACACGAAGGTCTGAAACTCGACGCCAGCCGCATCGCACGCGCCCGCCCAGAGCGCGGCGCCGCGGGCATCGGTCGCGTACTTTTGCCCAGCGTTGAGTTTGAGCAGCGGCCCACCGCCGAGCAACGGTCGATTCTGCGGGTCGTGCCGGTCGGGATAGTTCGGATGCACCGCGTGCCCGGCATCCGCCGACACCAGCCAAGACTCACGAGCGGCGCGGCGATACTCGGCGGCGCCGCCACCGAGCCCTTCCGAGATGCCATGCAGCACGTCCTCAAGCAGCGGGCCGCTCGCACCTGAGGTCGAGCCCGACCCCACCTCTTCGTGGTCAAATGCCGCCAACACCCGGATGCTTCGCGCCGAGCCATCCGAGCCAACGAACCCGCGCAATCCAGCGAACACCGAGCTCAGATTGTCGAGCCGCCCAGCGGCGAAAAACTCGCGGTCGAGACCGAACCGTGCGGGCGGGTTGGTGTCGGCGAGGTACACATCCCAGCCGCCCACCGCATCGCGATCGACCCCCGCAAGCGCGGCGAGGTGCGCGACGATATCGGCGTCGGCCATCGCGTACACCGGCTGCATGTGCCGTTGCCGGTCGAGACTCAACCCTGAGTTCTGTTCGCGGTCCAGGTGAATCGCCAACTGTGGAATCCGCGCAATTGCAGCGGTGCGCACCAGGTGCTCAACTCCGTCGCGGGTGACGAGTCGTCCGGCGAACGAGAGTTCGCGGTCGAGCCAGGAGTTCAGCAGCGGCCCACCGTAGACCTCGACCGAGGCTTGGCTGAGCCCAGCAGCGCTGTATGACGGGTTCGTCTCAAGTTTGAATGAAGGCGAGTCGGTGTGGGCGCCGACGATGCGAAACGGGGTGACCGCAGTCGCGGCATCCGGAATCGCCCAGGCGACCACGGCACCGTCACGCACGATCACGGCCCGCGCGCCCGGCTTCGCATGCTCTGCCCAATCGGATGCCTCGTCAACTCGCGCAAACCCACGCGCCTCGAGTTGCCCAGCCACCTCGTTCGCCGCATGGAATGCCGACGGCGAGGCCGTGATGAAGTCGGCAAATGCTGCGGTGTACTGGTCGATGCGCGCGGCAGAAGAACCCATGGGTCTATCCAACACCGTGCGCGCGCCGCACCACCGACCGCACCGCCGCAACCGGCGCGCCTCTGCCTACCGGCGGCCGCCCCTCCTGCGGCGCACCGCCACGGGCCAGCGAGCACCTACACGAATCGCACGGTCTGCTGCAGTCGCGCCCGCACTTCCATCACTTCGGTCCCCCCGGTATGCGCCGACCCCGGAATCCCTTCCCGAATCGCGCTCGCGAGCCGCGACCGCCGCACCAGCGCGACGACTGCACCACGTACCGAACCGCCGATCTCGAGCGGCACCGCGGCCTGCTCGTCCGGAACCACCACGAGCAACGCCGTCGGCTTCACCCGAGCTGCCCGTTGAATCGCCTTGGCCTGTGCAGCCAGGTCGTGCACTGGGTGAGCGCCGGCGAGCGGTTGTCCGACGAGTTCGGTGCGTTTGAGCGACACGAGTCCGCCGAAATCGGCCGACTCCACCGCAAATAGCCCGGTCGGCCCAAGCACGAGGTGGTCGAGTTTGCCCGCGAAACCGCGGGCACCGGCATCGACGTCATGCCAAATAGTGAACGCGATGCCAAGTGACGCGAGCGACCGGGCGGATGCCTCCTCCGCGAGCGCTTCGGCAAGAATCCGTCGAATATCGGCCGGAGCCGAGCGCACGAGCGCAGTGTCGTACGGGTCGGGGAGTGCGACACCTCGTCCGACCCACTCGCGAATGCGGCCGAGATAGTGCTCGCGCGCGAGACCACCGGGGTGACCGTACGAGCGAGCCATTGGACGCGAGTCAGTTCGAGGGGTTTGCGGGCGCGGAGCCCAGTTCGGGGCATCCGAATGCGCCCCGCTGGCGGCTCGGCCGTGCGCGTGAGCGCCCCGCCCATTGCCGCTCAATCCCCGGTCGTAGGCGGCCCTCGCCGCGGGCGTGCCGATGAGCTCCCATGCGCGCTGCACGGCATCGAACTTCGCGGTGGAGCCGCCGGTGTCCGGATGCGCCGCGCGCAGCGCGCGCCGATATGCGCGTCGCAACGTGTCATCGTCCGCCGTGGCAGCCACGCCGAGCAACTCGTACGGCGACGCTGCGAGTGGACTCTCGGCCATCACTTCGCCCCCGCGTCACTGTCAGATCTGTGTCCCCCGAGACTACACTTCGAGCGAGGGCGCGCCTCGCGCCCCGACACGCCCAAAGGAGTCGCCATGCTCACCAACGTCAATTTCTGGGCAGTTCTGCTCGCCATGCTGTCGACGATGGTCGTCGGCACGGTCTGGTACACCCCGAAGGTGTTCGGCACCACGTGGATGCGCCTCGCGAAGATTGATCCGTCGAAGCAGGGCAGCGCGGTAGTGCCGATCCTGATCACGTTGGTGGTCAGTTTCCTCTCGGCATGGATGCTGGCCGTCGTCGTGCAACTCGCCTACGCCGCCAACGCCGGCAGCAGCTACCTCGCGGTCGCCTTGCTGGTCTCGGTGCTCGTGTGGATCGGCTTCGTCGCCGCGCGCTTCATCACGCACGATGCGTTCGAAGGCCGCCCCGGCTCGCTGACGATTCTCAACATCGCCCATGAACTCGTCACGTTCGTCGTGATGGGCCTCATCATCGGCGTCTGGCCGCCCGCGCTGTAATCGAGGAGCGGGTTCCGCCACGGCGACCGCCTGCCTACTCTCCTGTGTCAGGCGGCCACCGACTGTGGCTGCCAGTGGAACGTCAACTACGCGTGACACGATCATGCCGCGTCACGGTTCGGATGCTGCAGACACCTCCGCCGCTATTGCCCCGCAATTGGCCGGAGCATTCCGCACCACACCAGTTCGCGAATTTCGGGCGCCAACTCAGCCCAGAGTTCGCTCGCGTCCACCTCAAGCAACTGCGCAATCGCGTCGTTCAACACGCCGACCGGCAGTTCACCGTCTGCAGCACCGACCAACCCACTGAGCGCCGGGCTCGCTGAGATCGCGCGCCCGAATCCGCCGCCTTGCCGTAACAGCAGTACCGTCGGCTGCTCATCGCCTGGCCAGTGGTGCCGTTCTTCGGTGACATCCTCCGCGCGCTCAACGTAGACGCCCCGCAGCGCGAAGTCCTGGTCCGGCACCGCATCCGGGCCCGGCCCTCCCGAGCCAGCCAGCGCTCCTGCAGCGACCAGCGAATCAACAGCGTCCAGCACGCCCGCAAAGTGTGCCGCCAGGCCTTCTTCGCCGAGCACGCCAGAAGCCGTTTCGAACCGGCGTAGTGCCGGCGCGCCGGGCTGTCGGCGCCGCAGCAACACGTAGCCGAAACCAACGGCCTCGACTCCGCGGCGCTCAAAATCGTCCAGCCACGCGGCATGGAGTGAGTTGAACGCCGACGTTCCCGGGCGCAATCCCCCGTCGCGAATCCAGGTCTCTGCGTACTCACTGGGATCCTGTCGCTCACGCTCGATCACCCATGCATCAAGTTCTGGACAATCGTCAAGCCAGGCTGCAACCCGGGCCAAACCGTCACCCAGCTGGCCAGGATCCCCTTCAGCTGCAGGGCTGGTCCGATACTCCCAGTTGCCGAGCATCTGCGCGACACCACCGACCGTGAGGTGCGCTTGCGCGCCCCGAATCACTGCCTTGGTAACGCCATCACCCACCAGGCCGCCGTCACGGTATTCGTACCCAGGTACGTCGTGGTCTCGCGGAGTGATGACAAATGGTGGGTTGGACGCAATCGCATCGAATCGCTCCCCAGCAACCGGTTCATAGAGCGACCCATAACGGAACTCGACATTCGTCACCTCGTTGAGCGCGCACGTGAATTCCGCGAGCCACAACGCACGGTCGGAGATATCCGTTGCAACCACGAAATCGCTGTACCGCGACGCGTGCAGCGCTTGCACCCCACTCCCACACCCGAGGTCGAGTGTGCGACGCGAGGCACGCGCCAACAACTGTCGGCTCAGGCTGATCGATGCTCCACCGACTCCGAGCACATGGTCCTCGGCCACCGGCGCGCCGGTTGCCAGTTCGCCAAGGTCCGACACGATCCACCAGTCGACGCTGCCGACCGAGTCGGTCGCCGCATGCGGCGAGATATCGAGCGTCGCCCGCCATCCGGATGCCCCGTGCTGTACCAGCCCCAACGCCTCCGCGCCGGCTGTGCCCAGTCGACGTAACGCACCGGCAAGCTCATCAGATGAGACCGTGTCACCCAGCCGAAAGAGCCGAAACAGCACGGCGGCCGCAGACGACCGAGCATGCAACGCTCGCAACGCCGGAGTCACGTGGCCCCGCTTCAACGCCGCACTCGCGTCGATACGGCCGGCACCAAGCGCAAGCAACCGTCCTACAGTCGCCTCCGTGTAGTCCGCCGAGGTCAGGTCATGACGCAGTTGGGCAACGAGCGCAACGAATTCTGGGGTCACACAAAAACGGTAGCGCGATAATCGACGCGTCCTTGGTCGCGTTGGTGCTCACAAGCCCCTGGTCGCGTTGGTGCTCACAAGAAGAGGGATCGCGCAGAGCGACCAGCAGCAACGGCAACGGCGCAGCCAGCGACAGGCCCCAGGCGGGGCCAGGCCAGGCCGCTCAAGCACGATGGCGGGGCCGCGCACTCCGCGGCGCGGGAAAACGTTGAAGGCTTGCGGCGCGTTAAAACACTGAAGGCCACCTCTCTCGAGGTGGCCTTCAGGCAATGGGTGTCCGGCGGTGTCCTACTCTCCCACAGGGTCGCCCCTGCAGTACCATCGGCGCTGTCAGTCTTAGCTTCCGGGTTCGGAATGTGACCGGGCGTTTCCCTGACGCTATGGCCGCCGTAACTCTAGCTCCAACTCCGCACAAGTGCGGGGTGGAAATCTCTATTCATCTTATCAACAGTTGTTGATTCAGAACTACATGGTGGACGCGACGCATCTCCCACTCTCGAAGAGTGGAGGTGTTATGAAGTTATCGGCATATTAGTACGAGTCAGCTCCGTGCGTTACCGCACTTCCACACCTCGCCTATCAACCCAGTAGTCTAGCTGGGTGCCTCTCTCCCGAAGGAATGGAAATCTCATCTTGAGGCCGGCTTCCCGCTTAGATGCTTTCAGCGGTTATCCATTCCGAACGTAGCTAACCAGCGGTGCTCCTGGCGGAACAACTGGCACACCAGAGGTTCGTCCAACCCGGTCCTCTCGTACTAGGGTCAGATCCTCTCAAATTTCCTGCGCGCGCAGAGGATAGGGACCGAACTGTCTCACGACGTTCTAAACCCAGCTCGCGTACCGCTTTAATGGGCGAACAGCCCAACCCTTGGGACCTACTCCAGCCCCAGGATGCGACGAGCCGACATCGAGGTGCCAAACCATGCCGTCGATATGGACTCTTGGGCAAGATCAGCCTGTTATCCCCGAGGTACCTTTTATCCGTTGAGCGACGGCCATTCCACAATGTACCGCCGGATCACTAGTCCCGACTTTCGTCCCTGCTTGAGATGTCTCTCTCACAGTCAAGCTCCCTTGTGCACTTACACTCGACACCTGATTGCCAACCAGGCTGAGGGAACCTTTGGGCGCCTCCGTTACTTTTTAGGAGGCAACCGCCCCAGTTAAACTACCCATCAGGCACTGTCCCTGACCCGGATTACGGGCCGAAGTTAGATGTCCAAAGTGACCAGAGTGGTATTTCAACGATGACTCCACCCGAACTGGCGTCCGGGCTTCAACGTCTCCCACCTATCCTACACAAGCCACTCCGAACACCAATACCAAACTATAGTAAAGGTCTCGGGGTCTTTCCGTCCTGCTGCGCGTAACGAGCATCTTTACTCGTACTGCAATTTCGCCGAGTTTATGGTTGAGACAGCGGGGAAGTCGTTACTCCATTCGTGCAGGTCGGAACTTACCCGACAAGGAATTTCGCTACCTTAGGATGGTTATAGTTACCACCGCCGTTTACTGGGGCTTAAGTTCTGCGCTTCGCCATTGCTGGCTAACACGTCCCCTTAACCTTCCAGCACCGGGCAGGAGTCAGTCCGTATACATCGTCTTACAACTTCGCACGGACCTGTGTTTTTAGTAAACAGTCGCTTGGGCCTGGTCTCTGCGGCCATCACCGCTTTCTCACGCAAGGTGAGTCACGGATCCGGCCCCCCTTCTCCCGAAGTTACGGGGGCATTTTGCCGAGTTCCTTAACCATGGTTCACTCGATCGCCTCGGTATTCTCTACCTGATCACCTGTGTCGGTTTGGGGTACGGGCGGCTCTAACACTCACTGCGAAGTTTTTCTCGGCAGCATGGGATCATCCACTTCCCCTAAACGGGTCCGCCTCGGCTCTCAGGCACATGAGACACGGATTTGCCTATGCCTCGCCCTACCACCTTGCCCGCGGATCAGCTTGCGCCTACCATCGCCGCGGTTGGACTACCCTCCTGCGTCACTCCTCAGTGCACCTACTACCACCTCGGGTCACCAACGCCACCCCTCCGTCCGAAGACATCAGAGCCTTGTTGGCTTAGCATCAGCGGGCTCGGTCGGGTCGTGTTAATGCCGGTACGGGAATATCAACCCGTTGTCCATCGACTACGCCTGTCGGCCTCGCCTTAGGTCCCGACTTACCCAGGGCAGATTAGCTTGACCCTGGAACCCTTGATCATCCGGCGGACGGGTTTCTCACCCGTCATTCGCTACTCATGCCTGCATTCTCACTCGTGCAGCATCCACAACTCCATCACTAGGCTGCTTCACACGCTGCACGACGCTCCCCTACCCACCCACACACCTGGACACAGACCAAAGCCTGTGCCGAGTACAAGTGTGAGTGCCACAGCTTCGGCGGATTGCTTGAGCCCCGCTACATTGTCGGCGCGGAATCACTTGACCAGTGAGCTATTACGCACTCTTTCAAGGGTGGCTGCTTCTAAGCCAACCTCCTGGTTGTCTGGGCAACTCCACATCCTTTTCCACTTAGCAATCGCTTAGGGGCCTTAGCTGGTGATCTGGGCTGTTTCCCTCTCGACTACGGAGCTTATCCCCCGCAGTCTCACTGCCGCGCTCTCACTTACCGGCATTCGGAGTTTGGCTGATTTCGGTAAGCCGGTAAGCCCCCTAGACCATCCAGTGCTCTACCTCCGGTAAGAAACACGCGACGCTGCACCTATATGCATTTCGGGGAGAACCAGCTATCACGGAGTTTGATTGGCCTTTCACCCCTATCCACAGGTCATCCCCCAGGTTTTCAACCCTGGTGGGTTCGGTCCTCCACGCGGTCTTACCCACGCTTCAACCTGCCCATGGATAGATCACTCCGCTTCGGGTCTAGAGCATGCGACTCAAACGCCCTATTCAGACTCGCTTTCGCTACGGCTACCCCACACGGGTTAACCTCGCCACACACCACTAACTCGCAGGCTCATTCTTCAAAAGGCACGCCGTCACACCCCACAAAGAGATGCTCCGACGGATTGTAGGCAACCGGTTTCAGGTACTATTTCACTCCCCTCCCGGGGTACTTTTCATCTTTCCCTCACGGTACTAGTCCGCTATCGGTCACCAAGAAGTATTTAGGCTTAGCGGGTGGTCCCGCCAGATTCACACGGGATTTCAAGAGTCCCGTGCTACTTGGGAAAACACTCAAGAGTCACTGTCTTACGCCTACAGGGCTATAACCCACTACGGCTCAACATTCCAGAAGATTCGACTTCAACAGCGATTGATAACTCTCCGACACCACGGCATTAGTGTCTGAATGCTCCCACAACCCCATATACGCAACGCACGCCGGCTATCACACGCACATGGTTTAGCCTCATCCGCTTTCGCTCGCCACTACTCACGGAATCACTATTGTTTTCTCTTCCTGCGGGTACTGAGATGTTTCACTTCCCCGCGTTCCCTCCAGAACCCTATGTGTTCAGGCACTGGTAACTGGCTTTAGAATGCCAGCTGGGTTTCCCCATTCGGACACCCCCGGATCACAGCTTGGTTGCCAACTCCCCGGGGCTTATCGCAGGCTCCAACGTCCTTCATCGGCTCTTGGTACCAAGACATCCACCGATTGCCCTTAGTAGCTTGTCACAACAACAAAACAAACAAAATCGCTACAAAGAGATGCTCGCGTCCACTATACAGTTCTCAAAATACGGGCAGGAACACCAACCCACATTCACCACTACCCTCGTGCAGCACCTCGCAGGGGAAACAACCCACCCTCAAAGAGCACCACCAGAAGAAGTTTGGTGAGAGCCGGCCCCAGCCACCCACCACACCCACTCACCCGAGCCAGTGTGGCCGTGACCCGAAGAAACCAGTCCAGAACTCTTCCGAGCCCAGGCCCGATCCCTCAGGACCCAACAGCGCGCCTCGACCACTCACCCCACC
>DASTYN010000004.1:0-195154 GCA_035764905.1 Candidatus Lumbricidiphila sp. | reverse complement strand
GGGTTAGGCCACCGGCTTCGGGTGTTACCGACTTTCATGACTTGACGGGCGGTGTGTACAAGGCCCGGGAACGTATTCACCGCAGCGTTGCTGATCTGCGATTACTAGCGACTCCGACTTCATGAGGTCGAGTTGCAGACCTCAATCCGAACTGAGACCGGCTTTTTGGGATTCGCTCCGCCTTACAGCATCGCAGCCCTTTGTACCGGCCATTGTAGCATGCGTGAAGCCCAAGACATAAGGGGCATGATGATTTGACGTCATCCCCACCTTCCTCCGAGTTGACCCCGGCAGTCTCACATGAGTCCCCACCATTACGTGCTGGCAACATGCGACGAGGGTTGCGCTCGTTGCGGGACTTAACCCAACATCTCACGACACGAGCTGACGACAACCATGCACCACCTGTTCACGAGTGTCCAAAGAGTTCTACATTTCTGCAGCGTTCTCGTGTATGTCAAGCCTTGGTAAGGTTCTTCGCGTTGCATCGAATTAATCCGCATGCTCCGCCGCTTGTGCGGGCCCCCGTCAATTCCTTTGAGTTTTAGCCTTGCGGCCGTACTCCCCAGGCGGGGCGCTTAAAGCGTTAGCTACGACACGGAAACCGTGGAATGGTCCCCACATCTAGCGCCCAACGTTTACGGCGTGGACTACCAGGGTATCTAATCCTGTTCGCTCCCCACGCTTTCGCTCCTCAGCGTCAGTTACGGCCCAGAGTCCTGCCTTCGCCATTGGTGTTCCTCCTGATATCTGCGCATTCCACCGCTACACCAGGAATTCCAGACTCCCCTACCGCACTCAAGTCTGCCCGTACCCACTGCAGACTGGAGGTTGAGCCTCCAGCTTTCACAGCAGACGTGACAAACCGCCTACGAGCTCTTTACGCCCAATAATTCCGGACAACGCTCGCACCCTACGTATTACCGCGGCTGCTGGCACGTAGTTAGCCGGTGCTTTTTCTGCAGGTACCGTCACTTTCGCTTCTTCCCTACTAAAAGAGGTTTACAACCCGAAGGCCTTCATCCCCCACGCGGCGTTGCTGCATCAGGCTTTCGCCCATTGTGCAATATTCCCCACTGCTGCCTCCCGTAGGAGTCTGGGCCGTGTCTCAGTCCCAGTGTGGCCGGTCACCCTCTCAGGCCGGCTACCCGTCGACGCCTTGGTGAGCCGTTACCTCACCAACTAGCTGATAGGCCGCGAGTCCATCCCAAACCGAAAAACTTTCCACCACCCACCATGCGGTAGGAGGTCATATCCGGTATTAGACACCGTTTCCAGTGCGTATCCCAGAGTTTGGGGCAGGTTACTCACGTGTTACTCACCCGTTCGCCACTAATCCAGGGAGCAAGCTCCCCTTCATCGTTCGACTTGCATGTGTTAAGCACGCCGCCAGCGTTCGTCCTGAGCCAGGATCAAACTCTCCAAAAAAAGAATTTAATCTCTGGCAACAGAACAAGTCTGCTGACTTGTTCTTGTTGTTGTTCCAAAAGGAATCCAAAGCCAGATCAAACTGGCCAGGGATATAAATAATTGGCATTGAACAATTAAGTGCACGCTGTTGAGTTCTCAAGAACCAGACACTCCCAAGTTGGACCGTGAGGTCTGCCACCTGGGGCATGGTTGTCACTGTCTCCCCCGCCGCTCGCCCATGAGGCTGATGCGTCAGTGTCGGAGAGTGACTCTCCATCCTAGGCTTGAAATCACCGAGTCGCAATGGCGACTACGAGGTTGTTTGGCTAGGTGGGCTGCCCCGCCGATCTCCGGGGCTTTTTCTCCCCGTCGCCGTGGCAACAAGATGACTTTACGTTCGATGTGGCGAGGCGGTCAAATTCCGTTGCATCCCGGGCGTGTCGCGCGTCGCCGCTGTCGCCGGTTCCGGCCTGTGACCTGGGAAAACATCGCCGCGGGTAGCCTTGGGCGCATGAACGTTGCGCAAACTCGCCGTTTCGCGAGCACCTTCGGGACCCTGGCCTGGTTTACCGCCCTCGCCGGGCAGGCCTGGCGCAACCTGCTTGGGTGGTGGGGCTACGGCGTAATCGTCGTCGTCATCCTGGCTCTCGCTGTGCTGGTGCTGCGAACCGAGCGGCCAGCGTGGAACTGGGGGCACGCACCAAAGTTGCCACTGGCCTTCTTGGCCCTCACTGTGGTGTCGATCAGCTGGTCCGCCTACCCCGCGGAGTCGGCACTTGCGGCCACGACTACCGGCGCGACGCTGTTCATCGCGATGTCGCTCGCGTTGAGCCTCGACTGGCGTCAGCTGATCGTGACGCTCGCGCGGGCGGTGTGGAGCATCCTGGCGCTCTCGTTCGGGTTTGAGTTGGTCGTTGCTGTGTTCGTGCGCCAGCGGGTGTTGCCGTTGGTGCCTGACTTTGACCCCACCCAGCCGAACCTGCCCGCTGCGTTCTCGTGGTCACGTGGGCTGCTGTTTCATGGCGGCCCCATCGACGGCGTCGTTGCGAACCGAAACCTGCTTGCGATGCTCGCGTTGATCGGCGTAATCGTGTTTGCGTGCCTGTTGGCCGCACACGAAGGTGCCCGCGGGTTCGCGCTCTCGGGTCTGGTGATGGCGGTACTGGGGTTGTTGCTCACCCGGTCAGCGACTGTGCTCTTGACCGCTGCACTGGTTGCGGTGGCGCTCGGGTTCGCGCTCTGGGCCCGCCAGTTCGGCAACCACCGACGACGGCTCTACATCACCGCAGGGGCGCTGCTCGTGGCATCCGTCACGTTTGCAGCCGTCGGTTGGCGCTGGGTCGTCGGGCTGCTGGGGCGCGGCGACGACCTCACAGGCCGAACCGACATTTGGAACAAGGTGATCGAACTCGCCGGCGAACGAACCGTGGCCGGTTGGGGATGGATCAGCTACTGGGTGCCCTGGGTCAAGCCCTACGCGGGCCTCGCGCAGCGCAACGGCGTCACCTACCTGCAGGCGCACAACGCGTGGCTCGACCTCTGGCTCCAAGTTGGACTCATCGGCCTGACGGTATTCGTGCTGCTGGCGGTGACCAGCCTGTGGGCAACGTGGTTCCTGGCGGTCGACCCGCCACTGACCGCGGCTGGCACGAGTGCGCCATATACGGCGCTCAGCCTGGTGCCGTTCCTGCTGCTTGTTGCCCTGATCGGACAGAGTTTCGGCGAGAGCCGGCTGCTCAGCGAAGGCGGTCTGCTGCTGCTACTCGTGATTGCCTGGGCAACGAAACGACACCGGTGGGAGCCGGATGCGATCGCGGGTCGGCTGAGGCCAGCAGACGCGCGATTGTCCAGCCGTCGGTAGGGTAGCCAGTCGGAAGGAGTCGCCCGTGCTGGCTACACTCACCGTCCCACGGGACGCGTTCAACGCACCGGCCGCCGCCGATCGGCGCTATTCCGCCCTGCTCGCGCGCGCGCTCGTCGAGACCGCGCCGTCGACCTGTACAGTCGTTGGGTTCTATTCGTCGACCGTCAGCGCCGATGAGGCGGCAGCCGAGGCATCCGACCTTGGTATGCAGCGTCACGTGCGCTCGCGCCGTTCGCGACGGACGCTCAGCGCACTGTGGGCTGCCGGCATTGCGGGCGGCGCACCCCGCGGCATGTGGCATTCGGCATCGTTGTTCGCGCCGCTGCACACACACCGGCACGACCATGGCGAGCAAGTCGTGGTCACCATGCACAACACGCTCGCCTGGGATCGCCCTGCGGCCGATCGCGCCGGCGCGGCCCAGCAGCGGCTACTGTTTGCCCGCGCCGAGCGGCACGCCGATGCCATCGTGGTTCCGTCACATGCGTTGGCCGAGCGCATCTCCGGTTTTGGGCAACTCGGCGATCGGATTCGGGTCATTCCGGGTGCGCCGACCGTGCAGCCCGGATTCGATGGCGCCGACGACGATGGGGATGTCGCGGCATTGCCGAGCGACTTCATTGTGGTCTCGGCCGACACAACGCATCCGGAGCAATTGACCGAAGTGCTGCGTGGAATATCACTGCCAGGGACACCCGACATTGCAATCGTCGTGGTCGGCCAACCGCCGGCGAACGCTGGGGCTGTCGAGGAGTTGGCAGCGGCTGCCGGGCTCTCGGCCGGCCGTGTTCAGCACGTTGCGCACAGTGGCTCCGTGGAACTGACGGCGATCCTGGGTCGCGCCAGTGCCGTGGTCGCGCCGCGAATTGACGACATGAGCGGCACCGACGTGCTCAACGCCTTCGCGATGGGAACACCCGTCGTCTGCGTCGATACCCCCGCCTATCGCGAACTCGCAGGCGACACCGATCACGCCATGTTTGTCGAGCCAGGCGATGGCTTCGCCGAAGGCGTTTCGGCGTCAATCATCCGGGTGCTGGAACATGCGGATGTGGCGAGCCGGTTTGCGTTGGCCGGAGCTGACCGTGCGGCGGCGTATACCTGGAGCGAGACTGCGCGCCAGGTCTGGCGGCTCCACGCCGAGATCTAGGCTTCCCGCCAGGGCGTTACGCGGGACGGGCGGCGCGAGGCCAGCGTGCCCCTGGTTGCGGCCGGTTGGTGAGCCATGGCGCGCACGGTCGAGGTTAGACCGGTTGTACGAGGTCGCGCAGGGCGTCTTGGGCGCCCAACCCATAGTTGCGATAGCCGCCGGTCCGCCAAATTTGCAGCACAGGTGCGAGGCGCGCAATGCGACGTGCCGGCAATGCCGAGCGCCGACGTTCATGATCAAGCTTTTCGTACGCCGCCGCCAGTACCCGAGCGCGGCCGACAGCGAGCGCTGGCATCCGCTCGGCCATTACCGTGGCGCGTGCCAGGAGGCGAGCGTTACGGTCGGTGCGCGGTGCGCGGAGGCGTTCGAGCAGCACCGATACGGTGCGCTTCGTCACACCAATCTGATTCGCCCCGTGCTGGCGGTACTCAATCAGCGGCGCGTCGCAAACGGCGATGCCGCCGCCGACGGCAGCAACGATCGCGAGCCATTCATCGTGGACCCATGCCGACGGAAACGGGCGAGCGCGCTCGAGGAGCGACCGGGTCAAGAGCACCGTGGCACCCGTCACGATGTTTCGATGGAGCAGCACCTCGAAGGGGTCAGCCCGGAGCGCGTCGACGAGTGCAGCATCGACGCCGAGGGTGCCAAACAGCGTGCGGCGAAGGTCGACGCCATCGCCCCCGATGAGCCGCGCATCAGACATGACGAGCTCGGCCTGAGGGTACGCGTCGAGTTCGGCCAACGCGCGCGCGACGCGCTCAGGCGACCACACATCGTCTTGATCGGCCAACGCAACAACGTCACTGCTGGTGGCAGCGAGGGCCTGCTCGAAGTTTGCCGTGACCCCAAGCGGCAACCGATTGCGGAGCAGCTTCAACTCCGGCGCCTGTGCGCCGGTCGCGACGTGGGCGGCGACGGTCGCTTCAACGAGTCGGATCGTGGCATCGGTTGACGCGTCATCCGACACGACCAATTCGTCGACCGGTCGCGTTTGGTTCAGGATGCTCCGCACCTGCGCCTCGACGTGGGCCGCGCCATTGTGGGTGCAGAGGGCGACGCCGATTCGGCGGATGTTCGCAGCGCTCATGCGCCGCGGCGCAGGCCGATTTTCAGCACGCCCACGAAGAACCCGGCCATGAGTGTTTGCCCTCCGACAACCATGACCAACGCGGCCAGCACGGACACCCGAACAGTCGTCGCGGCATCCAGCGGCCCGAACCCACTGGCGCCCCAAATCGCCAATTGAGCGATCGCGATCGCGAGCCCCGCCATGAACAGCACAAGCCCGAGCACCACCGCGCTCTCGAGGCTGATACGCCGCTCGAGCCGGTCAAAGCTGCGCGACCGTGGAATCGTGAAGCCCTCATGCTGTGCGGTGATCTTGGTCAAAATCGCGAACAACAACCCCTGGTAGCCGAGCACCGCAAGTGCCGCGAGGTAGATCTGTCCGGATAGGTCGAGACCGAACACACCGAACGAGAGGGGGCCGCTCGCAAGCACGGCAGTCCCGATCAGGCCGAGCAGAAATGCTACGCCGCCAGGGATTAAGAACAGCCAGCGAGGACTGTAAATCATCAAGAATCGGAGGTGGCGCCATCCGTCACGCCAGCTGCGCAGATGCGGCGGACGGCTCCGACCATCTTTCTTGAGCGTCGTCGGCACTTCGGAGACGCGGAGCCCGCCGAGCGTCGACTTGACGACGACCTCGCTCGCGAACTCCATGCCGCTCGTTTGCAGGTGCAGGTCAAGCATCGATTGGCGGTGAAAGCCCCGCAGCCCGCAGTGAAAGTCCTTGATCGGCGAGCGGAACAGCACACGGCCGATCCAGGAGAGCACTGGGTTTCCGAGGTACTTATGCAGAGGCGGCATTGCGCCCGGCTCGATTCCGCCGCGGAAGCGGTTGCCCATCACAAGTTGATCACCAGCCCGCAGCCGTTCGATGAACGCATCGAGCGACGAAAAGTCGTAACTGTCATCGGCGTCGCCCATGATCACATACTCGCCACGCGCCGCTTCGATGCCGCCAAGCAATGCGCTGCCATACCCCTTTGCGGCAACTTCGACGACACGGGCCCCCTGCTCACGGGCGATCTGCTGCGAGCCGTCGGTTGAACCGTTGTCGGCGATGAGCACCTCGCCCCGCACGCCGCTCCGCTCGAGATACCCACGCGCTTTCGTGACACAGGTCGCGAGTGTCTCTGCTTCGTTCAGGCACGGCATCAGGATCGACAGTTCCAGCACGTTGGCACCGGGAGGCTGCTCGGCGGGGTACATGAGACTCCTGTCGGTACGGTCGGCGCGGCTCAATCGTACAGAATGAGCCTGATGAACCTTGCGCTTGTGGTGACAACTCTTGGTCGACTCGCGCCGCTAGAACGGCTGCTCGACTCGCTTCGTGGCCAGCTCGTCCCCGGTGATCGGGTGGTCGTGGTGACGCAGCGCGAGGTTGAGGCGGTTCGCCAGCTCACGGCTCAGCACGAGGCATCCGACAAACTCATCGTGATCACCTCGGAACCCGGCGCGACGCGCGCCCGCAATGCGGGTGTCGCCGCACTCGACGGCGAATTCCTACTGATGTTCCCGAATGACACCACCTGGTTTCCGGATGGCGCGCTCGCGCGAATTCGCGACGCAATCGCCGACCGACCGGTCGGCGCGATGACGGTCACCGATGAACACGGGCCGAAATTTGTGTTGCCGCTGGCGGGCACGGCACTCGACCGGTGGAACGTCTGGAGGGTGATCGAAATGGGTCTGCTGATTCAACGCTCGCTATTCATGCGGGTTGGCGGGTTCGATTCGACGATCGGGACTGGCGCGGCGACGCCGTGGCAGGCTGGCGAAGTGACCGATCTATTGCTCCGCCTTCTGCGGGACGCCCCGGAGGAATCCGCCACGTTCGCCTGGCTCGCGCCCAACGTCGCAGTCGGAGGGGTCAGTGATCCTGCCGGCCTCAGCGCCGCCGAGCGACGTCGCAAGTTGCGGGCGTACGGGCGGGGGTTGGGGCGGTTGGTCGCGAGGTGGCGGTATCCGCTGTGGTGGCGGCTCGCGTTTCTGTGGGGTGGCCTCGCGTTTGGGCTTCGGAATCGTGCAACGAACTCCCTCGCGGATGGCTGGTGGGTGTTTATTGGGCGGCTAGAGGGTGCACGCGGGCGCCTGCTCGGTCGCGCGACGGACATCGCAGCGGTGACGCGGTGAGTCAGGGCGGTCCGGCGGTCGGTCAACCTGCTGACAATCTGGGCCACGCCAGCACGAGCGCACGCGTGCTGTGGAGTGCGTTGACGATAGCTGGCGGCGTCGCGCTCGCTGTCATCCCTGCTGCGTCGGTGTCGATCGCAGCGCGGTTGTTCGACCCAGCAGGTCAGGGCCTTGTGGCCGTTGCAGTGCTGGTCGCGATGTTTGTTGGGCAGTTGGCATTTGCGATCCTTGTTGAGTCCCGCCTCAGCAGTGTTGGCACCGGGCGCCGGGTCGTGTTTCCCCGCTGGCTGGCGATCGTTGGGATCGGAGTCGCGGTGATACTGGCGGCCATGCCGCCATCCCCATGGATGCTCGCCATCGGATTGCCCGTGTTGGTTGCCGCTCTCGAGGTGGGCCGCGGAGTGTCGATCGCTGAGCACCTCGATCAGCGCGAGCTCATTGCTTCGGTCTGCGTTGGCGGTGGGGCACTCATTGGAGTGTTGCTTGGTCTCGTCCACTCACGATGGGCGGTGGCGGCACTTGTGATCGGCATTGCCGTGGCTTGCGTCGTTCGCGCCATGCCGGTGCCACATACAGCGTCGCCTGCGGATGAACGCGTGCGCGGCTGGGTCGTCGCCGACACGGCACTTACCGGCGTTGTGTTGCCTCTGGTGAGCGTGCTGATTCTCGGCGCCCTCGGCCCGATCGACACGGTGCGTTTCACCGCGATTTCGACCGTGTCGGGCTTGCTCGCCATCCCGCTGAACTTCATGAGAGTGCGCTTGCTGAAAGCCCACTCAACCCTCGACATTGTCGTCACTTCGACGGCCGTGGCCGCGGCCGTCGTCGTGCTCCTTATTGCAAATCTGGCCGGCGCGTTCGGATGGGTATTTGGATCAGCCTGGGATCCAGCGGTGCTCACGATCCCGCTGCTCATTGCCTGCGCCTGGCGGGCCGCGTCGCTGCTGACCACCGTGCCATTCGCCGCACTGCGTCGCGCGGGAGCTGCGCGACTCGTGACTGTGCTTCGAGGCGTGGTGTCGCTGCTCACCTTTGGGCTCGCGGTGACCGGCGTGTGGTTTGGCAGCATGATCGGCGCCTCTGGGATGTTTCCAGGTTCCCTCTTCGGGGCCCTCATCGGGCTATTACTGGCCGAACTCGGCTCTGCCGCGCTATATGCGGCCGCACAACGGCGGTTCGGTGACAGCGAACGGTTCGCCGGATGACGCGCCCGATCGTCATGGTCGACCTCCTGTTCTACACCGGCACGAAGGGTGGGATGGAGACCTATGCCCGCGAGGTCTACTCACGCATTCACGCTGCCGACCCCGACGTCGAGTTCGTGGGCTACGCGTCCCGGGAACTCGCAGCGGCGGGAGCGCCCTGGTTTCCCGGGCGGATTGTTGACTCAGGCATTTCTGGCGAGAGCCGTATCGCTTGGGCGGTTGGCGAAATATTCGCCGTTCGACGCGCGGCGAAACGGCTCGGTGCCGCATTGATCCACGTTCCGGCGAACTTTGGACCGACCGGGTACGGAGTTCCGACCGTCGTGACCATACATGACCTGCTCGCATTCCGGTTTCCCGAATATCTGCCTGGTGCGTACGGCGCAGCGCTGCGGTGGCTCATTCGCCGTACCGCGCGCAGCGCGCGGCATGTGCTGACAGTGAGCGAGGCTTCGGCGGCCGACATCCGGTCATTCTTGCGCGTTCATCGTGTGCGGACGATTCCGCTGGCTGCCTCGCCGGGACACACCCCGGCCGCCCACCGAGACGGGCAGCGGTTGCTTGCGGTCGGCAACCGGATGCCGCACAAGGGCTTTGAACTCCTACTCGAGGCGCTCGCGAGCATGCCATCGACGAGCCGCCCACAGCTTACGATCACCGGAAGCCACGGGCACGACCCGCTTGCGCCGCTCGTCGAGACGCTCGGTCTGCGCGACAGCGTGACCCTCAAGGGGTGGCTCACCAATGACGAGCTCGCGACGGCGTATGCAACGGCCACTGCGTTCGTATTTCCGACCAGGTTCGAGGGGTTCGGCCTCCCGGTGCTCGAGGCAATGGCCGCCGGATGCCCCGTCATTTGCGCTGATTTGCCAGTGCTTCGTGAGGTCGCTGGGGATGCCGCGTACTACTGCGATGCGAGCTCAGCAGCCGGCCTGGCCGAGGCAATCATGCGAGTGATCAACGACGCAGCCTTGTTGAGGCGTCTCGAAGATGCTGGGCACGTCCAGGCGGCCCGATTCAGTTGGGAACGGACGGCGACCGACACGCGCGCAGCCGTGGTTGACGCATTGGCGGCGGCCGCCTAAGTCGAGGTCGCCAGGGGGCAGTTGTCGGCAGCTGGGTCGGTGCGAACGTTAGTCGCGCAGGCGGCGCAATAGTTCGTCGACCGAACCGGCCAATGAACGCTCGCTCCGTTCCGAAGCGAACCAGGAGAGGGTACGGGCGCGAAGCGCATTGCCGCTGGCGACTACAGCAACGATTGCTGTGCCGAGTTCCCCGGCCGTGGCGTCGGCGGCAACCCAGCCATTCACGTCATTCGTCACGAGTTCGGCGGCGGCATTGTCTGCGCCCGCAACGACCACACTCGGAGTTCCCCATGCGGCGGCCTCGGCAACCACGAGGCCGAACCCTTCGCGGGCCGACGGATTCACCAGCACGGCCGCGGTTCGGTAGAGCTCGTTCAGCACTTCATCAGAGACTCGACCAAGCCAGTCGCACGAGTCGGCAACGCCGGATGCCACTGCCGCGGCCTTGGCCCGATCGGTCTCAGGGCCGCTGCCCGCGACCTTCAGCCGCAGGTCAGGCAGCTGTTCGCGGGCAACCTCGAGTGCCGTCGGGAGAGCGGCAAGGCGTTTGTCGGGAATGTGACGTCCGACGAATAACGCGAATGGCGGCGCATCCGACGCTCGTGTATGTGGGGACTGTGGTTCGCCGACGAGATCGACCAGGCCAAGCACGATCGGGTCGCTCCCCCGGCGGTACGCGGCAAGATTTCGTTTGGTGAATTGTGAGTTCACGGTTTGCACGCGGCCAATTTGGGCCGCCAAGCCCTGCAGTACCCACGCGATCGTGCCGGTGACGAGACCGGCGTATTCGCGCCACTTGCGCCACTGCCAGACTTCGAGCCAGTCGACGGCGATGCGTGTTCGCGAACCGAGCAGCGCGAGCCGTACCGCAAACACGTTGAGCACCGGAAGCGCGGCGACGATCACTGCGTCGTACCGACCGCGGCGACGTACGAAATGACGGAACAACCCGAAGGCGAACTTCAGCGCCGAACCCGTCAATCGATTCCCACGCGCATCATAAATCGGCCCCCGCCAGACGCTGACGAGATCGAACGGTGTTCTGGGCGCTCCGTTCGTTGCCCACTCGGCGCGGGTCACGTAAGTCACGTCGATGCCGCGTTCGGTGAGCAGTTCGGCAACGCGCCGGTACACGCGCTCGCCTCCCCCACGTTGAACCGGGTATAGGCAGTCGTAGGCGATGGCGAGCTTGGTCATCGGATGACATCCGCCGTACGCGCGACCCGAGTGCCGCAGAGTCCAACCGCGACCACCGCGATGCCGGTGACGAAGGTGAAGGCTGCGATCAGGATCACCGGATGAATCGGGGGCATCCATGTTCCGATTCCCGGGTTGCCGTCGCTCGGAATGCCGAGCCAGAACCGGCGAACCGTATAGGCGAATGACAACACCGAGAAGATCCCGACTCCAACCGCAACGAACCAGGTGAGTCGCACCGAGAGCGCATCGAGACCGCCATGGCGCCACCAGGACAGCGCGAGCGACGCAATCATCGGGAGTGCGAGATACAGCACCACGCCGTAGCGCCCTTGCCAAATCAGACCAGTTCGACTGATCTGGGCGCCCTGCACGATCGCCGGGACGAACACACAGACCAGGGTTGTCGTGATGACGGCCCATGCCCCGCGGCGGCTTGACACCGCAGCAAGTACAACAAGCAGCCCCAGGCAGAGGCCGGGGATCAAGTACGCGCCGATCGGCAGAATCGTGTCGAGCCACCCAAACACGCCGAACCACTGGACCAACCACGAATCGGTCGCCCTCAGCATCGTGATGAACCCGGTGACCGGTGATGCCCCTACCAACGGCACGTCGCCGACGGATGCTTGGCCTGCCGCTGCCCCGGTGGCCAGCGTCCATACGAGTGAAAACACGGATGCGACGCCGAGTCCCCCGAGCCACGGCCAGGTTCGTCGCTGGCTCAGCAATCGCCCGAGCCATCGCCAACCCACAACTGTCGCCGCGAGCGCAGTCAGGACGAGGAGCCAGAGCGGTCCGATTGCCCGCGCATTCACCAGAAACGCGCCCGCCAGAGTTGCGGCCAACCAGAGTCCGATCGGCGTTCCCGGCCCCTCGTCTCGGCGTCGCTGCAGCAGCCGCAACGTTACGGCGAAGAACGCTGCGCCTGCTGCGATCTCAACGCCCTGCGGATTGACCGAGCCGATGAAGTACGCAGGAATCGGCATCAGGAGTCCGAGCACCGCGGTCGGCGCCCACCGCTCGGTTCGCCTGGCGAGCAGTGCTTGCGCCGCCAGGGCGACAAGAATCGACCCGAGCACTGCGCTCATCAGGCGCATCGCGCGCACGCCGGATTCGCCGGACAGCAGGCAACTCGGCCATCCGACGATCTCGTAATAGATCGGGTTGTAGGTGGCCACCCAGGTGTCAAACGTGCGCGCCCCGCTACCATCGCCGAATTTCGCTGGGCAGTCTGCCGACTGCCGTTCAACGAAGATGTAGCACTGCACGGCGTGGTTGTAGTCGTACCCTGGCGGCAGGTCTACCACCCGCCCGGAATGGCCAGCCTCGACCCGCCCGAGGAAATCGCCGCGCACTTGCGCGACCGCCTTCGCCACATGTGCGTTCTCATCGGGGACAGAGAAGACAGGTGTCGCGATCGCCCACAGGCTCGAGGTTGCGAGGCAGAGCAGAAACGCCGCCCAGAAGGTTCGTGCGCGCGCAACAGAGCGCCGTATGTGTCCCTCGACGCCGATCATCCAAACACAGCCTAGGTCACAGTTGAACCATCGTTGATCGGCATCAATCCTTGCTCGGCGCGACCCAGCGGCGAACGTGCTCGCCGCGCTGAGTACTCTGGAGGGGCTGCAGCCCGTCCCAACAGACATGGAGACCCGTGACACTCGACATTGTGATGCCGTTTTACGGAGATCCTGGATTGCTGCGGGTCGCAGTAGAAAGCATCTTGCGCCAGACAAACCCTGACTGGCGGCTCGTGGTTATCGATGATGCCTATCCTGATCCGAATCCTGGCGACTGGCTGAAATCCCTCGGTGATCCTCGCGTGACGTACCTCCGCAACGACATCAACCTCGGCGTCAGCGGGAACTTCCGGAAGAGCCTCGATGTAGTTGAAGCACCGGTTTTTACCCTCATGGGTTGCGACGACGAACTGCTGCCGAACTACGTAGAACGAATGCTTCGAGCGTTCGCCGACAATCCAGGGGCCGCGTATGTCCAGCCTGGTGTCGTGGTGGTCGACGGTCACGGCAGAGAGGTGCTGCCGCTCGGGGACCGAGTAAAGGCCCGGCTGCGTAAGCACGTCGAACGCACCGATGCGCTCAGCGGCGAACCTCTCGCGACAAGTTTGTTGAAGGGAAATTGGACGTATTTCCCGTCAATCGCGTGGCGCACTGAAGTGGTTCGACGGTTTGGGTTCCGCGCAGATCTCGAAGTTGCGCTCGATCTTTGGCTCCAGCTCGACATTGTCTTGGATGGCGGTGCCATTGCACTCGACAATGTCGCGAGCTTCCGCTACCGCCGCCACGCGGCAAGCGTGTCGTCGTGGACGGCGAGTGAAGGTTCACGGTTCATCGAGGAACGTGACGTAATGAACGCCACCGCCAAGGCCGCCGAGCAGGCGGGATGGCCGCGAGCTGCGCGAACTGCCCGTCGTCGGTGGTCGAGCCGCGTCCACGCTGCAACTCGAGTCGTGGCGAGCCTCCGAACCAAAGATCGGTCCGGACTATTGACGCTGCTCGCGCACGTCTTTCGCTAATTCGGGCTCGTCGCGGCCGAGCGCGTCAGCTTGTTTGGGCTGCCCAAGGCTCGTGCACGTCGTTCGACGTGGGCCTCCCACGCGGATTGAACGATGTCATCGAGCCCAAACCGGGCGCGCCATCCAGTGACTTCGGTAATCCGAGTCGGGTCGGCAACAACAATCGCCGGGTCGCCGGGTCGTCGATGCCGAATCTCAGCAGGCAACGCGAAGTTTGCGATTGTTCTGATCTTGTCTACCATCTCGCGAACGGAGTAACCGAGGCCGGTTCCGACATTCAGCACCTCGTGGCCAGGATCGGCTTCGGCGAGGTGATCGAGCACGGCCGCGTGAGCTTCGACGAGGTCCTGCACGTGGATGTAATCGCGCACGCACGTTCCATCAGCAGTTGGATAGTCGGCGCCGAAAATTCGCGGGGCTTCGCCCAACTCAATCCGCTCGAGAACCATCGGCACGAGGTTCAGCACCGCCGTGTCGGCCAGATTTGGCTCCCGGGCGCCGGCCACGTTGAAGTAGCGCAGGCTTGCGGCCCGCATCGTGCGGGCCCTTACCGCGTCCGCGACGAGCCATTCCCCAACAAGTTTGGTTTCACCGTACGGATTGATTGGAATCGTTGGAGCGAGCTCGCTGAGCGCCCCGCTCTCAGGGTTGCCATACACGGCTGCAGATGACGAAAAGATGAGCGTTCCGACGGACGCTTCCTCCATCGCCAGAAGAGTGTTCGCGAGGGATCCAATATTGTCTCGGTAATAACGCGCAGGCTCGGCTACCGACTCACCCACCTGCTTCCGCGCGGCGAAATGGACCACAGCATCGATTCGTTCCTGCCGCAGGATCTCCGCCAAGAGGCGGGACGCCCCGTCGCTGGCGAGGTCCATCTGGTGGACCGCCGTGCCAGCAATGCGGCGAGCGTCACCCGTCACGAGGTCATCGGCTACGACAACGTAATCGCCACGTTCCTCCAGCAAGCGAACCAAATGCGCGCCGATGTAGCCTGCTCCGCCGGTGACCATGATGCGCACCGACCCATCATAGGTTGCAGGCGAGCCGCGCCTGGTCGACGTCGGAGGTACCGCCCTCTAGGCTGGATCGACTTTGACTCAACGAAAGGGACTGCCCGTTGACTTCCACCGTCGAATCGGCCGTGACCCTGCCACTGCGGAGCCGAGTTGCGCGCTTCATGCGTGCTTTCTGGGTGCCACTGGTGTTGGTCGCGATGGCGCTTGGGTACAGCGGCTGGACGTTGCACGCCCACTCACATGCGCTATCGCCGGTCGATGAGTGGGTGTATTCCGACTACCTGTACAAGATCGGCCACGGTCAGATTCCGGTACAGGGCGAAGCAATCGGTCACGACGCACTGAACCTCATGGCGTGCAACGGCGTGAAACCTTACGGTCCGATGGGACCGCCGTGCGGAAGCGACTACTCCGACCTGTCGAAGTTCCCATTCGCGGGCATTACTACAGCGGATGCTTATACGCCCGCCTACTTTGTAGTGACCGCGACGATCGGCAACATATTCCACGCCGTCGGTATCGACTCGCTCACTTCGTGGCGAATGACCGGCCCCTTGTGGCTGGGTGGCACCGTCTTTGTCATGTGGATGCTCATGCGGCGTTGGCGGGTACCGAACCTCGCGATCCTCGGACTTGGGCTTGCATTCATCGCGTCGCCATTTAGCTGGTGGACTTACACCTACGTCAGCACAGACGCACCCTCGGTGCTGTTCGGCGCACTGCTGCTCCTCCTGGCGCACAGATACGTGCAGACCGGCGCCGGATGGTGGTGGATCCCGCTAATCTCGGTCCTCGCCGTTCTTTTCAAGGTGACCAACCTGCTTGGCGTGGGCTTGGCGGCGCTGTATCTCATCTTCGCTTGGCTCGCAGAGTGGCCACGCCGTCGTTGGACTGGCTGGCGCACAGAGCGTCTGATAGCGCCCGGCCAGCGATGGCTAGGTCTGGTTGTTGTCGCGGTTACCGCGGCGGTGCTCGGCGTCGTCACGCAACTCGTGTGGCTACGCATTCATGCGGCGTTCGGCATTGGAAAGGTCGCGGATCAGGGCATCGGTTACGCCTTCTCGAAGTCGGAACTGATCAGCCAAATATTCAACTTTCTGCCCGGCACACTGCGCGCCAACGTCAACATCAGCGGGTCAACCGCGTTTGCTCTCCCGCTCCCGGATTGGTCGGTGTTCCCGCTGTCGTGGATCTGCATCACCGGCGTGGTCGGTTCGATTTGGACCATGACACGTGGCAAACAGACGAACCCACTCGTGGTCGCGGTGGCAATTGCGTCTGCCGCCTTCGCCCCGGCCCTGGCGGTAGCGCTGTACCTGACCACCGGCGCCTACTACCAGCTGCCGCCGCGCTACGGAGCTTCAATCCTGGCCGGAATCTTACTTGTCAGTGGCCTACTGCTACGAAACCGACTCGCGCAATGGGTCGTGATCGCGTACGCGCTTCTGCTCGGCGGCGTACTCGTTGCATACCTGCCGGTCGTCGGCGCCTGATCCGGCCGCAAACCACAATCTGAACCGAATGCCACGCGAACGCCACACGGCACTGCGCGGTCAGCGGATTCAGGCCGCTGGTTCGTCGTCACCGACCGAATGCCGCCCCGCACTCGGCGGCGGCGCATCCCGGAGGGCAATTGAACGAGCGAGGCGAGTGATTTCGCGCTCCTGGTGCCGGAACCGCACCGATGCCGAGAGCGCGTTGCCGACGAATACGATCACGAGACCGTAAAGAATCAGGTCAGTACCTCGGCCAATTCCAACAACCCGGGCAACATCGTTCACCAACTGCGGGAATGCGATCGCAGCTATCGCCGCCGCAAACAGCACCAGCAGTGCGATGCGACGCACTGCGAGTCGCCGGGCGCCACGGCCTGGCATGAGCAGGATCAGCGCAAACGCGGCGAACACTGCAATAAGCAGCACCTTAATAACTATCTGAGCATCCATTAGCCCTACTTGAGATACAGATCGTTCAGGATGTTCACCGAGTTCCAGATCGACTGGCCTTTAGCTCGCGTGTAGTCGTTATAGATCACGTGCACCGGGAATTCGGCGTGGCGAAGATTGAGACGCCCAATCTCCGACACGATCTCCGACGCGTGGGCCATGCGATTCTGGTTGATGGTAATGCTATCCGCAGCAACGCGATTGAACGCGCGTAGCCCGTTGTGGGCGTCGGTCAACTTGACGCCAGTCGTCATATTCTCAAATCGAATGGCGGCCTTAAGGACCAATTTCTTAAGGGCGCCAGGCTGCGTCCGACCGTCGAGGAATCTCGACCCTACGACGACGTCGACATCGCCGGTCGCTAATCGACGAACCATCCCGAGCGCGTCGTCGGGCCGGTGCTGGCCGTCTGAATCAAAGGTGACGAAGTACTTCGCATCTGGATCGCAGAGCGCGTAGTCCAGTCCGGTTCGTAGCGACGCCCCTTGGCCGAGATTGATCGGATGGTTGACCACGACTGCACCACCCGATGTAGCCTCAGTCGCCGAGTTATCGGAACTGCCATCGTTCACGCACACGATTTTGGGAAACACCCGCCGCGCCTCCCGCACAACAGCCTGCACAACGGTGGCCTCGTTGTATAGCGGAACGACGAGCCAGGTGGCCTGAGCAAGTTCGTTGTCGATGGTGCGATCCAATCCGAGACGGTACATGCCAATTCTAAGCGATGCCATGCGTGCCCCGACTCGCGGCGAGCAGAGCCGGCAGCGCACGTGTCGTTCGCCACAGGCCGTTGGCCCAACGTCGGGTGCCGACGGGTTACGTAGGCCCCCTACCGTGCAGCGTTCCACGCCGAGCGTCGGATACGCTCATGCTTGGCCGATTTCGAAAGTTTGCGTCCGGTCACGCACGGAACAGGGGCGGCTGTGGCTTGGTGGGCTCGCGACGATCCGCGCACCGGCCGGAAGTTGGATGCAAGTGCGATTCCTCTGGATCAGACGAACAGTGACCAGCCTCGCAAGCCAGATGACCTAATGCCGGGCGCATCAGACTGCCGAGATGATGGTTCGTTTACGCGCCAAACGACGTTTCTGCTGCTCAGTAATGTACTGCGCAATCTGGGCCTACTTGCGTTGTTGATTCTCGTAGCGCGCTACACGAGTCCAACTGTCGTCGGGCGGTACTCGCTGTCACTTGCGGTGACGGCGCCGATCTTCATGCTCGGTGAGTTCGGCCTCCGGATTGTCTTCCTGACCTTCAACGAACATCACCGATATAGCTGGTACGCACTGATACGCCTTGCGGCTGACCTCGCCGCCTCGGCTTTCAGTTGCGCCGTTGCAGCGATGTTCGATCCGACCCTGCTCGCCACTGTGTTGGTGCTTTCAGCGGTAAAGACCGCCGATTCTATGTCCGATATTTTTGCTGCACCGCTGCAGATGTACCGTCGCAGTGACCTCATCTTCGTTGGTTACCTAGCTCAGGCCCTGTTGGGGTCAGCGGTGGCGTGGTGCATTCTCGCCACAACCCACGATCTCAATCTCGCGTTGGTCGGGCTGGCGATCGTTTCAACATTCGTCGTGTCAACTTTGATGCTGGTCCCGGCGCTCAGACTCGCACATGCGCATGAAGCTCGTCATCCCGCGTTCCCTCGATTCACGGACAGCCTTCGATCGATCGTGCGTGTCGGGCTCCCAACCGGTACATCGTGGGCGCTGCTCTCGCTCGTCTCGACTCTGCCGCAATACGTGCTCTCCTTCTTGTCCGACACACCGAGCGCCGGAAGGTTCGCGATTCTCCTCTATGTAGTCGCTTCGGTAGAACTCCTGATGAACGCACTGGTGCAATCGTGGATCCCCCGCGGCAAGTCGATGTTGCTGGAGAGTCCCGATTCGAAGTCCTTCGTCCGCGCGGTTCTACGAACCGCGTTGCGGTGGACAGCTCGGTTCATACCGTTGTCGCTCGTTGGTGCGCCCGTGATGTGGTTCGCGCTCCCTGCCGTATTTGGTCACGCGTACGCGCTGACGATGTTCGAAGCGGTTCCAATCTTCTTGTGCGTGCTCGCCCTACCCCCCGTGTACTTCGGCGCTACGGCAATGTCCGTTCAAAACCGCTACGGCCATGGCCTCACGCTCGGGGCCGTGGCGGTGGCGATGTGCCTCGGCGCCTGCCTATTGCTTGTGCCGCTTTACGGAGTAACCGGTGCTCTGTGGGCGATTTTCGCGGCGTTCATCGCACGCGCTGTCGTGTCGATGATCGTCGTAGCGAACCATCGATGACTCACGAGCTTCGGCGGCTTGTTGATCACCAATTCACCGAACTACGCGTCAGCGCCGGTTGGAATCTCGGCGGCAAACCCTGCGACTACGTTGAGCCAGTTCTGGCCTCTACTCAACTCCAGCCATCGCTGCCAAGAACTGATATGACGCTTCTTCCCGGCGTCTAGGAGGTAGATCGCACCATCCGGTGTCCGAATGAACTTTGTCGCTGGAGCACCTATCTTTAGAATGCCGCACGCGAACGCGTCGAGCGAGGTGTACGGGAACGGGTACAGCGGCTTTAGCGCCGCTGACACGGCGTGCACCGAACCGGCCGCGGCTACGTAATCCACGCTGCCGCAAGTGATTCCCCAGTTCAGTTCGCGGCTCGCTTGCGGGTACCCTCGAAGCCAAGAATCCTGGGTGTACATGAAGGTGACTAACCCAGCTTCGGTCGCGAAGTCAAAACTGGACAAGGCAATGCGATTCGTTACGCCATTTACCACGTACACCATTGGGTCGCGTTGATTGCGCACAAGGGAACCAGGCTGTAACGCAACTTGCCCCTTGGGCAGCGCGGTGACAACGGAGTCAGCGAGCGTGCGGATCACGGGTGTGGAACCCCCGGCGAATGCCAGTAGTGCATCCCAGTCGCTGATCGGGTAGATTCGGTCGCTGGTGACGAGATACACGGTTGGATCCGAAGCGGTCTTGATCATGTCGCGCTGCACGACTTTGCCTGCTAGCGAATAACTGTCGGTCAAATTCTGGGCTACGGACGTAGCGGTCGGCGTCGCACCCGATCCGCTCCACTCCCATCGGCCGTTCGACAGCAACACATTCGTTCTCGTCGAACCCGCAACGCGAACGAGCCCGTTAAAACTTGGTGCCTTGGTGGCGATCAAGGCAAGACTTTCCGCCTGTAGCGCTCCGACAGCACGAGCCGTGGCACCAACTTGGCTTGCGACGTTGACAGACATCGGATATTTTCCAGAATTTGCCAGAAGGAACGTCGACGAGGACCCGCGTTGCGTAACGTACACGCTGTCGCGCACCACAGGCGCCCCAACGGGAAAGTACGCAATTGCAGCATTTGACAGCGTGGACGAACCGGCCGGAACCCCGGCCGCAGCACTCGAAGGCGCGTCAAGAATCTCGCGCCTCGTGCCGGCCGTAATCCAGTAGTTGGAGCCGTCCTGAGCTTTCACCGACGCCGTGACACTGCCGGCCGAGGCAAAGCGGCCCACTTGGTCGTCGGTCAATTGGGTGTAGCCCGCGGGGCTGCAAGCGCCTCCCCAGTCCGTCACCTGCGCGCAGGTGACGAATGGGCGACGACCAGCTCCGTCGATGAACGAGATCTCACCTGACGCGGCCCGGATGATGCGGGTGGCCACTCCTTGAGTCGCAAACTTGTCGAGATAGCTCTGCGAGACGTACGCGACGGTCCCCAGAGGTGAGAACGCGGCGAGCATGGCAAGCGAAGTGACCGAGTATTTGGCTCCGCCACTGATCAGATAGACCGACGGGTTGTCGATCGTGCGCACAAGGTTGGTGCCACCGTTGGTTGGCCCGAACCAATCAGTGTAGATCCGCCAGAAGTTGCGGTTGCCGTAACTGCTGCAGCCGTCGCCCGTGCCGTAGAGGTTTGCCAGGGCCGCAGCATTCGGCTGGTAAGGGGTGTAGTTGTACAGCCCTGCGGTCGCCTGGTTTTGAATCGCGACTGGCGAACTTCCGCACGAGGAGTTCGGGTTGTAATACACGTTCACGGTTTGGCCCGCGATGTGTCGGAACCCGGTGGGGTTCGCCGCATAGGCCTTGAACTGCCAAGCGGCCATGTATACCTGGTTGTAGAAGCCGTAGTACTGGCTGTCGCACACCGCAGTGTCCGGGCAGGCGTACCCGGTGGCTGAGCGATATTGCCGGTCGGACGGCCAGTCGTCAGTGACGAGGCTCTGCTCCTTTTGCAGCAACACCAGTAGTACCTTCTGGCTCACCCCGCACGCCGCACCGACCTTCGCGATGATGCGAGCAGCCGGCTCACCGGCCGCGCCCTGGTACGCGCCGCATCGCCCCGAGGCCGCAGCTCGACTCGTTGTGTCTTGCTTGTAGTCCTTCAAGCAGGTGTACCCGGCCCGGCAGTACTGCACCTGGGAGTTTAAGAACGACTGAACCTGCTGCTCAGTCATCGCACCACCGTCGTAAAATAGCGCGTCCGTGATGATCATGCCGGGATCAAAGTCGGCCCCGTTCGCGGAAGCTTCGGCACGCAATGCGGTCGTCGGCGCAAGCGCCGTCAAGGTCGCGAGGAGCAGTCCAATGACCGCTGTCCAGGCCGTAGAACGTCGTGCCACGTGGGGGGCTCCGATCTGGCGAATGCAGAGGGTGGGCGTCCGGCAAACCGGAACCCGTCGGTCAAGTCTACCCGACCGCACATTGGCGCCCCTCGATCACGGGCGGGTCGGCGAATCTGGGATAGGGTATATGGAACCATGTCGCTTACAGACTCGATCGAGGCCCGCGCCCGAAACGTGGCATCGCAGCCCCTTGTGGTCACCAACCGGCGTGGTGGGTTTCTGGTCGGCACGGCGCACTCGGTGCGAGACATCTGGGCCCATCGTGGCCTGCTCTATCTCCTGGTCAGGCGCGAGATTCGCTCGCGTTACAAGAACAGCACCCTTGGCATCGTGTGGTCGCTTGCACGACCCCTGGTGCAGTTGGGGATCTACTACTTCGCGATCGGGCACATGCTTGGCGCCCGGAGCTCGATCCCGGACTTCGCAATATTCGTGTTCATCGGCATCACGATGTGGGGCCTCTTCGCGGATATCGTGTCCGGCGCCACCACGTCGCTCAACGCGAACGCAGGGTTAGTCAAGAAGGTCTACCTCCCTCGGGAAATTTTCCCTCTCAGCACAGCAGGCTCGGCGCTCTTTAACTTCGGCGTTCAACTCGTGGTGCTGCTGAGCGCGATCGCGATCTGGGGGTCGTTCGCGTTCGACCCGCGATTGTTGTTGGCCCCACTTTCTGTGGCCGTCCTGCTGGTGTTCGCAACTGCGCTCGGCGTGTTGTTTAGCGCTGTCAACGTCTACCTCCGCGACACCGAACACTTTGTCGAGATCGGCCTGCTGCTCGGGTTCTGGTTCGCACCAATCGTGTATTCGTATTCGTTCGTCCACAAGGCACTCGACGGCAACTGGATCGAGCAGATCTTCTTGTCAAACCCCGTGACACTCGCGGTGATCGGCATGCAGCGCGCGCTCTGGACCGGCGGCAGCAATCAACCCTGGCCGCCGGGGCTCGAGTTCCGGCTACTCGTCGCGCTGCTCGCGAGCGTTGTGCTGCTCTGGCTGACGCAGCGAATTTTCGCCCGACTCCAGGGCAACTTCGCGCAGGAAATGTGACATGACCCAGCTCATTGCCGTCCACGACGTGTCGAAACGTTTTGTGCTCCACAAAGACAAGAGCCTGAAAGAGCGCCTCGTGAACTTCCGCACCTCCAGGCGTCACGTCGACGACTTCTGGGCGCTCCGGGATATCAACCTTGAAATTGGGCTCGGCACGACCGTTGGGTTGGTCGGCCACAACGGCTCTGGCAAGAGCACGCTTCTTAAGGTGATTGGCGGCATCCTCGAACCAACGACGGGTACGGTCGCGCGGCGTGGACAGCTTGCCGCGCTGCTCGAGCTCGGCGCTGGGTTCCACCCCGACCTCACTGGCCGAGAGAACGTGTACCTGAACGGGTCAATCCTCGGCTTCAGCCGAGCGGAAATCGACCGCCAGTTCGATGCGATCGTCGACTTTTCTGGCGTCGAATCGTTTATCGATACGCAGGTCAAGTTTTACAGTTCCGGGATGTATGTTCGGCTTGCGTTCGCGATCGCGGTGCATGGAGACCCCGACCTGCTTCTCGTTGACGAAGTGCTCGCGGTCGGCGACGAGCCGTTCCAACGCAAATGCATGGCCAAGATCTCCCAGTTCCAAGCAGAGGGCCGCACGATCGTGCTGGTGAGCCACTCTGCTGAGCAGGTCGGCAGCCTTTGCGATCGGGTGGTGGTGTTGAACGCGGGTCAGATGATCCACGACGGGTCGCCGTCGCGTGGTATTCAGATTCTGCGCGAAGGATACGACGCGGAGTTGCGAGCGTCACATGACGACGGCGCCGGGCACTTGGACTTCGCTTATGAAATCGTCAATGTCGCCCCCACGACCACCATCGACGATGGCCGCACGCGCCTAGTGATTGACGTCGATGTTGACGTCAATACTCCCAAGGTTGACTGGGGACTCGGACTCGAAGTCGAGAACACACTCGGCATGGCCCTGTACCAAATGACCACTTTCGAGCACATGACGTTGCCGAACTCGATCGGACGACACCGCGTTCGAATCGCCGTCGACGACGTCCCGCTCGGTCCGGGCAAGTATCTGTTTTCGGTCGGTGTTGGTTCATCGAACGGCGAGAACTTCGACCGAAGGTCGCCTGCGGGCGCGTTCGACATCTTCGGCGCGGACCATGGGAACGGCGTCGTCAGACTAACGCCGCAGGTATCGCTCGTCGACGCCGCCGCCGCCGCCGCTGACTAGCCACGCAGCATTCAGCGTCTGACCAACAGCATTCAGGCGGCTGGCAGAGTCACCCTCGTTTGCGCTTGTGTTCGAGTGAGCCTGCACGCACCGCTTGCCGGTCCTCAATGTCAACGAGTGCGCCTCGGCGAATACTCTCCCAACGGCGCAGGTGGAAGAACGGATTCACCGCGAGCCAGTACAACTTGCGGCGCCAGGAATACTGGCCGTCGCGCACGATCCGTCGGGAATCTGCAAGCGCGCCACGCGCTGCCGCACCGAGGACAGCACCAGAACTCGGTGCCACCAAAGGTGTGCCAATTTCCCTTAGGCCGACGATCTCGTCGAACATCCGGTGGCCATACTCGGAGAGGCTCAGGTCGTTCGAATGGCGCACCCAGGCGCGCGGCGCATAAGCTTTGAGGTGTCCCGCGGCGATGACATCGCGGCCGAAGAGTTGGTCTTCCGCGTAGCGGACATCCTGATATTGGATGATGTTCACGAGGAAGTCGCGCCGGGCGGCGGAGTTCACATCGGAGTAGAACGCGATCGCATCGGCGATCCCCTGGTTATTGGCCGCAAATGGCCCATCCCAGAAGACGGTGACGCCGAAGTCAGGCCCGAACCCGGCGAAGACCTGGTGGATCTCGTACCTCTGGAGCGGGAACCCCTGGTCGCGAGCGACCTGCTTGCCCATCACCGCAACCACCGCTGGGATGCGGTCGAACGGCTCAATTAGCTCGGCAAGCCAACGTTCGTCACCTGGCACCGCATCGTGGGTGAGGAACGCAACGAACTCACCTTTCGCTTCCCGGGCCGCCAAGTTCCTGGTCCGTCCGTGGCCGAACTCGGAGTTCGGAATCTCAATGAGCCGAACGTCCGGATGGTTTCCAATGATGTCGAGCGTCCGGTCGGTCGAACCAGAGTCGATAATAAGAATCTCAAACCCACCATCAAACCGCTGAGCACGCAACTGTTGGAGGATCGCTTCTAGATACGCCTCTCCGTTATAGGTGAGGATCGCCACGGTCGCACGAACATTGTCACTCAAGCGACTCCTGCTTTCATGTGGTCGAACGTCGCGCGAATCCCGCTCACCAGCGATGTTGTCGCGCGTGAGTCGAACTCGCCGGTGAACCGATCGACGTCGAGCACGACGTGGTCCACAAACGTCGGCGGCACTGGACGAACGTCGATTTCGAAGTCGATTCCGCTGACGTCGCGCAACGCATTGAGCACGTCAGTGACCGTGTAGCCTTCCCCGCTGCCGAGGTTGTACACGTCAAACTTCGGCTCTCGATCGACCGCAGAGAGGATCATCCCGACGAGGTCCTCGACGTAAAGGTAGTCGCGCACCATCGAACCATCGCCGAGCTGCACGACGGGTTCACCGCGGAGGATCTTGCCGATCGCGATCGGGATGAGCCCCTGCTGACCGTACGGATGCTGGCGCGTGCCATACGGATTCGAAATTCGGAACACGGTCGACGGAAGCCCGTGCACGACTGAGAAGAATCGCAGGTAGTGCTCGACCGCGAGCTTGCCGATCGCGTATGGCGATACCGGGTAGGTCGGGTCTGATTCCCGAAACCGGAGCTGCTCCTGGTTGCCGTAGATCGCACCGCCGGTCGACGCGTAAAACACCCGCCGAACGCCCGCGTGCACGCAGGCCTCGAGCAGCTCTATCGTCTGGGCAAGGTTGGTGCGAACATCCAGCGTGGGGTCAGCGGCCGCGGTGGCCGGTGTCGTGGTCGAGAGAAAATGGAACACGTAATCCATACCCTCGACGACCGAGTCCAGGTCAGCGCGCGACAAAAACTCGCCGCGGACAATCTCAGTGTCGCGGGCGAGAAAAGTCGGCTGACGTGATGAGTAGCGGTCGAATGCGCGAACTTGGTGTCCGGCCCCACTGAGTGCGTCCACGAGATGCGACCCAATGAAGCCATTCGCTCCGATGACGGCGACCCTAGCCACGAAGCGCTGCTTCCATCGCCCGAACGAACGCCGCCCCGGAGCTCTCCCAATCGGCAGACTGCACCGAAGCGGCCATTGCACGTGAGTGCTCGATCGCGTCCGGCCGGTCAACGGCGTGGGCCAGACGGCGAGCGATCGCCAGCGGTGACGCCGGCACATAGTCGATGTATGGATTGTCTGAAACGAGTCGGTTGTTTTGTCCGTCGTTGACAACAGGTGTGGCACCGCACGCCATGAGTTCAAGGGGCAACAACGACATATTCGACAGCGACATGACGAGCCCGGCCGCACAGCGGTTATACACTGCGCTCAGTTCGGACAGCGGAAGGCTCCGGAGGTTCACGTACTCGAACGGGATCTTCCAGTTCGAGACGTCCCACCCAGCGAAGTTGACCACGACATCGGGCTTCATGCGCTTCAGATCCGTGAGCGCGAGCAACCCAAACTCGAATGCCCGACGTGGTGTGACCGGGCGCGCATAGAAGAAGACCTCATTGCGTGGGCCGTCATTTGTTCGCGCGTACAGCGACGTGTCGACGCCGAAGTCGAAGTGGTCGGTCGCCATCCCAAACTCGTTGTGCAGCTTGTGGGCGAGCCATCCACCCGCCGTGATGCCGTGGAAGCCGAAGCGGTAGGTATTCTCGGCGAGTACGGCCTCGCTCCCAAGCGGGTAAAAGTACGGCTCATAGTCCTGAACGAAGTAAAACCGTTTGGCACGTGACTCGTCGCGAAACGCTGGGTACGCGGTCTCCCACCCGGTGGCGAACAGCGCGTCCGTGTCGCTGGCAACGCCATCTTCCCGCCGCCACGGCTCGATCGAAGCCTTCAACGTTGGATACGCGTCGCTCGACTCAAGCATTGTTCGAACAGCAACGACGTCATTTCCGTGGCCGTCTGCCGAATATAGGTAGATCCGACATTCATGTCCGGCCCGCTCAGCGAAATCGATAAACCGGAACAGGTTCTGGTGGCCGCCGCTTTCTCGACCCGGTGGTGACATGATCCACGCGATCTTTGCTGGGCCGCTTGTCGTTACCGGGTCGGTGATCCGGGGTGGCAGCTCAGTCCAGTCGACGACCGCAGCGTCGTCAAGTGACACAAGCATCTTTGGCACGCGGGGGGCAGCGACGCTCGCGAACTTGCCACGCGCGTATCGAACGGTGGCGCCCGCGCCCTCAGCCTTCATCAACTGGACCGCCGTAACGGCCTTGCGAAGCACGGCACGCGGCCCGCGTCGGATGGCTCGCTGCGCAAGCCTCGAAATCGAACCCACAACACTCCTCGTTCCGTACCAGGCCGCGCCCAATCGACCGAGCTGAACAACCAATTGAGCGGCGCTCCTGAGCAGGAAGCGTCATGGCTGCACAGCTTCGGACCGCTCGATAGTCTATCGGGGATGACTTTCGCGCTTGCTTCTCACGTCGCGGTTGTGACCGTGACGTATCAGTCGAGCGGCCACATCGGCGAGTTCCTGCGTTCGCTCGCGGCATCAGAGCCCGGCGGCGTTCGTTGTGTCGTAGTCGACAACGCATCGCGCGATGCGGCGCTGACGAAGGCGATTGCCGCTGAACACGGTGTCGCCGTCGTCGAACTCGCCGAGAACCTCGGATACGGCGGTGCGATGAACGCCGGAGTTGCCACCCTGCCAGCCGATACTTGGGCTGTTGTGATCGCAAATCCAGATGTTTCGGTATCTCCGGGCGCCATTAGTTCCCTGGTTGCGGCGCTCGAGCAATCGCCTGATGTCGGTTCGGTTGGCCCAGCAATTTTGAACCCGGATGGCTCGGTCTACCCGTCGGCACGCGCCATCCCCTCGCTCGGCACTGGAGTGGGCCATGCCTTGTTGGCCCGGCTATGGCCGGAAAACCCGTGGAGCGTGGCGTATCGCGCGGAGCGGTCAGCGCCTGCACAACGCGATGCCGGCTGGTTGAGCGGTGCATTCGTGATGGTGCGCCGTTCGGCATTCGAAGCCCTGAACGGGTTTGACGAGCGTTACTTCATGTATTTCGAAGATGTCGACCTCGGCTACCGCCTTGGGCGCGCGGGCTGGCGAAACATGTACGTGCCAGCGGCGTCGGTGACCCACACGGGCGGCCACTCGACGCAGTCGAACTCGAGTCGTTTGCTGCGCGTGCACCACGACAGCGCCTACCAGTTCCTGCGCACGCGGTACGCGGCGTGGTACTTCGCGCCGCTGCGCTGGGCGTTGCGGGTTGGCTTGTTCCTTCGCAGCCATATTGGCGTGCGACGGCTCGAGCGCTAGCTGTAGCGAACGGCCCGGCTCGTCACGGCGAGCAACTTGTTCCCGCCTGCAACCGCGAACAACCCGGTTCGATCTACCGCGCAGCAACCCGATTCAAATACGCCCCATATCCGCTCTTCACCAGCGGTGCCGCAAGGTCGGTGAGCTCATCGCTCGTGATCCAACGGTTGCGCCAGGCGATTTCTTCGATGCATCCGATCTTGAAGCCTTGGCGGTCTTCGATCACGCGCACGTATTCCGACGCCTGCATCATCGACTCGAATGTGCCGGTGTCGAGCCAAGCGGTGCCGCGATCGAGCACCTGGACCTGCAACTTGCCAGTGTCGAGGTAGCGTTCGTTCACGGTCGAGATCTCGAGTTCGCCGCGGGCGCTCGGCTCGATGGATTTCGCGATCTCGACGACCGAGTTGTCGTAGAAGTACAGCCCTGGCACCGCGAAGTTCGAGCGAGGCGCCTTCGGCTTCTCTTCGATCGAGACCGCAGTGAAGTTCTCGTCGAACTCGACGACACCGTATGCGGTCGGGTCGCTCACCTCGTACGCGAAGATCACTGCACCCTCAGGGTTCGTGTGCGAGCGCAGGGCCGAACCAAGCGCGGTGCCGTGGAAGATGTTGTCACCGAGCACGAGCGCCACAGACTCGTCGCCGATGAAGTGCTCCCCGATGATGAACGCCTGCGCCAGCCCATCGGGCGACGGCTGCACGGCGTACTCGAGACGGATACCGAGCTGCGAGCCATCGCCCAGCAGTGCCTTGAACTGCTCGTTGTACTCAGGTGTGGTGATGATGAGAATCTCGCTGATCCCCGCGAGCATGAGCGTCGACAGCGGGTAGTAGATCATCGGCTTGTCGTAGATGGGCATCAACTGCTTCGAGATGCCCTTGGTGATTGGCCACAGCCGAGTGCCGGAGCCGCCGGCCAAGATGATTCCGCGCACGTTAGTTGCCTGCCAGTTCTGCGTAGAACGCTTTCGCTTCATCCCAGGTCGGGAGAATTCCGGATGCCTCGGCCTCGGCGAGGGTCGGCGCGATCTCATCTTTCGGTGAGAGCAATGGCGCGCCCGCTGCATCCGGGAACGCCAAACCAATCGTGGGATCGAGCGGGTGGATTCCGTGCTCACGCGGTGCGTTGAACGGCGCTGACACCAGGTAGCTCACGATCGCGTTATCGGTCAGTGCAACGAAGCAGTGACCGAGGCCCTCGGCGATGTAGATCGCGCGGCGGTCGACGTCGTCGAGGAGCACCGAGTCCCACTGACCAAACGTCGGCGAGCCGACACGGATATCGATCACGAAGTCGAGCACGGCACCGGCATTGCAGGTCACATACTTCGCCTGACTCGGCGCGATCTGCGCAAAGTGGATGCCACGCACCACACCGCGCTTCGAGATCGAGGTGTTCACCTGCGCGACGTGCAGGCGGTGCCCGATCGCCTCGGCGAGTTGGCCCTCGCGGTAGCCCTCAAGAAATGCACCCCGGTCATCGGCGAATTGCCGCGGGGTGATTTCGTACGAGTCGGGAATGCTGAGTTCACGGATCTCCACCCGGGCAGTCTAGCGAAGGCCCCCGGACCGGCGCCCATCGTGGCGAATAGGCTGGGCGCATGCGAGTTCTCATTACCGGCGCATCCGGAATGCTTGGTCATGATCTTCAACGCGTCTTTGCCGATCACGACGTGACCGCACTGGGTCGTAGTGAACTCGACATCACCAACGTCGCCGCCGTGCGCGACGCGGTCTCTGGCCACGACCTCGTGCTGAACGCCGCCGCGTACACGAAGGTTGACGACGCCGAATCGAACGAAGACGCCGCCTACGCCATCAACGCGACCGGTGTTCGCACGCTCGCAGTAGCAGCACGTGACGCCAAGGCCCGCCTGGTGACGGTTTCGACCGACTACGTCTTTGACGGCAACGGCACTGCCCCGTACGCCGAAGATGCCCCGCTCGACCCGATCAACGCCTACGGGCGCACAAAGGCTGCGGGCGAGGTGTTCGCGCTGGCGGAGTATCCCGATGGCACCTACGTCGTGCGTACGGCGTGGCTGTATGGCGCACACGGACCGAATTTCGGCGCCACCATGTTGCGGCTTGCAGCCGACCGCGAGACGGTGAGCGTCGTGAACGATCAGCTCGGTCAGCCGACGTGGACCTTCGATCTCGCGACCCAAATTCGGCGATTGGTGAAGTCGGATGCCCCGGCCGGCACCTATCACGGCACCAGCTCGGGCTCAGGCACCTGGTTTGACCTCGCGCGCGCCGTGTTCGAAGACGCAGGACTCGATCCTGAGCGCGTACTGCCGACCGATTCGGCGTCGTTCGTGCGCCCGGCGGCCCGCCCCGCCTACTCGGTGCTCGGGCATGAGGCGTGGGCGAAGGCGGGGATCGAGCCGATTCGCCACTGGCGCGATGCGCTGCGTGCGGCGCGAGCCGACGGGGTCTTCGGCTGAGCCATCCGGGCACAACTAAGATGGCTGGGTGGCGAAACTCCTGGTCACCGGCGGCGCCGGATTCATCGGTTCGAACTTTGTGCACTACGTCTTGGAGCACACCGATCACCACGTGACGGTGCTCGACAAACTCACCTACGCGGGCAACCTCGCCTCACTAGAAGGGCTGCCGGCTGAGCGGTTCACCTTCGTGCAGGGCGATATTTCGGATGCCCCGCTGGTTGACGGCCTGGCAGCCACGCATGATGCGATCGTGCACTACGCGGCCGAGAGCCACAACGACAACTCGCTGCACGACCCGCGGCCGTTCCTCGACACGAACATCATCGGCACGTTCACGCTGCTCGAGGCGGCGCGCAAGTACGACGTACGGTTCCACCACATCTCAACCGATGAGGTCTACGGCGATCTCGAACTCGATGACCCGGCGAAGTTCACCGAGCAGACCCCGTACAACCCGTCGAGCCCGTACTCGTCGACCAAGGCGGGCAGCGACCTGCTCGTGCGCGCCTGGGTGCGCAGCTTCGGGGTGCGCGCGACCATCTCGAACTGCTCGAACAACTACGGCCCGTACCAGCACGTCGAGAAGTTCATCCCGCGTCAGATCACGAACGTGCTCCTCGGCGAGCGGCCGAAGCTCTACGGTTCCGGCGAGAACGTCCGCGACTGGATTCACGCGAACGACCACTCATCGGCCGTGCTCACGATTCTTGACAAGGGTCAGATCGGTGAGACCTACCTGATTGGCGCCGACGGCGAGAAGAACAACAAAGAAGTTGTCGAGCTCATCCTCACCCAGTTGGGGCAGCCTGCCGATGCCTACGACCTGGTGAAGGACCGCCCCGGTCACGACCTTCGCTACGCGATCGATTCGACTCGTCTGCGCACCGAGCTCGGCTGGGCACCGCAGTACAGCGACTTCGGCGCGGGTTTGTCGGCGACGATTGATTGGTACCGCGAGAACGAGGCCTGGTGGCGTCCACAAAAGGATGCCGCCGAGGCGCGCTACCGCGCACAGGGCCAGTAACACCCGAGTTCCCAAGGCGGCCACTCACCCACCCGGTGAGTGGCCGCCTCGTTACTTAGTCGGCGTCGGCGTCGGCGTCACAGGCGCCAACGCTTGGTCAATCAGGGTGCGAATGTACGCAAAGTCCGGATGCTCCGGGTCCACATCGTTGCCGGGCACCAGTTCGACGTTCGTCACCGGCAGTTGCTTGGTCTTCGCCGCCAAGTCAACAAAGTACCCGAGCATGCTCTGCGGGACATCCGTCTTCACGACCTGACTGCCGGCCGCCGCAACTGCTTGAAACTTAGTGAGCACGTTCGCCGGGGTGAACTGTTCGAGCAGCGCCGCCTGCAGTTGGCGCTGACGGTTCATCCGGTCGTAATCGCTCGACCCGTGTCGCGAGCGAGCGAACCAGAGCGCGTGGTAGCCGTCAAGGTGCTGCGGCCCCGCCTTGATCCACTCTCTCACTGTGGTGAACGTTTCATCTGCGTGGATCGGCACGTCGTGTTCGACGACGACGTCAACCCCACCGAGCGCATCGATCAACTGCGAGAACCCGGCCATGTCGATCAGCACGTAGAACTGAATGGTGAGTCCGGTGACGCCCTCAGCAGCATCCCGCATGGCTTCGATGCCCCGGTCGCTCCCTTTCGAGACGGCGTCCGGATACAGCTCAGTGCGGTTCACCTCGACCTCGGTGTAGATCGAGTTCCACTGGCAGACGTCGACGTCGCAGTCGCCGTTGGCCCCGTAGCCATTCGGGTAGAGCGCGTGCATCGGCGATGTTTGCGGGAACGGCGCGTTCTGAAGATCCCTTGGGATGCCGATCACGACAGCCTTGCCGGTCGCGGCGTCGATACTCACCACGCTGGTGCTGTCGGGGCGAAGCCCCTGCCGGTCGGGCCCAGCGTCGCCGCCAAGCACGAGCACGTTGTAGCGACCGTTGATCGGCGCCACCGAGGGCCCGGCGACGAACACCTTTGAGAGCAGCCCTCCCGCTGATGACGTGAGTTGCGCAGCCCACATCGCACCGCCCGTAGCCAGCACCAAACTCAGCGCAGCGAGCCCGGCGACCCAGGCCCGACGCGACGGGAGCACGCGCACAAATCGCACGAGGCGCAAGGTGTCGAGCGTAAGTACCACCCAGAGCAACGCGTAGAACGTCAGCACGACGGCGAGCGCCCAGAGAAACCACGAATTCGCCACAATGCTCAACGCAAGCGGCCGCCAAAGCATTGTCAGGAGCAGCGCAATCACCGCTGCCCCGATCAGGGCGAACGTGGCACCGAGCCCAAACCGACCGAGCCGCCGGTTGCCCGCCAACACCTGCGCGGCACCAGGCAACACAATGTTCAGACCAACGAGCCACCAGGCCCGTCGAGTCATGCCTTCGCGAGAGGTCAGATCCGGGTAACGGATCGGCGCCTGGACACTCATAGGCTCGACTTGAGTCGCGCGTTCTTCTCTTCGACCTGCGCAGCGAGATCGGTCATGAAGCGTTCCAACGCGGTCTGCAACGACGCGTCGGATGTCGCGAGCACCTTCACCGCGAGCAGGCCGGCGTTCTTCGCGCCCCCGATCGACACGGTTGCGACCGGCACCCCGGCTGGCATTTGCACGATGGAGAGCAGCGAGTCGAGCCCGTCAAGTCGCGAGAGCGGAACGGGCACGCCGATCACCGGCAGCGTGGTGACCGATGCGAGCATGCCCGGCAAGTGGGCGGCGCCGCCGGCGCCAGCGATGATCACGCGCAAGCCACGGGCTGCGGCGCGCTTGCCGTAGTCGATCATTTTCTCGGGCGTGCGGTGCGCAGAGAGCACCTCAACCTCATGAGCGACGCCGAATTGCGTCAACAGCGCGGATGCCTCGTGCATGACCGACCAGTCAGAATCTGATCCCATGACGACGCCGACTAGTGGGGAGGTCTGCGGTTCACTCACCCGATGGAGTCTAGATCGGCATCCTGGAAGCACGCTGGCGCACCGCCGAAAAGCGTCGACCCAGGGTCGTTTCTGATCGATCGGAGCCCACCCGGCGGCCGCGAGCGCCGCCGAGGCGAGATCAGGCCAGAGGCAACTCGGCGTTAAACGCCGCAGCCGCGGCGCGTGCGTCGTAGGTGACGACGTCGAGGTCATCGCCCACTGCGGTCACGTGCCCGACCTTGCGGCCAGCGCGCGGCGGTTTGCCGTAGCTGTGGAACTTCACATTTGGGCGGCCCGCCATCGCAGCCTGGTACCGGTCGGGCAACTGTCCGCCGATCGGGCCGCCAAGCACATTCACCATGACCGACCACGCATCGCGGGTGCCGGTGGCCCCAAGCGGCAGGTCGAGCACGGCACGCAGATGCTGTTCGAACTGGCCGGTGACCGAGCCATCCATCGACCAGTGCCCGCTGTTATGCGGGCGCATCGCGAGTTCGTTCACCAGCACGCGTTCGTCGGTGGTCTCGAACATCTCAACCGCCATGACGCCGGTGACGTCGAGTTGTTGCGCGATCGTGACGGCCACCTCGCCGGCGACCTGCGCGAGCTTACCTGCGGAGTGCGGCGCGGGCGCAATGACCTCACTGCACACGCCACCAACCTGCAGGGTCTCGACCAACGGCCAGGCGACGACCTCGCCCGATGGGCGACGGGCGACCATCTGGGCAAGTTCACGAACGAAGGTCACACGCTCTTCAACGAGCAGCGCCTCACCATCGGCCAATGCGCCAAACCAATCGGATGCCTCGTCAGCGGCATGTACGACCCGCACGCCCTTGCCGTCGTAACCACCGCGGGCTGTCTTCAGCACGCCAACCCCGCCGTGGTCAACGAGGAATTCGGCGAGCTCGGCCGGGGTCTGCACCTTGGCCCAGTCTGGGACCGGAAGCCCGAGACCACCGAGGCGCTCACGCATGGCGAGCTTGTCTTGTGCGAAGTGCAGCGCATCGGGTCCGGGTCGCACCGCGACACCTGCATCAACGAGTGCTCGCAACACCACCTGTGGCACGTGTTCGTGGTCGAAGGTGATCACATCGGCTTCACGCGCGAAGGCGAGCACAGTCGCGATATCGCGGTAGTCGCCCACCTGAGTGGCCGCGAGCGCGGCCGACATCCCATGATCTTCGGCAAGGACACGCAGGTCGACGCCGAGTTCGACCGCCGCCGGAATCATCATCCGCGCAAGTTGACCGCCACCGATTACTCCGACGCGCACCGCGTGCCTCAACTCTCTTGCCTGGCCAAATCTGAACCGAACTCAGTCTATTCCCGCGTCCAAGGTTAGGATTGAGCCCATGCTCGACTCCCTTCGCCGCCTCTGGCTCGCCGTTTGGGGAGGGTTTCTCGCCTACGCGGCCAAGTTCGGGATCGTCGGCATCGTCGGTCTGGTGATCGATGCAGGGCTCTTCAATTTGCTTCGTATCGGCACATTCGGCACCGGTCACTGGTGGCAGACGGCGCTCGGCGCGAGCATCATCTCGACGAGCGTGGCGATTGTCGCGAACTGGATCGGCAACCGCTACTGGACCTTCCGCAAGCACCGCCGGCGCAACTATCTTCGCGAGTTCGTAGAGTACGTCGTGGTGTCGGTCGGCGGCATGGTGATTGCCCTTGGCTGCCTCTGGATCAGTCACCACTTGCTCGGGTTCAGCGGCCTGCTCGCCGACAACATCGCCAAGAACGTTGTCGGACTCGGACTTGGCACCGCGTTCCGGTTCGTCCTGTACCGGTACTGGGTCTACGGCCACCACCGTGCCGACGGTATCAATGCCGTGTCGAAGACCGAGGGCGCCGCCAGCGCGATCTTCGAAGAGCCAACCCCGACCGGGTCGATTTCGAGCACAGAGCCCGACGCCCCGGCACCGGTCTCGGCTTAGCCGAGTTCTGGCGTCTGGAACCACGGCGGATACACCGCAACTCGGGTCTGTGTGCCAGCCCGAGTGAGTTCTGCACGTACCGCGTCTCGCACCGGCTCGTTGGCCACCGCAATCATCGAGATTTGATCAATCCGGACTTCTCCGTGTACGAGCAGTTCAGCTGCCTCGAGGCCCAACCCGCCGTCTTCGCTGGCCAGGCGCTGCAACATGAGTTCGACCTCGGCCCAGCCATCCGCTCGTCGCGCGCCGCCCCGGGCGGGATCAGCATCGGTCGCGGCGACGATGGATGCCCCAACCGGAGCAATCGTGGCGACATCGCTGAGCAACAGCACAAAGTCGGCGGGCGCCGCTGCGAGCGCGGCAGCCGAGAGGCGCGGGTCGTGCGAATTGGCACGCAGCGCGGCCCAGAACTGCGCCTCGACGCTCAAGAGGAATGGCACATAGTCAGCCAGCACCCCGTCACCGAGCGCACTCGTGCGACGGAACTCCCGTGCAGCTGCCGAGGCGATGTCGATCACCGGACTCGCACCCGCGAGATCCGCGGCGAGCACCCCACCAGCGAGGATCGAATCAAGATTGTCGCGGTGGGTCACGTGCATGACGCGGAGCTTCGCAACATCAACCCGCCGCTTCAACCCCGGCGACGAAGCCGACGAGGAACGATCAACGGTGCCCCGAATCGGCGTGCGGGAGCGCGGCACCGTGCGCGGTGGCGCAGGTCGCTCGACCACCTTCGGTGGGGTACAGATGGCGCACATGGCCTCGTCGAAACCGTGAATGCATTCGGCCATGGGGGTACCTCCTCGCGAACCGCACCGCGGCCGCCGTACGAGCATACGACCTAACGCCGACCCCAGGCGACCGTGCCGCCAAGCGCTTCAGGCACTGGGCGCGGGGCGCGTTCGATCAGTGACTGCAGCGCGTTGTGTACGGTACCGGGTCGCGGGATGTCCCGCAGCCGCACCGGCGGGGCATCCCCGGAGTGCAGCAGCAAGTCCCCCGTGCCGAACAGTCGCTGCGCCGGCCCAACCCGCACGACCACCTCGTAGCCGCGTGCGTGCACGAGTTCATGGCGGAGTCGTACCACCACGCCCCGGCGCACGATCACCCGCTTCGTGGTGATCGTCGCGCGCTGGCCGAGCCAGTTGAAGTACGGCGCGAGGCATCCGAAGGTCACCACCGCGACGAACCCGCCGAGTACGGTCCATACCTGCCAGGCCTGCTGCGCCCAGCCGAGCATCAGGTAGCTCCCCGCGCCAACGGCCGCGATGAACAGCAGCGCGGGAACGACCAACACTCTGCCCTGCCGGCGGACCTGCGCAATCACCCGCTCTGGGGCGGCTGCGTCGAGGCTCATACGCACATTAATAGCGCAGGTGGGTCACATCACCCGCGGCGACTGCCCGATGCTCTCCAGACTCACGGTCAATCACCACCAGGCGACCGGTTACGTCGAGGCGATCGGCGAGCCCGACGAGTTCGCTGTCATCGGGCAGGATTACCCGAACGTCGGTACCAAGCGTCTGGCAGTAGCTTGACACCCACCCTGCGATTCCGGATGCCTCGGCGTCACCGTCGGCAGCAGCAAACCGATCGAAGCCCGCCAAGAACGCGCGCAGGTAATCGGCGAGCACCTCGTCGGCGTCGGGCGCCTCGCCCGTGGCAAGCAGGAGCGACGTCGACGTCAACGTCGGCAGATCATGTTCATCGAGGGTCAGGTTGAGACCGGCACCGACGATCACGGCGCTCGCCTCAGACACGAACTCCGAGAGAATCCCGGACACCTTGTACCCGGCGATCTGCACGTCATTTGGCCACTTCAGCCCGACCTCGCGACGGCCTGGGCCATCTTCATCGTCACGCTCGACCCGCTCGGCAGCCCGAGCAACGGCGTTCGCCACCGCCTCGGTCATGGCCGCGCCGGCGATGAGCGGCACCCAGCCCAGCGCATCCGGGCTCAGCCACCGATTTACCTCGCGCGGGCGCACCACGGTCGAAATCGCGAGCGTCTTGCCCGTTGGCGCCATCCACACCCGACCCAATCGGCCACGTCCCGCGGTCTGGTCATCGGTCACCAGGGTCGAGCCATGGCTCCAAGCGCCAGCATTCGCCCCCGTCAACGCCGCACGAATATCGTCGTTCGTCGACCCTGTTTGCGCGACGACTTCGAGCCGCGGCACGGCCTCGCGAGCACGCTCCCAATTCATTCTTGCCCCGCATCCACTGGTGATTTCAGGCTACTGTCCAGTCGCACCTGGCGCCACGCGCCACGAAACACCACGAGATTTGTGGGAATCCCGCAACGGAATCGGGAATGTATGCGCCGGTAGAGTGAACCGCGTGACCGAACTCACCAACGACGCGGCCCAAATGGCCACCACTGCTGCCAAGCTCGCCGATCTCAAGCGCCGCTACCACGAGGCGGTCACCGCTTCGGGTGAAGCCGCGATCGCGAAGCAGCATGCGAAGGGCAAACTCACCGCGCGCGAGCGCATTGACGAGCTGCTCGACCCGGGCTCGTTCGTCGAACTCGATGAGTTTGTGCGGCACCGTACGACCGCGTTCGGCATGGACAAGTCCCGCCCATATGGCGACTCGGTCGTCACCGGTACCGGCACGATCCTCGGCCGCACGGTTGCGGTGTATTCACAGGACTTCACGATCTTCGGTGGCTCGCTCGGCGAGGTCGCCGGCGAGAAGATCATCAAGGTCATGGACCTCGCCCTGCGCCTCGGGGTGCCGATCATCGGCATCCTCGACTCGGGTGGCGCACGCATTCAGGAGGGCGTCGTCGCGCTCGGCAAGTACGGCGAAATCTTCCGGCGCAACACGGCCGCCTCGGGCGTCATCCCGCAGATCTCGATCATCTGTGGCCCGGCCGCCGGCGGCGCGGTCTACTCCCCCGCGCTCACCGACTTCGTGATCATGGTCGACAAGACGAGCCAGATGTTCGTCACCGGCCCTGACGTGATCAAGACCGTCACCGGCGAAGACGTTGGCATGGAAGAGCTCGGCGGCGCGCTCACCCACAACAGTGTCTCTGGGGTTGCGCACTACCTGGCATCCGATGAGCACGACGCATTTGATTACGCGCGTTCCCTGGTCTCGTACCTCCCTGACAACAACATGGCGGATGCCCCGGTTTACGAGTCCGAGGCCGAGCTTGAGGTCACCGACGAAGACCGCCGACTGAACACCTTCGTGCCGGATTCACCGAACCAGCCGTACGACATTCACGAGATCATTCGCTCGCTCGTCGACGCCGGCGAGTTCCTTGAGACGCAGCCGCTGTTCGCCCCGAACATTGTCGTCGGCTTCGCCCGCATCGACGGCCGCAGCGTGGGCATCGTGGCGAACCAACCGAGCCAGATGGCCGGCACGCTGAACATCGCAGCTGGTGAGAAGGCGAGCCGCTTCGTGCGGTTCTGTGACGCGTTCTCCATTCCGATCCTCACCCTCGTGGACGTGCCGGGCTACCTGCCCGGCACCGACCAGGAGTGGACCGGCGTGATCCGTCGTGGCGCGAAGTTGCTCTACGCCTACGCCGAAGCCACGGTGCCCCTCGTCACCGTCATCACCCGCAAGGCCTATGGTGGCGCGTACATCGTGATGGGGTCGAAGCAGCTCGGTGCCGACATCAACCTCGCCTGGCCGACCGCTGAGATCGCAGTGATGGGCGGTCAGGGCGCCGTGAATATCCTCTTCCGTGCCGAGATCAAGAAGGCTGAAGACGAGGGGGCGGATGTCGCAGCCGTACGCACGCGGCTTGCGAACGAGTACACCTACAACGTGGCATCCCCGTTCTTGGCGGCCGAGCGCGGCGAGCTCGATGGAGTGATCGAACCGGCGGCAACCCGCGTCGCGATTACGAAGGCGTTCCGCACACTGCGAACGAAGCGGGCATCGTTGCCGCCGAAGAAGCACGGGAACATCCCACTGTGAGCGACCAGGCGGGCACCACGCCGACGGTCCAGTTCGTCACCTCGGTTGAACCTGAAGATGCCGCGGCGGTCATTGCGGTTGTCACCGCGGCGCTGGAAGCGCGGGCGGCGGCAATCACGGCGCCGGGGCATGACGCCACCAACGGGTGGACGTCAAAGGCGCAATTGGTGCGCGCACCGATTTCGGTCGGCCCCGGCGTGTGGAATCGAGCACTTCGCGGCTAACCCGCCGCGGATCGACCTTCGGTCGGCGCTGACTTCGCCAAAATGTGCGCGATTGTTCATTTCGGCCGAGTCCCCCAAAGTTCTGACTTTTGACATTGCGTCCGAAGCCCCAAGATCGTAATGCAGGCTCTAGCAGCCGCACCAAGGGTCGCCGATCGGGTAAGTCGGCATCTTTGGGAGCGAATCACGGTGACATTCGGGTTGTCACTATGGTTCGGACTAGCGGGGGCCGACGATTGCGTCGGCCCCCTCCTTCTTCTTCAGCACTTGGTGGGTCCCACTCTCCTCGACCGCCGGCCTCCTAGGTCGGCGGTCGTCCAGTTTCGGGCGACGGTCGATCGATCCGTGAGCCGAGCGGCGAATGTCGGGAGTTCCTAGCGTTCGGTCGCGGCTTCGCGAGGGATTGCCAGCCAGGTTTCGACCTCGCCGTCGTCGTCCGAGGATTCCGGACTGTGCACGAGCCCCACGACCGTGACCGCAACCGCTGAATCCGGCGTGGCGGTTCGCACGATCACTTCGTCAGCCTGAGTCGCCTCAAGAGCGTCGGCGACGCCACTGATGATCTGTTGGCGCCGCTCGGGACCGACCTGATCCAGGCCACCCTCATCGAGCAACAGCACCTTGCCACCGTTGCCGCGGATCGCGCGAACGGCAGCTCGCACGCGATCATCGAGCAACATGCGACCGCGGATTTCGTCACGCACTGAGGCCTCGAGCAGCCGCGCCTCAGCGCGCTCGGCCGCCGCGAGCGCGCCATCGGCATCCACAATGCTGCGGAGCATGGGCGCGGCGATCGCCCGCGTGATGCGAAGCCGTTCGAGCCCCTCGAACACGTTCGCATCCTGGGCGGCCCGCCAGGCCTCGGCTTCTTGTTCCGCCGCGATGTAGCGACGCGCTTCGGCGGTGGTGTTCGCAATCGCATCGATGAGCACCTGCGCAATGCCGACCCACACTGCCGACCCGATCACCCCGAACCCGCCAAGCGCCCCGGGGCCCGCCCACACCACGGTGTGAGCAATCAGGGCCGCAACGCCGATCCACGCGTGGATCCGCGCGCGGCGGGCCATCATGATCGCGAGCAGGGTGCCGACCGCCGCCACGTACCAGGTGGCGTACCCTGTCGGCTTCGACAGGTCGATCCCAACCGGCACAATCACGATGATCAGCAGCACCAACCCGAGCAGGAGGTGCGCGAGCCACGTCGGCATCCGGTTCAGCGGGCCGACGAACAATGCCACGAAGGTGGCCATCGCATAGAGGCCCATTCCGATCAGGGCCGGAACCGGCGTGGCCGGGATCCCGATTGCGTAGACGCCGAGCACGACGTGGTACGCCGAGAAGATCACGGCTAGGACGATCCAGAGCCGCCACGGAACACGCATCAGCCGCTCATCTTTCGCGGCCAACGCAGCGTGACGACGGTTCCGGCGCCGGGCGCCGAGGTGATCACTGCCGATCCGCCGACATTCTCGACCTGCTCAACGATTGATGCGCGCACCCCGAGTCGACCCGCCGGCACGGTGGATAGATCAAACCCGACGCCGTCGTCACCGACCTGCACCCGGCAGCCGCCTTCGTCGAGGACCGAGACGACCACCGTTCGAGTCACCCGATCGCCCGCATGTTGCACTGTGTTCACGATGGCCTGCGCGGTTGCGGCATGGAGTGCGTGGATGACGTCACTGGGAAGTTCAAGGTCGGCGCGTTTCGGCGCGTGCACCTTGATGTCAGCGCCAATGGTCGAAACAGTTGCGCGAATACGCGAGACCAGGTCGCTCAGCGGCGCGAATTGGGGGTCGGGGCCAAGCGCCAAGCCCGAGCCATCCAGCCGTTCGAGCGCCGCGCTCGCCATCGAGGCCGCGAGCGTCCGCTGGCGCGCGCCCGTCGCGTTCGCGGCGGTGAGGAGTGAAGCAATCACGTTGTCGTGCACGAACGCATCAACGCGCACCCGCGCGGTTTGTGTCGCGTGCAGGCGAGCGGCGAGGCGGTAGCGCTCGAGTGCGGCTGCCTGGGCTTCGTCGACCTCTGTTGCGGCCTGGGTGAGCATCGTGATGATCGCGAGCGCCACGCACCCAAGGATGATCGAATACGCCGCGTCGAACGAGGCCAGCAGGATGGTTGCACCACCACCCTCGGGATCGGCCCGAATGAACCCGTACCCGGTCGGAACCACGACGGTGTACACGAGCGCCCATCGGGTGGGCAGTGCAATCGCCGCAGCACCGGTCGCCACCGTGCAAAGGTAGTAGATCCATGGCGTGTAGTTTGCGTGCATTGGCGCGCCGACATGCAGGGGATGCCACATCAGCAGCGCGACGGCGAAACTGATCGCCACCACTAACGCCATCGGGCGCACCCAGCCGACCACGGCGGTCGCGATCGCAAAGGCGAGAATCGCGACGTACACCAACACCACGAGCGCGAGCTCGCGGGCGACGCCATGCATCGCCACCTCTTGGAGCACCGACGGAATCGCCTGCGCCGCGAAGACCAGGCCGAACAGGCCAACGGCTCGGGCGAGCACGCGTTCCATGCGGATCCGCGCCAAACCGGCTGGCGACTGCTGGTGTGCGCGATTACGCGCCATCGGGGCTTTCGGAGTCAACGCCGGGGAGAATCCCATCTTCGACCGCTCGTTTGAGCAGATCAACCTTGGTCTTCGCGGGGCGGCCAACTTCGATGTACTTCAGCCGAATGCGATCGAGGTACTCTTTCGCGGTGCTGTAGGTCACTCCGAGCTGCATGGCGACCACCTTCAGTGGCAGTCCGGAGGCGTAGAGGTGGAGCACATCGCGCTCGCGTCGGCCCAACTGTGCCTTGGCGAACTCTGGGTCCGCTTCCACGACCGATGCCCACTCCAGGTTGGTCAACGCGGTGCCGGAGGCGACCAGATCGATCGCTGAAATCACTTCGGCCGTCGGTGAGGATTTCGGGATGACTCCCGCCGCGCCCGCGGCGAGTGCCTCACGTACCAGCGCGACGCGATCTGCGACGCTGTGCACCAGCACGGCGTCACCGAGGGTGCGAGCCATCCGGACGTTTTCGGTCACGCTCGACCCGTCGCCAAGCGACAAATCGATCACGACCACTTTGACCCGTTGTTGGCGGAGCGTGGAGCGCAATTCGGGCATCGTGGCCGCGGTCGCCGCGACCTCGAACCCCGCTTCGATACAGGCGGCGCGGAGCCCGCGCCGCACCGACTCGTGGTCGTCGACGATGGCGACACGGGCGCTTGGGGAGAGTCGATCTGCGTAGTAGGCCATGGGGTTGGGCTCCTCGGTTACACACTACGGGTGAAGCGCGCCAACGCCTCGAGATGGTGCGTGTTCGGGAACAGGTCGTATGCCTGAAGCGCGGTGAGCTGGTACCCCTGCTCGACCAGCGTTGCGGTGTCGCGCGCGAGGGCCACCGGGTCACAGGCGACGTAGAGCAACTGGGCCGGGCGGAGCGCCGCGAGGTGGTCGATGACGGCACGGCCAGCCCCAGCACGCGGCGGGTCAAGCACGACAGTGGCGCGTTCGTATCGGGCCAACGAGCCCGCGCTCGCCTGGCTGCGGAGTTCGGCGAGGTACTGCTCCACGCGTGCGGTGACGGCGCGCGCGCCGATCCAGTCTTGGAGGTTGGTCGATGCGTGCTCGGTGGCCCGTTCATCGGATTCGACACTGGTCACCTTGGTGGCCGGCCCGAACCGATCTCCGAGCGAGGCCGCGAGGAGACCGACACCGCCGTAGAGGTCGAGGTTGGGAGCGGCCGGGTCGAACAGTTCGGCGTCAGTGAGATCCCGGATGGCTCGCGACAGCGTCGCAGCGGCACCACGGTGGACTTGCCAGAAGCCACCGCGATCGAGTTGGAAGGCGCGGCCGTCAACGACCTCGGTGATGGGCAGCGATGGCGGAACGTCGCGTTCGCTGCCGCTCGCCACCGGTGCGACGAACGGCTCGCCAACACTCGGCGCCACCACGTCGATTTGACCAACACCTCCGCGCCAGCCATCCAGCGGGGCAATGTCGGCAAGTTCAGGAACCGCGAGCGGGAGCGAGTCGACGGCGACGACCGTGTGGCTCCGTGCGGCGAACGGCCCAACAACCCCTCGGTCATCAATGTGCAGGCGCACACGGGTGCGCCATCCGGTGCCCGTTTCAAGATCGGCAGTCGGCGCCAGCGCCGACTCAACCGGGTCGACAGCGACCGGGAGGTCGAGGCGAGCCATCCGTTGCATTGCCTCGCGGAGCACTTCGGCCTTGAGGTGACGCTGATGGGTTGTGGTCATGTGGCCAAATTCGGCACCGCCCGCACGCTGACCCGGCGCGCGGTCGACCGAAGCCTCTGCCCACGGATGAGCGCGTCGGTGTTCTGATGCGCGGAACACCTCGACGGTGTCAGCACGCCAGTAGCGGGCGTTGCCCGCATCGTTCACCTCAGCGAGCACACGTTCCCCGGGGATCGCGTCGGCGACGAACACGACGCGTCCATCGTGCCGGGCGACCGAAACTCCGCCGTGGGCGATGCGCTCAACTTCAAGTTCGATCACTGGGCCGGGTTCGGCGACTCTGCGGGCCTGTGGTGCGGGGCGCCGGCGCGACGCCGAGCGGGGTGGTGCCATACCGACGAGCATGTCACACCTCTGTTGTCACCGACTTTCACACCGCGGTAATGCAACCAATGGATGCCCCGCCCGCACGTCGTGGCAACGCCGGTCGGGCAGGATTGCCACATGCGTCTCTACCTCGCTTCCACGTCACCGGCTCGGCTCGCGTTGCTCCGCGCGGCCGGTGTTGAACCCGTCACAGTGTCGCCCGGCGTTGACGAGACTGCGGTGGTCGCCGCGTATGAAGCCACGAAGGGGCGGCTCGCCGCGGCCGACCTCGTGCAGCTGTTGGCGCGAGCGAAGGCCGAGGCGATCGTTGGCGCGACGGTCGACGGTGAGCCGATCGACGGGTTGATTCTCGGCGGCGACTCGGCGTTCGAGATCGACGGCATGCTGCACGGCAAACCGCACACACCAGACGTCGCAACGGACCGGTGGCGTCAGCAGCGTGGCCGCGCCGGTCAGCTCTGGTCTGGGCATTGGTTGATCGACCACCGCGGCGGCGTCGTCCGCGGTGGGATCGGCCGGGTCGCGGTGGCCACGGTGCGGTTCGCTGACATCGATGATGCCGAAATCGAGGCGTACGTGGCATCCGGTGAGCCATTGGCGGTCGCTGGCGCATTCACCGTCGATAGTCTCGGTGGACCGTTCATTCGCGAGGTCGTCGGCGACCCGTCAACGGTGGTGGGGCTCAGCCTCTCGACCCTGCGCGAGTTGGTGCGCGAGTTCGACATTGCGTGGCCCAGCCTGTGGAATCGTCGCGGCGCGTTGTAGCCGACCGCAACGTCTGGGTGTTGACGTTGTGCCGTGTGTCCAAAGGGCGGTGTTGGATCGGCCAATAGGCTGGTGGATTATGGCGCGTATCACGAAGGTCCTTATTGCCAACCGTGGCGAAATCGCAGTCCGCATTATCCGAGCCGCGCGCGACGCGGGCATCGGATCGGTCGCCGTCTACGCCGACCAAGATCGCGATGCCCGGCATGTGAAGCTTGCCGATCAGGCATTCGCGCTGGATGGTTCGACCAGTGCAGACACCTACCTGGTGATCGACAAGCTGCTTGCCGTTGCGCGCCGCTCTGGCGCCGACGCGGTGCACCCGGGCTACGGCTTCCTGGCCGAGAACCCAGACTTCGCCCGCGCGGTGATCGCGGCCGGTCTCATTTGGATTGGCCCCTCCCCCGAGGCGATCGAACGGCTCGGCGACAAGGTTTCTGCCCGTCACGTCGCCGAGAAGGTGGGCGCCCCGCTCGCACCAGGCACCCTGAACCCGGTGGCGGATGCCTCGGAGGTGCTCGACTTCGTCGACCAGCACGGCCTGCCGGTCGCAATCAAGGCAGCGTTCGGTGGCGGTGGTCGGGGCCTGAAGGTCGCGCGCACTCGCGAAGAGGTGCCAGAGCTCTTCGACTCGGCGACCCGTGAAGCCGTGGCGGCGTTTGGTCGCGGCGAGTGCTTCGTTGAGAAGTACCTCGACAAGCCGCGCCACGTCGAGACCCAGTGTCTCGCCGACGCCCACGGCAATGTCGTCGTCGTCTCGACGCGTGACTGCTCACTGCAGCGTCGGCACCAGAAGCTCGTCGAAGAGGCGCCTGCGCCGTTCCTGAGCGTGGCGCAGATCGACATGCTCTACACCTCGTCGAAGGCAATCCTGAAGGAGGTCGGCTACCTCGGTGCCGGTACCTGCGAGTTCTTGATTGGCCAGGACGGTACTGTCTCGTTCCTCGAGGTCAACACCCGCCTCCAGGTCGAGCACCCGGTGTCTGAAGAAGTGACCGGGCTCGACCTCGTTCGCGAACAGTTCCGGATCGCCGAGGGCGGCGTGCTCGACTACGCAGATCCAGTCACGAGCGGGCACTCGTTCGAGTTCCGCATCAACGGCGAAGATCCGGGACGCAACTTCTTGCCTGCCCCGGGACCGGTGCACCAGTTGCGACTGCCGGGTGGCCCTGGCATCCGGGTCGACTCTGGTGTGACCAGCGGCGACGAGGTGTCTGGCGCGTTCGACTCGCTGCTCGCAAAGCTGATCGTCACCGGCACCGACCGCAAAGACGCGCTCGCGCGCGCCCGCCGCGCCCTCGACGAGTTCGAGGTGAACGGGCTGCCGACTGTGCTGCCGTTCCACCGCGACATCGTCACCAACCCGGCGTTCGCACCGGCGGGCGACGAGCCGTTCTCGATCTACACCCGCTGGATCGAAACCGAGTACGACAACAAGCTCGAACCGTGGTCTGGTGAGTTGCACGATGTGCGCGGCCCGCAGGAGCGCTCCAGCGTGGTCGTCGAGGTCGACGGCCGTCGCGTCGAGGTCACCCTGCCGAAGAAACTGCTTGGCGCCGCATCCGGCTCTGGCAACCTGATGCCAAACACGGCCCCTCGCCGTCGCGGCGGTGCCGCCGTTGCCGGCGGCGCCACTGGCGATGCGGTCAAGGCGCCCATGCAGGCGAACGTGGTGAAGGTCGCGGTCGCTCCTGGTGACACGGTGGTCAAGGGCGACCTCGTGCTCGTGCTCGAGGCGATGAAGATGGAACAGCCCATCACCGCCCACAAGGACGGCGTGATCGGCGTGGTGAACGCTGAGCCAGGCGCGACCGTATCCAGCGGGCACCTGCTGCTCACCATCGTCGACGCCCCCGCCTAGCGCCGGCGCAGCAAGACGGATGCCCCAGGCTTCGGCCGCGGCATCCGTATTGCGTCACCGAAACCACAGAAATGGCCGCTTCCCGACTGGGGAAGCGGCCATTTCTGTGAACTCGACACCTGCCTCGTGAACGGTTGAGCAGGGCGCGTCTCGTGGGGCGAGCGGACCGGCCCGTCTCGGGGTGAGCGATCAGGGGGTGGACTCGAGGGCGAAGAGGTCAGCGATGGTGCAATTCAGCACATCGCAGATTGCGGTGAGCGTGGTGAACCGGATCGCTTTGGCGTGATTGTTCTTGAGAATCGAGAGGTTTGCGACCGTCACGTCAACGCGTCGCGAGAGCTCGGCCAGCGTGACTCCTCGCGCGTCGAGCAGTTCGCCGAGCCGACAGACCACCCGGTGTTCTTCAGTGACCGGCACTACACGACACCTTCCGACGCGGCGGCGTGACGCGCAACCGCACGCATGACGACTGCTGCGACGATGAGCAGCAGCGCGACCAATACGGGCCCACCGTCGAGCAGTGCGAAGAAGCCCGGTTCGAGCCATCCGGTGCCGACCAGCGCGCTCGACGCGGCATCCGAAACCTGGCGGAACAAGAGTTGCCCGGCAACGCTGCTCACGAACAAGATGCCGCCAGCCACACCGACCAGCGTCGCGGTATTTGCCCAGGTCGCCCGCCCACGGGCCAATCGAACGCAGAGCCACACCCCAATGATCGTGAGCGCCAACACGCTGAGGGTGATCAGCCAGGTGTGCGCGATGAACATCCCGAACGCCGAGCTTGGGAGCGTGGCCCACGTCTCGACCCAGGTGATCGGGGCGGCGACCTCGGCCGGAGTGGCGTTACTCGCTGGGATCGCAAGCCGGTCGGTCGGTACCGAGATCGGCAGGTAGGCAGCCGAGCCAAGCGCAGCGCCCATCCACGGGCTGAACTTCTCGATGACGGTGAGGAGCCCGTAGCCGCCACCGACGACCGCGACCGCACTCGCCAACACCCGCACCAGCGGGCTCGGCTTGGTCAGAACATATTGTTTTTCGATATCCATACCGTCACGATAAACGATATGGCGACTGGATGCAACCCCGAGGTGTCGGCTATTCGCGAATGTGCATCGCACGTGCCGCATCGGTGAGCGCACCGCTCAGCGATGGGTACACCGGGAAGGTGTCGGCAAACTGATCAACCGTGATGCGCTGCTCGATCGCGAGCGCCAGTGGCATGATCAGCTCTGAAGCCTTTGGTGCGACGATCACGCCGCCGATCATCGCCCCTGACCCCTTCGAGACGATGAGTTTCACGAAGCCGTCACGAATGCCCATCATCTTGGCCCGCGGGTTCTGGGCGAGCGGGTACTTGTAGACGACCGCGTTCACCGAGCCCGCTTCGACGTCGTTCTCGCCCCACCCGATCGTGGCGATCTCAGGGTTGGTGAAGATGTTCGAGGTGATGTTGCGCTCATCCGGCGGGTTCACGATGTCACCCATCGCGTGGAACACGGCGGTGCGTCCCTGCATCGAGGCCACCGAGGCGAGCGGCAAGAACGTCGTGCAGTCACCGGCCGCGTAAATGTTGGGGATCGAGGTTCGCGCGACCCGGTTGACCCGAATGTGCCCGCTGTCAGCGAGTTGCACGCCGGCCTCCTCGAGGCCGATGCCACGCGTGTTCGGCACCGAACCGACCGCCATCAGACAGTGCGAGCCACGCACCTGTCGGCCATCCGACAACGTCACAACGACCTCATCGCCATCGCGCACCACCGTCTCAGCACGGGTCTTCGAGAGCAGGTTCATACCCTTGCGCTTGAACGCCTTCTCAATGACCGCTGCCGCATCGGAGTCTTCACCGGGCAACACCTGGTCGCGGCTCGACACTAGCGAAACCTCGGCGCCGAGGGCGCGGTACGCCCAGGCGAACTCGGCCCCGGTGACACCGGATCCGACGACGATGAGGTGCTCCGGCACTGCCTTCAGCGCGTACAGCTGCTTCCAGGTCAGGATCCGCTCCCCATCGGGGAGCGCGCTTGGCAGCTGGCGCGGCGTCGCGCCGACCGAGATCACGAGCGTGTCGGCTTCGATGCGGTCGAAGTCGGTGCCGCCGGCCCCGGTCGACACGATGATCGCGTTCGTGCCGTCGAGCCGCCCGTCACCCTCAACGAGTTTGACGCCCGCATCGATCAGATGGTCGCGCATATCGGCCGACTGCTGCGCGGCCAGCCCGAGCAGACGCTTGTTCACGGCGGCCAGGTTGATCGCGATCTTCGGCTTGACCGGCTTTCCGCCATCTTGTGAGAAGAACTGCACCCCGAGATCGGCGGCCTCGGCGACTTGGTGCGAGACCTCGGCGGTCGCGAGCAGCGACTTCGACGGAACAACGTCGGTGAGCACGGCGGCGCCACCAACACCAGTGCGTTCGATCAGGGTCACCTCGGCGCCGAGTTGTGCGGCGGCGAGCGCCGCCTCATAGCCACCGGGCCCGCCCCCCAAGACTGCGATGCGTTGGGTGCGTTCAAACTCGGTTGCCATGCTCAATATTGTGGCCTACTTCGCGAGGCGGCCGCATTCGAGCAGGGCCCCACCGAGTGGATGCCGGGTTGCTAGCGTGAGCACATGCAGAGCTCGAATCCTCTCGACGACCTCAACGCCGATCCGTTCGCGATTGCGGATGCCGCGGCTGCGGTAATTCGCACGATCACCGGCGTCGCCAGCCATGACATTGCGCTGACGCTCGGCTCGGGCTGGGGTCCGGCGGCCGACCTCATCGGCGAGACCACCCACACCATTGCGGCGAGCGACGTGCCCGGGTTCTCGAAGCCGGCGCTGGAAGGTCATGTCGGCACACTCCGGTCGGTGTTGTTGCCCTCCGGGAAACGCGCACTGGTCATCGGCGCTCGCACGCATTACTACGAAGGACACGGGGTGCGCCGCGTGGTGCATTCGGTGCGCACCGCTGCTGCGGCCGGGGCATCCGTGATGATTCTCACGAACGGGGCCGGGGGCATCAAGGAGAGCTGGACGCCCGGTACACCGGTGCTGATCAGTGACCACCTGAACTTCACCGCAGCGACCCCGCTCGACGGTGCGACCTTCATCGACCTCAGCGAGGTGTACTCAAAGCGGCTGCGCGCGCTTGCGCACGCGGTTGCACCGGGGCTCGACGAGGGGGTGTACTGCCAGTTTCGGGGACCGCAGTATGAGACCCCCGCCGAGGTGCAGATGGCGAAGATCGTTGGTGGGCACATCGTCGGTATGTCGACTGCGCTCGAGGCGATCGCCGCGCGGCAGGTGGGCATGGAGGTGCTCGGCATGTCACTCATCACGAACCTCGCCGCAGGCATTCAGACCACGCCGCTGAGCCATGACGAGGTCATCGAAGCGGGCCGTGTGGCCGAGCCGGTGATTTCCAAGCTCCTCGCCGATATTGTGGCGGCGATCTGATGGGCACGGTCGAGGCATCCGATCGCATTGCGGAGGCCGAAGCCTGGCTGGCCCAGGATCCAGACCCGGAGACTCGCGCTGAGCTCTCGGCGCTCCTGGACCGGGTGAAGGCGGGCGACCCTGTTGCGACCGCCGACCTCGCCAGCCGGTTCGATACCCGGCTCGCGTTCGGCACCGCCGGGCTGCGCGGCGAATTGGCAGCAGGCCCGAACCGGATGAATCGGGTGCTCGTCGCCCAGGCCGCCGCCGGCCTCGCCGCGTTCCTTCTCAGGCGCGCCGCGGGCGGCGCCCAGCCCACCATCGTGATCGGATACGACGGCCGGAAGAACTCTGACGTGTTCGCCCGTGACTCGGCCGAGTTCATTGCCGGCGCTGGGGTGCGTGCGCTGCTGCTCCCCCGGCACCTGCCGACCCCGTTGCTTGCCTTTGCGGTGCGCTACTTCAACGCCGCCGCTGGCGTCATGGTGACCGCGAGCCACAACCCCCCGCATGACAACGGCTACAAGGTCTACCTCGGCGGCGACGACGACGGTTCGCAAATCGTGCCACCAGTCGATGCCGCCATCGCGGCCGAAATCGAACGCGTGGCCGCGACGATTACGGTGCCACAGTTGCCGCGCGGCACGTACGAGGTGACCAATGACGCGGTAGTCGACGCCTACGTCGCCGCCACAGCCACCGTTGCGGTACCGGCAGGCCGCAGCCTGGGCGACCCCGGCGCCGCACCACATGTGGTCTACACGGCGATGCACGGCGTGGGGTGGGAGACCTTCGCCGCGGTCGTGCAGCGCGCCGGGTATGCCCTGCCCACCACGGTCGATGAGCAGCTGCACCCCGACCCCGCGTTCCCGACGGTCGCGTTCCCGAACCCCGAAGAGCCAGGCGCGATGGACCTCGCGTTCGCGCGCGGGCGCGAGGTGGGCGCCGAACTGATCATCGCAAACGACCCCGACGCGGATCGGCTGGCAATCGCGATTCCGGATGCCTCGCAGCCCGCCGGCTTCCGCCGGCTCACCGGCAACGAGATCGGCCTGATCCTCGGGTGGCGCGTTGCCGCGCAGCACGCCGAGGCATTCGCCCATAACGAATCGACTGTGCCCGGCACCCTGGCCTGTTCGATCGTGTCGTCACCGGGCCTGCAGCGCGTCGCCGAGGCCTATGGGTTGGAGTTCGAAGCGACCCTCACCGGGTTCAAGTGGATCTCGCGCGCCGACGGCCTGATCTATGGCTACGAAGAGGCACTTGGCTACTTGGTGAACCCGGGCACGGTTCGCGACAAGGATGGGATCTCCGCGGCAGCGGCGATCCTGTCGTTGGCGACTGAGTTGCGGGCGGTCGGCCGCACGCTGGCCGACCACCTCGATGACTTCGTGGGGAAGTTCGGATGCTTCGCCTCGGGCCAGATCTCGATCCGGGTCACCGACCTCACGCGTATCGCGGCCGTCATGGCGCATCTACGCACCAATCCGCCTGCCGCGATCGGCGGAGTCGCCGTGGCACGTATCGAAGACCTTGCTGAAGGGTTCGGGACGCTCCCACCGTCCGATGTGCTTCGGATCGTGCTCGACGATGGCAGCCGGGTGATGGTGCGCCCGAGCGGCACCGAGCCTAAGCTGAAGATCTACCTCGATGCGGTCGCCGACACCGGCACCGTGGCCGAGCGACGTGCTGCCGCCGATGCCACCATTGCGGCGCTCGACGCCGGCATGCGGGCGCTCATCGGCGCGTAAGCGCGACGTCGCGCTGACCCCGAACCCGCCGGGCCTGGCGATTACGCCGCGCTGAACCCGTCTTCGATCAGGTCGGCGAGTTCTTCACGCTCTTCAATCGGCAGGAACGCGGCCGCCGCAGCGTGCTGCTGGAAGCGTTCCAGGTCGTCGAGGCCGTACCCAAAGACATCCGAAATCAGGGCCAGTTCACGGGTGAGCGTGGTGCCCGACTGCAGCCGGTTGTCGACGTTCACCGTCACCCGGAACCCGAGCTGGTACAGCAGATCGAATGGGTGATCAGCGAGGTCGTCGCCCCACTGCGCGAACGCGCCGGTCTGCAGGTTCGATGACGGGCTGCACTCCAACGCGATCTCGCGGTCGCGCACCCACTGGGCGATCGGGCCGAGCGAGACATACGTGCTCACGTCGTCTTGACTCTCGATGATGAGATCTTCGGCCAGTCGCACCCCGTGCCCAAGACGGAGCGCGCGGCCATCGACGAGCGCACTCCGGATCGATTCCAGACCGTCGGCTTCGCCAGCGTGAATCGTCACCGGGAAGAATTGGCTCGCGAGGTAATCAAATGCCGTACGGTGGCGGCTCGGCAAGAATCCCGCCTCTGCGCCGGCGATATCGAAGCCGACCACACCGCGATCGCGGTGGCGAACGGCGAGCTCAGCGATTTCGAGGCCCCGGTCAGCGTGCCGCATCGCGGTGATCAGCTGGCCGACCCGGATGTTTCCACCGAGGTTGCGCACATCGTCGATGCCCTGCTCAATCCCCTCTTGCACCGCTTCGACGGTCTGGTCGAGGGTGAGGCCGCGGGTGAGGTGCTGCTCCGGCGCCCACCGGATCTCGCCGTAGATGACACCATCGTGGCCGAGGTCTTGCACGAACTCGCGCGCCACCCGACGCAGGCCCTCGCGGGTCTGCATGACGGCGGTCGTGAGGTCAAAGGTGGTGAGGTACTGCACGAGATCGCCCGAGTTCGACTGCGTGTCGAACCACGCTTGCAGGGCGTCTGGGGTCTCGGCCGGAACGGCCAGCCCGATTTCGTCGGCGAGTTCCAGCAGGCTGGATGGCCGGAGGCCACCATCGAGGTGGTCGTGGAGCGAAATCTTCGGAAGTGCGCGGAGGTCGCTGCCATCGCCTTCGAGGCGGTACTCGTTCGTAGTCACCCGACCAGCCTAGGGCTCGAGGTCGAGCTTCGATACGGCAGGTGCCCTACGCGGTGATGCGGTCCTGAATCAGCGGGCCGCCATCTTCAACAGGCTCACCAACGTCACCGATTCGCCATGCCCCGGCAACGGCCTCCAGTGCCCGCTCGAACCGCTCCGGCTCATCGGCCGAGAGCGTGAACAACGGCTCCCCCTTGCGAACAGTGTCACCAGGCTTCGCATGCAGCTCGATGCCGGCGGCATGCTGCACCGGGTCTTCCTTCCGAGCACGACCAGCGCCGAGGCGCCAGGCGGCGATGCCGAAGGGCAAGGCTTCTTGCGCCACGAGCACGCCGTCACGGTCAGCCGTCACAACATGCTGTTCGCGTGCGACCGGCAACGGGGCATCCGGGTCGCCGCCCTGGGCGCGAATCGCCCGGCGCCAGACATCCATCGCTCGCCCGTCGTCAAGCGCGGCTTCGACGTCATCGTCGCGGCCGACGAGCGCGAGCATTTCGCGGGCGAGCGCGATCGTGAGTTCGCGGATGTCGGCCGGCCCGCCTCCGGCGAGCACGTCGATTGACTCCTGCACCTCGTTGGCGTTGCCGATCATGCGGCCGAGCGGCACGTTCATATTGGTGAGCAAGGCGCTCGTGGTCACCCCCGCATCGGTGCCGAGATCAACCATGACCCTGGCAAGTTCGCGACCGCGCTCCGGGTCTTGGAGGAACGCGCCAGACCCAAACTTCACGTCGAGCACCAGCGCACCGGTGCCTTCAGCGATCTTCTTCGACATGATCGACGAGGCAATCAGCGGGATACATTCGACCGTGCCCGTGATGTCACGCAGTGCGTAGAGCTTCTTATCGGCTGGGGCGAGGGTCGCCCCCGCGGCGCAGATCACGCCGCCGACATCGCGCAGTTGAGCGAACATCTCATCGCGGGTGACGTCGGCGCGCCAGCCGGGAATTGATTCGAGTTTGTCGAGTGTGCCGCCGGTGTGGCCGAGGCCACGCCCAGAGAGCTGCGGCACGGCCACACCGAATGCGGCCACGAGCGGCATCAGCGGCAAGGTGATCTTGTCGCCGACCCCGCCGGTGGAGTGCTTATCGGAGGTCGGTTTGCCCAGCCCCTCGAAACTCATCCGTTCACCGGTGTTGATCATCGCGAGGGTGAGATCGCGGACTTCATCACGGGTCATCCCGTTCAAGAAGATCGCCATGGTCATCGCCGACATTTGCTCATCGGCGACGTAGCCGCGCGTGTACGCCTCGACGAGCCAGGTGATCTGCGCGGTCGAGAGGGCACCACGGTCGCGCTTCGTGCGGATCAGGTCGACGGCGTCGAATGGTTCAACGGAGCTCATCGGGTTCCTTCGAGATTGGATGCTTCGCCGCGCTCACTGCGCGACGCCGCCCTTGAATTCGGTGAGCGTGCGCGGCCCAAACGCATCGGGCAGCACCTCATCGATCGTTTTCAACCCGCTGACGGTATCGAGCACCATGCCAGGGGCCGAGTGCTCGAACAGCAACTGCCGACAGCGGCCGCATGGCATGAGCGTGTTTCCGTGGCCGTCGACGCAGGTGAATGCGACCAGCTGCCCGCCGCCCGACATCGTGAGCGCCGACACCAGCGAACACTCGGCGCACAGGGTGAGCCCGTACGAGGCGTTCTCGACATTGCACCCCGACACGATGCGGCCGTCATCGCAGAGCGCGGCCGCTCCAACCGGAAACGACGAATACGGCACATACGCCATCGCCATCGCCTCACGGGCGACCTCACGCAGACGGGCCCAATCGATGCCCTCAGACATGGTTATCCCTTCAGATAGGGTTTGCCGGCCGCGGCAGGGCCGCGCACCTTGCCGACCAACCCGGCCACCGCGAAAATGGTCACCACGTACGGCAGCATCAGCATGAACTCGCTCGGCACAGGCGATCCGATCACCGACAGCGTGTTCTGCAGGTTCGACGCGAAGCCGAATAGCAACGCCGCCAGGGTCGCTTTGATCGGGTCCCACTGGCCGAAGATCACCGCGGCGAGCGCGATGAAGCCGGCACCGGCGGTCATCTCTTTGTTGAATGCGATGCCCGAGCCGATCGTGAAGAACGTGCCGCCGAGTCCGGCAAGCGCGCCGGCGAGTGCCACGTTCCAGAACCGGGTGCGGTTCACCTTAATGCCGACGGTGTCGGCCGCCTGCGGGTGCTCACCAACCGCCCTGAGCCGCAGCCCCCAACGGGTTTTAAACAACCCGAACCAGACCGCGGCGACGGCGACATACATCAGGTAGATGATGATGGTCTGTTTGAACAGCACCGGCCCGATGACCGGGATATCGCTCAGTAACGGGATGTTCCAGCGCTCGAACCGCACCGGGGTGTTCAGGTTCGCGGCGTTGGGTGCCAAGACCTGCGAGAACAGGAAGCTCGTCACACCGACGACCAGCACGTTGAGCACAACGCCGATGATGACCTGATCGACGAGGTATTTGATTGCGAACGTGGCGAGCACCATGGCCACTAAGACGCCAGCAACCATCGCGGCGACGAGGCCCGCCCACGGGCTCTTGGTCACGGTTGACGTAATCGCGGCGGTGAATGCGCCTGCGAGCAATTGCGCCTCGATCGCGATGTTGATGACACCAACCCGCTCACCGATCACGCCGGTGAGTGAGCCAAAGATCAGCGGCACTGCGAGGCTCAGCGACCCAGCGAGCAGCCCAATCATCGGCAGCGAGTGCCCAGCGCCGGCCCAGACCAAAAAACCGAGCAGGAAGACGACCGCGAAGACGATGGCGAGCCACAGCGGCGCCCGGCCGACAGCAGATCGGATGTACCAGACTGTTGCCGCGGTCACCACCACGAGCACCGCCACCGCGAACCAGAGGAACCCTCTGGTCGGCACCGGGAGCTCCGGCAGTTGGAACGAGTCGGCCGGAGACGAGAACCGCAGCCCGGTGACCCCATCGCGCGGTGCGAACAGCGTGAGCGCGAGCAGCGCGAGCGAGAAGAGGGCGAAGACGATCGCGAGCTTCCACTGTTTCGGCGCAGTGACGAGGGCGACGTTCGCGGGCGGCAGCGTGGCGGTCACTTGGCCGTCACCTCCTTCTTCGCAATGCGACGTTTCGGCGCGGCCTTGGGGTCTGGCAGTCGGAAGATCGTGCGCACCAGCGGCGGTGCCGCGATGAAGAGCACGATCATCGCTTGCACCACGACGATGATGTCGATCGAGACGCCCTGTGAGGCCTGCATCGAGAACCCACCAGCCTTGAGCGCCCCAAAGAGCAGGCCGGAGGCGAAGATGCCCCATGGCGTCGACCGGCCGAGCAGCGCCACCGTAATCGCGTCAAACCCGATCCCCGCGTCGATGCCCGCGGTGAAGCCGCTCGGTACGGTGCCCAGCACCTGACTCACGCCGGCCAGACCGAGCAGCGCGCCGGCGATCACCATCGCGACAACGTAGATCCTCGGCACGTTGATGCCCGCGACCTTCGCCGCCGCTGGGTTCTCACCCACCGCGCGGAACCGGAAGCCGAGACTCGATCGATTTAGCAGCCACCAGATCACCACCGTGGCGACCACCGCGAGCACGAAGTCCCAGTGCAGGTTGTAGCGCGGCCCAAGCAGGTCGGGGAATTCAGCGGTCGGGTGGATCGGCGCGGTCTTCGGGTTGGATGACCCGGGCGCCTGCAGCAGACCCGGGGTACGAAGCATCCAACTCACCAAGAAGAACGCGACGTAGTTGAGCATGATCGTGACGATCACCTCGTGTGCGCCGGTCTTCGCCTTCAACCAGCCGGCGAGTCCGCCCCAGAGTGCGCCGCCGACAATTCCGCCTACGAGGGCGACCACGAGGTGGATGCCCCATGGCAGGTCAAACCCGAAGCCAAGCCATCCGGCAACGGAGGCGGCGATCAGCATCTGGCCGCGGCCACCGATGTTGAACATGCCGGCGCGGAACGCGATGCCCACACCGAGGCCACCCGCGATGAGTGGCGTCGCAAACGCGAGCGTCTCGGTGAGCGGTTTGATGCCATCGACGAAGTCGGGGCGGCGGAAGTTGTAAATCGATCCCTGGAACAGCGCAGTGTAGGCGCCCGATACGGCCTTCCATGCCGCCTGAAGCAGGTCGGACGGGCGGGCGAAAAAGTAACCGCTGGTTTGCTGCACGTCAGGGTCTGACGCGATGATCATGATCGCGCCAACGATGAGCGCCAGCACGATTGACAGCACCGAAATGACGGCGTTGCCACCGATAATCTCGCGGAACGTGCGGTGCCAGCGCGATGGCTCGGGAGCGTTATCGGTCGGCCCTGCCGGGGTGGTGCCACCCGGGGTGTTCATGCCGCCAGGAGTGTTCACGCCGCGACTCCTTCGCTCGGGGCTTCGCCAGCCATCATCAGGCCGAGCACGTCGCGGGGGGTGGTCGACGGCACGATGCCAACAATGCGCCCGCGGTACATCACCATGATTCGGTCGGCGAGCGCCACCACCTCGTCGAGTTCGGTCGACACCACCACCACCGGAATGCCCGCATCGCGGGTTTCGATGATGCGCTTGTGGATGAACTCGATCGAACCGACGTCAACTCCCCGGGTCGGCTGCGCGGCGACGAGGAGTTTCAGCTCACGGCTCATCTCTCGGGCGATGACGACCTTCTGCTGGTTGCCGCCAGAGAGTCGACCCGCATGCGTCGAAATCGACGGCGTTCGAATATCGAACTCCGCGACCTTCTCCGTCGCAAAGTTGGCAACTTCGGCCCGCTGGATGCTGCCGAACTTCACGAACGGCGCGCCCTCGCTGCGGTCGAGCATGAGGTTTTCAGCGATCGTGAATTCGCCCACCAACCCATCGTGGCTGCGGTCTTCGGGAATGAACCCGACCCCTTCGTCGAGGATGCCTCGCACACTGAGTTTGGTGAGTTCGACGCCGTTCAACTTGATCGAACCGTGTACGCGCGGTTCGAGCCCGAGCATCGCTTCGGTGAGTTCGGTCTGGCCGTTGCCCTGCACGCCGGCCACCGCGAGCACTTCGCCCCCGCGCACGCTGAATGAGACGTCGTTGACCACGAGTTGATTGAGGTGGTCGGTGACGGTCAGCCCGCTGACGACCAGTTCTTCGGCACCGGTGTTCGGGGGCCCCTTGTGCACGGTGAGTTCGACGGCCCGACCCACCATGAGCGACGCGAGTTCGGCGTTCGATGCGGTCGGGGATGCTTCGCCAACGACTTTGCCGAGCCGAATCACGGTGATGCGGTCGGCGACTTCGCGCACTTCGCGGAGCTTGTGCGTGATGAACACGATGGCGGTGCCCGCTGCGCGCAACTGCCGCATGATGCCCATCAGTTCATCAGTCTCTTGTGGCGTCAACACTGCAGTCGGTTCGTCGAAGACGAGCACCTTCGCGTCGCGCGAGAGGGCCTTGATGATCTCGACCCGCTGTTGTACGCCGACCGGCAGGTCACCGACGAGCGCGTCTGGGTCGACATCGAAGCCGAACCGGCCGGACACCTCGCGCACGGCCCGGCGCGCGGCCGCCAGGTCAAGCACACCTCCCGCCTTGGTGGACTCGTGCCCGAGCATCACGTTTTCCGCCACAGTAAACACCGGGATCAGCATGAAGTGCTGGTGAACCATCCCAATGCCCGCCGCCATCGCGTCGCCGGGGCCAGCGAAATGCTGCACCACCCCGTCGAGCAGCACCTCGCCCTCGTCGGCCTTGTACAGCCCGTAGAGCACGTTCATGAGCGTCGACTTGCCTGCGCCGTTTTCGCCGAGCAAACCGTGAATCTCACCTGGCTCGACGGTGAGCGAGATGTGATTGTTCGCGACCAGGCTTCCGAATCGCTTCGTGATGCCCCGGAGTTCGAGCTTCATGCTGCTGATCCTAGTTTCTTCGGGATGCGCGGCCCATGAATCCGCGCAAACAAGGTGACGATCCAGACGATTTCGCTCGTCTGAGCGTTGCGGATGCCTCGGTGCGCTGTCGCCCGAAACGACGTGTGGCCACCCGGACGGATGGCCACACGTGGTACGGGGTCTCCCCCGCGTGGAACTACTTGTTCAGGTACGAGGTGACCTTGACGTCGCCCGAGATGATCTTGGCCTGCAGTGCGTCAAGTTCACCCTTGAGACCGGCCGAGACCTTCGACTCGTAGTCGTGGAATGGAGCGAGCAACACGCCGCCGTTCTTCAGCGTGCCGACAAACGGCGTGGCGTCAAACGCACCCTTGCCAGCTGCGAGCACGGCGTCGTAGGTGCCGACGTCGATGCCCTTCTGGATCGAGGTGAGCAGCAGCGACGCAACGGTCGGGTCGGTCTTCGTGACGTCTGCGTCAACACCGAGCATTGCGATCGGGCGACCCGCGTCCTTGATGGCAGCAGCAGCCGACTGGTAGATCGGGCCACCGACCGGCAGCAGCACGTCAACGTTCTGGTCGATCAAGCTCTGAGCGGTCTGGCGAGCCTTGTCGTTCGCTTCGAACCCGCCGGTGAACGAGCCATCCTTGCCGTCCCAGCCGAGAACCTTGACTGCCTTGCCCTTTTCCTTGGCGTAGTACTCGGCGCCCTGCTTGAAGCCATCCATGAAGATCGACACGGTCGGGAAGTTCATGCCACCGAAGGTGCCAATCACGCCAGTCGTGGTGTAGTCGGCTGATGCATAACCAGCGAGGAAGGCCGCCTGTGCGGTGTCGAACAGGATCGGCTTGATGTTCGGCGCGTCGGTCTTGCCGTCGAAGTCGCCGTCAGCCGCGTCATCGATGATCACGTAGTTGATCTTCGGGTTGGCCTTGGCCGCCTCGATGGTCGCCGCCGAGAGCGCGAAGCCAACGGTCACGATCAGGGTGCAGCCCTGGTCGGCGAGGTTCGTGAGGTTCGGCTTGTACTCGGTGTCGTTCTTCGACTGAACCGTCACGCCTTCAACGCCAAGTTCCTTCGCGGCCTTGTCAAAGCCCTCGAACCCAAGCTGGTTGAACGACTTGTCGTCAAACCCGCCAGAGTCAGAAACCATGCACGGCTTGAACCCGGCAACGGCTGCGGGCTTGGTCGTGGATGCGACGCTCGACGATGGGGCTGCGGTCGGCGCCGAGGCACAGGCCGTCAAGAGCGAAACTGCGGCGACGAGGGCAAGGCCCCCGGTGAGCCGCTTGCTGGTGAACTTCATTTCTTCCTCCAGAGGGGTCCAGATCAACTCTCGGGCGTGGTCAAACACGACTGGACCCAATGAAGCCAGGCTATTGCGTTGCCCCGCAACGTCGCACGATTCCGCGGTCAGGCGTTATGCGGTCGCAACAATTCGGGGCAGTGCACCCCAAAAATGTAGGGAATCCGCAACCAAGGCTGCTCAAACGAGCGGATCACCAGATTGCTCGTCAGAGCACGTCGCTCGAGCCACCCAACCGAAGCGCGTCGACCACTGCCTTTACCCGTTGCGCATGTGCGCTGGTCGTGACCAGCAGCGCATCTGGCGTGTCGACCACGACGATGTCGTGCACCCCGATCAGGCTGATCACGCGCTGCGACCGACTGACCACAATGCCGCTTGAGGCATCGGCCAACACGCGGGCGTTTTCACCGAGAATCGCAAGGTCGCCGGAGCGGCCTGCGGTATTCAGCTTCGCCAGCGAGGCAAAGTCGCCAACGTCGTCCCACTGGAAGTGTCCGCGCACGACAGCGAGGCGCCCGGCCGCGGCAGCGGGTTCGGCGACCGAGTAGTCGATCGCGATCTTCTCGAGTTTCGGCCAGATGCGGTCAACGGCTGGGCCACGGGTGGCCGGGTCATCCCACGCTGCTGCCAACTCGATCAGTCCAGCGTGCAGTTCTGGCTTGTTTCGCTTGATCTCGTCGAGCAGGACCGAGGCGCGGCTGATGAACATTCCAGCGTTCCAAAGGTGCCGCCCACCCGCGAGGTAGATGCGTGCGGTGTCGAGGTCCGGCTTCTCAACGAAGCTGGCGACGGCCTCGACCGAGGCGTCATCGACGGCGATCGGCGCACCGCACTCGATGTAGCCAAAGCCCACTGCGGGTTCGGTCGGCGTGATGCCGATCGTCACGATGTAGCCGGCGCGCGCGGCAGCGACGGCGTCGGTCACCGCCGCTTGAAAGAGGGCACTGCCCGAAATCACGTGATCGGCGGCGAACGACCCGATGATCACACCGGGTTCACGTTGCTCAAGAATCGCGGCGGCGAGCCCGATCGCGGCGGTCGAGTCCCGCGGCTCGCTCTCAAGCACCACGTTGCGGTCGGCGAGCGCCGGCAGTTGGGCCTCAACCGCTGCCCGGTGCGCCCGCCCGGTGACGACCATAATGCGCTGTTCACCGGCCAGCGGCGCCAGGCGATCCCAGGTGTCTTTCAGCAGCGTCTGGCCCGAGCCGGTGAGGTCGTGCAAGAACTTTGGGGCATCCGCTCGGGAGAGCGGCCACAGCCGAGAGCCAACACCTCCGGCCGGAATCACCGCGTAAAAGTCGTCGAGTGGTGCCGTAGTCATGGCTGTCAGCGTACTTTGTCGACACGTTGTTACCGCCCGTTGCTGCACACTGGTCATACCGGGGGCGGTCTAGAATCGGATCGACCGTGGTGCCGCTTTGCACCACCCGCAACCAGGAAGGGTTGTTCATGCCAGTTACCACGGCAGACACCCCGACCGCATCCGTTGCCTCGAAGAAGCAGAAGCCAGGTGGCACGCTGTACCGGGGCAATGAAGGCATGTGGTCTTGGGTACTTCACCGCATCACCGGTGTCGCGATCTTCTTCTTCTTGCTCGTGCACGTGCTCGACACTGCGCTCGTGCGAGTGAGCCCTGAGGCGTACAACGCCGTGATCGCCACGTACAAGAACCCGATCATGGGGCTCGGCGAAACGGCGCTCGTTGGCGCACTGGTCTTCCACGCACTCAACGGGTTGCGAATTATCCTGGTCGACTTTTGGTCGTGGGCAACCCGACACCAGAAGCTCTTGTTCTGGGTAGTCATCGTGGTCTGGGTCGTGCTGATGCTCGGCTTCGCACCGCGACACCTGATGAACGTCTTCGCGGGGGCACACGCATGAGCACCACGTATCGGATGAGCGCCATCGAGGCGCCCGGCACCAAGCGTCGCCGCACCAACTGGGAAAAGTACGGCTGGATGTTCATGCGCTTCTCGGGCGTGTTGCTCGTTGCGCTGGTCTTCACTCACCTCTTCAGTAACCTGCTGGTCGGCGACGGTATCCACGCGGTTGACTTCGGCTTCGTCGGCGGCAAGTGGGCGAGCCCGTTCTGGCAATGGTGGGATGCCGCGCTGCTCTGGCTCGCGCTGATTCACGGCACCAACGGCATGCGCACCATCGTGAACGACTACACAAAGCCGGGCGCATTGCAGAAGGCGCTCAAGGGCGCGCTCCTCGCAGCCGCGGTCGCACTGATCGTGCTCGGCACCCTCGTGATCTTCACCTTCGACCCGTGCCCCGTTGGCGCACCGGCCGATCTCGTTCCGTCCTTCTGCCACGCCTAGGAGTCTCGTGAGCACCGAAACCCGCGCTGAGACCACGGTCGTCAACGGCGTTCATTACCACCAGTACGACATCGTGATCGTTGGCGCCGGTGGCGCTGGCATGCGCGCGGCCATCGAGGCCGGCCCCGGCGCGAAGACCGCCGTGATCTCGAAGCTGTACCCGACCCGGTCGCACACCGGCGCAGCCCAAGGTGGCATGGCCGCCGCGCTCGCGAACGTCGAAGAAGACAGCTGGGAGTGGCACACCTTCGACACGATCAAGGGTGGCGACTACCTGGTCGACCAAGATGCCGCCGAGATCCTCGCGAAAGAAGCGATCGACGCGGTCATCGACCTCGAAAACATGGGTCTGCCGTTCAACCGCACCCCCGAGGGCAAGATCGACCAGCGCCGCTTCGGTGGGCACACCCGCGACCACGGCAAGGCCCCGGTTCGCCGCGCCTGCTACGCGGCAGACCGCACCGGCCACATGATTCTGCAGACGCTGTTCCAGAACTGCGTGAAGCTCGGCATCGAGTTCTACAACGAGTACTACGCACTCGACGTCATCATGACCGTTGTTGATGGGGTTGAGCAGCCATCCGGCGTCGTCGCGTATGAGCTTGCGACCGGTGAACTGCACGTGTTCCAGGCGAAGGCAATCATCTTCGCGACCGGCGGCTTCGGCAAGATTTACAAGACGACGTCGAACGCACACACCCTCACCGGTGACGGCGTTGGCATCATCTGGCGCAAGGGCCTGCCGCTCGAAGACATGGAGTTCTTCCAGTTCCACCCGACCGGACTTGCTGGGCTCGGCATCCTCCTCACCGAGGGCGCACGTGGTGAAGGCGCAATCCTGCGCAACGCGTCGGGTGAGCGGTTCATGGAGCGCTACGCCCCGACCATCAAGGACCTCGCCCCGCGTGACATCGTTTCGCGCTGCATGGTGCTCGAGGTGGCCGAAGGCCGCGGCGCTGGCCCGCACAAGGACTACGTGCTCCTCGACTGCACCCACCTCGGCGCCGAGGTGCTCGAGACGAAGCTGCCAGATATCACCGAGTTCGCCCGCACCTACCTTGGCGTCGACCCGGTCGTCGAGCCGGTGCCGGTGATGCCGACCGCGCACTACGCCATGGGCGGCATCCCGACCAACGTGAACGCCGAAGTGCTGCGCGACAACACGACCGTCGTGCCCGGCCTCTACGCCGCTGGCGAGTGCGCGTGCGTCTCGGTGCACGGCTCCAACCGCCTTGGCACGAACTCGCTGCTCGATATCAACGTGTTCGGCAAGCGTGCCGGCAAGAACGCCGTCGAGTACGTCAAGACGGTTGACTTCACCCCGCTTCCGGATGACCCGGCGGCCGGAGTGCGGAACCTGATCGAGGGCCTTCGAAACGGCGCCGGCACCGAGCGCATCGCCGCGATCCGCAAGGAACTGCAAGACGAAATGGACAAGGGTGCCCAGGTGTTCCGCACCGCGGAAACCCTGAAGCACGTGGCGTCCGTCATTCATGGTCTGCGCGAGCGATACAAGAACATCGCCGTGCATGATAAGGGCAAGCGGTTCAACACCGACCTGCTCGAGGCAGTCGAGCTCGGGTTCTTGCTCGACCTCGCTGAGGTCGTCGTGTACTCGGCGCAGAACCGCGAAGAGAGCCGTGGCGGTCACATGCGCGATGACTTCCCGGACCGCGACGACGCGAAGTACATGAAGCACACGATGGCGTACCTGACCGGCGATGCCGGTTCGGCCACCGCGAGCGACCACATCAAGCTCGATTGGAAACCGGTGACGATCACCCGCTACCAGCCGATGGAGAGGAAGTACTAAGCGTGAGCACCCAACTCGCTCCGGTTTCGGACGCCCTCACCCCGTTCATGGTGACGTTCTTGGTGCGCCGGTTCGACCCGGACACCGACACCGAGCCGCGCTGGCAGGACTTCGACGTCGAGATGTACTCGACCGACCGTGTGCTCGATGCGCTGCACAAGATCAAGTGGGAACAGGATGGCTCGCTGAGCTTCCGCCGCTCGTGCGCGCACGGCATCTGTGGCTCCGACGCGATGCGCATCAACGGCAAAAACCGCCTCGCGTGCAAGACGCTGATCAAGGACCTCGACATCACCAAGCCGGTGTATGTCGAAGCGATCAAGGGACTGCCGCTCGAGAAGGACCTGATCGTCGACATGGAGCCGTTCTTCGCGGCGTTCCGTGAGGTGCAGCCGTTCTTGCAGTCACGCTCCACCCCGGAACCGGGCAAAGAGCGCGTGCAGTCCGTCAAGGATCGCGCGATCTACGACGACACCACGAAGTGCATTCTCTGCGCCGCGTGCACCACCTCGTGCCCCGTGTTCTGGACCGATGGTCAGTACTTCGGACCGGCCGCGATCGTGAACGCCCACCGCTTCATCTTCGACTCACGCGATGACGAAGCCAAGGTTCGCCTCGACATCCTGAACGACAAAGAAGGCGTGTGGCGTTGCCGTACCACCTTCAACTGCTCAGAGGCCTGCCCCCGTGGCATTGAGGTCACCAAGGCAATCGCGGAGGTCAAGCAGGCCGTCATGCGTGGGCGCCCGTAGTCGACGCCACCGGCAGGCGCACACGCTTCCCGCGTCGACCTCCGCCAAACGAATGGCGCCGCCCGGCTGTGAGCCGGGCGGCGCCATTCGTTGTTCCCTGGTGTTAGCCGCAGCTCACCGTGATCCCACCAACCTGGTGCACGCCCTGGCCGAGCTCTGCGCACTGTGAGAACAGCGCGACGAAACTTGCGCCGGCCACCACGAAGATGATCGCCGTGAAGACCATCACGACAATCGACACAATGATGCCGGCCGTGGCAATACCGGTTGGCGCTCCCGCCTTCTTCGCTTGCACGCGGCCCACGATCGAGAGTATGAGCCCGATCAACGCGAGTGGCGCAAGGAACGCCAGGATCAGCCCGGCAATGCTGAGTCCTTTGCCCGGGACGGAGGTGGGCGCGGCAGCGTACCCGGGGCCCGCAGGGTACGCCGGAGGCTGGTAACCGGCGGGCGGCGCCTGGTAGCCGGCAGCCGGCGCTTGATAGCCAGCAGGTGGCGCCTGGTAAGCAGGCTGGCCTTCTGGGGCACCCGCGGTCGGAGGTTGTGGAACGTTCGACATGCTGACTCCTTGTCAGTTCTGGACGGACACCCAGAGCCTATGCGCCCATCCGCTCTGCCGAAAGTAACTTTCGGCTTGGCCTACGGCGTCGCGGGACACCCGGCTCGTCAGGCTCCGGCGAGGCGTTGCGCGAACCAGACGAATCCGACGACGGCCACGACGGCTGAGACCGTGAGGGCCGCAACGTCTCCAACCCGTGGGGCACGCGTGCGGACCAACATGAGCAACGGGAACGCCAGCAGAATAATTGTGAGCTGCGCCGCCTCGATCCCGAGGTTGAATACCAGCAGAGCACCGAGCAATCCCCACGAGAACTGCTCGTTGATGCCGAGCGCGCCCGCAAAGCCGATCCCATGCACGAGGCCGAACCCGAACACCACGGCAATCCGCAACCAGTCGGCTCGTGTGAGCGTCGCAATTCCGCGGCCGGATGTCTCGGTCGAGGCATTCGGAACAACTTTCCCTTCGCGCCATCGCCGCCACAAATACCAGAGCGCAACCACCGCGATCGAAAGCGCAATGAGCGGCTCGACGATGATCGCTGGCACGCTGACCACGCCAAGCGCAGCAAGGATGAACGTTACCGAATGCGCCACGGTGAACGCTGTCGTCACCATCACTATGTCGCGCAGTTGGCGCGACGCAACGATGAGCGCGAGCAAGAACAGAATGTGGTCGAGCCCGAACATCAGGTGTTTCGCCCCGAGCACGAAGAACTCCCCCATTCGCGATGGCCAGTCCTGCGCGGTGGTGAAGGTCGGGTTCGTATCGGTGTCAAGGCTCGCGACCCCAGATCCGGCGTTGAGGTCGTAGGTCACAACGGTGGTCGTCTTGCCCCCCGGCTCGGTACCGGGGAACAACCCAGTCGAGATCCGGTAGACGGTGCGGTCGCCACTGACCTGGCCCCGGCAATCGGTGTCGATGACCAGGCGTGCGTGCGGCACCGCGTCGTAGTAGGTGATCGCATACGGTTCGGCGAGCGCCGTTGGGCAGGCCGGGGCATCCGATTTGCCGACGACCGAGAGCGCGTACCGAGGAAGCACGTACCCGAGCACGGTCGCCGAGTGGGCCTCGAGCACGCGGGTGGTCAGTTTCGTGGGGTCCTGGCCAGAGGCCTGCACATCGTCGTAGGCGTCGCGCTCGAACTGGGCGTCGTTCATCTTGCGCGCACCGTCGGTCGCGAGCAACACGTACTCCACGTCGAGCACGGTGCGCACGAGACCCGGCTCGATCTCGGTGAGCATCGCGTAGACGGTCGCCGAGTAGCTGTGGGCCGCTGCCGGGGTGGCGAGCAGCAACACACTCGCCACTGCGGCGACGAGCGCGGTGCTTCCGCGAAGCAGGTTGACTCGTCGGCGCAACCAACTCGACGATTCGGATGCCTCGCTCCGCACGTGTCGGCCTGCACACATGTGGTTCGTCGTTACCACCGACGACTACTGGGCTGTCACGGTGAACACCGTACTCGCCTGTCGGGCAGCGGCGTCGGTCGCGAGATACGTCAGTGTGTAGGCCCCAGCGCTCATCGGCGTGAACTGCCAACCGCCACCCGAGACCGGGGAGACCGCAACCGACGTTCCGCCTGGGCCGGTGACCTCGAGAGCCAATGTCACCCGACCGGAGTTGTCGACGGCCTGACCTGCAGGCGCCGTATAGGCGGTACCAACGGTGGCGGCCGATGGCGGTGCTGGGCTAACCCGCACCATCGGCGGCACCTCATCGAGCTTCGTGAGCTCGTTCATTGCCGTGCGGTACACGTCTGTGTCAGACAGCGCGGCACTTGCGAGGCTTGCCCCAGCGATCTTGCCGGTGAATGTTGCGTCGTTCAACGCGCCAGTGCCGTTCGCGTCGCCACCGATCGTCATGTACCTGGCATTCACATCACCAGGCTTCACGTTCCACGAAACACCCGGGGTCTCAACGACCTCGATCCCGTTCACGTAAAGGCGGGCGGTGGTGCCGTCGTACCACCCGGTGACGTGGTACCACTTGCCATAGTCGAGGGTGACGGTCGGCCGTGGGCTCGCGTACCAGAGTGCAAGCGAGTACGAAGTCGTCGACGATGTCTTGACAGCTTCGAGGCCGATGCCGGCTCCCTGCATCCCGCCGAAGACGTCGACGTAGCCACCGATTGACTTGTTGATCGAATCAATCTTGAACGTGGTGTCGAGGGTGAAGCCATCCTGAAGCAGCGCATAGTCGGCATCTGACCAGGTCGAGGTCTTGAACGCTGACGCCATGCCTTCCCGACCGACGGCAACTTGGCGGCCCAGCTCTGCGTCAGCGATGACACTGGCGTCGGCTCCGGCCGTCATCGTTCGCGCCCGCGGCGACAGGTCAACAGCTGCGCCGCCTTGGAATGCGACGTTCAACAGATCGGGCGCAGGAATCGCCGGGACGAGATCGTCGAAGGTCAACGTGGATGGATCGAACGGGGGGTCAGTTGGCGTGCCCGAGCCGCCGGCGGTGAAACGCGCCGTCAGCGCGGCACCCTCCTTGCCCCAGGTGTTGATCGGGGTGATCCGCACCTCGTACTCACGACCCGTTGTCAGCCCCCACACCTCGTGACTCTTCGTTGTCGGCGTTGGGAGTTTGTAGAAGCTCGACCATTGGGTGAACGTGTTCACCGTCTGCCCGCTGAGTACGTCAACGGTGGTGTACCGGTACTTGTGCACGATGTCCTGCACCGTGTTTGGCGCCGGCACCGCCTGGGGGAAGGTGACGAGCGCCTTGTCGCCAGCGACGCCACTCACCGTGACCGCCGACCCCGTCGGCCACACCGGTGCCGAGGTTTGGCTCGCACGGAACGTGGTGTTCAGTGGGAACCGCTGGTCGTACGTCTTGTTCGCAGCGACCGAGTCGGCAACATCCCAGGTCCAGGTCTGGTTGATCCACTGATCCGAGAGCAGATCGTAGTTCTTGATCGTGACCTTCGACCCGCGAACCTCGACGATCGTGGTCTGGCGGTTGTTGCCAGCGTCATCGGGAGTGGTGTCGTTCGACCGACTGGTCGGGTTTTGGCTGATGTTGCCCTGTTCGAACTCGAAGTAGGCCATCGGCGGCGCGTTCACCGTGGTGAAGCCCTGCGTGGCGTTGGTGCCACTTCGGCCCTCCTGGCCCTGCCAGATTGACGACGAGATGTTCTGCGGGGTGTGGATGTGCCCCGACCACACCACGGCCTGCGGGAATGCATCAAAGGTCGACTGCAGATTGACGCCGCAGCCGCTGGACAGACCCGAGCCGTACCACTCGTTCGACACGTAGTGGGTGCACTGCATCGGCGCGTGCACCAGTACGAAGACTGGCTTCGTCGGGTCTTCAGCAGTGTCGGCGGCGAGACGCTGCTGCACCCAACTCGCTGCGTAGGCGTAGTTGTTCGCCGACGACTGCGATGGCTTGCCCGTTGCCGGGTCGAGGGTGCCGGCGCCCGGTGACACGGTGATGAAGTGGTACCCGTTGATCAGGTAGTCAGCGTTGGGCTTTTGGCCACCCGTTGCTTGCGTGAACAGGTCGTAGCTCGAGATGCTGCTGACGTCGTGGTTGCCGAGTGAAGCGACCAGCTGAATGCCGAGGCTCGCCTTCGAATCGATCGTGTCTTTCAATCCCTGGTATTCGCTGGCGGTGGCCGAGTTGGTGAGATCACCAACGAAGAGTGCTGCGTCAACGTTCTGCTGACCCCAGAAGTCGTAGGCTTCGGCGAGTTCGCTCCAACTGTCGTGAATGTCACCGATGGCGGCGAAACGAATATCCGGTGCTGGCTCAGGATCCGGGGTGGGCGTCGGAGTTGGGGTGGGCGTCGGAGTCGGCGTCGGAGTCGGCGTCGGGCTTGGGCCGCTCACCGCGATGTTCGAGCGCTGTTCGCGGGTATTGCCCCGCGCATCCGTCGCCGAGTACGCCACAGCGAACGCGCCTGCCACGGCTGGCGCAAAGCTGTAAGTACCATTGGCGGTCGGCGGCAGTGCCGCGACCACGTTGTCAGGGCCCGTCACGGTGACGAGCACCTGGGCCGGGACACCGGTGTCATCAATCGCCTCGGCCGTTGGCAACGTGATCGTTTGACCAACGGTTCCTGAGGTGGGCACAGTTCCGGATGTCTCGATGAGCGGCCCGACGGTGTCGAGGCTGGTGACACCCAGTCGTGAGAGTCGGTAGGCGTCGAGCTCACTGACTGGAGCAGAGTACAGCCGAGCAACTGCGAGCCGGCCACTGAATGTCTTGTCGTTCAACGCACCAGACTTGGCTGCGTCACCACCGATAGCGAGGTACTTCGCTGCATTGGTTGATGGCTCAACGTTGTACGTTGCCGTGGTGGTCGAGACGAGCACACCGTCCACGTAGAGCTTCGCCTGATTCCCCTGCCAGGTTGTGATCACGTGGTACCACTTGCCGTAGTCCAGGTTGGCCGCCGGGCGGGTGCCGCTGGCGGTGGTCCAGAGATCCAGGTTGAAGCTGGTGGTATTGCCACTGATTTTGGTCGCTTCAAGGCCAATGCCGCCAGACTCCTGGCCGCTGACAATGTCGACGTAGGAGGAGTTGATCGAGTCGACCCGCACCACGGCTTCGAGGCTGAACCCGTCAGCGAGCGCGTTGTAGTCGGCTCGGCTGAACTTCGAGGTCTTGTACGCCGTCGCTGTGCCCTCGACGTTCACTGAGACGGACTTACCCAGCGTCGTATCGGTCACGATACTGGCCCCTGACCCGGCGGTAATGGCACGCGCCCGAGGCGAGTGGTCAACCGCCTGGCCGTTCGCGAAGTCGACATCGAGTAGGTCAGCTGGTGGCAGCGGCTGCCGCAACTGTGCCAGCGTCAGCGCGTTCGGATCGACGGCAGCCTGCGCTGAGCCGATCAACCCGCTCGAAATCAGCACTCCCGCCGCAAGCGCGGCTCCGAATTTGACGGCGGGGTGCGCCCGGCGGGGCGATGGGTGGCGGCGATTCGACACGGTGAACCCTTCAACGAATGGAGCGGTGAGACGGATTCAGGCAACCGGGTCAAGGTGACCGCAACGTGAACAGCACCCTTCGCGCCGTCGTCGTGTGAGAAATTCTCTGGTTTGCCACCCGCACGACTCAGGAACGCCAGCGTGCACTGCCGTCGCCGGTTTCGTTGTCGGGTGGGCACCGTAAGATCGGCGGGTGCGACTTGCAACAGTGAACGTGAACGGGGTCCGGGCGGCGTTTCGCCGCGGCATGGGCGATTGGCTCGAGGCGCGAGCGCCCGACATCCTGACCCTCCAAGAGGTGCGAGCGGGCGACGACGATCTCCGGTCACTCATCGGTGATGGATGGCACGTGGTGCACGACGAGGCATCCGCGAAGGGTCGCTCAGGTGTTGCGGTGTTGAGCCGCACCGAGCCGACCGGGCAGCGCACCGCGCTTGCCGTACCCGGCGATGACACGAGTGGGCGCTGGGTTGAGGCCGATATTGCGGTGGGTGGCCGCACGCTCACCGTGGTGAGCGCCTACGCACACTCTGGCGAGGCTGACACCCCGAAACAGGAGCAAAAATACCGCTTTCTCGATGCAATGACGACGCGGCTTGGTGAACTCGGCGCCAACGGTGGGCTCGCGGTCGTCACCGGCGACCTGAACGTCGGCCACCGTACCCTCGACATTAAGAACTGGAAGGGCAACCTGAAGAAGGCCGGCTTCTTGCCTGAAGAACGGTCGAAGTTCGACTCGTGGCTCGGCGCCGAAGGAGACCCTGCGTACAACGCGGGTGCCGGCCTGGGCTGGGTTGACGTCGGCCGCGCCGCGGTTGGCGAAGTGGCCGGCCCGTACACCTGGTGGTCGTGGCGCGGCAAGGCATTCGACCTCGATTCGGGATGGCGCATTGACTACCATCTCGCCTCCCCCGCCCTGGCACCCACCGTCATCTCGTACGCGGTCGACCGGGCGCCGACGTATGCCGAGCGTTGGAGCGACCACGCACCGGTCGTCGTGGAGTACGCGCTCTAGACTCGAAGCCCGGGGCATCCGTGCCCTATCGCGTTATTGCTTGTGCCAGCTCAGGCCGGTGCCCGGCCCGAAAGGACCCTCATGACCGCCCGTCCGATCGTGTTCTCAGGCATGCAGCCGTCTGCCGATTCGCTGCATCTCGGAAACTACCTCGGGGCGCTCAAGAACTGGGTGTCGATGCAAGAGACGCACGACACGATTTACTGCATCGTCGACATGCACGCGATCACGGTCGCGCAGGATCCGAAGGCGCTGCGTGAGAGCACTCGCCGCACGGCGGCGCAGTATCTCGCGGCGGGCATTGACCCTGAGAAGTCGGTGTTGTTCGTGCAGTCGCATGTGCCGGCGCACGCCGAGCTCGCCTGGATTCTGGGCACGATGACCGGGTTCGGCGAGGCCAGCCGGATGACCCAGTTCAAAGACAAGTCCGCCAAGCACGGCCACGATGCCGCGAGCGTTGGGCTGTTCACCTACCCGATCTTGATGGCGGCCGACATTCTGCTGTACCAGGCGAACTCGGTGCCGGTTGGCGACGACCAGCGACAACACCTTGAGCTCACGCGCGACCTCGCGCAGCGGTTCAATTCGCGGTTCGGCGAGACGTTCGTGGTGCCAGAGGCGTATATGCCAAAGGCCGCCGCGCGGGTAATGGATCTGCAGGAGCCGACCTCGAAGATGTCAAAGTCGGCAGCTTCACCCGCGGGCCTCATCAATCTCCTCGACGACCCGAAGGTCACCGCCAAGAAGCTCAAATCGGCCGTCACCGACACCGAACGTGAGATTCGGTTCGATATTGCCGAGAAGCCGGGCGTCTCGAACCTGCTCGCGATCCATTCGGCGATCACGGGTGAATCGGTGGCCGAGCTTGAGTCGCACTATGCGGGCCGCGGTTACGGCGACTTGAAGACCGAACTCGCCGAGGTCGTCGTTGGCGCGCTCGAACCGATCCGCGCCCGCACGCTTGAACTGCTGGATGACCCGGCCGAACTCGACCGCCTGCTCGCCGTCGGCGCTGACCGCGCCGCCGAGCGTGCCGAGCGCACCATGCAGAAGGTCAACGACGAGATGGGCTTCCTGCGGCGGTTGCGGTTCTAGTCACGCGTCGCTGAAGCGACGACCCGGCCGGCGGCGCCATCTGGCCGAGCGTCAGTGGATTCACCGCGGACGGGTGATGATCGTGAGCCTCCCGGCGTGCGTCAACCGCCTTCGCGCGTCAGGGTGATGACGTCGGTGTTTGTGGCGCAGGTACCAATATCGACACATCCGCCATGGGTTTGTGTGAGCGTCAGCACTGGGTCTTCCCCACTGATCGAGTACCGACCAGCGCCTGACATGCTGGCCCCACTACCGGAACCGGAGTAGGTCACCGTTCCAGATCTATCGTTTGTCGGGGTGTACGAGAACACAACCGTGAACCCGTCGCCCACACCCGACAGGGTGAACGGCTGCGCCAGGTCAGGAATCTTTCCCGATATCGACACCTTGCTGCCGCCGCTGGCGATGTACGCACCCCGTTTGGTGTCGAGGGTGATGCTGGCTTTGGCGACCCCACGTTTCGACCGAGCTTCGAGTTCGACTGTTCCTGACTTGTCGTATTCGCTCGGAGCCGTGTAACTGAAGGTCGCATCGGCCTTCACCTTCGTGCCCGACGGCGAGACGGATGCCCCGCCGCTGGCAAGCTGGGCGGTGACCGCGCCCCCGGTTGGGCCACCATCAATTCGGCTGCGCGGCTTCGCCGAGATCTTGGCCTCGGAACTCGGCTTCAGCCCGCTGGGACCCGGGGCTGCCGTCACCTGGAGGCTCACGCAGCGGCCGGACTCCCAGCCCTTTTGTGCCGCACCGAGGATCGCATGCCTCCCCATGATGATAAGCACGAGCGCCAAGCCAACCGCAGAGTCCACTATGGCCGCATCAGCCGACCCGCCTGAGCGGTTCAAGCGCACTGTCGACTTGCCATTGCGCACGGAACCGGACAAATCGATGTACTTACCCCTCCCTCCAGCGAAATCGGCCAGTTCGGTTCGATACTCCAGATCGGACGACACCAACTGCGCGTCATCGTTGGTGCGCCCCGTGAGGTTCAGCTCTACCGTGGACTTCTGACCGACCGATCCTCCTTTGGCGGTCGCCGACATCTCAATGCGGGCGGATCCCTCGAAGCGCCCCTGCGCATCAGGGCAGGGCTGGACTTTCACCTTCACACGGAGGGACGTCGTCACCCCGTGCTCCTCGCTGCTGTGCGCAATCTCAAAGTCGACTTCGCCGCGCGACGCCGTTACCTCGAATCCGTCCCGCATCGATTCAGTCCGAGGCGGGCCATCCTCGATCTTGTTGGTGGCCTCGACGAGCATCGGCGCCATCAGGCCGGTGGCTAATATTCCGCCAAACAACGCCATTCCGAGGTTCGGAGCTTCATCGCCAGCAAACACGGACCCGTGAGCGAGGTACGCCGCAGTCTGGATGCCCCCCTCGGGCGATATCGCCTTCGTCGACGGGAACTCGGCGAGGGGCGAGCGCATGCCGGCAGTGAATCTGGAAAGCGACCGGCCCGCAGCGACGAACGCCGCGTCAGCAGCCTGCGTGCCGCCGACCGCGTCGTCCAGCCCCGCCCACACCCACAGAGCTCGTTCAACCTTGTGGTCAAGCGCAGCAGCTTCAGTCTCGCGATCTGCGGGGCTGAGCGACTCAATTCGAGCGACCTCGGCACTCAGCGCTGCCTCATCGACCTCGCCGTCAACAACTACCGCCCGCGAGCCACCGGTTGATGGGTTTTCGCGAAGATCGAACGTGCAACCGGTCACCAGCCCGAGGACGAGCGCGGAGGCAATCAGCCGGCCAAATGTCCCAGTTCTCAGTATCAAACGCGGCATGATGTGTTCCTTCGGGGTCGACAAACGCACGTGCAGCCAGCGATCGAAATCTAGTCCGCCGTCCCGTCTGAGCGCTAGCCCCCGCCCCCGCCCCCCGACTTCGAGTCGACATCCGATGTAGCCCGGAGCCTCCGCCAATTTCGCCGAAAGTCGCGGAATAGACCAAACGCGACCGCGTTGAACTACTGTGGAACACAGCAACGTGCTCCGGGGTCGGTGTGAGTCCGAACCGGCGGTGAGAGTCCGCGAGCCCGTGACGACACTTCGGTGGCAGATCGGGTTGAGCTGGTGAAATTCCAGCACCGACGGTGAAAGTCCGGATGGGAGGAAGCACGGTTGGCGGCGCTCTGCGTTGCCAACGCGCGGTCGCCCGCGCATCCCCGGAGTCTGAACACCGGGACTGAGATGACGAGCGACACCACGATTCACGACGCGATGCGTCGGGCGGTCGAACTTGCGCGCCTCGGCCCCGCCACCGGCGTGAACCCGCAGGTCGGGTGCGTGCTGCTCGACACCCACGGTTCGGTCATCGCCGAGGGCTGGCACAAGGGCGCGGGTACCGCCCACGCCGAAGTCGACGCGCTGTCGAAACTCGCTCCCGGCCAAGCGCTCGGCGCGACCGCGGTCGTCACCCTCGAGCCGTGCAACCACACCGGCCGCACCGGCCCCTGCTCACACGCGCTCTTCGAGGCCGGCGTCGCCCGAGTCGTCTACGCGCTGCCCGACCCCACGCCACAGGCCGGCGGCGGAGCTGCCTGGCTCGAATCGCAGGGCGTCGCAGTCGAAACCGGGCCGCTCGCTGGCGAGGTCGAAACACTACTGTCGTCGTGGCTCTTCGTCGCCCGGCACGGGCGTCCCCGGGTGATCGTCAAGTGGGCAAGTTCGCTCGACGGGCGCGCCGCGGCGGATGACGGCACCAGCCAGTGGATCACCGGCCCCGCCGCCCGCATCGACGTGCATGAGCGCCGCGCCGCGGCCGATGCGATCGCGGTTGGCACCGGCACGGTGCTTGCCGACAACCCAAGCCTCACCGCCCGCGCCGCCGACGGATCACTCCTCGAACGACAGCCGGTGCCAGTGGTGTTCGGCCGCCGCCGCACCCCGGTCGACGCACGCCTGCACTCACACCCGCATGCCCCGATCTTCGTTGACGGCAGCGATCTCGCAGCAGATCTGGCTGAACTCGCAGCACGGGGCATCCGCACCCTATTTATCGAAGGCGGGCCGACGCTCGCGAGCGCATTCATCGCGGCCAGGCTCGCCGACGAGGTGCTCGCCTACCTCGCGCCGACGCTGCTCGGCGGATCGAAGCTCGCGATCGGCGATATCGGGGTCGACACGATCAGCGAAGCCCGCCGGTTTCGGTTCTCGGAATTTCACCAACTCGGGACCGATGTGCTGCTCATTGCCCGACCGATGACGCCTGCCCAACTCGCAGCAGCCGACCGCGACGCAACCCACCACGAAAGCGAACTCGCCTAATGTTCACTGGCATCATCGAAGCGCTCGGCGCCGTCGAGGCGGTCGAGCAGACCGCCGACGCGGCCGTGCTGACGGTCGCTGCGCCCGGCCTACTTCACGGCGTGCGCCGCGGCGACTCGATCGCGGTCTCGGGCTGCTGCCTCACGGTCGTCGAGTTCGATGCCGAACGATTCACCGCCGATGTGATGGCGCAAACCCTGCGCATGACGACCCTCGGCAGTTTCGTGCCCGGCACCCCGGTGAACCTCGAACGCGCCGCCCTCGTTGGCGACCGCCTCGGCGGGCACATTGTGCAAGGCCACGTCGACGGCACCGGCGAACTGCTCGAGATTCGCCCGGGCGACGCGTGGCGAGTGCTGCGATTCTCGCTGCCCAGCGACCTCGCGCCGCTCGTCGTCGACAAGGGTTCGGTCGCTGTCGACGGCGTCTCGCTCACAGTCAGCGACCTCGGCGACGGGCCGGATGGCTCGTGGTTCGAGGTTTCACTGATCCCCGAGACGCTCACCGCGACCACCCTCGGTGGCCGCGTGGTCGGCGACCGGGTCAACCTCGAGACCGACATCCTTGCCCGTCATGTGCAACGGATGCTCCGCCTCGATGCGCATCGCACTCTGACCAGCTCCCTGCTGGCCAGCTCACTCCAACAGCCTGGAGGCCTCGAATGAGTCTCGCCACCATCCCCGAGGTGCTTCGCGCGCTTCGCGCTGGCAAGCCGGTGCTCGTCGCCGACGATGAAGGCCGCGAAAACGAGGGCGACGCGATTCTGTCGGCCGAACTCGCGAGCCAGGAATGGATCGCCTGGATGGTGCGCCACACCAGCGGGTACCTCTGCGCGCCGATGCCAAACGACGTCGCCAACGACCTCAACCTGCCGCTCATGGTTGCGACGAACGAGGACGACCGGCAGACTGCGTACACCGTCTCGGTCGATGCCGCGAGCCGCCGCTCAACCGGGATCTCGGCCGCCGAACGCGCGAACACCCTGCGCGTGCTGGCAGACCCGACGTCGACCCCCGCCGACCTGATTCGGCCGGGACACATCTTGCCGCTTCGCGCCGTCGACGGTGGTGTGCTCGAGCGGGCCGGCCACACCGAGGCTGCGGTCGACCTGATGCGCCTCGCCGGGCTGCGGCCGGTCGGCGTAATTGGCGAGATCGTCGCCGACGACGGCGAAATGATGCGGCTGCCCGGGCTGATCGAGTTGGGTCGGCGCGAGGGGCTGCCGGTGACGACCGTTGCCGCGTTGATCGAGTGGCTCACGGAGCATCCCGGCGAGGTGCCAGAGCGCACCTGCGCCACCCCGGTCGTGCACGACAATCTCATCGATTTCGAGGTCGAAACCGTATTGCCAACCGAGTTCGGCGAGTTCCGCGTGCGGGCGTACCGTGACCGGTTCACCGGCGCCGACCACCTCGCCATCATCGCCGGCGAACCCGGCGATGGCACGCTCATTCGGGTGCACTCCGAATGCCTCACCGGTGAGGCACTTGGGTCGCTGAAATGTGAGTGCGGTCCGCAGCTTCGCGAAGCGATGCGCGTCATTCAGGATGAGGGCGGTGTCGTCATCTACCTTCGCGGACATGAGGGGCGCGGCATCGGGCTGGTGAACAAGTTGCGTGCGTACCAACTGCAAGAGCGGGGGCTCGACACCCTCGACGCAAACGTCGCACTTGGACTGCCTGTCGACGCACGCGACTACGGCGCCGCGAGTGCGATTCTTGCCGACCTCGGAGTGCACCAGGTGCGTGTGCTCACGAACAACCCGGACAAGGTCGCGCAGCTCACCTCACATGGCGTGGTCGTCACCGAACAGGTGCCATTCGTGGTCGGCGTTGGTGCGACGAACCTCGGCTACCTCGATACCAAGCGGCGCCGGATGGGCCACCAGATCAACGACAAACAACTCGCCGACGCGGCCGCCGAGGCACTGCTGGAAGGACACGCCTCATGAGCGGACAAGGCTCCCCCATCATCACGGTCGACGGCACCGGGCTGAACGTCGTCATCATCGCCGGCACCTGGCATGACGTGATCACCGATGGGCTGATCGCTGGCGCGCGGCGCGCGCTCGAGGCATCCGGTGCGACCTGGTCGCTCGTCCGCGTGCCGGGGTCGTTCGAGCTGCCCGTGGCAGCGAAGGTAGCCCTCGAATCGGGCGCCGATGCGGTGGTGGCGCTCGGCGTGATCATTCGCGGCGGCACGCCGCACTTCGAGTACGTCTCGGCAGCGGCCACCGATGGGCTTACCCGTGTCGCGCTCGACACCGGCAAACCGGTCGGGTTCGGGGTGCTCACCCTCGACAACGAGGAACAGGGCATCGACCGCGCCGGGCTGCCTGGCTCGCGTGAAGACAAGGGCCGCGAGGCGGCCGAGGCTGCGCTCGCCACCGCCCGCGTGTTGACCGCGCTTCGCGGCTGACCGCGCCTACGCGAGTAGGCTCGGGCCATGCAAATTGTCGCCACGATTCTCGTCATCCTCCACTTCCTCGGCCTCGCGTCGCTGCTTGGGAGTTTCCTCGTGCAGACGAAAGACATCGGCGCTGGCAAGGGCCGCGTGCTGATCGGGATGGTGCACGGCGCCCTGACCCAGCTCGTGACCGGGCTTGCCTTGGTCGCGATCTACCAGCTCGCTGATCTGCATGAAGTGAACAACATGAAGATCGGCGTCAAACTGCTCGTCGCACTCGCGATCACGGTGTTGGTGTTCATGTTCCGCAAGGTGAACCCCGCGCCGTCGTGGGCCCTCTGGGCAATCGGCGGCCTGACGGTCGCGAACGTCGTCGTCGCAGTGGCTTGGAAGTAACCCGCTCGAACCACCCCGAAGTCGCAGATTCTGCGACTGCAACCCCGGCGCATCCGCGGGCTATCGTCACATTGCGTCATTCGGCGTAATATTCTGCACGACGGATGCTTCGCAGCGCTGCCGATCCGAGGCACGCGACATCCGAAGAACGTGGAGAACTTCCGATGATGAGCATGACGATGGACATGATGAAGGCATCGATGTCCGACATGAAAATGCCGATGTCCGGAATGGACATGAGCATGATGCAGGACTGTATGGAGTCGATGAACGCCTGCATGCAGGCCTGCATGATGTGCTGCGATATGGACGCGATGGAGGGCATGGGCCGCTGCGCGAGCATGTGCGCCAACACCGCCGACATGATGAACATGGCGATGCGCATGATGCTGCGCACCCACGGTTGGGACATGGGCATGATGATGCAGATGATGGACACCTGCATGATGATGGTCAAGCTGTGCTCGGCCGAGTGCATGAGCCACGCCGCCATGAGCGAGCACTGCCGCATGTGCGCGATGGCGTGCGATCAGGCTGCGATGGCCATGGACAAGATGATGATGTCAATGAAGAGCATGATGCCCGCGATGTAATCGCGCCTCATCAGCAACACTCGCGATCGGCGTTGCGCCAGGCCCTCGTGCCCGGTGCGGCGCCGATTGTTCGTTACGCGGCGGCGACGCTCAGGCGTTCGGCGCCCACTGCGAGCACGCCGTACACACTGTGCAACGCCACCGGCTCCCCCACCGCAACCCGGCCAATGAGCGGCTCGTGATGCCAGACCCGGGTGGCCTCGCTTGAGAACGGGCTGACCACCTCGATGAAGCCATCGGCGTCGACCGCGGACACGATGACGTCGTCCCACTTGCTCGCGGCGACGCTCGCAAGGCGCTCCTGCATCGCGTGCAGCCCGTGCCCCGGGCGGTTGCTGGCGCAATCGACATGTGATTCGCAGCCGCGCATGCCCATGCTCGCACCAAGGAGGTGCTGAGCTGCGGTGTGCTGGTCACGAGTCGACATGGTCGCTCCTTTGGAATGCGGTGGGCCAAGTGGCTTGAAGGCGAGGTTACGCTCGCTTCGAACCGCCCGGACGGCCGCTCGTCACACACGGACACACGCAATGTCGCACCAAGCGCAAATCACCGCAACTTCGCAGTAAACGCGTCAAGTGTTCCGTCCATCGCAGATACTTCAAACCAGGTGGCGAAATATTTGGATGGACGATCGATTCTGCGAACCCGAGGTGGGCGTGCAGGCGCGACTACTTTGTGCAGAGCGCCCGGCGCGTTACTTCGAGCTGAGCGCGCCGGCGCGCGAGACGCCGACCTGCTCCTCGCGCGGCACGACCTTGACCCGCTCGCGCGGGAATGCGTCGGATGCGCCGAGTGCACGTTCGTGGGCGTCGAGCGCGAGCCATCCGTTCCACGTCGTGTACTCAACGCCGCGGCCGGCGAGAAACTCGAAGATCTCGTCCTCGTCGGTGATCGTCGGGCTGTTCAGCGCCCCCGCGTCGAGGTCGGCGATCAGGTTCTCGATGGTCTCGAGGGCGTCACCCTTGGTGTGGCCGATCAGGCCGACCGGGCCGCGCTTGATCCAGCCGGTGGCGTACAGGCCAGGCACCTGGTTGTCGCCGTCGAACACGCGGCCACCCTGGTTGCGAATCACGCCGCGACGCTCGTCGAACGGAGCGCCGGGCAGTGGCGAACCGTAGTAGCCAACCGCGCGATACACGGCCTGCACGGGGTACTCGACGAACTCTCCGGTGCCCTGCACCGAGCCATCCGCCGTTACTTCAGTCTTCTCGAAGACGATCTTCTCGACCTTGCCGTCACCCTCGATCGCAACCGGGGCGTGGTAGAAGTGCAGGTGCAGACGGCGGCTCGCCTTGCCGGTCTCATGCGTGCGCCATCCCTGCATGGTGCGAACCATGACCTTCACCTGGTTGGTGCGGTCAGGCGTGGTCCCGGATGCCGCGAGCTCATCTTCGTAGGCAAAGTCCTCGTCGTAGACGATGGTGTCGACGTCAGGCACCTCGCCAAGTTCACGCAGCTCGATCGGGGTGAACTTCACATCGGCGGGGCCGCGCCGTCCGAACACGTGCACGTCGGTGACCGGCGATGCGCTAAGCCCCTCGGCGACGTTCGCCGGAATATCGGTCGACATCAGGTCTTTTACGTGCTTTGCGAGCATGCGGGCGACGTCGAGGGCGACGTTTCCGTTGCCGATCACCGCGATCTCGCGAGCCTCGAGTGGCCAGGTGCGCGGCACATCTGGGTGGCCATCGAACCATGACACGAAGTCGGCGGCACCATACGAACCCTCAAGGTCAACGCCCGGAATGTTCAGTGCCGCATCGCGCGATGCGCCGGTCGCGGCGATCACCGCGTCGTAGCGCTCGTACAGGTCGTCGAGCGAAATATCGCGGCCAACCTCAACGTTGCCGATGAGGCGAATGTCGCCCGCGTCGAGCATCTCGTGCAGCGAGTTCACGATGCCCTTGATGCGGGGGTGGTCTGGGGCGACGCCGTAGCGAATGAGTCCGTACGGGGCCGGCAACGTCTCGAACAGATCGATGTGCACCTCGCCGCCGCGGGCAGCGACCTGGTTCTTCAGGATGTTTCCGGCGTAAATACCTGCCGGGCCCGAGCCGATGATGGCTACGCGAAGGGGTCGGGTCATGATGCTGTGGCCTTTCGGTCGGATGCCTCGGTGGGCGCGTCGGCGCCCGGTGCTGCGAGTTCAAGAGAAGTAACTGGATGCGGCGACAACCGCACGACGTCACCCACGATGACGACCGCGGGCGACTGCACCTGCTGCTGGGCCACGATGGCGGCGATGGTGCCGAGCGTGCCGATGACGACCCGCTCTGCTGGCCCGAATCCATCTTCGATCACGGCGACCGGGCAGTCGAATCCGCGGGCGCCCCGAGCGAGTGTGATCGCCGAGTTCGCGAGGGTACCGATGCCCATCAACAGCACCACGGTGTGGTCGCTGCCGCCGCCGATCTCGGCGATCTGATCGTGCCCGCTCACCACGGTAAACGCCGCGGCAACGCCGCGGTGGGTGACTGGAATTCCGGCGATGGCCGGCACGGCGATCGCACTGGTCACGCCGGAGACGATCTCAACGGGCACCCCAGCGGCCCGACAGAATTCGGCTTCTTCGACCCCGCGACCGAACACGAAGGGGTCGCCGCCCTTCAGTCGCACGACGCGTTTGCCCTGGTGTGCCAGTTCGACCAACAGCGCATTGATGTTGTCTTGTGGCACCTTGTGGTGGCCCGGCAGTTTGCCGACGTCAATGATCTCAGCGTCGAGTGGCGCGCCCCGCTCTGCCGCGAGTTGGTCAAGCACCGGGATCGCACCGAGCCGATCAACGACAATGACCTCGGCGGTTTCGAGGGCGCGCAGTCCGCGCACGGTCAGCAGGCCAAGGTCGCCCGGGCCGGCACCGACGAGTGAGACCAGGCCCTGGGCATCCGGGGCCTGGGTCACGTGCGCAGCCTCGGTCATCGCTTGCCCGTCACTGCAAGGCCGCGGCTGCGCAGCAGCGCCCGCTCGACCGGCGCGAACACCACGAGTTCGATGAAAATCCCGATCGTGAGGATCGCCAGAATTGCCACGAACACCGCCGCCATATCGGCAAGCTGTCGACCTTGATCGAGCAGGCCACCAAGGCCGAAACCGATCGAACTTGCGATGATTTCGGCGGCCATCAGCGAACGCCACGAGAATGCCCAGCCCTGCTTGAGCCCGGCCACGTAGCCGGGCAGCGCGGCTGGCAGCACGACCAACCCCGCCATCTGGGCGGGGTTCGCGCCGAGCACGCGGCCGACCCGGCGCAGCAACGGCGGCACCTGGGCAACCCCAGAGATCAGCCCGTTGATGATCGACGGCACCGCACCCATCAGGATCACGAAGTAAACCGTCGCATCACTCAGGTGGAACCAGATGATTGCAGCGGGCACCCACGCCACCGATGGCAGCACCTGCAACCCCGAAATCAGCGGACCGAAGGCGCGGCGCAGCGGCCGCACCTCAGCGAGCAGCAGCCCAATCGGCGTGCCGATCGCAACGGCGGCGAGGAAGCCGAGTACACCGCGGCTCAGGCTCGTGGCCACCGCCTCTTGCAACCGGCCAGAGCTCCAGGCGTCGCCGATCGCCGCGAGCACGTCGAGCGGGCCGGGGTAGAGATCAGGGCGCGGTTGCGCAATCAGCGTCCACACCTGCCAAATCGCGACCAGCACGACCGAGAGGATGATGGGCGGCAGTGCGCCGCTCAGCGCCGTGCGCCACCACGGCGCGCGTCGGGCCTCATCGGTTTGCAGCCGGTCAAGGCCGGCCTCGAGTTTGCGGAGGTCCGCTGCCGAAGCCGCTTCCCGCGGTTCCGGCACGCCCTCGTAGGAGTCAGTCTCACGCATTTCGAGTGATCTCCTTCCGCAGGCGCTCAGTGATTTCAATGGCGACCGCCGAAACCTCAGGGCTCTCGATGCGGCGGGGGCCCGAGGCATCCAGTCGCCATTCGCCAGCGATTCGACCGGGACGACTCGACATCAATACGACGCGCTCACCCAACCGGGCAGCCTCGCGCACATTGTGCGTAACGAAGACAACGGTACGCCGGGTCTCGCGCCACACTCGCTCGAGTTCTTCATGGAGCAGGTCACGGGTGATTGCGTCGAGGGCGGCGAACGGTTCGTCCATGAGGAGCACCGGTCGATCTTGGGCGAGCGCCCGAGCCAGCGCCACGCGCTGGCGCATGCCACCCGAAAGCTCATGGGGTCGCTTCTCGGCGGCATCGGCCAGATTCACGACGTCAAGCAGTTCAAGCGCCTGGGCCCGCCGCTGCTCACGCGGCACGCCGCGGAGACGCAACGCCAGTTCAACGTTGCGCCCCGCGGTGAGCCACGGCATGAGCGCCGGCTCTTGGAACATGACGGCTGCACCGGCGTCGGGCACCGAAATCGTGCCCGTCGACGGCTCCTCGAGCCCCGCGATGATGTTCAGCAGCGTCGACTTGCCACACCCGGATGCCCCGAGCAGGCAGACGAACTCCCCCTCGGCGATGTCGAGATTGACATCATCGAGCACCAGCGGAAGGTCGCGTGCATATCGTTTGCCCAGGTGCTGGGCCCGGATCGCGGGTGCGGTCACGTTACTCGGTTCCCAACCCGCCAGCCAAGACGGGCTTGCCACCTCGGGCCTTGAGCAGTTCGTTGACAAGTTGCAGGTTGAAAATGCCATCGAGTTTGCCGGTCTTCGCCGTGCCAGCGGCAACCGCATGCTTCAGCAGATCGGCATAGGTGGCCGCATTCGGGTCGGCCGAGAACTGCACGTTCTTCAACGCCCGTTCAAGCACCGCCGGGCTGAGCGGCTTGCCGGCGTCGACCTTCAACTGGGCATTGATGTCTTCGGCCGCATGTGCCGGGTCGTTCGCGATCGCGTCGAGGGCATCGAGGTGCCCCTGCAGCAACTTCTTCACCGTGGCCGGATGCGCATCGAAGAACTTCTTCGAGACCACCAACTCGGTGGTCGGGAACGAGCCGTTCGGCCAGAGGGATGCTTCGTCAACGAGCACCTTCGCACCCGCGTCGACCACGAGCCGCGACGCCCACGGCTCAGGTAGCCAGGCACCGTCGAGCTGCCCCTGCTGGAACAACGTCAGCGTCTGCGCATTGTCGGTCGGCGTAATCTTCACGTCGCCGCCGCCCGAGACATCCGTTTTGAAGCCCTTGTCGGCGAGGAATGACCGGAGCGCGACATCCTGCGTGTTGCCCAGCTGCGGCGTCGCGATCGTCTTACCCTTCAACTGGTCGACGCTCGTGATCTCGGGCTTGACGACCAACTGGGCGCCACCGTTCGTGGCGCCAGCAACGACGACCAACGACTGACCAGCGCTTTTCACATACGAGTTGATCGCCGGGCTCGGGCCGATGTAGGCCGCGTCGAGCGCGCCCGCTGACAGTGCCTCGATCACGGCGGGCCCCGCGTTGAACACACTCGTGGTCACCTTGGTGTCGCCGAGTGCCTTCTGGAACAGACCCTCCTTCACGCCGATGAGCGCAGGCGCGTGGGTGATGTTCGCGAAGTAGCCGAGACGCAGTTCAGCGACCTTCGACGTGTCAGCACCGGCGTCGACCGCGTTCGCCGTTGAACTCCCCGGCGCGCAGGCGGCGAGGGTCATCATGGCGGAGACTCCAACAACGGCAGTCAGGGCAAGTTTCAGCTTGCTGATGTGCATTTTTTCGTCTCCTTCTGGGGTGTTGGTGGTGCAGTGGTGGTGGATGCTGCACTGATCAGTGCAGCGTGTGGATCCCGGCGGCCAGGGTTTGGCCGGTCTGTGGGTGGATCACGATGAACGCGCCGCCGCGACGATGCGCGGAGTAGTCCTCGAACGGAAGTTCGGCAGCGAGCTTGAGGTGTACGTGCCCGATGTCGTTCACATCGAGACGTTCAGCGGGCTCGATGGCGAGGGTGTCGAGGTTGCGGCGGCCAAGAATCTCACGCACGATCGCCTGCACGGTGCGGGTGCCGAACTTGACGAGCACGCGGGTGCCTGCGGCGAGCGGCGTCGGGTCGAGCTGGAAGATCTCAGCCTCGATGTCACTCTTTGGCAGGTGCAGCGTGCCACCGGCGGCAATGACCGAGCCGCGGGCGGCGTCAACGTCGTCGGCCAGGCGCAGTGCCACCGACTGTGGGGCGTGGGCGTCTTCGAGGGGGCCATCCGCCGTGTCAATGCCGATGACCGTGGTGGTGACGCCTGCCGGGAAAATGTCGACCTTGTCGCCGACCTTCACGATGCCGCTTGAGATTTGGCCGGCGAATGCCCGGTAGTCGCGGAAGTCATCGACGGCGGTTGGGCTCGACTCGATGACGGATGTTGCGAGCGCACCCTGCGGCCGCAAGACGAGTTGCACATCGAGGCGGAATGCCTCGAGGTCGCTCTCGATCTCGTCAAGGCCCGGGAGGGATTCGAGCAGTTCCAACAACGCGGGGCCGTCGTACCAGGGGGTGTTCGTCGAACGGTCGACAATGTTGTCGCCCTCAAGCGCCGAGACCGGCACGACGTGCACGTTGAGCACACCAAGTTCGTCGGTGACGGCTTCGACCTCTGCGACGACCTTGTCGAACGCGGCCTGGTCGTACCCGACGAGGTCGATCTTGTTCACGGCGATGATCACGTTCGGCACGCGCAACAGCGCGGTCACGCTCAGGTGGCGCCGGGTCTGCTCGAGCACGCCATTGCGTACGTCGACGAGCACGACGACGACATCGGCCGTGGTCGCGCCGGTCACCATGTTGCGGGTGTACTGCACGTGACCTGGGCAGTCGGCGAGAATGAACGATTTCATACCCGTCGAGAAGTAGCGGTAGGCGACATCGATCGTGATGCCCTGCTCGCGCTCGGCGCGAAGCCCGTCGGTGAGCAGCGCGAAGTCGAAGCCACCAGCGTCGCCGCCGAAGCCGCGTTCACGGCTGGTGCGCTGCACCTGCTCAAACTGGTCGGCGAGAATCGCCTTCGAGTCATGCAGCAGACGCCCAACGAGCGTCGACTTGCCGTCGTCAACCGAACCTGCGGTGGCGAAACGCAGCAATTGCGTCATGGTCGCCTCCTCTCGTCGTCGTGGCGTCGGCCGTCAGGTGAACCGGCCGTTGTCCAGGCTATGGGCCGAGCGGATGCCTCGCTGGCGCGAGCGTCACACAACGCGATACTCGGTCGCGTTCTGCAACACATCGCAACACGTCGATCGGCGAGGAACCATCGGCCCCGGCTCCCGGTGCACTGCACCGAACTCAGAATTGCGCCGAACTCAGCAGAATGGCCCTTCAACGCGGCGCCGAGGGGCCATTCTTGTGGGTTCGATGCGCGGATGCGCGATGAGGCGCAGCGGAGAGGCTCGGTAGGCGCCGACCGCGGCGTGGGGCATCCGGGTTAGAAGTAGCCGCCCTTTTTGCGGTCTTCCATGGCGGCCTCAGAGATGCGATCGTCAGCACGGGTCGCGCCACGCTCGGTGAGGGTCGACGCGGCGACCTCGGCGATCACCGCCGGCAGATCGGATGCCTCAGACTCAACAGCCCCGGTGCAACTCATGTCACCCACCGTGCGGTAGCGGACCGTGCGGCGTTCGAGCTCTTCGCCCGCCCGCGGCCGGGAAACCGGGGTGTCGGCCACCCACATGCCGTCACGCTTGAACACGTCGCGCTCATGCGCAAAGTACAGCGGAGGCAGTTCGATCTGCTCGCGCTCGATGTAGCGCCAGACGTCGAGTTCGGTCCAATTCGAGATCGGGAACGCGCGCACATGCTGGCCCGGCGTGTGACGACCGTTGTAGAGGTTCCAGAGTTCTGGGCGCTGGTTGCGCGGGTCCCACTGGCCGAACTCATCGCGCAGCGAAATGATGCGCTCCTTCGCCCGGGCCTTGTCTTCGTCGCGACGAGCGCCACCAAAGACGGCATCGTGCTTGCCCTCGGTGATCGCGTCGAGCAACGGCTGCGTCTGCAGCGGGTTGCGGGTGCCATCCGCTCGCTCATGCAGCCGACCATCGTCGATGTAATCCTGAACGCGAGCCACCTCGAGGCGCAGGCCGAGCCGCTCAACCGTGCGATCGCGGAACTCGATCACCTCAGGAAAGTTGTGACCCGTGTCGACGTGCAGCACCGGGAAGGGTACCTTGCCCGGCCAGAACGCCTTCGTCGCCAGGTGCAACACGACGACCGAGTCCTTGCCGCCCGAGAACAACAGCACCGGGCGCTCGAACTCAGCGACGACCTCACGAATGATGTGAATCGCCTCGTACTCGAGCCGGTCGAGCACCGAGCAACTGTGGGCGTGCCCGCGGCCCTCATGCTTCGCGTGTGAAGAAACGTAGGTGGTCATACGTGGAGCCCGCATTCCGTTTTTCCAAGGCCCGCCCAGCGGCCCGATCGTGGATCTTCGCCGGCCGCGACCGGCTTCGTGCACGGTTCGCACCCGATCGACGGGTAGCCGTGCTGCATGAGCAGGTTCACCGGCACCTTGTGCTCGCTTGCATAGCCGAGCAGGTCATCAAAGGTCCAGGATGCCACGGGGTTCACCTTGACCAGGCCGTTGCGTTCATCCCAGGTAATGAGTGGGGTGTTCGCGCGGGTTGGCGCCTCTTCACGGCGCACGCCGGTGAACCAAAGCTCGTAGCCGCCGAGCGCTTCATTCAGCGGGGCAACCTTGCGCAGCTGGCAGCAGAGGCCAGGGTCGCGGTCGTGCAGCTTTGCGCCGTGCTCAGCATCTTGTTCGGCGACCGTCTGCTTTGGCAGCACATCGACCACGCGCACATCGAGCGCACGTTCGACCTCGTCGCGGGTGACCCGGGTCTCGATGAAGTGGTAGCCGGTGTCGAGGAACAACACATCGACGCCGGGCAGTTGCTCGGCGACGAGGTGCGGCAACGCGGCATCCGCCATTGAGCAGGCGACCGCGACGGCGTCGGCACCGAAGTGGCGGGCGACCCAGGCGACAACCTCGGCGGGCGAGGCCTCATCGGCGGTACCTTGGCGCAGGTCGATCGCACCCTGCTCGGCGAGTGCCTTCAGTTCGTCGTGGCTGCGCTTGGTTGCGACGCGCGGCGCAAGTGACACGCTCATCGGAGCACCTCTTCGTCGACCCGGTGCGCCCACTGCGCGAACGTCTCGGTCTCATCGGTGCGAGTTTCGGCGTAGCGGCGCACGATCTTCTCGGTGTAGCTCGCGATCTCGCCGCGGGTGACCTTGAGGCCACGCACGGTGCGGCCAAGGCCGGCCTCTTCACGCTCGTTCGACGAGAGCCCGCCGCCGAGGTGCACCTGGAAGCCCGGGGTCTGGCCGCCTTCGCCATCTGGCAGCAGCTGACCCTTGAGACCGATGTCAGCCGTCTGGATGCGGGCGCAGGAGTTCGGGCAGCCGTTGATGTTGAGCGTGATCGGCGACTTGAGCGTCGGCTCAATATCGGCAAGGTTGCGTTCGAGCACCTTCACCGCGGCGGCCGCGGTCTGCTTGGTTTCGACGATCGCGAGCTTGCAGAACTCGATACCGGTGCAGGCCATCGTGTTGCGACGGAACAGGCTCGGCCGGGTCTGGAACCCGAGCCGATCAAGCCCTGCCTGCACATCTGGCACGAGCGCCTCTGGCACGTCGAGCACCAGGAGTTTCTGGTGCGGGGTGAGGCGCACCCGGAACGACCCGTGCTGCTCAGCCAGGTCGGCAAGCTGCTGCAGCTTCGTGCCCGATGCGCGGCCCACCTCAGGTGCTGCGCCGATGTAGAACCGGCCGTCACGCTGGCGGTGCACGCCAATGTGGTCGGCAGGCCGGGTCGGTTGTGGCAGCGGCGGGCCATCCGGAAGTTGGTAGCCGAGGTACTCGGTCTCGAGCACGCGACGGAACTTTTCAACGCCCCACTCGGCGAGCAGGAACTTCAGGCGGGCCTTCTGGCGCAGACGACGGTAGCCGTAGTCGCGGAAGATCTGAATCACGCCGTGCCACACTTCGGCGACGCGCTCGGGCGCGACGAAGACGCCGAGCCGCTCGCCCAGGCGAGGCGTGGTCGAGAGTGCGCCACCGACCCAGAGGTCGTACCCGATGCCGAGGCCAGGCACCTTGTGCGCGACAAACGCGACGTCGTTCGTCTCGTGCACGACGTCGTGGCTCGGATGCCCGGTGATCGCCGACTTGAACTTGCGTGGCAGGTTCGCGAGCGACTCGTCGCCGAGGAACCGGTCGGTGATGCGCTTGATCGCCGGAGTCGGGTCGATGAGCTCGTCGGCTGCGATTCCCGCAACCGGCGAGCCGAGGATGACTCGTGGCACATCGCCGCAGGCCTCGGTCGTGTAGAGACCGACGGCTTCGAGGCGTCGCCAGATCTCGGGGACATCCTCAACCTGGATCCAGTGCAACTGCACGTTCTGGCGGTCGGTGATGTCAGCTGTGTCGCGCCCGAACTCGGTCGAGATTTCGCCGATCACGCGAAGTTGCTTCGTGGTGAGCTGACCGCCGTCGATGCGCACCCGCAGCATGAAATAGGCATCTTCGAGCTCAGTGTCGGTCAAGGTTGCGGTCTTGCCACCCTCGATGCCCTGCTTGCGCTGGGTGTAGAGCCCCCACCACCGGAAGCGGCCGTGCAGATCGGTCGGCTCGATCGAGTCGAAGCCGCGCTTGGAGTAGACGTTCTCGATGCGGTCGCGAACGGTGAGCCCGCCACCCTTCTGCTTCCACTCTTCGTTCGGGTTGAGCGGGAAGGTGCCATCGACGCGCCATTGCCCGTTTGAGCGCGGGTTCGTCTCGCCGACCGCGCGCTGCGTGCCGGTGTTGCGAAGTTCGCGGCGCTGCTCGACGGTGAGCGTGCCACCCGCAGCGCGGGCGAGCTTCCACTGTTCCTTCTCGCGGGCGAGCCGGGCAGCGTCTTCTGCCGATGCCGAGTGCGCGGCGGCCATCACTTCGGCCGCGGCTGCGTCGCGCGGGGCGCGCGGGGCGCGCGTCGGGCGGACTGGTTCACTCGTGCTTGGCGTTTCGTCGCTCACCGGGCACTCCTCTCACCCCAGGTAGGGGACCCTCTAACGGTACGCAGTCACCGGGGTGCCCGGCGCCGCGGGCGTCACATCCCGCAACCGTGGGCCAGATCGGAATATTCCGGCTTGCTACTCCCCGCGGAACGCGGCCTCCAACGCCGCAACGTCGATCTTCTTCATCTGCAGCATCGCCTGTAACGCGCGACCGGATGCCACGGGGTCAGGGTCGCTGAGCAGTTCGCCCATGCGCGTGGGAATCACCTGCCAACTCAACCCGAACTGGTCTTTGCACCATCCGCACTGCTCGGACTCGGGCACCGCCGAAAGCGCAGCCCAGATGCGGTCGACCTCGTTTTGGTCGTCGCACATCAGCATGAACGATATCGACTCGTTGAAGGTGAAGATCGGCCCGCCGTCGAGGCAGGTGAATGGTTGTCCGTTCAGCACAAACTGGCCGTTCAGCACTTTGCCGCCCATGCCTGCCATCGGGCCCTCGGTCATGCCCTCGGGGTAGCGCTTGATGTCAACGATTCGGCTGTTCGGAATCGCGTTGACGTAGTAGTTCATGGCCTCTTCGGCGCGATCGTCGAACCAGAGCGACGGAATGATCTGTTGCACGAGCTTCCTTTCGTTCGAGCGGATGGCGCGGACGCGCCGGTCAACCAACGTGGCGGTAGCGATCGAGTACGACGTCGACGAGTTCGGTCGGGGTATCGGTGGGGGTAGTCAGCGGTTCGGTGACGACATCCGCCCCGGACGCCTCGGCCAAGTCTTGGAAGTAGCCCGGCGCGAGCAAATAACTCGACACCACCACCCGGCCGCCGCGCCCCCTGGCGGTGGCGACCGCCTTCTCGAGCCGCGGCTCTGCGGCCGAGAGAAACCCGACGACCACTTCGCGGCCCAGCGCTGCCTGGAGCGCGCGCCCGGTCTCGAGGCAGTCATCGACGGCTCGCCAGTCACTTGACCCGGCGGCGCCAAGAATGACCCGATCGGATGCCTCGAGCCCCGCTTGGTGCAACCGCCGCACGAGCACGTCGATCAGCCTGGGGTCGGGCCCGAGCGCCGCGGCAAGCCGCACCTCCCGCTCGGTGTGACGGCGTACCGCCTTCGTGAGGTCAACGTGCACGTGGTAGCCCGCTGAAAGCAGCAGCGGCACCACGGTGGCCGGAACGGCACCGGGCAGACTGATGAGTGCGGACGCGACATCCGGTTGTTCCACGTCGACGTGGCCCAGCCGGAAGAGCGGAACGTCGGGCTCTGCCGGCGCGTGCGGGGCGTCGGCACCGGCCGGAGCCTCGTCAGCGTCGAAGGCCTCGGCGTACATGCCGTACTCATGGTCAAGCCGCGACTCGACTGCGTCGGCGAGTGCCCGCACCGCAGCACGACCCGCCTCGGATGAGGTGCCGTGCGAGATTGCGACAAGTGCTGGAAGCGTCATGGGTGAACCAACCTCCGTTCGCCAGTTCGCCGCACCCGAATCGACGCCGCGAACTCACCGTTTGGCCGGTGATCATGATTCGAGCGTACTCCGACCCGAGTTCGGCCGGGAGGTGCAATCGAGGCCGGGGCAGGCACAATTTGGCCTGCCCCGGTCACACTTATGCGGTCAGGCGCGAGCGCAACCCGCTCAGTTCATTGGCAAGCTCGGCGGGGAGCCGATCGCCGAACTTCGCGAAGTACTCCTCGGTGAGATCGGCCTCGGTCGACCACATCGCGGGGTTCACGTCGAACAGTTGGTCGAGCACGCCATCTGCGAGGTCGAGTCCGTCGAGATTCAGCGCTCCGGCCGCCGGCAGGCGGCCGATCGGTGAGTCGGATGCCGCGGCATCCCCTTCGAGTCGCCCGACAATCCACTCGAGCACACGGGCGTTCTCGCCGAACCCTGGCCACAGGAATTTGCCATCGGCGCCCTTGCGGAACCAGTTCACCTGGAAGATCTGCGGCGCAAGCGCGCCGAGTTCTGCCCCGATGTTCAGCCAGTGCGCCCAGTAGTCGGCCATGTTGTAGCCGCAGAACGGCAGCATCGCGAACGGGTCGCGGCGCAGTTCGCCAACCGTGCCCTCGGCCGCCGCGGTCTGCTCCGACGAGATCGTCGCCCCCATGAACACACCGTGCTGCCAATCGAACGCCTCAGCCACGAGCGGGACATTCGTCGCGCGGCGACCGCCGAAGATGATCGCGTCAATCGGCACCCCGTTTGGCTCGTACCAGGCGTCCGCGAGCTGCGGGCACTGTGCGGCCGACACCGTGAATCGCGAGTTCGGGTGCGCCGCCGGGCGACCCGAGTCCGGGGTCCACGGCTGCCCCTGCCAGTCGGTAAGTGCAGACGGCGTCTCAGCCGTGAGGCCCTCCCACCAGACATCGCCTTCCGGGGTGAGCGCCACGTTCGTGAAGATCGTGTTGCCCCAGAGGGTCTGCACGGCGGTCGGGTTTGTCAGCTCACCGGTGCCCGGTGCGACGCCGAAGAACCCGGCCTCTGGGTTGATCGCCCACAGGCGGCCGTCGGCACCCGGCCGCATCCACGCAATGTCATCGCCGATCGTTTCGACCGACCATCCCGGAATCGTTGGGCGCAGCATTGCGAGGTTCGTCTTGCCACACGCCGACGGGAATGCCGCCGCCAGGTGGTACGCCTTGCCCTGCGGCGATGTCAGTTTGATGAGGAGCATGTGCTCGGCGAGCCATCCCTCATCGCGCCCCATCACACTCGCGATACGTAGCGCGAAGCATTTCTTCGCGAGCAGGGCGTTGCCGCCGTAGCCCGACCCGAACGACCACACCTCGCGGGTCTCAGGAAACTGCACGATGTACTTGTCGTCATTGCACGGCCAGGCCACATCGTCACGGCGGATGCCTCGGCTATCGACCAGCGGAAATCCAACCGAGTGCACGGTGCGCACCCACGCTGCGCCCTGCTCGATCAGTCGGTAGACCTGCTCACCCATGCGGGTCATGATGCCCATCGAGAGCACGACGTAGGGCGAGTCGGTGATTTCGACGCCGAGCTGTGAGATCGCCCCGCCGAGCGGTCCCATCGAGAACGGCACGACGTACATTGTGCGGCCGCGCATCGAACCGTCGAACACGTTGCTGAGCTCGGCGCGCATCACCTCGGGGTGGCGCCAGTTGTTGGTTGGGCCAGCATCGTCGCGGGCTGTCGAGCAGATGAAGGTGCGATCCTCGACGCGCGCGACATCGGAAGGATCGGTGCGCGCCAGAAAACTGTTCGGGCGAAGCTCTGATGCGAGTGGGATGAGCGCGCCGGTGCGCACCAGTTCGCTGGTGAGCCGTTCGGCCTCGGCGATCGATCCGTCGCACCATTCGATGCGGTCAGGCTTCGTGAGCGCGGCAACTTCGCTGACCCAGGCCAGCAATGCCCGGTCGGTGGTTGCGGCCACGGTCGGGAGGTTCGGGCGGTCGAGGAGCGTCATCGTCGTGGCTCCGGCTGCACCGCCGGGCTGTCGCCGCCGCGGTAGCTGGAGTCACGGAAGTCGTTCACCTCAAGGAACGCGTCGGCACCGCGCTGCCGGATGTCGGCCGCCCAGTCATCTGCTGCAGAGGTATGCGGACGGGGTTCGGTGATGGTCATTCTGGTGCTCCTTTCCCGGCCTCGTTGCCGGCTCACCTCCCACTCTTCAACAACTTTTGCACCCTGAACCCCGAATTTGGGATGAAAGAATCGCAGTTCTTTCGCTATGGTTCATTTATGAAGACAGGCACCGCCGATCTCGCCACACTGGGGCAACGCCTCCGCCACTTCCGCACCCAGCGTGGGCTTACCCTCGATCAACTGGGCGCGTTGGTCGGCCTCGCGGGCAGTCAGCTCTCGCTCATTGAGAACGGGCGCCGTGAGCCGCGACTCTCGACGCTCGATGAACTTGCCAAAGCACTCGAGGTACCACTCACCGAACTACTCGCCCGCGAAGCCCCGAACCCGCGCGCGGCGCTCGAACTTGAACTCGGCCGGGCGGTGTCGAGCCCTCTCTACGGCGCGCTCGGCCTTCCCTCGGTCCGGGCTTCGCGTGGGCTCTCTGATGAGGCCATCGCCGCGATCGTCGGCCTGCACCGCGAACTGCAGCGGCGGGCATCCGAAGCGATCGCAACCCCCGAAGAGGCGCGCCGCGCCAATACCAACCTCCGCGAGCGGATGCGCGCGCAGCACAACTACCTGCCAGAGCTCGAGGCGCTCGCCGAAGAGCGGGTGCACGCCTCGGGTCACCGCCGTGGTGCGCTCACCCACCGCGAGGTGAGCGTGATGGCCGAGCAGCTCGGGTTCCAACTGCTCTACGTGAACGATCTGCCCGACTCGACGCGGTCGATCACCGACCTCGCGAATGGCCGCATCTACCTGCCGCCGGCGTCGATCCCGGGCGGGCACGGACTCCGCTCGATGGCACTGCAGGCGATGGCCCACCGTCTGCTCGGGCACACTCCCCCGGCCAGTTACGACGAATTCCTCTGGCAGCGGCTCGAGATCAACTACTTCGCCGCGGCCTGCCTCATGCCGCGCGAGGCATCCGTCGCGTTTTTGACCGAAGCCAAACGCGAGAAGCGACTCGCGATCGAAGACTTCCGTGACGCGTTTGGGGTCACGCATGAGGCTGCGGCGCTCCGATTCACCAACCTCGCGACCGCGCACCTCGATATGACGCTGCACTTTTTGCGCGTCTCGGGCGACGGCGCGCTCCTGAAGGGCTACGAGAACGACGGGCTCCCACTGCCGACTGACGTCACCGGGTCGATCGAGGGGCAATGGGTGTGCAAACGGTGGAGTGCACGCACCGCCTTCGACCAGACCAACCGCACCACCGAGAACTACCAGTACACCGACACCCCGGTCGGCACCTTCTGGTGCGCAACGCAAACCGGCACCACCGCCGATGGCGAGTTCTCGATCTCGGTTGGCGTGCCGTTCACCCATGCGAAGTGGTTTCGCGGGCGTGAAACGACGGTGCGCACCGAGTCCAAATGCCCGGATGCCTCGTGCTGCCGCCGCCCACCGGTCGACCTTGCCGACCGTTGGGCAGGCCAGGCGTGGCCAAGCGCACGGTTGCACTCTCATGTGCTCTCGCCGCTGCCATCCGGAACATTCCCCGGTGTCGACGACGCCGAGGTCTACACGTTCCTTGAGCGACACTCAGCGGGGTAGCCGAACGGGGGTCAGGCCCGCGGGCGCGCGAAGCACCGGCAGGTAGGCCAGCTAGACCAGCTAGGCCAGCTGCGCCACCGTCTTGCGCTCTGGCAACACCCGCGGGTGCGATCCGGCCATCGACTCGATCACCCGAACTACCTGGCAGGAGTAGCCGAACTCGTTGTCGTACCAGACGTAGAGCACGACATCGGTGCCGTTGGCGATCGTCGCGAGCCCGTCAACCACGCCGGCGCGGTGCGACCCCACAAAGTCGCTCGAGACGACCTCAGCCGATTCGATGTAGTCGACCTGCTGACGCAGTGCCGAGTGCAGTGAGACCCGTCGCAAGAACTCGTTGATGTCGTCTTTCGACGTCGGCTTTGCAAGCTGCAGGTTCAGGATCGCGAGCGAGACATCCGGGGTCGGCACGCGAATCGCGCTGCCGGTGAGTTTGCCTTCCATCTGTGGCAACGCCTTCGACACTGCCTTCGCCGCGCCGGTTTCGGTGATCACCATGTTCAGCACCGCCGAACGCCCACGACGGTCGCCCTTGTGGAAGTTATCGATCAGGTTCTGGTCGTTGGTGAACGAGTGCACCGTCTCGACGTGCCCGCGCACCACCCCATAGGCTTCGTCGACCGCGGCGAGCACGGGAGTGATCGCGTTGGTGGTGCACGAAGCGGCCGACAGAATCCGGTCAGTCGGCTCGATGTCGTCGTGGTTGATGCCGTAGACGATGTTCTTGATCGGCGTTTTGCCAGGCGCGGTGAGCAGCACCCGGGCAACCCCCTTCGCCTGCAGGTGCTGGCCGAGGCCGGCCTCGTCACGCCACCGGCCGGTGTTGTCAACCACGATCGCGTTGTCAATGCCAAAGGCGGTGTAATCGATCGCGGCCGGGTCATCGGCGTAGATCACCTGAATCAAGGTGCCGTTCGCGAGGATCGTGTTGTTCACCTCGTCAACCTCGATTGACCCCTGGAACGGGCCGTGCACGCTGTCGCGCATGAGCAGGCTGGCCCGCTTCGCGAGATCGTTCTCGGCCCCCTTACGCACCACGATCGCGCGCAGGCGCAGCCCGTGGCCGCCGCCGGTGTGGGCGATCAGAATACGGGCCAGCAGACGACCAATGCGGCCGAAGCCGTACAGCACCACATCGGTGCCGCTCGGCTCGTCGCCACCGACGACCTGCGACAGCTCGCCACGAATGAAGTCCACAAAGTCACCGGATGCCCCGGCCTCGTTGTAGCACTCAACCAGGCGTGCGATATCGATCGACGCCGGACCCGGCGCGATCTCACGCAGTGCCTCGAGCACCCGGATGCTGTCTTCGAGGTTCAGCTGCTCGTCGGTGGTGTGCCGTTGCAGGCGATGGGCCGTCAGGAGTTCAACCGTTGATCGGTTGATCAGTCGCCACCCGTGGATCGAGGTGACGACACCGAAATCGCGGTAGAGCCCTCCGACCAACGGGATGATCTGTTCAGCGAGTTCCTCGCGGGCGATCCAGGTGCTGCGGCGGTCTTCGAAGTCACTCATGCGTAAACCTCGGTGTACGACAGCTGCATCGCCGAGGTCCACTTCGGCTGGCCGGCGAACACCGCATCACGCAGTGGTGAGACCTTGTACTCTTCATCGATGCGCTCGAACTCGGCCTGGTCACCCGGCAGGCTGACCGCCCAGGTGAATCGGCTCGTGCTTGGGTCGCCGAAAGCGAACTCGATCGTGAACCCGTAGTCGCGGCGCATCGGCGCCAATTTGTTCTGCCACCAGTCGAGGTAGTCTGACCAGAGGCCGTCAACAATGACATATTCGCGCAACTGCACTGTCTTCACACGTCAATCTTGCCGCACTCGCTTCGGGCGTGTTGACCAGCAGCCGAAGTAAGAATGCCCAATCTTGCGATCACGGCAAGTTGGCGCCCGAACCCTGTTCGGGGCCGCCGGTAGGCACGCGGCTACCGGCGGACGAGCACCGCGCCCGCATGCGCAAGTTCGGCGAGCGCGGCTTCGGATGTCTCGGGCGCGACGCCCGCGATGAGGTCGGTGAGCACATTCACGCGCAGCCCATGCGCGAGCGCATCGAGGCACGACTGGCGCACGCAGTAGTCGGTGGCAATCCCCACAACGTCGACCGTGGTCACCGCGTGCGCAATGAGGATCTCGCCGAATGGGGTGCCCGAGGCATCCGTGCCCTCAAAAATTGAGTACGCCGGCTTGCCTTGCCCCTTGCGAATGTGCACGGTCACCGCAGAGGTGTCGAGCGCAGGGTGGTACTCGGCGCCGTCGGTTCCCGCCACACAGTGCACCGGCCAGGTGTGCACGTAGTCAGGTGTGTCCGCGGCAAAGTGGCCACCGTTATCGTCGCTGGGGTTGTGCCAATCACGGGAGGCGGCGATGAGTTGGTAGTCACCGGCGTGCTCGCGCAGGTGCTCGGTAATGCCAGCGGCGACGCGGGAGCCACCCTCCACCGCGAGGGCGCCGCCCTCGGTGAAGTCGTTCTGTACGTCGATGATGAGCAGTGCGCGAACCATGATTGACCCGCTTCTGAGGTTACGCCTCGCTCGGGTACTTCAGGCCGATCTGGGCGCGAATTTCGTCGAGGGTGCCCATGATTTCGATCGTCTCGGCGATCGGCAGCAGGCCGCCGGCGAGGTTGCCTGCGGCGACCAGCGCCTCGGCGGCCCAGGCCTGGTACTGCATGCCGCGTCCGACGACGTCATGGCTGAACTGCTCGAGTGCGTCGCCGTTCGTTGCGATGACCCGGAATGAGGTCGGGCAGTACCAGACCGAGTCGATCTCGATGCGTGCGTCGGTGCCGTGCACCACGGCGGTATTCGTGCCGCGGGTGATGCTCGATGACAGTGAGGTCGCGATGCGGTCATCGCCGTACCCGAAGATCGTCGCGACGTGGGCGTCAGCACCGGTGTCTTTGAAGGTCGCCTGCGCCGAGATCGTGGTCGGCTTGCCGAACACGTCCCACGCGAATGAGATCGGGTAGATGCCGAGGTCGAGCAGGGCACCCCCGCCGAGTTCGATGGCGTTGATGCGGTGGCCCGGGTCATCCGGAAGTTTCTGGGTGTGATCGGCCGTCACCGCGACGACCTTACCGAGCGTGCCGGCGGCGATGATCTCGCGGATGCGGGCCATATGGGGCAGGTAGCGGGTCCACATGGCCTCGAGCGCGAGCACCCCGGCCGCCGCTGCGGCGTCGGCGATGCGCTGCGCCTCACCGCGGTTGATCGTGAACGGTTTCTCAATGAGCACATGCTTGCCGGCGCTGATCGCGAGGAGTGCGTTCGCTTCATGCATCGGATGCGGCGTGGCGATGTAGACGATGTCGACGTCGGGGTCGGCGACGAGAGCCTCGTAACTGTCGTGCGCGTTCGGAATGTCGAACTCTGCCGCAAACGCTGCCGCGGACTCCTCGCTGCGCGACCCGACCGCGGTGACCGTGAACCCGTTGAGTTTCAGGTCGTTCGTGAAGGCTCTGGCAATTCCGCCGGTTGCCAAAATGCCCCAGCGCAGGGTGGTCGTCGGCTCAGTCGTCATGGGGCAAGCCTATGCGGCGGGGTGGAACTACTCGACGGCGGCCGAGAACGCGACCATCGGCAACCCGGCACCGTTCACAACGTTGGTGTCTTGACCGGTGACCCACGCGAACCGAACCTGCGATGGGTGATGCACCCCGTCGGCCCGCACGAACAGTTCATTACCGATCGTCTCAGCCTGCGCAGGCACGAACTCGCCACCAGCCGCGAGCTCGAACCCAGCAAGTGGTTCGCCGTCGCTCGAGTGAAGCCCGCTCTCGGCGAATTCGAACCGACACCGAACGACTGAGCCCTCACGTTTCGCCCCAGCGAAGATCGGGCCGCTGTCGTCAATGGTCGGCACACCGTAGTGACGTGAGAGCGCGAGTCTGGCCAGACGTTCACCCACCGGAACCTTGGTGAGCGGGTGAATGTCATCCCAGTCGCCAATGTCTTGGGTCACGGCCATTCCGGAGTTGCCGACCGCGGCGACCGCTCGCAGCTGCGCCTGCCAGAACTCGGGAAGCGAATTCTCGTAGGTATACGGTGCGAGCTGCACGAAGTAGAACGGAAACGCACCCTGTGCCCAGGCATCGCGCCAGGCCGACACCAGCGCAACCGTGCGATCGGTGTAGGTCGCGCCATCACCCTGCATGATGTTGGTTTCACCTTGGTACCAGAGTGCACCGCTCAGCCCATAGCCAACCCAGGGGGCGAGCATGCCCTGAAAGAGCGCACTTCGTTGCTGGTGCGGTTCATCGGTCGCGGGCGCTGGTACATCGGGGGAAGCCCCGGGCGGGGTCCACGCTTCGATTCTGGTGCCTCCCCATGAGGCGCTGACGAGGCCGACTGGGACGCCGACCTCGGCCCGAATGCGTCGCCCGAATGCGTACGAAACGGCCGAGAAACCCGGCGCCACAGCATTGGGATCCTCGACATCGCGAACCCTGCCGTTGTCGGCCCGGAGCGCCTCGGCAGTGCAGCGCATCCACGGGCTGCCCTCGATGTCCCTCTGGGGCACGTCGGCTGGACGCTGCGTCATGATTCGCAGGCGGAGGAGCGGGTCATCCGTTTCGTGCGCCTGAGCGGCGAGCGCTGGGTCGAAATAGAAGCTGCGCTCCATATTCGACTGCCCGGAGGTGAGCCACACATCGCCGACCACAACGTCAGCAACGGTGATCTCGTCGGCGTCGCTGGTCACGGTGAGCGGTCGGTCTTCGGCGTTCGCCGGCATTGGGTCGAGGATCACCCACCACGAACCATCCGACTCAGCTCGCGTGCTCGCTCGCTGATCGGCGAACTGCACGACGACGTCGGCGCCGGGGGCCGCGGCGCCCCAGATTGGCACCGGGATGCCTCGCTGCAACACCATTCGGTCATCAAACGGGTCAGCCACTGCCAGATCGCCACTGCGCGCACTCATAGGCCCATCATATGAGTGACGGCCATCGAGTGCGCGGCGGGCCGCAGCGCGCAACCATCCACGCCGGAAACCACAAAACCCCTGGTCGACCAGGGGTTTTCGAATTGGGGCCGCCCACGGGAATCGAACCCGTGACCTATTCATTACGAGTGAATCGCTCTGCCGACTGAGCTAGGGCGGCGTGCGCCGAAGCGCGGTGCCAATCCGCCGCCGAGCCACGAGGGTTCAGCCGCAATTGACGGATACGACTCTAGCGCACCCGTCGACCGGACTCGACCCGTGCGGTGGCTGCCGCGGGCCGGCACCCAAACGCGGACGCCGGGCTTCCAGCGCAATTGCATCCTTGCCGAACCGCCGTTTGCCTGCGATGATCGGACTGATCTATTTACCGTCCAATCGGTCAGTATTTGGTAATGGAGCGCAAGTGGTCGAGGCATTCTTGGTCGACGGGGTGAGAACGCCAATCGGGCGCTACGGCGGCGCCCTCGCCTCGGTTCGCCCAGACGACCTTGCAGCCGCCGTCGTCAGCGCGGTGATCTCGCGCACTGGCATCGACCCGACCGCGATCGACGAGGTGATCCTCGGCGCGGCAAACCAGTCGGGCGAAGACAACCGCAATGTCGCCCGCATGGCGGTGTTGCTCGCCGGCCTCCCCGATCACGTGCCTGGCATCACGGTCAACCGACTCTGCGCATCAGGGATGTCGGCGATCATCCTCGCCTCCCAAATCGTACGCGCCAGTGACGCCGACCTCGTCATCGCGGGCGGCGTCGAATCGATGACTCGTGCCCCGTGGGTACAGGCGAAACCTGACAAGGCATGGGCGCGCCCCGGCGCTGCATTTGATACGTCGATCGGATGGCGCTTCACGAACCCGCGCTTCGCCGCCCGTGAAAAGTCGACCTACTCAATGCCCGAGACCGGCGAAGCAGTAGCTCGGGTTGATGGCATTACTCGATCAGACGCCGATGCATTCGCACTGCGGTCGCACCAGCGAGCCATTGCGGCGCAGGACGCCGGGCGCTTCGACGCCGAGTTGCTGGCGATCGAGACCACGACGGGCATGGTGACCGCAGATGAAGGGCCGCGCCGCAACACTAGCCTCGAGGCGCTCAGCAGACTGGAGCCGGTCGTTTCGGGCGGCACCGTGGTCACGGCAGGCAATTCGAGCCCACTCAGCGACGGGGCATCCGCCATTGTTGTCGCGAGCGAAGCCGCGATCGAACGCTACAGCCTCACCCCTCGCGCCCGGGTGCTCATCGGCACCGCGGCCGGGGTGGCACCAGAAGTGATGGGGCTCGGCCCGGTGCCAGCGACCGAGAAGGCCCTCGAACGAGCTGGCCTCGGCATCGACGACCTCGACGCGGTCGAACTGAATGAGGCATTCGCCACGCAGGCACTGGCGAGCATTCGCCGCCTTGGCCTCGATGGGTCGATCGTGAACGCGGATGGCGGCGCGATCGCTCTTGGCCACCCGCTCGGGTCGAGTGGGTGCCGCATCGTGGTCACCCTGCTCGGCCGGATGGAACGCGAGCGCGCCAGGCGCGGGCTCGCAACGATGTGCGTCGGTGTCGGCCAGGGCACCGCACTGATTGTGGAGCGGGTCTGATGAGCGAACTACGAATCGAACACTTCGACACCCACGTCGAAGCCACCATTGACCGACCGTCGACGCGCAACGCGATCTCGCGGGCGATGATTGATGAGTTTCATGAACTCTGCGCGTCGCTCGAGCGGGAACCGCGCGTGCTGCTCATCGCAGGCAGTCGCGAGGTCTTCGCGTCGGGTGCCGATATTGCCGAGCTGCGCGAGCGAACCGCGGCTGATGCGCTCGCCGGCATCAACTCGCGAGCGTTCGACCGGATTCACCGGCTGCCAATGCCGGTCATCGCCGCCATCGACGGGTGGGCGCTCGGCGGCGGGGCTGAGTTGGCGTACGCCGCCGACATCCGAATTGCCGGTGAGGGCCTGCGCATCGGGCACCCAGAAACCGGGCTTGGCATTCTCGCCGCCGCTGGCGCGACCTGGCGCCTGCCAGAGATCGTCGGCGAAGCGGTGGCAGCCGACCTGTTGTTCACCGGCCGGCGGCTCGATGCCCATGAGGCACTTCGGGTTGGGCTGGTGAGCCGCGTCGTGCCATCGTTCCGGCTGCTCGATGAGGCTCGGGCGACGGCTGCGCAGATCGCGGCGAATGACCCGCTCGCAACCCGGTTGACGAAGGCGGCGCTCGCGGCGCCTCGGGCGGAGCATCCGGAGATTGATGACCGAACGCAGGCGATCCTGTTCGAGTCGCCAGAGAAGCACCGGCGGATGAGCGAGTTCTTGGCCAAACGGCGGCGGCCATGAGCCAGCTCCCTGACGGGGCAGGCGGGCTTCCGGTCGGCGTCAGTGTGCTGCCGGCTCGCGTTGGCGTGCTCGGTGGCGGGCGCATGGGCAGCGGCATCGCACACGCGTTTCTGATTGTCGGATGCGACGTGGTCGTCGTTGACCAACCCGATCAGCTGGGGCGGGCCGAACTCAGCATTCGCACGTCGCTCGACCGAAGCATCGCGATGGGCGGCGTTGATCGAACCGCCGCCGACTTCAGCGCGGCGCTGCACCTCACCGCAGATCGCGCCGCGCTCGCCGATCGCGACCTCGTGATCGAGGCGATCCCCGAAACGCTCGCGTTGAAACTCGCGGTGCTCCCAGCGGTCGAAGCGCTGCTCTCGCCCACCGCGGCGCTCGCGACCAACACCTCCTCGCTCTCGATCGACGACCTTGCGGCCGCGCTCGCGCGCCCAGCCCAGTTCATCGGACTGCACTTCTTCAACCCGGTACCAAGCTCGGCGCTCATCGAAGTCGTGGTGGGAACGCAGACCGACCCGGCCGTCGTCCGCGGTGCCGGCGACTGGGTGCGTGCTCTCGGCAAGACCCCGGTGACCGTGACCGACAGCCCCGGTTTCGCGTCATCGCGGCTCGGGGTTGCGCTCGCGCTTGAGGCGATCCGGATGCTTGAGTCGGGCATCGCGACCGCCGACGACATCGACGCCGCGATGGTGCTCGGCTACCGGCACGCGACCGGCCCGCTGCGCACCACCGACATGGTCGGCCTCGACGTGCGCCTCGGCATTGCCGAGTACCTTGCGGGGGCGCTCGGACCGCGGTTCGAACCGCCGCGGTTGCTTCGCGATCTGGTGGCCGCGGGCAAGCTCGGCCGAAAGACCGGCGAGGGATTCTTCGTGTGGGATGCCCAGGGCGGCCCGCCACATGAAGCCGGCGAGCGGCCGCCAGCCAAGGAGCACCGATGACCGAGATCCTGCCGAGCTACGTTCAGGACGCCTGGTGGACCCCCGAGTCCGACGCCGACGCCGTTGACGTGCGCGATGCGGCCACCGGCGAACTGGTCACCCGGGTGTCAACCCTCGGGCTCGACCTTGCGGGCGCCCTCGAGTACGCCCGCTCCGTTGGCCAGGCGTCAATCGGAGCGCTCACCTTTCACCAGCGTGCGCTGCGCCTCAAGCAGCTGGCGCTCGCGCTCACCGACCGCAAGGCCGAGCTCTACGCCCTGTCGACAAGCACCGGCGCGACCAGAGCTGACTCATGGATCGACATCGATGGTGGCATCGGCGTGCTCTTCAGTTACGCGTCGAAGGGTCGGCGCGAGCTGCCGAACACGACGGTGATCGTCGACGGTCCGGCTGAGAACCTCGCGAAAGACGGTACATTCCTCGGACGGCATATGTACACCCGACTGCCGGGCGTTGCGGTGCAGATCAACGCGTTCAACTTTCCGGTGTGGGGTGCGCTTGAGAAGTTCGCGCCGGCATTCCTCGCCGGCGTGCCGACGCTGATCAAACCGGCGACCCCAACCGGGTATCTCGCCGAGGCGTTCGTTCGCATCGTCGTCGAGTCAGGTCGGCTCCCGGCCGGAGCGCTCTCGCTGGTGTCGGGCAGCGTGCCCGATCTGTTTGATCACCTGCGTCTCGGCGATCTCGTTGCGTTCACCGGCAGCGCATCAACGGCCGACGGGCTGCGCCAGCACGCAGCGGCGCAGGCGGGCGGAGTTCGGTTCATGACCGAAACCGACTCGATCAACGCGTCGATCCTTGGGCCAGATGCCGTCGCTGGCACGCCAGAATTCGACGCCTACGTCAAGTCGCTGGTCGCCGAAATGACCGCGAAGGCCGGGCAGAAGTGCACCGCCATCCGGCGCGCGATCGTGCCCCGCAGCCAGGCCGATGCGGTCGTCGCAGCGGTCGCCACCCGCATCGACGAGCGCACCATCGTTGGCGATCCGCGTGCCGAGGGGGTCACTATGGGACCGCTCGTTTCGCTCGATCAGCGCGATGAGGTGCTCCGGCAGGTGGCTCGACTTCGCGAAGCGGGCGGGCGCGTCGTGGTCGGTTCGATCGATCCCGCTCCCCCGGTTCGACTGGCGGATGGCTCGACCGCGGTCGCGCCATCCGGAGCGTTCATGGCACCGGTGCTGTTGCAATTCGACGACCCGACCAACCCCGGTGTTCATGAGATCGAGGCATTCGGGCCGGTCGCGAGTCTGTTGCCATATGACACGCTCGCCGAGGCGGCCGACCTGGTTGGGCGAGGTGGCGGGTCGTTGGTGACCTCGGTCGCGACCCATGACCCAGTCGTCGCGGTCGAACTCGCCACCCGCATTGCAGCGTTCAACGGCCGAGTATTGCTGCTGGATCGCGATGACGCGAAGACCTCAACCGGGCACGGTTCGCCGCTCCCGCAGCTCGTGCACGGTGGGCCGGGTCGGGCCGGCTGCGGCGAGGAACTCGGTGGCATTCGCGCGGTAACCCACTACATGCAGCGCACCGCGGTGCAGGGTTCGCCGGCGATGCTCACCGCGCTCACCGGCATCTGGCATGCGGGCGCCCCGACGCAGCCGAATGGCGAACACCCGTTCCGCAAATCGCTCGCTGAGTTGCGGCTCGGCGATCAGGTGGCGTCGCCATCGCGAACCGTCACCCTCGACGACATCGAACAGTTCGCCGAGTTCACCGGCGATACGTTCTACGCCCACACCGACGAGGTCGCGGCAGCGGCAAACCCGTTCTTCCCGGGGCGGGTGGCACATGGGTACCTGCTGGTGTCGTGGGCGGCTGGGCTCTTCGTCGACCCTGCCCCGGGCCCGGTGCTCGCGAACTCCGGGCTTGAGCACCTTCGGTTCATCACACCGGTGTCGCCGGGCGACAGCATTCGCGTCGAGCTCACGGCGAAACAGATCACTCCACGCGAGACCGACGAGTACGGCGAGGTTCGATGGGATGCCGTGCTCCGAAACCAGCGCGATGAAACTGTCGCAACCTACGACGTGTTGACGCTGGTCGCGAAGACCCGAGACCAAGCGATCGCCTGACGACCTGACCGATGCCTCGCCCGGAGGCCAATTGGCGCGCTACTGCAGCGCGGCTACCCGGCGCTCCGGCGGAGCCCGCCGAGTGCCACCGCGAGCACATCATCGGCCAGCCGCTGTGCGTCCTCCGGACCCTCCGGCCGGTACCACTCGGCGATCGAGTTGATCATGCCGAAGATGAGTCGCTCGGCGATCCGCGGGTCAATGTCGGGCCGCAGCGCCCCCTCGTCTTTCGCCGCAACGACGAGGTCGCTCACGGCGCGGTCGAATGCGCGGCGGCGCGCGAGCGCCGCGCGTTCGACCTCAGAGTTGCCGCGCAAGCGCAGTAGCAGCGTCACGTACGGCAACTTGTCGACGAGCACGAGTACGGCCCCACGCATCACGAACGCGAGCCGGTCGATCGCCGAATCCGCCGCGTGCGCTGCCCCGGTCGCCTCGTCGAGCACGCCCTCGAGGGCACCAAGCGCCTCATCGAGCGCCCGCTCGAGAATCTGCGCCTTTGATTCGAAGTGGTAGTAGATCGCTGACTTCGTCACGCCGAGCCGCTCGGCGAGCGTGCCCATCGACGTCGCGTCATAGCCGAACTCATTGAACGCACCCGCTGCCACGACGAGCACACTGTCGCGGTCATGCCCTGGGCGACCGCGTCGAATTTCAGTGCTGTGAGCAGGCATGGCCTTAGTGTTCCACAACCAAAGCCGAAGTTTGCGGCACCTGAATGTGCCCGGATCGTGATGACGTCTACACTCCGATGGGTGGGACCGACGACGACACGACTGCTTCAGCGGCTGGGCCGATTCAACGCGAAGCATCCGTGGTCTCACAATGACGCGTATACCCGCTGGGTGTTGTGGCACGCGCGAAAGGTCCGTCGCCGGGGCGGCTCCAGCGCACTCGACATCGGGTGCGGTACAGGAAACCTGTTGAAGCGGCTGGCAGTCGTGATGGACGACGTAACCGGAATCGAACCGGACCGCCGCACCGCGTTGCGCGCACGAGCCAACCTGTCCGACGTCAAGACCGCGATCATTCACGAGGGGTCGTTCGAGGACACACTGCTCCACGAGTCGAGCTATGACTTGGTCACGTTCGTAGCGGTTCTCCATCATCTTCCCCTGAGGCAGAGCCTTGACGCCGCCCGCGCCCTGATACGACCGGGCGGCCGCCTGGTCATCGTCGGATTGGCAACAGAGACGAAGGCCGACGCGGCATGGTCGATCGCATCGATGCTCCTCAACCCAATGATCGGCGCACTACGACACCCTCGACCCGCACACGCAACCCTCGAAAACATGACCGCGCCGACGTTTGAGCCGCGTGAGACGTTCGCCGAGATCGCTGTCGCGGCGAACGACGTGCTCCCGGGCGTGAAGATGCGTCGATCGCTCTTCTGGCGGTACACAGCCGTTTGGGTAGCGCCAGCAGCAACGTAGCGATTCGTTGCCGGCGGCCGATGGCAGATTCGTCGTCTGGCACCGTTCAGTCGTTCGCAAACGCGCGGTTCGTGGTGAACGAACGGCCGCGGTATTCGGCAACGAGTTCGCCCGAGTCATCCGTCACCGTAATGTCACAGAGGCCATTGCGGCCGACCGTCGCACGCTGGGTCGCGGTCGCCCGCAGTGTCTGACCGGCACCCGTCGACCGAAAGAACGTAATGTCGGCGCCCGAGGCGACGGTCACCGTCTCGCCCTGGTTACAGGCGTACGCGAACGCGGTATCGGCGAGCGCGAACACGAATCCGCCGTGGGTGATTCCGAACCCGTTGAGCATGTCGTCGCGCACGACCATCGTGAGCACCGCGTGGCCAGGGGCGGTCGCCTCGACCACGATGCCGAGCGCGTCGGCGGCCACATCGTTCTCCATCACCCGCGGGCGAGCGGACGTCTCGGAGTGCGGCTCTGCCATATGCGTGCTCCTCATCGAGGGTGGCCGCGATCGCTTGCTGACCACGTGACCCGATTATATACTGACTGAACGGACGGTAAGAAATAGATCCAACCGGCCGGTCAACGCAGGAGTTGCAATGACGACCAAAACGGATGCCGCGGGGCAGGCGAAGTTCGACGAACTCATCGCCGCAGATGCCCGTGTCGAGCCATCAGATTGGATGCCGGAGGCGTACCGCCGCACGCTGATTCGGCAAATTTCGCAGCATGGCCACTCCGAGATCATCGGCATGCAGCCTGAGGGCAACTGGATCACGCGGGCGCCGAGCCTGAAGCGCAAGGCGATTCTCATGGCCAAGGTGCAAGACGAAGCGGGCCACGGACTGTACCTCTACTCGGCCGCGCAGACCCTCGGCATCGGCCGCGATGAGATGACCGAGCAGTTACTCAGCGGCAACGCGAAGTACTCATCGATTTTCAACTACCTCACGCCGACCTGGGCCGATATGGGGTCGATCGGATGGCTCGTTGATGGTGCCGCGATCTGCAACCAGGTGCCGCTGTGTCGGGCGTCGTACGGGCCGTACGCGCGGGCGATGGTCCGCATTTGCAAAGAAGAGTCGTTCCATCAGCGGCAGGGGTTTGAGATTCTGTTTTCGCTGATGCGGGGCACTGAGGCGCAGCAGGCGATGGCCCAGGAGTCGGTGGATCGTTGGTACGCGCCAGCTTTGATGATGTTTGGCCCGCCGGACTCGCAGTCTGAGCACTCGAGCCAGTCGATGGACTGGAACATCAAGCGGTTCAGCAACGATGACCTACGCCAGCGGTTCGTCGACATGATCGTGCCGCAGGCCGATGTGCTCGGCGTCACACTGCCCGACCCTGAGCTTCGCTGGAATGAGGAACGCGGTCACTACGACTTCGGCCCACTCGACTGGGACGAGTTCTTCGACATCTTGAAGGGGCATGGGCCGGCCAACCACATCCGCATCGCAAACCGCACGGCCGCGCATAGGAACGGCGCCTGGGTGCGCGAGGCGGCGGCGGCATATGCGGCGCGCGAGGCTGCGCGAACATCGGATGCCTGGGCCGCACCTCGACCGTTGGTGGCCTGATGCCCAGCCCCGGCTACGGCGACGGCCGTGAGCAGTGGCCGCTCTACGAAGTGTTCATTCGTGCGGGGCGAGGACTCTCACATGTGCACGCCGGGTCGCTGCACGCACCTGACGCCGAAATGGCGGTGCGCAATGCGCGCGACCTCTACACCCGCCGCGGCGAGGGGGTCTCGATCTGGGTGGTCGCCTCAGCCGACATCACTGCGAGCGACCCCGATGCCCGCGGCGCATTCTTCGAGTCGCCCCAAGGCAAGGAGTACCGCCACGCGACGTACTACACCGAGTCAGAGACGGTGCCACACCTGTGAACGCGCACGCGGTCGGCAGCCACCAGCGCTACACCAAACGAGCAATCTCGGCAGCAGTGTCCCCCGAGATTGTGGCCACCTGGGTCGACGCGGGGACTGCGGTCGCCGACCCGGCCGTCGCGCAGTACGCGCTCGGCATTGCCGATGACTTGCTCATCCTCGCTCAACAACTTGGCGCGTGGATCAGTCACGCCCCCGAACTCGAAGAAGACCTCGCGCTCGGCAACATCGGGCTCGATCTCCTCGGCCAAGCCCGGAGCCTGCTCACCTATGCGGGCAGCGCCTGGGGCAAAAGCGAAGACGACCTCGCCTATTTTCGCGACGAATCCGAGTTTCGGTGTCGGTGGTTGTTCGAGTTGCCGAACGGCGATTTCGGCCAGACCATCGCGCGCCAGTTGGTGGCATCCGTGGTGCTCCGTGCCCTCTTTGCCCGCCTCGCCGACTCGCGGGACTCCACGCTGGCCGCAATCAGCGCCAAGGCGGTGAAGGAGGTCGAGTACCACGTCGACCACGCGGCGCAGTGGGTACGTCGACTCGGGCTCGGCACCGCCGAGTCGAATCGCCGCATGCAGGCGAGCCTGGACTTCGTCTGGCCCTACGTCGACGAACTGTTCCAGCCAGACCCGCAGGCGGCCGGGCTCGATGGGATCGCGGTCGACCCGACAACACTGCGGGGCGACTTCGAGGCGGTTGTGCCGCCGCTGATCGAAGCGTCGGGGCTCCAGGTACCGATCGTCACACCGTCGACCGGGGGCGGCCGTTTCGGCATTCACACCGAACACCTCGGCCGTCTGCTCGCTGAACTGCAGGTGCTCGCCCGCCAACACCCGGGAGCGGTCTGGTGAACGCTGACGCCACCCACTCCCCGCCGCGCGACTCGGCAGCGCCCTCGACCTCGGCTCTACCGCCCACCGACCCCCAGTCACGCCGGGCGTGGAATCTCGCCGCGGCGGTATTCGATCCCGAGGTGCCGGTGCTCACCGTCGAGGACCTCGGCATCCTGCGCCAAGTCGCCGTCACCGCCCGCGACGACACCTGGCAGGTGACGGTCGACATTACGCCGACCTATTCAGGATGCCCCGCGCTCGACGCGATCCGCGACGACATCACGGCGGCGCTCCACGGCGGCGGCTACCCAAACGTCGAGGTTCGCACCGTGCTCGCCCCCGCATGGACCACCGATTGGATGACCGATGCCGGCCGCACCAAACTGCAGGAATTCGGTATCGCACCCCCGGCGCCTCGAGTCGATGGTCGGGTCTCGCTCGGTCTCGGCATCCGCTGCCCGCACTGCGGGTCGCTGCATACCCGCGAACTCTCGCGGTTTGGGTCCACCTCGTGCAAAGCGCTCTACACCTGCCTTCGGTGCCTCGAACCATTCGACTACTTCAAGACGCATTGAACGGGGCTGCGATGTCGACAGCGCAGTCAACCAAGCGCCGCGGGCAATTCCACACACTCGAGGTCGCCCGGGTTCGTCACGTCACGGATGACTCGATCGAGGTGACCTTCACCGTGCCCGATGCCCTCGCCGATGCCTACCGCTACGACCCTGGGCAGTACATTGCAATTCGGCAGGAGCTCGAGGGCGAGCCGATGCGCCGAAGCTACTCAATCTGCCGGGCGCCGATGCCGGGCATTCTGCAGGTTGGCATTAAGCGAGACCTGGGCGGCGTGTTTTCGACCTGGGCGGTCGAGCACCTTGCGCCGGGCATGAAGCTTGAGGTGATGAGTCCCGAGGGGCGCTTCACCCTGCAGCACCCCGACGCACCGGGCCGCTACGCGGCGGTCGCCGCTGGCAGTGGCATCACCCCGGTGCTCTCGCTCATTGAGCACGCCCTTCGGGGCAATGCCCGGTCGACGTTCGCGCTGATCTACTCGAACCGCACCGCACAAGACACGATGTTCGTCGACGAACTCGCCGATCTCAAAGACCGCTACCCGTCGCGGCTTGAGCTGCACCATGTGCTCACCCGCGAGCAGCGCAGTTCAGCATTGCTCAGCGGGCGCCTCGACGCCGACCGGATCGAACGAATCTTTCACACCTTGGTACGGCCAGAGACGATCGACGGATGGTTCCTCTGCGGCCCGTTCGAACTGGTGCAAACGTGCCGTGACACCCTCGCTGCACACGGGGTCGCGAACGAGCAGGTGCGTTACGAACTGTTCACGACCGACGAGGGGGCGAACTCGCCACGTCCGCAACATGGGCGCCCGATCGTGATCAATGCGGGTACCGAGGTGCACACCATCGAGATCTTGCTCGACGGCGCTTCGGTCACCGTCACCTCGCCCAAACACTCGAACGAAACCATCTTGAACGCCGCCCTGCGGGTGCGCAGCGACGCCCCGTTTGCCTGCGCAGGCGGTGTGTGCGGCACCTGCCGTGCCGTCATCCGCGAAGGCACGGTCGAGATGCGCGAAAACTACGCCCTCGAACCAGACGAACTCGACCGAGGGTATGTGCTCACCTGCCAATCGGTGCCGACCAGCGACCGCGTCCGGGTCGACTACGACGCCTGAGCGACCACCGGCGCCGCCACTTCCCCACACCCAACACCCACTCACCAACACCCAGCACCCAGCACCCAGCACCCAGCACCCAGCACCCACGCCAAAGGAGCGACCATGCCGAGCCTCACCATTGAGTACCGTGTCGCAGAGGTCGTGCTCAACCGACCAGAGCGGCTAAATGCGCTCGACGACTCCGCGCTTGACGAGCTCGCCACCGCGTACGACGAGGCCGAAGGTGCGGGTGTGCGGGCGCTGGTGCTCCGCGGTGAAGGCCGGGCGTTCTGCGCCGGACGCGATATCTCCGGCGTGGACCCGCGCACCGATGACGTGCTTGGGTACCTGGGCGGCAAGGTCGAACCGCTCCTCCGCAGAATGAGCGCGTTCCCGGCACCGACGTTCGCGGTGGCACATGGTGCCTGTCTCGGCGTCGGCCTCGGGCTGCTCATCGCAAGCGACGTGGTCTACGTGGCCGACGACGCGAAGTTCGGTTCGCCCTTTGCCAACCTTGGGGCGGCGCTCGACTCCGGCGGACATGCACTGTTTGTTGAGCGCCTGGGCGCTCACCGCACAATGGATCTGATCTACACCGGACGGCTCATGAGTGGTGCCGAGGCGGTCGCGGCCGGACTCTTCAGTCGGGTGTTCCCTGCCGACGGGGTGCTCGAGGCGACGAGGAGTGCCGCACGCGCGGCCGCCGATGGCGCGACACTCGCATTCCTGGCCTCAAAAGAGCTGGTACGACAGCTGCGCGATGACCGGCTCGGCCTCTGGCAAAGTATGTCGAACGAAAATCGCGCGCAAGCCGAACTCTGCGCGACCGCCGACTACCGCGAGGGCTTCGCGGCGTTCCAAGAGAAACGGCCGCCGCGATTCACCGGGCAGCGTTAGCAGTTCGGGTCGGACTTCGGCACGGTTCCGTTGATGAAGTAATTCTCGACCGTGCGATCCACGCACGAGTTCGACTTGTTGTAGGCGGTGTGCCCCTCGCCGTTGTAGGTGACCAACACTCCACTCGAGAGTTGCTTCGCCAACGCCTGCGCCCATTTGTATGGGGTCGCCGGGTCATTGGTCGTGCCGATCACGAGGATCGGGTCGGCACCGTCGGCACTGATCGGCGCCGGTTTGCCCTTCGCCGCTGGCATGCCGCTGCACCACAGGCCGGCGTACCCGAACCCGGGGCCAAGATACGGGGCGGCCTCGTTGATCGTGGCGGCCTCGCGCCGCATGGTCGCGACATCGGTCGATCCGGAATCGTCGGCACAGGAAATCGCGATGAATGCCGGGATGAGGTTGGTGGAATAGTGCCCGGTCGCCGATCGATCGTTGTACGCGTCGGCGAGCTGCAGCGCGAGTTCAGCGCTGCCCGACTTCACGTCCTTGAACATGGCGGTGAGCTGATCCCACGCCTGTGGGCTGTACAGCGGGTACGCGATCGCGGTGCTGAGCGTCGAGTACCCGACCTCGCGGCCATCGTCACCGCGCAGCGGACTCGCTGCGACCGCATCGAGCAGCGCACCGACCTGCTTCATCCCGTCGTCGGGGCTTCCACTGAACGGGCAACCCTTGCCCTTCAGACACTTGGTCAGGTACGAACGCATCGCGCTTTCAAACCCAACCGCCTGGGTGATCGAGTGGTCAAGGCCGTCGGCAGCCGGGTCGAGCGCGCCGTCGAGCACGAGGCGTCCAACCTTCGCCGGAAACAACCCCGCGTACGTGGCACCGAGGAAGGTACCGTACGAGAAGCCGAGGTAGTTGAGTTTCTGATCGCCCACGATCGAGCGCAGAAGGTCAAGGTCGCGCGCCGCGCTCACCGTGTCGACGTGTTCGATGAGCGGCCCGGTGTTCTTGACGCAGGCCTCACCAAATGCAGTTTGTGCCTTGGTCTGCGCTGCGATCCATTCATCGCTGCCGATCGCGCCGGGAACGATGTCGTAGAGGTACTTCGTCATCGCCTCGTCATCAAGACACTTGACCGCGGTCGAACGGCCGACCCCTCGCGGGTCGAACCCGATCACGTCAAACTGGCGCACCAACGCGTCACCAACGGCATAGTTCAGCGAATTCTCGACAAAATCCGCGCCTGAACCCCCGGGCCCGCCCGGGTTCACGAAGAGCGATCCAAGCTTGTTGCCGGTCGCCCGATGCCGCACGAGTTGCAGTGAAATGGTCCCCGCGCCCGGATGCTCCCAATCGAGCGGCGCCGTGGCGTTCGTACACTGCATCTCGCCACAACGGCTCCAGTTGAGCTGCTGCGAGTAGAACTGCTGAAGGTCGGGAGCCACGGTCTCGGCCACGTGGGGCTGGTCAGCGCCGCGACTCGAAGCCGCGTCATGGCTGCCGCCGCTCGCGCCAACCGAGAATGGCCAAGGCGTGCACCCGCTGAGCGCCAGCGTGACTACGGTCACAATCCCAACGGCAGCCCGTCGACGCGCACGCATGCGCCGAGTCGAGACGTTCATCATGCGGCTCCCCGTTCCTCGTTGCGGCGCACCGCGCTCACCAGCATCGCCTCAAGGGCGAGGGTGGGTTGCACGTTGTTTGAGATTCGCTCGCGTGCCTCGTCGATCGCAGCCAGCGTCGCCAAGGTCACGGTCGCGGTGGTTCGGGATGCCGCCTCCGCGAGCTCTGCGGCAATCTCACGGTTCACCAATTCGGCCCCGGCCCCAAGTTGCAGCAACAATACGTCGCGATAGAGCGACGAGAGATCGACCAGAATGCGGTCGATACCGTCGCGCAGCGTACGCGTTTGGCGGCGCTTCTGGTCGTCTTCGATCGCCCGCAGTTGCGCCCGCAGTTGTGTCGGCACCGCCGCGCCCGGCGCAATGCCAAGCGACTGCCGGGCATGTTCAAGTTCAGCACCATCGCGAAGTTCGGCGACCGCCTTCGCGTCGTCGCCCGCAATCTGCACCAGCCGGGCTGCTGCAGCAACCACCGTCGCCGCTGACCGCACGCCCAGTGCGAGCGCGAGCGTCTCCGCACGCCGTGCGCGCGCTTCATCGCTGGTGGCGAGCCGGTGGGCCATGCCGATGTGGCTCTGCGCCTCGCGCGCCGCCCGCTCGGCAAGCGCCGGGTTCACCCCGTCGCGACGCACCAACAGGTCGGCAACCGCCTCGACCGACGGCACCCGCAACCGCAGCGACCGCACCCGCGACCGAATGGTCGGCAAGAGATCGGCCTCGCTCGGGGCGCAGAGCAGCCAGACCGTGCGCGGCGGCGGCTCTTCAAGCTCCTTCAGCAGCACGTTCGACGTGTGCTCGGTCATTCGGTCGGCGTCTTCGACGAGCACTACCCGGTGCTGCCCAACGCTCGGGGCGTAGTGCGATCGGCGCACGATCTCACGCACGTCGGCGACCTTGATGATTACACCTTCGGTGGTCAGCACATGCAGATCAGGGTGGGTGTGCGCTTGTACCTGCGCCCAGGTTGCGGCGTCGCCATCTGGACGCCCCGAAATCAACGCACCCGCAAACGCAAGTGCCAGGTTCGATCGCCCCGACCCGGGCGGACCCGTGATGAGCCACGAATGCGCGACCGGCTCAGAACCGTCGGCGGCCCCCGCGGCGGCCGCGCGAAGCGTCGCCACGGCCGAGTCTTGGCCGGTGAGATCGCTCCATACCGTCACGCGCTCCAGGCTACCGGGCGCCTCCGTCACTCGGACAAGAGCGCGGCAACCCGGTGGGTGATTTGCGCCGAGATCTGCGATGGAGGCAGGGTCGCATCGACCACCAGCCACCGTTCGGGCTCGTCCGCCGCGAGCGCCAGGAACGCGCTGCGAACCCGGTCATGAAATTCGGATGCCTCGGCCTCAAGACGATCAAACCGCTTGTTCTCGGCGTCCAGCCGCGCGCGAGCGGTGGCGGAGTCAATGTCGAGCAACACGGTGAGATCCGGTGTGAGTGACTCGGTTGCCCACTGCGAAATCGACCGAACCTCGTCGGCATCGAGCACGCGGCCAGCGCCCTGGTAGGCCACCGAGGAATCGATGTAGCGGTCTTGAATAACGACCGCCCCTCGTTCGAGCGCTGGGCGCACCAGGGTGGCGATGTGGTGCGCACGGTCGGCGGCGTAGAGCAGCGCCTCGGCGCGCGGCGCCACGGCACCGCGATGGTGCAGCACGATCTCGCGGATCTTCTGCCCCACCTCGGTGCCCCCGGGTTCACGGGTGAGCACGACCTGGCGGCGGTGATCGGCGAACCAATCACGCAGCAGCGCGGCCTGGGTGGTCTTGCCGGAGCCATCGCCGCCCTCGAGGGTGATGAACACGCCGCGACTCACGCCGTCGGTGCCTTCTTTGCAGTGGCTGCCTTCGTCGTGGCTGGTTTCGTGGTCGCCGCCGACTTCGTCGCCGCGGTCTTCGTGGCGGTCGCTTTGGTCGTGGTCGCCTTCTTCGCAGTCGTCGCCTTGGCGGCTGGCTTCTTGGCGGCCGGTTTCTTGGCAGCAGCCTTCGCTCGGCCACGTGGCGCCGCGGGACCCTTGTCACGCTTGATCTGCAGCAGTTCGACCGCCCGCTCAAAGGTGAGTTCCTCGACCGTTTCGGCGCGCGGAATCGTCGCGTTCGTCACACCGTCGGTGACGTACGGTCCGAAGCGTCCGTCTTTCACCTTGATCGGCTTGCCGCTCACGGGGTCCGCGTCGAACTCCTTCAACGCACTCGAAGCCCGCCGCGCACCGTACTTCGGCTGCGCGAGCAACTCGAGGGCGCCGGCGAGGTCGAGGTCGAAGATGTCATCTTCGGTGGGCAACGTGCGCGTCTCGGCGCCCTTCTTCAGGTACGGCCCGTAACGGCCGTTCTGCGCGGTGATCTCATCGCCCGATTCGGGGTCGGCGCCGACGACGCGCGGCAGCGCGAGCAACTTCAGCGCGGTCGCGAGATCGACGGTGTCGACGCTCATCGACTTGAACAGCGACGCCGTCCGCGGCTTCACCGCGGCCGCCTTCGCTCCCCGCTTTGGCTTCTTCTCGATCACCTCGCCCGTCGCGGCATCGACCGCAGGTTCGGATGCCTCGTCGACGATGACCTCGGTCACGTACGGTCCGAAGCGGCCGTCCTTCGCGACGATGTCACGGCCAGTGGCTGGGTCAACACCGAGCACCCGATCGGTTTGCACCGGGGCATCCACCAGCTCTTGTGCCTTGGCCGGCGTGAGTTCATCTGGCGCCAGCTCAGGCGGCAGATTCACCCGACGCGGGGTGGCGTCAGCTGGCGCATCCGGGTCAACGACCTCGAGGTACGGGCCGTACTTGCCGATGCGCAGCGTGATGACCGGCGTGACCACGACCGAGTTGATCTCGCGGGCATCGATCTCGCCGAGGTTGTCGAGCACCTGGCGAAGACCGCGGTGCTTCTCGCCGCCAAAGTAGAACTCGGTGAGCCAGGCCACCCGATCCGCGTCGCCGGATGCGATGCGGTCGAGATCGTCTTCCATTTCGGCGGTGAAGTCGTACTGCACCAGGTCACCGAAATGTTCCTCAAGCAACCGCACGACCGAGAACGCGATCCAACTCGGCACGAGCGCCTGTCCGCGCACCGAGACGTACCCACGGTCAAGGATCGTCGAAATGATCGATGCGAATGTTGACGGGCGCCCAATGCCGAGCTCTTCGAGCCGCTTCACGAGGCTCGCCTCGGTGAAGCGCGGCGGCGGGCTCGTTTCGTGTCCCTTCGCGTTCACCTCGTTCAGCGCGAGCGTCTGACCCTCGGTCATATCGGGAAGCTTGCCGCTGGCGTCGACGTCGTCGGCGTTGCGCTCCTCGTCGTGGCCTTCCTCGTAGGCAGCCAAGAATCCACGGAAGGTGATCACGGTGCCACTCGCGGTGAACTCGGCGACCGTGTTTGCGAGGGAAACGGTGGCGCCGGCCGGGGCCGCAGTGGCGGCATCCGTCGGACCGACCTCGATGGTAACCGTTGCGGTGTAGCCCTTCGCGTCGGCCATCTGCGAGGCAACCGTGCGCTTCCAGATCAGGTCGTAGAGCTTGAACTCGGTGCCGCGAAGCTGGCCCTCAACCGAAGCGGGGGTGCGGAATACCTCACCCGACGGGCGAATCGCCTCATGCGCCTCTTGGGCGTTCTTCGACTTCCCCGCGTACACGCGAGGCGACGACGCGACCGACTCGGCTCCGTAAAGCTTCGCGGCCTGGTCACGCGCAGCCTTCACGGCCTGCGCCGACAGCGAGTTCGAGTCGGTACGCATATAGGTGATGTACCCGTTTTCGTACAGCGACTGCGCAACCCGCATGGTGTCTTTTGCCGACAGGCGCAATTTGCGTGCAGCCTCTTGCTGCAGTGTCGACGTCGTGAAGGGTGCCGCCGGGCGACGCGAATACGGCTTCTGCTCGAGCTTGCTCACGCGCTTGGCAACCGCGGTGTTGCGGATCGCATCGGCAAGCGCGGTCGCGGTGGCCTCATCGAGCACGGCGGCTTTGCTGGTGAGTTGGCCGAGGTCGTTGAAATCGCGTCCGGTCGCGATGCGGGTGCCGGCGATGCGGGCAAGCTTCGCGGTGAACGGCGTGCCCGCGTGCGTTGACAGATTTCCGGATGCCACGGGCGCGAAGCTGCCCTCAAGATCCCAGTACCCGGCAGCGACGAATGCGAGTCGCTCCCGTTCGCGGTCGACCACCAAGCGGGTCGCCGCCGACTGCACCCGGCCGGCCGAGAGGCCAGGACCAACCTTGCGCCAGAGCACCGGCGACACTTCGTAGCCATAGAGGCGGTCGAGGATGCGCCGAGTCTCTTGGGCGTCGACGAGGGCTGTGTCGAGTTCACGGGTGTTGTCTTTTGCGGCGAGGATCGCCTCTTTGGTGATTTCGTGGAACACCATGCGCCGCACCGGCACCTTCGGGTTCAGTTCTTCGAGCAGATGCCACGCAATGGCTTCACCCTCGCGGTCTTCATCGGTAGCGAGAAGGAGTTCATCGGCATCCTTCAACGCCCGCTTGATGTCGGCGACCGTCTTCTTCTTGCTCGGCGACACCACGTAATACGGAACGAACCCGTTGTCGACGTCGACCGAGAACTTGCCGATCGAGCCCTTCTTCAACTCGGCGGGGAGGTTCTTCGGCTCGATGAGGTCGCGAATGTGACCCACCGACGACAGCACTTCGTAGCCGTCGCCGAGGTACCCGGCGATCGACTTCATCTTCGTCGGCGACTCGACAATCACGAGCTTTTTTCCCTGAGCCACGCGTCTCCTAACACTTACGACGGGGGTGGAACACCTGCGTTACGCGGCCTGAGCTGGACTCATCTCGTGCACAGAACCCGCCAGCCGTAACTAGCCAAACCATACACACAGTGGCCGAAAAGCCAACATTCGGCCTCGAACTCCGGTATTCGTTGCCGTGCGAGCCGAACTCGTGCACCCGAGCTGAAGCGACCCGGTCGCTGCCGCGCTGCACTCCACCGGCGACGCGCGCCCGGATGCACACCACCGCTATTCCGGAGGCCCTGCCCGCGCGGCGCGCATAATCTCGATCCCCAGTGCTGGCGACGCCACCTCGATCCGCACGATCAGGCCCGAGACTCGGCAGTCCCGCATGGATGCCCCGTTGCGCTCAGCAGTCCTCCGGGCCACGTCACACGGCGAACCCGACACCCGCCCCGAGGCGGCATCGGCGCCGGCGAGCGCTCCCTGCTCGGCTGCAGCCGCAGCGCGTTGCGCGGCGGCCCACCCGGTGCCGCCCACCACCACCACCGAACTGAGCGCAACCAGCGCCCCAGCGAGCCCGATGAGGAGCACCGAGCCCGCACCGCGGTCGCATCGGAGCAGCCGGCGCGCCACCACGGCACTGCGGACGCCGGTACCGGCCGGTGTGCCGCGCACGTCAGCGCCCGCCATCCATCGCGCACGACGAAGCCTGCACCCGGATTGCCGCCAGCAGTCCGCCGGCGGAGCCGGCGATGGCGGCGCACACAAATTCACCATCGCGGCTGGCCGTGAGCGCCACCGGCACCCCGGCCACCCCCTGGGCGATGCGAGTGGCCGTGGCATCCGATTCGCCCCGCCCGAGCGCACGCGCCGCGTCGGCCGCTGCCGCCGTCACGCGCACGTGGACGGCACCAACTTGCACCCCGGCCAGACACAGCGCGAGCATCAGGACGACGGCGGGGAGCGCAACCGCGAGTTCGGCAGTCACGCTCCCCCGCTCACCGAACCGTGAGCGCATTCCGCACGAGGTCGGTGAGAATCCCGCGGACCTCATCGCCACGCAAGATCACCACCAACAGGCCGGCGAACCCCACCGCCGCCATCGTGGCGACTGCATATTCGGCGGTGGCCGCGCCTCGCTCGCCAGCGAGGCACCGCCCGATTGCGCGGCCAATGGCGCGCAAACCAGGGTTCGGGCGGGTGTCGAGTTGATTCATCGTTCATCCTTTCGGTGGCCAAATGGCCGGTCATGGCACGAGGGGTTGGACGGGTCACGTGGCTGCGACCGTGTCGGCGACGACCGCGATGAGCATCGGCAGTACCCCCAGCAGCACAAAGGCCGGGAGCGTGCAGACGCCGAGCGGAATCAGCAGGCGAACGCCGAGTCGCGCGGCGCGAGCCGACGCCTCGGTGCGGGCTTCGCGCCGCTGGCGGGATGCCTCGGCCCGAAGCAGTGGTCCGATGGGCGCTCCCATCGCCGCAGCAGAGTCGGCGGTGCGGTCGCTCGCCTCGGCCCCGCCGGCCAGGCCGCACGTGGCCACCGCGTGGTCGACGGCCGCCTTGGCGCCGACCAACGATGATCCACCGCCGAGCGCGATGGCGAGGAGCTCAAGCCTCAGGCCGCTGGCCGAGGTCACGGCCCGCGCGTCGTGGACCAGCCGGGCACACCAGCGAGCGCCGGCCCAGAGCAACAGCCCGCCTGCGGCGACGCACACCATTCCAATGGGGGAGGTGGTGAGCACATGCAGGGTGTCGAACCCAAGGAGCGAGCCAAACAGGAGGGCCACGAGCGGCAACCACGCCACCAGCCGAGCACTCGCCACGGGCCCCGCGAGCGCCGCTGCGACTTCTCGTCGCGCCTGGGCGTCATCGCGCAACGCCTCGCTGAGCCGCGCGAGGCTCGCGGCAGCCGGCGCCCCACCCTGCTCGGCCACCATCCACGCGGCGGCAACCACCCGCCACCCGCTGCCAGACTCGGTAGCCGCCACAATCGCGCTGGCGGCGCTCCGACCCGCACCGACCGCGGCCGCCGCTTGCATCACGACTGCCGCAGCGGTGGACTCGGGCGTTGCCGACGCCGTCTCGGCACCGGAGTGCTGCCAAGCAAGGTGCGCGGGCACCCCGGCCGACAACAACGTCGCCACCCGCTCAACCGATTGGGCCACCGCATCGAAGTCGCCGTCTACCCGCGGCGACCGCCGCCACCTCATTCGCTCACCGCCAGCCGATCGCCAGCCAGCGTCAAGTCGCCGATCGCGGCAATGCGCCGGCCAGTGCCAGCGCGTTCCACGTGCACCACCACGTCGAAGGCTGCGGCGGCCTGACGCGCGAGCGAGGCCGGCGCGATGCCGGCTGCGGCACCGAGCGCCTCAAGCCGGGCCGGAACATCGGCGAGCGAATTGGCGTGCACCGTGCCAGCGCTGCCGGAGTGCCCGGTATTCAGCGCGGCCAGTAGTTCGCGCAGCTCTGGGCCACGGCACTCACCGATCGCGATGCGATCCGGTCGCATGCGCAGCGCCTCACGCACCAGTTGATCAAGCGAGGTTCGACCGACACCCTCAACGTTTGGTTGCCGGGTTTCGAGCGCCACGACGTGCGGATGCGCAATGCGAAGTTCTGCGACGTCCTCGAGGACGACGATGCGCTCACCGGTCGGCACCTCGCCGAGCAGCGCGGCAAGCAATGTGGTTTTTCCGGCTCCCGCTGCCCCGCTCACCAGCACATTTCGTCGTCCGAGCACGATCTCCCGCAACTGCTCGGACTGCGCGGCGTTCACCGAGCCCGCCCGAACGAGGTCATCGAGGCGCCACGGCCTTGATCGAGGCATCCGGATCGAAATGGATGTCCCGGTCGTGGCGATCGGCGGAACCACCGCGTGCACCCGGATGCCATCGCCCAGCCGCACGTCGACGGCCGGCGAGACGTCGTCAAGGTGCCGACCACCAGCGGCGATCAACGACACGGCGAGTGAGCGGACCGACGACTCGTCAGCGACCCAGCCTGACTCCCGCACGGGTCCAGCGCCGCGATCGACCCAGAGCCCACCGGCACCATTCACAAACAGGTCGGTGGCGCCGACGGCGTACTGGGCGAGCGGACCGAGCAGGTCGGCATCAACGTTGATCGGCGACTCGTCGGGCGCATCGGCGAGCCACGATGGGCGAGCGACGAAGGCTGACATGCCAGCGACGCTAATAATCGGCGCACGCACCCGGAGAAGGCTGCCGCAATTCGGTCGACGCGCGAGGATCGATCACGGTTGTGGAGGACGACACCCGCACTGCGATCGAGATCTGCGGGGGAAAAGAGGAAGCGGCACCCATTGGGGGAACAGGTGCCGCCTCGGCGCTCAACAATTGGGGGAATCGCTGAGCGCGCGCTCGCATCACAATCGATGGAGTAAATCGCAGTTTACATGCCCCCGGCTGAGTGGCAAGCGGAGCATTCACAGGTCATCGATTCGGCCGGATCACGCTGGCGAAGCCACCCAATCCTGCGCAATACTAAAGACTCTTGCCGATTCGGCCCTTATCCGCATCCCGATGCGGCGCAGCGCCGCACCCACGAGCCGTTCGCGCACTAGGCTCGCGGTTGGACTCACGTGGCGCGTCCGCAGTACAAAGGAGTAAGTCGAGGATGACCGAACACATCGACCACGCACTCGAGGAGATTCGGCGCTTTCGCCCGAGCCCCGAGTTCGCCGCCCAGGCCGTCGCCGGGCCCGAACTCGCCGCCGCAGCAGCTGCCGACCGCCTCGGATTCTGGGCCGACCAGGCACGCCACCTGGACTGGACGAAGCCGTTCACCGAGACGCTCGACTGGTCGAACCCACCGTTCGCGAAGTGGTTCGCAGATGGTGAGCTGAACGTGGCCGCGAACTGCCTCGATCGTCACGTTGCAGCCGGCAACGGCGACCGGGTCGCGATCTACTTCGAGGGCGAGCCGGGCGACAGCCGGGCGATCACCTACGCCGAGCTCACGGCCGAGGTGAAGCGCGCCGCGAACGCGCTCACCGACCTCGGCGTCAAGCAGGGCGATCGGGTCGCGATCTACCTGCCGATGATCCCCGAGGCTGCGGTCGCGATGCTCGCCGTTGCGCGCATCGGTGCGATCCACTCAGTCGTGTTCGGCGGGTTCAGTTCAGACTCGCTCGCGAGCCGGATCGATGACGCCGAGGCATCCGTCGTGATTACTGCCGATGGCGGATGGCGCAAGGGCAAGGTCTTCCCATTGAAGCCGGTCGTCGACGAAGCGCTTGAAAAGTCGACTGGGAAGACCGTGCAACATGTGGTGGTCGTGAAGCGCGGCGAGAACGATATCGACTGGGATGTCTCGCGCGACCAGTGGTGGCATGAGGTCACCGGGCGGGCCGCCACCGAGCACGTTGCGCAGGGGTTCCCGGCCGAGTCGCCGCTGTTCATCCTCTACACCTCGGGTTCAACCGGCAAACCGAAGGGCATGCTGCACACGTCAGGCGGCTACCTCACCCAGGCGTCATTCACGCACCGCGCCGTCTTCGACCTGCACCCGGAGCGCGACATCTACTGGTGTACCGCCGACATCGGATGGATCACGGGCCACTCGTACGTGGTGTATGGCCCACTCGCGAACGGTGCGACCCAGGTCATGTACGAGGGCACTCCAGACACCCCCCACCCGGGCCGCTGGTGGGAAATCGTCGAGAAGTACGGCGTCACGATTCTGTACACGGCACCGACCGCCATCCGTTCGTTCATGAAACTTGGGCGGCAGATTCCGCAGCAGTTCAACCTCCGCACGCTGCGGCTGCTCGGCTCGGTCGGCGAGCCGATCAACCCGGAGGCGTGGATTTGGTACCGCCACGTGATCGGTGGCGGCTCGATCCCGGTCGTCGACACTTGGTGGCAAACCGAGACGGGCGCGATCATGATCTCGGCCCTGCCAGGCATCACCGACCTGAAGCCGGGTTCGGCGCAAGTGCCGATTCCGGGCATCACCGTCGACATCTTGCACGAGGACGGCACGCCAGTTGAAGGCGAAACCGGTGGGTTGCTCGTGATCAGCGAGCCGTGGCCATCAATGGCCCGTGGCATCTGGGGCGACCCCGACCGCTTCATCGAAACGTACTGGGCGAAGTTCGGCGACAAGTACTTCGCAGGCGACGGCGCCCGGCGCGATGAGGATGGCGACATCTGGCTCCTCGGCCGCGTCGACGATGTGATGAACGTCTCGGGCCATCGTCTCTCGACGGCGGAGATCGAGTCGTCGCTCGTCGCGCACCCGTGGACCGCCGAGGCGGCGGTGGTCGGGGCATCCGATGAGACCACCGGCCAGGCAGTGATCGCGTTCGTGGTGTTGAAGGCGCGGGAGGCCGGTCACGCGGCTGACGCCGCCGCGGCGGCCGCCGAGTTGCGGGCACACGTCGCCACCCAGATCGGTGCCATCGCCCGGCCGCGCCAGGTCTACATCGTGAACGAGCTGCCAAAGACTCGCTCCGGCAAGATCATGCGCCGTCTGCTTCGGGATGCCGCGGAGGGCCGCCCGATCGGTGACACCACGACGCTCGCTGACAGCAATGTGATGCAGGCAATCCGCGATCAGATGCAGTAGACGATCCGCTACCAACTGACGAACGCCCCGGGGCAGCCCGGGGCGTTCGTGTTTGCGGCGAGTCGCGTTATGCGAACTCGACGATCAGCTCAACCTCGACCGGAGCATCCATCGGAAGCACCGCCATGCCGATCGACGAACGGGCGTGCAGCCCGGCGTCACCGAAAATCTGGCCGATGACTTCTGACGCACCGTTCATGACCACCGAGTGGGCGGTGAACGACGGGTCGGATGCCACGTAGCCGGTGACCTTCACAATGCGAACGACCCGGTCAAGTGACCCGATCTCGGCCGCCACGGCAGCGAGGGCGTTGAGCGCGGCGGTGCGCGCGTAGCCAGCGGCCACCGTTGCCGGGATCAGCCCGTCGCCGTCGCCGACCTTGCCGGTAGCCGGCAGGGCTCCGTCGATGAACGGGAGCTGCCCCGCAGTGAACACCAATGAACCGGTTGCGACGGCCGGCACATATGCGGCGACGGGCGCGGCGACAGCCGGCAGAGTGATACCGAGTTCGGCGAGACGAGCCTCAATGGCGGCCATTAGTTGTTCCCTTCAAATTGCTTTGCGGCCTCTGCGGCAGCGGCTGCGCCAGCGGCGGCTGCCGCAGAAACGACGGCGCCCTTCGGGCGCTTCAGGTATGCGACGAGGCCGCCTTCCGGCCCTTGCACGATCTGCACGAGTTCCCACCCGTCGCTGCCCCAGTTGTTGAGAATGGCGGCGGTGTTGTGAATCAAGAGCGGAGTGGTGATGTACTCCCAGGTGGTCATGCGTCCTCGCTTGTGGTGGGTCGAACGGGCCGACTCTGAGGCAGCAGACCGGGGCATCCTTGGATTGCGCGAACGCCACCGGGCCGGGGCGCCTCATAGCCTCCTCGGTTATGCTCCATACTATGTCTGCCCAAAAACGACCCGCTGGCACCGCCGGCGCACTGCTCGGCCTCGTCGGCGGAAGCGCACTCATCGGAGTGCTCGTCACCGCCGCGGTTACCCCAGCACTGGCGATCGCGGGAATCACGGCGAACAACACCATCACGCTGTTCGAGAATCTGCCGAGCTACTTGTCGATCGGCGCGCTTTCGCAGAAGTCCGACATTTACGCCACCCAGCCAGATGGCAGCATCGCGCATCTTGCCTCGTTCTTCGATGACAACCGAATCGAAGTGGGTTGGGATCAAATCAACCAAACCACGAAGGATGCAGCGGTCGCAGCAGAAGATATCCGGTTCTACGCGCATGGTGGGGTGGACCTGCAGGGCACCGTGCGCGCGATGTTGAGCAATGTCCTTGGCAACGATATCCAGGGCGCATCGTCGATCACCCAGCAGTACGTGAAGAACGTACTCATCGCAAACGGCGTGCGCGAAGCAAAGACGCTCGAGGAGCAGCAGGCCGCATACGACGAGGCCACCAAGACGGACCCAACCCGAAAGCTCAAGGAGATGCGGTACGCCATCGCGCTCGAGAAGAAAGAGTCGAAGGACAACATCCTCCTCGGGTACCTCAACATTTCGTTGTTCGGCGGTGTCGTCTACGGCATCGAAGCGGCCGCCCAGTACTACTACAACAAGCACGCGACAGACTTGAGCATTGCCGAAGCCGCGAGTTTGGTGGCGATCGTGCAGAACCCCGAACTCCGCCGGCTCGATCGCCCTGATGACCCCGACAACGGCGCCAAGACCGAGATCGCCGGCAAAGCTGTCCCCTACGCGAAAAACAAAGAGCGCCGCGACTACATCATCAAGGCGATGTACAACGCTGGCAAGATCACGGCCGCGCAACGCGATGAGGCGCTCGACACGGTCATTACGCCGACCATCACCAAACCCAGCACCGGATGTCAAACCGCCGGCGGTAGCGCCTACTTTTGCGACTACGTCACGAAGGTGATTCAGAAAGAGTACGACGACCCGAAGACCACCGACATCGATGAAGGCGATCGGATGCTTCGACAGGGCGGCCTGAAGATCTACACCACGCTCGATCTGACGCTCCAAAGCGCCGCAGAAACTGCAATGGCCGCCGTGCCACAGACCGACCCTCGGTTCGACATTGGCGGCGTGAGTGTTGGCGTCGAGCCCGGTACTGGGCGAATTCTGTTTATGACGCAGAACAAGAAGTACTCCCAGGACCCTGATGTATTGAAGGATCCGTCGTACAGCGCCATCAACTTGGCTACCGACTACGCGTACGGTGGCTCGAACGGATTCCAGCCAGCCTCAACGTTCAAGATATTTACGCTTGCCGAGTGGCTCAAAGAGGGCCACTCGCTTCGCGAGTACTTTGATGGGCGACGCCGCGACTTTACAACCTTTCCCGGACTATGTAGCGGTGGCACTTGGAACGGGCATTACAACCCTAACAACGACAATCCGGGCGATTCAGCTAATAACGCGGTGGATGCGACCAAGTACTCGGTGAACTCAGCGTTCATGGCAATGGCATCAAAACTGCAACTGTGTGGCATCAAGAACACTGCCCAGTCGTTCTTGGTAAAGCGGGCAGATGGGCTCGAGCTAGGCCAGCAGTTTGCCTTCAACGACGACGGCACGATCAAACACAATGCTGATGGCACGCCAATGGTGAACCCCAATGCTGAATTCCAGCCGGCGGCTGTGCTCGGCACCGAAGAAGTCTCGCCGTTGTCAATGGCGGTGGCGGTGGCCGGCGTGGCGAACAACGGCAAGACGTGCTCTGCGATCGCCATCGACAAGATTATCGGCCCAGACGGCGCGACAGTCGATGTACCGAAGTCAAACTGCGTGCAATCGGTCACACCAGAGATTGCACACGCCATGCAATACGCCATGAAGGCCACCTTTAATGGCGGCACTACTGGTCCAGCGAACCCGGGCACGGGCATCCAGCACATCGGCAAGACTGGCACCAACAGCAACGCAGAAGATGTCTGGATGGACGGTGCAAGCACCAAGCTCGCGATGGTCGTGTGGAACGGAAACATTACCGGTGGTGCCGAGCGCACCAGCCTTCGCAGTGTTAAGGTGCCTGGAACTTACACGCGCTACGCCGATCTGCGGTACGACCTCTGGTCATCCGTCATGAAGGTGAGCGACCACACGCGCGGCGGGGACGCGTTCCCCGATCCCGATTCTTCGTTCTTGCAACGAAAGCTCGTTGATCTGCCAAACGTCGTCGGCCTGAGCCTCGATCAGGCGAAGACTGCACTCACCACCGCCGGATTCCAGGTCGCCGATGGCGGCCCAGTCGACTGCGCCTTGCCGATCGGTCAAGTCTGCTCGACCGACCCGGCCGGTCAGGTCGACAAGGGCAGCACGATCAAACTGTTCACGAGCAACGGCGCACTCAAAGCCGTTCCCAATGTGGTTGGCATGACCTTCGACCAGGCGAAGTCGATGCTTGAGGGCGCAGGCTTCACCGTGTCGCAAGTCGAGCAAGACACCCAAGACCCGACCAAGGTCGGCAAGGTACTCAGTCAGAACCCCGATAGCACCGCAAGCGTTGCCGCGGGGACCAAAGTGACCGTCGTTGTTGGCAAACTCGGCCCCGGGGCCGGCGGTGGAGGCGGGCCCGGCAACGGCGGAGGCAACCACTAGTGGGAGGCTTCACTCGACTCGCGGCTACCGGCGGCGCACTCGGACTCGGCGCGCTCCTCTGGGGCACGCTCGCCGAGCGCACTCACTGGACGCTCCGCACCGTTGAGGTGCCGATCCTCCCGGCTGGGAGCGCGCCCGTACGTGTGTTGCACCTCTCAGATCTCCACATGGCGCCCTGGCAGCGGTCGAAGCAGGCGTGGGTGCGCTCGCTTGCCGCGCTCAAGCCTGACCTGGTGGTGAACACCGGCGACAACCTCGGGCATATCGACGGCATTGCTGGCATCCGAGCGGCGCTCGAGCCGTTCCACGGCGTTCCGGGCGTGTTCGTCAATGGCTCAAACGACTACGCCGCCCCAATATTCAAGAACCCGTTCAAGTACTTCGCGGGGCCCTCGCGCCGGCTCCGCGAGCCAACGATGCTCGACACCCCAGCGCTGCTCACCTACTTTGATGAGCTCGGATGGCGCGACCTGAACAACACCGCGACCGCACTCACCGCCGGCGGAACGCGGTTTCGTTTCGTGGGTGTCGATGACCCGCACCATGAATTCGACCGGCTTGACGAGGCATCCGCAGCTCTTGCGTCGCTTGATTCGTCGACCGAAGGCGAACTCATTGTGGGTGTCGCGCACGCACCCTACCGGCGGGTGTTGAACGCGATGGTCGAGCTCGGCGCTGACCTATTGTTCGCCGGCCACACGCACGGCGGGCAGGTCTGCGTGCCGGGTTACGGTGCGCTCGTGACCAATTGCGATATTCCGCGCACGCAGGTGAAGGGCCTCAGCCGATGGCGCGCTCGGGGCCGCGAAGCGCACCTGCACGTCTCGGCCGGACTCGGCACCTCGATCTACGCTCCGGTGCGATTTGCTTGCCCACCAGAGGCGACACTGCTCACCCTGGTTCCCCGCGACTGACCTCGGCGCGGGCATCTCAATCCGGCCGCACCCAGTGGTCGGATACCCCAGGGCGAATGGGCTATTCTGGTTGAGGCTCAGCCGCGGGGTATGGCGCAGCTTGGTAGCGCGCTTCGTTCGGGACGAAGAGGCCGCAGGTTCAAATCCTGTTACCCCGACCATGTGATGTCTCAGGACATCGGAATAGCTGAACCCACGGTTTCGTGGGTTCAGCTATTCGTTTTTGTGGCGTGGTTGGTAGTTGCGCGTGGTGTCGATGGTGAGTTCGCGGAGGACTTCGCCGGTGGTGGCGTTGATGATGGTGACGTCGTAGTTCTGGATGAGTAGTTTGACGTGGGTTCCGGCGTGGGTTCGTCCGATGCCGATGTGGCGGAGTTTCCGGCGACTCGTAGGGTGACGGTTCCGGATTTGTCGATGCGGTCGTCGCGGACCCGGTCGTGTGTGTCTGTTCGGCTCCTGGTCGGTCCGGTTTTGATTCCCGTGGTGTAGATCGCTGTCGAACCACGATCCTGCGAAAGACGGGATCCGCGCCGGTGACCTGCTGAACCGTGACTTCACCGCCCCCAGGCCCGATCACACCTGGGTGATGGACTTCACCTACGTGCGAACGTAGGCTGGATGGGTGTACGTCGCGTTCATCGTTGACGTGTACTCACAGCGAATCGTTGCCTGGCACGTGCAGACCACGAAACACGTGGATCTCGTGTTGACGCCGCTGCGAATGGCACTCTGGGAACGCGCCCGGCAGGGCCGCGCCGTCGAGCCAGCCCAACTGCGGGCGCATTCAGATGCCGGCAGTCAATACGTCTCGTTGGCGTATACCGAGAATCTCGCCCTCGACGGGATCGCCCCATCGATCGGGTCCGTCGGTGATGCGTATGACAACGCGCTCATGGAAACGATCAACGGGCTCTACAAAGCCGAGTGCATCCGCACGACCGTGTTCCACGCTGGCCCGTACCGGAGCATCGCGGAGGTCGAGTTTGCGACCGCCGGCTGGGCCGATTGGTACTACACTCGCTTCACTCAAGCCTCGGCTACGCCACACCCGCCGAATTCAAACAAGCCCACTACGCGACCCTCACCCGAGAGCCGCAATCCGCATAGGAGCGGCAGAAAACCTGAGGCGCTTCATGTGCCCTAGATGTGACTTTTGGTGAATGGCGCCGACTTGACCGTTTTGCAAGGCTGGGTGCGGGACGCGATGCCTCTTCAAGAGGTCACACCGGTGTTAACACCAATGAGCTAGGCCTTGAACAGGACGCGATTCGCAGACTCGACGCTTGTCGTGAAAAGTCCACCAGAATCAACTAGTTGGGAGAACCACGTGCTAAACCGTCGTCAACTAATACTCACTGCGGCCGCTGCAGTGAGTACGCCTGTGCTGTCACTAAACGCCGTGTCGGTCGCGCAAGCAACGACGAGCGATCGCAAGGACCGATGGGGGGTGGCGCTGCGAGACGCAACTACGACCGCATCACAGGTTGCCATACCGAAGTCATTCAGTACCGACGACGCGTCAAACGCTCGAACTTGGCTTGCTCAAGAAGTTTTGATCGCAAAGGAAATGGCGGCGCTCGGCTTCGATTACACCTTCAAATGCTACTGGGAACGGTCACCCGAAGACGTCCAGCCCAAGGCGCCGGTGTCGGCAACCAGCGCGGCGGGAAAAGCACTGTACGGGAATCTGCTCGATTTCGCTCAAACAGGCGCGCCCCGCTCCCAACAAGTGGTCGCCGCTGGCATACTCGCGCGGGCGATCCGCGAAACCGGCATGACTTTCGCTCACTGACGTTGAACGAAACTAGAACTGGAGAACTCGAACTATGACAACATGCGATCAGGCATTGCAGCAGTGTGTCCCCATCCGCGAAAACGAGCGAAATGGGGTGTACCCGGGCAGCCCCTACACCGCCGATTGGGTACCAACCGTTGCTCATTGGCAAGCGTCCCTGACCTGTGGTGGGTACGGATATGTCGGCCCGAGCGACGGATATTGGGGTCCCAACTCACGCATGGCTGCCCAACGCCAGGCGCGACAATATGGCTATACTGGACCAATAGATGGCGTGTGGGGCGTGAATACCTGGAAAGCTATACAACTCATGGCACGCGGAGGCGGTTACGCCGGCGCGATCGATGGCATTCCAGGCCCAAATACTTGGTACGCGCTTTGGTTCCTCTTCCGCCCACACGATTAGCCGCCGAACCCGTAACCCGTGATCGCGCGGCTGTCGGTCCAGCCGTTCACCTCAGCGCATTGACCCCTGCAGGACCACTGGCCAGCCTAATTGATCTACCCTCATGTACGCTTTAGATTGATGATTCGATTCAGGGCGGGATTGGAACACAATGACGGTCGAGGTAGTGATAGCTGGACGCCATGAACTTTCACGGAGTTGCATGCGCGCACTCGTATCTGCAGAACGAGGACTGTCGGTCGTTGCAGTGGCGGCGTCGACTCGCGCGGCCGTCGACGCTGTCATCCATCATCAGCCCGGCGTGTTGTTAATTTTGGCTGACACGCCGGGCCTCGCGTGGCCAATCCTCGTGAACCATTTTGCCAACGCCGCACCGCAAACAAAGGTGGTCGTGGTCGGACCAGCAACCGACCACTTTCCTGCTCCATCGGCCGATGCCCGCGCCCCCGTGCTGATTTCGCGCCAGTGCACTGCACGGGACATAATCGCGGCTATACGACAGCCCGGTCTCTGCCAAACCCGCGCGAACATTGCGCCCGAAACTGCATGCCGCCTGACGCCCCGCGAACGCCAGGTGCTTCACTTAATTGCCGACGGCAGATCAAATGGTGAAATCGCGGGCATGCTGTCGATTGCCACCGGCACCGTAAAGCGCCACACTTCACAGATCTTTCACCGATTGGGTGCGAAGTCTCGGACGGATGCGGTCAGACGGGCGTACGCGATCGGCGAAATATCCTTCTGAAACTTTGCTTACCTGACCGGCGCTCATTGGTCGAACCCAGTGTGCCGACGTTGCCGTGAATATGCTGCATCCCCGGTTACAGTCCGCGACATTCCCGGTTCTGAGTCTGCGACTTGCGCTCACGTCCAGCCTGCAACTATGGCTTGGGCGTCTACGTCAAGCTGTGCCGAAGGTGCAATATCTGTAGCATCTGCCTTGCTTTATGCTTAATTGCTCATCGATCAAAACATGTGTGCAGCCCGAAACAGGGCTGGGGACGCGCCCACTGAAGTTCCTGATCCACGTTTGCTCTGCGCTCGCACGCGCGCGCCAATTTTGGAGATTAATTGTTCACATCGATTCGACCAACCGCCGCCCGTGTTGCGAGCGTTGCTCTGGCCATCCTTATGGCTGCTTCTGCGGCGCCAGCCGCGGTCGCTAGATCGCACCAAGCGCATGCGGACAGTTCGGTCACGATCACAACAACGAGCGTCCCGCCTACGGGCATACCACCGACAGCGCGTCGCGCGACACTCGGGGCTGACGCTAACGCGAGTAGCGACGTCGCGTATGCAACACTCGGCGACGCCGACGGCGTCAAGATTCTGCAAGCGCGCGCTTCAGATGGCTACGCCTGGCATGAAATCGCGATCTTGGCGCCCGTAGTTGCCGACACCGACACCTGGGTCGCGAACAGTTGTATTGACCCAAGCGGGCACTACATGGCAGTGGTTTACGCACCACGAATGTTGGTCAACCGAGAAGAGCAGTTCCTCGGGGGCGCGTGGGGGGCCGTCGTGGATCTGACCACCGCGGCAGTAGCTGAGCTGGGTCGTGGACACACGATGGCCTATTTCAACCCCGGGTGCGGCGCCGGCACGTTCGCCGCATTTGTACGCTACAACGACTCCGGGGAGACCGAAGTCGCTTCTGTAGACCTGAAAACGAGCAGGCTCAACTTCAAAGCAACCTTGCAGACCCAACTCACCTCACCAGCCACCGACAAAGCCGGAGGCGTCGTTGCGGCCGACGCGAGCGGCATCGTTCGCATCGAAGCAGGCGGCAAGTCGAGCCGGTTGCTTACGACTCGCGGGCGCCCGTTCGATCTGAAGGTGGACTCGGACGAGCGGCTCGCCTTCATCAGCGCGGAGTCGGCAAATTCCGCAACGGTTTCGATACATGACCTCCGCTCAGGCCGCGGGAACGTCAAGTCGCTCGGGACCGGGCAGGTGGACACGATCGGAATCGAGCGAGCGGGGAACAAGTTCGTACTGCTGGGTCCTGGCGCCCAGCAGTACGCGACGCCTGACCGGGTGCTGAGCGTGCCGGAGGCGCGGGCCAACGCGAAGCTTTCGGTAAATGCGGGTTTGGTGATTGACTCCGTGTCGCCGGCGAGTGTTGGCGCTGCAAACGAGTCATCAAATGGTCGAATGGCTCGGCCAAAGATCAAGGCCGTCGTGCCGGAAACACACAAAAGACTCTCGTTCGAGTTGACGACCTCGACGCCCTCGCACGCAACGGTCAAGCAGGGCAAGAAGGCCGCGGCGACGAGCACGCCGTACGCGGCGCAGCTTCAAGCGACTCCAGCAGTGGCCGAAAAGTCGCCGGCCGCACCGGCGTCGGCGTCGGCCCCGGCAGAGAGCCCGATCGATTCAGACGCGACTTGTGCGGTTCCTCGAAACGACCCGCATAACCAGGTCTACCAACCAAAGCCACGCCAAGTGCAGTGGGCGGTCGACAGAGCCGTATCGGGCCAACTCACCGAACTGCGCCCTACCAACTGGCGGAATCTGGGGATGCCCCCGTACAGCCCCCAGGGCATCCTCCCGCCGGTTGCGCTCGTCGGCGGAGGCACCATCCCACCGCAGGTACTTTTGGGCGTACTCGCACAGGAGTCCAACCTATGGCAGGCCTCGCGCTACACGGCGCCAGGCAGTACGGGGAATCCGTTGATTGGGGATTTCTACGGCTCGCGCCCGGAGGTAGGCGAGCCAGACAGTGTGATCTGGAATGTCGACTTCGCCGATGCAGACTGCGGTTACGGAGTTGGTCAGATCACCGACGGAATGCGACTGGCGGGGAAGGAGCGTCCCGGTGAGGTGGCGCTTCCCTTCGACACCCAACGGGCGATTGCACTTGATTACGCGACCAACGTGGCAATGGCGCAGCGGATGCTGGCCGAAAAGTGGAACGAGTTGAAGACTGCAGGCTTCGACGTCAACAATGGGGATCCGTCACGAATCGAGAACTGGTTCATGGCCGTGTGGGCTTACAACACTGGCTTCCACCCATACGCTGGCCCCGGGTCACATTGGGGCCTTGGCTGGTTCAACAACCCGATCAATCCGATCTACCCTCCGAACCGAGGGCCGTTCCTCGACGGTAGCCCCGAAGACGCGGCTAACCCACAAAACTGGCCTTACCCAGAAAAGGTGCTCGGATTCGCCGCGAACTCACTGGATCTGCCTCTGACGGAGCTGGCGGACCCTGCGGCGCGAGAGTACCCAACGACGTACGTAACTGCATTCACCACGGCATGGTGGCCGGGCACTGACTCAGCCGACGGTGCGGCGAACCGTCGCGGCGTCAAGCCCCCAACTACTCTGTTCTGCAACCAATCCACGAATTACTGTGACCCGACGAGCAGCTCACCGTGCACGCTGAACGGGGAGCCGGAATGCTGGTGGCACGCAGACGCAGTCTGGAAGACCGACTGCGACGACACATGCGGCTACGGCGATGAGCGGTTTGACTCGAGTTACACAACTGAATCGTCAGCCATGGCGCCCAGTTTGCCGGCCACTACGCTTCAACTCAGCTTCCCACCGGATTGCCAGGCGCCACCGGTCGCGATGCTCGTGGTAGACGATGTGCCAGATCAGCCGGTGCGCTCCGGTTGTACGCGACAGCCAAGTCAAGGCTCATTTGGATTCCAGTTTGGTGACCAGGGGAGTGGCAGCAGTTCCGCACGCGTCGACCTTCATCAACAGGGCGGTGGCTACAACGCACACTTCTATTGGAGTCACATGCGGTCGGCTGGCGACCTAATCGACAATGCAGGCCATCGACTCGACATCACCGGGCGCTGGACACTGGGACAATCGCTGAGCCAGTGGACTCGAGTGTGGATCCACCTTCCTGACCACGCGGCGTGGACAGAGCAGGCCGCATACACGATTGAGTTTGGCGACGGGCAGTCGCAAACTCGATACCTCCCGCAGCGCCGCTACCAAAATCAGTGGGTCCCAATCGGCGTGTTCCAAATGAACGGAGTACCCTCAGTCTCGCTTTCAAATCTGAGCGCCGCGTCGCGCGGCGTAAACAGCGACGACATCGCCTGGGATGCTGTCGGCTTCGAACCGCTGCCCGCCAAGCCGACGGACTTTGTAGTTGCGCTGGGGGATTCGTTCTCGTCAGGCGAGGGTGCGGGAGGTTACGCGGCCTGGTCAGACCATGATGGCGACACCGACTCAATCCGCAACGCTTGCCATCAATCGTCCAATTCTTGGATCGGTAAGACGACGTTGCCGGGGCGCACCCAGTCGATCGGTGCGCTGGTCAACTCCAAAAGCGCGTCTCTCGACTTCCAATTCCTCGCGTGTTCTGGCGCCGAAACCGAGAACCTCTTGCCGTACTACACAGTGCCCAGCGACTCCAGGCCGACCAATGGCGAGGGACAACATGGCGCGGGCCAATTCGGCATGGTGAGCCAATTGGACGCGGGCTACTTGGACACAAACACGACGCTGGTGACCCTCAGCATCGGAGGCAACGACATGAAGTTCGGGCCCATCGTGGCGGCGTGCGTCAGGGTGGTGATGATGTGCGATGACAATGTCTTGCCCGGTGATACCGCCGGCGCGTTCGCGGCGAGCCTCGACCGTGCGGCCGGACCCCTCGCCAGCAGCCTCCAAACGGTGTTATCCCAAGTTCGACGGCTGGCACCGAACGCGGTGATAGCACTGGTCGGCTATCCCCGCCTATTCGACCTCGGCACTGCGTGCATCGGAATAGCCGGTGGCAACTCCGACTGGCTCAACGCGGTCACAGATGCGACGATGACAACGATGAGAAACCAAGCAGCGCTGGCCGACTCGCTTGGCCAGGGCAAGGTGCTATTCGTTGATCCCCAAACCAGGTTCCAAGGGCACACGCTTTGTTCAGACGCAGGAGAAGTCATTTACGGCGCTTCCGGGATCAACGGAATTGTGCTGAACTTCACTCCTGGCGACGCACCAATGTCGCCGAACTCACCAACGTCCGCTCAGTCGGTGCACCCGAACGACCTTGGCACCACTCTGTACGCGCAGGCGCTCCAAGACGCACTCTCAGAGGCGAATTGACATGCGAATCAATGCCGCGCCACAACCTGGCGATGCCGATCCGAGTCGTCCGAGACTCGGACTTGCACACACGGTGCTGCTATTTCTGGCATCGCTGCTTGTGACCACCCTCGCCGTCTACCGCGCTTGGGTGATCGCCTGGGGCAACGTAGTCTTCAATGACTCGCCCGCGGTTGACCCAGTGGAGCCGACAACGGACCCGACAATGTGGGTCACTGCAGTACTTCTTACGGCGTTCTCGCTCGGGTTGTTCGCCATCGCAGCGGTCGCAACTGCACGGAAAATGCAAATTGCGGGAGCCACGTTCGGGGTGCTGGTGGCGATACCTGCTGCCGCAAATTGGGCCTATGTCACCGGGCAGTTTTCCCACTAGCCCACACGTTCGGCCGTAGCATCGAAGGATGACCACTGCGCCATCCACCGAAGTCAACCGCAAGAAGAACCGGCAGCGGTTCGAAGCCGAAACGCTCGATCAGATCCTTGCCGAAGCGCTGGTCGCGCACGTCGGCATTGTGCGCGACGGCCACCCGGTCGTGCTGCCGTTCCTCTGCGGGGTCGGCGACCTCGGCGATGGGCTTGGGCGGCGCCTGTTGCTGCACGGGTCGACGGGCGGCGGGTTGTTCCTCGCGGCTGGCGACGACGGCATCCCGGTGTGCGCAACCATCACGCACATCGATTCGCTCGTGCTCGCGACGAATGGACTGCACTCATCAGCTGACTACCGCAGCGCGGTGATCTACGGCAATGCGACGGTTGTGCCGCAGGAGCTGAAGTGGCAGGCGCTGCGCCAGGTCATCGACCACCTCGTGCCGGGCCGAAACGACGAGATCACCGACATGACCGCGAAAGATCTCGCGCAGACCCAGGTGTTGCAGGTGCCGCTCGATCATTGGTCGGTCAAGGTGCGCGATCAGGGCATTACCGACTCGGCGGATGACGGTGACGACCACTCGGTCTGGTCTGGCCGTATTCCGTTGGCGCTGCGCGCCGGTGAGGTGTTCACGTCGCCAGCGACGATCGCGCCGGTGCCAGAGTCAGTGCTCGACTTCGTCGCGCTGCGCAACCGCTAACACGGCACCGGGCGGCCGCAGGCCGGCCCGAGCGGCGCCAGTGGGCTACGGGCGGCCCATCCCCCGGTATTGCCACCCGGCGGCTCGCCAAGCGGTGGGGTCGAGCACGTTGCGTCCGTCGATGACCTGCTTGCCAGTCGCGAGCGCGGCGGTCGCCACCGGGTCAAGGGCGCGGTATTCCTTCCACTCGGTCACGAGCACCACCAGGTCGGCCCCGCGGAGCGCCTCGCTGGTGTCAGCCACGTACGAGAGCTGCGGATGCCTCCCCCGGGCGTTTTCGATGCCCTCTGGGTCGGTGGCAACCACGTCGGCGCCGAGCCCCTTGAGCTGCACGGCGACATCGAGCGCTGGCGAGTCACGCACATCGTCGGAGTCTGGTTTGAACGTGACCCCGAGCACGGCGATGCGCTTCTCGTTGACCGAACCATCGAGCATCCCGACCGCGAGGTCGACGACGCGCTGTCGTTGCCGGAGGTTGATCTTGTCGATCTCGCGCAAGAACGCGAGCGAGTCGCCGCGGCCGAGCTCCTCGGCGCGCGCAGCAAATGCGCGAATGTCCTTCGGCAGGCATCCGCCACCAAACCCGACGCCAGCGTTCAAGAACCGACGACCGATGCGCACATCGTGCCCGATCGCGTCGGCGAGGGCCGTGACATCCGCCCCGGTCGCATCGGCGATCTCGCTCATCGCATTGATAAAGCTGATCTTCGTCGCGAGGAACGCGTTCGCCGCCACCTTCACGAGCTCAGCGGTCGCGTAGTCGGTGATGAGTCGCGGGGTGCCCGTCGCGAGCGGGGTGCGGTACACCTCGTCAAGCATCACGGCCGCGCGATCGTCGGCGACGCCATAGACAAACCGGTCCGGAGTGAGCGTGTCTTTCACCGCGAAGCCCTCACGCAAAAACTCGGGGTTCCACGCGAGCGATGCCTGTGGCGCCGCCTCAGCGAGCTCAGCTGCCAGGCGGGCTGCCGTGCCGACCGGCACCGTGCTCTTGCCAACGACGAGCGACCCGGGCGCCAGGTGCGGGAACAGCTCGCGCACGGCACCGTTCACGTAGTCGAGGTTCGCGGCATTCGACCCCGGCGCCTGCGGGGTGCCAACCGCAACAAAATGCACCTCAGCATCGGCCGCTTCGGCAAGGTCGGTCGCGAAGCGCAACCGGCCGCTCGCCACCGCGCTCGTGAGCAATTCGGGGAGTCCCGGTTCGAAAAATGGCGGATGCCCCGCACTCAGTTGCGCGATCTTCGCCGGGTCGACATCGATGCCGACCACGTCATGGCCGAGTTCTGCCATCGCGGCGGCGTGCACCGCACCGAGGTACCCGCAACCAATCACCGAAACGCGCATGAAAGTCCTTTCACCCCGGCAAAGGGTGGCATGAGTGAGTTAACGAATGACGACGGTCGGAACCGCGACGTCTGAGAGCAGACCGAGGCTGACCGAGCCGAGCAGGAAGCGCGCAAGCGCACTGCGACCCGTGCTGCCAACCACCAACAGTTTGGCAGCAGCAGACGCTTCGACCAGCGCTTGCACCGGATCATTGGCGACGAGCACCGGTTGCACCAGAAGATCCGGATACGTCTCCCGGATCGGCGCCAGCGCTTCATCCACCAGCGCGGCCGCGGCATCCTCGAAGCCGTCATTCGAGACATAGGCAATGCCGTACCCGAATTCGCCACCGCCGAGGATCGCAACGTCCCAGGCATGTACGGCGATCAGCGGCTCACCGAGGCGAGCGGCTTCGGATGCCCCGAACCGCAGTGCCGCCGTGGACGCAGCCGAGCCATCCACCCCGACAACGACGCCCGCGCGTCCGCTGAGGTCAAGGTCGGGAATCACGGCGACCGGGCACCGACTCGCCGCGGCGATGCGCTGCGCGACCACGCTGCGCCGACCGCGGTGCTCGGCACTACGCCACTCCCCTGCAATGACGAGCAACTCCGCTTCAAAGGAGAGCTGCTCATAGATTTCGACGGAGTTGCCCCCGGTGGCCTGCGTGTGCACTCGAACACCCGGCGTTGTCGCTTGCGCGGTCAGCAGGGCCGCGGCAACGATGTGTTCCGCCGATTCGAACACCGCCTGGCGGGTCTCGGCGGTAGCACGTTCGCCGATCCCGAGTTGTGTGTCGACAACATGCACTAACCGAACCGAGCTGTTAGTGGTTTCGGCGCGCTGCACCGCCCAACGCACTGCCGTGTCGCCACCGGCGACACCGAGGGCCACGACGATCTCACTCATTCCGACACCTCCTGCGCATGAGACTACCCGCAGGGAGCGGTCTCGTAGGTCACCTGCGAGGTGTTGATCATCGGAGTCACACGTGCCGTGGTAGGCCCGTACTGGCCGGGCGCACCCGTGAATGTAGCGCGCAACACGACCGTGTCGCCGTTCTCTTGATCTGACGTGAACTTCACCACTGGTCGACCAAGGTCGTTCTTGACGATCGATGGCGCGCGAATTGCGACCTCTTGCACCGACTTGTCCGTGAGCGAAGCCCCGACCGGACCGTACAGGAATACTTCGGTGCGGTAGAAGTCGTACAGGCCGCTGTCAACATACGCGGGCAGTCGGAGCCCCTTCGGAATGTCGAACTTCAGCGTCACCTCAATTGTGTAGGTCGGGGCATCGGGCTTGCACACGTTCGTCGTGACCTTCGCCGATGTGTGCAGGTAGGTGTCAATCTTCGACGCACTGCGGTCGCGGAAGTAGATTCCGAGACTCGTCGCAGCGGCGTTGTCAGTTGGCATGATCCCGGCAGCGCTGAGCTTCGAAAGCTGCTCCTGTATGCCCGAATCCTTCGCCCAGATGTGCAGGCTGCCGCCGTTCGCCGACTGGCTAATGGCGTCGGCCATCTTCCACACGTCGTAGTCGACGTTGGTCAGGCGGGTGAAGATGGCTTCCGCAATCGACCCGAAGAATGCATCGGATGCCGGCCCGCCATTCGGATACCGGAAGTAGACCTGGTTGAGCGTCTCCAGCACCACATTGTCACTCGTAATGGTCGTGCCGTCGGCGAGTTTCACCGGGCCGGTGACCTTGAGTAACTTCGCCAGCCCGATCGGATCCAGTGTGATCACAAGGTCGGGATCAATGCCAATGTCGCGGTTCCACCAGGCACGCAGGATCGCAGCCGACTTCGGAAAATCTGGGATGCTCAGCGACCCGTTGATGTGCGCGAGCAAGATCTCGTCGTACAACGCCAATTCGTCTGACGTGGCCGGCGCGTCGACTGGATGGTCGCGATTATCGAAGTCGCCGCTGCTCACCTGCTTCGTGATCTCAACCTTGCCGTCAGCGACACTGAGCAGAGCCTGCGCGGCCGGGCCGCCGCCGAGTGGCGCCGACTCGGCATTGTTCAGGAATGCCAGCACCACGTTTCTTGGGCCGTTCGCCCCGATCAGGTCGGCAACCACATTGAGTGCGTTGTTGAGTCCCGGCACCATTTCGGATGCCTCATCGACGAGTTTGCGCACACGATCGACGCCCTGGCTCACTTGACCGACGGTGGCTTTGGTGTTGACCCCGGCTAGCCGCGCCTGCACATCACCGACGACCCGCTCAGTCGTGCCGAGCAGCGTGCGAGCCTTGCGAACAATGTCGAGGTTGAACTTGCCGGTGGCTGGATCGCGGGCGAGGGTGAAGTCGCCGAGCAGGCTGGCCGCGGGCGTGACGACTTCGTGTGACACCTGCTGCACACTGTCGGTGACTGCACCAACCGCACGGAGGTTCTCGCCAAGTACGGGCACCTGGGTGCCCACCTTCCAGAGCCAGGTGTTGCTTGCCGCCTTCGCGGCATCCGATTCGTGCTCGACAGTGGCAGCGATGCCGGGCAGCTGCGCAAATTGCTTGTTCGTCGCTGCAGTCTTGAACGCGGTAAGCGCATGCTCAGCCGACTCGAGATGACTCTTGACCGAGGTGGCGCTCTGGTACAGCCCGAAGGCCGCAGCACCAGCTGCCGCGAGCACCAAGACAGCGATAGGCCAGAAAATCGCGTGGAACTTCACCCAGCTCCGACGCCGTTTCGCATGGTTCGGCGCACTCACTGCGGCCCGTGCACGGCCCACGGCTCGGCGATCGACGCGTTTCACAGGTTTCGGCACCTCGACAGCCTACCGGCGGCACCACTCAGCGCCCGAGTGCGCCGCCGGATTCGGTGAGGTAGCAGGACCCGCAGAGCGACTCGTAGGTGACCTCTGCGCCATCAATCGCCACCTGGTCGCCGTCGAAGATGAATCTGCCATCGACGAGCCGGCCGTTGAAAATCGCCTTGCGTCCGCATCGGCAGATCGTCTTGAGTTCTTCGAGCGAATGGGCAACTTCAAGCAATCGGCGGCTGCCAGGAAACGCAGCAGTCTGAAAATCGGTTCGAATGCCATAGGCAATGACCGGCACGTTGTCTTGCACCGCAATGCGGAAGAGGTCGTCAACCTGGGTGGCGGTGAGGAATTGGGCCTCGTCCACGAGCAGGCAACTCGGTGTGGTGGCCGCGCGGCTACTGGGGGCTGCGGCACCGGCATCGTCGGCGGGAACGGGTGAGTCGCCGGCACCGACCCTGGAAACGGGTGCGGCGGCAGCACCTGCCGCGACCTGCGCTGCGAACAACGCCCGCACCGAGGCATCCGGCTCGATGACGAAGTCGACCGCTCGACCGAAGCCGAGCCTTGACACGATGGTGTGTTCGCCCTTGGTGTCGATGGCGGGCTTCGCGAGCAGCACGCGGTGCCCGCGCTCTTCGTAGTTGAACGCTGCCTGCAGCAGCGCGGTTGACTTGCCAGAGTTCATCGCGCCATAGCGGAAGTACAACTTCGCCATGGGTTAGGCCTTGAGCCCCAGCACCTTCGCGGTCGCGGCGAGTGATTCGGCGGCACGCGCCGGGTCGTCGGAGAGGTTCGTGCCATAGCTCGGCACCATCGTCTTGACAGCCGGAAGCCAGCCCTCGAACCGGTCAGGGAAGCAGCGCTGCAAGACGTCGAGCATGATCGGTGCGGCCGTGGATGCCCCGGGCGATGCCCCCAGCAGACCCGCAATCGTGCCCCCGCCACCGACGATCACCTCGGTGCCGAACTGCAGGATGCCACCCTGCTTTGGGTCGTGCTTCATGACCTGCACTCGCTGACCGGCGGTAATGAGTTCCCAATCCTCGGACTTTGCCGACGGCATGAACTCCTGCAGGGCGCGCAGTTTCTTCGTGCGGCTCGCGAGGAGCTCACCGACCAGGTACTTCACCAGGTCGAGGTTCCGAGCACCCACCTGCAGCATGACGCCCAGGTTGTGCAGACGCACCGAGCAGGGCAGGTCGAACCAGGTTGAACGCTTCAGGAACTTCGGGGTGAACCCGGCATATGGGCCGAACAGCAGCGCGGTGCCGCCGTCGACGACGCGGGTGTCGAGGTGCGGAACCGACATGGGCGGCGCCCCGACACTTGCCTTGCCGTACACCTTTGCGTTGTGTTGCGCGACGAGCTTCGGGTTCGTCGTGCGGAGGAACTGCCCCGAAATCGGGAAGCCACCGAACCCACGAATCTCGGGGATCTTGGCCGACTGCAGCAGCGGCAACGCCCCGCCGCCCGCGCCCACGAACACGAACCGCGCGTTCACCTGGGTGTCGGTGAGACCGACCAGGCGGCGCAGGTTCAGTTTCCACGTGCCATCCGACTGACGCTTGATCTTCGTCACCTGGGTGTCGGTCAGCACCGAGGCGCCGCGGCGCCGCAGGTCGTCGAGCAACAACTTGGTGAGGGCGCCAAAGTCGACGTCGGTACCGCTTTCAATGCGGGTGGCGGCGATCCTCTCACGTGGGTCGCGCTTCTTTGCGATCAGCGGCGTCCACTCGGCGAGCTTCGCGAGGTCTTCGGTGTACTCCAGCCCAGCGAACAGCGGCTGGTCCTTCAACGCAGCAAAGCGGCGGCGCAGGTACTTCACCGCGGCAGTGCCTCGCACAAACGTCATATGCGGGGTCGAGTTAATGAACGTGGATGGCTCGGGCAGCGCGCCCTGCTCAACGAGGTATGACCAGAACTGACGGCTCACCTGGAACTGCTCGTTGATCGATACGGCCTTTGCCGGGTCGACCGAGCCGTCGGCGGCCTCTGGCATGTAGTTCAGTTCGCACAGTGCGGCGTGGCCGGTGCCCGCGTTGTTCCACGGGTTCGACGACTCCTGTGCGACCTCACCGAGCCGCTCGATGATGCGGATGCTCCAGGTCGGCTCCAGGCGCGAAATGAGTGAACCAAGTGTCGCGCTCATGATGCCGCCGCCGATGAGTACTACGTCGATGGGCGCCTCTTCATTCACTCGTCAAGCATACGGTTTGCGCGGCATCGGCCGTGGCCGATGCCGCGCAACGCCAACACGCCGTGACAGCTCGGGTTTGAGCTGTCACGGCGCGTATCGGGCCGGTGGTTGCGTACGCATCGGTTGCGTACGCGGATGCCTCCCCTAGTGGCTCTTGCGGCGGCGTGCCGTGATCATCAGCACCGTGCCGCCGACCAAGCCAACGAGCACGAGCAGCCAGAGCGTGGACGGGTCGGCCCCGGTCCGCGCAAGCGTCGGTTGGCCGCCTCCAGGCGCAGCCGAACCGGCAGTCGAGATGAAGGTGAACGGCAACGGCGGCGAAACCCCGAGCTCATTCGTCACCACAACTTCTTCGGCGGACGCCGCATGCGCTGGAGTCTCGAAGGTGATCGTGTTGTCATCCAGTTGGGTGAACGTCACCGGCATACCGTCGACCGTCACCCATTGCGCGGCTTGCAGCGGGTTGGATGCCGTTGCTCCACCAGCAATCGAACCCGTACTGCCGGTCGAGTCCGAATCTGGGGCGCTCGTTAGGGTCACCAACGTGCCGCCGGTGTCAGGGCCGTGGTTCGGCGTCATCGCGATGTCCCATCCGGCTCGCTGAGCGGGCAGGTAGGTATACCCGCCAGGGACAGATGCGTTGGCGCACGCGGCGCTGCCGACGACCCGAACGTCGACAGCGCCGGTGCCGCTTGGGAGACTGACCTTGATCTGAGCGTCGTTGAGGACCTCAAACCATGGGGCCCGGCTGGGGCCGAACCACACCTCAGTGGCGTCGGTGAAGCAGCTGCCATCGATCGTGATGACATTGCCGCCCTGTTCGGGTCCCGAGTTGGGGTCGATCGAAGTGATCGACATCGGTTCGAACGTGTACGAATTTGGCAGCGTTCCGGTGCCGCCCGCGGCCGTCACCGAGACATCCACCGTCTCAGCGACATGCAACGGGGTCACGAAGCTGATCTGCGAATCGCTCAGCACCGTGAAGGATGCCACGGGCACGCCGTCGATGGCGACCTCGGTTGCCCCAGTGAAGTTACTCCCGGTGATGGTCACCGTTGTGCCACCCGAAGCCGGTCCGTGGTTCGGGGTCAGCGACAGCAGCGTGGGCGCTGGCACGTAGGTGAACCCACCCGGTGCGGTGCCGGTGCCGCATTGGCCAGAGCTGATGACCGAGACATCCACCGCCCCGACGCCAGCTGGCGTCGTTGCGGTGATTTGCGTCGGGCTGTCGACCGTAAACGACGCCGCCGAGGTGCCACCGAAGGTGACATCGGTCACGTTGACGAAGCAGGATCCGGTGATCACCACCGTGGTGCCACCGGCTGTGGGCCCGGCAGGTGGGGCGATTCCGGTCACGGATGCTGGGTCAAACGTGAATCCGCCCGGCACGTCGGCGCTGGTGCCACCGGGAGTCGTTACCGAGACGGCAACGTTGCCCGGGGCGTGGGCCGGGGTCGTGAACGTGAGTTCGGTTGGTGAGCTCACGGTTGCAGGCACAGTGAACCCATCAATGCTCACCGTGGTCGCACCAGGGATAAACCCGGAGCCAGTCACCGTCACCGTGGTGCCGCCCGCTGCTGGCCCGTGATTGGGCGAGAGCGAGGTGGCCGTCGGCGCTGCGGCGAGCAGGGTGTAGGTGAACCCGCCCGGGATGTCAGCGCTCGTGCCACTCGGTGTTGTCACCGACACTGCCACGTTGCCAGGCACGTGAGCCGGAGTCACGAAGCTAAGTTGCGTCGGCGAGTTCACCGTGGCGGGCACAGTAAATCCGCCGATGTTGACACTCGTGGATCCGGGCACGAATCCCGACCCCGTGACGGTCACTCCGGTGCCGCCAGCGGCTGGCCCGTTGTCCGGCGTCAACGACGCCGCCGTCGGCCCAACCGGCGCAGGCAGGAACGTGAACCCACCAGGCACATCAGGGCTCGTCCCAGCCGGCGTCGTCACCGACACCGCCACGTTCCCCGGCGCATGCGCCGGCGTCGTGAACGTCAACGTCGTCGGCGAGGTCACCGTGGCCGGCACACTCACCCCGTCAATGTTGACGGTGGTTGATCCCTGCACGAACCCGCTTCCAGTGATCGTGACCACCGTGCCACCCGCCTCCGGGCCGCTATCCGGCGTCAACGACGCCGCCGTCGGTCCAACCGGCGCAGGCAGGAACGTGAACCCACCAGGGATATCGGAACTCGTCCCAGCCGGCGTCGTCACCGACACCGCCACGTTCCCCGGCGCATGCGCCGGCGTCGTGAACGTCAACGTCGTCGGCGAGGTCACCGTGGCCGGCACGGTCGCTCCACCGATGTTGACATCGGTCGATCCCGACACAAACCCCGTACCCGTGACGGTCACAACCGTGCCACCAGCCTCCGGGCCGCTATCCGGCGTCAACGACGCCGCCGTCGGCCCAACCGGCGCAGGCAGGAACGTAAACGACGCTGGCAGCGTGGCGGTTCCCGTAGGCGTGGTGACCGAGACATCCACGGTGCTCGGCGCGTGCGCGTTGGTGGTCAGGGTGATGTGGCTGTCATCGGTGACCGTGAACGGCACTGTGGCGCCGTCGACGCGAACGTCCGATGCGTTCGTGAATCCTGTGCCGGTCACAACGACAGACGTGCCACCCGCCTCCGGGCCCGACGGTGGGGTCAGCGACAGGATGCTTGGAGCGACCGCCGTGACATTCGGTCCGACGATCGCGGTAGCCAGGTTGAGTGTCGTGACCGCGGCACCAGGCACCAACCCGATGCGGAGCGCGCGCTCAGTGAACACCTGCCCCTGAACTGGCGGGGTGTCTTGCACGTTCACGGTGAGTTGCACCGCCTGGTTCAGTGCATTGATCGCTGGCGCGAGCGTGGTGCTGACCGCAGTGGCCTGGTTGGTCAGCGCCGTGGTGAGTGCCGGCAACGTCGTGGCAAAGACCGGGTCAGTGACAGTCGCCAAGTTGGTGGCCAGCGATGCAGCGAGGCCGCCGGGGATGACAGTGCCCCCGAACGCTGTCAACGTGGGCGCGGCAGCGCCGGAGTGCACGTCGCTGAGCGTGCCGGTCAGTGACACGTCGAGCGCGGTCGCGCCGGTGATCGGCACGGTGAGCTTCGCGTCGGCTGCAACGGTGGCGTTCTGGACCGCCGTCGTGACCGCCGTGCCAATGGCGTTGAGGCGTGTAGTGACCAGCGAGTTGACCTGGTTGGCAATGGCGGTCAGTGTAGCTGCCGTCAGAATGTCGGTATTTGGTGCCCGCCCATTGAGGCCACCGGCGACCTGATCCAGATCTACCGAGACGCTGCCAGTGGTGAGATCGACGGTGACGCCACCGCCGCTGAGCGGCGCTGCGAGGAGCGTGCTCACCTGCGATGCGAGCGTGGGGTTGATCGTGACCGTGGCGGTTGCGGTGCCGGCGTCGAGCAGCGGTAGTGCCGAGCTCGCAGTGTTGAGCAGGACATTCCCAATGCCGCTCGGTCCTGCCAAGGCATCGACCGCAGACTGCACGTTACTCACCGCGGTGTTCACCGCGCCGGGGATGTTCGCGAGCACCGGGCTGTGGATCGCGAGTCCTCCGGATGCGATTTGGTAGGTACCGACCGGCACCCCACCCTGAGCAACCTCAGCGCGCGCGGCAGTGGCGCCGACCGCGAGGTTCGCGGTGTCAATAACGCTGGCGAGCCCGAGGCTCGTGAGCACCGGTGACAGATCTGCGGTCAGCGGTCCCGGCGGGTTCGCGCCATCAACGGCCGTACCGACCACACCCTGGTCAGAGACCAACCCGGATGCGCCGACCGAAGACGCATCGGTGCCGGCGTGTGCGTACTGGCTGACGACGCCCGCGTTAGCGAAGCTGAGCGGCACCTGGATACCGCCAGCAACGCCAACGCTTACGGACGAAAGCGCAGTGAGGTTGAGGTTCGACTGATTCGTCTGCGGAGCGGTGCCGGTGCTGTCGGCCTGCTCACCTGCGACGCTGGCCAATGCACTCAGGTCGATGCCATTGAGCGCTGATCCCGACAGGTACTGCGCTTTGGCATGCGCCGTGTCTCCTGCCACAGCGAAGGCAGGTATCCCGACCGTGGATGCCGCCAATGCGAATGCCGGCAATAACGCCCACAATTTCGCCTTTTTGTTGTGTCTCGCGTGTCGACCGCGCGCCGATCGATCGTCCTTGAAGCCCGAAAACCCGAATTCGTGCGCCATTGGAGTCCCCCGTTGTTTGATTATCGCCGGCCCGACCCGGCCTACGTAGTCAAGCGCATTCGCTGCGATTCCTCAAGCAACACGTGAGCGTTTGTGCAAACCTGCTCACATTCCCGCGTGCGACGCGGGTGACAGCGCACACCCAGCGAATCCGCGCCAACGCTCAGCGAGAGTTCCCCTTTCGGAATATGCGCACACCCCCGCACGCGGGACACGATTCACGAGCCTCGAATGCGTAAACCGTACATGCAGGCATGGGAATATCGGTGGAAGAACCCTGCAATCAGGCGCTGCACCCAGGACCGAAGCGTGGCCGATGCCACGCGCATCGCCCTCACCTGCACGCAAACGGCGCGCTGACCAGCCCGGTCTCGGGCAGGAGTCAGCGCGCCGTTTTGCGGGCCGCTATGCGGCAGCGGCCGCCTGCTTGCGCGCAGCGACGAGCTCCGCAATCTGCACGGCGTTGAGTGCAGCGCCCTTGCGCAGGTTGTCGTTCGACACGAAGAACACGAGTCCGCGGCCCTCTGGCACCGACTGGTCCTGGCGGATCCGGCCAACGTAGCTCGGGTCGTTCCCAGCGGCCTCGAGCGGCGTCGGGATGTCGGTCAACGCGACGCCCGGGGCATCCTTCAGTAGCTCTGTTGCACGCTCGACCGAGATCGGGTTCGCGAACTCGGCGTGCACCACGAGCGAGTGCCCGGTGAACACCGGCACGCGAACGCAGGTGCCAGCAACGAGCAGACCCGGCAGCTCGAGAATCTTGCGGCTCTCGTTGCGAAGCTTCTTCTCTTCGTCGGTCTCGCCCTCGCCGTCTTCGACGATCGCACCGGCCAGCGGAACGACGTCGAACGCGATCGGGCGGGCGTACTTCACCGGCGCAGGAAAGTCGACGGCACGGCCGTCGTGGGCGAGGCCCTCCACGTTCTGCGCGAGCACCGCGCGCGCCTGCCCAGCGAGCTCTTCAACGCCGGCAAGACCTGAACCAGAAACCGCCTGGTAGGTGGCGACGATCAGCCGCTCAAGGCCGGCCTCATCGTGCAGCACCTTCAGCACCGGCATTGCTGCCATGGTGGTGCAGTTGGGGTTGGCGATGATGCCCTTCGCCGCCGCATCGATGGCCTGCGGGTTGACTTCGCTGACGACGAGCGGCACCTCTGGGTCCATGCGCCATCCCGACGAGTTGTCGATCACGGTGACGCCCGCCGCGGCAAAGCGCGGAGCCTGCACCTTCGACATAGTCGCACCAGCCGAGAAGATGGCAAGGTCGAGCCCGGTCGGGTCTGCGGTCGAGGCATCCTCAACCACGATCTGCGCGCCACGGAAGGGCAGGGTCGTGCCGGCCGAGCGCTCGGAGGCGAAGAACCGGATGCTGGCAACCGGGAAGTCGCGCTCCTCAAGCAGCCGACGCACGACGGCACCGACCTGACCGGTTGCGCCAACGACACCGATGTTCACTGCGTTGCTCATGTCTGTCCTTATCGTCCGGTGCCTGCGTGCACGACTGCGTCTTCTTCGGCGTCGAGTTCGAACGCCTTGTGCACCGCGATGGCGGCTTCGTTCACCGCGTCAGCGCGGGTGATCACCGAGACGCGGATTTCGCTCGTCGAGATCATCTCGATGTTCACGCCGGCTTCGCTGAGCGCAGCGAAGAGCTTCGCCGAGACACCGGTGGCCGAACGCATGGCCGCGCCAACAAGCGAGAGTTTGCCGATCTGGTCGTCGTAGATGATTTCGGCGAAGCCGATCTCAGACTTCGCGGCGGTGAGCACCGCGAGGGCACGATCGCCATCGGTCTTCGGCAGCGTGAACGAAATGTCGGTGAGCCCGGTCGACCCAGACACGTTCTGCACGATCATGTCGACGTTCGCGTTCGCGGCGGCGACGAGCGTGAAGATCTTCGCGGCGACACCCGGACGGTCTGGTACGCCAGCAATCGTGATCTTTGCCTCAGACAGATCGACGGCAACGCCAGCGATGACCGACTCTTCCATTTCGGCTCCTTCGGGAGAAAGCGACGGGTCATACACGATGGTGCCCGGGTTGTTGTTGAACGAGGAACGAACGCGCAGTTTGACCCCGTGACGACGGGCGTATTCCACAGCGCGAATATGAAGGACCTTGGCTCCGGATGCGGCGAGCTCAAGCATCTCTTCGCTGGTGATCTTCTCGAGCTGACGTGCCTTCTTGACCGTGCGCGGGTCTGCGGTGAAGACACCATCGACGTCGGTGTAGATCTCGCAGACGTCGGCGTCGAGCGCCGCGGCAAGCGCCACCGCGGTCGTGTCGCTGCCGCCCCGGCCAAGCGTGGTGACGTCGCGCGATTCGCGACTGAATCCCTGGAAACCGGCGACGATGACAATCGCGCCCTCGTCAAGCGCTTCACGCAGACGCACCGGGGTGACCTCGACGATGCGGGCAGCGCCGTGGGCCGAGTCGGTGATCATGCCCGCCTGGCTACCGGTGAACGAGCGGGCCTCGACGCCGAGCGCGCGCACCGCCATCGCAAGCAGCGCCATCGAGATGCGCTCGCCACTTGAGAGCAGGAGGTCCATTTCGCGCGGGGCAGGGAACCTGGAGACCTGGTTCGCAAGGTCGAGCAGTTCATCGGTGGTGTCGCCCATGGCAGACACGGCAACGACGACATCATTGCCCGCCCGCCGGGTATCGACAATGCGCTTCGCGACCCGCTTGATGCTTTCGGCGTCGGCGACGGACGACCCGCCAAACTTCTGCACGATCAAGGTCACGGACGCTCCAACCACTCCTGCGGCCAACCTCCCGCAGCGGGCCGAACTGCAATTCTACCGGCGCGTTGAGGCACACCCGACCGTGTTACGTGGCATGGTACGGCGCTCAACCGCCGATCGTGCGGCGTCCTTCGAAGGCGCGTCCGAGCGTGACCTCATCGGCGTACTCGAGGTCACCACCAACCGGAAGTCCGGATGCAAGGCGGGTGACCTTGATTTCGAGGGTCGTGAGCAGCCGACTGAGGTATGCGGCGGTCGCCTCGCCCTCGAGGTTTGGGTCGGTGGCGAGGATCACTTCTTGGACCGTGCCATCCGCCAGCCGCTGCATCAGCAGTGGGATGCTGAGGTCGCTCGGTCCGCGGTTGTCGATCGGACTGATGGACCCGCCGAGCACGTGGTACAGACCGCGGAACTCGCGGGTGCGTTCGATTGCGGCAACATCTTTCGGCTCCTCAACGACACAGATGAGCGTTGGGTCGCGACGAGGGTCGCGGCAGATTCGACAGACGTCGGCTTCAGCGACATTGCCGCAGAGCCGGCAGAACTTCACCTTGTCGTGGATATCGAGGAGCAGTTGCCCGAGCCTCGTGACGTCGAAGTTCTGCGTCGTGACGATGTGGAACGCGATGCGCTGCGCCGACTTTGGTCCTACCCCGGGGAGCCTGCCGAGCTCATCAATGAGCTCTTGAACGATGCCTTCATACACGCGCTACTCCTCGCCGATGCGACGCGGTGCATCGGGGATGGCGAGCTGCACCTCTTCAATGAACGTCGCGTTCAGCACCTCACGTACGACGGCTTCGCCGTAGCGCTCGGCGCCGTCGCGGGTATGGGTCGCGAGTGGCTCAACCGGTTCGGATGCCTCGTACTCTGGCTCCCATTCGGCCGGAGCGTCCGCGTCGTCGAGCGGTGGTGGCTCATCGGACGGGATCTGCACGGTCTCCCAGGTCGCGACGCGGGCCACGGGAGGCGGTGGTGCGGGGGACTTTGGTGCAGCAGGCGGCGCGGCGTCCGTCCGCGGGGCAGGCGGCGCTGGTGCGCGCGACGCAGCGGGAGGCGCAGCGGGCGGCTGCGCCGGGCGCGATGCGGGCGCAGGCGCTGGCGCCGACCTGGTTTCAGCGGGTGGTGACGCGGGCGCATCGATGACCCGCGCGATGTACTTCACGCGGGCACCCAAGGTGTCGACGATCGCTGTGCGGAGCACATCGCTGGGGGTCTTGCCGGGAGCACCTGCACGGAACTGCGTCACCTCAACCGCGCTGGGGAATTCGAGCACCAGCACATCGTCATCGCGGTACTCGGCCACCTGAGCCGAGAACACGGCGATCCAGGCGTTCCGGTCGCGTTTTTCGAGCAGCCCGAGCACTTCTTGCCAAGCGCTCTGCACCTGCGACAACGTCAACGGCCCCGCCGGCATCGAAGTTACCGGTGCCGCCGGAGGCGTCGCGCGTGCTGGCGTCGCGGTTGCGGGCGCCGTCACTGCGGGCGCCGCTGCAGGCGACACCGGTGCGGCTGGTGGGGCAGCTGGCACAGGCGTGCGTGCAGGCGCGTGGGCCGCTGCAGGTATTTGCGCAGTGGGTGGCACCGCTTGCACAGTCGTGGTGACGGGCGCAGCCGGCGCAGCAACAGCGGGCGTCGCGGTGGGCGACACCGAGACATCCGTTCGCCCGGCCCCGACCCGGGGCACGAGCACCCGCGCGATCATGAGTTCGAGGTGCAGCCGCGGCGAGGTCGCCCCCGTCATTTCGGTGAGCGCCGCATTCACGACATCAGCAATGCGCGAGAGTTCGGGTCCACCCACGCGCTTGGCTTGTGCGGTGAGACGCACCAGATCGTCGGCCGGGATGCCCCGCAGCACCGCGGCAGCCTGATCAGGCGCCGCGGCGATCACGATCAGGTCGCGGGCGCGCTCTAACAGATCTTCGACGAACCGGCGGGGGTCTTGTCCAGTCTGAATGACCCGGTCGACCGCAGCGAATGCGGCCGCAGCATCGCTCGCGGCGATGGCATCGATGACCTCATCGAGCAGGGCGGCGTGCGTATAGCCGAGCAACGCCACGGCCCGTTCATAGCTGAGCGACTCGGTGTCTGAACCGGCCATCAACTGATCAAGCAATGACAGCGTGTCACGGGGTGACCCGCCACCGGCCCGCACCACCAATGGCAGCACACCAGCGTCGGCGAGCACCCCTTCTTCTTCGCAGAGTTTCTGCACATACTCGAGCATCGGCGCGGGCGGCACCAACCGAAACGGGTAGTGATGCGTGCGGGAACGAATCGTGCCAAGCACCTTGTCGGGCTCAGTGGTGGCGAAGATGAACTTCACGTGTTCCGGCGGCTCTTCAACGAGTTTCAGCAACGCGTTGAACCCCTGCGGGGTGACCATATGCGCCTCGTCGAGAATGAAGATCTTGTACCGGTCGCGGGCTGGGGCGAACACCGCACGCTCGCGCAGATCGCGGGCGTCATCGACACCGTTGTGGCTCGCGGCGTCAATCTCAACCACGTCAAGCGAGCCTGACCCGCCACGGGCGAGTTCGATGCAGCTCGGGCAGGTGCCACATGGCGTATCGGTGGGGCCCTGCGCACAGTTCAAACACCGGGCGAGGATGCGCGCCGAGGTCGTCTTGCCACAGCCGCGCGGACCACTAAAGAGGTACGCGTGGTTCACCCGGTCGCTTCGCAGCGCGGTCATCAACGGTTCGGTAACCTGCGATTGCCCGATCATCTCGGCAAACGTCTCTGGACGATAGCGACGATAGAGGGCGGTGACCACGGGTCAATGCTAGTTGCCACCACCGACAGCACGGGCGGCCGGGCTTCGAATCGGGATGCCAGCGAGGGGCGCGTTCGGCACGAGCTAGACAGTGCGACGTCAGGGCGGCCGCGAGCACCACTTCGCGACCGCCCCAGACGTCAGTCGTGAGGGCTGGTAACCGCCGAGTGGGAAGTCACCGAGGCCGACATTCAGCCCCTGCCCGTGAATCTGGAACTTCACCCAACTGACCGACTGCGGCGCGAACGCCACGGCGAGCGGCCGGTATATACCGGCCCCCAAACGGGGGAAGTTAAACGTTTAAGCCAAGTTTTCAGCATGTTGACTCGACTGTCAAGCGCAAATTTGTGGCGGGCAGCTGACGGCACCAATATCTGCCGCGAGTGCCGGGCACATGAAGCCTCCGTGGCGGCGCCAGCGGGCTGCCGAAGTTGAGGGGTGCCGCGACCACGGGGGCACGCCGCCCAACCCCACCGGCCCGGTCGGGTAGACTCGACGCGGCTCCTCGCGTGGCGCCATCCAGGCCAACTCCCCCAGGGCGGAGACGCAGCAAGGGTAACCGGGCTCTGGCGGGTGCGCGAGGGGTCCCTGGAGAATTCGCCTAGAGGCCTATGGCGCACGCTTGGAAAGCGTGTTGGGTGAAAGCCCTCACGAGTTCGAATCTCGTATTCTCCGCCATGCGGTTTGCGTGCGTGCCCGGAGGGCACGTGCGCGAACCGCATTTCTGTGGGCGCAGTGATTCGAGGAGGAGGGCCGGCCCCGCGGGACCGACGGGCTCTCGTATTCTCCGCCAGTTTGAATCGGATTACCCGCCGCGCGTCGCCCTTGTGCGCCACGGTTCGGCGCGCAGGGTGCGTTCGTACGGCACCGCGCGCGGCACGGGCGACGGGTACTCGCTGTGGTCGTTCGAGGTGTACGGCTCCTAGGCTCGTCTGAACTGCCGAAGTCGTCCCGGGTGCCCGGGGCGGCTTTGGCGTTTCAGCTGCGACCGCTGGCGGCAGCTAACGACGCCGCCAGCGCCCCAGCCGAGACGCCACGCGCCATCCGATCAGGAAGAGCGCAAGCGTCACGGCGGCAACGATGATGAACGCAACCTGCACGCCCTGACCGGATGCCGCCCGCAACAGCATGCCGATGACGAGTGTTGCGGCCCAGATGCCGACGCCGGCCGGCCAGATTGCGAGCGGCGTGCGCCAGGCGCGGAGCACGAGCCATCCGGTCAGCGTGCCGACCAGGAACGGCCATGCCGTGGTCGCCACCCCGGCGAGATCGAGCGACTCGTGGTGGCTGGCGCGACCGATCACCGCAAACAGGGTGAGGAGTGCTGCATCGAGAACCCCGCTCGTCGTTGAAGCCGGAAGGCGGCGACGTGCCGCGGCGCTGGGAAGACTCATCGGACGATCATCGCAGGAGGCCGCGCCTGGCGGGTGGGGTTGGGCACATGAGCGCGCGCCCGAGCACCGGGGCATCCGGTCGGCTTGACGGCAGGTCTGCGAAACCAAGCCGCGCGTAAAACGCGCGCGCGCCCAGGTTCGACGGGCCAACCTGCAGATGCACCCCGGGCACGCCGCGGGCGGCGAGTTCGGCGCAGAGGCGCTCGATGAGCAGGCGGCCGAGCCCCTGCCCCTGCGCCTCGGGCAGCAGGTCGATGTGCAGGTGGGCGGGGTGGGTGATGAGGTCGGCGATGCGCATCCGTTCGGGGTCGCGGCCGGCCCGGAGCAGCGCGTCCTCGGTGAACGCGGGATTCGCGCCGGTCGGCGCTCCAAGTGCCGGATGCCTCGCCACGAAGCTCGGCCCCCAGACTCGGTTCCACCAATCGATGAACGCCGCCGTGTCCGCCACGCCGACCACGTACCCGACGGGGCGTTCCGGGGCATCCGACGCCACGATGACGAACGCAAGCGATGGGTCATATTCCAAATACGGAATGAGCCACACGTCGGGCATCAGGGAGTCGTCTGAGTAGTGCCCGGTGGCATCGTCACCCGACGCCGCGGTGCGCAGGCAGACCTCGGCGACGGCTGCCCGGTCGCCCGGCTCGTACCGGCGAATCACCCACGGGGCATCCGTCGCCTTAGCCACGCGCGCCCGGGGTGCGCTCGTCGAGCCCCCACACCTGGCCGTACCCGCCGTCGGCCTCGGGTCGCGCCATGAGTTCCAAGAACGGTGACGCATCGAACGCCTCTGGCCCGAGCACCCCCGTGCCCGACCACGCGCCGGCGGCGAGCAGTTCGAGGGCGATGACGGGGTTCAGCGCGGTCTGCCAGACCACGCACTGCGAGTCATATTCGCGCATCGTCCACTCGTTGTCGGCGACGTGATAGAGGTACACCTCACGCGGATTCCCATCGATGCCCAGGCCGGTGACCCACACGCCGGCACAGGTCTTCCCCGTCATACGCGGCCCGATGGTGGCCGGGTCGGGCAGGGCGGCTGCTACCACGTCGCGCGGCGCCACCTCGACCGGGCCGGCGGCACTGCGCACCCGAATCGGCACCGTTCGATCGAGACCGAGCAGGTGCAGGGTGCGCAGCACGCCGATGAACTCAGCGCCGAGCCCGTATTTGAACGTCACGCGCTTCGCGCGATCGCCCAGCCAGCGCGGCATGAGCAGCACCTCCTCATGCTCAACATTCACGCATTCGACCGGGCCGATGCCCTCGGGAAAGTCGAAGACCTCGGGCTCTGAGAACGGCGAGGTGGTGAACCATCCGCGGTCTTGTTCCCACACCACCGGCGGGTTCAGGCACTCTTCGATGGTCGTCCAGATCGAGAACGAAGGTGCAAACAGTTCGGTGCCGTCATCGTCGCGAACCACCAGGTTTGCGCCGTCGCGGGTGCCGAGTTCATCGACGTCGCTGAACAGGTGATCGACCGCGTATCGGGCGAACACATCGCTGAGCCCTGGCTCGACGCCGATCCCCACGAGCGCCAGCTGGCGGCGCGCGGCCCACAGCTCCCCCGCAGCAAATTGCTCATCACCGAGCTTCATGCCCGTTTCGGAATATGGTGCGGTCGGATGCGGGTGCGACAGGCTCATCGCCATGTCGAGATAGTGCGCCCCACCATCGAAGGCGCCCTGAAAAATGGATGGCACGAACTTCGGCTCGACGGCGTTCATGACGTGGGTGGCGCGGTGCTCGCGCACCGCAGCGGCCACGCCGGCCGGGGCGGACGCGTCGATGCGGGCGGCGCTGAATCGGTCGCCAACGGCGTCGCCGTGGCGTTCGCGAATCCAGCGCACCGTGCGCTCCGCACGCCCCACGTCGTAGTCGGTGACGATCACCTGCTCGTAGAACGACCGCCGCGCAGCGATTTTCGCGATCGCATCGCCGACGCCACCAGCACCAACTAACAGGATCCGCATGGGATCACCTCCACTGTGCGATTAGTCTGCCGATCCGCCGGGCATCTGTCACCCCCTCCGCCCTAGGCTGAACCCATGGCCGCGCTCGAGACCGTCGAATCCCACCTCGCGCTGGTGCTCGGTGCGGTGCATCCACTGCCGCCGGTGACGGTGCCGCTGGTGAAGGCGCACGGCCGGGTGTTGGCTGGCGATCTCAACAGCGCACTTGAGATTCCGCGATTCACCAATTCGGCGATGGATGGCTACGCCGTGCACTTCGCCGACCTCGAGCATGCATCCACGGAGCATCCGGTCACCCTACGCGTTCGCGGTGAGGTGGCCGCTGGCAGCGCCCGTGACCCCGAGTTTGGTCGAGGTGAGGCGGTGCGGATTCTCACCGGCGCTCCGATGCCGTCGGCGGGCGACGCGGTGGTGCCGATCGAACATACCGATGGCGGCGAGCGCGAGGTCGTGATCACGGTGCCGCCGGTGGCCGGCGCCCATATTCGGCGGGCCGGCGAAGATGTGCGGGTCGGTCAGACGGTGCTGCACGATGGCTCGTGGCTCGATGCGGCCGCGATCGCCGCCGCTGCGGCCGCGGGCCGCCCGAGCCTCAGTGCGCGCCCGTCACCGCGGGTCGCGGTGGTTGCGACCGGCGCCGAGCTGCGTGCCGTTGGCGACACGCTCGCGCGGGGGCAGATTCCCGACTCGAACTCGTACCTGGTCGCGGGGCTCTGCGTCGAGGCGGGCGCAACCGTGGTCTGGTCGGGCACCGTCGACGACCACCCGCGCTCGCTCGCCGCGCTGCTCGAGCGGTTCACCCCCGATGAGGTCGACCTGGTGGTGCTCACTGGCGGGGTCGGCCCTGGCAACCACGATGTGGTGCGAATCGCATTCGGCGCCGACGCGGGGTTCCGGTTCAGTCACGTGGCGATGCAGCCGGGCAAACCACAGGGCTTCGGGATGCTCCGCGGTGTCACTCCGACGTTCGGGCTCCCCGGCAATCCGGTGTCGGTTGCGGTGTCGTTCGAGTTGTTCGTGCGCCCAGCGCTGCTGCGCCTCCAGGGTGCTGCGTACCTGCACCGGCCGCGCTTCGCGGTCGAGGTCGTCGATGCCTGGAACTCCCCCGCCGGGCGGCTGCAGGTGATGCCAGTAGTGTTCCTCGGGGCGAACGAGCGCGGGTTGCCGCGCGCGCAGCGCGCGACAGCTGGCGGGTCGGGGTCGCATCTCGCTGGGGCGTTGGCCGGGGCATCCGGGTATGCGTTTGTACCGCCGATGGTGACCCGGGTCGAACCGGGCGACACGCTCGAGGCGATTCGGATCGGGCGGTGACCGCACTCGAGTCCGGGCAGTTCGATGCGATCGTGCTCGCTGGCGGCCGCTCGACGCGGTTCGGAGCGCCGAAGGAACGCTTCGTCTATCAGGGCACACCCCTCGCCGAACGGGCGGCCCGCGCTGCTGCGAGCGCTGGTGCCGGCCGTGTGGTCCTCGTTGGCCCCACCCTGGTCGATGCGGGCGTGTTGATCACCGCACACGGCCCGGTCGAGGTGGTGTCGGTGCGCGAACGTCCGGAGTTTGGCGGCCCGGTGGCGGCCGTCGGGGCGGCCCTTCCTGCCCTGAGATCGGATGCCCCGTGGGTGCTCCTGCTCGCCTGTGACCTTGCCCGGCCCGACGCGGTGGTCGCCGCACTGCAGTCTGCACTTGCGGGGGTGCCGGCCGAGGCATCCGGAGTATGTCTTGATGACGGCCGCCCCCAATGGCTGGCGGCCGCGTATCGCGTTGCCAGCCTCACGGCGGCGGTTGCCGAATTCGCACGCACCTCCCCGCTTACGAACGCCGCGATGCGCGACGTGGTGGGCGGGCTCGCGCTCGTGCGGCTGCCCGTCGACGCACGCATCGTTCAGGACTTCGACACCCCAGCAGATGTTGCTGATTTCGACTCCCACATCTGAGCGCCGGGTGCGAAACTAAGAGCGTTCGCTCGCGAAGGGAAGCCGCCATGACCGCGCCATCTGAACTTGAGGCGTGGGCCTCTGCGCTCGCGGCCGAGCTGGGGGTCGACGGCCAGACCCCGGTTTCGATGATTCTTGATGTCGCCCGCGACGCCGCCCACGGAGTCACCAGGCCCGCCGCCCCGATCTCAACGTATGTGCTCGGCCTTGCCGTCGCGCAAGGCCTCGGAACCGTCGACGAGCTCGCCGCGAAGACCACCGAGTTCGCTGCCCGCTGGGCAGCGAACTAGTGTCGCACCCAGTCACCGTCACCGTTCGCGCGTTGTGCTCTGGCAGTCGAGGTTGGCGACCGCGCACTCGCCGCGGTCAAGGCCACGATGGTCAGCATCGAACGAGGGGCATAAGGGTGGATGCCTCCCGCCGCACCACCTCGCTCATGGCCGCATTGCTCGCTTCGACTCTGAGCGTTCTCGCGCTCACCGGCTGTGGGCAGCGCACTGAGATTGCCGCCACCGACGCCCCCATCACGGCGTCGACCCTTCCCGCCGCGGTGACCGTGCCACAACTCAGCGGCACCCTGAAGATCTTCGCGGCCGCATCGCTCGCCACAGTGCTCGCCGACCTCGCGCGCGAGTTCGAGGCGGAGCATCCGGCGCTCACCGTTGCCCCGATCGTGGCCGATGGTTCGAGCACCCTCGCCACCCAACTCATCGGCGGCGCACAGGCCGATGTATTCCTCTCGGCCGATGAGGCGACGATGAAGAAGGTCACCGACGCGTCGTTTGCAACGACGCCGGTAAAGGTGGCGACGAACACACTGCAGATTGCGGTCGCACCCGGGAACCCGAGAGGCATCACATCGCTCGCCTCACTTGCCGACGGCACCCGTGGCGACCTGCTCGTGGTGCTCTGCCAAGCGCAGGTGCCGTGCGGCTCGGCATCGCACAAGCTGCTCGCGGCCCTGGGAATCACCCTCACTCCGGCGAGTGAAGAGGAAAACGTGTCGGCCGTGCTTGCGAAGGTGAAATCGGGTGAGGCCGACGCCGGGCTCGTGTACGCCACCGATGTCGCGGCGGCTGGCGGCGCGGTGACCGGCGTGCCGATTCCGGGGGCGGATGCAGCGCGCACCACCGCCGTCGGTGTCGCCCTTTCGCACGCGGCGAACGCCGATGCGGCGGCGGCGTTCCTCGTGTTTCTCACCGGCGCGAAGGCGCAGCAGGTGCTCGCGAGCGCCGGCTTTGGCGCTCCATGAGCCGGGCACCCGGATGGCTCCTGCCGTTCGCCGCGCTCGGACTGGCGCTGCTCGTGCTGCCACTCCTGGCGCTGCTCGTCCGGCTGGACTGGTCGTCGGTGCCCGCGGTTCTCGCCTCGACTGAGGCGCAGCAAGCACTCGGCCTCTCGCTCGCGACCGCCGCCTGCGCGACACTCATCTGCCTCGTGTTCGGGGTGCCCCTGGCGCTCGTACTTGCGCGGGCAGGCCAGCGCACCGCGGCCGTACTGCGAGTGCTGATCAGCTTGCCCCTCGTCATGCCGCCGCTCGTCGGCGGCATCGCCCTGCTCGCCCTCCTCGGGCGCACCGGCGTGTTCGGCAGCGCGCTTGCGCTGGCCGGTATCCGGATTCCGTTCACCACCGCCGCGGTCGTCATCGCGCAGGCCTTTGTGGCGTTGCCGTTCCTGGTGATCACCCTCGAGGGGTCGCTTCGCACCTCGGGCACCCGGTTCGAACAAGTCGCCGCCTCGCTCGGCGCGAGTCGCTCGCACGTGCTCTGGCGCATCACGCTGCCGCTCGTCATGCCCGGGCTGGTCTCTGGCACGGTGCTCTGCTTCGCGCGGGCGCTCGGTGAATTCGGCGCCACTGCGCTCTTCGCCGGCAACGCCCCCGGGGTCACTCGCACGATTCCGCTCGCGATCTACTCGGCATTCAACGGCGCTGGCGTGAACGAAAATCTCGCCATCACGCTCGCCCTGCTGCTCATCGCGGTGGCGCTCGCGGTGCTACTCGGGCTGCGCTCCTGGCGGCCGGAGGTCGAGCGATGACGCAGTTCAAGATTCCGGATGCGCCGCGCCGCACCCAACTCACCGCGCACTTTTCACTCACCCGCGGCGGCTTCGCCGTCACCGCACAGCTCGATGTCGCCGGCGGCGAACTCGTCGCACTGATCGGCGCAAATGGGGCTGGCAAGTCGACGGTGCTCGCTGCGCTGGCCGGGCATCTGCCACTTGACGATGGCACGATCCGGCTCGGCGACCGCACCCTCAACGCCCCGGGTCTGGTGCGTATCCCACCTGAACGCCGACGCGTTGGACTCGTCTGGCAACAGGCACTGTGCTTTCCGCACCTGAGCGCCCTCGACAACGTCGCGTTTGGCCAGCGTGCTCAAGGTGGTTCGCGGCGCGACGCTGCGGCCGAGGCATCCGATTGGCTTGCACGTGTCGGCCTCGCCGACCAGGCGCATACCAAAGCCGCACGGCTCTCTGGGGGCCAACAGCGGCGTCTCGCGCTCGCGCGCGCGCTCGCGGCCGACCCTGAACTGCTGCTGCTCGATGAACCGTTTGAGTCGCTCGACCACGAATCCGCGGTGCTGCTGCGCGAGCTCGTGCGCACCTGGGTGACCGACACGAATCGACCGGCGATTCTCGTGACCCACGACCGCCGCGATGCCCGCTCGCTCGCCGACCGGGTGATCCGGCTGGAGCGCGGCCACACCGTTGCCGCCAGCTCGCGCATCGCGCACGGGGCAGGTCGGCGCATTCCCACCTTCATCGCGGTCCCTCGACTGGCCCAGCCCCGGCAGCCGGGCTGAACCGAGTGCTCACGCCCGCTGCCAGCCCTGGCCGCGGTCCGGCCAACTACCCTTGAGCCATGGCCACCGCAACCCGAGACACCCGCGGACGCGCCCTGCGCGACCTGCGCATCTCGGTGACCGACCGGTGCAACTTTCGGTGTGTGTACTGCATGCCGAAAGCGGTCTTCGGTATGGATCATGCGTTTCTCGACCGGGCCGCATTGCTCACGTTCGAGGAGATCACCCGCATTGCGGCCGCCGCTGCCAGTCTCGGCGTGCACAAGCTGCGCCTCACCGGCGGCGAACCGTTGCTCCGACGCGGGCTCGACGACCTCATCGCCCGTCTCGCCGAAATTCGCACCCCCGACGGACGCCCACTCGACCTGGCGCTCACGACGAATGGGTCGGCGTTGGCGATCCGCGCCGAATCGCTGAAAGCGGCGGGCCTCTCGCGCGTCACGGTTTCACTCGACAGCCTCGACGACGCCCGCTTTCGTGCGATCAACGATGTCGACTTCCCGGTCTCGCGCGTGCTCGACGGCATTGACGCAGCCCTGGCCGCCGGCTTGACGCCGGTCAAGGTAAACATGGTGGTGAAGCGCGGCATGAACGATGACGAAATCGTGCCGATGGCTGAGCACTTCCGCGGCACTGGCATCGCGCTCCGCTTCATCGAGTACATGGATGTCGGCACCACCAACGGTTGGCGCCTCGACGAGGTCGTGCCGTCGGCCGAAGTGCTGGCACGCATCGGCGAGCGCTACCCGCTCGAGCCGCTCGGGGCATCCACCCCCGGTGAAACCGCGAACCGCTGGCGCTACGCCGACGGCGCTGGCGAGGTCGGCGTCATCTCAAGCGTCACGAACGCGTTCTGCGGCACCTGCACCCGCGCCCGCATCTCGACCGAGGGCCGACTGTTCACTTGCCTGTTCGCGTCGACCGGTCACGATCTGCGGGCGCTGCTTCGAACCGGATGCTCCGACGCCGAACTCATCGCCGCGCTTGCGGGCATCTGGGGCACGCGTGAAGACCGATACTCCGAGATTCGTGCGGCGCTCACCCCTGCGGTGCGGGCGGAGCATCCACCGGCCGAGATGTCGTACCTCGGCGGATAACGAACCACAGGTGGCAACCTACGTTGCACCCGTGGAGCCGCCATCCGATCCGACGACCTATGAGTACCCGCCGACGACCTATGAGTACCCGAGAGAGGGGCTACGGTCGGCACCGTTCGCGCGCCAACCAGAGCGGGATTCGATTCTTCGTGATGAGCCTCGCCGTTGGGGTGGTTTGCAACCTCGCCCGCTCTTGAACCTGCGACCTCCCGTGGCCCACCCACGCCAGTGGCAGCGATCAGCGAAACCTGATCGCCAGACGCCGCCAGCGAACTAGTCGCGCTCCGCAACCGCCGGCGACTTCAACACGCCCTCGGTCAACGCCTCTGCCGGGTCATCGCCGACGCCGAGCACCCGGTTGTGCCCGTCAACGTGCACCACCCGCGGCCGGAACGCCCGGGCCTCGTCACTCGGGATCTGCTGGTACGCGATGATGATCACCACATCGCGCGGGTGCACGAGGTGCGCCGCGGCGCCGTTGATGCAGATCACGCCAGAGCCACGCCGCCCGGCAATGATGTACGTCTCGAGTCTGGCGCCGTTCGTGACATCCACCACCGTGACCTGTTCACCCGGCAGCAAATCGGCCGCATCGAGCAGGTCTTCGTCAATCGTGATCGACCCGACATAGTGCAGGTTCGCCTCGGTGACGGTGGCGCGGTGAATTTTCGCGCTGAACATCGTGCGGTAGCTGGTCATGCGTCTCCTCGTTCGGTGGGGCCACCGAGGTCAGCCCAGGCTTCGATACCGCCAGCGAGCACGCTCACCTGTGCGACGCCGCGCGCGACGAACATACCCGCCGCGTAGCGGGCGCGCGGGTCGTGCTCACAAACCACGACCACCGGTCCGGCACCGGGTTCAGGGTCGCTGCCCGCGTAGACGGCGCTCATTGGCAGCAACTCGCTGTCGGGAATGCGACGGTCATGAAACTCCCACCCCTCGCGCACATCGACCAGCCGCACCGGCTCGTCATCGCGCAGCATCGCCATGAGCTCGGCGACGGTGGTCATCGGTACTTCGGGCCCAACCTGCATCGGTCTGGCGAGCGGATGCCCCGTGCCGCCCAGTTCGGTCACCGGCGCGCGCGCTGGCAGTCGTTCGAACCGCGACTCACGGGTACGACCGGTGAGCGCGTCAACCGTGAGCACGCGCCCGAGGAGCAACTCGCCGAGCCCGACGATCACTTTCACTGCTTCGGTTGCGAGTTGTGAGCCGACGGTCTGGCACAGCATCGGCAGCACGCCGGAGAGCTCACACGACCCCACCTCAGACGGGTGCGGCGGGTCGGGAAAGAGGTCGCGGTACCCGGGGCCGCGCGAGGTCCACGACAGTCCAAACTGCCCGTAGTAGCGAAGGATCGAGCCCCAGATGAGTGGCCGGTCGACCAGCTCGCACGCATCGGCGAGCAGGTAGCGGGTTTCAAAGTTATCGGATGCATCGATCACGACGTCGAAGCGCTGCGCCAGGTCGAGCGCGTTCGAGGCATCCAGTCGAATCGGGTGCCGCTCGATGCGCACCGAGCCGTCGTTCGCGAGGAGCGTCTCAGCGAGCGAGTCGACCTTCGACCTCCCAAGGTCGGCCTCACCATGCGCCGTCTGCCGCGGCAAATTCGACGCCGACACCACATCGTCATCGACCAATCCGAGCGTGCCAACCCCCGCAGCGGCGAGCGCTGGTGCGACCGCGCACCCGAGTCCGCCGGCACCGACGATGAGCACCCGCGCGGCGGCGAGGCGCCGTTGGCCCAGCTCACCGAACCCGGGAAGCATGATCTGGCGGCTGTAACGCCGAATACGATCAGCCGTGAGCGCCGTTCCCGGCCCCACAAGCGCTGGCACGGCGTCTGACGACATGCCCAAATTCTACCCGCGGTACCATCGAGCCATGCCCGAGGTCACCGTTCGCTACTTCGCCGCCGCCGCCGACGCGGCAGGGGTCGACGAAGAGCGAGTCTCGATCGAAGGCGCCACCCTCGGCGACTTGCAGGCTGCGCTGACTGCGCGCCATGGCATGGCGCTCGCGAAGGTGATGCGCATCGGGTCGTTCCTCGTCGACGGGGTGGTGCGGCGTGAGCCGGGGCATCCGGTCGCTGCGCGTGTGGATATTTTGCCGCCGTTTGCCGGCGGGTAGGAGGTCGCAATGACGACACAACCCGGTGAACTCAGCCATATTCGTGGCGATGGTTCCGCACATATGGTCGATGTGAGCCAGAAGGCGGTGACGAAGCGCATCGCTTCGGCGCAGGCGATCGTGATCACCCGGCCCGAGGTGGTGGCAATGGTGTCGGATGGCACGTTGCCAAAGGGCGAGGCCCTGAGCACCGCCCGCATCGCCGGAATTCTCGCCGCAAAGCAGACCCCGACGCTGATTCCGCTCTGCCACCCGTTGCCGATTTCGAACGTCTCGATCGACATCGACCCCCAGGGCGATCGGCTCCGGGTCGTCGCGACAGTTGCCACCACCGGCGTCACCGGCGTCGAAATGGAGGCACTCACCGCCGCGAGCATCACCGCGCTCACCCTGTTCGACATGCTCAAGGCGGTCGACCATGAGGCGATGATCACCGACGTGTTTGTGCTCACAAAATCCGGCGGCAAGTCGGGCGATTGGGTTCGCAGTTAGCGAGCCGTGATGGCCAGACCACGCGGTTCAGCCACGACGCTTCCGACCGGGCGCGCACGGCGATCACGGCGGATCACGGTCACCTGGGCGGTCGTACCCGGTCCGCATGGGGCGGTTCGGGTGCGTTGGTACGAGCCGGTCGTTCCTGCGGTGTCGGATGCCTCGCCGCCCCTGATCTGGGTGCACGGCGGCGGGTTCGTGGCGGGTGGGTTGTGGCATCCGGAGTCGTTCGCAACCGGCCGGGCGCTCGCCCGCGCCGGGGTGCCGGTGATGAGTGTGGGGTACCGGCTCGTGAAGGGCGCGACGTTGCTCACCGAGCCGAGCCCGAAGCGGCTCGAGTCGGGTGTGCGGTACCCGATCCCGCTCGATGATGTGCTCGCCGCAATTGCGTCGGTGGGCGATCGGCACTATCTGCTCGGCGGCGCGAGCGCCGGCGCGTGTCTCGCTGCGGCAGCCACCCTGAAGATGCTGCGCATCGGCGGCAATGTTCCCGAGGCGGTGTTCCTCGCCTACGGCACGTTCCACGCGGTGCTGCCCGAGCCGTCGGCCGAGCTCGCCGCCACCCTGCACCAGGGCGTTGGCCGGGTGCACTTTCGCGAAGACAACGTGTTCAACATGAACCTCGGCTACGCCGGGTCACGTGAACGCATGCGCGACCCGTTTGTGTTTCCCGGCGGGCACGATCTCACCGGGTTTCCGCCCACGTTTCTGCTCGATGCCGACCGTGATTCACTGCGCGCCTCCGGTGAGGCGTTCGCGGCAGAGCTGCGAGCTGCGGGCGTTGCCGTTGACCACCGCATCGTGCCGGGCACCCTCCACGGGTTCCTCGCCCGTACCTGGATGCCCGCGTACCGCACCGGCATCGCCACCGTGATCGGCTGGGCGCTCCGCGCCGAGCGGGCCTCGGTGATGCGCGCGCCGATTCCCGACGAGCACCCCGACGGTCACCCGCCGCGCTAAGACTGCCCGAGCACCTCACGGTACGCCGCGAGCGTGGCCTCGGCCGCCTTCGGCCAGGTGTATTCGGCCAGGATCCGATCGCGCAGTTCGGTTCGGAACGGCGCCGCGAGCGCCATATCCACCGCTGTACGTATCGATTCGACCGAGTCAGGGTCGCAGTACCACGCGTCATCGCCGAAGTAGTCGCGGGTATCACCGCCGGGAGAGACCACCACGTTGCATCCCATCGCCGCCGCTTCCAGTGACGACAACCCGGTGGTTTCGAAGTAGCTCGGCAGCACGTGCACCTTCGCATTTGCGTACGCCGTGTACAGCTCGGTTTCGGCGAGGTGCCCCTTGATGTGCACGTTCGCAGCGGCCTCGGCGACGCAGACATCGTAGTAGTCGCGATTGTTCGGTGAGGCGGTGCCGTGAATATAGAGCGGCACCTCAGCCCCGTTCATCGCCCGGATCAGCCCGAGCTGGTTCTTGCGCGATTCAATGCGGCCCATGCTGATCACGGCGCCGGCGTAGCGCTCATCGACCGGGTACTCGCGACCGATCGAGGTGAGGTTGATGCCGTTCGGCACCACCCGGTGCGGCGTCGCCACCGGGAACCGCGCCACAAACCGCCGGTACTCGCTTTCCGAGTTCGGCAGCAGGCACGCCGCGTGCCCCGCCACCCAGCGAATGCTCCGCTCATGGCCGAGCCAGAGGTACTCGGGGCTGACGATGCGTTCCCCATTTCGGATGGCCCGCGCCACCGTCTTCACATACTCGAACGCACCCGCTGGCAGTGCGCGCTTCAGCGCGCCGACCAGCCCGCCCCGCCCGGATTCGTTCACCCCGCCGTATTCGACGAAGATCGTCGACAGCACGAACGGCAGCCGCGACCGTTTCACATGCCGAATGATGTCGGCCGGTCGGATCGCGTTGAAGAAGTGCAGCAGCTCGTACTCGTCGTACGGCACCGCCTGGTCGGCGGTGAAGATGTCGACGCGCGCCCCGAGCGCGCGGAGCTCGGCAGCAGTCTCGTCGATCTGCTTCGTGTCTCCACCGGGCGACGTGTAGAGCGTCGCACGCGAAATCATGGCGATCTTCATCGCCTGCATGCTATCGCCCGGGGCATCCGCCGCCAGGGAAGACGAAAGCCGCGCAATCCCCACAATCGCGCGGCTCTCGAAGCTATCCCTTGGCTGCGCCAGACATCAGTCCGGCGATGAACTCGCGCTGCGTAGCCAGGTAGCCGACGATGGGAACCAACGCGGCTAGGAACATGATACCGAAAAGTTGGCCATAGTCACTCGAATAGGTTCCGAGCGATGCGTAGATTCCTGCGGTGATGGTCTGACCCTGCAAGGCGCCCAGGATGTAGACGGGGTTCAGGAAGTCGTTCCACACCCAGAGGCCGATGAAAATGCCCACCGTTGCGGTCGCCGGTCGAACCAGCGGGAACACCACAGCCCACCAGGTGCGGAACTCGGATGCCCCGTCAACCCGTGCGGCTTCGATGATCTCTTTCGGCACAGTGCGGAGAAACCCGACATAGACGAACACCGCGAACGACATGAGGCCGCCACCGACGTTCTGCAGGATGAGGCCGGGGTACGAGTGGTCGAGGTGCACGACCTGCAGGATTTCGATGATCGGCTGGAGCACCACCTGCGGTGGAATCATCAGACCGAGCGCGAAGATCGCAAGCAAGACGCCCTTGACCTTGGGGGTGCGCTCCGAGATCCAGAAACTGACTGCACTCGAGATCGGGATGATCAGCACGACGGTGAGCGCGGTGACCAGCAGCGAGTTCAGCAACCCGTTCTGGATCAGGTGGTCGTCACGGCCCCAGGCTTTCGCGAGGTTCTCCAGCGTCGGGTTGATCGGCAACCCGAGCGGGTTATCGAGGATCTCCTGGCGCGGTTTGAACGTGTTCGACACCGCCAGGTAAATCGGCAGCACGAACACGATCGTCGCGAGCCACGCCAGGGTGGCTCGGCTGGCGCGCTTCACCCGGTTGGATGCCTCGCGCGCAGCGGTGCGCGATGCCGCGTCGCTCGATTGTGCGAGCATCGCTCGAGTGGTCGGACGGTCTTCGATGGCGGTCACAGGTGCGCCTCCCGACGGCGAAGTAGGCCAGAAGTGATGTATGAAAGCACGGCGGTGAGTGCGAGCAAGAAGATCGCAATTGCTGAGGCATACCCGAAGCGGTTGGTCGAGAACGCCGTCTCGATGACGTAGAACGCGGTCGACTTCGTCGAGTTCGACGGGCCTCCACCGGTGAGCACGGCGAGCACGTCGTAGAGCTTCAACGAGGTGATCATGCAGAGCGTGACCGAGATGGTGACGCCCGGGGCAATCATCGGGATCGTGACGTTGCGGAAGCGGGAGATCGCGCCGGCACCGTCGACGCGAGCCGCTTCATACAGTTCGGCGGGCACACTCTGGAGCGATGCGGTGTAGACGACGGTGCAGAACGCGATCGTCATCCAGCTGACCACAATGCAGACGACCATGGTGGCGAGCTCTGGAGTGCCGACCCAGCCAACACCCTGGCCGAGCCCGAGGTTCCGGATCACCACGTTGATGAGCCCGTTTTGGGTCACCATGCTGTTCCAGATGATGCCGACGATGACGCCGGAGAGCACCTGCGGAATGAACACGAGGGTGCGCATCAGACGGTAGTTTGCGGTGTTCTTGTTGAGGAGCATCGCGAACAAGAGGCCGATGACGTTCGAGACGACGGTGACAAAGACGGTGACGATCAGGGTGAGCTTGAGGCTCATCCAGAACCGATCGTCAGCAAACATCTCGGTGTAGTTGTCGAAGCCGACGAAGATCGGCTTGAGCCGCAGTGGACTGCGGTTGGTGAAGCTCTGCCACACGGAGTACAGCAGCGGGTACACGAGGAAGACCGCGTACATCGCGAAAGCAAGCCACGCGAGTGGAGCGAGTCCGAGTGAGCGACGGAACGACTCAGAACGACGAGACATCCGACCGCCTTTCATGTGGGGTTTGAACTGGTGGAAATGGATGGTGGTGCGGTGCGCCCGTGAGGCGCACCGCACCACCGCTGAAGGGTGGTTAGCCCTTCATGCCCTTCTGCCATGCGTCGTCGAGCTGCTTGGCGAATGCGTCGATGTCAGCACCGGCGAACATGCCCTGCGCGACTGCGCCGAGTGCGTCACCGACGCCACCTGGCAGCGCGTCGTCGTTGACAACCTGGCCAAACGCGTTGACGCGGGTGACCTTGTCAGAGGTTGCGAGTTCGAACGCGGCGGTGAAGAGCGGCGACACCTTGGCGTTGTATTCCGAGAACTTCACGTTCTTCAGCATCGGGAATGCGCCGTCGGTCTCGACGAGCACGCCCTGGGTCTTCGGGTCGGTCGACCACTGCTTTGCGAAGGCAACAGCCTTGTCGACGTTTGCCGACTTTGCGTTGACCGACGTGGTGCCACCAACGGTGATCGGGACAACAACCGAGCCGTCGTCGGTCGGCCACGGGAAGACACCGAACTGGTCAGCGACGTCGGCCGGGATGTAGCCAGCGCCGGTCATCCAGGTACCCATCGGGTACATGGCCGACTTCTGCGTCGTGACGAAGTTGGTGTTGGCAGTTGCGAAGTCGACACTCAGCGCCTGTGGGTCGTACGCGCCAGCCTTCACGAGGTCAACGTTCTTCTGCAGCGCAGCCTTCACGTTGGCGTCGGTGAGCTTGGCTTCACCCTTCTTCAGCTTCTGAACCCACTTCGGGTCCTTGCCGATGATGTCAGCGGTGATCGTGCCGACGAGCGGGTACGAAGCAGCCCATGCGGCTTCCTTACCAGCGAGCTCGATCGGGGTGATGCCTGCAGCCTTGAGCTTTGCGACGGCGTCCATGAACTCGGCCCAGTTCTTCGGCGGGGCGGTGATGCCGGCCTTGGCGAACAGCGCCTTGTTGTAGAAGACGAACGGAATCGCCTGCGAGTTCACCGGTGGCAGGTAGACCTTGCCATCGACTGCGGTCGCGTCTGGGATCAGGAAGTTCTCCTTGAGCCATGCCTCGTCGTATGGCACGAGCAGGTCAGCGAGCTGGCCGGTGTTGATCGATGCGAGCAGGTCAGGCAGCTGGTTGCTGGCGAGGAGCTGCTTGGCGTACGCGGTGCGGTCACCAGTCGAAAGCACCTTCTGAACCTCGACACCGCCAACCTTTTCGGCTGCCGACTTGATGGTGTCGTCCCAGAACTTCGCCGTCAGCGCTGGCGTTTCGAAGACCATGAACGAGAGCTTTGCGCCCGCCGCTTCGGTCTTGTCGCCGCCTGCTGCGGTGGTCGAACATGCAGAAAGCGCGAGAGCCGAGCCAAGCGCGAGGGCTGCAACTGAAATGAGGCGCGAGCGCTTCATTCATCCTCCTTGATGAGATGCGGGTTACCCGACCGGTGCGGGCCGAGCTGTTCATGGTGTGACCAGAACGTCCCCCACGCTACGGGGTCAGACATTTGACGTCAAGGCCATCAAATAGGATATTGCCTTTTGATCGGTAATCGTGTCCGGATCGTGACATAGGCGCGGATACGGCCCCCTACGCCCGATCCGACACGGCTACTCCGCACCCGACCCGGTCCAAACATCCGATGCTTGGCGCTAGTTGCGAGCGATCAGCATGCCAGAGGATCGTGGCGACAGCGAGGCATCCAGCACCAAGCAGGCCGCACCAAGCGCAGCGACGTCGTCGGTGGAGCGCGGCAGCGTTACCGTCAACGGCCGCGGGGTCGAGCGAAGCGGCGACGTGTCGAGCCGATGCTGGAACTCCGGGAGCAACAACTCACCCACGTGAGGCCAGGCCGGACCGCCGAACACCACCTCATCGACGTCCAGCAGGTTCACCACGCTCACCACGGCGTCAGCGATATGCGACCCTGCCCGGGCAAACACCGCGCAGGCACCGGGATGGCCACCACGGGCCGCCGCCACGAGATCGCCAATTGTTGGCGTGCGACCAGGCTCGGTTGTCGGAATGCCACCGCTCGCGGCGGCATCTTCGAGCAACTGCGCGGGATCAACGAGGTGGCCCAGCATGCGCGTACCCCCGATCGCCGCCGGACGATCGGTGTCGATCACGAGCGTGCCGCCCTCACCGGCGTTGCCGTGCACACCGCGCACTGGCTCACCACACAACGCGGCTCCAATCCCGACCCCGGCGCCGAGGTAAACATAGGTGAGACTGCGATCGCGCCGACCCATCGCGGTCCAGAGTTCGCCGACGATCGCGGCGGTGACGTCCTTTTCGAGCAGCACCGGCAACCCCGTCGCACGCACGATCGCATCGCGAATGGGCACATCGCGCCATTGATCAAGGTGGCGGGGACCGCCGATCACGCCGTGACTGGTGTCGAGTGGCCCTGGCGCGCCGACGCCCACCCCGAGCACCGCCGATCGGCGCACACCCGAAGACTCGAGGAGCCGCGTGACGTTCTCAGTCAATTCGGCGAGCGCACTCGTCGCATCATTGGCAGGCGGGGTGGCCGAGACATGCGAGGCGACCACATTGCAGCCGAGATCGACCAGCGCGTAACCGACGACGTCTGCATCGATGTGCACCCCCACGGCATACCGAGCCTCGGGTCGCAGCCGCAGCACCATCGGGGGCTTGCCTCGACCGACCGGCGCGGTGCGGCACTCCTCAATCAGCCCCTCGTCAAGTAACTTGCGCGTGGTGTTCGAGATCGACTGGGGCACCAGCCCGGTCAGCTCGGCAAGCCTCGCCCGCCCGATCCCATCCGGCGCGCGACGGATGATGTCGAGCACAACCGCCTGGTTGTAGGTTGCGATCGCCGTCAAATTTGCCCCGCGCTCCCCCGGAACGCCTCCCCCATGCAATGTCACAACTGAAGCGCCACCCTCACTCCGACGGTCGCGTGTGCGCCAAGTGCGACGCGCACCGCATGACCGGATGCCTCGACCGAACCTCGTTCGTCGGCGCCGAGTGGGCGCTCCCGAACGTCCACCCGCTCCGCTGCGACAAGGCCGCGCCCCGGGAAGCGAATCTCACCACTCGTTGCGACAGCACCGACGTTGTGCGCCCAGAGCACGAGCCCGTTGCCGTCGGCCGCGGCCGAGACATCCGAAACCGCGATCCCGTCGCCGACCACTTCAAACAGTGACCCCTCAGCGTTGGCGGTGCACTCGATCTGCACCGTGTTGTATACGCGGGCTGCCGCGCGGGCGCCAAACTCGGCCACCTGCCGAGCGTCGAACGACCCGTGGGTGTGCAGGCTGTACCGGAACTCGGCGAACCCGGGCTGACGCCCGGGAAAGTTCGTGTCCCAGTAGTTGTTCATTGGCCAGGCCAGCACGACCGGGTTCGCCTCGCGTGGCACCGACTGCCGCTCGCGCCCGAACGAGAACTCGCCGAACTGGACGAGCGGGGCATCCGGACAGCCGAGGGCGACGCCATGGGCGCCGTCGTGAATATCGAAGACCGAGTCGACCGTGACGAAGTCGCGGCACACGCCGTGCAACTGTTCGGCGTCGACCTCGGTGAGTTGGCCGGCGGTGTCGTAGTGGGCACCCCAACCCTGTTCGAGGTTCAACGGCAGCGCCAAGAACGTGCCTTCCGGCGTGAGCGTGTCGTCCTTGTTGTACGACACGACGACGTCGATCTGCGGCTGGTAGTCGAAGAAGGTGAACTTCTGCTCGAGCCATTCGACACCGGGCGCTTCGAACCGAAACACCAGAGTCGCTGAGTGCGCGGCGCGGTCGATCCGCCAGTCGACGAGCTTGTCGAAGCTGCGGTGACGGCGTCGCCACTCGGCCCAGGCCGAGATCGACAGGTTGCCCTTGTCGACGTCGCGTGGGAAGTACGCGGCGCGGTTCGTGAGCTGCGATGGGTCGACCGACTCCTGCACGTACTGGAACAGGGTGTACTCGCTCGACTGGTCAAGCACCTGCCATCCGGTCGCTTTGTCGACGAGACTCGTGATGCGGCCAGAGCGCTGGTCGATTTCGCAGATGTGGCTCGGCGTCTCGATGCGCGCGGGGCGCACGATGTCATCGAACCCGACGATCGCGCCCGGGTGCACGCCGTGCACCTCGCCGTGGTCAACGGTGATCAGCTGCGATTCGGCGGCCGGTTCGAGATCGGCAATGCGCAGCGTGCGCCAGCTGAACGGCGGCAGGTGCACCACGCCGAAGCTCTGCTCGGTGTGGGTATGGTCCTCGTTCACCATGAGGCGGTGCATGCGGTCACTGCGCAGGTGGTTGCCCGGCTGCGTCGCGCGCGGGTGCAGACGCAGGTCGTAATCGACTGGCACGTTCGAGCCGTTCACGAGCATGACGCCTGCTGGCGGCCCCGACTGCAGCGGGTTGCCAGCGAGCGTCTCGAGCTTGCGGCCCAGCAGGTATGAGGCAAGGCTGTTCGCCTGCCACGCCATGTGCTGCTTGTGCCCAAATTGGATGCCAGCCTCTGGGGCATCCGGCAAGATCACGCTGCCCCACCAGCCCCAGGTGTGTTCATCGTAGAGACACACTTGCTCCCAGGCATCCGCCGTGGTGGAGCGGTAGACCGAGTCGGTCTCTGGCAGTACCGCGTTCACGAGCTCGGCGGTTTGCAGCGCTGACTTTGCACGGCGGGCAATGCGCCCTTCGCGGGCAGACGACCCGGAGCCGAAGTTCCAATAGTCGGTCCAGTCGCCGCGCTCGGTGGCGAGCTGTGCCTGGTACGGCAGCACTCGTTCGCGCAGCTGCTCAGGGGTGACGTAGCGAATGGTGATCCCGCGGTCTTCGTCGTTGAACCGCTTGAGCAGGGCCGGGAGGGTCTGGTCCGGCGGGTTGTTGTCGTAGAGCGGGATGTTCGTGACGGTCAGATACGCGAAGTCAAAGAGGTAGTCATCGCGGCCCTCAAAACGTTTGAGGTACTCGTTGACACCCCGCTCGATCTCATCGGTCGAGTCGATGTGCACATCGGCGTACTGTCCGAACAGCGAGTAGTGCTCGCCGTTGTAGGTGAGCAGGTTGCGACCATCTGGCACGTTCCAGTTGAACGCATTCGGCCTGGGCCGCGGCAGCCCACCCATGTGGATGTTGATGCCCATGATGAAGAAGTCGATGCCCGAGTCGAGCATCATCTGCGCGTATGGCCACGGCACCCCGTTGATGTCGTGGTGAATCGCGGTGGTGACCTTGGTGTCGAGCTCACGTTCGAGGGTGTCGATGTGCCGCAGTGAGCGGCGCAGCTGCGCGGCACCCGCGAGTGGGGTGTGATGCAGCAGTGATCCCGATAGCGCCATCTGCCCGTTGGCGAGGAACTTCTTGAACCGTGCCTTGTCAGCCTCGCTCGCGTGCTGCAGCCACTGCAGCACCGGGTAGCTCGACTCGCAGGTCCAGCGGAACTTGTCGCGTTCGTCCCATGCCTCGGTCTGTTCGCACATGTCGAGGGCTTGGTCGATGTAGTGCTGTTGCCAGCGCAGCAGCGTTGGCTGGTTGTGCGTGTAGCCAATGTCGAAGTGGCTGTGGTGCAAGACCAGCAGTTCACGAATTTCGGGCACCGTTGTCCTCTGTAGCAATTAGTTGCGGGGTGCGTAAATCCTCGCACATCCTATAGGCGTCGCAGAACAGACGAACATGGAGAACCCTCGACTTGGATTACGCGGCATCCTGACGTGGAAACCACACCTTCTGCACAATGATCACCAGCGATGCCGCAACGGGAATCGCCACCAGGGCGCCGAGCACGCCGCCGAGGGTGCCGCCCGCGATCGCCGCGATCACGACCAGCGCGCCAGGCACAGCGACCGCCTTGCTCATGATGCGCGGGCTGAGCACGTAGGCCTCGACCTGCATGTAGATGAGGTAGTAGATCAGTGCGACGAGCGCGGTCAGTGGTGAGGCGGCGAGGCACGCCAAGCTGATGATGATCGTGCCCGTGAGCGTGCCGATCAGCGGTAGGAGCGAGCAGAGGAACGCGACGAAGGCCAGCAAGATCGGCACCGGCGCGCCAATGATCGAGAGCAGAATCAGGCTGAGCACCCCGTTGATGGCGCCGAGGAGGAGCTGTCCGAGCACGTACCGGCCGACGGCACCGGTGATCTCATGCGCGAGCGAGAGGAACCGGGGCCGCGCGCTCGCCGGCACGAACCGAGCCGCGACCGCCGTGAGGGGCTGCAGTGAGGCGGCAAAGTACAGCGTGAGAATCGTCACGATGACCACGGCGGTGAATCCGGATGCCACGTTCGCGCCCACCTGGAAGATGCCGCCGCCGAGACCCACCAGCGTCGCGGGATTCTTCAGCCAGTCACCAGCCTGTTTGATCGATTGTTCGAGATCGATTCCGGTGTTCGCAATGATCGAATTCAACCAATTCACGAAGTCACTCGTGCGAACTGAATCAACAATTTGGGTCCAGTTCGTCACCAGATAGGCGCCCTGCGTCACGATCACCGGCACGATCGCCGCGATGAGCCCGCCAACGATGAGCAGCACAGCGACAATCACGATGAGAATCGCAACACCGCGTTTGAGGCCGCGCCGTTGGAGCCATCTGACAAAGGGGTCGATGCCCATCGCCAAGAACAGGGCGACGGCAACGTACACCATGACCGTGCCGAGTTGTTGGATCACCGACCCGAGCGCGAGCGCCAGGAGCACCCCGAGCGTGCCGACGAACCCAAATCGGAACGCTCGCACCCGCAGTTCGGGCACGTGCCCGTCGGCAGCCGTGACCGGGTGGTCGCCGGAATGGATCTCGTTCGCAGGTGGTTGCATCCGTATGCGCATGGCCGCACGCTAGCAGGCATTGCGGCCGAATCGAACGCATCTTGCCCGGCGTCGAGATCGGGGATGCTCCGCACTGAACCCGCGCGCGACCCCATCGCTGCCCCACGGTGCGCCGGTACCCTGGTGACATGACGGAGGCGACGAGCGCACAGGTGACCGATTCGGTGCGTCGGGTGCTCGCGCCGAACGCTGGCCCGATGACCTTGGCCGGCACGAACACCTACGTGATCTCGGCCCCGGATGCCGCGACCGCGGTCGTGGTTGACCCCGGCCCGCTCGACGAGGCACACCTGGCGCGGCTCACCGCAACGCCGGTCGAACTCGTGCTGCTCACACACTGGCACGCCGATCACAGCGATGCCGCTGAGGAGTTTGGCCGCCGGGTGGGCGCACCTGTGCGCGCGTTCTCGCCGACCTTCTGCCTCGGTGGCGGCACACCACTGGAGAACTGTGAGGTGATCGAAGCTGCGGGGGTGCGCATCGAGGTGCTCGAGACGCCCGGACACACGATGGACTCTGCGTGCTTCATCGTGCACGAGGCATCCGGCCCGGTCGCGCTCACCGGCGATACCGTGCTCGGCGCGAGTTCGACCGTGATCGCACCGCCCGACGGTCATGTCGGGTCGTACCTGGCCACCGTTGCCGCGCTCGCCGCGTTCGCGCGCGCTGAGGCGCCGGTCGTGCCAGCGTTGCCCGGGCATGGTCCGGTGATCGACGATCTCGCGGCCGCCTGCGATGCGGTGCTCGCGCACCGCGAAGCGCGGCTGCAAGAGATTTCGGCAGCGCTTGACGAACTCGGCCTCGACGCCGATGGGCTGTCGCCGGCGGGCTTCGCGTTCGTGGCCGAGCGGGTGTACGGCGAGGTGCCTGAGGCGTTGCAGCACGCCGCGCAGAACTCGCTGCGCGCGCAGCTCTCGTACCTGCGGGGGCGGTGACGCGGCAATGCCCACCCCGCTCGAAGCGCTCGACGAGATCGCTCGACTGCTCGAGCATGCCCTCGCGAATCCGTATAAGGCGCGCGCGTTTCGCAAGGCGGCGACCGCGATTGCCGGGCTCGATGACGATGCCATTGCGTCTCGGCTCGTTGACGGCAGTTTGCGCAAAGTGCCCGGCATTGGCGAGCGCAGCTACCAGGTCATTCTTGAGGCCGCCGCGGGCACGGTGCCGCGCTACCTCGCCGACCTGCGCGAGCAGGCGGGCGTACCAGCGGGCGGCGTGCTCCGGGCCGCGCTGCGCGGTGACCTGCACAGTCATACCGATTGGTCGGATGGCACCACTCCGCTTGCGGCGATGGCCAAGGCCGCGCAGGCGCTTGGGCACGAGTACCTCGCAATCACCGATCACTCACCGAGCCTTCGGGTGGCGAACGGGCTCTCGGCCGAGCGGCTCGAGGCGCAGCTCGAACTCATCGACGTCTCGACCGATGCGTACGGGGTGCGGCTACTGGCCGGCATCGAGGTCGACATTCTCGCCGACGGATCGCTCGATCAGACGCCCGAGCTGCTCGGCCGGCTCGACGTGGTGGTCGGCAGCGTGCATTCGAAGTTGCGGATGGACGGCGCTGAGATGACGAAGCGGATGCTCCGCGCCATCCAATCTGGTCGCATGCATGTGCTCGGCCACTGCACGGGCCGCCTCGTCGGCGGCTCGCGCGGCACGCGGCCGCAGTCAGAGTTTGATGCCGAGCGGGTGTTTGCGGCGTGTGCTTCAGCGGGCGTCGCGGTTGAGATCAACTCGCGGCCAGAGCGGCAGGATCCGCCAGATGACGTGCTCGCCCTCGCCGTTGCGGCGGGGTGTCTGTTCTCGATCGATAGTGATGCGCACGCGCCGGGCCACCTTGCCTTTCTCGATCTGGGTGCTGCGCGAGCCGAAGCCGCGGGGATCGAGGCGGAGCGGATCGTTACGACGTGGCCGGTCGAGCGGCTCCTCGAGTGGACGGGCGAGGCGCGGTGACCGGGCAACCTGTGGCCGACGCCACCACGCGACCGGCCGGGCCAGCCCCGCACGCGCTCGATGCGGCGGACTGGCATGCCCGCGCCGACGCCCATGCCGCCCGCGCCGACGCGCTCACCGCAGCCCACCGGGCGCGCCGCGTGCGGGGCGAGTCGCACCCGGTCGAGGACTTCCTCTTCACCTATTACAGCTACTCGCCGAGCATGCTGCGGCGGTGGCATCCGGGGCTTGGGGTCACGCTCGAAGGCGCCGCCGACACCGAACGTGCGGGTTGGCGCTGGTATCGGCCCGGCGACCTGCCCGGGTCGCTGTACGTCGACGGGGCCACGTTCGCCGCCGAGAAACCGGCGCTGCATGGGTGGGTGCGGCGCATCCTCACCGCCACGGCGTCAGCCACCCCGTCATTCGGATGCTTCGGGCTGCACGAATGGGCGATGGTGTACCGGCAGGGTGAGCACCGGCATCCGGCGCCGTTGCGACTTGGCCAGGCTGGCACCGATGCCGTGGTCGACGCGAGCGAGTTGCGCTGCACGCACTTTGACGCGTTCCGGTTTTTCACCGCCGATGCCGTGCCCCGTAACCGCGACATGCTCACCCGCGATTCGCAGCCGGCATTCGAGCAGCCCGGATGCCTCCACGCGGGGATGGACCTCTACCGGTGGGCGGTGAAACTCGGCCCACTGGTGCCCGGCGACCTCTTGCTCGACACGTTTGAGCTCGCCCGCGAGATTCGCACCCTCGATATGGAGGCGTCGCCCTACGACCTCACCGAGTGGGGGTATGCGCCGGTGCCGATCGAGACGCCAGAGGGCAAGTCGGCCTATGGGGCGCGCCAGCGCGCGTTCGCCGAGCGCGGGGCGGTGCTGCGACAACGGCTGATGGGCTGCGTACCGTAGGCGCGGGGGCGGGCGGTAGGCGCGACCCGCGCCAAGGCGGGCGCTAACCCGTGGCCGCTTGGGCGGCATCCGCGACGTGCACTTCGCCGTACTTGATTGGCGCGGGGCGCAGCACGAGCGCGGTGAGGCCTTCGCTCGTGACATCGCGTTCGACGACCTCGAACCCGCTCTCGGCCGAGCCCTCGGCGAACAACTTCTTGCCCGCACCGAGCACCACCGGGAAGATCAGCAGCCGAAACTCGTCGACGAGGCCGTCGTTGTGCAGGGCGTTCGCGAGTTCCCAACTGCCGTGCACCTGCAATTCGCCGCCCGGCTTCGCCTTCAACTCGTGCACCGCATCGATGAGGTCGCCGGCGATCACCGCCGTCGGCCCCCAGGTGGTGGGCACGGGATGCGTCGTCACCACGTACTTCTGCTTCGTGTTCAGGGCGGTCGAGACCGGGTCATCCGGATCGTTGACGCTCGGCCAGTACCCGGCCATCAGGTCGTAGGTGGTGCGGCCGAAGAGGAATGCGTCAGCTTTTTCGAACCATCCGGTGACGATGCGCCCGAAGTCTTCGTCGCTGTAGCCGACCGACCAACCGCCCTGGGTGAACCCGCCGGTGGTGTCTTCGTCGGCGCCCCCGGGGCCCTGCATGACGCCATCGAGGGTAAGGAATGTGTGGACCGTGAGTTTCATGAGGTGCTCCGTTTCGCGGTTGTGCCCCGGTTCGGTTCACCCTCTGTCTTACGCCCCCAATTCAGGGGCGTCAACCGGTCGCGTCGCCCGAGCGCGTGATCTCGGTGGAGGCTTGAGCTCCAACCAGCGCTGCGATCAAGAGGCCACGAGTGGAACAAGCAGGTGCGGGCGCATTGGTGCGCTTCGGCGTGAGCCACACGCCGCGGGTGGGGTGGTTCAACCACGATGAGGCCGAAATACCAACTGCGCGCTGGCCACTCCACCAGTCCTGAAGGTTCCGCGAGCGAGCTCCTCGCGTTTCGTTGAGATCGGATGGCGCGCCGCCGACCTCCCCCGACCCTACTGCCCTGGCTGTTTGTTCAACATGGTGCGGATATCGCGCAGAATCTCTTGGGTGTCGGCGTGCTCGGCGATGGTCGCGTCGTGGGTTTCTTGGATCAGTTTGCGGGTGGTGTCGCCGTCGTTTGACTGGCCGACCATGATCACGCTGAGCAGCACGAGCTGCAGGAATGTTTGGGCGATCCATCCGATGATCACGACCACATTGCCTGACGCGAGCGCGCCTGGGAGCGAGACGAGCGCGAGCGCGGCGAAGATGACGGCGCACCACATGGTGCCAACGGCCTTGGTGATCCACACGCCTGCGGTGTTCAGGGCGTCGTTGATGCGTTTCATGTGTGCTCCTTGGGCTCTGGCACTCACCCTAGGCTCATCGGCGGGTCGGGCGTTGCGATGAAACGCTTGGTTCTTACTGCTCCGGGGTCGTGAGTACTGTGTCGACTTCGAACACGCGCACTTGGTTCGGGATCGCCGTGTTCGCGGCGACCGTGCCGGTGATGGGGATCCAGGTTCCGCCGCCGATTCGGTAGGCGGCCTCGTATTCGACGGTGAGCTCGGTGCTGAAACTCTGCTTGGTCGTGAACTTGTGACTCGTTGCGGTCTGGGAGAACTCGGGCTGCCGGAGTTGCTTCCAGGTTGCGCCCGGGGTGCTCGTGCGCAGGGTGGTGCCGTCGGAATGACGCCAGACGTACGCCACCGGCGTGAACTTCACCTCGGCCGGGGTGTCGAAGAGCTCGCCGCTGACTATGTGTTCGGAGGTGGAGGCGATGAAGTTGGTGTGCTTGTTCAGCACAGCCCAGCCGCCGGATGGTTCGCTCGTAGCGGTCGGGGTGGTCGGGCGGAAGGTGGCGATGTCAGTTAGCGTGACCGGTGGGCGGCCCGGGGTGGGTGTTGGCGTTGGGTTTGGGCCGGTGAACGCCGGGGGCGGGCAGAAGAGACCCAGGTTGGCGTCGCAGCGTTGGGCAGGTGGGCGTGGGGGTGGGGGTGGGGGTGGGGCAGTCCGTGCGCCGTGAGCCTGGCCCTCGCCGCCGGCGCTGCCACCACCCTGCTGTTGGGTTTGGCCGCCGGTCAGGTCCACCTGGGAGCATCCTCCCAGCACGCCATCACCCGAGGTGCAACTTGCGTCGGTGTGGCCGGGCTCGTGATGCGTTGGTGCTCCGAACGTGAGCACGGCCGCAACTAGCAGACCGATTGACCGGACCATAGTTCTGACTTCTCTACCTTGAGCGAAGCGCCTCCGACGCCTCTCAGCGTCGCCACATTCGACAGCAGGTCTGCACGGGTTCCTGGGGTGATGTCCGCACCCGCTGCGTCAATTACCCGAAAGGCTGATGCATCAATACAGGCGTAGATGACTACCTCGGTCGAGCCGGCTGACTGCCGAAGACTCTGAATACTCGACTTCGTAACCTTGACACCGCCTGTCGCGTGCACTCCGCGGTCAACGAACGCCTTAAAACGGCTGGCGCTCTCGGCGAGATACGCGTCCGTGGCAAATGGTTCGATCTTTGCGCGGTCCAGCGCACCCGACGGGTACATCCCAAACTCGGTCGTGATCAACTTGCGATAGACCTCGGTCGCCGCCTTCAGCGCCTCATCATCCGACGCAAACATCGGCGTCGACATCGGTGTTGGCGAAGCCGCATGCGAAGTCGGCGGCGAGGCATCCGATGGGGTGCAGCCGCAGGTTGCCAACGCGGCGAGCGCGACCAACACGGTGGCTGGAATGCGGAGCTTTCGCGGGATCATCCGGTCAGGGTAGCGGGAACCGAAATCGCAAACGCAGAATTTTCAACAGACTGCGGTGCCGCCGGTGACCAGCCCACTCGGGCCGGGTTTTCGTGGCATCGGATGCCGCGTCTCACAGAGCTTGTCGAGGAACGCGGGAGCACGTCGACATGGTGGCACCTGGCACCGACACACAGAAGCCAGCGTCGCGGGCAGCGGCTACGCCGAGTTCACCAAGGCAGTACGGTCAGTCGTCCCCCACATCCAAATCGTTCACATTCCGCTGCTCCAACCCGAGCTCCCGAGCAACATGATCCACAAACTTCGTCGAGGTAAGAAACCACTCCGTGCCCCCACGCCGCGTCCGAGCCCCATGATGGTCAGCCATCCGCAACCACTCGTGAAAGCGCCGCTCAACCTCACCCGACTGCTCCGTCGGATAGATCCGCAGCAGAATCGGATCCTCCGGCAACGCCGTAAACCGCCCCTGCGCCCCCGCACGGTGCACGGCATCACGCGCCGAATGTCCAACCTTGAGGTACGTCTTCCCGGTATCCGGATCGACCGGATACTTCAGATAGTGCGGGAGCGTGTACACGTAGATTCCAGGCACGCCCCGCGACTCCGCGTCGAGCGTCGCCCGCACCGATGCCGCGTCCTCCGCCTCGACGGCACTCCGGTCCTCCGCGCGGGCGGTGAGTTGCTGCTCGAGCTCAACCCAGTCCTTGCGAAGCTCCGCCGAAAGGTCAGTTCGCTTCAGCAACGTCCGTACCCGCCGCGCCGCCTGCAGCGCCAGCGTCGGCCCACTCGGGATCACCCCCTCGATCAGCGCGGCGATGGTCACCCGGTTGTTGTACCCGTAGTTGCCACCGTTGGCCCCGGCACGCTCAGCTTGCTGTTCGAGGCTGAGCCCCTGACGGTCGCCCCGAAACGTGTCGCCAAGGCGACTGGCTTCGGTCTCGAGAACTTCCTCGGCCTCTGCCCGACGTTCGTAACTCATGCTCGACCTCTCGCAGTGTGTCTGCCCCGACAATATCCGACCCGATCACGCAGGCATCAACGCCGTGCGCATCCCCAACCTGCCGCAGCCCCGTGTGCAATCGCCCGGTTTGAAATTCCAATCGGATGCCCCGTGCTGCACCCGTCGGGCCCGACACGTCAACCCATCCGACAGCCAAATTGGGCCGGTTGGGACGCCGACCCGACTACACGGCGTGAAACCTTCTCGACATCAAATCGGATGCCCCGGGCGGTGACGGCTGGGCCGGACACCGCCAACCCCACGTGGCTATCCACCGACTCTCGACCGCGAGCAACGAGACCGATCAGACATGTCGAATGCGAGGCCCCGACCGATTATCGGTTGTTCGACGGCTCGCAGCCATCCAGGCGCTTCTGCGCCTCCCGTATCGAAGCCGGAACTGCCTCGGGCATCTGAATCACATTAAGGACCTGGAGCTTGCCGTCGCTAGTGAGAACGCTAAGCGGAGTCATTTGGGAACGACCTTCGGAGATAACTGCCACAACGACTGCCTGACCCGTGTCAAGTTCTATCGGCGCGTTCCGGTGTAGACCATTGACCTGCTCAAGCGACGTCCAGTAGAAGTCCCCACCGTCGCCCTGGGCGTTTGCGGAGGCATCGAAAATATTGAGAATCGTGATCGGGAGTCGCCCGTTGTTAGTTAGGACAACAGTCTGGTTCGTTCGGGGGTGCTCCAGGGTCGGCGACCCCGACTCGTGACCAACCACTTTGACACAAGCTTGAACGGTCCCAAACGCGAACGACAGCTGATACCTTGATGCTGCTTCGAGCTCGACCCATAGGCTTCCGATAGCCAGTCCGATCATCGCGATGTTTCCTGCAACTCCAAGCCACACCATCACGACCCGCCACCGTCGAGGCTGGCGATACTGAACCTTCTGCTGCCCGGCCTCAAATTTCGCAAAGTCGCTCTTGGTGACGACCAAGTTCGCAAGTTGGTCGAGTTTTCGTTCAACCGTATTGGTCGTAGTCGCCACTGCCGGCTTCGGCGCAGCACTGAACTGGGTGGCAACCCTCTTGCCCCCCCGCCTGCTCACGGTGTGACCAAAGTGCTCACAGCAAGTGGTCGACGTGCGAGCGGTTCGCTCTCGTCACCCAGCGAGCCTGTCTTCGCGTCGGCGAGCAATGCGCCGCGAGCCTCCGGGGGATCGGTCAATGCCGTGGGTTGATTGGTCATGCACGGATCATCGCGCCACCCGCCGACATTATTCGCGATTGGTCTGTCGGCGACAAGTCGTAGCGGTGTACGTCTAGCAAGTACCACTTCGAACGGGCCGAGCGATCATCAGCGCCGCACCACCTTGACTCTCGCGCCGGCGACTCCTGCTAACTCGGATCGAGGCCCAGGACTCGTCGCACTGCCGAGGTGGCATCAATCGTCGGGGCAAGTAGCACCTCAATCTCGCCGCGATACACATCGTTGTGGTCGCGCGCTGTGAGCTCCCATCGGCCACGAATTGATCCGAGATTCTCTTTCGTCGCCACCAGAACCAGCAGCGCGTTCTCGGATTGGTAACTACCCAGAGGTCGGAGCTCACCGACCCTGAGATGCAACTCAACTGTCCCGCCCATTTGAAAGGTAATCGTCGGCGGACGTTCCAGACGCGGAATCGGCGGCGGTCGGAGGATGTCAGCATACGGCACGATCCTGTGGGTACTCTCGCGCGGACCCCAAGGGCGTGGCGGGGCCGGCAGATCAAGGTCAGAAAAGTTGCGCACCGAGTCGGGATCAACGTAGTTGGCGGCCACCACCTCACCCTCCAGGTGGAGCCTCACCTCGACGTCATGCAGAAAAGTCGTCGACCGGTTCCGTAGTTTGACCACAATCGGCGTCAACTGGCTGGCAACGACTCCCCAAGCCGCCGAGTCCCATGCGGCGCGAAACTGATCTTCCCAGTGGTCGATGATCTCCTCGAACTCCGTCTCGGTGCGGTCCTCAGGGACCAGCATCGCTCTGGCCAGCGCCGACCGGGCGACTTCCGAAATGGTGTCCGAGCTAATCCCTTGCCGGGCATTCGAAACGACGCTTGACCCGGCAGGTCTGGGCGGCTGGTGCTTGGGCAGCCCGCCGAGAAGCCGAGCGCGATGAACCCGCAGGTACTCTTCGATGGTGCTCGATTCATTCAGCGCGATCGGGGCTACGGCGCCAATCACGTCGAACGCGAAGTCCACGTCAGGTCTTCCAACACCTAACCCGCGTTGGACGAGCAGGTCGACCTCATCTGCATTCGCCTCGCGTGTCTCCCCCTCCACACGAATGTAGATCCGACCGCTGGTCAGCGATTGCCCACTACTCCGACACGGGAACGGCCCCTGCCCGGGCTGTGGCGGGTCGACGACTATGACAAGCACCTGATCGGCCGAACCCTCAACCGGCACCCAGACGATGTCCCAGGTTGGGCCAGATGCGCCCACGAATTGCTGGACCACCTTGGCGATCTCCATCATCTCGACGGGTGGGATACCTGTGATGGATCCTTGAGCGACGCCAATAACCATCGCCGCACAGCCCTCGAAGGCGACCGCGGCAACGGTGGGCATCCTATTCCCCGCGCCGAGAATGAACTTGGCGATCTTCTCCTTGTCAGCCTTCGTGGACAGGTCAAGCGTGCTTTTTAGTTCGAGGTAGTGGCGCTCGGCGAGATCGCCCTGTTTCGCCACCGAGTGCACCAGCCGTTGAGCAGCTAACACCCCACGCGGCGCCCGCGATATGTCGAAATCCTCCATTACGAATTGCCCGAACTGTCGGCCGAGCAGGGCACGGTGCCGCAAGGAGACGCGAGCCCTGTCAGCAGGGTTGAGATCTGCATCACGCGGGATCACCGCTGACTGGCGTCGCCGACTGCATCTGCTGCGCAACCTGCACGGCAAACCCCGGGTCCGCAAGAATCCGCCGCACGGCATCATCCGCGATCCGGTGGACATCAACCACCCCGCCCGCATACTCAATCGACACGTCGGGCCGGTGCCCGAAGTCAACGACTGGCGAGTAAACGCTCTCCCCGTTATCCCCATACGCCGACAACACGTGGTCGTACACCAACTGCACCTTGGTCTGAAAAATGTCCACGGTGAACGGCTCCGGCAACCTCGCATCAAGCACTGACCGAATCGTGCTGTCGACCTCGGCGCGAACGTCGACCTTGAGCCGCCAGTCCTGCACGAGCTTGTCATGTATGTGCGAAAGCAGAACCCGAGCGCTGGCCTTCACCAGTTCCCGCTCAGCCGCCGTCAACACCGGGTCGGGCTGCGTCAACAGATCAAAGATCGCGAGCTCTTCCTCGGTCATCCCCTCGCGAACCGACCGCGATTCTTCCTCCGTCAGCGTCTTTGACAACGAGACCAACCGGCGCAAGTACTCGTCGATGTTCACGCTCCCAGCGTTGTAGTCCTCGATGAGCTGCTGAATACGCTCGACCAAGTCGTACCGAGTCGGGTTCCGCAACGCAGCGCGCACGGCGTACTCCCGAATCAGCTGTGCCAGCCGGTCGGTTTCGGCGCGCTTTCGCCCGGCGAACTGTGCGGCAAGCAGCTCAAAGTCGATCTGTGACAGGTCGATCAGCGGGTCTGGCCTCGCACCTGTTGCCGCAGCCCGAATGACGTACTCCTCGGCGCCAACCGACCGGTCGAGCAACGCATCAACAGCATCGCGCACCGCCGAAATATCAGCCGAAGGCGCCCGTGTAACGTCGAGAATCCGCTCGTGCAGCCCGCGAACAGCCGCCACCATCCGCTGGTGTGCAGCGGCCTTCACGTTCGGTAGCAGCGCCTTGAACAGGGTGCGAACGAGCCGCGCTTTCACGCCGAACTCGTTCCGCACCGCCTCGCTCACGAGCAGCGCCTCAACAGCCGCATCCCGCTGCACGATGTAGTCGAAACCCGAAGCGTCCATTACCGCTGCCAGGTCGACCCCAACCCGCCGGCAGAAGGCAGTCAGGTCACCAACAGCAACAACCAGCTCATCCGCCAGCGCATCGACGATATCGATCGGCGGCTCCCCCGCCCCAGCCGCCCCATAAATCGCGAGCGCCTTCTCAAGGTTCTGAAACACCCCGATGTAGTCGACAATCAGCCCGTTGTCCTTCTCGGGGAACACCCGGTTCGCCCGAGCAATGGTCTGCATGAGCGTGTGATTCTTCATCGGCCGGTCGAGGTACACCGTCGACACCGATGGCGCGTCAAACCCGGTCATCCACATCGCGCAGACGAACACGAGTCGCAACGGGTTGGTCGGGTCTTTGAACTGCTCGGCAAGGTCTTCGCGGTTCATCCGTTCGCGATGCGGGCGGATGTCGAGACCGAGGTCGTCGAGATTCTTCAACTCGTTCTGACTCTGCGAGACGACGACTGCCATGTCGGTCGTTTCCATCAGCGCAATGCGCGAGGCAATCCACGGCCGCTCAAGTTCCGGCAACCGATCGTGCTCGACACGCAAGGAGGCAAGCTGCGCCGCCCACTCCGACTGCACCAGCTCATACATCCGAACAGCGGCCGCCTTGTCGAGCCCGACATACATGGCCTTGCCTGAGAACCCACGCCCAACAAAATGCGCGACCAGATCTCGAGCAATCGTCTTCAGCCGCTCGGGCCGGGTCAGCAGCGTGTACTGCGTGCCGAATTTCCGGGCCAGCTGCCCCTCGGCCTCTTCGTCAACCTCGGCATCTTCAAGCAACGCCGAAAGCTCGTCGGCGAACGAGTCGTTGACGAGCTGCATCTCCGGAATACGGTTCTCGTAGTACAGCGGCACCGTCGCGCCATCCTCGATCGCATCGCGGAAGTTGTATTCGCTGACGTACTCGCCGAACTGCGCGCGTGTCGCCTGCTCTTCACCGTCGATCAGCGGGGTGCCGGTAAAGCCCATCATCGACGCGTTCGGCAGCGCCTGCCGCATGTTGAGCGCCAGTGTGTCGTATTGGCTGCGGTGCGCCTCATCGGTGATCACGATGATGTCGGAACGATCCGACAGCACCGGCATCTCACGCTCGTTGCTCGCCGGCCGGAACTTCTGAATCAAGGTGAAGACATACCGGTGATCCGCGGCCAGCAGCTCGCGCAGGTTCGAGATTGAGGATGCATGCACCTTCGCCTCGGTTGGGATCGCCCCCGCGGCCGCGAACTCACCGTGCAATTGCACGTCAAGCTCGGTGCGGTCGGTCACCATCACGAAGGTCCATTTGCCGGGCACGTGCCGCAGCACCTTCTGCGTGAACCACAGCATCGACAGCGACTTGCCCGAACCCTGGGTGTGCCAGAACACGCCAAGCCGTTTGTCGTGCTCCGCACGCGACCGGTGCAGGTTCTCGATCGCTGCGTTCACGCCCAGATATTGGTGCGATCGCGCAACCACCTTGACGAGACCACCCGGGCGCTCCATATAGGCAACGAAATTTTCGAATAGGTCTAACAGGATGGCTGGGTCACACGTGCCTCGAAGCACGGTCTCGATCGCCACCTTGCCCCGCGTGCCGGCCGCGTCAATGACCTTCCAGTCTCCAAAGAACTCCCAGGGCGAATAGGTGGAGCCGACCTTCGCGTCTCCGCCGTTTGAGAGCACCACGAAGCAGTTCGGCACGAACAGCTGGGGAATGGTGTCGCGGTAGTCGGTGAGGTTGTCATCGTAGGCAGACTTGACCGGCTGGTTCGGCTCCTTGAACTCGAGGAGCACGAGCGGCACCCCGTTCACGAACAGGGCGGCGTCAAGCCGTCGGCTGTGCAGGTTGCCTTTCACCCACATCTGCTGCACCGCCAGCAGATCGTTGTTGTGCGGATGCTCCAGATCGACGTACCGGAGCCGGTCGATGTGCTTGGCGCCGCGCTCGTCAGACCACTCGACCTGGTACCCATCGCGGAACAATTCGTGGAATTCGCGGTTCGCGCGCACCCGGTCCATCACCGAGCGGTCCTTCGCTAAGGCCTCGACTGCCTCGTCGATCGCCGCAACTGGGACTTCTGGCGAGTTCAGCTTGCGAACCGCCGTGCGGAGTCGGTGGGTCAGCACGACCTCGTGTTGCGAGTCGCGCCCAAGAGTGCCGTCGGCGCCGAGCGTCTCCTTGAAGGCATCAAGCGTCGCCCAGCCAAGACTCTCCAGCACCTGCACGCTCGGCATCTCAACGTGCGTGTACTCAGGCCCGACCGGCGACATCATGCGATGGCCTCCTCCACCAGAACGTCCAAATCGAGCGACGAAACGTCGATCGCGCCCGTAACGAGCTTCGGCAGCAGCAAATTGCGCAACACTTCCGCAGTCTTACCTTCGGCTTGCAATGCATCCGTCTGGGCCTGTAGCGGCACAATTACAGCCGAGAAGGCCTCCAGGACGGCGACGGGCGGCAGGGGCAGCGCGAGGCCCTCGACGTCAGACTTTCGCAATTCCGTCTGGCCCGTTGCGCCTGCGCCCATTCGCTCGATCTCGGGCTGTAGGGCGAGCAAACTCATGCCATACCAAGACCCAGTCATCGGGTCGGCAGGGCGAGCAATGGTGACGTGCGAATCGACCGTGACCCATTCGGAAGCGCCCCGATACGTCGCGACGCGACCGAGCGTTCCGACACCGGTCGAATTGATTAGGACGTCGCCCGCGCGAATCCGCTTCACCTCTGACACATCCCGCTCTTGTTTGCGCGACGGGGCAAACGAAACGCGCTGATCCCGAATGCACTTTTGGTTCAAAACGACCCAAGGCCCTTCTGCCGCGTACTTCGGGGAGATGCCGCGAACGACGACTGCTGAGAGCTCCCCGATGGTACTGGGCACCCACCCCTCCGGGATCGGCCCGAGCGCGGAGTCAACCAGCGACACGCCTTCGTGGCCGGGGTAGCGGAACTTCACGAACCACTCCCGATAGATCGCCCGCGCCATCTCCTCCAGCACCTGAATCCGCCGCCGGTTGTTCTCAATCAACTCATCAAAGTCGGCCAACATCTGGCCTATCGCAATTCGCATTGGCGGAGCTGGGATATCGAACCGAAGTGCTTTGAGAGTGGACTGTGTAACCAGCGGTTGGGCGGCGCCACCAGCGTGCCGATTGAGATCCGCCGCGTGAAGCAGGTAGTAAAGGTAGTTCAGGTCGTCAGCGGAGTTCGGCTCAATCACAATGGTGTTGTCCGAAGCCCAAAATGGGTCGTGACTCACGGCGACCGATCCGCAGTACGCGCCGACCCGCCCGACGATGATCCCACGCACGTGGCGGGCTGTAGGAGAACCGCCAATAACACCATTTGACCCGTAAGCCTTGTACGGCCCCTTCGTGCCGGGCACGATCGGCTTACCGCTGGAGAATTGCCCCAGGTCAGATAGCACCACGCTGGTCCAATCGCTCATGCGTTGAGGATTCCCTGAACGGCGTTGTCCACCTTGGCTCGCAGATCGACGGCCTCGTCGCTCAGGCGGGTGAACTCCTCGAAAAGCTCCTCCAACTTGATCGCGAAGTCCTCCTCGTCGTCATCTATGGCCACGCTCCCGGCGTAGCGACCCGGGTTGAGGCTCCAGCCCTGCGCTTCGATCTCGGCGCGGGTTGCGACCTTGCAGAGGCCCGCGACGTCCGTGTACTGGCCGTTGGCGAAGTGCTCGCCCACGAGTTCGGCGCTGCCATCCGTCGTTTCGATGTTCTCGCCGCGGTACAGGCGAACGATGTTCGCCAGGAACTCAATCTGCTCGGGCTTGAAGTCGCGGTGAGCGCGGTCAATCTGGTTGAAGATGTGGCGGGCGTCGATAAGCAGCACGGTGTCCTCGCGCGGAGTCCCGACCTTTGACTTGTCGAGGAACCAGAGCGTGACCGGGAGCGTCACGGTGTAAAAGAAGTTCGAGCTGATCGCAACCATCACATCGACGGCGCCGGACTCGACGAGCTGCTTGCGGATCTCTTTCTCGGAGTGTCCAGCGTCGCCTGCCGAGTTGGCCATGACGAACCCCGCGCGGCCCTTCGCCGCAAGCGCGGCGTAGAACGCCTGAATCCAGAGGTAATTGGCGTTGTCGGCCTTCGGAATGCCGAACGGGAACCGCTTGTCGCCAGCGAGCTGCTCCTTCTTCACCTTGTCGACGTTGAACGGCGGGTTCGCCATGACGTAGTCGAATGCGCCGACCGCGCGGTGCGGGTCTTCGTAGTAACTGTTGGCCTGGCGAATATCGCCCGAGAGCCCGTGCAGCGCGAGGTTCATCTTCGCCAGCGGAACAGTGTCTTCGGTCTTCTCGGCACCGAACACCGAGAGCTTTCGGGTGGGATTGTCGTTGTGGCGCTCAATGAACTTGGCGCACTGCACGAACATGCCGCCCGATCCACACGCGGGGTCGAACACACGGCCCTGGAACGGTTCGAGAATCTCGACGATCAGTCGCACGATCGAGTACGGGGTGAAGTACTCGCCGCCGCCCTTACCTTCTTGGGCGGCGAAGTTCGAGAGGAAGTCTTCGTAGATGAACCCGAAGGCGTCGCCGGAGAGTTGGGTCGGGAGTGGGGCGAAGAGGCGCAGGAGTTCAATGAGTGTCGGCCGCTCGAGCTTTTGGTAGCCCCTCGGAAGGATGTCGCGCAGCTCGGGGTTCGCGTCTTCAATCGCTTTGATGGCATCGTCGACTGCCTTGCCGACATCGTGCCCCTCGGGGAGACTCACCAGGTGCGAGAGGCGGGAGTTGTCGGGTACGAAAAGCACCGACTTCGCCTTGTAGTCAGCCGGCTGGATGGGGTTGCGCGAGCTGCGGTTCGCCTCGACTTCGGGGCGCACCTCTTCGAAACGGTTCTCGGCGTATGCGAGGAACACGAGCCCGAGCACGGGGTCGCGGTACTGGCCGGGCGTCAGCTTGGAGTTTGCGCGCAGTTCGTCTGCGGCGGCCCAGAGGGTCGCGCGGACTTTGGCCAGGTCGGTGATCCTCACAGGGATGAGGATATACGCGGGTTCCGACACGCTGGTGATCAGCGGGCCATCAGCGGAACCATTCAGCCGAGGCCACATCGAGCGCCATCCTCACGATGCTGCCGCAAACCTATCCCGCGGCACCGGCCGAGTTCCGTGACTTGGCGCGAGCGTTACGCAGGAATTGTTCATACCCGGACATATGCGCCGATCGAATGTTCGCCGACGCAAAGCGCTGGTTGAGTGCGAACAGACTCTTGCAAAGTTCCAGCAAGTCGCGGTCGACTGCGCCACCCCGCACATAGGCATCCTCGCACAGTGCGCGAAAAGGGTGGGTGAGCACCCAAGTCGGCTCGCATTTGGAAACTACCTCCGCCGCCCGCGCCGCCCAGTTTTCGGGACGAGAGAGGAGCAAGAAGAAGAGTGTTGCCGTGGTGCTCTCAGCAGTGGTGGTGAGTTCGCCGTGTTCAAGTGCGTCAAGCAGTGTGGGGTGCAGCTTCGGTGACGCGAGGGATGCCTCAATACCGGTGAACACGACCCCCGCGGGAATGGATCGGACGAAGCGATCAACCCATTCGCCAGTGTGTTCCGTGTCGGCCTGGTCGTCGCGCAGGCTGCGGACGATGGCTTCCTTCAGATCGGCGAGCGCCGTGTCTGCGCTGAGCACCGTGATGAATCGGCCCCATAACTCCAACGTTCGACCGAGTAGCGCCCGCTTGAGCGCTAGCCGTTCGATCTGATCAAGGTCGCGAAGCACTTTGGAAACGAGCACCAGAGTCCGGTGCATCCGCTCCGGTGTGGGCATTGCCGACTTCACAAGACCGAACGAGCCAGGCGAGTCACTCTCCGGAAGATCTATGCCCTCACCATCATCGGCCTGATCACCCTGGCCCGATGCCGTGGCGTCGCTGCTGGGCGCCGTCGTCACCTCTAACACCGGCATCAGCTCATACGCGGACCCAAGAGCAACGTCGCCAGATAGCTCATCGTCTAGCAACTCCATCAACCGATCGAGGAGGTCCGCTGAAGTCGGCGCGAGAGCCGCCAGCCGCGTGGCAACTGGCTGGTAGTAGAACATATCGCCGGTAATTCGCGCTTTGAACGCTGCGTCCACCACTGCCCGCTTCGCCGCGAAGAGCGTGAGATAAGAATATCTCGCAAACTCGACACTCGTGCCTCTTTTTCGCAAGACACGACACCCGATCAACAGCCCCAGAATATCAGTTGGGCTGGCACTCCACGCGTATTTGACCAACACGCTTTCAATGACCTGAACCGCTTCACCCTCCGAAAGGCTCGGCTTTTCGTCGCAAACCAACTTCTCCGCGAAATGCGCCAAGACGGCGTGCAAATCCTCGTCGCTCAACCCGGAGGCCGCACCTCGTTGGTCGGCGCCAAGCAGGAGATAAATGTAGGCGTCCAACATTCCGGTATGATTTGTTACCTCCCTCATGCCGCCGCGCAGCAATAGCGAAAGCAGCAGCGACACGGTCATCGGCGTGCGCTTCAAACCCTCGGTCTCGAGGATTCGCATGGCCTCACCCGCGACGTTGGCGCCGCGTCCCGGTACTAGTCTCTCCGCAAGCGCCGTAATGTCCGCTTTCCGCATGCGCCCGACGTATAGAACACGCGGTCTAACACCAAGTTGGTGCAGACGACCCACGACCTCGTCCTCGCTTCCCTGGCCGCAACCAAGGATCTTTACGATTGCCGGAGACAACGCGAATTGCCCAATCACCTGTTCGGCAGCCTTGGTCTTGTTTGGCTCGAAATCATCCAGTGCGAGTACGTGGTCAGGAATGGAATCACTTTGCTTTGGAATGAGCCCAGCGAGCATCGCGCTCGCCGCGACGGCTCGAGGTAGCGCCTCGCGCGTGGACTTGCAGTCTGCGAATCGAACAAATAGTGGTGCCGCGCCACCCAACAACTCTGACGACTCAGCGGCTAACCACTTGATCGCCGTGGTCAGCCCCGAGCCTTCGTCTCCAACGACAACAAAGACGTCATGAGACTTTACTTCAGCATACCCATCCAGATAATCTGCATTACTCGCTGCGCCCGGCTGCAATCGATCGCGGACAAAACTTGCGTGAGGCACGGGCAACAGCGCCGGAGCAACTATCAAATCTCGCGGCGCTACTCCGCCCACACCAATCTCCGCGAGCACCGACTCGGTAGTCAGCGACTCACGGAGCTGTTCCCGTGCTTCTTGCACTACATCTCGCGCGATGCCGGCAGCGTTGATGGTCAATGCGCCCTTGTTGGGCACCTGGTCGCGAAGGAAGCCAGCAAGGTCGCCAAAATTCTCGCCGTACACCACGGGGACCACATGATCATTCGAGTGCTCCCGAAGCAACTCGGACTCTTCGCTCCTTAGGCATAGCCTGAAGTGCGTAACGGCTGACTCGGGGAACTTTGAACGGTGCCAACTGTGTATTGCTGAGAAGTTTGGATCCCGCAGACCGCTGCCAAAACCGACATACACGATCGAACGTAGAGTTGCAATCGCGCGTTCGAGTGCTTGCATCGCCTCTAATTCGCCAAACCTCGCGTAATCGGCCGAGGTCAAGATCACCGAACTGGGGTTAGACCACGTCCCGTGAAGATGCCCAATCGAGTCGCTGTCCCTGGCTACGATTTTGTGAAACGCCGCTGGGTCCGTCCAATCGGCGGATCCACGCTGCATCACAGACTCCAGAAGCGAGTCATAATTCGTCGTCAAAATGGGAAAAGGGTATTCAATGAGCGCTTGGGCGACCGACCTGTCGCGTATCGGAAGTTTCCCTACGTCCTCCGCCAGCCATCGGGCGTACGCCACTTCACCAATTTCTTTGAGTTCTTTGGCGACCATGCTCGCCGCTTGAATAAGGGTGTCCGACGTCCCGTAGTTTATGCACTGGTCGACCAGGTTCCTCCATGAGTTACCGAGTGACTCATTCAGTTGCCCAGCGCGATCCGCGCCGCTCCGAATCAAGCCCACCCAATTTGCAGCTGGGGCATTCTCCGTGATGGCCGCGGACACCCCTGACCCGACAATAAAAACGACGTCCGCGTCCGAAACTGCCTGCTGAAGTGTCTTCATCGCTCCTCCGCGTTCCGCTTCGCCAACTTTTATCCCCTGGGAAATGCGGTGTGTCTATTTCGTTGCCGACTGGGCGCGTTGTGCGCCGCAAGTGTGCCGGGCTTGCGCGACTGCCGCGATCCAACTCACCACGGTGAAGAGACACTTGGCACCCGGCTTGCCGGAATCAAGCGCGCTCGAACGTCGCATCCGACTAGAAGTCCCAGTCCTCATCCTCGGTATTCACGGCCTTCCCGATCACGTACGAGCTCCCTGACCCCGAGAAGAAGTCGTGGTTCTCATCCGCGTTCGGCGACAGCGCCGACAGAATCGCCGGGTTCACATCACACACGCTCGCCGGGAACATCGCCTCGTACCCGAGGTTCATCAGCGCCTTGTTCGCGTTGTAGTGCAAGAACTTCTTCACGTCTTCGGTCAGGCCGACGCCGTCGTAGAGGTCCTGGGTGTACTGCACCTCGTTCTCGTACAGCTCGTACATGAGGGCGAAGGTGTAGTCCTTGATCTCCTCGCGCTTCGCCTCAGAGACCCGCTCGAGCCCCTTCTGAAACTTGTAGCCGATGTAGTACCCGTGCACGGCCTCGTCGCGAATGATGAGGCGAATCAGGTCGGCGGTGTTCGTGAGCTTCGCCCGCGAGGACCAGTGCATCGGCAGGTAGAAGCCCGAGTAGAACAAGAACGACTCGAGCAGGGTGGATGCCACCTTGCGCTTCAGGGGTTCGTCGCCACGGTAGTACTCCATGACGATCGCAGCCTTCTTCTGCAGGTTCTCGTTCTCGACCGACCAGCGGAACGCCTCGTCAATCTCCTTCGTCGAACACAGCGTCGAGAAGATCGACGAGTAGCTCTTCGCGTGCACCGACTCCATGAAGGCGATGTTGGTGTACACCGCCTCCTCGTGCGGGGTGAGCGCATCGGGGATCAGCGAGACGGCGCCCACGGTGCCCTGGACGGTGTCCAGCAGCGTCAGACCGGTGAACACGCGCATGGTGAGCTGGTGCTCCTGCTCCGACAGCCGGTTCCAGGACTGGATGTCGTTGGACAGCGGCACCTTCTCCGGCAGCCAGAAGTTGTTGACCAGGCGGTTCCAGACGTCGACGTCCTTGTCGTCCTGGATGCGGTTCCAGTTGATGGCCTCGACGTGGCTAAGCAGCTTGACCTTCTCGGTCATGTCATCCCCTATGCGTTGGGTGGTTTTCTCTAAGTTAAAGCGTACGACGGCGGGCGGGCACCCGCCGTCGTACTGGCACATTTAGTTGAAGACTAAAGCATGCAGGAAACGCAGCCCTCAACCTCAGTCCCTTCCAGCGCGAGCTGGCGGAGACGGATGTAGTAGATGGTCTTGAT
>DASTYN010000003.1:0-48722 GCA_035764905.1 Candidatus Lumbricidiphila sp. | reverse complement strand
TCAACAACATCCCTGATGCCAATCTGGCTGAAACACAACGCCTGCTGAACATCCGACCCCGACAAACCCTCGGGTGGCGCAAACCACATGACATGCTGAACGAACTAATCAGCAGTGTTGCGCTGACAACCTGAAGCAGCCGCGCCTCGAGGCGACAACTCTGCGTAGTTCGACGGATGGCATCTGCCACGCGACGGGTGGCGCGTGCCGACCGGGACCCGCGTACCCTGGGGGAGTGAGGATCCGGCTCGACATCGCATACGACGGTGCGGCATTTAGTGGCTGGGCGCGCCAACCCGGGCTGCGCACCGTGCAGGGGGTGCTCGAAGCCGCACTCGCGACGTTGTTGCGCCGCGCGGGCATCGAGCCGCGGCTGACGGTCGCTGGTCGGACCGACGCGGGCGTGCACGCCTGGGGTCAGGTTGCGCACCTCGATCTGCCGATTGAGGCGCTGTTCGCGATTGGTGAGCCTCGTGGCCGGTCGCGCGGTCGAGCGGCTGCGTTGATCGGCGGCTCGGGCAAGCCAGGAAGCATCCCGGGTGAGCGCGAGAGCGTGAGCGCCGGTGAGCTCGAGAGCGACGACGGCGACGCCGAGCGCAATGCCGGCACGGATGGCGGCGCAACCGTCTCGGCCCACGAACTCGCCACACGGGTCGGCGTGCTCCGGCACCGCCTCGCCGGCATCCTCGGCAGCGCCGCTCCCGATGTGATCGTGCACGGGGCATCCGTTGCGCCCGATGGATTTGACGCGCGCTTCTCGGCGATCTGGCGGCGCTATCAGTACCGAATTGCCGACGACCTTGCAGTTCACGACCCGCTCACCCGTGGGTTTACCGTGACGATGCCTGGTGTGCTTGATGTCGATGCCATGAATGCGTCGGCGGCAAGCCTGATCGGATTGAACGACTTTGCGACGTTTTGCAAGGCGCGGGCCGAGGCCACGACGATCCGTACGCTGCAGCACTACCGATGGGAACGGCTCCCGGATGGGGTGCTGGTCGCATCGCTCCAAGCCGATGCGTTCTGCCACTCAATGGTGCGCGCGCTCGTCGGTTCAAGTGCCGCGGTCGGGGCGGGGGCCCTCGGGGTTGGCGACCCGGCGGAGTTGATGCGGGCCGCGATGCGGACGAGTGCGTTCAAGGTGCTGCCGGCCCACGGGCTGGTGTTGACCGAGGTGGGGTACCCGCCGGATGACGAGCTGGCACGACGCGCCGAACAGACCCGCGCACGGCGCGATGGCGTCGTAGGCGTGGCGACAGGGTCGCGACGGGATGGCTCGGTCGAGGCATCCGGAACTGACGAACGCGGTCAATTGGACGACGCGACCCCGCTCGGGTAAGGTAGACCCTTGGTGCCGTCCTGCGCGGCATCCGAGATTGAGCCCTCCACCGGGTCGTTCGAACGCATCGCTGACGAACTACCCACCGGAGCGGGAATCACGAACCACTCACTCGGCAGAAAGCAGCAGTCCTATGACACGCACGCTCACTCCAAAAGCCAACGACATTACGCGCGTTTGGCACGTTATCGACGCCACCGACATTGTGCTCGGTCGTCTCGCCAGTCAGTCGGCTGTGCTCCTTCGCGGCAAGCACAAGGCGTTCTTCGCAAACCACGTTGACACCGGTGACTTCGTCATCATCATCAACGCCGACAAGGTTGCGCTGACTGGCCAGAAGCTCCTCCAGAAGAAGGCCTACCGTCACTCGGGCTACCCGGGCGGCATCAAGGCGGTCACCTACTCCGAGTTGCTCGAGAAGAACCCGGTGCGCGCCGTTGAGAAGGCGATCCGTGGCATGCTCCCGAAGAACACGCTCGGCCGCGAGCAGCTCAAGAAGCTGAAGGTTTACGCAGGCCCGGAGCACCCGCACGCTGCGCAGCAGCCGCAGCCCTTCACCCTCACCCAGGTCGCCCAGTAACCCCGGCCGCACGAAAAGGATTCAGAACGACCATGGCGAAGATTTCAGACCAGATCGATGTGGCTCCAGAGAGCTACACCACTGAGACCCCAGCGGCCGCTGCTCCAGCAGCACCGCGCGCGGTCCTCAACGTGTCGGGTGCGGCGGTTGGCCGTCGCAAGCAGGCAATCGCCCGCGTGCGCGTCGTGCCGGGTGCCGGTGGCATCACGGTGAACGGTCGCGCATTTGCCGACTACTTCCCGTCGAAGCTGCACCAGCAGCTCATCACCGACCCGTTCACCGTGCTCGAGCTTGCTGGCTCGTACGACGTGGTGGCACGCATCACCGGTGGTGGCCCAGCTGGCCAGGCCGGCGCGCTGCGCCTCGCGATCGCTCGTGCACTCAACGAGATCGACCGCGACAACAACCGTCCGACCCTGAAGAAGGCCGGCTTCTTGACCCGTGACGCTCGCGTCATCGAGCGCAAGAAGGCTGGTCTCAAGAAGGCCCGCAAGGCTCCTCAGTTCTCGAAGCGTTAGTTTCGGCTGGGATGCCACGGCTCTTCGGAACCGATGGAGTCCGTGGGCTCGCGAACCGCGAGCTCACGGCCCAGATGGCGCTCGATCTTGCGCAGGCGGCCGCGGTCGTCCTGACGCAAGGTCGGCACGCCGACGAGCTTCGCGCTGCTGGGCGACGCCCAGTGGCAATTGTGGCGCGCGATCCGCGCGTCTCTGGCGAGTTCCTCGCGGCCGCAGTGGCCGCGGGACTCGCCTCTTCTGGTGTTGACGTGCTCGACGCCGGAGTCATTCCGACACCGGCGGTCGCGTACCTCATCGCGGATGCGCACGCAGACTTCGGCGTGATGGTCTCGGCCTCGCATAACCCAGCGCCAGATAACGGCATCAAGTTTTTCTCATTCGGCGGCACCAAGTTGCCCGATGAGGTTGAGGACCGCATCGAGCAGAACCTCGGCACGCAGGAACTCGCCCCAATCGGCGGTGGAGTTGGCCGCATCCGCCGGTTCGCTGATGCCGAAGACCGCTATCTCGTGCACTTGTTGGCGTCGCTGCCGAACCGGCTCGACGGCCTGAAGGTCGTCATCGATGGCGCGCACGGCGCTGCTGCTGGTGTCTCGCCGGACGCCTTCCGCGACGCCGGCGCCAAAGTCATCGTGATCGGCAACGAGCCAGACGGGCTGAACATCAACGACGGTGTCGGCTCGACGCACCTCGATGTGCTGCAGCGCACGGTGCTCGAACATGGCGCCGATCTCGGCATCGCCCACGATGGCGACGCCGACCGCTGCCTCGCGGTCGACCACCTCGGCAACATCGTTGACGGTGATCAGATCATGGCGATCCTCGCGATTTCGATGCAGGAACGCGGCAGGCTCACCGACGACACGCTTGTCGCGACAGTGATGTCGAACCTGGGGTTGCGGCGCGCAATGGCGAGCCGAGGCATCCGGATGCTGGAAACCAAAGTGGGCGACCGCTACGTACTTGAGGCGCTCGACCGGCACGGCCTTGCGCTGGGTGGCGAGCAGTCCGGACACGTGATCATGACCGAATTCGCGACGACCGGCGACGGCGTGCTGACCGGCCTGCACCTTGCGGCCGAGGTAGCACGCACCGGGAAGAGCCTGGCCGAGCTGGCCTCGGTGATGACGGTGTTCCCACAGGTGCTGGTGAACGTGCGCGGCGTGAATCACCACGGGCTGCACAAGAGCGAGCCGGTGCGGGCAGCGGTTCAGGCTGCTGAGACGGAGCTCGGCGAGAGCGGCCGGGTGCTTCTGCGGCCCAGCGGCACCGAGCCGATGGTGCGGGTCATGGTCGAGGCAGCCGATATGGTCGCCGCGCAGCACCACGCAGACACGCTCGCCGACGTGGTGCGCCGCGAACTCGCGGTCACCGCGTAGTTAGAGCTTCCGAAGCAACACGCGCTCGACCGTATGGTCGGCACCCTTTTGCAGCACCAGTCGCGCCCGCGACCGTGTCGGGCGGATGTTGTGCTCAAGGTTCGGGCGGTTGATCGTCGCCCAGATCTCGCGGGCCCGGGCCCGGGCCTGCTCTTCGCTGAGGTCGGCGTACCGGTGGAAGTACGAGTCGGGGTTCGCGAACGCACTCTGCTGAAGCTTCAAGAAACGCTCCTCGTACCACCGCCCGATATCGGCGGTACGGGCGTCGACATAGATCGTGAAGTCGAACAAGTCGGCGACGGCAATGCGGTTCGCAGCGGGCGACGGCTGCAGCACGTTCAGCCCCTCGACGATGAGCACATCTGGGCGGCGCACCACGACCTCATCACCCGGCACGATGTCGTAACTGAGGTGCGAGTACTTCGGCGCGCGCACCTCGGCCGCGCCCGATTTCACGTCGGTGACAAAGCGCAGCAATGCGCGGCGGTCGTACGACTCCGGGAACCCTTTTCGATGCAGGATGCCCCGGCGTTCGAGCTCGGCATTCGGATACAGGAACCCATCGGTGGTGACGAGTGCGACGGACGGGGTGTGCTCCCAACGGGCGAGCAGTTCGCGCATGAGGCGTGCGATCGTCGACTTGCCGACCGCGACTGAGCCGGCAATGCCGATCAGGAACGGCGTCGTCGAGAGCGGTTCGCGCAAGAAGTTGCTCGTGGCGTGGTTCAGGGCCTTGGTGCTGCCGACATAGAGGTTCAGCAGATGTGAGAGCGGCAGATAGACATCTTCAACCTCGCGGAGCTCGAGCTCGTCGCCGAGACCGCGAAGCGCGGCCACCTCATCATCGCGCAGCGGGCTCGGGATGTTCGGTGCCAGCGCCGACCAGTTGTCGCGACTGAGTTCGAGGAAGGGCGTCAGGTTCGCGGCCTGAGGATCCGATGGCACCCGGCCAGTCTATGAGCCGCACGCGCCGGGCAGATTCGCCCCCGCCGGTAGACTCAACGCGTGTGCGGAATTGTGGGTTATGTCGGTCAGCGTGACACCGTCGAGGTGCTGCTCGGGGGCCTGAAGCGCCTGGAGTACCGCGGGTACGACTCGGCGGGTATCGCAGTCGTCACGCCAGAGGGCGTACTGGCGTCGGCAAAGCGCGCCGGCAAACTTGCCGTGCTGTCCGAAGAACTCAAAGCGAACCCACTGCCGGGCGCCGGGGCCGGCATCGGTCACACCCGTTGGGCAACCCACGGCGGACCAACCGACGCCAATGCGCACCCGCAGTTGGGCGATGGGGGCAACCTTGCGCTGATCCACAACGGCATCATCGAGAACTTCGCTGAGTTGAAGGCTGAGCTGCTGGCCGAGGGCGCCGAGTTCACGTCAGAGACCGACACCGAAGTTGCTGCGCTGCTGGTGGGCCGCGAGTACCGCCGGCTCGGTGACCTGCGCGCGGCGTTCCGGGCCGTGGTGAACCGTCTCGACGGCGCGTTCACACTGCTCGCCGTGCACAAAGATGAGCCGGGCTTGGTCGTCGGCGCGCGTCGGAACTCGCCGCTGGTCGTCGGGCTCGGCGACGGCGAACACTTCTTCGGGTCGGACGTCGCGGCCTTCGTCGCGTACACCAAGCGCGCCGCGGCCATTGGGCAAGACCAGATGGTCGCGATCACCGCAGAGTCGGTCGAGGTCACCGACTTCGATGGCAACCCGGTGGAATTCGAAGAATTCGAAGTGGCATGGGATGCCTCGGCCGCCGAAAAGGGCGGCTGGGACTGGTTCATGCAAAAAGAGGTCTCCGAGCAGCCCGAGGCAGTTGCGAAGACCATGCTCGGCCGCGTGCAGGGCACCGAGGTAGTGATTCCGGAACTCGCGGAGTTCGGCGATGACCGACTCCGGGGCATCCGTCGCATCATTATCGTGGCCTGTGGGACCGCGTCCTATGCGGGCATGGTGGCAAAGTACGCGATCGAGCAGTGGGCGCAGATTCCAGTTGAGGTGGAACTCAGCCACGAGTTCCGGTATCGCGAACCGGTGCTTAGTGCCGACACGCTGGTGATCTCGATCAGCCAGTCGGGCGAGACCATGGACGTGCTGATGGCGGTGAAGTACGCCAAAGAGCAGGGTGCGACCACGCTTTCGGTGTGTAACACCCAGGGTGCGACGATCGCCCGCGAGTCTGATGTGGTCGTCTACACGCATGCCGGGCCTGAGGTCGCCGTGGCATCCACCAAAGCCTTCGTTGCCCAGGTGACTGCGCTGTATCTGTTTGGACTGCACCTTGCGCGGGTACGTGAGTCGGTGCCGGCACCGGTGCTCGCTGACGCACTTGCTGAACTGCAGGCGATTCCCGACAAGATCACCACCGTGCTTGGCGAGTCGGAGCGTGTCGCGCAGCTCGCGCACTGGATGGCCGATTCGCGGTCGGTGCTGTTCCTCGGCCGGCACGTTGGCTACCCGATCGCGCTCGAGGCAGCGCTGAAGCTCAAGGAACTCGCGTATATCCACGCCGAGGGCTTCGCCGCCGGTGAACTGAAGCATGGGCCGATCGCGCTGATCGAACCGGGCCTGCCGGTCTTCGTCGTGGTGCCATCGCCTCGCGGGTCGGCGGCGCTGCATCCGAAGGTGGTCTCGAACATTCAGGAGATCCGTGCGCGTGGCGCCCGGGTCATCGCGATCGCCGAGGTAGGCGACGCCGCGGTGCTGCCGTTCGCTGATGAAGTGATCCACATTCCGCTTGCGGCGCCGCTGTTCGAACCGCTGCTCGCTGTCGTGCCGTTGCAGGTCTTCGCGATGGAACTGGCGGAGGCGAAGGGCCTCGATGTCGACCAGCCACGCAACCTCGCCAAGTCGGTCACGGTCGAGTAGGCACCGTCGTTTGGGGTCAGTGAGCGCATGATCGCGGGCATCGGGATCGACGTGGTCGACATCGCTCGGTTCGAGCGTTCGTTGACACGTACCCCGGCGTTGACGACGCGGTTGTTCGCTGAGAGCGAACGCTCGAAGCCGGTGTCTTCGTTGGCCGCCAGGTTTGCCGCGAAAGAGGCGCTGATCAAGGCGGTCGGCGGGCATGAATCGGCGCGCTGGCACGACATGGTCATCACTTCGGATGCCTCGGGCAAACCCGACTTTGCACTCTCTGGCGCCATCGCCGACCACCTCGGCGCCCTTGGTGTCACACGGGTACACCTGTCGATGAGTCACGACGCGGGCATCGCCAGTGCCTTCGTGGTGCTCGAAACGGCAAGCGCATGAGCGGAGACTTGCGAGAGGCGCTGATCGATCTCGCGGCGTACCGCGCGAACATTGCGCGGGTCACCGCGCTGGTCTCGCCGTCGGCGGTGCTCGCTGTCGTCAAGGCTGATGCATACGGGCACGGCATGGAGCAATGTGCGCGCGCGGCGCTCGAGGCCGGAGCCACCTGGCTTGGTACCGCTGACCGTGCTGAGGCGCAGGCATTGCGGGCCGCCGGCATCACCGCGCCAATTCTCTGTTGGCTGCACGCACCGGGTGCAACGTTCGACGCTGAGGTGCAAGCCGATATTGATCTGGGCATTTCGTCGGTAGAGCAGTTGGCGGCTGCAGCGCAGGCTGGCCACTCGGTCGGGCGCCCGGCGCGGGTGCATCTCAAGGTCGAAACGGGCCTCGGGCGCAACGGCGTGGCTGGGTACGACTGGGAACGGGTGCTCCTGCAGGCGCGAGAGGCTGCGCGGGCTGGCGCGATCGTCGTGGTTGGGATTTGGAGCCACCTCGCTGGCACGTCGGCCGAGGCCGACGCGGAGCAAGCTGCGGCGTTCAACAGTGCCCTGGCGCTCGCCGCGTCACTCGGTATCGACCCCGAACTTCGGCATCTTGCCGCAAGCGGCGCGGCGCTTTCGGAACCAGAACTTCGGTACGACCTCGTGCGCATCGGCATCGCGGGGTACGGACTCTCGCCATGGGCCGGCGAACGTGGGGTAGATGAGTTCGGCCTCACTCCGGTGATGACGCTGCGCAGCAAGGTTGCCGCCGTTCGCCGGGTCGAGCCAGGGCATGGAGTGTCGTATGGCCACACGTGGCGGGCGGAGCATCCGACCGGGCTGGCCTTGGTGCCGCTCGGGTATGCCGATGGCATCCCACGTCAGGCATCCGGCCGTGCCGAGGTATGGCTTGCCGGGCAGCGGATGCCGGTCGTCGGCCGCATCGCGATGGATCAGTTTGTGGTCGAGACCGGCGACGTGCCGGTCGAGGTTGGCGACGAGGTGGTGGTGTTCGGCGACGGCAGCACCGGTGCGCCGACCGCAGAAGACTGGGCCGGATGGTCCGACAGCATCGGGTACGAGATCGTGACCCGCCTCGGCCCCCGCGTCACCCGCCTCGCGAAGGGGGCGTAATGCACCTCACGCTGCAGTCGGCGGCCGAGATGCACGAGCTCGGGCTGCGCCTCGGGCGGATGCTTCGGGCTGGCGATCTGGTCGTGCTGACCGGACCGCTCGGTGCAGGCAAGACCACGCTGACCCGCGGGATCGGCGAGGGAATGCACGTGCGCGGCCCCGTGCAGAGCCCAACGTTCGTGTTGGCCCGCACCCACCCGAGCCTCGCCGGTGGGCCCCCGTTGGTGCACGTCGACGCCTACCGGTTGACCGATGCCCGGCAACTCGACGACCTCGACATTGACTTCCGCCGGGCGGCAGTCGTGGTCGAGTGGGGCGCTGGCATGCTCGATGGAATCGCCGAGGAATGGCTCGAGATCGTGATTGAGCGACCAGCCGCCAGCGATGCCGACCCGGACGCCACACCGGACGAACCCCGCGAACTCACCTTCCACGTCGTCGGTGCCCGCTGGGCTGAGGCGATCACTGCGCTGGAGGCGACCGCATGATCCTCGCCATCGACACCTCGGCCGGCACCAGCGTCGCACTGCGTGCCGGGGCCGGCACCCTCGTGCAGCGCGACAGCGAAGACCCGATGCGGCACGCCGAAGCGATCGGCCCGCTCATCGCCGACGTGTTGGCCACCGCTGAAATCGAGCCGACTGCAGTCGACGTGGTCGCCGTCGGCGTCGGCCCGGGACCCTTCACCGGCCTCCGGGTCGGGATTGCCGCCGGCGAGGCGTTCGCGCTCGGCCGAGGATGCGCACTCGTGCCGGTGCCGAGCCACGACGCGGTCGCATTCGGGTGGTACGCGGCGGGGAATGCCGGGCGGCTTCAGGTGGTCACCGATGCGCGGCGCCGTGAGGTTGCGGTCAGCGACTACGACGGGGTGGATGCCGACGGTGTGCCGGTGCGGGTTGGTGGCCCGGTGCTGCACTTGCGCACCGAGGTGCCCGAGGCATCCGATGTTCGAATTGAACCGACGCAGATCGCTGCCGGCGATGTCGCCCGGCTCGCTGCCGCGTTGTGCGACACCGGTCGGTCGCTGTCGGATGGCGCGGCGATCTACCTGCGCCCGCCGGATGTCACGCTCGCGGCCCCGAAGCAGGTCGCGCAACCAACGCGTGCAGACCGGGACCACACTGCGGATCGAGGCCGAAGGTGAGCGTCATGCTGCGCCGGGCGACCCCCGCCGACCTCGACACCGCGTACGCGATCGAGCACACCGTATTTGCCGACGATTCGTGGTCGCGCGAGTTGCTTGCCGCTGAACTCGAAAGCCCGCACACCTACTACCTGCTCGCGGTCGATGCCGCGGACGATGCGGTGCTTGGCTACTGCGGGCTGCTCGCGCCTGCACGTGCCGGCCAGGCCGATATCCAGACGATCGCGGTCGTTGAGGCCGCCCGTGGGCGCGGGCTTGGGCGACTGCTCATGCAGGCGCTGCTCGCCGAGGCGTGGCGGCGCGAGGTGCGCACGGTGTTCCTTGAGGTGCGGATCGACAACGAGCCTGCGCGGTCGTTGTATCGATCGCTGGGCTTCGTCGACGGCCAGATTCGGCGCGGCTACTACGCAGGGGTCGACGCGATCACGATGGCGCGAGAACTCACCGCGCCGCAGCCACAACTCACCGAGGTGCAGCAATGACCGGCCCGCTCGTCCTCGGCATCGAAACCAGTTGCGATGAGACCGGCATCGGCATCGTGCGCGGCACCGAGTTGCTCGCGAATGTGATTTCGTCATCGATGGCCGAACACGCCCGCTACGGCGGGGTGGTGCCGGAGGTCGCTGCGCGAGCACACCTCGAGGCGCTCGGGCCCGCAATTCGGGCGGCGCTCGCCGAGGCATCCATCTCGTTGCGCGACCTGGATGCGATCGCGGTGACCGCCGGGCCGGGGCTGTCAGGCGCACTCATGGTTGGCGTCGGCGCCGCGAAGGGGCTTGCGACCGCGCTCGACAAGCCGCTCTATGGGGTGAACCACCTGGTGGGTCACGTTGGTGCAGATGTCTTAGCGGATGGCTCGATCGAGCTGCCGACGGTCGCGCTCCTGGTCTCGGGTGGGCACACCTCGCTGCTGGTCGTGCGCGACCTCGTGAGCGATGTGGTGATGCTCGGCGAAACCATCGACGATGCGGCCGGCGAGGCGTTCGACAAGGTGGCGCGGCTGCTCGGTCTGCCGTACCCGGGCGGGCCGGAGATCGACCGCGCCGCTGTCGGGGGCGACCCGGCGGCGATCCGGTTCCCGCGGGCCTTGACGCTCCCGAAAGATTTGGAGCGCCACCGCTACGACTTCAGCTTCTCGGGGGTAAAGACCGCGGTGGCTCGGTGGGTTGAACAGCGCGCGGCCGCCGGCGAGCCGGTGCCGATGGCGGATGTCGCGGCGTCGTTCCGCGAGGCGGTCGTCGACGTGCTCGTGGGCAAGGCGATCGCGGCCTGCCGCGATCTCGACGTGCCGCGGTTGTTGCTCGGCGGGGGAGTGACCGCGAACGCGAGGTTGCGTGCTGTCGCGGCAGAGCGATGCGATGTGGCGGGGGTGGAGCTTCGGGTGCCGCCGTTCTCGCTCTGTACCGACAATGGCGCGATGATTGCGGCGTTGGGTGCGCAATTGGTGGGCGCGGGGCATCCACCAAGTGGCCTTGCGTTCGGGGCGGACTCAACCCTCCCGGTGACGACCATCTGTGTCTAACACCGGCCTCGGCTCTCGGCCAATTTGGTGGATTGCGGCGGTAGGGTGAACCCAGGAGCACGCATCAGTGCCCCGGTCGCTGCGCGCGGAGTGCTTTTTCGAAGGGACTGAAATGTCTGACCCAAATCTTCCAGCATCGGATGACGCCGCAGAAGCGGTGACCCCAGCGGCGCCCGCCGCGCCCGCCAACGTGCCACCGGCGGCCCCGGTTCCGCCTGCCCCGCCGGTTCCGCCGGCGCCACCGGTTCCGCCTGCTGCCGTGCCGGCCTATACGCCACCTGCTCCGGCCGCCGGATACGTCGCACCGCCGCCGGGGTACACTCCGCCGCCCGCCGGTGTCACGCCGCCGGCTCCGGGGTACACCCCCACGAGTGGGTACGCCCAGCCGGCGCCCGGTTACACGCCACAGCCGGGCTATGTACCGCAGCCTGGCTATGCCCCTGCCGGACCGTCGAAGCCGGCACCTGTGCTGAGCATCATCTCGCTCGTCGCTGGTGTGCTCGGCCTCTTCCTCGGATTCACCATTATCTTCCCGGCCGCGGCCGTGGTGCTCGGTTTCCTCGGCAAGAAGAAAGAGCCGCAGGCGAAGGGTCTGTGGCTCACCGGCATCATCCTCGGCTTTGCCGGGTTCGTGTTCGGCCTCATCTTCATCGCCGTCTCGGTCATGATGCCGTTCATCATGATCTCGCAGTTCGGGTATTACCGCTAACCGGCGGGAGGCCGGAACGATGGTGGACCCAAGTGCCCCTTCGGGAGATCCGCTAGCTGAGTGGCCGCCGCCGGTACCAGCACCGGCATCCGGCTACGGTCCTATACCGGTGGCGGCTCCGGCGGCTCCGCCTGCTCCGCAGGGTTCCCACGTGTACGCCGCCGGGTCGGGCTACCCGCCGTACCCGGCCCCGCACACGGTGGGGCCGGCACTGGTCGGCCCGGAGCCATCCGTGAAGCCGCCGGTGCTCAGTACTGTGTCATTGGTCGCTGCCATTGTCGGGTTTTTGGTGAGTTTCCCCGCGGCGGCACTCGGTGTCGTATTCGGCGTCGCCGCAGTGTGCTTCGGGTTCGTCGCCGTGCGACGGGAGCCTCGCGCGAGGGGACGCTCGCTGGCCGGCATCATCGTCGGATTTGTCGCGATTACGTTCGCTGCGCTCGCCTACCTCGTGGTGCTGGCAATTGACGCGATCGGTGCAGCTGCGGTGTCCAGGTAGCCGATGGTCCCAAGTGAGGAGTCGGTGCTACCGCCCGGGGTGCCGCCGACGGAGGGGTTGACCGCGGGTGAGTCAACTGCGCCCGTGTCTGCGTCACCAGCGGAGGCACGCGACCGGGCAATCGGAGGCGACGCCGACCTGACGACCGACACCTCGCAACTTCGCACGCTCGCAACCGGCCAACTCCTCACCATCGGTCGCCCGCAAGCCGTGCCCGATCAGCCGACGCTCCCGGTGCGGCGCACCTTCGGTTGGATTGCGGTCGCGCTCGGGGTACTTGGGATCACCGCCTCGCTCTTCGTCGGGTGGGCACTCGCCATGCCGTTGCTGGCGATCCTGTTCGGAGTGCTGTCGAAGCAGCGCGAGGCGAACGGCCGCACGCTCGCGAACATTGGCATTGCGACCGGCATCGCCGGCACCATCAACTGCGCGATCTGGATCGGCTACTACGCGCTGGTGTTCGACGCGCTGCCGCGGTAGTTCGCGCCTAGGTCACCCGTTCGACCAGCAGGGTCGTGTGCCGCCCGCCAATGCGCGTCAGCACGATGGTCGCTGCGACGTCACCCTTGAGTCGAAGTCGTGAGCGCAGCTTGGCTGGGTCGACGTCGACGCCCCGCTTCTTGATCTCGAGCACGCCAATGCCGCGGGTCTGGAGCGCTTGCCGGAGCCGCCGTTCATCGGTCGGCAGCTCATCGATCACCCGGAATGAACTCGCAAACGGCGACGCGATCGGATGCCCCGTGCTGAAGTAGGCGATGCCGTCTGAGACCATCGCACCACCGTGCTGTCGCACGAGGTCGCCAATGAGCCTGGCGCGGATCACCGAGCCGTCCGGCTCATGCAGGTATTCGCCGAGTGGGCCGACCTCGGCGTCTGGGCTGTCAGCCGGAGCCGTCAACTCATGGGTCTGCCCGCCGTGGAGCAGCAGCGCGGCACGGCCGACGCCGGGGCGGGCAACGGCGCCGACCCACACACCAAGTTCGACCACATCGCCATCGACCGAGATCCATTGGGCCTCAGCGCCGGCGGGAATTACATCACGATCGGTGCCGGGCCCGAGTTTGACCCCGACCGGCCGCTCGGCGGCGAGACCGAAGGCGAAGTCGAGCGACGGGGTGTACTCGGCTGCATCCGAGCGGCGGTGCGTGACCCCACCCGAAGTGGTGCGCCGGGCAGGGTCGAGAAACACCCCGTCGACTCCGTCGAGTGAGGCGTTTTCGGCGGTCCCGTGCTGGGCAGTTGCCGCCGCGAACGGAGCCAGGTTGTGGGCGGCGATGGCCGCGGTGGTCTCATCGGCGTCCACGGCGAGCACCTGCAGCCCGGCCTGCGCGAGCGCCAGGGCATCGCCGCCGATGCCGCAGCCGAGGTCGGCAACCACGCGGCATCCGGCGTCGACGAATCGCTGCGCATGGACGCGCGCGACGGGCAGGCGCGTGGCTTGCTCAAGCCCTGCCTGCGTGAACAGCATGCGATCGGATGCCTCGCCGAACTTCGCCCGCGCCTTTGCCCGCAGCCGCGACTGCGTGAGTACCGCCGACACGAGTTCGGCCGGATGGCCGTGCTGGCGCAACGAGGTGACCCGCCGCAGCGCGTCGTCGGCCGGGTCAAATCGCGGCATGGATTCCAGCAACTGCACACCTTCGGGGGAGCGTAAGAGCGCGAGTTCTGCGGGATCCACGTCGCCACCGTACACCGCGGCGCGACACCGACCGTCACGCCTGGGCGCAACGGTCGGTGTCGGCAGCGCAGCCCGGGGCGCCCGCGTCAGCCACGTGACATCCGGTTGGCACTCACGTTGCACGAGTGCTAGATCGCGCCTAGACTCTCGGTTAGCACTCTCGCACTGAGGGTGCTAACGAGTCTTCATAGAAAGAGGTGAACCGTGTCGGTTTCGATCAAGCCGCTCGAGGATCGCATCGTCATTAAGCAGGTTGAGGCTGAGCAGACCACCGCGTCGGGTCTCGTCATCCCTGACACCGCCAAGGAGAAGCCGCAGGAGGGCGAAGTTCTCGCTGTCGGCCCGGGTCGCATTGACGACAACGGCAACCGCGTACCGCTCGACGTGAACGTCGGCGACCGCGTGCTGTACTCGAAGTACGGCGGCACCGAAGTGAAGTTCGGCGGCGAGGAATACCTCGTGCTGTCGGCTCGCGACGTGCTCGCGGTTGTCGTTCGCTAACACGCGTTTTTCTGATGGGCCCGGGTGCAGTGCATCCGGGCCCATCGCATTTCTGCCAGTCGCCGTCGGCTCGCTGCCGACGCATCCGGATGCCGCGACCGCGGCCGAGCGCCAGCCATAGGCTGAACGTGTGAACCCCAGCCCCGGCCCCACCGAAACCCGAGTTGGGGTATCGGCTGCCGTTGGCGCGTACCTGCTCTGGGGGTTTTTGCCCCTCTATTTTCTGCTCCTCGCGCCGGCGAGCCCGTGGGAGATCGTGGCGTGGCGCATCGTCATGTCACTCGCGTTCTGTGCGATCTTGCTGACGGCCATGCGCTCGTGGCCGGGGTTCGCCCGTGCGTTCGCTGATCGGGCGCTGATGCGCACGATGTTCCTCGCGGGCGCGTTGATCTTCGTGAACTGGCTCGTGTTCTTGATCGCCGCGCTCTCGGGCCGGGTCGTCGAGGCCGCGCTCGGCTACTTCATCAACCCGGTCGTCACCGTGTTTCTCGGCGTGCTGGTGCTTCGTGAACGCCTCAACCGGTGGCAGTGGGCCGCGGTTGGGCTCAGCATTGTTGCCTTTCTGGTCATCGCTTTCGGCTACGGCGAGGTGCCGTGGATCTCGCTCGCCCTCGCGGTTTCGTTTGGCTTCTACGGGCTGATCAAGCGGCGAGTCGGGCCAAGAGTGGATGCCACAACCGGCCTCGCGATCGAGACACTCGTGCTCGTGCCGGTCGCAGTGGTCGTGCTCGGGGTGATCGCCGCGACGGGTGGGCTGACGTTCGGGCGGGTGAGCGCGGCGCACACGATTGCCATGGTCGGCGTTGGCGCGATCACGGCGATTCCGCTGTTGTTCTTCGCCGCCGCGGCCCGTCGGTTGCCGCTGGTCGCGCTGGGGTTCTTCCAGTACCTGGCGCCGATCTTCCAACTGCTTGTTGGCGTCGTGATTCTGCATGAGCCAATGCCACTCGAGCGCTGGATTGGGTTCGCGCTGGTGTGGGCCGCGCTCATCATCCTGACCGTGAACGCGGTAGCCAAACTGCAACGTGCTCCGGAACGCGTTATCTGATTGGAACAGTCAAATACTGACTTTGGGCCGTGCCGGCGAATACGCTCGATACAGGGGCAAACATGCCCAGCACAACCAATGAACTCGAGGAGCACCATGAGTGTATTCGCAACGGTTTCGGCCAAGCGCACCCGTGCAGTTGCTGGCATCGCAATCGCGGGCGTCACCGCTCTGCTGCTGGCCGCTTGCGCGCCGGCCGCCGGTGGCGACAAGACGACGGCGCCAGCAGCAGAAGACCGTAACTTGTCACTGAAGATCGGCACCATCCTTCCGCAGAGCGGCACGCTCGCATTCCTCGGCCCGCCCGAGGAAGCCGGCGTCAAGCTCGCTGCCGAAGAGATCAACGCCGCAAACGCCGGCCTGAAGCTCGATGTCGTGTACCGCGACTCTGGTGACACCACGACTGACATCGCAACTGTGTCGGTTACCGACCTGCTTTCGCAGAAGGTCTCGGCGATCATCGGCGCTGCGTCATCCGGTGTGTCGAAGACCGTGATCGACAAGATCACGTCCGCCGGTGTTATCCAATTCTCGCCAGCAAACACCTCGCCGGACTTCACCAACTACAAGGACAACGGGCTGTACTTCCGCACCGCACCGTCGGACTTGCTGCAGGGTGAAATCCTCGGCAACCTGATCGCGAAGGATGGCGCGCAGACGCTCGGCCTGCTGATCTTGAACGACCCGTACGGCACCGGCCTCGCGAAGGTCACCAAGGAGACGTTCGAGAAGGCCGGCGGCAAGGTTGTTGCAGAGCAGTCGTTCAACACCGGTGACACCAACTTCGACGCACAGATCGCTGCACTGCAGGCCGCGAAGCCTGACGCGATTGCCGTGATCACGTTCGCCGAGGCGAAGGTCATCGTTCCCGCCCTCGTTGGTAAGGGTTACCCGGGCGACAAGCTGTACTTCGTCGACGGTAACCTCGCCGATTACAGCAAGGACTTTGCTCCTGGCCTGATCAAGGGCGCAAAGGGCACGCTGCCGGGCGGCAAGCTCGGTGACGACGCGAAGGCCAAGCTGCTCAAGGTTGACCCAAAGCTCACCGACTTCTCGTACGGCCCAGAGTCGTACGACGCCACCATCCTGATTGCACTCGCTGCGTATGCTGCGAACAGCACCGACGGTAAGGCGATCGCTGCGAAGCTGCAGGAAGTCTCTGGCGGCAGCGGCGGCGGCACCAAGGTGACCTCGTATGCAGAAGGCGTGAAGCTCCTCAAGGAAGGCAAGAAGATCGACTACGACGGTCTCTCTGGCCCGATCACGCTCGACGAGCACGGTGACCCAACCGAGGCCACCATCGGCATCTACCAGTTCGGCGAAGACAACAAGTACACGCGTATTGACTAGTCGCTACTGACGAAACGGGCCCCGGTGAAGACCGGGGCCCGTTTCGTTGTTGCGGATGCCTCGCGCCGAACGCTCCCGTTCGTCGCATCGCGGCCCCGCCCGGTTGGAACGCACACAAAAGACCCGGGCCAGCGGTGTTCCGCTGACCCGGGACGTGTGTTGCGAACGGGCTAGTCGTCTTGGCCGAGGGTGCCGAGGTAGAGGCCGATCACCTTTGGGTCGTTCAGCAGGTCGCGGCCGGTGCCGGTGTAGGCATCCTTGCCCTGGTCGAGCACGTATCCGCGGTCGCAGATCTGCAGGCAGCGGCGCGCGTTCTGCTCGACCATGATGGTCGTGACGCCCGCGCGGTTGATCTCTTTCACCCGCAAGAATGCCTCATCTTGCCGTACCGGCGAGAGCCCGGCCGACGGCTCGTCGAGCAGCAGCACATGTGGGTCCATCATCAGCGCACGGCTCATTGCGACCATCTGACGTTCACCACCACTGAGCGATCCGGCGCGCTGGCCGAGCCGGTTCGCAAGGTCGGGGAAGATCTGGCGAATGAAGTCGAGTCGCTCGTTCAGCGCCTTCGGGTTCTGGAAGAGCCCCATTTCGAGGTTCTCCTGAATCGTCAGCGTCGGGAACACGTTGTTCGTCTGCGGCACGAAGCCAACACCTTGGGCCACGAGTTTGTTCGCCTTCAGGTTCGTGATGTCGGCGCCGTTTAGGGTGATCGATCCTTCGCGCACCTTCACGAGTCCGAAAATCGATTTCAGCAGCGTCGACTTGCCGGCGCCGTTTGGGCCGATGATGCCGATGAGCTCACCCTTACGCGCGATCAACGAGCAGCCGTGCAGAATATCCACACCGGGCAGATACCCGGCGGTGACCTCATTCACGGCCACCACAACAGGCGCTTCGTTCGCGACCACCGAGGTGGCTTCTGGATTCGTGCTCACTTCGCGCCCCCTTCGGTGGCGTCAGTTTCCGCCTCATACGCTTCGCGGACTGCAGCAGCAGCCGGGGCATCCATCTCACCGAGATCGGTGTCGTGGTGGGCGCCCAGATACGCATCGATGACCGCTTGGTCTTGCATCACCGTCACCGGGTCACCCTCTGCGACGATGCGACCCTCGGCCATCACGATCACCCAGTCGGCGATGTGACGCACCATGTGCATATCGTGCTCGACGAACAGCACGGTCATGCCCTGAGTCTTGAGGTTCAAGATGTGGTCGAGCAGGGACTGGGTGAGCGCCGGGTTCACACCGGCCATTGGCTCATCGAGCATGACCAGCTTCGGCTCGCTCATCAGTGCTCGTGCCATCTCGAGCAACTTGCGTTGGCCGCCCGAGAGGCTCGCGGCGTAATCTGCGCGCTTCGTGTCGAGCTTGAACCGAGCGAGCAGGTCGTCGGCCTTGCCCTCGATCGCGACCTCCTGTTTGCGCCACAGGAACGGGAAGACCGCCTTGAACAGGTTCTCGCCCGACTGTCCCTTCGCGCCGAGTTTCATATTGTCGAGCACCGACAGCAGCCCAAGCGACTTCGTCAACTGGAACGTACGGATGAGCCCCATCCGCGCAACGCGGTAGGCGGGGACGTGGGCAAGGGGCCGACCCTCGAACTCCCACTTGCCGGCGTTCGGCTTATCGAACCCGGTGAGGAGGTTGAAGAACGTGGTCTTGCCTGCACCGTTCGGCCCGATCAACGCGGTGATCGCGCCCCGCGGGATCTCAACGTGGTCAACATCAACGGCGGTGAGGCCGCCGAACTGGCGCATGACACCATCGGCGATGAGGATCGGGTCGACCTTCTTGCATCCGGGCACAGCGTCACCGATGTGCAAGCCGGTGGTCTTCACCGGCTTCTGCGTGGGAGCGGCGTTACTTGACAAAAGCAAGCTCCTTCTTGTTTCCAAACACACCCTGCGGTCTGAAAATCACAAGCAGCATGATCACCACACCCACCAGGATGAACCGCAACTGGCCAGCCTGCACACTGTCCATGAACGGGAACCAGCCGGCCTCGACCGCACGCGCAACGAAGCCGGAGAAGAACGAGATCAGCACCCAGAACATGATCGATCCGATGATCGGGCCGAGCACCGTTGCGGCACCACCGAGCAGCAGAATCGCGTAAATGAAGAAGGTGAGCGAGGTCGCGTAGTTCGATGGCACTACTGCGCGCGGCAGAATGAACACCATGCCGCCGACGGCACCAAAGACGCCACCGAGCACGAGGCTCTGCATCTTGTACGCGTAGACGTTCTTTCCGAGCGCGCGCACGGCATCTTCGTCTTCACGGATGGCCTTGATCACGCGACCCCAAGGGGAGCGCATCAGTGACCAGACCAGCAGGCCGCCGAGAATCACGGCGATCCAGCCGATGATGATCAGCCACCAGTCTTGCTCGTTGTACGTGAATGGGCCGAAGCCGTACGTGCCTGGCGGAATTGGGTTCAGCGCCTGAAACCCTTCCTTGTACCCGCTCAGCCCACTCGCCGAGCCGGTGACCGGCGCGAACGAGTTCGTGGTCACCATGAGCCGCACAATTTCAGCGGCCGCGATGGTTACGATCGCGAGATAGTCGGCTCTGAGTCGCAGCGTCGGAATGCCGAGAATCAGTGCAAAAACGACGGATGCCCCGATGCCGAACAACAGCGCGGCCCACACCGGAAACCCGAGGGTGAGCGTCGAGATGGCGTAGCCATAGGCGCCGACCGCCATGAACCCGGCCTGGCCGAAGTTCAGGAGCCCGGTGTAGCCGAAGTGCACGGCGAGGCCGAGCGCGGCGAGGGCGTAGGCCGCGGTCGTTGGGCTGATCAGCTCCTGCGCCGCATTGCCGAAAATGTCTCCCCAGTTGATCATGTGCTACCCAATCCGCTCGCGGCGACCAAGGATGCCCTGAGGGCGGAACAACAGAACCAGAATCAGCACAACGAGCGCGCCGACATTCTTCAGATCGCTTGGAATCCAGAGGGTCGAAATCTCGACGAACATCCCGACCACGAGCGAGCCGACCAGCGCACCGAAGGCGGTACCAAGGCCACCAAGGGTGACAGCCGCGAAGATGAGCAACAGAATCTGGAACCCCATATCCCAGGCGACACCTGGGCGGTAGTACGCCCAGAGAATGCCGGCAAGGCCCGCAAGACCGGTGCCGAGGACCCAGACGATCCGGATGACCCGGTCAACATCGATCCCACTCGCAGCGGCAAGCGCTGCGTTGTCGGAGACTGCGCGGGTGGCCTTGCCGATGCGGGTGCGCAGCAAGAAGAACGCGACGGCGAGCAGCACCACGATTGAGGTGCCCATGCTGGCAAGGTCGATCCAACTCACCTGGACCGGACCGAGGTGAATATCGCTTGGCAACGTCGCACCCGGCAACTGCATCGTCCCGCCGCCGTAAACGAACTGGAACACGTACCGGATCGCGATCGACAGGCCGATCGAAACGATCATTGCCGGAATCAGGCCAACCCCGCGTTTGCGAAGTGGCTTCCAGATGCCTGCATCCAACGCCCACCCTGCTGCGATGCAGAGCGCGAGGGCGATCGGAATGGCGAGCCAGATCGGAAGTTTGAAGGTCACACCGAAGGTGAGCACCATCAAGGCGCCGAATGTGACCGCTTCGGCGTGGGCAAAGTTCGAGAGGCCGGTGGTGCCGAAGATCAACGAGAGCCCGATCGACGCAAGTGCGAGCAACAAGCCGAAGTTCAGGCCGTTGAACACCTGGTTGAGCACCTGGCCGGCGAAGTCGACCTCGACGCGTTGCCCTTCGCCGAGGAAGAAGTTGACCGAGGCATCCTTGGTCAACCCAAACTTGGCTTCGATCGTGGACTTGCCCTCGGCCACGATCACGCCCTCGGGGAGCGTCTTTTCGTCGAGCGTGACGTTGTAGGTGCCCTTGGCGGGCACCCCAATGATCCACTGGCCCTTGTCGTTCGTCTTGGTGTCGGCCGAGAAGCCGTTGCCCGAAACCGAGATCTTCACACCCTCAAGCGGCTTGCCCTCAAACTTCACGTTGCCCGAGAAGTGGTAGTCGAAGTCGTCCGCAGCGAGTGCGGGTGCGCTCGATCCAAAGGTCGCGAACAGGGCGATCAAGAGACTGATGAATACGAGCCAGCGCGCTTTGATGGGGCGCCCGCGATTCGGAACGGCTTGCACTGCACCTCCTGGTGAAAATTGACCGGATGGGCGAAGCCCGCGATGACTCGCGACACCCTGCGACTACATTGTGCGCGACTGTCAGATTATGGCGCAGATTCTGCTGGAGCAACGTCGCCGAGCCGGTGGGGCATGCGTTGGGTGGGGCTGTGGGCTTCAGCGACTTCGGGTGTTGCGGCCGCGGCCGCGGACTTTGGCTGTCGCCGCGACCGGTAGAATTGCGTGATGGAACAGGCTGATCCGTTTGCGTTTACCGGGCTCACCTACGACGACGTGCTCCTGTTGCCAGGGCATACCGACGTCATCCCAAGTGAGGCTGACACCACTACCCGGCTGACACGGCGCATCACCGTCACGGTGCCGCTGCTTTCGGCAGCGATGGACACGGTCACCGAGACCCGCATGGCGATCGCCATGGCGCGTCAGGGCGGTATCGGCATCCTGCACCGGAATCTCTCGATCGCTGATCAGGCCGAGATGGTCGACCGCGTGAAGCGCAGCGAGTCAGGCATGGTCTCGAACCCGGTCACCACGTCACCGGATGCCTCGGTCGCCGACGTTGACGCGCTCTGCGGTGAGTATCGCGTGAGTGGTCTGCCGGTGGTCGACGCCGAGGGCGTGTTGGTTGGCATCATCACGAACCGCGATATGCGCTTTGTGTCGGAATATGCGAAGTCGCGCACCAAGGTCGCCGATGTGATGACCAAGATGCCCCTGATCACCGGGCACGTTGGCATCAACCCCGATGAAGCCATTGAGATCTTTGCGAAGCACAAGATCGAGAAGTTGCCGCTCGTCGACGACGCGGGTCGCCTCACCGGGCTGATCACGGTCAAAGACTTCGACAAGTCGGAGCAGTACCCGAACGCCACGAAGGATGCCTCGGGTCGCCTGCGCGTGGGCGCCGCAATGGGGTTCTTCGGGGACGCCTGGGAGCGTGCCGAGGCACTGCGCGATGCCGGCGTTGACGTGCTGGTGGTCGACACTGCGAACGGCGAATCGGCTGGCGTGCTCGACATCATCCGTCGGCTGAAGTCTGACCCGTCGTTTGCGCATATCGACGTCATCGGCGGCAACGTCGCCACGTACGAGGGTGCAAAGGCGCTCGTCGACGCGGGTGCCGACGCGGTGAAGGTGGGCGTTGGGCCGGGCTCGATCTGCACCACTCGGGTGGTTGCCGGCGTTGGGGTGCCGCAAGTCACAGCAGTGTACGAGGCATCCAAGGCAACCAAACCGGCCGGGGTGCCGCTGATCGCCGATGGCGGACTGCAGTACTCGGGCGATATCGCGAAGGCGCTCGTTGCCGGCGCCGACACCGTGATGCTTGGATCGCTGCTCGCCGGTACTGCCGAGAGCCCGGGCGATCTGGTGTTTCAGAATGGCAAGCAATTCAAGGCCTACCGCGGCATGGGTTCGCTTGGCGCGCTGCAGACCCGCGGCAAGCGCACGTCGTATTCAAAGGACCGCTACTTCCAGGCGGATGTCCCGAGCGACGACAAACTCATTCCAGAAGGCATTGAGGGGCAAGTGCCGTACCGCGGTCCGCTCTCGGCGGTCGCGTACCAACTCACCGGTGGCCTGCGGCAGTCGATGTTCTACGTCGGCGCCCGAACCATTGCCGAGCTGAAAGCCAAGGGCAAGTTCGTGCGCATTACGCCGGCTGGGCTCAAGGAGTCGCACCCACACGATGTGCAAATGATCGTCGAGGCGCCGAACTACACGCGCTAAGCGCCCTCGGGCCGCGACTCGCCGCGGCCTGACCGGGTGCGGTGTCTGCGCTGCTGCCGTGCCGGATCAGCTCAGGGCTGCCGCGGCGGCCAGACGACCGAGCGCTTCGATCACGATCTCGGGCGAGCAGGCGAAGTTCAGCCGGGCGTGCCCGCGGCCCGCGGCCGGGCCGAAGTCCGGGCCGGGTGAGAGGGCGACCCGCCCTCTCGTGAGCGCATGCGCGGCTGGGTTGTCACCCCACCCCAACACAGACAGGTCGAGCCACGCGAGGTACGTGGCATCCGGAATGCGATAGCGGACACCGGGAAGCACCCGCGCGAGTTCCGTTGCAAGCAGCTTGCGGTTGTCGTCGAGGCTCGTGAGCACGCCGTCGAGCCACTCGCCGCCCTCGGTCCACGCCGCGATGCCGCCGATCGCACCGAACTGGCCGACCTGCCACTCAAGCTCGTACGGGAGCCGCCGCCGCGCCGCGGCCCCACGCTCACCGTCGGTGACAATGAGCGCCGCTTTCAGCCCGGCGAGGTTGAACGCCTTGGAGGGGCTCGTGATTGCGATGCCGTGTTCGCGCGCTGCATCCGACACCGTCAAAAACGGAGTGAAGGTGGCGCCGGCGTAAGTGAGTGGGCCGTGCACCTCGTCGGCGATGACGGTCACCTGGTGGGCGGCAGCAAGGTCGGCGAGGGCCGCAAGTTCGGCGCGGCTCGGCACATAGCCAACCGGGTTGTGTGGGTTGCAGAGCACCATCGTGGTCGCGCCGGCGGCGAACGCCGCCGCCAGGCCGGGCAAGTCGAGGGCCCAGCCGCCGTCGATGCCTCCGGCCAGCGGCACTTCGACGGTGCGGGCCGACACCTCGCCGGGGTACGTGAAGAAGGGCGGGTAGACCGGCGGGCAAATGACCACGCCATCCCCGGGCGCGGTGACCGCACCCAAGGCCGCGATGATTGCGGTGCTGACGTCGGCCGCGCTGATCGCCTGGGTGGGGTCAACCACCCAGGCGTGTCGCGCGAGCGCGAACGATGCGAACGATTCGGCGAGTGGACGGCTCGCGGCCGCGTACCCCGTATCGGACCGGTCCACGGCGTCGTGCAGCGCCTTGGCGATCGGCTCGGCAAGCGGAAAGTCCATCTCGGCGACCGGCAGCGGCAGTACGTCGGGCTCGTACATGCGCCACTTTGCGCTCGTGCGGGTGCGAGCGATCTCAAGCGGGTCGGCGGCGACACGGTGCATGCCTCAATCTTGCCGTGTGCACGGGCGTGAGTGACATGTTGGTGCTGGCCGCGGCGGTTGGGGCATCCGGGCGGGAGGTGCCGTTCGGTAGGCTGGGGCCGTGAACCAGGAGATCGAGATCGGCGGCAACAAGCGCGCCCGGCGTGTGTATTCGCTCGATGACATTGCGATCGTGCCAAGCCGTCGCACCCGCGACTCTGCCGAGGTCTCGGTGTCGTGGACGATCGACGCCTACCAGTTCGACATCCCGTTCCTTGCGGCGCCGATGGACTCGGTGGTCTCGCCCGCGACGGCGATCGCGATCGGCAAACTCGGCGGGCTTGGCGTGCTCGACCTCGAGGGACTCTGGACGCGGTACGACGACCCAGAGCCAGTGCTCGCCGAGATCCGCGAACTTCCGGCCGAGCGGGCGAGCGCGCGGATGCAGGAGCTCTACTCCGCGCCGATCAAGCCCGAGCTCGTGCGTGATCGCCTGGCTGAGATTCGTGCCGCTGGGGTCACCGTCGCAGGCGCGCTCGCACCGCAGCGCACCCAAGAGTTGTACAGCACCGTCGTTGCCGCAGGCGTTGACCTGTTCGTGATCCGCGGCACCACCGTGTCGGCTGAGCACGTGTCGAAGCACGCCGAGCCGCTGAACCTCAAGAAGTTCATCTACGAACTCGATGTGCCGGTGATCGTCGGTGGCGCAGCCACCTACACGGCGGCGCTGCACCTCATGCGCACCGGTGCGGCCGGTGTGTTGGTCGGCTTCGGCGGCGGGGCAGCTTCGACGACACGTCACACGCTCGGCATTCACGCGCCGATGGCGACGGCGATCGCGGATGTCGCGGGCGCACGCCGCGACTACCTCGACGAGTCGGGCGGCCGCTACGTGCACGTCATCGCAGATGGTGGCGTCGGGGCATCCGGTGACATTGTCAAGGCGATCGCCTGTGGGGCCGACGCGGTCATGCTCGGCGCCGCACTTGCGCGCGCGACCGACGTGCCGGGCGGCGGATGGCACTGGGGTGCGGAGGCGCACCACCAGAAGTTGCCCCGGGGCACCCGGGTGAACGTGGGCCAGGTCGGCCCGCTCGAGCAGGTGCTCTACGGCCCGGCTTCGCATGCGGATGGCACGGCCAACCTCGTGGGCGCACTGAAGAAGTCGATGGCGACCACTGGGTACTCCGATTTGAAGGAGTTCCAGCGGGTCGAGGTCGTGGTGGCGCCGTACCACCGCAGCTAACCCAGAGGGGGAACCGTGGCATCGCTCAAGTCAGTGACTCGATCGACGAGGCTAGGTCCTGAGGAGCGCGCCGCGGCCCTCGAACGCCTGCGGGCGAAAGAGCTCGATGTGCTCGTCATCGGCGGCGGCATCGTCGGCACGGGGGCGGCGCTCGATGCCGTGACCCGTGGGCTCTCGACCGGCCTGCTCGAGGCTCGCGACTGGGCATCTGGCACGTCGAGCCGATCGTCAAAACTGGTGCACGGTGGCATCCGGTATCTCGAACAACTCGACTTCCGGCTGGTACGTGAGGCCCTCGTCGAGCGCGGACTGCTGCTGCAGCGGCTCGCGCCGCACCTCGTGAAGCCGGTCAAGTTTCTCTACCCGCTGACCCGGCCGGTGATTGAGCGCCTCTATGTCGGTGCTGGCATGTTGCTCTACGACGTGTTCAGCTACACCGGCGGACGCCCACCGGGCGTGCCACACCACCGTCACCTTTCGAAGCGGCAAGTTCGTCGAGCGGTGCCTTCGCTCGCGCCCGACGCGTTCGTCGGCGGGCTCACCTACTACGACGCCCAGGTCGATGACGCGCGCTACGTGTCAACGCTCGCTCGCACTGCCTCGTTCTACGGGGCGCATGTGGCGAGCCGGGTGCGGGTCGAGGGGTTCCTGAAGGTTGGCGAGCGGGTCGTCGGCGTGCGCGCCCGCGACACGATGACCGGCGAGGAGTTCGAGGTGCGGGCGCGCCAGGTCGTGAACGCCACCGGCGTCTGGACCGACGACACCCAACGGATGGTGGGGGAACGCGGCACCTTCAAGGTTCGCGCGTCGAAAGGTGTGCACCTGGTGGTGCCGCGCGACCGGTTCCAGTCGACCATGGGGCTGCTGCTTCGCACCGAGAAGAGTGTGCTGTTCGTGATTCCGTGGGGTCGGCACTGGCTGATCGGCACCACCGACACCGACTGGAGCCTCGATAAGGCGCACCCCGCGGCGACCGCTGCCGATATCGACTACCTGCTCGACCATGTCAACCGGGTGCTGCGCGTGAGACTCACGCGTGAGGACGTCGAGGGGGTCTACGCCGGGCTGCGCCCGTTGCTCGCCGGTGAGGACGAGCAGACCTCGAAGCTGTCACGTGAACACATCGTGGCGCATGCTGCCCCCGGTCTCGTTGTCGTTGCCGGCGGCAAGCTCACCACGTATCGGGTCATGGCGAAAGATGCGATCGATGCTGCCGCTGACGCGATGGATGGGCGCGTTGCGCCCTCGGTCACGCACGAGGTCGCGTTGCTCGGCGCCGAGGGCTACTTCGCGGCCTGGAATAAGCGCAACAAGATCGCGAAGGCGTTCGGCGTGCACCGCGTGCGGGTCGAGCATCTGCTGAACCGCTACGGCGTGCTCACCGATGAACTGCTTGACCTGATTCGCGAAGACGCGTCGCTCGCTGACCCGCTGCCGGGCGCCGATGACTACATCGGCGCCGAGATCGTCTACGCCGCCTCACATGAGGGGGCCCTGCACCTCGACGACGTGCTCGCCCGCCGCACCCGCATCTCGATTGAGGCCTGGGATCGCGGCGTCGCCGCCGCGCCAGTGGCGGCAGCGCTCATGGCACGGGTGCACGGGTGGGATGCCGCTCGCGAGGCATCCGAAGTCGAGTACTACCTGCGCCGGGTCGCCGCTGAGCGCGCGTCACAACAGCAACTCGACGATGCGTCGGCCGATCGGGTGCGGCTCGAGGCGCCCGACTTGGGCATGCTTCCGGATGCCTCGGCCCCACCGACCGGATCGATTGTGTTGCCGGCCTAACGCACGCGGCGACAGCACGCTGAACGCGGCTCGAGGTGATGCGGCTGCAGGCCGTGGTTCGAGCGCGGTCCGCTCAGGGCTGGGCGGCTCTGCCTAACTCAGCGTGACGTCGGCCGCATTCGCGACCGCAAACGTCTGCCCCGGGTAGGTCAGCTCAGAGAAGTACACGTTCGTGTGCGCAATGATCTGCTCGCCGGTGAGGGTGAGGTCACCGAGGTCGGCGTCGACCGTGGTGTGGGCATCGCCCACGAGCGTCACGTCGTAGCCGTCGGCGGCCGCGCGCTGCGTCGTAGTGCGGATGCACACATCGCTCTGCGCCCCCGCCACGACGAGCCGGCGCACATCGAGCCGTTCGAGTACCGACTCGAGGGCGGTGTCGGCGAACGAGTCGCGGTATTTCTTGTGCACGAGCGGCTCGTCGTCACCACGCGCGAGCGGGGCGGCCAGTTGCCAGAGCTCGCTGCCCCGAGGCATCCATTCGTCTTCGTGTTGCACCCACACGACCGGCGCGCCCTCGGCACGTGCCCGGTCGACGAGTGCCGCGGTGCGGGCGAGCACACCCTCGGCGTCATGGGCGCCAGCGACGACGTCGTTCTGCAGGTCGATCACGAGCAGCGCGGTCGCGGCCCGTTCGGTTGGAGTGGACATGACTCCAGTTTCTCGCGCCCCACCGACAGAGTCGAGGGGCTGGGGCGTACCGTGGGCCCGGCAATCGAGGTCGCCGCGCCCGCGTAGGGTGGATTCGAGCCCAGTTTCGGCTCGCGCGCGACCCGTTCGGCCGCAGGAGTCAACATGCTGCAGATGATGCTGCGCCCACGCTGGGTGCTCGCGCTCATTGGCGCGCTCGCGCTGGCGGCGGCCTTCGCGGCGCTCGCGCAGTGGCAGATCGGGCGCGCCGCCGAAGAAGCGAAGGTGCGCACGCAGCCCACCGAGACCATTCGCCCGTTCGCTGGCATCGCCGATCCCGGCGCACCGACACAGCAGTCGTCGACTGGCCAGCTCGTGACCGTGCACGGCAGCTACGTGCCGGGAGACACCGTCGTGATCGGCAATCGGCTTCAGGGCGACCGCACGGGGTTTTGGGTGGTTGCGCACCTCGAGGTAACGGATGCCCCGGCGGGAGGTATTCCGATCGCACTGGGCTGGGCGCCCGACCGGGCTGCCGCCGAGGCGGCGCGTGATGCGTTTGAACGCCAGCGTCGGTTGAGCGACAGTATCGGGTCAGCTGTGACGGGCCGGTTCTTGCCCAGCGAATCGCCCGGCGACCCCGCCAAACACGGCGACGCTTACGAACCGACCACGCTCGCGGTCGCGCAACTCGTGAACCTCTGGCGTGCGTACGACGGCAAGCCCGCGTACTTCGCCTACATCACCGACCGAGAGGCGCCGGCCGGGCTCGAGGCGATCCACTCGCCGCCGCCCGAAACGCAGGCCGAGATCAACTGGCTGAACGTGTTCTACGCGATCGAGTGGATCGCGTTCGCCGGATTCGCGGTGTTCTTCTGGTTCCGCCTGGTGCGTGACGCAGTCGAACGCGAAGCGCAGGAACAGCTCGAGGCTGCGGGGGAGACGCCGTGACGCAACCACAGCCGACCCCACTCACGGCTCGCCTCCGCCGCGCCTGGTGGAAGCTTCGTCGCACTCGAACCCCGCTGCTGGCGCTCATCGCGATGGTGCTGCTGGTCGCGATCGCGGGCGCGGTGCGCGGCTGCGCGCCCGCTGCCCAACAATCGGATGCCGCTGCGCTGGCCACCGCGCACGCGACCCCGTCTGCGGCGCCGGGCGCCGGCTTGATCGCCTAGGTCACCGGCCACGAGGCATCCGGCCCGCGCCGTAGACTTGAGGAATGCCTTTGGAGCCCCAACCCGCTGACCTGCCGAAACTCCCCAGAGCGGTGAAGTTTTACCAGGTCGCGTCGCTCATCACCGGCACGATGCTGCTCTTGCTCTGCCTCGAAATGGTGACGAAGTACCTGCTCGGCTACGAACTCGAACTCGGCGGCGCCGAGGGGTTCTTGGCGTTGGTGCCGCGCGACTCAGTCCACGCGGTGAACCTGTCGACCGGCATCCTGATCGCCCATGGGTGGCTCTACGTGCTGTACCTCGCCGCGTGCTTCCGGCTTTGGTCACTGATGCGGTGGATGTTCCCGAAGTTCGTGCTGCTTGCGCTCGGCGGCATCATTCCGCTGCTCTCGTTCTTCCTTGAGGTGCGCGTGTCGCGCGAGGTACGCGCGTACCTCGCGAAGCGAACCGCGACCGATGTTTCGGCCCTCCGTGCCGCCAATGATGACGCTCGGCGCACGCCCGAGCCAACACTCCCCAACGTCCAGGAGGTTGCCCAGTGAGCGAAACCGCTCAGCGCCCGGTGCTTGTCGTCGACTTCGGCGCCCAGTACGCCCAGTTGATCGCGCGCCGCGTGCGCGAGGCCGGTGTCTACAGCGAAATCGTGCCGCACACCGTTTCGGCTTCCGAAGTCAAGGCGAAGAACCCGATCGGCATCGTGCTCTCTGGTGGGCCATCGTCGGTCTACGAGCCTGACGCCCCGTCGCTTGATACCGGGATTCTCGAGCTTGGTGTGCCGACGCTTGGCATTTGCTATGGGTTCCAGGTGATGGCGACCCAGCTCGGTGGCGAGGTCGCGCAGACCGGCCAGCGCGAGTACGGCGCGACCGCGGCAACGCTGTCGGTCACGGCTCCGGATGCCCCGGGCGGCGCGTTGCTCGATGGCCAACCGGCCGACCAGACCGTGTGGATGAGCCACGGCGACTCGGTCTCACGTGCCCCGGAGGGGTTCACCGTGCTGGCGTCAACGCCGGGCACCCCGGTCGCCGCCTTCGGCGACGATGCGCGCAAGTTCTACGGGGTGCAGTGGCACCCAGAGGTGAAGCACTCCGAGTACGGGCAGCGCGTGATCGAGAACTTCCTGCACCGCGCGGCCGGCATTCCCGCCGATTGGAACTCGGGCAATGTCATCGCCGAGCAGGTCGCTCGCATTCGCGAGCAGGTCGGCACCGGCCGCGTGATCGCGGGCCTTTCGGGTGGCGTCGACTCGGCGGTTGCGGCTGCGCTCGTGCACCGCGCCGTTGGCGACCAGCTCACCTGCGTGTTCGTCGACCATGGCCTGCTGCGCCAAGATGAGCGCCGTCAGGTTGAAGAGGACTACGTGGCATCCACCGGGGTTCGCCTCGTGACCATCGACGCGGCGGAGACGTTCCTCGCCGCGCTCGCTGGCGTGAGCGACCCAGAGCAGAAGCGCAAGATCATCGGCCGCGAGTTCATTCGCGCGTTCGAGCAGGCCGAGCGCGACCTGGTTGCTGAGGCGGCATCGGATGGCGAGCCGATCAAGTTTTTGGTGCAGGGCACGCTCTACCCAGATGTTGTCGAATCGGGTGGCGGCACCGGCACCGCGAACATCAAATCGCACCACAATGTGGGCGGGCTGCCGGAGGATCTGCAGTTTGACCTCGTCGAGCCGCTGCGCGCGCTGTTCAAGGACGAGGTGCGGGCGATCGGCCGCGAACTCGGGCTGCCGGAGGAGATCGTGGGGCGCCAGCCGTTTCCGGGCCCCGGCCTCGGAATCCGGATCGTGGGTGAGGTCACCGCTGACCGTCTCGAAATTCTGCGTGCCGCCGACGCGATCGCGCGCGAAGAGCTGAGCGCCGCTGGCCTCGACAACGAGATCTGGCAGTGCCCGGTCGTGCTGCTCGCCGATGTGCGTTCGGTGGGTGTGCAGGGGGATGGCCGCACCTACGGTCACCCGATCGTGCTGCGCCCCGTGTCGAGTGAAGATGCGATGACGGCCGACTGGACCCGCCTGCCCTACGACGTGCTCGCACGAATCTCGAACCGCATCACGAACGAGGTGCGCGAGGTCAACCGGGTCGTGCTCGACGTCACGTCGAAGCCACCGGGAACCATCGAGTGGGAGTAGTCCTCCGTCATGGACTGGACGCTGCTGCTGCTCGGCGTTGCTGGGTTCGTCGCGGGGTTTGTTGACGCTGCCGTCGGCGGTGGTGGGCTGATCCAGCTGCCAGCGCTCGTCATCGCGTTCCCGCACGCGGCACCGTTGCAACTGCTCGCGACGAACAAACTCGCATCGTTCATGGGCACGTCGATGAGTTCGGTCACCTACCTGCGGCGGGTGAAACCGGATGTGCACACGCTCGTTCCGCTGATGGTGCTGGCGTTCGCCGGATCGCTCGCGGGTGCGGGCGCGGCGTCGCTGCTGAACCGCGAGCAGTTCGAACCGATCATCCTGGCGCTGCTGGTGCTCGTCGGGGCGTGGGTACTCTTCAAACCCAAGCTCGGTGAGGGCACCACGTTGAAGCACCCCAAGCACCGACACCTGGTGCTCGCCGGCCTGACCGGCTTGGTTATCGGCTTCTACGACGGCGCGCTCGGTCCCGGAACTGGCTCGTTCTTCACCTTTGCGCTGGTGGGATTGCTCGGCTACTCGTTCCTTGACGCGTCGGCCAAGTCGCGGCTCGCGAACTGGGGCACCAACCTGGCAGCGCTCGTCATCTTCATCCCGCAAAACGCCGTGATGTGGAACGTCGGGCTCGTCGTCGGCCTCGCGAACCTCGCAGGCGCCTACGTTGGCGCCCGCGTCGCCGTCGCCAAGGGCTCAGGATTCGTGCGCGTGCTGTTCCTCGTGATCGTCGCCGCATTCGTCATCAAAATCGGCAGCGACCTGGTCTTCGGCTAAGTAGCCGCTTTCGCTGAGCGTCCAGAGCAGACCGGGCTGCGCGCCGGATCGTTCCGCGCCAGTCAAGCGGTACTTGGCTGGGATGCGGTTGCGAGCACCCGAGTTGGAGTAACTCAGGTGCCCAGTTCGGAGGTGTGCCGATGAAGCCAGACTTCGATCTCCTGAGTGGAAGCGGCACCGGCGGCGATGCGACGGATGAAGGCGTCGATGTCAGCACTGCCGCCTTCGGATGCAGTGACGGAGTCCCCGATCTCGCAGGTGGAATCCAACTTCGAAGCACAACTCGTCGACGTCCTCTGGGTGACGTAGTCGGTCACCGTGAGAGCAGGTCCAGCGCCTCGGCGTCGCGGGTGCGCACCTTGTCGAAGGCTGCCCGAACGCGCGTGCGGTGGCTTGCCCGCGCAGCGTGCTCGAGGATCGCGGACTCGATCAACTGGTTCTTCGAGACGCCCTCGCTCGCCGCAAGTTCAGCGAGAATCCGATCGGTCTCCGGACGCAGCCTCAAGTTCATCGACATTCGTTGCCTCCGTGTTGGCACAGGGTGTCGTGGTACGACTACCGCGCGCGTCGAATGCAGAGCCCTACGCGAAACGGGCGGGGTTTCCCCCGCCCGTTTCGTGAGTCAGATGCCCGAGGCATCCGGTGCTTAGTCGTTGCCTCGCAGCATGGCGACCAGGCGAAGGACCTCGAGGTAGAGCCAGACGACCGTCATCAGGATGCCGAAGGCGCCGGTCCAGCCGTACTTGGCTGGAATGCGGTTGCGGGCGCCCTGCTGAATGAAGTCGAAGTCGAGCACGAGTGAGTAGGCGGCCATCAGCACGACGAGCACGCCGAGGATCACGCCGAGCGGGATTCCGAAGATCAACGTGTCGCGCAGCCCGAACGGCGACTGTACAACGCCGAACGCCTGCAGCCCGAAGTTCACGAGGCTGAACACCGCGTACCCGATCATCGCGACCAAGAAGATCTTCGTCGCGCGGGCCGACGCGCGAATCTTGCCTGAGGCAAAGAGCGCGAGGGTCACACCGACGACGCAAAGCGTCGCGATGACCGCCTGCGAAACCACACCCGGCCACACCGACTCGAAGAACGACGAGATACCGCCAACGAAGATGCCTTCAACGGCGGCGTACGAGAGGATCAGCGCGGGCGATGGCTCACGCTTGAAGCTGTTCACCAGGCCGAGCACCATGCCGATGAGTGCGGCGCCGATCAGAATCGCAGGCATCGTGCCGGCGATCATCCAGCCGGCGATCGCGCCGAGGGCGAGCACACCGAATGAGAGCGCCGTCTTGTGCAGCGTGTTCTCGACGGTCATGACCTCGCTGTCAGGCAGGGTCGTTGGCCGGTCGTACATTTGCTGCAACTGCTCAGCGGTGTAGTTCTGTGCTGCGACGGCGGCGACGTTTGCGCCGCGATTCGAGAACGCCGGGTTGTTTGAAAACGCGGGGTTCGTCATGGTGGTCCTCCTTGGGCCGCCGGCCAATTCGCCGGTCTGTGCCTTCAGAGTACTGCCGGAGTGTTGTGTGAACGCTGAGAATCGGCTGAGACGCGCGGGCGCGGCTACCCTGAATTCATGCCAGCAGCGCGCCCCCTCGTGATTGCGCACCGCGGGGCATCCGGGTATCGCCCCGAACACACGGCCGCCGCGTACCGGCTCGGCGTTCGCATGGGGGCGGATGCCGCTGAGCCAGACCTCGTCGCCACCCGCGACGGCGTGCTTGTGGTGCGCCATGAGAACGAGATCTCGGGGACGACCGATGTGGCGACGCGGCCCGAGTTCGCGAGTCGGCGACGCACGCAGGTGATCGATGGTGAGGTGCTCACCGGATGGTTCACCGAGGACTTCACCTGGGCCGAACTCTCGACCCTCCGCGCGCGTGAACGCCTGCCGGAGATGCGCCCATTCAATGCGGCGTTCGACGGGCGATACCAGCTATTGCGCTTCACCGATTTGCTCGAACTCTTCGACGCCGAGGCAGAGCGGCGCGGTGCGCCCGTCACCCTCGTCGCCGAGTTCAAACACGCGACCCACTTTGCCTCGATCGGCCTGCCACTTGATGAGCTGTTCCTGGCCGAATTGGATGCCTCGGGCTGGGGCCGCGGTGGCGAGCATGTGGTGCTCGAATCGTTCGAACCGACGGTGCTCGATCAGCTCGCGGCCAGGGGAGCGATTGCGAAGCGGGTGCTGCTGATCGAAGACCAGGGCGCACCGGCAGATCTGGTCGCTGCTGGTGCGTCGCGCTCGTACGACTCGTTCCTGACCCCCGCTGGGCTCGCAGAGGTCGCTGGCCGATTTGACGGCATCAGTGTTGGCAAGGCGCGGTTGATTGGCGGCGCGGCCGAGGGCGTCGCGGGAGCAGGGGCCGCGAGTGCCGGTGATGCCGTAACCGCGAATGCCACAGCGTCGGGCGCCGACTCCCCGCTGCGCGGGTGCGAGCTCGTGGGCGCCGCCCACACTGCTGGCCTCTCGGTGTTCACCTGGACCCTCCGGCCCGAGAACGAGTTCCTCGCGCCACCGCACCGCACCGGGGCATCCGGCTGCGGCAATTGGCCCTCTGAATACGCGGCGATTCTCGAGACCGGGGTCGACGGGGTGTTTGCCGACCATCCCGACCTTGCGCTTCGCGCAATCGACGCACGCGAGCGCGGGCAGGGGCTGGCCGCCTGCGATGTCGACCTCTCGAACTGGGTGCCACCAACGTCGTAACGCCCCGCCGGCCAGCTCACGCCAGCCATCGCGCATCGCACATCGAGTTGCAGCTTTTCGTCGCTGCCCGGCCGGATAGGCGACAAAACTCTGCAACTCGACGCAGCGAGGGGAGGCAGCGAGGGGAGTGTGAAGGGTGAACCTGCCGGTCGGCGGCATGAACGGTCGAACGTCAGTGCCGCAACCCCGCCCGGCGAGTGTCGGTGGGTCGCGCCTAAACTTGGAGCACAATGACCCTGCTGTTCGACCCCGAAGATCCGACCGGATGGCGCGAGGTCGCACCCGCGGGCGGCACCGCCCGCACCCAGGGCCGCGAAGCGGCGCAGCACGGGGCATCCGACCTCGATCGCGGCAGGTCGAGCCGACCAGACCCACTGCTCGACGGGCTGAACCCGCAACAGCGGGAGGCCGTCGAGTACCGGGGTGACGCGCTCCTCATCGTGGCGGGCGCCGGCTCAGGCAAAACCCGCGTGCTCACGCACCGGATCGCGCATCTCATCGAAACCCGCGACGCCTGGCCGAGCCAGATTCTTGCGATCACGTTCACGAATAAGGCCGCCGCCGAGATGCGCGAGCGCGTCGGGCACCTGCTCGGCGAGGGCGCGAGCGGCATGTGGGTGTCGACGTTCCACTCGGCGTGTGTGCGCATTCTGCGCCGCGAGGCGGCGGCGATCGGGCTGAACACGACGTTCACCATTTACGACTCGAGCGATCAGCGCACGATCCTGAAGCGCATCATCAAAGACCTCGCCGCCGACACCCTTGGGTTCACCCCGGCGGGCGCGCAATCAAAGATCTCAGGGCTGAAGAACGAGCTCACCGACGTCGATACGTTCGCCCGGAACGTCAATACCCAAGACCCGAAAGAGGTCGCGTTCCTCGAGATCTACCGGCAGTACACCGCCCGGTTGCGCGCGGCGAGTGCCCTCGACTTCGACGACCTCATCTGCGAGACGGTGTACCTGTTTCGGGCGTTCCCGAAGGTGGCGGCGCTGTACCAACGGCGGTTCCGGCACCTGCTGGTCGATGAGTACCAAGACACGAACCACGCCCAGTACGCGCTGATTCGCGAGTTCACCCGCCCGGTGGCGCCCGAGATTGTGCGCGAGCTCGATCAGGCCGGCATCTTGGTGCGCGGGTTGACCGATGCCTCTGGTCGGATCCCCGGGGCATCCCTCACCGTCGTCGGTGACTCTGATCAGTCGATCTACGCGTTCCGCGGCGCCGATATTCGCAATATTTCAGAGTTCGAGCAGGACTTCCCGGGCGCCCGCGTCGTGCTCCTCGAGCAGAACTACCGGTCGACGCAGAACATTTTGTCGGCGGCGAACGCGGTGATCGGCAACAACTTCGATCGCAAAGACAAGAAGCTCTGGACTGCCGACGGCGATGGCGCGAAGATCGTCGGCTACACCGGCTACTCAGCGCATGATGAGGCGCAGTTCGTGGTCGATGAGATCGAGGCGCTGCACCGCGCGGGCACGGATTATCGCGAGATGGCGGTGTTCTACCGAACGAACTCGCAGACCCGTGCGTTGGAAGAAATGTTTGTGCGGGCGGCCCTGCCGTATCGCGTGGTCGGCGGCACGAAGTTCTACGAACGCGCCGAGATCAAAGACGCGATGGCGTACCTCACCGCCGCGGCGAACCCGGCCGATGCGCTCGCGATTCGGCGCATTCTGAACACCCCGAAGCGGGGCATCGGCCCGGCGACCGAATCGGCGATTGTGCAGTTCGCCGAGCAGAACAACCTCGGCCTGCGCGCCGCAATGCGCGAGGCCGCTGGCCTCGGCTTCGGCCCAAAAGTGACCGGCGCGATTCTGGCGCTCGCCGATGTGCTCGACGAGGCAGAGGCGATGCTCGGCCCGAATCCGGCCGCATCAGTATCGGATGCCCCGGGCGAACCGCCGACAGCCCCGCCCGGAACCCGGGCGAAAGTGTCAGACGTGCTGACTCTGCTCGTCGAAAAATCGGGGCTGCTGAGCGCGCTGAAAAACAGCCGTGACCCACAAGATGAGACCCGTGCTGAGAACGTCGAAGAACTCGTTGCGCAAACCCGCGATTTCGACCGCGAGTTTCCGGGTGCGACCGTCGTCGACTTTCTCACCCAGGTCTCACTCGTCGCTGCCGCAGATGAGCTCGACGATGCATCCGGAACTGTCTCGCTCATGACGCTGCACACGGCGAAGGGGCTCGAGTTTCACGCGGTGTTTCTCACCGGGCTCGAAGAGGGGCTGCTGCCGCATCAAATGTCGGCGTCGGAGCCCGGCGGTCCCGCCGAAGAACGCCGACTGTTCTACGTGGGTATCACCCGCGCTCGCAAGCGCCTGTTCCTCTCACTCGCGATGAGTCGTGCGCAATTCGGTGAGGTGTCGGTGGCGCTGCCGAGCCGCTATCTGCAAGAAATCCCCGCCGAGCTCATCGAGTGGAAGCAGTCCTCTGGCATGCAGAGCCGCGGCGGACAACCGCGGGCAATTTCGAATCGCCGCGACCCCTGGGGCACCCGCGGGCGTGATCTCGAGCGGTTCAGCGTGACGAAGAACCCCGAAGCCGCTGCGAAGTGGACAAACCGGGTCTCGGCTGGTGTGCGCGACAACGGCGACCTTACCCTCGCCGCGGGCGACCGCATTCGGCACACCGATTTCGGCGAAGGCCGTGTCACGCAGGTGACCGGCGAGGGCGCGAAGCGCATCGCGCATGTGAACTTCGACGCATCCGGCCCGAAAAAGCTGCTCATCAAGATCGCGCCAATCGTGAAGTTGTAACTGTTGTGCTTGTACGGGACTGGTATTCCCGTACAAAAATAATCTCGGACCTTAGTTGACACCCGCTTGAGGGGGGGGTAGCGTCGGGCCTGCGTTCAGTCGGATCGCATTTAGGCAATAGAATGGATTACAATGAAGAAATCCGCAATTCTCGGGGCCACTACGATCGCTGCCGTTCTTGCAGCGGGTGTCTCAGTCCCTGTTGCAGCGTTCGCGGGCAACTCCCAATACTGCAGCGGTGTGTGGGTTTGTCTCTATAAAGATGCCGGCTACGCGACGCCTCTTGGATGGCGCAGCGCTGGATTCAGTTTGGAAAGTGTCTCACCCGGGGCGAACAATCAAACGTCGTCTTGGGAGAACAGGACGGGTACGAATGCTCGTTGGTACGAGGACCAATCGGGCGGCGGCACCTGCCACACGATGGCCAGATACTCGGAGACGAGCATGAGTTGGCCGTGGGAAGGTAATGACAACCTCTCATCGTGGTCGGGGACCGCTGGCTGCTAACTGTGTACAAGTCCCGAACCGCGCCAGCGGCCGAAGCCGTGATAGTTGCTGACCGAATTTCGAAGTCATTTCGCACCCAAAGTGAAATGGTCCACGCAGTCCGCGATGTTTCGCTCACGGTTCACGCTGGAGAGTTCGTGAGCATCATGGGGCCGAGCGGCTGTGGCAAGTCGACACTGCTCGGCCTGCTTGCTGGCCTCGATGTACCTGACTCTGGCAGTGTGCGTCTGCTTGGAGGCATGTTGTCAAATGCGGCGCCAGACAAGCGAGCCTCGCTTCGGCTGCGCAACGTCGGCCTTGTATTTCAGGACCACCAGTTGGTTCCCGAGTTCACCTGTGCTGAAAATGTGATGTTGCCCCTGGAGCTCCAGGGGCAACACCACTTCTCGGCGAAGGGCGCCTCGCTTGAGGCGCTGGGGCTAGTGGGCGTGGCCGAGCTAGCAGATCGCTTCCCTTCGGACATTTCTGGCGGGCAGCGCCAACGTGTCGGCGTGGCGCGTGCGACGGTGGGGGGGCGCCGCTTGATTCTCGCCGATGAGGCCACGGGTTCGCTTGACGCCAGAAACTCGGAGTTGGTGTTTTCGATATTCCGTGATTTAGCGGACACCGGCTACGCGGTGATTGCTGCGACTCACGACCTTACGATTCGGCAGTACGCCCACCGCGGTATTCAGATGGCAGACGGTACTCTCGAGCCAACCGCCGATGTTGACGTCGCACGCTCATGAGAGGTAGTCGTCTGCGGCTCGTCGCCCGGTCGGCCCGCCCGCGCGGTGGAGTTTTGTGGATGGTGCCAGTTGGTGCAGTAGCCATCGTGCTGACATTTCTATTTGTGCTATTGAGCCGGCTCGACCTAAGCCTGGCCGACGACCGCACTGCCACATTCGGTGGAAGAAACGCTGAGATCGCACTGAACGGCTACTTGCCGACCACTGCGTCGGCGTTCGACCTTGCCGCGGCGATGAGCGACGTGAGGGCGAAAAGCGGATCCAACGTCTGCGCTGAAATTGGCGCATTGCTTCGAGTGCCTGATAGGCCGGGCGCCGTCTTTTCATTCCGCGAATTCCAGCCCTCGTGTCTGGCGAGCGATTGGGGGTTTCGCCTGGTGAGCGGTCGCTGGCCGACGGCACCCAACGAGGTGGTGGTAACCCCCAGCGTACGATTGAGTAACGGCTCAAACGCGGTGGGTCTGGCCCCGTCGACGTTGAGTGTGGTCGGCCAGGTTGTGAACGACTATTCGCTCCGCGCGGCCTCTGTGATCGCCGCGCCGGGCACGTGGCGCTCCTGGCTGTGGCCGGGGAGTCGAAGCGTATTTCCAGACTTGGTCGGCGGCGTCACCCTCTACCTCGATGCGAGTTCCGAACGCTTGGCGGAGGTTGTTTCTGAACTGCAGGCCGAATCGCCCACGGCCGCCGCGATTGTTTCGCTGAGTCTCGATCGAGATCGATCGACGATCATGGCGAGAATGCCATTTCTGTACCCATTGACGGCGGTTCCGTTGGCGGTGGTCGCCGCGGCGATGTCCGTTGCCCTGCGCCACCGCCACGTGCTCGAACGCCGTCGGCTCTTGACCGCACTCGGTATGGCCTCACGCGCAGCCAGTTGGGCAATGAGCCTGGCCACGTTGATCGGGCTGACTGTGGCTCAGGTTGCAGGGGCAGCCGTCGGGTGGGTTGTGGCCGCTCTTGGCACCGGCCCGTTGGTCGTCGCGATTGCTGCGCAGCCACCATCGGCAGTTCCTTCGCTCGCCGACCCGCTCATTCGAGGGCTACTTGGTGTGCTGTTGCCGTGGACAGTGTGGGCAGGTTATGCCGCTCTGTCTCGTGAGCGACGGACGGCAGATAGCGACCTTCGCACGACGGCCGCTGGCCTCGGCACTGTGCGCCAGGCGATCGCAATTGTTGCGATCGTTGTGGGGTTCGTTGTCGCATCCACTACAGCGGACCTGACGTACGTGTTCGTGACTGTGTTGCTATGGACTGCGGCGTTCGGGCTCGTATCACCACAGATCGCAAAGTGGGTTTCTCGCCGGATGCCTACGAGGCGCCCAGGAACGCGCCTCGTAGCGCGGCGAATACGTTCCGGCTCTAGTCTGACGGGTACCGGCATGTACGCGATGGCGCTGGCTGTGGGACCCACGCTGGCCATCATCTGCCTCATTGGCACGAGTATTGCGACGCAAAATCAGTCCGAAAAGCTGCCTCCGCGAGCGGGTCAGGCCATCTACGTGCTCGGTCAGGACGACGCGCTCAACGCGCGTGTGGCCACGCTCGTGCAAGCCGCGACCGCGCCTACCCCGATTCGATCAACGTATGTATACGCACCGACGACGCCTGATGGGGCCGGGGTGGTGGCGTCGAGCAATGGCACCGGCGCCATCACAGTTGTCGATTCGGCCGACGACCTTGAAGATCTCGTTGGCGCCACGATCGGGCGAGAAGCACGGCAGGTTCTGGAGGCTGGCGGCATGCTCACGACACGGTCGACGGCCAACTCCACAGTCTTTGTTCAAAACGGCACGGCTATCGAGTTGAGCGGCGCGGCTTCAATTTCGGCCAGCCGTGAGTGGGGTAACGAGTCAGCCGTGTACTTATTGAAAGCGACTGCACTGTCGCACGGCTTTGAAGTCAAACCCGTGAGCATTGCATTCACTGAGATGTCGACCAGAATGGGCACTGCCATTCGCGCGGCGCTAAACAATGCGGGGCTCGACCCTGGGCTGGTTCGCAACTATCGGCCGGGTGACGCATACGCCGCGACCCCCATGCAACTGGCGATTGCAGGTGTTGTTGGGCTGAGCGGGCTCGCTCTCTTGGTCGGTGTCGTGCGGGGCATTTCCGGTGATCTTCGGAGGCGCAGTGGCAGCCTGATTCTCCAGGGAGCTTCGCCGGGTTGGCTCGCGAGGGCCTTCACCTTGGAACTATTGATCACGATTGCCGCCGGGGTTGCTGCCGGGATGGTGCTCAGCGTGTGCGCCGTCGGCATTGGGCTGATGCGGTTGCGAACCCCTTTTGTGATCCCGATCGAGACGATTGGGATCTATTTGGCGGCTCTCACCAGTGGGTGTGTTCTGGTGGGCGCGGCTGGATTAGCTCGGATCCGACGTTGAGCGAAGTCACCAACCCAGCAACGCGCCCGAGTCCGCGGTTGGGGAAAATCTTCGGCCCGCATCGCCCGTGGAGCCCAGTGAACTCATCGACGTGCATCTGATCCACCGCTCGCGTTGAGAATTAGGCGGGGCGCGTGTTGATATTCTGACGCCGTGGCATGGCCTGTTCGCACCACTCGCATGGCGTACGCAAACCGGTGGATCCGAGTGCGTGAAGACGTGGTGGTTCGCCCAGGCGGTGACGAAGGTATCTACGGCGTCGTCGAAATGGTGCAACCCGCGGTGTTCATCGTTGCGCTCACCAACAACGACGAGGTGCTCCTCGTCACGGTCGACCGGCACACGGTCGGCACCTCGATCGAGGTGCCAGCAGGCGGCACCGACGGCGAAGACCCGCTGCTCGCCGCGAAACGTGAACTGCTCGAAGAGACCGGCTACGAGGCATCCAGTTGGCAAGAAATTGGGCGGATGACGGCGCTGAACGGCGTCGCACGCGCACCGGAGCACGTGTTTCTCGCCACGGGGCTGGCCCGAACCGCAAGCGCCAACGAACACCAGGCCGAGGAAGGCATCGCCGAGCTGCGCGCCGTGCCGTGGGCAGAAGTGATGAGTATGGTGCAGGCCGGACACATCACCGACGGCGAGACACTCGGTGCCCTGATGTTTGCAGCGATCACGCTCGGGCGAATCTCGACACGAGACGATTCGCCGCGCGACTAAGATGTTTCTGGCCCGTTCCCCGATGAGGTGGGACCAGTGGGCACCACGCTCCCTCGGGCGGGCCGACATATCTCCGTATTGACGCGTTTCCCTGCGCCGCGCGTCTGGCACGACCGATTGGACCCAGCGTGGATCTGTACGAGTACCAAGCCCGAGACCTGTTCGAACGCTACGGCGTTCCGGTGCTCGCGGGCATCGTCGCCGACACTCCTGAGGAGGTGCGCGCAGCGGCCGAGAAGCTCGGCGGTGTTGTCGTCGTCAAGGCGCAGGTAAAGGCTGGCGGCCGCGGCAAGGCCGGCGGCGTGAAGGTTGCGAAGAACCCAGATGAGGCCGAGGCTGCGGCTCGCGCCATCCTGGGTCTTGATATCAAGGGCCACATCGTCAAGCGGGTCATGGTTGCCGCTGGCGCTCGTATCGCCGAAGAGTTCTACTTCTCGGTGCTGCTCGACCGGGCGAACCGTTCGTACCTGAGCCTCACCAGTGTTGAGGGCGGTATGGACATCGAGACCCTCGCGGTTGAGAAGCCTGAGGCGCTCGCGCGCATTGAGGTGAACCCGATCACGGGTATCGACCTCGAGACCGCGAAGCAGATCGCGACCGCAGCGAACTTCCCGGCCGACCTCATTGAGAAGGTCGCCCCGGTGCTCGTGAAGCTGTACGAGGTGTACAACGGCGAAGACGCCACGCTCGTCGAGGTGAACCCGCTGGTTCGTACCGAAGATGGCGAGATCGTCGCGCTCGACGGCAAGGTCTCGCTCGACGAGAACGCCGAGTTCCGTCACGCAGGCCACGCGCTGCTCGAAGACAAGGCCGCGGCCGACCCGCTCGAAGCGCAGGCGAAGGCCCTCGACCTCAACTACGTGAAGCTCGACGGTGAGGTCGGCATCATCGGCAACGGTGCAGGGCTCGTCATGTCGACCCTCGATGTTGTTGCCTACGCGGGTGAAAACCACGGTGGCGTGAAGCCGGCGAACTTCCTCGACATCGGCGGCGGGGCATCCGCTGAGGTCATGGCGAACGGCCTTGGCATCATCCTCGGTGACCCGCAGGTGAAGTCGGTCTTCGTGAACGTCTTCGGTGGCATCACCGCCTGCGACCAGGTCGCAAAGGGGATCGTCGGGGCGCTTGCCGAGCTCGGTTCGACCGCGAACAAGCCGCTCGTCGTGCGTCTTGACGGCAACAACGTTGCCGAGGGTCGCCGCATTCTTGAGGAGGCCGCGCACCCGCTCGTCACCCTCGCCGAAAACATGGACCAGGGCGCCGACAAGGCCGCCGAGCTCGCGAACGCCGCGTAAGACAGAGGACGATCAGCCATGACTATCTTTTTGAACAAGGACTCCAAGGTCATCGTCCAGGGCATCACCGGCGGCGAGGGCACCAAGCACACCGCCCGCATGCTCGCCGCTGGCACCCAGGTCGTCGGTGGCGTGAACGCCCGCAAGGCGGGCACCACGGTGCTGCACACCGCGGCGGACGGCTCGCCGGTCGAGTTGCCCGTCTTCGCGAGCGTTGCCGAGGCGATGGCGGCGACAGGTGCAGACGTCTCGATCGCATTCGTGCCGCCGGCCTTCACCAAGGACGCGATCATCGAGGCGATCGACGCCGAGATCGGCCTGCTCGTCGTGATCACCGAGGGTGTGCCAGTTGCCGACGCGGCAAAGGCCTGGGCCTACGCCATCGAGAAGGGCAACAAGACCCGCATCATTGGCCCGAACTGCCCAGGCATCATCAGCCCCGGTGAGTCGCTCGTCGGCATCACCCCGGCGAACATCACCGGCAAGGGCCCGATCGGCCTCGTCTCGAAGTCGGGCACGCTCACGTACCAGATGATGTACGAGCTGCGCGACCTCGGCTTCTCGACCGCGATCGGCATCGGCGGTGACCCGATCATCGGCACCACCCACATCGATGCGCTCGCCGCATTCGAGGCCGACCCAGAGACCAAGGCGATCGTCATGATCGGTGAAATCGGTGGTGACGCTGAAGAGCGCGCAGCTGACTACATCAAGGCGAACGTGACCAAGCCGGTCGTCGGCTACGTCGCCGGGTTCACGGCCCCGGAGGGCAAGACCATGGGGCACGCTGGCGCCATCGTCTCAGGCTCGGCCGGTACCGCTCAGGCGAAGAAAGAGGCACTTGAGGCCGCTGGGGTCAAGGTCGGCAAGACGCCGAGCGAGACCGCCCGCCTGCTTCGCGAGGTCTACGCAGCCCTCTAACCAGCCAGGTTCGAACGACCCCGTCGCACTCACGTGTGGCGGGGTCGTTTGCTATGCCGCAACGGGTAGGCTCGGCTGGCAATGCACCGTTCCGTCACCGCCCTTATCGCCGCCTTCGAGGCGGCGGTTGCTGCGCTCATTGGGCTCGGAATCGTTCTCGTTGTGACCGTACTGACCTGGGCGACTCACGGCGCCGCCAGCTCGTTCGGATCGGCGATGCAGATCGTTGCTGACGCCTGGCTCGCCGGCCACGGCGTCGACCTACTCGTGCATCTCGACCCGCAACTCGCGGTCAACCTCGGCACGCCAACCGCGACGGCCCCATTCTCAATCACGATCGCAGCGCTCGGTTTCGCTTGGCTCACCGCGGCCACCGGCCGCCATATCGGCGCGCGATCGGTCATCGCAGAGCGACCGTGGGTCGCGGGTGTGGCCGCCGTGCTGGTCACTGGCGCGGTCGGGTTCACGCTCGGCCTGCTCGCCCGCTCACCAGAAGTCGCGCCATCCCGGTGGCAATCGGCCCTGTTGCCCGCGCTCATCATGCTGGTCGGGGTGCTCTGGGGTCAAACGACCGAGGTCTCCAAAGGCGCGCTGGATGGCCCGCTCACCGACCGCTGGTTCGAACTGCCAGGGTCGCTGCGGCGTGGCATCCGACTCGCCGGACGCATCGGCATCGCATCAAGCGCGGGGGTGCTCGCGGCGGCGGCAGTCGTCACGGCGGTGCTCATCGCCACCTCATTCGCCACCGTTGCCGGCCTTTACCAGTCGCTTGCCCCAGGGCTCGATGGCGTCATCGTGCTCACCGTCGGAGAACTCGCGCTGCTGCCCAACTTCGTGATCTGGATCGCCTCCTGGCTGCTCGGACCCGGATTCGCGATTGGCACCGGCACCTCGGTGTCAACCGGTGGCACGCTGCTCGGGCCGGTGCCGGGGCTGCCCCTGTTCGGCGCGCTCCCACACGGGTCGGTGGTGCCGGGCGTTCTCTGGCTGCTGATTCCGGTGGTGCTGGCGTTCCTGGCAGCCTGGCTCGGTGCACGGCGGGACGAGGCATCCGACCCCTGGTGGTGGCAGGTCGCAGTCGGTCTTGGCGCAGGACTTGCCGCCGGCGCGCTCCTCGGCGCACTCGCGTGGGCATCGAGCGGGGCACTCGGCCCTGGGCGACTTCAGGATGTCGGCCCGAACCCGTGGGCGGTGTTCGGCGTCGCTGCAGGATCGGTTGCGTTCGGTGCGGTCGCTGGGCGGCTCGCGGCATGGGCTGGGCGGCGGAGCCAAGTAGGCTTTTAGGGTGCTGAATCTCGTCGTGCTGATCTCGGGCGGCGGGTCGAACCTTCGGGCGCTCCTTGAGGCGCTGGCCACACCGGATGCCCCGGCCCGCGTGGTCGCCATTGGTGCTGACCGCGATGCCGCCGGGCTCGCGCTGGGCGCCGAGTTCGGAATCCCGACCTTCACCGTGCCCTACCGTGACTTCGCCGATCGCACCGCCTGGGGCGACGCTGTCATCGCCGCGGTTCGCGCCCACGAGCCCGACCTCGTCGTGCTCTCTGGGCTCATGCGACTGGTGCCGCCGGCGGTTGTCGACGCGTTCGCACCGCACCTGCTGAACACGCACCCGGCGTACCTGCCAGAGTTCCCCGGGGCGCATGCGGTGCGCGATGCGCTCGCGGCCGGCGTCACCGAAACTGGTGCGAGCCTGATCGTCGTCGACAACTCGGTTGATGGCGGGCCGATCGTGGTGCAAGAGCGCATTCCAGTGCTGCCTGCCGACACCGAAGCCGACCTGCACGACCGCATCAAACCGGTTGAACGCCGCATCTTGATCGACACCGTCCTCGCAATTGCCGAGGGCCGGCTCGACCTCGCCGCGCTCGCGCGGTAACGCGCGGCGGCCTCATGCCGCGGCCGCGCCCCGAACCATCCGACCCCGAACCGAAAGGCCAGAGATGAGCGGCCCAGCGATTGACCCAGCCCTCTACCGTCCGCGTGACACTGTCGCGATTCGCCGCGCACTGATCGCGGTGAGCGACAAGACCGGGCTCATCGAGCTCGCCACTGCGCTCACGAATGCCGGTGTCGAGATCGTGTCGACCGGGGGCACCAGTGCCGCCATCGCCGCCGCCGGACTTCCGGTCACCCAGGTCGCTGAGGTCACCGGCTACCCGGAGCACCTCGACGGGCGCGTGCGCACCCTGCACCCGGGCGTGCACTCGGGTCTGCTCGCCGATCTGCGCCTCGAATCGCATGAGCGTGAACTCGCCGACCTCGGCATCGCCCCGTTCGAGCTCGTCGTCGTGAACCTCTACCCATTCGTGCAGACCGTTGCGAGCGGCGCCGAACCGGCCGCCGTCGTCGAGCAGATCGACATCGGTGGACCCGCGATGGTGCGCGCCTCGGCGAAGAACCACGCGAACGTGGCCGTTGTCACGAACCCGGCGCAGTACGGTGACGTCGTGGCTGCGCTCTCGGCCGGCGGCACCACGCTCGCGCAGCGCCAGGTGCTCGCGCGTGAGGCGTTCCGCCACACGGCAACCTATGACATCGCGGTCGCGTCCTGGGTCGGCAGTGTCGTGGCGCCCGACCAGCCAGCTGAGGTTTCGCCGTTCCCGGCGTGGGTCGGCGGCGCTTGGGTGAAGCGGGCCGACCTGCGCTACGGCGAGAACTCGCACCAGCCCGCCGCACTGTACAGCAGCGTCGGCGGACGGCCCGGCATCGCCCAGGCCACCCAGTTGCACGGCAAAGAGATGTCGTACAACAACTACGCCGACGCCGACGCGGCGGTGCGGGCCGCGTACGACTTCAGCGAGCCAGCGGTTGCGATCATCAAGCACGCGAACCCGTGTGGCATCGCGGTTGGGCGGGCCGAGGCATCCGACCCGATCGCCGATGCGCACGCTCGCGCGCACGCTTGCGACCCGGTGTCGGCGTTCGGTGGCGTGATCGCCGCGAACCGGGTCGTTACCGCCGAGATGGCGAAGACGGTGGCCGAGATTTTCACCGAGGTCGTCGTCGCACCGGGCTTCGAACCCGAGGCGATCGAGGTGCTCACGGCGAAGAAGAATGTGCGCCTGCTGGTGCTGCCAGACGATTTCGCGAGCCCTGAGGTCGAGTTGAAGCAGGTCTCGGGCGGCGCCCTGTTGCAACGAGCGGATGCCTCGTTCGCAGACCCAGCTTCGTGGGAACTCAAGGCCGGCACCCCCGCGGACGCCGCCACCCTCGCCGACCTCGAGTTCGCGTGGCGCGCATGCCGTGCCGTGAAGTCGAACGCGATCCTGCTCGCGAACGACGGTGCGTCGGTCGGCGTGGGAATGGGCCAAGTGAACCGCGTTGACTCATGTGGGCTTGCGGTGACGCGAGCGGGGGAGCGGGCGCAGGGTTCGGTCGCGGCATCCGACGCGTTCTTCCCATTCGCGGACGGGCTGCAGATCTTGCTCGACGCTGGCGTGCGCGCGGTCGTCCAGCCTGGCGGTTCAGTGCGTGATGACGAAGTAATCGCCGCGGCGCAAGCGGCCGGTGTGACGCTCTACTTCACCGGTGAACGGCACTTCTTCCACTAAGCCACACCCCATCCTGCCGGCGGTGGGCCGTTGTCTGCGGGCGACGGTCCACCGCCGTTTTGTTGGCGGGTGCACACCGCTTTTTCAAGGGTTGGTACGAATTTACGGTTCGGCGTCATGATTCGGCTTTTGCGCCATCTCAGTATTGAAGGCCACGCACGCGCGCTGCACCTGGTGCCCCGCTGCTGCCTTCGAAGTCCCCTAACCCGAATCCAAGGACCTCACCATGTCTCGCGCCAGGAAACCGCGTCTAAATCGATTAACTAAACTCGTTGCAGCCACCGCAGCTATCGTGCTCGGTGCTGGAATGGCCGCGCTCGGCGTGTCTATCGCCCAAGCGGCGGTCGCGCCGGTCGTCTTCAACAACATCCAGGTTTCCGGCACGCCGCCGAAGCAGGTTGGTGACCGGTTCACGCTCAGCATAGATTGGCGGGTCGCCGACCGCGCAGCACACGCTGGTGACACGTTCCAGGTGCCGTTTGACCCGGCATTCAGCGGGATCCCGCAGGACTTTGACCTGAAGAGCCCAGCAGGCGATGTCATCGCGAACTGCTCGGTCGTGAAAGATTTGCTGACGTGCACGTTTACCAGCTTCGTCGACAGCCACATCAACGTGCAGGGTAACTTCACGTTCGAGGCGAAGATGGTCGCGGTTCCGTCGAACGGTAACCAGCTCAACGTTGGTGGCACCACGATTACGCTCCAGGAGCCAGTTGCGCCCGCCCCATCTGGCGGCTCGAGTGGCCCGCCGAGTGTGACCCCTATTCCCGAGTTCAAGAAGACTGGTTGGGTTGACTACGACCAGGGCGTGCTTCACTGGCAGGTCCAATTGCCCAAGTCGGTGCTGGTCGACTCGAACGGCAATGACGTGACGTTCACCGACACCTACGACGCGCGACTCGGTGCGCCGTCGAGCTTCGACGTGCGGTGGACCACCGGTCGCGTCGTCGGTCAGAACGGTGGAGTCGGTGAGGGCACCGCGCCCGGCAAGTTCAGTGTCGTCTCAGACGCGGCGAGCCACTCGTTTACGTTCACGTACCACAATGCGGCAGCGCTCGGCGATGATCAGTTCCTGACGTTGCAGTACACCCAGAAGATTCCGACCGGAACCCGATCGGGTGCAAGCTTCTCGAACACCTTCGCGTCGACCGATCACACTGACTCCGCGCAGCTTCAGTACACGGTCACCGGCGGCGGAAACGGCACGGGAAACACCAACGGGCAGGTCTCGGTGACGAAGGTCGACAAGCGTGACTCGTCGCGCAAGCTTGCGGGCGCGGTATTCGAGGTTCGTGACGCGAATGGTGCTGTCGTGGCAACCCTTCCGGCCACTGACGCCAACGGCGAGGCCACGAGCGGTGACATCGCCCCTGGTAACTACACCCTCGTTGAGACGGTCGCCCCGGCCGGGTACGTGCTCGACTCGACGCCGCACGCGGTAACCATCTCCGGCGGCTCGACCACTCCGGTGACCGTTGAAGACGCCGCTGCCAAGGTGAGTGTTGGGAACTTGGTGTGGGTTGACTCGAACGACAACGGTATTCAGGATGCTGGTGAGCCAGGTCTTGGTGGCGTGACGTTGACGATCACTGGTCCGAATGGTGCCGCGGTGACGAATGTGAACGGTGCTGCCGTCACGACCACGACCACGGATGCGAACGGTGCGTACTCGTTCACTGACCTGCCGGTGTTGCCGGCTGGT
>DASTYN010000002.1:0-362566 GCA_035764905.1 Candidatus Lumbricidiphila sp. | reverse complement strand
GGGTCACGGACCCGGCTGGGTACCACGCGGCGAAGACGAACCAGGGTTCGGATACTGCGGTTGACTCGTCGACTGGTTCGGCTGAATCGACTGATCTGACCACTGATGGTGCAGCTGACCAGACGCTTGACTTCGGATTCGCACGTACTGTCGACCCATTCCCTGGACCGGTGCCGACTCCGTCGCCGGAGCCGACTCCTTCGCCCGAGCCAACTCCTTCGCCGGAGCCGACTCCTTCGCCGGTGCCGACTCCTTCGCCGGTGCCGACTCCGACCGTGACCCCGGCGCCGAGCGCTGCGGCAACCGCTTCCTCGGTGGCTGTACCACAGCTCGCCCAAACTGGATTTGATCCGATGATCGCGATCGGGGTTGGGGCTGGCGTGCTCACCCTCGGGCTGTGCCTCATTCTCGTAGCGCGTCGCCGTCGTGATGAGGTGGAATCCGCGTAGCAATTCGCACGACGAATGAGCTGTCGCCCTGCGGGGCGGCAGCTCATTCGTGTTTGGGGTGCTCGAGTCAGCGACGAAGGTTTCGCGTTCCGTGTCATATCCGGCGCCTAACTGCATCTCATTCATAGGTAACACCGCGCGTTGATATCTCGCCACCGCGTCCGCTGCCCTGCCCTGCCCTGTTCTGACCCGACCGAACTAGGAGCCCGAGAGTGATTCGAGTTGCCAAGCCATTTGCCGTGCTCGCCGCCAGCTTCACGCTGGTCGGCGCCGGACTCATTTCCTCAACGGCAGCGCACGCTGTCGACCGGATTCCCGAGTCGATCGATGTTCCGGTTGTGAAGGCGAGCTCGTTGCCGGCAACCGTTCATGTGCCGACGGTTTCGCCTTCGCCTTCGCCGTCGCCTTCGCCTTCGCCTTCGCCGTCGCCTTCGCCTGCTCCGGTACCTGCTCCTGTACCTGCTCCGACTCCGACTCCGGTTGTGAACGCGAGCGCGTTGCCGGCAACCGTTCAGGTGCCGACTAGTTCGCCCGCGCCCGCGCCCGCGCCTGCGCCAGCTCGGACTCTGGATCCGGTTGTGAAGGCGAGTTCGTTGCCAGCGACCGTCGCCGCTCCGGTCGCGACACCGTCCGCTGCTCCGGTTGCCAATGCAGGAGTTCGGGATGCCGAGCCGACCGGGTCGAACCCGGTGCGTGCACGCGCGGGCATCGACCCGGTGGTGACGCTCGCTGGAGGTGCAGGGCTCTTCGCCCTTGGCATGCCGTTCATGCTGATGGCGCACCGCCGCAAAAGCAAGTCACTGTAACCGAATCACCTCACTTGCGGCTGGGTCGCCCTCCATTCGGGCGCTAGTTCAGCCGCTGTTGTGTGCCACCGGGGTTGCGACCATCGCCACTCGGGCGTAGGGTGGCATCTCGTCCTGCTATCGCGCACCTATGAGGAGGGTCCATTGCTCGCTGTTCAGCTGAAGCCGGCCTTCCGTCGTATTTCGCCGCGCGGGACCACCTCGTAACGGACTTCCTTCCCCGCGGATCCGCCGCCCGCTCTTGTTGAGCCCCGCCACTCTGGTGCCCCCTTTTGCGCTCTTGCGCTGACGCTGCCGCAGGTCGTCTTTGACGCCGCTCCATCCGGAATGTAATTCACACGCATGTCGCAACCTGACTCATCACCCCGTTCCCAACCTCAACAACGCCCTCTGGGCATGGTCGCCGCCCTCGTGCGCCTCAGGCCGTTCATGGGCCGCGCCGTCATCTGGCTCTTCGTCAGTGGGGCGATCGCACTCACCGCACAAACGCTCTCACTCGTGATTCCCCAGGTGATTCAGCAAATCATCGACGGTCCGATTGCACGTAAAGAGGCCGCCGCGGTGCTGCCGCTCGGCCTGCTCGTGCTGCTGCTCGGCGCGATCGAAGGTGCGCTCTACTACGTGCGCCGCATGTCGATCATCGGGCCGGCGAGCCGGGTCGAGGCGCGCATGCGCACCACGCTCTACGAGAAATTGCAGGACTTACCGGTCTCGTTCCACGACAAGTGGCCGAGCGGGCAGCTGCTCTCACGAGCGATCGGTGACCTTGGCACGATCCGCCGCTGGGTGGCGTTCGGTCTGGTGTTCCTGGTGGTGAACGTGATCACGGTCTTCGTTGGAACCGCGATCTTGGTGAGCATTTCGCCGCTGCTCGGCCTGATCTTCTTCGTCTGCGCGATCCCGCTCTGGTGGGTGGGATACCGCTTCGAAGGCGCCTACGGTGAGCAGAGCCGGCTCAGCCAAGACCAGGCGGGGGATTTGGCGACTGCCGTCGAAGAGTCGGTGCACGGCATCCGGGTGCTCAAGGCGTTTGGACGCGGATCGTTCGCGCTGAACACCTTCCGCAACCAGGCGGAAACCCTCCGCAAGACCGAGTTGGCGAAGGCCAAACTCGACGCGAACATCTGGGCCTGGATCATGATCGTGCCCACGGTGTCACTGGGCGTCTGTCTCCTGCTTGGCTCCTGGCAGGTCGCCAGCGGCGACCTCAGCGTCGGCAAACTCGTCGCGTTCTTCGCCACCGCGACCGCGCTCGGGTGGCCGATCGAATCGCTCGGCTTCTTCCTCGCATTTACGATCGACGCGCGCACAGCATCTGACCGGTACTTCGACATCTTGAACACCAAGAACGAGGTCGCCGACCCCGAAACACCGGCGACGCTCGCGAAGCCGCGTGGCCAACTCGCGTTCCGCGATGTTCGGTTCAGGTACGCGGATGCCCCGGCCGAGTCACCCGACCTGCTGACTGGGATCGACCTCACCGTCGAGCCCGGTGAGACGATGGCGCTCGTCGGGCTCACCGGAAGCGGCAAAACCACGATTGTCGCGCTCAGCGCGCGACTGTACGACGTCACCGGTGGTGTGATCGAACTCGACGGCGTCGACGTTCGCACCCTCACTCGTGAGGAACTGCGACGACACCTCGGCCTGGCGTTCGAAGATGCCACCCTCTTCAGCCTCAGCGTGCGCGAAAACGTGCTGCTCGGCCGCCCAGACCTCGTTGGTGACGACGAATCCGTGCGGGCCGAGGCCGACCGGGTGCTCGAGAACGCCTTACAGATCGCACAGGCTGAGTTTGTGCACCGGCTTCCTGACGGGGTGAACACCGTCGTCGGTGAAGAGGGCATGAGCCTCTCCGGTGGGCAGCGTCAGCGGCTCGCGCTCGCGCGTGCCGTAGCGGCTCGGCCCAGCATCCTGGTGCTCGATGACCCACTGTCGGCGCTCGACGTCGCAACCGAGGCGAAGGTTGAAGCGGCCCTCCGATCGGTGCTCGGCGGCACAACCGCGTTGATCGTGGCGCACCGACCGTCGACCGTCGCGCTCGCCGATCGCGTCGCCCTGCTTGAGCATGGGCGGATTACCGCGGTCGGCACGCACACCGAACTCCTCGCCACGAGCGAGCACTACCGGTATGTGATCTCGAGCCTCGAGGCATCCGATCGCACGCCGCGTGACGCACCAGACGCTGAGCGCCACCCAATTGCCGATACCCGCGCTGAAACCGAGGAGGTGCCCGCATGACGAACGACCAGCTGACCGCTACCCCTGAACCGGGCGACGACGAAGGCATCGTCCCGGCCGCCACTGTGAACGGCGTCGAAGGCGAAGAACGCGCCGATTACACGAAGGTGGAATCACGCGCGATTCGCGCCCGGTCGCGCAAGCTGCTGGGCTCACTGCTGCAGCCCAGGCGCGGGCTGGTGGCGCTCAACGTGGTCGCGATCGTGCTCTCGACGGCGATGCAGGTCGCGGGACCGGCGCTCATCGCGTTCGGCATCGACCACGGCATTGCAGCGATTCGGTCGGGCGATTGGATGCCTGCATCCGCTGCCGCGGGCGCCTACCTGATTGCGGGCGGAATCGGCGCCTGGTTGCAGTGGTCGTTCATTCGGTTGTCTGCTCGACTCAGCCAGGCGATTCTGCTCGACCTGCGCACGCGGGTGTTCCGGCAGACGCAGCGACTCTCACTTGAGTTCCATGAGTCGTATACGTCTGGTCGCATCATTTCGCGGCAGACGAGCGACCTCGAATCGATTCGAGAGCTGCTCGACGGCGGGCTCGGCATGCTGATCCGTGCCGTGCTGTACATGACTTTCACCGCGATCGCGCTGTTCGTGCTCGACTGGAAGTCGGGTCTCGTGCTGCTGGTGGCCCTGGTGCCAATCGTGATCGCCACCCGATGGTTTCAGCTGCGCTCGCAGGAGCTGTACCGCGCATCACGTGTGATCAGCGCCCGGCAAATCGTGAAATTCGTTGAAACGATGACCGGGATTCGTGCGGTGCAGGCGTTCCGCGCCGAGCAGCGCAATGCGAAGGTGTTCGGCGACATCGTTGAGCAGAACAGGGTGAACACTCGCGCCACCTTCAAATTGTTCGCCACCCTGGTGCCGACACTGGCGGTGATCGGCAACGTGGCGGTCGCGGTCGTGCTGATCTGGGGCGGGTTCCGCGTCGTCGAAGGAACGCTCGCAGTCGGCATGCTGCTTGCTGCGGTGCTGTACACGGCACGGTTCTTCGACCCGACCGAAGACATCGCGGGGTTCTACAACTCGTACCAGTCGGCCGCGAGCGCGCTTGAGAAAATCTCTGGCGTGCTGGCAGAGGAGCCGAGTGTGCCTGACCCGGCGCATCCGGTCGATCTCTGGCAAGCGTCGGGTGCCCTCAATTTCGAGCGCACGCACTTCGCATACCAGGCTGATCGGGACGTGCTGTCGACGTTCGATTTGTCGATTCCGGTCGGTCAGACAGTGGCGTTGGTCGGCACGACCGGTGCTGGCAAGACCACCCTGGCCAAGCTCGTCGCCCGTTTCTACGACCCAACCGGTGGTCGGATCACGCTCGATGGGATCGACCTGCGTGACCTGCACCCGAAAGACCTGCGCCGGGCGATCGTGATGGTCACCCAAGAGGCGTACCTGTTCAGCGGGTCGGTGGCCGACAACATTTTGTTGGGTCGACCAGATGCCACGTTCGATGAGGTCGTGGCAGCGGCGAAGGCCGTCGGTGCGCATGAGTTCATCGAAGGGTTGCCGAACGGCTACGACACCGACGTGAACAAGCGTGGAGGGCGGGTCTCGGCGGGGCAGCGGCAGCTGATCTCGTTCGCGCGCGCGTTCCTGGCAAACCCAGCGGTGCTCATTCTCGATGAAGCGACGTCGTCGCTCGATATTCCGGGGGAGCGGCAGGTGCAGGAGGCACTCACCACCCTGCTCGCTGACCGTACCGCGATCATCATCGCGCACCGGTTGTCGACGGTACAGATCGCCGACCGGGTGCTCGTGATGGAGCAGGGCAAGATCGTTGAGGATGGCGCGCCGGCGGAACTGATCGCCGGCGATGGCCGGTTCGCAGCGCTGCACACCGCTTGGCGGAACTCACTCGTCTAGTTGTTCTTCCTCGACTCGAAGCGCGTCACTCCCGGGTGGCGCGCTTCGGGCGCTGGCGGCCTACGACCGGTCGGGACCGTGCCAACGGCAGCGGTCGATGTCGACCCGCCACGATCCCGTCGGTGGGTTCACCAGCGGCGTGCCTTCTGCTCGGTAGATCGACCGCGCACGCTCAGCGTGCCTGGCAGGTGGGTGGCCGCTGGACCGCACGACACGCCACCACGGGACATCCGCTGCGCTCGTGGCCATGATGCGGCCGACCTGGCGGGCGGCGCGGGAGCCGAGCATCGCAGCGAGGTCGCCATAGGCGACCACCTGCGCTGGCGGAATCTGCGCAACCAACTCGAGCACGGCTGCCGCGAACGCGTCGCCACCGAGTCCGCTCTCGGTGTCAACCTCTGGGTGACGAATGTGCGGGTGCCCGCCATCAGAGCGGTTCAGAGTTCGAGCGCCCCGATGATGTCGCCATAGGCCGACTCGCCAATGTCGACGAAGCCGACGCGGTGGAAGAACGCTTCTGGCCCGCCAACGCCCGGCTCCCACAAGACCGTGATGCGGGCAAACCCGCGACGCTTCGCCTCCTCGGCAAGCGCCGTCGCCAGGTAACGCCCAACGCCCTGGCCCTGCACATCGGCATCGACGTTGATCCGCCAGATGCAGGCGCGGAACTCCTCGCGCGGGTTCTCTGGGTCGAAGTTGCCATGAATGAACCCGACGACGCGATCGTCAAGGTAGGCAACTCGCTGCCACGATGTGGCTGGGTTCACGACCGAGTTTTCGGCCGAGTAGGTGACCGGGGCAATGAACTGCTCCTGCCCAGGCTTCAGCGACAGCATGTTCGCCGCCGCGATGTTCGAGGCCGACAACTCTGCAAGTCTGAGGTCTCCCATGGAATGAGGCTAGTGGGTGCAATGGGCGAACCGATAGAAATTCGGTCGCAGAGATTGATGTTCACTTCAGCGCCACCACCCGGATGTCTCGACGTCGAGATATCGGCCGGTGACCGGGTAGACTAATCGCGGCTTTTGTGTCCAATTTCCGCCGCACTGCTCACTCGAAGGAGACGCACGTTGTCGAAGATCAAGGTTGAAGGAACAGTCGTCGAGCTTGATGGCGATGAGATGACTCGCATCATCTGGCAGTCGATCAAAGACACCCTGATTCACCCCTACCTCGACGTGAACCTCGAGTACTACGACCTCGGCATCGAGAAGCGTGACGAGACGAACGACCAGATCACGATCGACGCTGCAAACGCGATCAAGAAGCACGGCGTTGGCGTGAAGTGCGCGACAATCACGCCCGACGAAGCCCGCGTCGAAGAGTTCGGGCTGAAGAAGATGTGGAAGTCGCCGAACGGCACGATCCGCAACATCCTCGGCGGCGTGATCTTCCGCGAGCCAATCATCATTTCGAACATCCCGCGTCTGGTGCCCGGCTGGAACAAGCCGATCATCGTCGGCCGTCACGCATTCGGTGACCAGTACCGCGCGACCGACTTCCGCTTCGACGGCCCGGGCACGGTCACCATGACCTTCACCCCGGCCGATGGCACCGAGCCGCAGCAGTTCGAGGTCTTCCAGGCCCCGAGCTCGGGCGTCGCCATGGGCATGTACAACCTCGACGACTCGATTCGCGACTTCGCGCGCGCATCGCTCAACTACGGCCTCGCCCGCAACTACCCGGTTTACCTCTCGACCAAGAACACGATCCTGAAGGCTTACGATGGCCGCTTCAAGGACCTCTTCCAGGAAGTGTTCGAGGCCGAGTTCGCCGAGGCATTCGCCGCGGCAGGTCTCACCTATGAGCACCGACTCATCGACGACATGGTCGCCTCTGCGCTCAAGTGGGAGGGCGGCTACGTCTGGGCTTGCAAGAACTACGACGGTGACGTGCAGTCTGACACGGTGGCACAAGGCTTCGGCTCGCTTGGCCTCATGACCTCGGTGCTCGCAACGCCAGACGGCAAGGTCGTTGAGGCTGAGGCCGCGCACGGCACGGTGACCCGTCACTACCGTCAGCACCAGGCCGGCAAGCCAACCTCGACGAACCCGATCGCCTCGATCTACGCGTGGACCCGTGGCCTGCAGCACCGCGGCAAGCTTGACGGCAACCAGGCCCTCATCGACTTCACGCACACGCTCGAAGACGTCGTCATCAAGACGGTCGAATCCGGCGCGATGACGAAGGACCTCGCGCTCCTGGTCGGCCCAGAGCAGGCCTACCAGACCACCGAAGAGTTCCTCGCGACGATCGCGGCGAATCTCGAGGCTCGCCTGGCGGCGTAACCCGCCTGGTGGGCTCGGCGGAGCGCCTGTGATGACTGATTCGGTACGTCACGACGTGCTCGGTACACTCCTGCCCGGGTTTCCCGGGCCGGATGCCCCGGACTGGGTGCTCGACGCGCTCCGCGAGGGGCTCGGCGGCGTGTGCCTGTTCGGGTCGAACGTCGAATCGGCCGGCCAACTGCGCGACCTGACCGCGACGCTTCGTGCCGCCAACGCTGAGGCAGTGATCGCGATCGATGAAGAGGGCGGCGACGTCACGCGGCTCTTCCACCGGGTTGGTGCGCCGTACCCAGGCAACGCCGTGCTTGGTCGTATCGACGATCTCGACGCGACTCGTGCGACCGGGCGGGCGGTTGGTGAGGCGCTCGCGGCCGCCGGGTGCACCCTGACATTCGCGCCCGATGCGGACGTCAACAGCAACCCGCTGAACCCCGTGATCGGCGTGCGCAGTTTCGGCACCGATCCGCAGGCGGTTGCGCGGCACGTCGCCGCGTGGACCGAGGGCCTGCAATCCACCGGAATCTCGGCGTGCGCCAAACACTTTCCAGGTCACGGTGACACCGCAACTGATTCGCATCTGGCACTCCCGGTGGTCGACGTGCCGTTGTCGACGCTCGAATCGCGCGACCTGGTTCCCTTCGATGCCGCCATCGCGGCGCGCACCCATGCGGTGATGACGAGCCACATCGTCGTGCCACAGCTCGATGCGGAGCATCCGGCAACCATGTCTCCCACGGTGCTCGGCATGTTGCGGAACGAATTCGGGTTCGACGGCGTGATCGTGTCGGATGCCCTCGATATGCACGGCGCGAGCGGCGTCATCGGGATCCCCGAAGCAGCCGTGCGGGCGCTCATCGCCGGATGTGACCTGCTCTGCATCGGGTCTGAAACGACCGAGTCGGCGTTCAACGACGTGGTCGACGCGGTGGTTGCCGCCGTCGGGGCCGGGCGGCTCGAGCGCACCGCGATCGCAAGAGCAAGCGCCCGCGTTCGAGGGCTTCGCGCTCGGGGGCTTGCCGAACTCGCGAGGCACAGCGCACTTGCAACGCATTGGCATGACGCGCTGCCGACTCGGCAGCGCGTCATCGAGACATTCGACATTTCGGCGGGCGTACCTGAAGCGCTGACGGCGGGTATCGGCACCGTCGTTCGAATCGAGACCGAGGCGAATATCGCGGTGGGAGAGTCGCCGTGGGGTCCGTTCACCCTTCAGGCCGCGGAATATTCCTGGCTCGCCGGGGCGCGCTCGTTTGACGTATCGGCTGCTGCCACCGAACTTCTGGCGCTGCCAGGGCCGCTCCTCGTGGTTGGGAAGTCGCTGCATCGTTGGCCGTTCGCCACCGCCGCGATCGATCAGCTACGGGAGCGGCGGGATGACGTCGTCGTCGTTGACATGGGTTGGCCGGGGGACGATCGCCGCTATGCCGATATCGCGACATTTGGTGCATCAAAACTGGTCGGTGAGGCACTCGCCGACCTGCTCGAACAGTGGGGAGCCAACCATGGCTGAAGTCATCGTCGTTGCCGATATCGCGGCTGCCGCGGAACTCGTCGCAGACAGCATTGTGCGGCTCATCGGTGAGAAGCCCGACGCGGTGCTCGGTCTGGCGACCGGGTCAACCCCGCTCGCGACCTACCAGGCGCTTGCGCGGCGGGTTGTCGCTGAACACATCGACGTGAGTCGGGTGCGAGGGTTCGCGCTTGATGAATACGTCGGGCTGCCGGCGGGGCATCCAGAAAGTTACCGTGCGGTGATCACCCGCGAGGTGGTCGAACCGGTCGGGCTCACCCCAGCGCTTGTGCAGGTGCCGAACGGTGACCCAGCGACCATCGCAACCGCCGGTGCCGAGTACGAAGCGGCCATCGCCCTTGCCGGCGGTGTGGATCTGCAGATTCTTGGCATCGGGCGCACTGGTCATATCGGGTTCAATGAACCCGGGTCATCGCTCGCGTCGCTGACGCGCATCAAGACCTTGACCGAGCAGACGCGCGCCGACAACGCCCGCTTCTTTGATTCCCCCAACGATGTGCCGATGCACTGCATCACTCAGGGCATTGGCACGATTCTGCGGGCGCGGCACCTGGTATTGCTGGCGTTCGGTGCGGCGAAAGCCGATGCGGTCGCCGCGGCGGTCGAGGGCCCGGTCACTGCCAGTCAGCCGGGATCGGCGATCCAGCTGCACCCGCATGCGACCGTGCTCGTCGACGAGGCGGCGGCGTCGAAGCTGCAGAACCTCGCCTATTACCGGCACGCGTGGGCGAACAAACCGCGCTGGCAGGGCGTCTAGGTTCGCGCGCACCCCGGCTGCTCAACTCGACGCCGGACGCGGTGGCGCTCAGTACCACCACTTCTGGTTCTGCTGGCCGCCGCAACCCCAGACGATGAGCGCAGTGCCGTTGCTGGTGCCGCCACCGTTTGCGTCGAGACAGAGGCCCGTCGCATCGTTCACGATCTGCCGATCGGCGCCGAGGTTCCAGCGCTGCAACGCATTTGAACCATCGCACGCCTGCGTCACGATGCGTGTGCCCCAGCCGCCGGAATTGTTCTGAAGTCCGATGCACTTGCCGCCCTGGTTCGCGCCGAACCCCTGGATGTGCTTCGACGCGCGGTCGTAGGTGAAGTTCTGGTTCGCGCCGCCGTTGCAGTCCCAGAGCCCGAGCGCAGTGCCTGCGGCAGCGGAGTCGCCCGGCACATCGACACACCGATGCGAAGCTTGGCCGCCAATGTTGAAGAGCCGCCTCGGCGGCTGATACCCGGCCGCATACGTTGGGGCGTACGTCACGTTCGGCTCGCCGAACGCGTTCTTTCCCCAGTCGTAGGACGGCTGGCAGGCGCCGCCACGAACCATCCCGTCGTTCCATACCTGGCGAAGGCAATTGCGCATCGCGAGCTGTCCCCAGTAGTTCGGGTGCAGTGACTCCTGTATGAAGAAGTCGGTGCCAACCGTCTGTGCCGTGTGCACCTGGTTCACCCACTCCAGGGAGTTTTGCGCGTCGGGCGCCCACGGGTTCGTGTACCCGATGCTGTCGGCAAGATCGACACCGCGCTGACAGAGCTTGTGGTTGTCGAGAACGTGTTCGAGTTCGAGGCGGTGCAGGTTGCTCACTCCGGCCGCCACCGCATCGTCAGCAGCCGCCCAGATGGTGCTATTAATCATGGGCACCATGACGTCGTTCGCGAAGTCGAGGTCGGCCTTCCAAAACCCGCAACCGCCGGTGGATTGCGGTGCATACCCGGTGTCGCCATACCGCGCCTCGGTCGAGCGTTCGACCGGGCTTGGGTAGTCGGCGACCACCAACGACCACTGCCCACGGCCGTACCCGGCCTGGGCCATCGCCTGGTCAACATTGAGGATCGCTTGCTTGACCTTGGCCCGCACCGCCTGCGCGTGAGTGGGGTTCAGTCGCGAGGTGGTCGTGTAATCGTCGAGGCAGAAATCTGGCCGGCTGGCGGGTGAAGTTAGGAAGTCGATCACGCAGTTCTGCACGATGGTGCCAAATCCGAAATCGTTGCCGCCGATGCTGAGCACGACCATGGTCACGTTGTGTGTTGCCGCGAACTGCTTCAGCATCAGAGCTTGCCCGAGGTGGCCGGCGCCGTCATCGGCAAAGTCGATCCCCGGCTTGAACTGGCTGCCATCCCAGCTCGTCGAGGTGGTCGCGCCCGAGCACGCGAGGTTGAGTCCAGCGATGCGTGACCCGCCAAAGTAGGCCGGAGCCGATTGGGATCGGTGGCATCGCTCGATCGTCTCTGCGATATGTGGCCCATTGTCAAAGTACGCGGTGCTGCCGAGCGCGTCGATGCGAGCCTGCTCGGTACCCGATGTGTTGCCCGCCCAGCGACCAGCTTCACCGGAAATGAACGAGTCGCCAAGGGTGACCGCCCAGGGTTGCCCCGAGCCGGCGCCATCGGCGCGGGCGGCGTCTGCGCCGACGAGTGCGCCGGCGGCGACCGCCGTTGCGAGCGTGAGTGACGCGATGACGCGCAAGAGCTGGCGGCCCATGGTTCTCCTTTGAAGCAGAGGGTGCGTGCCCACTTTAGGGGCGGTGATGCCTCAATGGTGACAGGTCGCGATGAACCGCCGATGATCGGCGGATGGCGGTCTAGTTGTGCGTGGTGAGGTCGCGGCGCCCCACCACGACCCCGCTAATGCCTGCGAGCACGGCGGTGAGCACCGCAAGGATCGGCTGGGCCATGATCCACCAGGCGATGGCGGCGGTCGAGAACACCGCAATTTCGATCAACGCCTTGACGAAGGGGTCGACAGCAAACACCGCTTGCGGTGAACGGAACAACGCCCAGAGCGTGATCGCGAGGAGCGGTGCGCCGATGCCGATCACAAGATTCAGCGGCAGCGCGAACTGAGTGAACCCAAAGATGCCGAGCGTGACAACCGCCCAGAGTTCGAGCACCAACCGGAGGGCGTCATGGATTGCGGCTCGGCTTGGAGTACTCGATTTGGTCACAAGCGTCAAGCCTACCGGCGGCGATTTGGATGCCTCGGACAGCGGCGCGAGGCATCCGCGACGTTGCTACTGGAAGATGATCGTGCGAACCCCATCGAGCAACACTCGTCGCTGCGCAAACCAGTTGACCGCTTGGCTCAGCGTGCGGCTCTCTTCGTCTTGTCCGAGCGCGACGAGCTGTGCGACCGAGCGGGAGTGGTCGACGCGGACCACGTTCTGCTCGATGATCGGGCCCTCGTCAAGGTCGCTGGTGACGAAGTGGGCCGTTGCACCGATCAGTTTCACGCCCCGGGCATGGGCCTGGCGGTACGGGTTCGCCCCCTTGAAACCCGGCAGGAAGGAATGGTGGATGTTGATGCAACGACCTGCGAGTTCGTCGCAGAGTTCGGGGGAGAGTACCTGCATGTAGCGGGCCAACACGACGAGCTCGATGTCATGGTTGACGACCGCCGCGCGAATGCGGTGCTCGAACGCGGCTTTTTCGGCGTCATTGGTGACGGGCGCCGACTCGAATGGCACGCCATAGAAGTCGACCTGATCGCGGAGTGCGCCGTGGTTTGAGAGCACCAGCGGAATGTCGATGGGCAGTAGGCCGGCGCGCTGCCGATACAGCAGGTCGCGCACGCAGTGGCTTGCAGTTGAGGCGAGCACGAGGGTGCGCACCGGGCGGCCAACTTCGTCGAGCTGCCACTGCATCTGCCAGCGCGCGGCGATTGGGGCGAGCGCAGCCGAGAACGCATCGCGGTCGGCTGGTGACTCGACTTGCAGACGCATGAAGAATCGTCCGGTGTCGGCGCTCGTGTACTGCTGGCTTTCGGTGATATTGCCACCGGAGGCCACCACCGCACCGCTGATCGCGTGAACGATGCCGGGGCCGTCGGTGCAGACGAGCGTCAGCACCCAGTGGTAGTGATGTGGCGCGGGTTCAGGCACCACGCCAGCCTACCGGCGGAGCCGTGTCGTCTACAGGACAGCAGGGATGTCGAGACCGGGGAAGAGGAGCTCGGGGCCGCGTCGGCCGGTCGCGGCGTCGCTGTAATACCCGGTCACTTCACCGGCGAGTCCGGGGATCGCCAGGTCTACCGAGAGCCGGCCGCTCGCGTCGAACGCAGTAGCCACGGCGAGATTCCCGCCCACGAAGAAGGTGTACCCGGCGTTCGGTGCACCAATTCCGTTGACGATACCGGTCACGCCTGGCGCTTCAGCTACAAACGTTGGGGGTGGGTTGAGCGTTGCCGACTGCGGCGCTGACACTTCCGACATCGGCCCGCCTGCGATGGCCTGCACTGCGGTGAACTCGAAGGTGACCGGCTCGGTGCGGGAAACGACGATCTGGTCGGCAACCTCAGTCGACCAGTTTCCGTTGCTATCAGCTGTCACCGTGATATTCGGGGCGCCGTCGACGAGCACCCGGACGCTGGCATTTGGCAACGCAGTTCCAGTGACCACCGGATACAGGAGGCCATTGCCCGTGTCGACTGACAGGATGACCGGCGCGCTCGGCGTCGGGGCTGGCGTTGGCGTTGGCGTTGGCGTTGGGGTGGGCGTGGGCGTGGGCGTTGGGCCGGGCGTTGGGGTGGGCGTGGGCGTGGGCGTTGGCTCGGGGGTTGGTGCGGGGGTAGGGGTTGGCGTTGGTGCGGGAGATGGCGTTGGCGTGGGCGTGGGCGTGGGCGTAGGCGACGGGACGTATGTCGGTGTCGGGAGCGGCGCCACCGACGGCGTCGGGAAGGCTGGAAGGTTCGGGATCGCGTTCGGCGTCGGCAAGGCCGTCGGGAGTATCAGATCGGCCGCAGGTGCGGTTGGCGCCGGTGCAACGCTTGGGTTGACGGCCCCGGCCGATGGAGTACCAAACGGCGATTGAGAAGGCGCAGCAGATGCATTCGTCGATGGTGACGTCGTCGGCTTTGTGCCGAGCGCCTGCTCGGTCACCGGCGCAGTCGATGGGAACACCTGGGGCAAGAACACGACACCGGCGGCAACAGCACCGGCGAAGGCCACCGAGCCCACCGCGATCGCAACGCCCGACGCGGCACCAGTGGCAACCGCTCCGCCCACAGCGCCTGCTGTTCCAGCAACCGCAGCGCCTGCTGTTCCAGTAGCTGCCCCGCCTGCTGCGCCCGCGGCTGTTACTGCCCCGGGAGCTCCAACGGCCGTCGTGGTGCCGAGGCCCGCTCCGGTAGCCGCTCCAGCAGCAGCCCCACCAAGCGCGACAACTGCGGCGCCGACACCCGTCTGCAACCAGACCGTGTAGGCCGTTGCCCCGGCGATTCCGGCCGCGAGCGGCAGCAAGACCAGTGCGAGCCGTGAGCTGACATCTTTCGCTTCTTCAGCGACGATCGAGCAACGCGCGCACGATGCAAGGTGCGCTTCAACACGTTTGGTCTCACGAGCGGACAACTTGGCGCGCTCGTAGGCGCCGAGCCGGTCGACCGTGAACCGGCACTCCGGGTCGGTCGCCGTCTGCAGGTGCGCGACAATCCAGGCCTGGCGGAGGCCCTCGCGTGCCCGGTATGCAAGCGCGGCGGTCGCGTTGGCGCTCATGCCGAGCAGCGGTCCGACTGCGGCGGGAGCCATCCCTTCCACTTCGCAGTACCAGAGCACCTCCTGCCAACGCGTCGGTAGTGACCGGAATGCGCGGGCCGTCGTGCCGCGGTCGAGTGCGTCAAGAGTCGCGGCCTCCGAAGACTTCGGGTCTTCGATGGTCTCGGCCTCTTCGATGTTCGTTTCGCGGCGCGCGCGGCCCCACCCTGCCGCCGTGTTGCGGATGGTGGTGAAGAGGTATGCGCGGAACGCGCCGGATGGTCCGCCGCCACGACGAATGGCGTCAAAAATCTTGGTGAACGACTCCGATACGAGGTCGTCGGCGTCGAGGTTGGTATGCGCACGGGCGACCTGGACCCCCGCCTGAGCGTGGCGAAGCCACAGTTCCGCGAACGCCGCTTGGCTGCCGCCCCGGGTCAACTCAACGAGTTCGAGGTCCGAGGTCGAGTCGCTGATCGTCATGCTCGACTCCTTTCTGAACTCGGGAGATTCCGGTCCTCTGAGAGAGACGCGTAGGCACGTCGGTCATGACGGAACTTCTAGGTTCTCACAATCTTGTACGCAAGCCAACGGGTGCTGGGCATCGCTCACGTTTCTGAGCCCGACTGAAACCCATATTCGGCTCCACGTTCCGCGTCATAGATCGGGTGCATCCCCTTCTCTTCCTGTGAGAAGCGCTACCGCACATGCCGACCGCACCCGAAGCGGCCGGACACGCTGGCCGCACCCGAATCGGTCAGTCGCTGACCCACCCCGAATGGGTCGGAAGCGGCGGCAGCCACTCCCCCATTGGGGTCCCCGTTCGTACAGGTTACGGACGGGGGCTTTCAGTTCAGGGGGGTGCCGGCAACCCAGACTTGGGTGACCTGCAGTGCGCCGTCGAGCACGACCAGGTCGGCCTGGTACCCAACGTCGAGCTTGCCGAGATCGTCTTCGCGGCCAATCGCACGTGCTGGTACTTCGGTCAGCGCAGCAACGGCGGTGGGGAGGTCGATCCCGCAGACGCCGACCGATTGGCGGAGCGCGGCATCCATCGTGAGCGTTGATCCGGCGATGCTGCCACCGTCAACGAGTCGGGCCACACCAGCGCGCACGTCGACCTCAAGCGTGCCGAGGATGTATCGGCCATCTGCCGACCCCGCGGCCGCCATCGCGTCGGTGACAAGCGCGACGCGCCCTGGTGCCGCGTCGAACGCCATCCGCACGACCGAGGGGTGCACGTGCACCCCGTCGTTGATCAGTTCCAGGGTGACGGCATCGTCACGCATCGCGGCGACGACCGGTCCTGGCGCGCGGTGGTGAATCCCACGCATGCCGTTGAACGCATGCGTCAAGATACTTGCCCCGGCATCGAAGGCGCGAGCGGCGGTGTCGTAGTCCGCACTGGTGTGCCCGACCGCCACGCGGACGCCGGCGCTCACGAGACGCGAAATTGCGGCGGTCGCCTCGGGCAGTTCCGGAGCGAGCGTCACCTGGCGAAGCCATCCACCGGATGCGGCGAGCAGTGCATCGAGGGTGGCGGGATCTGCCGTGCGCAGCAGGGCCGGGTCGTGTGCGCCACGGAACTCGTTGTCGAGGAATGGGCCCTCAAGGTGCGCGCCGAGCAGCCTCAGGTCTCGGGCCGCCACGCTGCCGATGGCCTCGAGACGAGCTTCGAGTGAGGCGACCGATGCGGTGACGAGGCTCGCAATGATTCGGGTCGTGCCGTGGCTGGTGTGGACCGCAATGGCTTGGTCAAGCGCGGCTTCACCGTCATCGAACGCGTGCCCCCCAGCGCCGTGACAGTGAATGTCGATGAACCCAGGCGTGACCATCGCTCCGGCGAGGTCAATGACCCGATCGGTCGGTTCACCAAGCACCGCCCACGACCTGCCGGTTCCGCGGGCGACGATCACGCCGTGCTCGAATCGCAGCCACGAGTCCGCGGTCTGCACGCCCCCAGAGATGAGGGTGGCGTTGTGAACCAGCGTTGCCGACACTGCTACGCGGCCGAACTCGCGAACAAGGTCAGCAGTCGCGCAGCCTCGGCGGTAATCGCGGTGCGCCCTGCTGCCAGGTACTTCCGCGAGTCGACCACGGCGGGGTTCTCATCGAGGTAGGTGCGAATCGCGCCGGTGAATGCCTTGTTCAAGTGGGTCGAGACGTTGATTTTCGTGAGCCCGGCACGAATACCGGCCACGATCAGGTCATCAGAGACCCCGGATGACCCGTGCAATACCAGGGGCACTGGTGTCGCCGCCGCGAGCCGCCCAATGAGGTCGAGGTCAAGTGCTGCGGTGCGTTCGGTCATCGCATGCGACGACCCCACTGCGACCGCGAGGGCGTCAACGCCGGTTTCGCCAACGAACTGCCGTGCTTCATCAGGGTCGGTGCGAACGCCCGGGGTGTGGGCACCATCCTTGCCGCCGATTGCGCCGAGTTCGGCCTCGACGAACACGCCAGCAGCGTGCGCCGCAGCCACCACGCGTTGCGTGTTCGCCACGTTCTCGGCCCATTCACGGGTGGCGCCGTCGTACATGACCGAGCCGAAGCCGAGATCAATGGCCGCGAGTGCGAGGTCGACATCTTCGGCGTGGTCGAGATGCACCGAAACCTGCGCCGACGATCCCTCGGCCACAGCGAGGGTCGCCTTCGCGATCGGCGCGAATGCACCGTGGAACGACACACAGTTCTCGCTCAACTGCAGAATGACCGGCAGTCCACTCTGTTCGGCAGCGGCGACGAGCGCCTCCGCCGTCTCGAGATGCAGCACATTGAACGCGCCGACACCGCGCCCTGCGGCAACGGCACCGTCAATGATCGAGCGGGTTGAAACGAGTGGCACTACGCCTCCAAAGTCGGAACGAGCTGAACCTCGGCGTCAAGCGCCGCAAGGTCGGGGGAGAGTTCGCCGGCGAGCGGCATGAGCACCGCGCTCGCCGACCAGGCGGTCGCGCGGCGGGCGAGGGTGGCGAGTCCGTCAACGGTGAGATCGGGCGCTACGGATGCCTCGGCGTACGTTGCCGCGAGGGCCGCGACGGCCGCGTCTCCGGCGCCGGTAGCGTTGCCGCGGAGCGTGCGACCGAGCCGCGCGCCGACGGTGAGTTCGGTGCCGCTCGCTCGGCTGGTGACCGTGAGGCCCGCTTCGCCGCGTGAGCAGACGACCGTGCGGGCGCCGAGGTCGAGCAACTGCGCAATCCCCGCATCCACATCGGTCAGGCCGGTCGCTTCAACCAATTCATCGCGGTTCGGCTTCACGATTGCGCCAACCCTCGCCGCGGCCAGCATGGCGGGGCCGCTGGTGTCGACGATGGTGACGATGCCCGCGGCAATGAACTCTCCAGCGAGGGCCGCAATGGCGTCAGCGTCGATGCCCGGCTGCAGGCTGCCCGAAATCACGACGACGCGCGCGCCACGCGCGGCGGTGCGGGCCGCATCGAAGAGTGCCGCTGCTTCAGCGTCACTCACGCCAGCGCCGCGTTCGTTCAGAATCGTCGCGACCCCGGATGCCTGGTCAACGAGCGCGATCGAACGCCTGGTCGCAGCAGCGACCGGCACCACGACATGCGGCACACCGCTCGCAGCAAGTTCGGTTTCGAACTCGACGCCGGTCGGGCCGCCGCTCGTGAACACGGCGACTGCCCGGACCCGCTGTTGTGTGAGTACCCGAGCGACGTTCAGGCCCTTGCCGCCGGCACGCCCGGTGCCAGTTGGCACCCGGTGACTCTCACCGGGAGAGAGTCGGTCGACCTGCCAGGTGAGATCGAGCGCCGGGTTCGGGGTGATCGTCACGATCTCGGGCGAAGCATCCATGTCGTTGCCGATCATCGCACGAGCGCACGCCGCGCAGCGAGCGCGGTGCCCAGCAGGCCGGCGTCGTCGCCGAGCTGTGCTCGCAACAATTTCGGCCGGCGGTGAAATGACAGCAGTTGCTCGAGGCGTGCCTGCAGGGGAACGAACAGGGCGTCGCCGGCTTCAGAAAGCCCACCGGCAATCACGATCGCCTCAGGTGCGAGTATCGCCGCAGTGCGAGCGAGCGCAGCGGCGAGCGCGTCGACCGCGTCGTTCCACACCCGTTGGGCAACGTCGTCGCCAGCCTGTGCCGCTTCAAGCACGACCCGCGCCCCGCGCACGACGGTGCCAGTAGCCGCACCATAGCGGCGTGCAATCGCACCTGCGGAGGCAATGGTTTCGAGGCATCCGACAGCCCCGCAGGGACATGGGTCGCCGTTGGGGTCGCTGAGCGCATGCCCGAATTCGCCGGCGTATCCGTGTGCCGAATACGGCTTGCCGTCGATGATGATCGCTCCGGCGATGCCGGTTCCGATTGCGAGCACGACCACGTTCTCGTACTCCCGGGCGGCACCGAGAGCGAACTCGGCTGCACCGGCAGAACGCACATCGTGACCGAACGCGATCGGCAGCCCAAGTGCTGTGCCGACGAGGTCACGCACCGGGGCATCCCGCCAGCCCATATTTCCGGCCAATATCCCGACTCCGGTCGTCTCGTCGACGATGCCAGGAACGCTCACACCTGCGGCAACTGGATGCACCGTGGGGTACGTCGCAAGGTAGTCAGCCTGCAGGTGCGCGAGTGCTTCGGCGAGCCTGCCGGCAGGATTCTCACCGTGCACTGGGGCCGGAGTGCGGCGTACGCCAAGGACCTGCCCTGACGCATCGACCAACGCCGACTTCACATCGGTGCCACCGACATCGAATGCAAGTACGGCCGGCCCAGGGCCGAAGTGTGCGCGCGGCATTATGGTTCGAGAATCACCGAGCGGGTCAGGGCACGAGGCTGGTCTGGGTTGAGACCCCGGGCACGTGCGCGCTCAAGTGCCACGCGCTGCGCGCGCACCAGGTCAGCCAGTGGGTCGAGGTCGCTCTGTTCGAAGCGGGCGCCGGTGCGGGCGACATCGTCTGCGATACCTTCCGGTGCTTGACCGAAGTGCCAGGTCACTCGTCCCGGCGCGGCAATCGCGATCGGGCCGTGCCGGTAGTCCATCGACGGGTACGACTCGGTCCACGACTGCGATGCTTCACGCATCTTCAATGCTGCCTCGTGGGCCAGACCGGTTGCCCACCCACGACCGAGGAAGGTGTACTGCTCGGCGTCGATGAGTTCGGGGTCAAGATCCGCCGACACTGCCGTCGCGGCATCCGCAATTGCCTTGGTCAGGTCCTCGCCAAGCGACGCGCGGAACAACGCCAACGCGGTGGTCGCAAACCGGGTCTGCACCACCGATTGCTCATCGGCGAATGGCAGCAGAATCGCGTCGTCGACCTCGGCGACGAGTGGTGAGGTCGGGTCGCCGATGACACCGATGACCGGGACGCGCTTGCCGAGCTTTGCGACAAGCTCGAGCACCTCGGTGGTGGTGCCAGAACGGGTGAGCGCGACGATCGCGTCGTAGCCGCGGTCAACAAAAGCTTCGGATGCCACGAACGCATCGGTTTCGCCCTGGCCGCTGGATTCACGGAGTGCTGCGTACGACTGCGCCATGAACCACGAGGTCCCGCAGCCGACGACGGCGATGCGCTGGCCACGCTTCGGGAGCCGTGCCTGCTCATCGCGCAGGTCTGCTGCGCGCGCCCAAGTCTCGGGCTGGGAGGCAAGTTCGATCGCCATGAACTCGGTGGGGGACGTGGACACGGATACTCCTCGGTAGCATCGATTGCTGCCACTATCGGCAGCCAGGAACGATTGTAAACTATCTTTATGGATCGCGCACGGACCGATTCGACCGAACGGCTCCCGGTCCTCAAACTACTGGTGCTCGCAGGGGCCAACTTCGTCGCGGTATCGAGCGAGTTCTTGCCAACCGCGATCGTGCCGTCCGTCGCTACCTCACTCGATGTGACCGAGGCGCAGGTGGGTTTGTTGATCACGGTCTTCGCCGCAATGGTGGTCATTTTCACGACGCCGCTCGTTGCGTTGACGCGCAACCTGCCGCGCAAACCGCTGTTACTTGCCGCGCTCTGCGTGTTTGCAATCTCCAACATCATCTGCGCGATCGCACCGAACTACCCGGTGCTGGTCGCCGCTCGGGTGTTAAGCGGCATGGTGCACGGATTGTTCTGGGCGGTTTCGACGCCCTATATCGCCCGGATGGTGCATCGCGACCACCTCGCGAAAGCGATCTCGATTGCCGCCACCGGTGGCACGCTCGCGTTTGTGCTCGGCGTGCCGGTCGGCGCGGCCATCGACCAGGCGGTCGGATGGCGTTGGTCGTTTGTTGTGATGGCCGCTCTGGTGTTTGCGTTCGCCGCGCTCGCCTGGCGGTTCCTGCCAGCTGTCCAGCACCACATCACACTTGCCACGGGTGAGATACCGCTCCCGGTACGCCGCGAGCGGGCCATTCGGATGCTCTACGTGTTCTTGGGTGCGGTACTCGTGCTGATCACGACCCATAACGTCTACGGCACCTACCAGGTGCCCTGGATGCTGCAGGTCGGCCACGTCGATCCGGCGATGGTGTCGCTGCTGCTCGCGCTGAACGGTGGCGCCGGATTTGTCACCCTCGCGATCGTTGCGGCGTGGGGTGACCGGCACCCAAGAGCGCTCGTGCGCATCGCGCTCGTGGTGATCGCCTTGGCGATGGTGGGACTCGCACTGTTCGGCCGTGGCGGCTGGGGTGTGCTGGTGTTCACGCTGTTCTGGGCGACGGCGGTGCCGATGGTGCCGCAGGTGTTGCAGGTTCGGATGATGCGGGCCGCCTCGATGCGGTTGCGTGATGTCTCGGGCGCGCTCGTGCCGGTGGCGTTCAACATCGCCATCGGTGGGGGCGCTCTGATCGGCGGGTTGCTGTTTGACGGGGTAGGGGTTGCCGTGCTGCCGTGGGTGCTTGCTGGGGGCGCGATTGCCACGCTGGTCGTACTGATCTCCACCGAGCGTTGGGCGTTTGGTGACCTAGGTCTGCGCCGCCAACGTTGAACGCAGTCGGGTGTGCACCTCAGCGTCGACCTCGACCCCAAGGCCACGAAGGGCGAGCACCCCTGCACCCACCGCCCCGTCTGTGACGATCGTGACCTCGGCAGTTGGTGCGTGCAGCGCCGAGCGCAGCCGCGCGGGAAGTGTTGGGTGGTAGCGCACGGTGCCGCCGCCAAGCACGATCGGCCCCGGCGCATCCGGTCGGTATACCGAGCGCAGGGTGCGCGCAAGCAGAGCGGATGCCTCGTCGAGCAGTCGGCGCGCGACCGGGTCATCTGATGCCTCGACCGCAAGCCGCGCCAGTCGCGCAAGCGCGACCGGAGGTGCCGCGTACACCGCGTTGGTGATCGTCTGCACTGCTGCGGGCCGGCCCATCTCGGTTCGGTCGGCGGTGACGTCAGCTTCGAGGCCGAATGCGTCAAGGACGAGCGGGGTGAGCGCCGTCGAGGGGCCGCGGTGGTCGAGGTCCTCGAGCGCGGCGCGCACGATCTGCTGTCCCAGCCAGAACCCTGAGCCGGCGTCGCCGACGAGCCAGCCCAACCCGTCGGCGACTGCCGCGCACTGCCCATGCTCGACGCGGATGGCGGCGGCGCCAGTGCCCGCCACCAGTGCGTAGCCGTGCAGTTCGGACGTGCCAGTGGCGAACGTTGCGACAATGTCATTTTCGAAACGCACGGGCGGACGGAGGCCGTGGGCGGCAAGCGCTGCCATGAGCCGAGTGCGCACATCTGTGGTGCTCATGCCGGCCATTGCCAGCGTTGCTGAGGCGACGGCGTCCGGCTGGATCCCGGCCTCAGTGAGTGCTGTGGCCGATGCAGCCGCCACCGAAGCGGCAGCGGCTTCGACGCCCGAAGCGGTTGGGTTGCCGCCACCAGCGCGGCCGAACCCGAGGCACGTGCCATCCGCCTGAACCACCATGGCGCGCGTCGACGTGCCGCCCGCGTCGATCGCCAGCACCAGGGTCATTCCATGATCTTGGTGGATCGCAGCACCTGTGCGATAGCCTGCCGCTCACCGCCGACGGAAGGATCACCGATGACCAATCTGTTCCAGCAATTCTCGAACGGGGTGTCGTCCCGACTGGCCGCGATCGATGATTTCGCGTCGGCGGGTGGGCTCGATGCGGCGGTCGACTTGATGGTCGCAAGCATCGAGCACGGCGGCGTGTTGCACGCATTCGGCACTGGCCACTCGGCAGCGTTCGCGATGGAGATCGCGGGTCGCGCGGGCGGGCTGATCCCGACGCACCGTATTTCGCTCGATGACCTCGTGATGTACGGCGGCCGGGACGCGTCGTTTCTCGACGGCGGCCTCGTGGAGCGCGACCCGAGCATCGTCGATGACCTGTACGGCCTCTACAACGTGCAGCCCGCAGACCTCTTCTTGATCGCTTCGAACTCGGGCGTGAATGGGTCGGTCGTGGGCACGGCGCTGCGCGCGAAAGCCGACGGCCATAAGGTGATTGCCGTCACGAGCCTCGAGCACACGAACGGCGTGACCCCGAAGCATCCAAGTGGAAAGCGGCTCTCTGAGATCGCCGATGTCGTCATCGATAACGTCGCGCCGTACGGTGATGCCACGCTCGAACTCGGTGAGGGGGTGTCGGTTGGCGCCGTGTCGTCGATCACGGCGGCCTACATCGCGCAGTTGTTGACGATTGCGACCGCGGCGCGTTTGAGCGCCCCTGGCGCACCCGCGCCGGTCTACATTTCGGCGAACATCCCGGAGGGTGATGCGCACAACCGGGCACTTGAGGCGCGGTACGCCGGCCGGATCAAGTGGTGACTGCCGCCAAATCGTAATAAACCTTTACCATTTGGTACTGTTCTCGAAATCTGGCGCAGGGTAGCGTGCCAGATAGAGTCCACAGCACTCATTGAAAGGGAAAATTCATGACAACTGAGCACGGATTTGACCGGCGCAACTTCTTGCGCGGGGCAGTAGCAACCGGTATCGCACTGCCAGTAGCGGGCTCGCTCGCCAGCTGCGCGGCACCTTCAGGTGGCACCGCAACGTCGAAGCCAGCCGAGGGAACCGCAGACAACCCGTTCGGGTTCAAGGACGGCGACCCCATTGACGCCGTCATCTTCAACGGTGGCTATGGGATCGACTACGTCGAGTTCGCCGCGGGCGTCGTGGCGAAGAAGTTCACCAAGTCCAAGGTGAGCGTTAAGCCGTCGACCCAGATCGCTCAGGAACTGCAGCCGCGGTTCGTGGGTGGCAACCCACCGGACCTCATTGACAACTCGGGTGCTGGCGCCATCGGTGTCACCACGATCCTCGACCAGCTCTCCGACATCGGCGAGGTCGTCAAGGCCCCGAACTACGAGGGCAAGACCATCTCTGACACCCTTGTCGCTGGCGTCGAGGCAGCTGGTTCGTACGACGGCAAGTTCGTTGTGCTGAACTACACGGCCACCGTCTACGCACTCTGGTACTCGGCTTCGCTGTTCAAGGCGAACGGATGGACCGTCCCGACCACGTGGGATGAAGCCCTCGCGCTCGGTGAAAAGGCAAAGGCCGCTGGCAAGTACCTCTTCGTCTGGGGCAAGGAAGCCGCAAGCTACTGGCACACCTTCGCCATGGACTCGGCGATCAAGGAAGGCGGCGACGAGGTTCGTCTCGCCCTTGCCAACCTGAAGTCGGACGCCTACTCGCACCCAGCGCTCCAGAAGGTGTTCACCGCACTCGAGACCGCTGTGAAGAACGGCTACTTCGTGCCAGGTGGCGCTGGTACGCAGTTCACGGCAGCTCAGGCGAAGTGGTCGAACGACCAGCAGGCGCTCCTCTACCCATCGGGTAGCTGGATCGAGAACGAGATGAAGAAGGCCACCAAGGACGGCTTCGAGATGATGGGCGCCCCGGTGCTCTCGGTCACGGCCAGCCCGAAGCTCGGAGCAGCAGCAGTGCGCGCCAGCGTTGGTGAAGGCTTCGTCATCCCATCGAAGGCCAAGAACCTTGCCGGTGGTCGCGAGCTGCTCCGCGCGATGCTCTCGAAGGATGCCGCTGCGAACTTCGCGAAGACGAAGCTTGCACCGACGATCGTCAAGGACACCGTGCCTGCTGACGGCTTCGGCTCGACCGCGCTCGTCTCGCAGGTGAAGCTGCTTGCCGACGCTGGCAAGGCGACCTTCGACTACACGTTCTACGACTTCTACGGGTTCAACAAGGACACCCTGGTCGTCTGGAATGCGTTCCTCTCGGGTGACATCGACGCAGCAAAGCTCACCGCGGGCCTGCAGGAGATCGCCGACAAGACCGCCAACGACTCATCCATCAAGAAGATCACCTTCAGCTGACGATGAGTTCCACTACGACGACGCCGGGCGGCCCACAGCGGGCCGCCCGGCGGCGCCGTCAGCGGCTCACCTTTGATCGGGTGAGTTTCATGGCGGTGTTCCTCATCTTGCCGCTGGCAATCTTCCTGCTGTTCGTCATTTCGCCGTTCGTGCAGGCGCTCTACTACTCGCTCACGAACTGGACCGGGTTCTCACCGGATATGAAGTTCGTCGGCATCGACAACTACGTCAAGCTCTTCAATGACGGCATCTTTATGCGTGCCGTCGTCAACAACCTTCTGTTGCTGGCGGTCGTGCCGGTGGTCACTATCGTGCTCGCGCTCGCGATTGCGACGGTAGTCACGCTCGGTGGGCCGAGTAAGGGCACAGTTTCGGGGCTCAAGGGTGCGGGGATTTACCGCATCGTCTCGTTCTTCCCGTTCGCGGTTCCGTCGATCGTGATCGGTCTGATCTGGGCCCAGGTCTTCGACCCGGGCGCTGGTCTGCTGAACGGCATGCTCAAGGCAGTTGGGCTCACCAACTTCCAGGACTTCGCCTGGCTCGGCAAGCCGACGACCGCAATGCCCGCTTCGATGTGGGTCATGATCTGGGGCGGTGTCGGTTTCTACACCGTGTTGTTCATCGCCGCGATCAAGGGTGTCCCCGGTGAAACGATCGAAGCCGCCCGCATCGACGGTGCCGGTCGTCTGCGTACTGCCTGGTCGGTCACGCTGCCACAGATGCGCGACAATTTACAGACCGCGGTGGTCTACCTCGGGATCGGCGCGCTCGATGGCTTTGTGATCATGCAGGCGATGAACCCGCAGGGTGGCCCGCAGAACAGCACGCTTGTGATGTCGCAGCAGCTGCTGAGCACCGCGTTCACCAAGGGGCAGTTCGGCTACGCCACCGCAATGGGCGTGTTCCTCGCGGTCGTGACCTTGCTGTTCTCGGCAATTGTGTTTGTGCTCTTCCGGATCACCGGCAAGGAAGATCGGGGGCACGCATGAGTGCAGTGACGGCATCGAAGTCGGTGAAATTCGGCGCTCGGCGCAATCTCTCGACCAGCGGCGACAAAGTATTTGCGACCACTTCGCACGTGCTGCTGACCATCTGGTCGGTCATCGTGATTGTTCCGTTCCTCTGGGTGATCATGTCGTCGTTCAAGACGACGAAGGAGATCCTGGCGAGCCCGTTCTCGCTGCCCGCGGAATGGCAGTTCGTGAACTACGCCAACGCGTGGACCGGCGCCGGCATCGGCAAGTTCTTCGTGAACACCGTGTTCGTCGTTGGCACCTCGCTGGTGCTGGTCATGTTGCTCGGTGCGATGTGTGCCTATGTGCTTGCGCGGTTCCAGTTCTTCGGCTCGAAGGCGATCTACTACCTGATGCTCGCGGGGCTCACGTTCCCGATCTTCTTGGCGATCGTCCCGTTGTTCTTCATCCTGCAGCAGATGGGTCTGCTGGCAACCCTGCCGGGTCTGATCATCACCTACGTCGCGTATGCGTTGCCGTTCACGGTGTTCTTCTTGTACGCGTTCTTCAAAACGCTGCCAGATGACGTCTACGAAGCGTCAAAGATCGACGGTGCCGGTGAGTGGCGTTCCTTCTTCACGGTGATGTTGCCGATGGCGCGGCCGGGCATTGCCTCTGTCGCGATCTTCAACTTCCTCGGGCTGTGGAACCAGTTCCTCTTGCCAGTGGCGTTGAACCCGAACCAAGACAACTACGTGCTCACCCAGGGCATGGCGTCGTTCGCGTCGCAGGCTGGGTACGCGGTCGACTTCGGGGCGCTGTTTGCCGCGGTGGTCACCACGGTTGCACCGGTGCTGGTGGTGTACATCATCTTCCAGCGTCGACTCGAAGGATCGGTCTCACAAGGTACGTTCCGGTAGTCGCGGACCTAAAGGTCGTACGGCGCTCCAGAAGGGGTGGATGCTGTTCCAAGCGTCCACCCCTTCTGCTTGCTAGGCTGTGAGGGTCGCAACTGGCGTTGAGGTGGGCATCCACCAGGGAGCGACTGGCACGAACCGTCCGCGCGCCTGGGTCGGTGTCGGGGTCGAGCGCACCGCGCCCGACTGCTTGAAGTGCATGCTCGAATGTGAAGGAGCCAGTCGTGGCCGAATCTGTATTCAACCAGCCGCTCGCTGAGGTCGATCCCGAGATTGCCGAGGTGCTCGAAAACGAGCTCGGCCGTCAGCGCGATTACCTCGAAATGATCGCGAGCGAGAACCTCGTTCCGGTGAGCGTCCTGCAGTCGCAGGGCTCGGTGCTCACCAACAAGTACGCCGAGGGCTACCCGGGCCGCCGCTATTACGGCGGCTGCGAGTATGTCGACGTCGCTGAGAGCCTCGCGATCGAGCGGGCGAAGTCGCTGTTCGGCGCCGCGTACGCGAACGTCCAGCCACACTCGGGCGCCACCGCCAATGCCGCAGTGCTCTCGGCGATCGCGCAGCCGGGCGACACGATCCTCGGCCTCGAACTTGCCCACGGCGGACACCTCACCCACGGCATGAAGCTGAACTTCTCGGGCAAGCTTTACAACGCCGTCGCATACGGTGTAGACCCTGAGACCTTCCGCATCGACATGAACGTGGTGCGCGACAAGGCGCTTGAGCACAAGCCAAAGGTCATCATCGCCGGATGGTCCGCCTACCCGCGTCACATTGACTTCGCCGCCTTCCGTGAGATCGCCGATGAGGTCGGCGCGAAGTTCTGGGTCGATATGGCCCACTTCGCAGGTCTCGTCGCCGCCGGCGTGCACCCGAGCCCGGTTCCGCACGCTGATGTGGTCTCGTCGACCGTGCACAAGACCATCGGCGGCCCGCGGTCTGGGCTCATCGTCTCGCGCGACACCGAACTCGCCAAGGCGATCAACTCGAACGTGTTCCCCGGTCAGCAGGGTGGCCCGTTGATGCACGTCATCGCAGCAAAGGCGACGGCGTTCAAGATCGCGGCATCCGAAGAATTCAAGGACCGTCAGGAGCGCACGCTCCGCGGTGCCAAACTCATCGCAGAGCGCCTCACCGCAGCTGACTCGAAGGCCGCGGGCGTCGACGTGCTGACCGGCGGCACCGACGTGCACCTCGTGCTCGCCGACCTGCGCAACAGCCCGCTCGACGGGCAGCAGGCCGAAGACATTCTGCACGACGTGCTCATCACCGTGAACCGAAACGCGGTGCCGTTCGACCCGCGTCCGCCGATGGTGACGAGCGGTCTGCGCATCGGCGCCCCGGCGCTCGCGACCCGCGGCTTCGGCGATGCCGAATTCACCGAGGTGGCCGACATCATCGCCAACGCACTGCAGCCGAACCCAGAGATTGGCGCACTGCGCGAACGTGTGCAGAAGCTCACCGCCGCGTTCCCGCTCTACCCGGGCCTCCAGCAGTAATCATGTCGGCGATCACACTCGACGGGGTCGCGACCGCGACCGCCGTGAAGAGCGAACTCGCCGTCCGCATTGCGGCGCTGAAGTCTCGGGGGATCACCCCGGGACTCGGCACTGTACTTGTCGGTGACGACCCGGGTTCGCACGCGTACGTTGGTGGCAAGCACCGCGACTGCGCTGAGGTGGGCATCGAGTCGATTCGGGTCGACCTGCCCGCAGCGGCAACTCAGGCCGACGTGATGGCCGCGATTCGCGACCTGAATGCGGCGCGTGAAGTCACCGGGTACATCGTGCAGCTCCCACTGCCGGCCGGCCTAAACGAGCACGCGGCGCTCGAAGCGATGGACCCGGCGAAAGACGCCGATGGGCTGCATCCCACCAATCTCGGGCGACTGGTGCTGGGCATTGAAGGCGAACTGCACTCCCCATTGCCGTGCACGCCAGCCGGCATTGTTGAGCTGCTGCAACGACACGACGTGCCGATTCGGGGCCAGCATGTCACCGTGATCGGACGTGGCCTCACCGTGGGGCGTCCACTTGGCCTGCTGTTCACGCGGAAGGGCCTCGATGCGACGGTGACGTTGACGCATTCGCGCACCGCGGATGTCGCAGCCGAAGTGGCGCGTGCCGACATTGTCGTGGCGGCCCTCGGGGTGCCGCACTTTGTGAAGCCGGAGTGGATCAAGCCGGGCGCGGCCGTGCTCGACGTTGGGGTGAGCCGCGTCGATTACCCTGCGACATCCGACGGACCCTCCCGCGCGCGCCTGACCGGCGACGTTCACCCAGGTGTGGCCGAGGTGGCCGGATGGCTCTCGCCGAACCCCGGGGGAGTGGGGCCGATGACCCGTGCGATGCTGCTCGCCAACGTGGTGAAGGCGGCCGAGGCGGCCGCATAGCGCTCGTCGCGCCGTTGTGGGAGACATCCTCACCTTGGGGGGTCGCGTTACGCATATACGCCACCATGGGTGTCCGATAATGAGGATGTGGCTCGGCGGTCAATGCGCGTAGAGGTGGCCGATTCGTGGAATCTGTCAGCTGCCTCCGGCGTGTCAGTCGACAAGGCTGAGGCCCCGATTACCGTCGCCGAAGACACGTTGCATGATTGGCGCTCGTCGCATTCACTCGCTCAGGTCAAGCCGCTCTGGGATGATGTGCTTGGCGACGCGGCGGTCGACTGCGAAGCGATCATGGCGGTCTCTGACGCCAACGGCCAGCTGCTGTGGGTGAGTGGTTCGAGCGCTGCGCTGCGGCATGCCGAATCGATCGGCTTCGTCGAGGGCAGTAACTGGGATGAGCGGATGTCTGGCACCAACGCCGTCGGGCTCGCACTGCGCCTCGGCAGGCCAGCTGAGGTGCGCCGCGATGAACACTTTCGGCACTCGGTGCAGCGCTGGAGTTGTTCGGCGAGCCCAATCTACGACCCGAACTCCGGTGAGCTGCTTGGTGTGCTCGACATCACCGGGGCCGGTGATATCGCGGTGCCGCAAACGCTGGCGATGGTGAAGACGGCCGTCCGGATGGCGGAGGCCGAACTCGCCCGCGGCCATATTGCGCGCACAGCGCCCGCTGCAGCCGCAAGTGTTGGGTCGCTCCAGGTCGTCATCGAGACATTGGGTCGAACTGAGTCGATGGTACAGATTGACGACACGCGCGGGCGGCGGCACGAACTCAAGCTCTCACCGAGGCACAGCGAGATCATGCTGCTGCTCGCCTCTGCAGGGCACGGGCTGACGGGCGATGAGCTGGCCGTGCTGCTCTACGAGGGCGACGGTGGAACATCGACGCTCCGCGCCGAGATGAACCGGCTTCGGAGTCTGCTCGGCGATGACATTCTGCGCTCGCGTCCGTACCGACTCGGCGGTTCGATCACCGTCGACTGGCTCGCGGTTGAGGCGCAATTGGCGTCTGGTGACGTGCGCGGGGCATTGCACGCGTATCGCGGCCCGTTGCTGCCGCGTTCGCTCGCGCCGGGTGTGGTGGCGCTTCGCGACCAACTGCACTTCAGTCTCCGCGAGGCGGTGCGCGCCAGCGGCGAGGCCGACCTCATGGTCATCTGGACCCGGTCAAGTTGGGGTCGCGACGACTACGACATGTGGGTTGCTCAGCGCGACGTGGTGGCAGATCGCGCACCGCTCCGCTCACTGATCGATGGGCAGTTGGCCCGTCTTGACGCTGAACTCGCATAGCGAACGGCGGCCGGTGGTGCCGTCGGCCCGAACGAACCTGATCGATCCTCAGGTTGCACCGGCATCCCAACCTGTATGCAACGTTGATGCAACGTTGCGATTCGTAACCTCGTAGTGAGGTAACTCACAGCAAAGTAAAAAGTGGCTCACTGCATGACCAAGACTTCGTTATCAGAGCAGCGTCAGGCACGGTGAGCGGGGGATTGCCGAACGTCGATCCACCGCTTATTCGGGACCGTGTCGGGCACTTGCTCGGCGAGTGAGGGGGTTTCGGCGTCTTCCCCACAGACGCCGGGCTCAATTACTGAGTTTGAGCGGGCCTGACGCAACCCCACACACGCGTCGGGCTCGCTCAATCGCTGTTAACGGGGCGCTTCGGCGCCGCGATGCGCCGCCACATGAACCAGGTACGACGCCGCATTCTGCTTGATGCTCTCGCGTTCGGCGTCGGAGAGTTCGCGGCGCACCTTCGCCGGCACGCCTGCGACCAGTGATCCAGCCGGAATCACCATCCCGGGTGGAACCAGTGCGCCCGCCGCGACGAGTGAGCCTGCGCCGACTACCGCGCCGTTCAGCACGGTGGCGTTCATGCCGATCAGGCAGTCGTCTTCGATCGTGCACCCGTGCAGCACCGCCGCGTGGCCAACCGAAACACCCTGCCCGATGGTCAGGGGGAACCCGCGGTCAACGTGGCAGGCAACCAGGTCTTGCAGATTCGAGTTCGCACCAAGCGTGATCGGCTCTTGCTCGGCCCGCAACACCGAGTTAAACCATACGCTCGATCCCTCGGCGAGCGTGACGTTGCCGACGACGGTGGCCCCGCCGGCGAGGAACGCCGAATCGGCAATCCGAGGTGCGGGGATGCCAGTGAGTTCAATGATGCGCGCGGTGTGATCGATGTTCATAGGTCGACTGTATGACGACCGGGAGGGCACCGCGCACCGCTCGGTGCCCCGGTTACTCTGCGCGTGCACCGAAATCGGCGGACACCGTAAACGTGGTCGGCGCCGTGAACCCGGCAGCCGCGAACGCAGCCCTGATCGCCTCGGCGATCTCGTCCACCTGCGCGGTCTTGACGAGCGCGATGGCAGCGCCACCAAACCCGCCGCCGGTCATCCGTGCGCCGACCGCGCCGAGGCGCTGGGCGGTCTCGACCGCAAGGTCGAGTTCGGGCACCGAGATCTCGAAGTCATCGCGCATCGAGACGTGCGAGGCATTCAACAATGCACCGATCGCGCCCGGGCCTTCGGTGCGCAGCGTGCGCACGGTGTCGAGCACCCGCTGGTTCTCGGTGACCACATGGCGAACACGGCGGAAGGTCTCATCGTCGAGCAGCTCCTGCGCACGGGGCAGGTCATCGACCGAGACATCCCGAAGCGAGGGAACACCCATCGCGGCAGCACCGGCCTCGCAGGACGCTCGACGCGAGGCGTAGCCGCCGGTGGCGTGCGAGTGCGAGACGTGCGTGTCGATCACCAGCAGCTCGAGCGATTCGGCCGCGAACCCGAGGTTGATGACCTCGGCGTGCAGGCTGCGGCAGTCGAGAAACACCGCGGCGTCGCGGTCGCCAAGCAGCGATGCTGACTGGTCCATGATGCCGGTCGGTGCGCCGACCATCTTGTTCTCGGCGAGCTGCCCAACACGGGCGAGCGTCGGGCGGTCGAAACCGAGCTTCCAGTGGTCATTCAGCGCAACAGCGACGGCGCATTCGACGGCCGCCGATGACGAGAGTCCAGCACCGATCGGCACGTTGGAGTCGAGGTAGAGGTCAACACCGAGAACGCCCGAGAGGTCGGCGCCGAACTCGCTCAATGCCCAGGCCACGCCGAGCGGATAGGCAGCCCAGCCCTCGACCGCGCCCGGCTTCAGGTCGGTGATGGCGATCTCGACGACTTCGGTCGAGAAGCCACTCGAGACTCGGATCACCGCGTCACTGCGCTCGCCGAGGGCAACCCAGGTGCGCTTATCGATCGCGAACGGAAAGACAAACCCGTCGTTGTAATCGGTGTGCTCACCGATGAGGTTGACGCGCCCTGGCGCGCTCCAGACGCCGGATGCTTCGGTGCCGTACCGGCCGGTGAAGCCGGTGAGTGTGCTGCTGCGATTAGTCAACGGTGACTCCTTCAAGTGCGGCGCGGAGGGCATCGGCCTGCGCTTCGGGGACGACATCGCCGATCCAGGCGCCCATGGCAGCCTCGGAACCGGCAAGGAACTTCAGGCGGTCGGCGCCGCGACGCGGGCTGGTGAGCTGGAGCGACATCCGAACCGTGTCGCGCCCCTCGTGCACTGGCGCTTGGTGCCAAGCCGCGATGTACGGAGTTGGCGTCTCATACAGCGCATCGACCCCGCGCAACAGGCGCAGGTAGAGCGATGCGAGTTCGTCACGCTCGGCAAGCGTGGTGGCCGCGAAGTCGGGCACGTGGCGCAACGGGGCCAGGTGCACCTCGACTGGCCAACGCGCCGCGAATGGCACGTAGGCTGCCCAATATTCACCGCGGAACAGCACCCGGTCGCCCTCGAGTTCGCTCGCGAGATTGTCGGCCATCATGGTCGGGCCGTACTTCTCGATCTGGTCGAGCAGGCGCTGGGTGCGCGGCGTGATGTACGGGTATGAGTAGATCTGTCCGTGCGGGTGGTGCAGCGTGACACCGATCGCCTCGCCGCGGTTTTCAAACGGGAATACCTGCTGCACACCCGGCAGCGCCGACAACTCGGCGGTGCGGTGCGCCCACGCCTCGATCACGGTGCGTGCACGGGTAGCCGACTGGGTGCCGAACGAGCCTTCGTGCTCTGGGCTGAAGCAGACGACCTCGCAGCGACCCACCGACGTGAGTGTGCGACCAAAGCCGACGGTGCGGGTCTCGGCCAGCGCAGCTGCCGGGTCGATGCTCGGGTCGGCAAGTTGTGGGCCGAATGACGGGGACTTGTTCTCGAACACGGCCACGTCGTAGCTGTTGGGGATCTCGCTCGGGTTGCCCGGGCCCTGCGGGGCCAGCGGGTCGAGGTTCGCCGGTGGCAAGAACACCCGGTTCTGTCGCGCGGCGGCGATTGACACCCAGTCGCCAGTCAGCGGGTCAAGGCGCATATGCGCGTTCGCCGGCCGCGGGTCGAGTTCGCGCGCATCGATCGCACGCTCTGCAGGGAGCGAGGTGCCTGGGTCGTCGAAGTAGATCAACTCGCGGCCATCGGCCAACGTCGATCGCTGCAGTGCGATGCGCTCGTCTCGAACTAGTTCAGGCAGTGAGAACTGGGTCACCCCGCCATGGTACGCGATTTGCGTTTTGCAAACAATCGGCTTTCGTTTTGCAAACTCGAGCGATCACGATCACACTGGGTGCATGGTCGGCGCGCATTTCACCCCGGATGTCTCGGCGCCGGCGTTCGACGCAACTACCCGCCGTGAACTCACCCTCGCGCTCGCCCTTGACCGCGGGTTTGTGCGGGTCGCCGACCTGGCGACGGCGTTCGGAGTCACGGCAGTGACCGCGCGCGCCGACCTCGATGCACTCGAACGCGACGGCCACGTGCGCCGAGTGCACGGCGGGGCGGTGCCCCTCGCTTCGGCTCCCGACGCCCTGCGCCCGACCCGAGAGCCGAGCTTCGAAGAGGCGCTCGAGACATCCGTGTTGCCGAAACAGCAAATCGGCGCGGCTGCGGCCGCCATGGTGCGCGACGGTCAGAGCGTGATCCTCGACGTCGGCACCACCGGCCTGCAAATCGCACGGGCGCTGATGGCCCGCGCCGACCTGCGTGACGTCACCATCATCACGAGCGGACTGAATCTTGCGCTCGAACTCGAGGCCGCCATCCCGAGGTTTGCAGTGATCTTGACCGGCGGCGCGCTCCGCCCACGCCAACACTCGCTGGTGTTTCCGTTGGCCGGTTCGGTGTTGGCCGAGGTGCACGCCGATATCGCGTTCATTGGATGCAACGGGGTCGACGTCGAGCACGGCGTCACCAATGCCAACCTGCCGGAAGCCGCCGTGAAGTCGCTCATGGTGAAGGCGGCACGCCGCCGGGTCGCGGTCGCCGATGCATCCAAACTCGGTGAGGTCCATCTCGCCCGGATCGCGCCGATCGAGGACTTCGACCTGGTGCTCACCGATGCAGCGGCACCGGCACCACTCGTCGATGAGTTGCGTGCGGTGGGGGTAGCGGTGCAACTCGCCGGGACGACGCCATAGAGTGGAGCGCATGACCCTCCCGTCGGGTGAGCACTTCACGCTAGAAACGTCGACCGCCAGCGGCGAACTCCGCGCCACCATCTCCTCGGTTGGCGCCGCCATTCGCACCCTGAGCATCAACGGCATCGACCTGGTGCCGGCGCTGCCAGAGCAGGCGCCAGCGCCGTCTGCCTGCGGCGTCGTGCTGGTGCCCTGGCCAAACCGCATCCGCGACGGCCGGTGGACCCTGAACGGTCAGCCGCAGCAACTCGCGCTCACCGAACCTGACCGCAACAATGCGATCCACGGGCTGCTCCGGTTCGCCGACTACCGCGAGATCGAACGCGATCGCGATTCGGTTACCCTCGGCGCCAACGTGTACCCGCAGCCCGGGTACCCGTTCCTGCTCGAAACTGCGGTGCGGTACGAGCTCGTCGCTGACGGTCTGCGTGTCACGCACTTCGTGCACAACGTCGGTTCAGAGAAGGCGCCGGTCGCGATCGGCACGCACCCGTATGTGAAGATTTCGGATGTCCCGACCGCAGACCTCACGCTGACCCTCGCCGCGGCAAGTCACATCGAGGTCGATGACCGCCTGCTGCCGACCGGTGAGGTGCCGGTCGACGATACCGAGTGGGACTTCCGCGGCGGCCGCCGGGTTGGCGATATCCGTTTGGACGATGCGTTCGGTGAGGCCCAGACCGATGAGGACGGCATGGTCGAGCACACGCTCACCGCCCCCGATGGGCGGTCGGTCAGCGTCTGGGGCGACGAGGAGTTCGGGTTCGTGCAGTGCTACACGGCACGCAACTTCCCGGGCGAAGCCGACGGGCTCGCCATCGCCATCGAACCGATGACCGCGCCCGCCGAAGCATTCAACTCGGGCCGCGGGCTGTCCTGGGTCGACCCCGGCGAAGAGTGGACCTGCAGTTGGGGCATCCGATTCCGCGGATTCCACGCGGAGTAGCCCTGTGCGCATCGGGCTGACCCTCAGCTACGCGGGCGGGTTCCGCGAAGCCGCCGATGAGGTGGTCGAGCTCGAACAGGTCGGCCTCGACGTGGTCGCCGTGTCTGAGGTCTACGGCTTCGATGCGGTGTCACAGCTCGGCTACCTTGCCGCGCGTACCTCGCGCATCACGCTGATGTCGGGCGTCATGCAGCTGTTCACCCGCACCCCGACACTCACGGCAATGACTGCCGCCGGGCTCGACTCGGTCTCAGAAGGTCGGTTCGAACTGGGGCTCGGGGCATCCGGGCCGCAGGTCATCGAGGGCTTTCACGGCGTGCCCTATGACGCACCGGTCGCGCGCACCCGCGAAATCGTTGACATCTGCCGCGCGGTCTGGCGGCGTGAGCCGTTGGTGCACGCTGGCACCAAGTACCAGATCCCGCTGGCGGAGGGTCTTGGCACGGGGCTCGGCAAGCCGCTGAAACTCATCAACCAGCCGGTGCGTGAGCAAATCCCGATCGTGTTGGCGGCGCTCGGCCCGAAGGCGGTTGAGCAGGCCGCCGAAATTGCGGATGGCTGGATGCCGGTGTTCTTCCACCCCGAGCGCGCTGCCGATGTCTGGGGTGGGCAACTCGCCGCGGGTGCGGCGCTTCGGGATCCGTCGCTCGGAACCCTCGACATCATCGCGAGCCCGGCGCTCGCAATCACCGACGAACCCGAGCGCGTGTACCCACGCGTGAAACCCCACCTGGCGCTCTACATCGGCGGTATGGGTGCTCGCGGCAGGAACTTCTATAACGACCTCGTCTGCGGGTACGGGTTCGAACGTGAAGCGGCCAACATCCAGGAGCTCTACCTCGCTGGCAAGAAAGACGAAGCCGCCGCCGCCGTGCCCGATCGCCTCGTTCGCGATGTCTCGTTGATCGGGCCAGCGGGGTTTGTGGCCGAGCGGGTCGCTGCGTTTGCAGCCGCCGGGGTCACCACCTTGATGGTTTCACCCCTGGCGCCGGATCGGGCGGCGAAGGTTGCGCTCATCAGCGGGTTCCGGCAACTGATCGGTTGAGGCATCTGGGTTGCCCCTTTCGGCTTTGCCGCTGAGGCAATAGCCTTACGGGTACGTCGCCCGCATCGGGCGTGTTCGCTTGAAAAGGGAGTTACCTATGGCTGGATCGTTCGAACTGTACAAGGACAAGAGTGGCGAGTTCCGGTTCCGTCTGAAGGCGGGTAACGGCCAGGTCATCGCAACTTCGCAGGGCTACACCACCAAGGCGTCGGCGCTGAACGGCATCGAATCAGTTCGCTCGAACGCCGACGCACCGGTCGACGACCAGACCGCGGCGTAACCTTCGACTACTTGGGCGGGCAGGGGCTTCGGCTCCTGCCCGCTTTTGTGCGCGTGGCGAGGCTTGCCGGCCGAGATGGCGATCGTCACCACACGATGAAGTAGGCCCGGCGGGGCTCGAACCCGCGACCCATGGATTAAAAGTCCACTGCTCTGCCAACTGAGCTACAGGCCCGTACCCGTCAAGCCTATCGTCACGCCAGACCGGTACCCTGGCATTGATGCGAGCACACCCACGGCCGAAGCGAGTGCCCTCGACCGCGCTCGACGGGCCCGGCGGAGGCGAAGATCCGGCATTCGCCGCGGCCAGAGCCCACGAGGTGGCCGAGGCGCTGCTGGCGCGGGTGCGCCACCACGCTGACCCTGAGCTCGTGCGACGCGTGCTCACCTACGTCGATGAACACGGCATCGACACGATCGCCGAGCTTTTCGCCGAAGCGAGCAGCCACAGCCTGCCGGGTGCCCTCTGGCGCGTCTATCTGCTGCGCGCGGCGGTTCGGGCGGATGCCCCGGGCATCGCGTTGGCGTTCCGCCGGGGTGTGCACAGCCTGCCAACCATCGACGTGGTGATCGCGGGCGCACCGACGCCGACCGGCCCCGAGGAACTGCTGGACCTCGCCGACACGGTACTTCGCGGCGTGTTCACCGGCGACTTCGCAACGGCGCTTGATCGCGCGGCCGCGTTCGCGCGCATCGCCAGTGCCGGGTTACTGAGCCTCGCTGACGATGCGGATGCCTCGGCCTCAGTGCATCCGGATCGGCCCGCCGACCTCACCACCCGGGCGTCGCGACTTGCGGCGCTGGCGGCCGATCTTGGCGCATGTGCGAAACTCGCGAGGCGCGGACGCCTGTTCTCGGATTAGCCGGGACGTCAGCCGCCCGCGATCTGTCGTGAACGAATTGTTGCCCGCGAACGGGTGGCCGAGCGGGCCGCGGTAGACTGGTTCGGCCGGGCCGCAGTAACCCCGGGCTCCATTTTTCGCCGCTCCGAGCGGCCTCGCGCCGAGAGGCGTTCTGCGGCCCGGCATTGTTGTTGCCCGGTTACGCGCGGGCAGCGGCCTCGCGGAACGCCGCAGAGCGGGCCTCATAGTCGACGAATTCATCGAAACTGGGTGCACCCGGCGAAAGCATGACCACGTCGGTGTTCGGGCTCTCGGTGCGTGCCCAGTCGAGGGCGGTGGCAAAAGATGGGGCGACCCGAATTCCGGGCACCCGATCGCCAGCCTCCCGCGCGAGGCGTGCACCCGCGGGCCCGACGGCGATGGCGGTCACCGGTACCTCGGGTGATCGGTCGGCCAAGTAGGCGATGAGTGGTTCGAATGCGAGCCCACGATCGAATCCGCCGACCAACAACACCACTCGTGCCGCCGCGAAACTCTCGAGCCCGGCAACGACCGCCTCGGGCGCGGTAGCGAGGCCGTCATCGATCCATTCCCGACCATCGGTTGACGGAACACGTTCGAGGCGATGGGTCAGGGGAGTGAAGCCCGCGACCGCGGCCAGCAACGCCGAGGCATCCACCGCGTCGCGCCCCAGGAATTCGACGACCGCGGTCAGCGCGAGTGTCGCGTTGACCATGTTGTGGCGGCCGCGCAGCGGGATCTGATTGGCCGGCAGCGCGCCGACACCGTCCCACGTCAATGCCTGGTCGGATGCCTCGATACCGAGGTCGGCGGGCGTACGCACGGGTGTCGCAGGTGGCAACCGCTCGAGCACGGCTCGCCCAACCACCGAGTCACGGTTGGGAATCACCACACTCGCGGCGCCCTTCGCAACCAGGTTCAACTTGTCGGCCACGTATTGCTCATAGCTGCCGTGCCACGGCAGATGCTCCGGGTAGAGCGAGGTGACCACCGCCACCCGCGGCGAAGTCGTGAGATCGGCCGCCTGGTAGCTCGACACCTCGGTGACCGCGACCGCCGTCGTGCCATCATCGCCCACCGTCACCGGCACACCGCCATTGCCCACCAACGTCGAGGTCACCTCGGCCGAGCGCAGCAGGTGATCGATGAGTGCCGCTGTGGTGCTCTTGCCCTTGGTGCCGGTCACCCCGATCACCCGGTCTGCGCGTTCGTGCAGCCAGAGGTCGGTGAGCGTCGTCACTCGCACGCCCCGTGCAATGAGGTCGAGATATGTGGGGTCAGTGTGCGCGATCCCCGGCGATTTCACCACCACATCGGCTGCCGCGAGCCGTTCGATTGCCGCGTCACCAGCAACTGCGATCAGAACGCCGCTTGGGCTGGTCAACGATGCCAAATCGGACGGCACCTCGCCGCCACCGGTGACGGCGATCGACGCAGGGATGCCCCGCCGCTCAAGTTCGTCGTAGGCGGCGCGCCCCTCGCGGCCGGCGCCCCAGACCACAACGGAGCAGCCGATCAGTTCGTCATACCGCACGGGCAACCGCTTCGAACTCGGGGGTGAGCAGATGGGCGTCGTGGAAGGCGAACACGGCCTCGCGTTCGGCGGCCGTCGTACCGACCGCCGCGACCTCAGCGTCGGCGAAGAACGCGTGGCCCGCCCAGTCTGCGTGTTCGCGCAGCAGTGCGAGCGCCACCCGGCACTCATCGGGCTCGCCAACGCACTCGAACGGCTTCATGCGTTCTTCGGCGCCGAGGAGGTCGAGGAATCCATCGCGCTGCGCCGGATCAGCGAACAGGTCACGGCCGCCGAAAATTGCCAGCAACTCGGCCTTCGGCAAGAACGGGGCGAGGCAGAGGAACACGAACCGGCACTTCGGGCATTCGCCGCACCAGGTGCTACTGCGTTCGGCGTGCCAGCGATAGGCGCGATTGCAACTCGTGAATACCGGGTGGTACTCGCGGTGGGTGGCGAAGCGTCGCGCGATGCGCAGTTCGGTGAGCGGCCGCAGCAGCGAGAAATAGGCGGGGGATCCGTCGGGGAGGTTGGCGCCAAGCATCCGCTCGAAGTCGAGCCCCTTCGACCACTGATGGTTGATGGTATGACCATGCCACCCGACATTGCCGAATGACGAACTTGCCTCATTGCTGAACACCGCGGCATCGAACCCGAGCGCCAGCGCGCTCAGCACGGTGACCAACGAGTTCACCGCGGTGATGGGCACGTGCCCGTTGTGCGCGCCGGCCGCGTTGAGTTCGAAGAGCAGTGGGTCGAGGCGTCGGCGGATTCCGTGCAGTGGCAGCCCCGCAACCCGGGCGGTGGCGTCGATCGGACCGAATCCGTTCGTCGCGCAGAGTTCAACGTCGTACCCGGCCGACTTCAGCGCCTCGATCGAGACCACTGAGTCCTTGCCGCCGCCGACCGCGACGAGCACGCGCCTGATCGGCGTGGATGCCCTGGGCTCGGTCGGTACGTCGTTGGGGGCGCTCAGCTCGGGGCGAACTGGCGCGACAATCTCGGTGTCAAAGACCCGCGGCAGGTCGTTTACGAACATGAACTCGCCGAGCCCCTTGGTGATGAGTTCGCCGAGGAACGTGCGTTGCGCGTCGGTGAGTCCGGCCGGGACCTCGATCACCGGCGGCGCGAACGCCTTGAAGTAGCTCGGCGACGCGGCAAGCGAGAGCAGGTGCAGCAGTGTGTCGCGCACGTGGGCGTCGACGTGGTCGATCGGCGCCGGCAACTCGATCACTTCGGTGAACGAGTACGCGACCTCATCGCCGCTCAGGGCCGAATACGTGAGGTGAATCTGCGCATGCTCGACCACCGGGGGTTCGCACCGGAGCGCGGAGACCGCGATGAGCTCGTCAGTCTGCTGGCTCGCCATTGCTGAATTCTATCGTTCGACCGGTGGGTCGACGCTGGTGCGCGGTTGCCGGGCGGCCCGGATGCGCCACCGTATGCTCATGCCATGGTCGACTCGTTCACGCTCCTCATCGCCCCGTGGCCGGCGGCTAGCGCTGAGCCGGGTGGGTGGCAGCACACGTTCCGTCTGGTTGCATCGGATGCCCCGGCGCTCGCCGTGACCGACGCCGCCGCAAGCCGTGGTGACGGGGTGTTCGAAACGTTTGGTGTGTTCAACGGGCATGTGCAGCACGTCACCAGCCACCTTGAGCGATTTGCCGAGTCCGCGACGGCACTTGACCTGCCGATGCCGAACCTTGCGCAGTTTCGCGCCGCGCTCGCCCACGCCGAGGGTGTGCTCGCGGGCGGAGCGGCCGCTCACACCCTCCGCCTCGTGCTCAGTCGCGGCGCTCACGACGGGCCAACCGCATGGATCTCGGTCGCGCCGCAGCCCGACTTCACTGCCGATCGCCGCGACGGTGTCAGTGCCGTCACGCTCGACCGCGGGTACACCCTCGAGGCGTGCCGCAGCCTGCCGTGGCTGTTGCTCGGCGCGAAGACGCTCTCGTTCGCGGTGAACTTTGCGGCGAACCGCGAGGCCGTTCGGCGCGGGGCATCCGATGCGATCTTTGTCACCAGCGACGGGTACGTGCTTGAGGCGGCGACCGCAACTGTGATCGTGCGTCTCGGGGAGACCTACGTGACGCCGGTGCCCGATGGCTCGGTGCTGCCAGGCACGACCCAGCGCGCGCTGTTCGCGCTCTTCGAGGCCGAAGGCATGCGATGCGAACTGCGGTCGCTGACGGTCGACGAACTTCGTGCAGCGGATGCCGCGTGGCTGATCTCGAGCGGGCGCCTGATGGCGCCACTGCGCGAGCTCGACGGGGTTCGTGTGCCGGTCGACGCGGCCGCGACGGCGCGATTCAACGCCGCGCTGCAGCGCCCGCGCGACTGAGGGGTTGCGACTCAGTACTCGCTCTTGCTGAGTACCGGTACTTAGTGTTACTTTGTACCGGTACCTACCAACACTGAGTACCGAGGAGGGTTGAGTGGGCAGACAACTCACCGAACTGCTGAAGGGCACGCTCGAAGGCATTGTGCTGGCGCTCATCGCCGGCGAACCCGCATACGGCTACGACATCACCGCGAGACTCCGCGAACGCGGCTTCACTGACATCGCTGAAGGCACGATCTATGCCGTACTCGTGCGCATTGAACAGCGTGGCCTCGTCGACGTCACCAAGGTGCCGAGCGAGAAGGGGCCGCCCCGCAAGGTGTACACGCTCAACGCTGCCGGGGCCTCCGACCTTGCAGAGTTCTGGGCGACCTGGGGCTTTCTTGCCGGGCACATCGAACAACTCCGTGGCGAAGACCGCACGAACTAATGCGGCGACCGCCGCACCCGAGGGCCGATTCCGGCCGAAAGGAGGGCCACCGTGGCCTCATGGATTGAAGCGTTCACCGGATCGCTCGAACAGAAAAAGCAGTACAAACTCGCGCAGAAGCGTATCGACGCGCTGCCGGCGCCCTATGGCGATGCCGCGAAGGCTTGCCAGCGCTACCTGCTGTACGCAGGTGGACTCGTCGAGGGCGACACCATCGTGACCATGCTGAGTGACTTCGCCGACCTCTGGGAACGAGCTGCCGCTGACGGCACCGCGATTCGCGACATCGTCGGCGAGCACCCGGCCGAGTTCACCGAGTCGTTCGTGCAGGCGTATGGCGGCAAGCAGTGGATTGACAAGGAGCGCGCCCGCTTGGAGCAGGCGATCACCGATGCGGAGCGGCGACAATGACCGCCGCAATCAGCGTGCGCGGCATCAACAAGTCATTCGGCAACATTGAGGTGCTGCGAGGCGTCGACCTTGAGGTGGAACAGGGGAGCGTTTTCGCGCTACTCGGCTCGAATGGTGCTGGGAAAACCACGCTGGTGAAGATCCTCGCCACCCTGCTGGGTGCCGATGCTGGCACAGCCACCGTGCACGGCCACGACATCGCAACCGATCCCAAATCAGTCCGCGAGTCGATCAGCCTCACCGGACAATTTGCGGCAGTCGACGACGTGCTGACTGGCCGCGAGAACCTCGTGTTGGTGGCCCGGTTGCGTCACCAGAAGCAGCCAACAGGCATCGCCGACGCGATGCTCGAACGGTTCGGCCTCACCGAGGCCGGCACACGCCGCGCTGGCGAATACTCCGGCGGCATGCGCCGCCGACTCGACATCGCGATGAGCCTCATCGGCGCTCCGCCAATCGTCTTTCTTGACGAGCCGACGACTGGCCTTGACCCGCAGGCGCGCCTTGAGGTGTGGGCGACCGTGCGCTCGCTCGCGGCGGGCGGTACCACCGTGCTGCTCACCACCCAGTACCTCGATGAAGCCGAGCAACTCGCCGATCGCATCGCGATCCTGCATGAGGGTCGCATCCTCGTGAATGGCACCCTCGCCGAGCTCAAACAACTCCTGCCGCCTGCGCAGGTTGAGTACGTCGAACGTCAACCATCGCTCGAAGACGTGTTCCTCAACCTGGTGGAGGCATGATCATGGCAACCCACGCCATCTCAGACACCCTCGCGCTGACCGGTCGCTCACTGAAACACATCAGCCGAAGCATCGACACGATCATCACCACCGCTGTCATGCCGATCGGCTTCATGTTGCTGTTCGTCTACGTGTTCGGTGGGGCGATCAGGTCGGGCAGCGACAACTACGTCACGTATCTGCTGCCCGGAATCCTGCTGATCACCGTGGCATCGGGCATCGCGTACACCGCCTACCGGCTCTTCCAAGACCTGAACGGCGGCATTTTCGAACGGTTCCACTCGATGCCGATCACGCGCTCGGCCGTGCTCTGGGCACATGTGCTCACCTCGCTGGTGGCGAACCTCATCTCGGTCGCCGTGGTGGTCGGGGTTGCCTTGATCATGGGGTTCCGCTCATCTGCTGGCATCGGTGGGTGGCTCGCGGTGGCCGGCATCATTGTGCTGTTCACCCTCGCGCTCACCTGGCTTGCCGTGATCGCCGGTCTCAGCGCAAAGACCGTCGACGGGGCATCCGCATTCAGCTACCCGCTCATCTTCTTGCCGTTCATCTCGTCGGCGTTCGTGCCCACCGAGAGCATGCCCGGCCCGGTGCGCTGGTTCGCCGAGAACCAGCCGGTCACTTCGATCGTGAACTCGATCCGCGACCTCCTCGCTGCGCAGCCGGTCGGTGCCGACCTCGGCACCGCGCTTGCGTGGTGCGCCGGGATCTTGGTCGTTGCGTACGGGCTCGCGCTCGTCGCGTATCGCAAACGGATGACCCGCGGCTAACCTGCGCAACGCCCGAACAACGGATGCCCCGTGGCGTAAGCCCGGGGCATCCGTGTGTTGAAGTGGGTGACGACTTACCCGAAGCGGCCGGACACGTAGTCTTCGGTCGCCTGCACCGACGGGTTGGAGAAAATCGTGTCGGTGTCGTCGTACTCAATGAGCTTGCCGGGGGTGCCGGTGCCGGCGATGTTGAAGAACGCCGTCCGGTCGCTGACCCGCGAAGCCTGCTGCATGTTGTGGGTCACGATCACGATCGTGTACTCGCGTTTGAGATCTTCGATGAGGTCCTCGATCGCGAGCGTCGAAATTGGGTCAAGTGCCGAGCACGGCTCATCCATCAGGATGATCTCAGGCGACACGGCGATTGCGCGAGCAATGCAGAGCCGCTGCTGCTGACCGCCAGAAAGGCCGGCACCTGGCCGGTCGAGGCGATCCTTGACCTCGTTCCAGAGGTTCGCGCCCTGCAGCGACGACTCGACCAAGGTGTCGGCGTCAGCTTTCGAGATCTTGCGGTTATTCAGCCGAACGCCAGCGAGTACGTTCTCGCGGATCGACATCGTCGGGAACGGGTTCGGCCGCTGGAACACCATGCCAACCTGTCGGCGCACGAGTACCGGGTCAACGTTCGGCCCGTAGAGGTTGGTGCCGTCGACGAGCACCTGCCCCTCGACGCGGGCGCCGGGGATTACCTCGTGCATCCGGTTCAGGGTGCGCAAGAACGTCGACTTGCCGCAGCCTGACGGTCCGATGAACGCGGTCACCGTTCGTGGCTCGATCGTGAGCGTGACGCCTTCGACCGCGCGGAAGTTGCCGTAGTACACGTTGAGGTCGTTGACCTCGATGCGCTTAGACATGGATGGTTCCTTCGTTCGAGGGCTTAGCGGCCGGTCTTCGGGCTGAAATACTTGGCGATGACGCGGGCGACAATGTTCAGCAGCGCGACGATGAGGATCAGCGTGAGGGCGCCGGCCCAGGCACGGTCGATGTATGCCTGCACATCGCGCCCCTGGTTCATGTACTGGTCGAAGACGAACACCGGCAGGGTCATCATCCGGTCCTGGAACAGGTTGGTGTTCACACTCGTGGTGAAGCCCGCGATGATGAGCAGCGGTGCGGTCTCGCCGATGACCCGGGCAATGGCCAGCATCACACCGGTGACAATGCCGGCAACCGACGTGGGCAGCACCACCTTCACGATGGTGAGCCACTTGGGTACGCCGAGCGCGTACGACGCCTCGCGCAGTTCGTTCGGAACGAGTTTCAGCATCTCTTCGCTTGAACGAACGACGACCGGGATCATCAACACGCTGAGGGCGACGGCGGCGCCGATGCCGAATCGGATGCCGGCGTTGCCGGTGATCAGCGAGAAGAGCGCGAAGGCGAAGAGACCAGCGACGATGGAGGGGATGCCGGTCATCACGTCGACAAGGAACGTGATGCCGCGCTTGAGTGGCCCCTTACCGTATTCGACGAGGTAGATCGCGGTGAGTAGGCCGATAGGTACCGAAATGATGGTGGCCGCCAGTGTGATCAGCAGCGTGCCGTCAATGGCGTGGATTGCGCCGCCACCCGCGCCGACAACGTTGCGCATCGACGATGAGAAAAACTTCAGGTCGAAGCGGGGGAGCCCGTTGACGATCGTGGTGAACGCAACCGAAATCAGTGGGAGCAGCGCAATGATGAACGCGGTGGCGACGAGTGCGGTCATGACCCGGTCGATCGCGCGTCGGCTGCCCTCAACCCGGCGTGAGATCAGCCAGATCACGAGCAGGTAGACGATGAGGCCGACGACGACGGCGCCGGCGATGTTGAAGGTTGCGCCGGCCGATGCCGCAAGAATGCCGAACCCGACTCCCGAAACAAGCAGGGCAAGAAGCAGGGTCGCCCACGGTGTGTAACGGGGGAGATGCGCAGCGGTGAGCGGGTTCTCGATCGTCATCGCACCGTTTGATTCAGCCAGTACCGACATCAGTTCGCTCCCGAGAATTCTTTGCGGCGGTCAACGATCCAACGGGCCAACATGTTCACCGCGAGCGTGATGATGAAGAGCACGAGACCGGTACCGATCAGCACATTAATGCCGACGTCATGTGCCTCAGGGAAGTTCAGTGCGATGTTCGCGGCGGCTGTCGTTGGGTTTTGTGACTGCAGCAGGGCGAATGAGATCACGAACGAGGGGGAGAGCACCATTGCGACCACCATGGTCTCGCCGAGCGCGCGGCCGAGGCCGAGCATGGCGGCCGACACAATGCCGGGGCGGCCGAATGGCAGCACTGCGATGCGGATCATCTCCCAGCGCGTTGCGCCGAGCGCGAGCGCGGCCTCTTCGTGGAGCACCGGGGTTTGGAGGAAGATCTCACGCGAGAGGGCGGTGATGATCGGCAGGATCATCACCGCGAGCACGATCGCCACCGTGAGCACAGTGCGGCCAGTGCCAGAGACCGGGCCCGCGAACAGCGGGAACCAGGGCATGAGATCAGCGAGCCCCGAGTAGATCGGCTGCACCGCAGGTGCCAGCACGGTGATGCCCCAAAGCCCAAACACCACGGATGGTACGGCCGCGAGGAGATCGATGATGTAGCCGAGTGCGCGCGCCAGTCGGCGGGGCGCGTAGTGCGAGATGAACAGCGCGATACCAAGTGAGATCGGCACGGCGATGACCAGTGCAATGGCAGCTGCCCAGACCGTGCCGAAGATGATTGGCGCGACGTACTCGAAGAAGTTGTTGGCGCCGCCCTTGAGGTCGGCTTTCCCAGCGCCCAGCGCGGGGAGCGACTGCACGACGAGGAAGATCGCGACGGCCGCGAGGACCACGAGGATCAGGCTGCCCGCAACCACCGTCGAGGTCGAGAAGATGCGGTCGCCGGGTCGCTGAGGGGCCTTGATTCGGGAATCCGCTGGCGCAGACGACATCTCGGAACTTTCCGTCAGGGAGGAGCAGGGGGAAGTGCGATTCAGTTGTTCTGTAATTGTGGTGCAGGTCGGGGTCACTCACGCAACCCCGACCTGCAACGCGTTACTACTTGATGGTAGCCAGCGCGTCAGCAACCTTCTTCTGCAGGTCGGCCGAGAGTGGCGCAGCACCTGCGGCCGAGGCAGCAACCGACTGGCCGTCAACACCTGCGAGGTACGACACGTAAGCCTTCACCAGCTCTGCCTTCGCAGCGTCCTTGTACTGCTGGCAGACGATCGCGTACGAGACGAGCACGAGCGGGTAGTGGGTTGGGTCGGTCGTCTTCCGGTTCAGTGAGAACGCGAGGTCGTTGGCCGGGCGGTCCGCTGCTGGCTTCGACTCAGCAACAACCTTGGCCGCGGCCTCTGCCGTGTAGCCGACGAAGGTTTCACCGATCTTGATCTTCGCGACGCCGAGCTTGCCGGCCTTCGATGCGTCAGCGTAGCCGATGGTGTTCTTCCCGTTCGTGACCGCGGTCACCACACCTGAGGTGCCCTGTGCACCTTCACCGGTCTTGTACGGGAACGGGTCGGCTGGCTTCGCGTCCCAGACATCCGGAGCGTTCTGGAAGAGGTAGTCGGTGAAGTTCTTCGTGGTGCCCGAGTCGTCAGAGCGGTGCACCGCGGTGATCGCTGCATCCGGAAGCTTGGCGTCTGGGTTCAGCGCGGCGATCGCAGGGTCGTTCCACTTGGTGATCGCACCCTTGAAGATGCCCGCGAGCGTCTTCGCGTCGAGTTTGAGGTCGGTGACGCCGTCGATGTTGAAGATCACGGCGATCGGCGAGATGTAGACCGGGAGGTCGATTGCGGTGGTGTCTGGGGCGCAGGCGCCGAAGGTCTTCTTCAGCTCGTCGGCGTTGAGGGCCGAGTCTGAGCCGGCGAAGTCCGAGCCGCCAGCGATGAAGGTGGTGCGGCCAGCGCCCGAACCGGTCGGGTCGTAGCTGATGTCGACGCCCGGGTTCGCCTTCTGGAACTCGGCGGTCCACGCTTCCTGCGCGGCCTTCTGCGCCGACGAGCCAGCGCCGATCAGGGTGCCGGTGAGCTTGGTGCCAGCGCCGGTGCTTGCGGGGGCTGGGGCGTCGGTCTCGTTGGCGGCGCACGAGCTGAGCGCCAAAGCGGCGACGAGTGCGATGGCGGCTGCGGCGCCAGAACGCTTGAGGTTCACGGGTGTCCCTTTCAGGGTTGACTGCAGATTTTGGTCGGTGCTGACCCGCTAGCGACGGTAAGCGGGCAGGGTGACCAACAACAACAGCGGAGGTAAACAGGAGGTGAACGGCCCAGCACGTGTTTGCGAGCTTGCCGGGCTCCACCTAGTCGCGCGGGTGGTGCGTCTCGATCGCGATGATGCCACTCGCCGGGTTCGTCGCTGAGAGGTGCACCACACTGAACGCCGCAGGGGCGAGCGCAGCGGCGTGGGTCAGATACGGTCCGACGGGCGTGCCGGTCGCAAGCGCCAGCTCTTTCAAGATGACGGGAAGCACCGGGCGATGGCTGCAGATCACTGCGGGCACACCCTGCCGAACGCGCTTCCCGACGACGCGCCGAACCTCATCGGCGCCCTGGTCGAATGCATCCTGGGTCAGCCCGTCGAGGCGCCGAGGTGCGCGACCAAGGGCGGCGGCGAGCGGCGTCACTGTCGCGACGCACCGGATGGCTGAACTCGTCACGATCCGCTTCGGCCCCCATGCGGCAACGGTGTTCACGAGTTCGGCTGCCTGCCCGATGCCACGTTCGGTCAGGGTGCGCGCCTGGTCGGTGCCGTCGAACTCGGACCGAGCCGTCGCCTTGGCATGCCGCAACACGATGAGCGGGAACGTGCTCGTCACACCCTGGTCAACCAGGGCCGCGAACCGATCGACGATATCGACGTCGAGTTTGTAGCTGAGGTACGCGCGAGCGCGCTTGATGGTTACCCACTCGAGTGCCGAGACTTCGCTGTTCGGGCGAAAGGTCGAACGGTGGATGGCGGCATCCGATACCTCGGCCGCCCAGTAATGCACGACTTTTTCGAACCGCCCAGGCATCGCGTGCCGGCTCTCGCCGAGCGGCACCCCAAGGGCGACCCGCAACCCGGTTTCTTCTTCGATTTCGCGCACCGCGGCCTGAGGCAGCGTTTCGCCAGGGTCGACCTTGCCCTTGGGGATCGTCACGTCACCGTACTGCGGGCGGTGGATGACCAGCACATGGATGCGTCCATCGATCACGCGCCAACACAGTGCGCCAGCGGCGAAGATTGCGCGCTCGACCTCGCGCTTCATGCGGTCTTCCGGGTGCGGGCTGCGTGCCGCTGCATCGTCACGTCCTGCAGGTCGTTGAGGGGCGCGCCGACATCGCTTGCTGCGTGACGAGTCCAGGCGCCCGCATCGTCGAGCTGCCAGACGCCGGTGGTGTCGGCAAATGCATCGGTGAACATCTGGTCAATCATCCCAAGGTGTCGTTGGTCAGCGAGGCGCACGAGCACCTCGACGCGGCGATCGAGATTGCGGTGCATCATGTCGGCCGATCCGATGAAGACCTGCTCATCGCCCTGGTGGTGGAACGCAAATACCCGAGAGTGTTCGAGGTACCGACCGAGCACCGAGCGAACCCGGATGTTCTCACTCAGCCCTGGAACCCCGGGCCGCAGGCTGCAGATGCCGCGCACCCAAATGTCCACCGGAACGCCGGCATTCGAGGCCCGGTACAACGCGTCGATGATCGCTTCGTCGACCATCGAATTCACCTTGATCCGGATGCCGCTTGGCTTGCCGTCTGCGGCATTGCGCATCTCGGTACTGATCAGTTTGAGCAGCCCGTTCCGCAGGTGCCGCGGGGCAACCAAGAGGCGCTTGAACTTGCGTTCAATCGCGTACCCGGAGAGTTCGTTGAAGAGTCGCGTGACGTCTTTGCCGACCTGCGCGTCGGCGGTGAACAGACCGAGATCTTCGTAGATTCGGCTCGTCTTCGGGTTGTAATTGCCGGTGCCGATGTGGGTGTAGTGCCGAAGGCCGGATGCCTCCTGCCGAATGACCAGCGCCAGCTTGCAGTGGGTCTTGAGGCCGACCAGCCCGTACACCACATGCACGCCGGCCTTCTCAAGTTTGCGGGCCCAGGAGATGTTCGCCTGTTCGTCGAACCGCGCCTTGATCTCGACCAGCGCGAGCACTTGTTTGCCAGACTCGGCCGCGTCAATCAGCGCCTGCACGATCGGGCTGTCACCTGAGGTGCGATACAGGGTCTGCTTGATTGCGAGCACGTTCGGGTCGGCGGCGGCCTGCGCGACGAACGCCTGCACACTGGTCGCGAACGAGTCATAGGGGTGGTGCACCAGGATGTCTTCGGCCGAGATCGCTTCGAATAGGTCACCGAGCCCGGAGGGGCCATCGCCCTGGAATTTCGGGTGCGTGACGGGCACGTGCGTGCGGTAATGCAGCTCCGGACGATCCACCTTTGCCAGGTTGAACAGTCCACGCAGGTCGAGCGGTGATGGCAGGCGGTAGACCTCCTGCTCCGAGATGCCGAGTTCTCGAACGAGTAATTCGAGGGTGGCGGCATCCATGTCGTCGGAGACCTCAAGCCGAATCGGTGGGCCAAACCTGCGCCGGAGGAGCTCCTTCTCAAGCGCCTGGATCAGGCTCTCGGTCTCGTCTTCCTCGACGACGACGTCTTCGTTCCTGGTCACCCGGAAGGCGTGGTGGTCGAGCACCTGCATGCCCGGGAAGAGGTCTCCGAGCCGGTTCGCGATGAGGTCCTCGAGTGGCAGATAGCGGCTGTCTTTCAGGCTTTCGTTCGGATCAACCCGAACAAACCGATCGAGCATCGGTGGCACCTTCACACGTGCGAACTCGATGCGGCCAGTTTTCGGATGCCGGATGCGCACCGAGAGATTGAGCGAGAGGCCAGAGATGTACGGGAACGGGTGTGCCGGGTCCACCGCGAGCGGCATCAGCACCGGGAAAATTTGCGCCGAAAACTGCTCACCAAGTGATGCACGTTCGGCGTCGTTCAACTCAGCCCAGCCCACAATGCGGATGCCCGCCTCAGCGAGCACTGGCCGCACCTGCTCGGCGTAGGCGCGTGCGTGGCGTTCCTGGAGTTCATGCGCCTTGTTTGAGATGTCCGCGAGCACATCGAGCGGCGCGCGACCCACGTTGGTCGGCACGGCGAGTCCGGTGGCGATGCGGCGCTTCAACCCGGCCACGCGCACCATGAAGAACTCGTCGAGGTTCGAAGCGAAGATTGCGAGGAAGTTGGCTCGCTCGAGCACCGGCACGGTCGGGTCCTCGGCAAGTTCGAGCACGCGCTGGTTGAATGCGAGCCAGCTCAATTCGCGGTCGATGTAGCGCTCGGCGATGAGTTCAGGGGCACCCTCAAGGTGAAACGGTTCGAAGTCGTCGTCGAAGTCGCTCGACGTGCGCTCCTGATCGTCAAGCTCGGTCATGCTGTCATTGTTCCAGTTCGCGGCGAACCGCGTGTGGGCCGGGCGTGACGATCTGGCTACGCAGAGGTGTCGGACTCGTCGTCTTCGTCGTGCAAGTTGAACCGGTAGCCGACGTTGCGCACTGTGCCGATGATCGATTCGAGGTCGCCGAGCTTTGCGCGAAGGCGGCGCACGTGCACATCGACGGTGCGGGTGCCGCCGAAGTAGTCGTACCCCCACACCTCGCTCAACAACTGTTCGCGTGTAAAGACCCGGGCCGGATGCGCCGCCAAGAAGCGAAGCAATTCGAACTCTTTGTAGGTGAGGTTGAGCGCCCGACCCTGTACGCGAGCCGAATAGCTCACTTCGTCAATGACGACGCCGGAGGCGTGGATTCGCTCCGGCGTCTGTGCCTCGGACGACTTCTGGGCGCGCCCGAGGGCGAGTCGCAATCGCGCGTCAATCTCGGCTGGGCCGGCGTCAACCAACAGCACGTCGTCAATGCCCCAGTCGGCCGACACCGCGGTCAAACCGCCTTCAGTCACGACGACGAGCAGTGGAACGGCGAGGCCCGCGGACCGCAAGATTTGGCACAGCGACTTGGCACCGGTGAGGTTCGTGCGGGCATCAAGGATCACCACATCGGCGTCGGGAGCGCGGACGACCGACTCAGGGGTCGCGGGGATAACCCGGACCCGATGCGCAAGGAGCGCCAGAGCGGGGAGGACATCGCTGTCGCTCGCCGGCGACAGCATCAGAACCTGCGCCACGAGTGCCTCCAGTAGTAGGTTCTGTAAATAGTACGGGAGTTGCGGCCGCGGCCACGGTAGGGGTGTTGATGGAGCGAGCTGATCAGCCACAGATTGATGGCTGGGGCGCCATTGTTGCGGTCTGGATCCTCGCGGTCGCCCTCGGGGCGTGGGTCGTGCTCGCCCATTATTCCGGGGTCGATGTGCCGACATACGGCACGCATGACTGGTTCGGCGTGTTCGGTGCCCTCGGCGCCTGTTTTGGTGGGCTCGTCGTGATCGCACTCGTCGTGCAACTCGCAACCAAACGTGCGGCCGGGTATGTTGCGCGGGTCAGCGTGACGGTGGCCGGCTCAGCGATCGTGCTCGCGATCTGCGCCGCCGCCTTGACGCCGCTCCTGGCGCGCTAAAGCTAGACTGAAACACATGGACCAGCTCGTCGCGCTTGAACTGCTTTTCGTCGGCCTGCTCTCGCTCGCGAGCCTCGCAATTGCGTGGGTTTCTGGTGTCGTCGTCTACAAACTCTTCAAGGGTCAGCGCTAACGCGATGATCGACCTGCCCATTGGGCTGCGGCCCGAGTTGGCCCCATTGTCGTGGCTGCTCGGAGTCTGGGAAGGCATCGGCGTCGTCGCGTATCGGCACACCGATGCGATTCCCGGGGCGGATGACCCGAACGAGGGCCGCGTTGAGTTCGAGTTTCGGCAACGCCTGAGTTTCAGCCATGACGGGCTCGCCTGCCTGAACTACCAAGCGACCACGTGGGTGCTTGGCGCAGACGAGACACCGCTCAGCACCGAGGTCGGGTTCTGGCGCATGGCACGGCTCCCAGAGCCTGGCGACCCCGGACCTGGCCTGCTGCTCGGCGAAGGCGTGGCGCCGTTTGGGAGCGCTCAGGCGGTGGAGGCGCTGCGGCGGCCGCACGGCGGCTTCGATATCGAGGCATCCATCGTGCATCCAGACGGGATCACCGAGCTCTATGTTGGCCGCGTGCATGGACCACGCATCGATCTCGCCACCGATGCGGTGGTTCGAAGTACCAGCGCCCGACCATACACCGGTGCGACGCGCCTCTTTGGGCTGGTCGAAGGCCATCTGCTGTGGGCCTGGGACATCGCGGCCAACGGCAACGACCTGCGCACGCACGCGTCGGCCCGGCTTGCGAAGGTCGACTAATGACCACCCGGTCGCCTTTTCTCGACCTTCCGGGCGCAGTCAGCGAATCGGACGGCTCGGTGCCGGCGCACTACGGCAATCCGCTGGTCGAACAGCGTGTACTTGAGGCCGGTCGGGCCGTCGTCGACTGCTCAGATCGCGGTGTCGTCACGGTGACTGGTGACGACCGCCGCAGTTGGCTGCATTCGATGGCGTCGCAAGCGCTCGACCGTTTAGCGCCGGCAGAGTCAACCGAGACGCTCATTCTCGATGCGCACGGTCACGTCGAGTACGCCGCGCACGTCGTCGACGATGGCGAGACCATGTGGTTGATCGTCGACGGTCCGGCTGCTGCACCACTCGCTGCGTGGCTCAACCGCATGCGGTTCATGGCTCGCGTCGAAGTGGCCGATGTCAGCGCCGAGGTTGCGGTGCTCGGGGCATGTGCCATTGGCGCGCTGGAGTCCGTTGGTGCCTCCGGGGTGACCTGGGTCGACCCGTGGTCGGTTGCCCGCGCCGGTGGCTACCAGTACGCAGCTGAACCACATGTCGCCGCACAGTTCTCCTGGGTTGAGCGGGTGGTGTCGCGGACGGCGTTCTCCGACGCGGCGGCCGCCGTGCGCACCGGCGCGGTGCAGGCATCTGGATCGCTTGCGGCCGAAGCCTTGCGCATCGCGGTTGCTCGCCCCCGGGCGGCGACTGAGGTTGATGCGAACACGCTGCCCCATGAACTCGACTGGTTGCGTACTGCAGTTGATCTGCACAAGGGTTGCTACCGCGGCCAAGAGACCGTCGCGAAGGTGCTGAACTTGGGCCGTCCGCCGCGGCGGCTCGTGCTGTTGCACCTGGATGGCAGCGATACCGTGCTTCCGGTCGCCGGTGACCAGGTCATCGCCCTGAAAGCACAACCGGATGCCCCGGCCGAACGCCGCGAGGTCGGACACATCACGGCAGCAGCGATGCATCACGAGCTCGGCCCGATCGCGCTTGCCGTGGTCAAACGGGCCGTGCCTGATGACCTCGAGTTGATCGTCGAGTCGCACGGCACCGAGGTCGCCGCGGCGCAGCAGGTCATCGTGCCATCCGATGCCGGTTCGATCGTCGACGTGCCGCGCATTCCGCGACTTGGGGGCCGCTGAACCTAGTTCGGTGCGACCGCCCTCCAGTCGAGCGTGAGTTCGCCGAGCCGGTGGCGGCGCGCTGCCCCCAGCACCGGGTAGTCCTGGTCGCGGAGCATTCCGACGGCGTGAATCCAGCGCTGCGACGGCCCGTAGACCGAGAGCGGCGCGGCGGTCTGCCAGGCCCGATCCAGGTCGGTGAGCAGGGCGTGCACCGGCTCGCCCGGCACATTTCGGTGAATGAGCGCCTTCGGCAGTCGTTCGGCAACGATCGAGGGCGCGCTGAGACCCTGGAGCCGTAACGCGATGGTGAGCGACCGCGGCCCGTGTTCATCGAGGTCGACCCAACTGGCGACCCGGCCCAGTTCATCACAGGTACCTTCGACCAGAATCCCGCCCGGCGCGAGCCGCGAACGCATCAGCCGCCAGGCGTCGGCAACGGCTGATTCGTCGTACTGGCGCAGCACGTTGAAGGCGCGAATCATGGCCGGCCGCGAGCCATCCGCCGTTGGGATCTCAAACCCGCCGCGCCCGAAGGTGACGGGCAGGTCCCGGGCGAAGTGGGTGTCCCCGGCGCGCACGCGCTCGAGCTCCGCCCGCGCCCTCGCAACGCGGGCCGGGTCGATTTCAAGCCCGAGCACCCGCACGTCCGGGCGCCGGGTTCGCAGTCTCATGGCGAGTTCGAAGGCGGTCACCCCGCTCGCGCCGTAGCCGAGATCGACCACCAGCGGATCCTCCGTCGCGCGAAGCGCCGCACGGTCGGCAATCCACCGGTCGACCCTGCGGAGCCGGTTGGTGTTCGTCGTACCACGAGTGATCGTGCCGACCGTCCGTTTGGCAGCGGGGCGGCCGGGCGCAGTCATGCGCTCATTGTGCCGGATGAGGCGCCGGTAGGCTGAATCCATGGCTACTCTCGTACTCCTGCGCCACGGCAACAGTGAATGGAACCAGAAGAATCTCTTCACCGGATGGGTCGACTGCCGGCTCTCCGAGCAGGGGCGCACCGAAGCGCAACGCGCCGGTGAATTGCTCGTCGAGTCGGGTGTGCTGCCCGATGTGTTGCACACCTCGGTGCTCACCCGGGCGATCCAGACCGCAAACATTGCGCTCGAGGCATCCGATCGGCTCTGGATCGACGTCCGTCGGTCGTGGCGGCTCAACGAACGTCACTACGGCGCGCTGCAAGGGCTCGACAAGGCCGAAACGCTCGAGAAGTACGGGCCTGAGCAGTTCCAGCTGTGGCGCCGCTCGTTCGATGTGCCGCCGCCAGTGTTGGCCGACGACGCCGAGTACTCGCAGGTCGGCGACCCGCGCTACGCCGATCTCGACGATGCTGATCTGCCACGCACCGAGTGCCTGAAAGATGTCATCGATCGCATGCTGCCGTACTGGAACGACGCGATCGTGCCCGACCTCGCCGCCGGCAAGGTGGTGCTGGTCACCGCGCACGGCAACTCGCTGCGCGCGCTCGTGAAACACCTCGATGGCATCAGCGACGACGACATTGCCGAGTTGAACATTCCGACCGGTATTCCGCTGGTGTACGAGCTGGATGCCTCGTACCGCCCGGTCGGACCGGCCCGCTACCTCGACCCAGAAGCTGCGGCGGCTGGCGCTGCAGCGGTCGCCGCGCAGGGCAAGAAGTAGCCGTACCAACGTCGGTTCGGGCCCACGTCGCCCCGCTCACAACGTGAAGAGGCCCCACCTCACGGTGGGGCCTCTTCACGTTGGTGCGATGACTATGCGTCGTCCTGACCCTGCCAGTCACCCGTCGCGAGGTACGTGACCTTCTTCGCGATCGAGACGGCGTGGTCGGCGAACCGTTCGTGGTAGCGGCTGGCGAGCGTGGCGTCGACAGTATCTGCTGCCTGACCCTTCCACTTGTCGCCAAGCACCGTGTCGAAGACGTGTTGGTGGAGGGCGTCGACCTTGTCGTCATCGACCTTGATGGCTTCGGCGATGGCGAGGTCTTCGGTGGTGAGCAAGTCAACGAGCTGCTTTGCGAACTGCACGTCGAGCGCGCCCATCTCAACGAAGGTGGGGCGCAGCGTCTTCGGTACGACCTTGTCCGGGAACCGGTAGCGGGCGAGCTGCGCAATGTGGGTGGCGATGTCGCCCATCCGCTCAAGCGACGCGCTGATGCGCAGTGCGCTGACGATGATGCGAAGGTCGCGGGCAACCGGCTGCTGGCGCGCGAGGATCTTCACCGCAAGTTCATCGAGTTCCTGCGTGGCCATGTCGATCTTGAGGTCGTCCGAGATGACCTGGTCCGCGCGAATCACGTCGGATTCGTTGAAGGCGTAACTCGCCTGCTCAATCGCGACCGCTACCAACGCCGCGATCTCGACCAACCGGTCTTGGACCTCGCGCAGTTCCTGTTGGAACACTTCACGCATTGTGATTCCCTCTTCCCGGCCACGTATGCACGCGGCAAATTCCGGCAGTGCCGACCCCGGCTATCCTCGCGAGCGCTGGTAAACGGTTGGTGCCGAACTGCTGAACACTCGCTAACCTAGCGCGGTCAGGGCGAAATCTCGCCAAACGCAACGCAGCGCGCCGATTAGTCTGGTGGCATGAACCCCACGCTGCTGACGTTGGCAGCACTGGTGTTTGGTCTGCTGGTCGGCGCCGGTTTCATGGTGGCGCTCGCGGTGGCCGAACGCCGAGGATCCAACGCGAGACGTGCGGCAACCGCCAGCCTGCCCGATGGTATGGCTGACGTGCTCGTCGCGGTCGGCTCAGCGTGTGTGGTGATCGATCCGTCGAACAACGTCGTGCACGCGACCGATGGTGCGGCCGCGCTCGGGCTCCTGGTGCCGAACCAACTGGTATTGAACCCCGCGTTGATCCCGATCGCATCCGCGGCCCGCCGTGAAGACCATCCCGTCGACTACGAGGTCGAATTGGGCGCGGAACGTTTCGCGACCAGTCAGCGGGTGATCGCGGTGCGCGCGGGACAGATCGGAGCCCGCTTCACGATGATCTCTGGTGTCGACCACACCGAGGCGCACCGGCTCGATGCGGTACGCCGCGACTTTGTGGCGAATATCAGCCATGAGTTGAAGACCCCGATCGCGTCTGCCAGTCTGCTCGCAGAGGCGATTGAACACGCAGCGGATGACCCGACCACCGTCCGTCGCTTTGCGAAGCGCTTGGCAACGGAATCGCAGCGCCTGGCGCAGATCACGGCGGATGTCATTGAGTTGGCCAGGCTCCAGGCGACGGATGTCAGCGGCCGCACCGATCTGGTCAGCATGAACGACGTCGTGACGCAAGCCGTCGATGAGACACGCGTGCTGGCCGACGGCAAACAGGTGGTCTTGGTGGTGCGCACCTCAAAGGGGCAGGCCGATGTGTTGGGCGACCGTGCGGCGCTCGTGGTCGCGGTGCACAACCTGCTCGCCAATGCCATCAACTACTCGAACGCGGGCGGCCGCGTTGGGGTCGGGGTGCGTGTGACGCCGACGCAGGTCGAGGTCGTCATCACCGACCAAGGCATTGGCATTTCGGATGTCGAACTTGAACGCATCTGGGAACGGTTCTACCGGGTCGACCCGGCCCGCGCCCGGAACACCGGCGGATCAGGGCTTGGGCTCAGCATTGTGAAGCACACCGTGCAGCAGCACCAGGGTGAGGTGCAGGCTTGGTCACGCCCTGGTCAGGGCTCGACGTTCACGATCCGCTTGCCCCGTGCCCCGGGCAGCGATGTCGACGATGAGCTTGAACTGACCGAGCCGACCCGATCTGCTGACGAGCGCCCAGCCGGAGCAAACCCCGACCTCGGCGCCGCCGCAGGTCCCGAACGAGATGGCACCACGTGACCAGCATTCTTTTGGTCGAAGACGAGTCGGCGCTGAGTGAGCCGCTCGCATTCCTGCTTGAGCGAGAAGGGTACGAGGTCACTGTCGCGGCCGATGGCCAACAGGCGGTGAGCGTCTTCGACCGGGGCGCCTTTGACCTGGTGTTGCTCGATCTCATGTTGCCGGGGCTCGCGGGCACCGAGGTGTGTCGTGAACTGCGACAGCGCAGTCAGGTGCCGATCATCATGCTGACCGCGAAGGACTCAGAGGTCGACATCGTGGTGGGTCTGGAACTCGGCGCCGATGACTATGTCACGAAGCCGTACTCAACCCGCGAACTGCTGGCCCGCATTCGAGCAGTGCTTCGGCGCCGCGTTGATGAGCCAGCGGGCGACGACTCGGCCTTGCTCCGAGTTGGCCGCGTGCATATGGACCTTGATCGCCACGTCGTCACGGTTGAAGGGCGCGAGGTAAGTATGCCGCTGCGGGAATTCGAGTTGCTCGAATTGCTGATGCGAAATGCGGGCCGAGTGCTGACCAGGGGTCAACTGATTGACCGGGTTTGGGGCTCGGACTATTTCGGCGACACCAAAACCCTTGATGTGCACATCAAGCGCATCCGATCAAAGATCGAGGCGGTCCCGGCTGAGCCGGTGCAACTCGTCACCGTGCGCGGGCTCGGCTATCGGTTTGAGGCGTAACGCCTGAACCGGCTTGGGCGCCCTTACTGGCCGTGGGCTGGTAGCACTGAGCGACGGATGCCCGCTCGCTCGGCGCCTGACGACTCGTTACTTGGTTGAGGCGAACTGCTTGTACTCCGGCAGGCGGCCGTCGAGTACCGGCACCTGCAGCGTCTGACCCTCTGCCGAGCCATACTGCAGGTAGAGCTTCACCAGAGTGCCCGGTTCAGCCTTCAGCGTCTCCAGCACAGGAGCCTTCGAGGATGCGTCGCCGCCGAAGGACACGCTCGAGTTGCCGTCGACGGTAAACGAGCCGAGGCCCGTGCGTTCGCCCGCAACGCTCACCGAAACGGTGGCGGGGCTATCGTGGTGGTTCACCGCTGCGAGCAACAGCGTCGCCCCCTTCTCGCCATTCGAGATGAGGATGACGTTCCGCACCGACACGTCGCCCACCTGCGCCGAAACGCCATCGCTCGGGTCGTAGTGGGCGGTGGTCGCTTGGTAAGTCATCAGGCCGCAGCCGGTCGTGCCAAGCGCAATTGAGAGTGCAAACGCAGCGATGGCAGCGGCGCGAACCTTCACGAGTCCTCCAGGGCGACGGGCACGCGAAAGAGTTGGCGTGCGGCAAATGTGCGCTTCGAGTCTAGCCCAGCACGCAGGCCGCTTCAGCAGGCAGCCCAGGCCGGGAGGAGGGTACCTCATGTGGTAGTCTTAACGCCGGGGAAAGGACAGCGATTCATGCTTTTTGAGGTTGGCGAGACGGTCGTTTACCCACACCACGGAGCCGCCACCATCATCGAAGTCGCAACTCGAGTCGTCAAGGGTGAAGAGAAGCTTTTTCTCAAACTCAAGGTGACGCAGGGTGATCTGATTATTCAGGTTCCTGCCGAGAATGTTGACCTAGTTGGCGTGCGCGACGTGATCGGCAAAGAGGGCCTCGAGAAGGTCTTCGAAGTGCTGCGTGCTCCATTCACCGAAGAGCCAACTAACTGGTCTCGCCGGTACAAGGCAAACCTCGAGAAGTTGGCTTCGGGTGACGTCATCAAGGTGTCCGAGGTCGTTCGCGACCTGTGGCGCCGCGACCAGGACCGCGGACTGTCGGCCGGCGAGAAGCGCATGCTTGCGAAGGCGCGCCAGATCCTGATCTCCGAGCTCGCACTCGCTGAGAAGACCAACGAAGAGCAGGCGTCGACCGTGCTCGACGAGGTCCTGGCTTCCTAGTCCTGCGCATGCCGCGCCGACCGTGACGGTCGACGCGGGTCATCGTGAGTATTCGCATTCGGATGCTCCGCGCCCGGCGCCGTACGATCGTGCTGTGAGCCATCCATCTGTTGCTGTGATCGTGGTTGCTGCTGGCAGCGGGTCACGGCTGGGTCGCCCTGAGCCGAAGGCGTTCGTGCCGTTCGGCGCGGGTACGGTGCTGTCGACGGCGTTGGCGCAACTGCGACAGATTCCCGCACTGGCATATGTTGCGCTGGTCGCTCCCGCAGATCGCGTTGATGCGGCACAGGCCGCCGCCGCCGAGGTGCTGCCCGGAGTGCCCACGATCGTGGTGGTCGGTGGCGCGACGCGCCAACAATCCGTCGCGCGCGGACTTGCCGCGGTGCCGCCCGGCATCGATACCGTGCTCGTGCACGACGCGGCGCGTGCGCTCACGCCGAGCGCCGTGTTTGAGCGGGTGATTGCCGCGGTGGTCGAGCACGGGGCGGGTGCGGTGCCGGTGGTGCCAGTTGTCGACACGCTCCGGCAAGTGGGCGAGCGCGGCGTCATGGGCGACACCGTCGACCGCTCCCAATTGCGGGCGGTGCAGACCCCGCAGGGGTTCCCGCGGTCGGTGCTCGATCGGGCGTACGCCGAGGCATCCGCTGATTTGACCGATGATGCGGCGCTGGTCGCCGCCATCGGTGTGCCCGTGCTGGAAACCGAAGGTGACCCGATGTCGTTCAAGATCACCGTGCCAGCCGACCTGGAACGTGCAGAGCAGATCATCGCCGACCGCGTTCTGCGACCCGAGCCGCGCGTCGGCACCGGGATCGATTCGCACGCATTCGCCGCTGACGCCGGGGTGCCCCTGTGGCTCGCCGGGCTGCATTGGCCAGGGGAGCAGGGTCTCGCCGGGCATAGCGACGGCGACGTAGTGTGCCACGCAATCTGTGATGCGCTGCTGGCAGCGGCCGGCCTTGGCGATCTCGGGCAGGTCTTCGGTACAGATGACGCGCGCTTCGCGGGTGCGCACGGTGAGGTGTTCGTGCGGCACACCGTGGGGCTGCTGGGTGAGGCCGGATTTCGGGTCGGCAACGTCACGGTACAGCTCATCGGCAACCGTCCGAAACTCGCACCCCGGCGTGCCGAGGCCGAGGCGCTGCTCGGCGGCCTGCTCGGTGCGCCAATTAGCGTGTCGGCCACCACGACCGATGGGCTGGGGTTCACGGGCCGCGGCGAGGGCATCGCCGCCATCGCGACCGCGCTCATCGTGCGGCGTTCGGGGTCGCGGACGCGCGAGGCCCCGGACGAGGCATCCATCGTGGTCGCGTGACACCCGCCGGTAGGCTGGGCAGGTGACGATTCGGCTCTATGACTCCAAGGCGCAGTCGCTTCGCGACTTCGTGCCCCGTGTCGAGGGACAAGTCGGGATCTATGTCTGCGGCCCAACCGTGCAGTCGAGCCCGCACATCGGGCACCTGCGCAGTGCGCTTGCCTACGACGTGATGCGCCGGTGGTTCACCTATCGCGGCTATCAGGTCACCGTCATTCGCAACGTCACCGATATCGACGACAAGGTGCTGCAACTCGCGGGCGATGAGGAGTGGTGGGCGCGCGCTTACCGCATCGAACTTGAGTTCACCGCGGGGTATCAGACGCTCGACATCGCTCCGCCGACCTATGAGCCGCGGGCGACCGCCAGTGTCATGCAGATGCAAGAACTCATTGCGTCGCTCATCGAACGCGGCCACGCCTATCCGGCGCTGGATGGCTCGGGCGATGTGTACTTCGACACGGCAAGCTGGCCGACCTATGGCGAACTCACGCGGCAGTCGCGCGCAAACATGGAGCCCGCGACCGACGCTGACCCACGAGGCAAGCGGGACCCGCGAGACTTCGCGCTCTGGAAGGGCCGCAAGTCCGATGAACCTGCCTCGGCATCGTGGGCGTCGCCCTGGGGCGCCGGGCGCCCCGGATGGCACATCGAGTGCTCGGCGATGGCACATCGGTACCTCGGCGAAGCCTTCGATATTCATGGCGGCGGGCTTGACCTGCGGTTCCCGCACCATGAGAACGAACTGGCGCAGTCGACTGCGGCCGGCCACGCGTTCGCCACGTATTGGGTGCACAACGGGCTGGTTCAGGTGAACGGCCAGAAGATGTCGAAGTCGCTTGGCAATTCGGTTTTCGCCGCCGACCTGTTCGCCTCAGCGACCCCCCTTGCGGTGCGATACCTGCTCACCCAGGCGCACTACCGCACGAACTTCGACCTCACCGATACGTCGCTCGCCGAAGCACAGGCGGCCGTCGACCGCATTGCAACGGTGCTCGCCCGCGCTGAACGCGAGGGCGTCGCAGCGGCGGCTGCCGAGGTGCCTTCCCGCTTCGCCGCCGCAATGGATGATGACCTTGGCGTGCCGTCGGCGCTTGCGGTGTTGCACGAGACCGTACGCGCTGCGAACCTCGCACTTGACGCTGGTGACGCATCGGCGGCCGCAACCGCGGTGGCCGAGCTGGCGGCCATGCTCAACGTGCTGGGGATCAACCCGGCCGACGCGCACTGGTCGGTCGGTGACGCCGGACCAGCCCACCAGGCCCTTGACGTGTTGATCACTGGGCTGCTCGAGGCGCGCAGCCGTGCCCGTGAGCAGCGTGACTGGGCGCGGGCCGATGAGATCCGTGACTCGCTCGCGGCAGCCGGTGTGCAGATCGAGGATGGTGCCGCGGGCAGCCATTGGAGTCTCGCATGAATCACTTCTCGCCCAACAAGGGCGCGCAATCAATGAAGGAGCCGTCATGAAAGGCGCAGGAAAACCACGCGCTGGTGCGGTCCGCAAGGGCAGCCACGGCAAGCAGGTCGGATCGGGCGGCCAGGGCCGCCAGGCCCTCGAAGGCAAGGGGCCGACCCCGAAAGCTGAAGATCGTTCATGGCACGTGGCTGGCAAGCGCAAGGCCGCGATCGAGCGGTTCCAGGCTGCGGGCGGTAAGGGGATGCCAGGGCAGAAACAGCGCGCCGGTGTGCCGCGAGGGGCATCCGGTGCCTCAGCTCGCTCGCGCAGCGGTGACGAATCTGAGATCGTGACCGGCCGTAACTCGGTCGTTGAGGCGCTCCGCACCCGGATCCCGGCGACGACGCTCTACATCGCTCAGCGCGTCGAAGCCGATGACCGCGTGCGTGAGGCAATCAAGCTCGCCACGAACCGCGGTCTGGCTGTGCTTGAAGTCACCCGACCAGAACTCGACCGCCTCGCGGGCGAGGGCTCGGTGCACCAGGGCATCGCGCTCAAGGTGCCACCGTACGAGTATGCGCACCCGATCGACTTGCTCGGCGAGGTCATCGACTCCGGCGAAACGCCACTGTTCGTCGCACTCGACGGCATCACCGACCCCCGCAACCTCGGCGCCATCATTCGCTCGGCCGCCGCGTTTGGCGCTCAGGGGGTCATCGTGCCGCAACGGCGCTCGGTCGGAGTGACCGCCTCGGCCTGGAAGACGTCGGCTGGTGCCGCGGCCCGCATTCCGGTGGCCATGGCGTCGAACCTCACGCAGACGCTGAAGTTGCTCAAAGATCAGGGTGTGCTCGTGCTCGGGCTCGACGGCGGCGGGGATGTCTCATTGCCGAACCTCGAGCTCGCTGACCGTCCTATCGTGTTGGTGGTCGGCTCAGAGGGCAAGGGCCTCAGCCGTCTCGTCACCGAGACCTGTGACGCGGTGGTGTCGATCCCGATCTCGGCCGCGACCGAGTCTCTGAACGCAGGCATCGCCGTTTCGGTTGCGCTCTATGCGGTATCGCAGCAGCGGGCCGACCTGGCCTCAGCCGCCGACCGGGCCTAGACCTTCGAACGCCAGTCGTTCGCGTCATCCGGGTCGATCGCGGCGATCGCCGAAGTTGCGGGAATCACATCGATCACCGACGTCATCGCACCGGTCGGGGGAGTGAACATGGTGGCTTCGTCGCGCCGGTGACGAAGCACGTTGTCGACGTAACTGGCCACCGCATCGTCGAGTGAAATGTCGTGGCCGTCGTGCTGCGCCAGGTACCACCGATGTTCGAGGAACTGATGGTACACCTCAGCCGGTTCCAGCTTGCCGCGCAGGTCGGCCGGAACCGAGCGAACGACGGGTTCGAACTGCTCAACCAACCACTCATGGGCGATGCGCTCCTCATCGAATCCGGGCCGCTGATGCCCGGCGCGATACTCGTCGAGGTCGTTGAGCAGCCGCCGCGCCTGGTTTTCGCCGGTGTCGAGGCCGGTGAGGCGCAGCAGGCGGCGCTGGTGATGGCCCGCGTCAACAACCTTGGGCTGAATACGGAACGTGCGCCCCGATTCATCCGCGTTGATCGAGAGCTCCTCGATATCGAAACCGAGCGCATTCAGGCGCTCGACTCGGTTGTTGATGCGCCACCGGTCGGCGGTCGCAAACGACTCGGACTCGGTGAGCTCGGCCCACAACTTGCGGTACTTGTCGAGAATGCTGTCGGAGATGCGGACCGGGTCAAGTTCATCGGCGACCCGTCCGCCGGCTTCGAGGTCGAGCAGTTCACCGGCGATGTTCACCCTCGCGATCTCGAGGTCGTGCTCACGCTGCCCGTTCGAGAGTCCACCGGGGTAGAGGCGCCCGGTTTCGGCGTCGACGAGGTAGGCGGCAAATGCCCCAGCGTCGCGCCGGAACAGCGTGTTCGACAACGAGACATCGCCCCAGAAGAACCCGGCGATGTGTAGACGAACCAACAGCAGCGCGAGGGCGTCTACCAGGCGTGCCGCAGTGTCTGGGCGCAACGTCTGCGAGTACAGCGCCCGGTATGGCATCGAAAACCGCAGGTGGCGGGTGACGAGTACCGGGAGCAGCTCGTCGCCGCTGTCGCTCGTGCGGTTCTCGATCACCGCAACCGGTTCAACGGTCGGCAGTTGCAACCGCTGCAACGACCGGAGCATTTCGTATTCACCGTTCGCCATCTCGGCGTTGGTCTCTTTGATGGCCAACACGTGCTCACCGACCTGGGCGAACCGCACCAGGTGTCGGGAGATGCCCTTTGGAAGTGTGGCGATCGTCTCGCCTGGCCAATCCTCGAGGGGCAGGTTCCAGGGCAAATCGAGCAGCGAGGCGTCGGGCAGTGAGGCCTTAATTGCGAGGGCAGTCATCGTGGCCAGCGTACTCGCCGGATGCCCCGTGCCGGGTGCCCAGGTGGTGGGTGCTGCCATCCGGGCAGACAAAAACGCGCCGACCGGCAGAGCCGATCGGCGCGTTTTCGTTAGGAACTAGTCAGCCGCGACGCGGTCGCCGAGACGTGCGCCCGACTCAGCGTCGAACACGTGCACGTGCTTCGGGGTCGGGGTCAGGTAGACCGTGTCACCCGCGAACGGGTGCGAGCGGCCATCAACGCGGGCGACGATGTCGACGCGCTTGCCCTCAACCGTGGCGTTGCCGTACAGGTAGCCGTCAGCGCCGAGCTCTTCGACGATGTCGACCTTGACCTCGAGGCCAGCGCCAGGGGTGGTCGACACCTGGATGTCTTCTGGACGCACACCAACGGTGACGGTGTTACCCGAAGCGTTCGAGAGCGCCTGACGCTCAACCTGCACGATGGCCGAGCCGAACTTCACGCCGCCATCTGCGATCTCAGCGTGGAAGAGGTTCATGGCCGGCGAGCCGATGAAGCCAGCAACGAACACGTTCGCCGGCGACTCGTACAGGTCGCGCGGGGTGCCGACCTGCTGGAGCAGACCGTCCTTGAGCACGGCGATGCGGTCACCCATGGTGAGCGCCTCGGTCTGGTCGTGCGTGACGTAGACGGTGGTGACACCGAGACGACGCTGCAGCGACGCGATCTGCGTACGGGTCTGCACGCGGAGCTTGGCGTCGAGGTTCGACAGCGGCTCGTCCATGAGGAACACCTGGGGCTGACGCACGATGGCGCGACCCATGGCAACGCGCTGACGCTGACCACCCGAGAGGGCCTTCGGCTTGCGGCTGAGGTATGGCTCAAGGTCGAGCAGCTTTGCGGCCTCGAGCACGCGGGTGGCGCGCTCATCCTTCGAGACACCGGCGATCTTGAGCGCGAAGCCCATGTTCTCGGCGACCGTCATGTGCGGGTAGAGCGCGTAGTTCTGGAACACCATGGCGATGTCGCGGTCCTTCGGCGGAACGTCAGTGACGTTGCGGTCGCCGATGAGGATGTCGCCCGAGTTGACCTCTTCGAGGCCGGCGAGCATGCGCAGCGAGGTCGACTTGCCACAGCCCGACGGGCCGACGAGGACAAGGAACTCGCCGTCTGCGATCTCAAGGTTGAGCTGGTCGACCGCGGCACGGGTGGTGCCTGGGTAGAGCCGGGTGGCCTTGTCAAAGGTCACTGATGCCATGACTGTTCTCCTTCACCGGCAGGTACGTGCCGGACGATCCGTTGTGAATGAGTCGCAAGCGCGACGCTCCAGTATCGCATGCGCCGCGAGTTGGCATGCAAGGATGGATGGCGCATTCGCCCAGTTCATTGTGAAGATCGTTACGATGGGGCGCTGCGCCTGGCGCATCCCAAGCAAAACGGAGTGACCGTAATGACCCCAGCCGGAACCCAATCCAACGGACCGTCGAAGAATGAACGCCGCGAAGCGGCTCGTGAGCAGGCGAGGATCCACCGAGAACAACTGCGCAAGAAGGAACGTCGCACCCGTCTCATCTGGCAGGGCGGCGGCGTGCTCTCCGTCGTGCTCGTTGTCGCGCTGATCGTGTGGATCAGCCTCGGCAATCAGAAGGTGACAGGCGGTGGCCCCACCAATATGGCGAGTGACGGCTTCAAGGTGTCGCTCGTGAACGGCGAGATCAAGCCGGTGCTCAACGCGGCGCAGCCAGCGACGGCTGCTCCGATTCCGAATGAGCAGGCAACGCCTGACAAGGTTGCGAACATCGTGATCTATGTCGACTATCTCTGCCCGATCTGCGGTCAGTTCGAGAAGACGAATGCGCCAACGATTGACGCGTGGTTGAAGAAGGGATTCGCCACCCTTGAGGTGCATCCGATTGCGATCTTGACGAACCAATCGCTCGGCACCAAGTACTCGCTCCGGGCTGCGAATGCGATGGCTTGTGTGGCGGCATTGTCGCCGGATAATGCCTACGCGTACAACAAGTCGTTGTTTGAGAACCAGCCGGAAGAGGGCACCGATGGCCTGAAGAACTCGAAACTCACAGAGCTCGCGAGTGCCGCAGGCGCCAGCGGATCAGCCGTGGCGGACTGTATCGACAAGGGCACCTACCAGGACTGGGTCGTGGCGGCCACCACCCGGGCGACTGGTTCTCAGTTGCCGCAGGCGCCGGACGGTACGAAGGTCACCGGCACGCCGACGGTGATCGTGAATGGCCAGCCGTACAAGCTCACCCAGGCGGGCCTCACCGATCCGGCCGATTTCACGGCCTTCGTAACCAAGGTCGTGAGTGCCGCAACCCCAACGGCGACCGAAGCCCCGACGGCAACGCCGACGGCGACTCCATAGCCTGTGCCCGGGGTCGTCTTAGGATGACTCCGGGCAATACCTGCCGGCTTGGCGCAATTGGTAGCGCACCGCTCTTGTAAAGCGGGGGTTACGGGTTCGAGTCCCGTAGCCGGCTCTCTGACTGTCGACACGGCATGTCGGTGGTGAAACCTAGGTTGGGCATATGGACTCAACCCGGCCCCCTAGCGCGGTCGACGCCACGAAGCCGGGCCTCACCGAACAGATCATGCTCGAGTTTGAGTCGCGGCACTGGAATTCGCGCGGCGCAAAGCTCGACGCGATTCGTGCGGAGCTCTCGCTGAGCCCAGCCAAGTATTATCAAGTCCTTGGTGCAGTCATTGACTCACCGGAAGCGTTGCGGAGTGATCCGGTACTGGTGTACCGGCTGCGACGCCTTCGAGAGCACCGCGTCGGCCGCCGACAGCGGAGGCTTGGGGTGATTTCAGCCCTCTGAACCCTGGACTCAACTCGGACGGACCCTATGACCCACGACGCGCCGCACGACCGCTTCGACGAGATTCCGGCCGATACGCCCCGGGTTGGCGCGCACCGCGCTCCCGGCTCGGGATCGAGCGGATGGCGGCGAGCAGGTCTGATACTGCTCGCAGGCGTGGTGCTTGGAGCTGTTGGGATCGGCGGGTTGCTGCTCTACAACAACCGGTTCCTCGTGGTTGACCCTGGTGTGTCGGCGTCGTCGACCACTGCACCTGAGGTCAAGATCGATCCGAGTCTTCCGGTGACCGTGCTCAACGGCACCACCATTGACGGGCTCGGGGCTCAAGTCGCTGAAACGTTGAAAGCACAACACCTCCAGGTCACCGTTGCGGCGGCGGCCAACACCGCCACGCAACACACGGTCGTCTTCTATGCATCGCCGAGTTCCGAAGCGTCCGCCCGTGGTGTGGCGAGTTTGCTCGGCAATGTTCCCATCAAGTTGGACCCGTCAATTGAGGCGCGTGGCATGCCGCTGGTGGTGCTACTCGGCGGCGACTATCGGGCGACGCCGAGTGCGTCCGCCACTCCGTAGCCTGCGATATTTGCACGGCTCCTGAAGAGGTTGTTGCCTGTTTGCAACATTTCTCGTTGATTTACTCTTGTAATCCGCGCCTTGCCCGGGGATTCTTGGAAGTGGTCGAGGCATTACGCCCCAGCCGCACTGTTTGTGCGCGTCAGCAAGATCCCGGCCCGGCACTGGCAGTGGGCGGTGCTGCGACGCACAACATAGGAGCAACAGATGGCGACTGGAACCGTCAAGTGGTTCAACGCTGAAAAGGGATTCGGATTCATCACGGTTGAAGGAGGCGGGCCCGACGTGTTCGTGCACTTCTCCGCGATCGATATGGCCGGATACAAAGTTCTTGAAGAGGGCCAACAGGTCGAATTCGAGATCGGCGCCGGCGCAAAGGGGCCGCAGGCCGAGAAGGTCCGACTCGCGTAACTGGCGACTTCGAACGAACGCACCGTCATCAGGCGGTGCGTTCATTCGTTTCCGGATGGACCACCCCCGGCTTGGCTACCGCCGGCCCAACTGCCGCGAACATACGATGAGCACATGAGCGCCACCCAGTCCCTGCCTCGTCGCATTGCGCGTACCAGCGCCGCCATTACCGCAGGCCTCGTGCTGGCCGGTTGCACCGCAGTGAGCCCGGCGCCGACGACTGCCCCAGCTTCGAACTCAGCGGCCCCGGCCAGGCCGCTGCCAGCGGCGGCAGTTGCGCCGTTGGCGATCGGGTTTGCCCCGCTTCGCGGCACGATCGTCGACCCAGCGGTCATGAAGCATCCGTCGATCGTGGCGAAAATTGATAACCATGAAGCCGCACGTCCGCAGTTTGGGCTGAGCCACACGGACCTCGTCTTTGAGGAACTCGTCGAGGGTGGCCTGACCCGATATGCGGCGGTGTGGCACAGCGATGTGCCCGAAACCGTCGGTCCGGTGCGTTCGGTGCGCCCAATGGATCCGAACATCATCAGCTCGCTCGGCGGGCTGCTCGCATATTCGGGCGGGCAGGCTCGCTTTGTGGCGATGGCGGATGCGGCGCCGGTGAAGAGTTACACCGATGACCGCGGGAGCGGGTTCTTCCGACGCACTTCGGGGCGATCGGCTCCGCACAACCTGGTCTTTGGGGCCGCGGCCGCGGTCAAGGCGAACGAAACCCTGGCCCCACCGCGCGCGATGTTTGGCTACGGCGTGCCACTGACGTCAGTGCCTGCGGCGACGCCAGCGTCGCACATTCAGACCCAGTTCTCGAGCGCCCGATACCCCGCATGGGCCTGGGACGCCGCCACCGGCGCGTGGCTGCGTTCGCAGGAGGGTGCGCCAGACAACGACGACACGGGCGCCCGTATTCACGCGACGAACGTGCTGATCCTGCGCGTCGGTATCGACTGGCGCTATTCACCGGTACCCGACACCATGATTGTCGGCAGTGGCGAGGCGGTACTGGCGAACTCCGGGCGCACGCTGCACGGCACCTGGAGCAAAGCGAGTCGGGATGAGCCGATCGTGTTGAAGGCAGATGACGGGTCCGAGATGCGGCTCGCGCCGGGGAACATCTGGATCGAACTCGTGCCGACCACGGGATCGGTGACGGTCGCGCCGTAGTCGTCGCGGGAGTGCTCGGCGCGGGGCATCCGGTCGCCTTGCACTCTCACCCCGAGAGTGCCAGAATCGATTAGCACTCGTGTTGTCTGAGTGCTAGAAACTGAGTCGCTACGCACCCGTTGTGGGCGGCCCAGGTGGATTTCTTCAACCGTCCGGGAAGGGACGCTTACATGGCGAAGATCATTGCTTTCAACGAAGAGGCCCGTCGTGGTCTCGAGCGTGGCCTGAACACGCTCGCTGACGCGGTGAAGGTCACGCTCGGCCCACGCGGCCGTAACGTCGTGCTCGAGAAGAAGTGGGGCGCCCCCACGATCACGAACGACGGTGTGTCGATCGCGAAGGAAATCGAGCTTGAGGACCCGTTCGAGAAGATCGGTGCCGAGCTCGTCAAGGAAGTTGCGAAGAAGACCGACGACGTCGCCGGTGACGGCACCACCACCTCGGTTGTGCTCGCCCAGGCGCTCGTCCGTGAGGGCCTCCGGAACGTTGCTGCCGGCGCAGACCCGATCAGCTTGAAGCGCGGCATCGAGAAGGCCGTCGCTGCGGTGACCGCTGAGCTCGTCGCGAACGCCAAAGAGGTCGAAACGAAGGAAGAGATCGCTGCGACCGCTTCCATCTCGGCAGGCGACCTTGAGATCGGTGCGTTGATCGCCGAGGCGATCGACAAGGTCGGCAAGGAAGGCGTTGTCACCGTTGAGGAGTCGAACACCTTCGGCACCGAGCTCGAGCTCACCGAGGGTATGCGCTTCGATAAGGGGTACCTGTCGGCGTACTTCGTCACCGACCCAGAGCGTCAGGAAGCGGTCTTCGAAGACCCGTACATCCTGATCGTCAACAGCAAGGTCTCGAACATCAAGGACCTGCTCCCGATCGTCGACAAGGTGATCCAGACCGGCAAGCAGCTCCTCATCATCGCTGAGGACGTTGACGGCGAGGCGCTCGCGACCCTGATCGTGAACAAGATCCGCGGCATCTTCAAGTCGGTTGCCGTCAAGGCTCCTGGCTTCGGCGACCGCCGCAAGGCGCAGCTGCAGGACATCGCGATCCTCACCGGCGGTCAGGTTATCTCGGAAGAGGTTGGCCTCAAGCTTGAGAACGTGACCCTCGACCTGCTCGGTCAGGCTCGCAAGGTCATCATCACCAAGGATGAGACCACCATCGTTGAGGGTGCTGGTGACGAGACCGCAATCGCCGGCCGCGTCGCGCAGATCCGCGCCGAGATCGAGAACACCGACTCGGACTACGACCGCGAGAAGCTCCAGGAGCGCCTTGCGAAGCTTGCCGGTGGCGTTGCCGTCATCAAGGCTGGCGCAGCAACCGAGGTCGAGCTCAAGGAGCGCAAGCACCGCATCGAGGACGCCGTCCGCAACGCGAAGGCTGCCGTGGAAGAGGGCATCGTCGCCGGTGGTGGCGTCGCGCTGATCCAGGCCGGCAAGACCGCGTTCGAGAAGCTCAACCTGACCGGTGACGAGGCGACCGGCGCGAACATCGTGCGCGTTGCAATCGACGCTCCGCTCAAGCAGATCGCCCTCAACGCTGGCCTCGAGCCGGGCGTTGTGGTTGACCGTGTGCGCAACCTCCCGGTTGGTCAGGGGCTGAACGCCGCAACCGGGGAGTACGTTGACATGCTCGCTGCTGGCATCAACGACCCGGTGAAGGTCACCCGCTCGGCGCTGCTCAACGCAGCCTCGATCGCTGGTCTGTTCCTCACCACTGAGGCGGTCGTTGCCGACAAGCCTGAGAAGGCGGCTCCGGCGCACGCCGATGCCGGCGGTGGCATGGACTTCTAAGTCCAAATCGAACCAAACGAAGGGCACCTCCGTCAGGAGGTGCCCTTCGTCGTTGGTACGCAGGTGTGGTGCCGAACCAGGGTGACGGATCAGCGGATGAACAACCGCGCATTCGCCAGTTCGGCATCGACGTACTGTGTGCCCGCGACGCCAAGTGCGTGGCTCAGGCTGGCGAGCGACTGCTCGACCTGCGCCTGCGTTGCCTTCCACTGCTGCACTGCACCCTGAAAGGCGCTAGCCGCCTGGCCCGTCCACGACGACTCTAGGCCGGTGAGTTGCGCGAGCAACGCACTCACCTCACCCTGAATGCGACCGATGGTCGCCTGCGCCGATTGGGTGGCGCTGTGTACCTGAGCGGCATCGACGCTGAACATACTCATGTGGACTCCTTCGATTGGGTGATCCGACGGTACGAAGCGACGTCGGCTCCACCCGTGGGGAGCGCGGCATCGTGGATGGTTCGAGCAGGCTGCCTGCCTGTGGTGAACTACACCCGGCTCAGGGGCAACGTGACGCGGAAGGTGGCGCCGCCGCCCGGGGTCTCGATCGCGGCGACCGAACCACCGTGTGCCTGCACGATCGACGCGACAATCGCGAGCCCGAGGCCCGAGCCGCCGGTCTCGCGGGCGCGCGACGTGTCAGCACGCCAGAACCGCTCAAAGATCTTCTCGCGAATCTGCGGCGGGATTCCGTCGCCGTGGTCGATCACGTCAAGCACCGCGACTCCAGCCTCAGTGTGGGCGACCACTCGAAGTTCGATCGGCGATCCCTCATTCGTGAAGCGGATCGCATTCGAGATGAGGTTCGCGACGACCTGGCGAAGTTTGTTCTCGTCCCCGAGGACAATCAGCTCACCGCTCGCTGGTGCAGCGCCAGCCACGCCGCCGGCTCTGCCGGTGTGAACGGACGACAGGTTGCCCGCAACCGCGGCTGGCGGCAGCGGCTCGGTAGTTGATTTCGCATCGCGCTGTCGGCCCAGCGCCGGACGCATCACTGCGGTGACCCGCCGACGCCACTTATCGCGTCGCTCGTTCTTCGGGGGCACCGGCCACATCGTGGCTCGAACTGGGGCCGCGGGTGGTGTGTCCGAGGCATCCGAACCGGGTTGGATCGTCGCCGTCGCGTCATCGCCAGTCAGGAGTTCGAGATCACGGTCCGGATGCGCCGCCATTGCGTCGAGCGCGGCATCGCGGGCGATCATCATCAGGTCAACCGGGGCGGTGCCGAGCGGGCGCGCCTCGTCAAGTCGCGCGAGTGCGAGAAGGTCCTCGACGAGTCCGCCCATCCGGATGGCTTCCTTCTCGATGCGACGCATTGCCTGCGCGACTTCGTCAGGGGTTTGCAGGGCACCCATGCGATAAAGCTCGGCGTAGCCGCGGACAGACACCAGCGGGGTGCGGAGCTCATGTGAGGCATCCCCGACGAAGCGACGCATCTGTTCGATGGTGCGCGCCCGATCGTGCAGCGCGTTGTCGACTCGGTCGAGCATCGAGTTGATCGAACGGTTCAGCCGCCCGACTTCGGTGTTCGGAGCGGCAACGTAGAGTCGTTGGCTCAGATCGCCGTTCGCAATCGCGGCTGCGGTGTGTTCGACCCGGCGAAGCGGAGCAAAGGTGCGGGTCACGATCACTCGGGTCGCGAGCGCGCCCACCAACGAGACGCCAACGCCCAGCCCGAAATAGATGGTGAGGTAGGTCGCGAGCAGTCGGTTGGTCACGTCGGTCGAAATCGCGATCAAAATCGGGGATGGCCCTCCGGCAGCCGCCCGGTCGAGATGCACGATCGCGCGAAACGCGGTGTGCCCTGCGCCGTCAGCGAGGCTGAACTCGCGGAGGCGGGGGTCGGCATCGGTGGGCACCGACGCCGGGTCGATGTGAGCCGGGGCGAGGGGGGAATCCCTGATCGGGCGCTGCGACCAGTTGGTCGCGACCAACTCGCCGGCCGGTGAGTATTTTGCGATGTAGACGTCCTCAGTGGTGAGCGTCGGCGAGAGCGCGGCGAGCACCCCGTGGTCTGCGGCATCCACCGTCGGTGAGTCTGCGAAGTAGCGGGTGACATCGCCGGAAGCGATCGTTGCCAGGCGGGCGTTCAACTGTTCTTCGGAATAGGCGCGCAACATCGCTGCCGACCCGAGCCCCGAGACCAACACCCCGCAGAGCAGCATGAACATGGTCACCAAGGCGACCTTCAGGCGCAGCGACATGGTGTCCGGCCGCATGCTGGCGGCCCGAGCCCTCGGATGCTGCGTACCCACGGTGATACCTCGATTACGCTCGCGCGGCCTTCAGCATGTACCCGAACCCGCGTTTGGTCTGGATGACCGGTTCGTTGGCAACACTGTCAACCTTGCGCCGAAGGTACGAGATGTAGCTCTCGACGATGCCGGCGTCGCCGTTGAAGTCGTACTCCCAGACGTGATCGAGGATTTGTGCCTTCGACAACACTCGGTTCGGGTTCAGCATGAGGTAGCGCAGCAGCTTGAACTCGGTGGGGGAGAGCTCGATCGAGGTGTCGCCCACCCACACCTCATGGGTGTCCTGGTTCATGGTCAGCTCACCGGCGCGAATGACCGCCTCTTCATCTTCGGCCTGCATCGTGCGACGCAAAATCGCCTTGATGCGGGCCACGATCTCATCGAGGCTGAACGGCTTGGTGACGTAGTCGTCGCCGCCGACGGTGAGTCCGGTGATTTTGTCTTCGGTGTCGTCTTTGGCGGTGAGAAACAGGATGGGGGCGGCGTACCCCGCGCTGCGCAGGCGTTTCGTCACGCCGAACCCGTTCATATCGGGGAGCATCACGTCGAGAATGATCAGGTCGGGCTCATCTTCGAGCACCGCGGCGATGGCTTGGGCGCCGTTGCCAACCGCACGCACGGCAAATCCGGCAAATCGGAGGCTGCTGGTGAGCAGGTCACGGATATTCGCTTCGTCGTCGACGATCAAGATTCGCGGGTCGGTCATGACACCAGTGTCTGAAAGATTCCTGGGAGCATCCTGAGTATCTCAGGCGGCAGTGCCGAGTGAGCTCGCGTCGAGAATCTCGTACGCGTAGCCCTGCTCGGCCAGGAACCGCTGACGGTTCTGGGCAAACTCCTGATCAACGGTGTCGCGTGCGACCAGGGTGTAGAAGTTCGCGGTGAGCCCCGACTGTTTCGGGCGGAGCAGGCGGCCCAGGCGTTGAGCCTCTTCTTGGCGCGACCCGAACGATCCAGACACCTGGATCGCGACGCTCGCCTCGGGCAAATCGACCGAGAAATTCGCAACCTTCGAGACCACGAGCAGGTTGGTCGTGCCATCCCGAAATTCGTTGAAGAGCCGTTCGCGCTCATCGACCGGGGTCGCACCAGTGAGTTTAGGAGCGCCAAGCGCGTCAGCCAGCGCGTCAATCTGATCGAGGTACTGACCAATCACCAGAATGCGTTCGCCGCGATGGCGCTGTACGAGTTCACGCACCACCCTGATTTTCGCGGGCGCTGTGGCGGCCAGTCGGTAGCGCTCGTCGTCGCCGGATGCCGCGTACTCAAGCCGATCGGACTGCGCGAGGTCGATCCGCACCTCGTAACACGCCGCGGGGGAGATGAAGCCCTGCGCCTCGATCTCGCGCCACGGCGCATCAAACCGCTTCGGTCCGATCAGGCTGAATACGTCGCCCTCGCGGCCGTCTTCGCGCACCAGCGTCGCCGTGAGGCCCAGTCGCCTGCGTGCTTGCAACTCCGCGGTGAGTTTGAACACCGGTGCGGGCAGCAGGTGCACCTCGTCGTACACGATGAGGCCCCAGTCGACGGCGTCGAGCAGTGAGAGGTGCGCGTACGCGCCACCGCGGCGAGCTGTGAGAATTTGGTAGGTCGCGATGGTGACCGGTTTGATCTCCTTCATCTGACCCGAGTATTCGCCGATCTCATCAGCGGTCAACGAGGTGCGGCGCAGGAGTTCATCGCGCCACTGGCGCGCCGACACGGTATTCGTCACCAGAATCAACGTGGTCGCCTTCACCTCGGCCATCGCTGCTGCACCTACGAGCGTCTTGCCTGCCCCACAGGGCAGTACCACGACACCAGAGCCGCCCTCGGTGAAGTTCGTCACCGCGTGGCGCTGGTACTCGCGAAGGTTCCAGCCGTCTTCGACGAGATCGATCGGATGCGGCGTGCCAGCGCGGTAGCCCGCGCGGTCTTCGGCTGGCCATCCGAGCTTCACCAATTCTTGCTTCAGCGCGCCGCGCGCCCAGGGTGCGACGAGGAATCCGCCATCGGTGCGTTCGCCAAGGAGCGGCGCAATACGCTTCGCGCCGGCGACCTCGGTAAGCACCGCCGGGTCATCGCCGCAGAGCCGCAAGTCACCCGTCTCGGTACGGTCGATCACGAGTCGCCCATAACGGTCGACGGTCTCGCGGGTATCGATGGTGACCGAGGCAGGCACCGGGAACTTCGCGAACCGCTCAAGCGTGCCGAGCATATCGTCGGCCGAGTGGCCCGCAGCGCGGGCGTTCCACAGGCCAAGGCGTGTGATGCGGTACGTGTGAATGTGCTCGGGCGCACGTTCAAGTTCGGCAAATACCGCCAATTCGTGCCGGGCGTCGGCAGCCTGCGGGTGGGCGACTTCGAGAAGCACCGTGCGGTCGCTTTGCACGATGAGTGGCCCGTTTGGCATCAGATGAGTCTACGCCGTGGTTACGCGGGCGGCGCGGCGATGGCGACGATCGCCGACAGTGGCAGCGTGCGTTCGATATCGGATTTCGCATCGCGCGCGCGGAGGCGACCGTTCGCGACGCCACTCGGCGCCAGCACGTAGTCCGCGGTTGCGCCGCCGGGAAGCTGCACGGTGACCACCACGGTGTCTCTCGAACGCGCGGCGCTCTCGAGTTGTCGCGCGAGCCACGCCTCTGGAGTCGCCTCGGCTGCCGACCTGCTCTGCACACGGTCGACCAATTGTTCGATTGGGTCGACTCGCGTTGGTGCGGTGGGCGCCGCGGGAGTTGGCCGCACCGGCGCGACGGTTCCGGCGAGGGCGACCGGGTACTTCGCGTCGACGAGCGCCCAGTACACGAATTCGTCGTCGAGTCGGGTGACCAGTCGATCAGCGGCGGGTCGGGTGAGCGCCAGTGAGCCAAGTGAATGATCGACGAGGATGGCGCTCAACAATTCGGCATCGCTCGAGGTAATCACCGTGCGGGCCGGCGAATCCGCCGAATCCGCCTGAGCGACCCGCACGAGCCCGAAGCGCGCAGCGGTTTCGCTGATGAGATACTCGAGCGGTTGTGGCAGCCCGGCATGGGAGATTCCCAGCAGGAACTCCCGGATCGACGACTCGGTCTCGCCGCTGGCGAGCGCACGATTGAGTGACTCGCGGCTAATGCGATAGCTCGATGCCATGCCACGGGTCTCAACGTTGGCAATGCCACGCAGGCGTCGATCGATCGCGGTGACCAATGGGCCAGCGGCCACCACCGTGAGGTCGTGCTGGAGGTACGCGCGTTCGATCGCCGGCGGGAAATGGGCAGCGAGCATTGCCGCAGCCGTATCAACCTGCTCTGCGAGCACCTGGCTACAAATCGGGATCGGGCTGCCCGCGACGAAGAGGCCGAGCAACTCACCTTCCTCCATCAGGAGGTCGATCCCGCCCTCAAGCCATTCGCCAGCGATTGGGTAGCACCAGTGGGCGTCGTCGGAAAAGGCGGTCGCAGAGGGTGTTTCTGAGCGGCGCGCGACGAGGAACCTCAGAATCGGGTGCACCTCGCCGAGCCAGTGGGTGGCGAGCAACGCCCACCGTTCACGTGGCTCACGGTCTGCCCAGCCGCGACCTGCGGGGGACTCAACCCACAGCGAGCCGCGCTGCACGAGGAGACCCGCATTGCTCAGCTGTCGAAACGCCCTCGGAAGTGACTGCAGTTCGAGCCCCGCCGCCGTGGCGATTCGCTTCGCATCGGGCAGGGCAAGCCCACCCTTTGCAAGCTCACGAGCGGGATGCGCCGCGACTGCGCTCAGGATCTCGGTGAGCGAACTCACCGTGGCGTACGCCGTGTCAGCCGCGCGGCGGAGCAGGAGGGTTTGATCGGCTTCGTCGACCGGTGTCAACACGGCAGGTGCCTGCTCGCACAGCACATCCAGCGGTGGCAGATCGAGGCTCAGTCGTTCGGCGACGCGCCTGGCGACGGGTGGAATCACGTGCAGTTGGTCGCCGTCTGCAAGCAGCAACAATTGGGAATCGAGCCCCTGCGCCAACAACGGAACGCTGCTGCACAGCCGTTCTGAGCCCCCGCGTTCGGCCATGAGTGCCTGCACGGCTTCGATCGAGACATCCGGTCGCCCAAGCTCGCAGGCCGCCACCAGAATCGCCAAACGCGGTCGCTCGAGATGCTCAAGTGCGCTGTCGATCGACGTGGGCTCGGTCAGTGCGTCGGCGAGGTCAAATGCGTCGCGCACCCCAGATGAGTCGAAGCACCGTGAGCGAAGAGCATCCGCGAGTTCAGTTCGCGAGAGTTCGCGCACCCGGGTTGCGAGCGTTAGCATCGGCGTCAGTTCTTGGGGGTGCCAGCCTTGCTTCGCCGAACCCAGTTCACGATGAAGAGCGTAATGAACAGAATCAGGCCAAGCGGCAGCGCGATCATTGGCATGACAAATACGGTTGGCCAAATACCGCCACTGAACCCGTTGTTTGCGCCAACACCGGTCGCGGTCCCGATCAACACCGCCGCAATGCAGACGATCGCAAGCACAATGGTCCCGACGGCCATATAGGCGAGAATTCGCTCGAGGCGGCTGTCTTCGCGCGGTGCATTGGTCATCAGATCAGCCTACGCCACGCCACCCGCCCAGGCGTCGCCCTGGTCAACGTAGAATGTCTGGGCGCCCCGTGCGCAGGTACACGAGCGAAGGAAATTGCGATGCCTACCGGCAAGGTGAAGTTTTACGACGAGGACAAAGGCTTTGGTTTCATCAGCACTGATGATGGCCAGTCGGTCTTTTTGCACGCGTCGGCGCTGCCCGCTGGCGTCGCTGTGCGTCAGGGCGCGAAGGTCGAGTTCGGCATCGCAGACGGCAAGAAGGGCCCGCAGGCGCTGTCGGTTCGTGTGATTGAGGCCCCGGTGTCGATGGCGCAGCGCAACAGGCGTTCGGCCGATGACATGGCGGTTATCGTCGAAGACCTCGTGAAGTGGCTCGACCAGGCGGGCGCCGACTTGCGCCGTGGACGCTACCCCGAGAAGGAGCGTGGCCGCCAGATCGCGACCCTGCTGCGCAAGGTCGCGGACGAACTGGATGCCTGAGCCACAGGTCGAACCGGCAGCGGAGTTCGCGAACCCCGCGCCCGAGTTCGAAGCTGACCAGGTGTTGCTCGGAGCATCCGCGATCGCCCAGCAGGCGCTGTTGCAGATCACCGCGCCGACGACCGTGGGTCCGCAAATCGGGCACCGCGTCGACGGCGAGCACGTGCTCACCCTGTTTTTCGCGGCGGATGTCTCGGGCTACCCGGGCTGGCGCTGGGCCGTAACCCTGGCCCGGGTGGTCGATGGCGAGCCCACCGTGTCGGAGACCGAGCTGATCCCCGGCGACGGCGCGCTGGTCGCACCGGAATGGGTGCCGTGGTCGGTGCGCTTGGCCGAGTACCACGCCGCCCAAGCCGCAGCGAAGGCAGCGGGCGAACTCGTTGAGGACGAATTCCTGCCGGGTGGCGACGAGGGCGACGCCGACGGCGAACTCGATGCGGTCGACCGTGACGCCGACGACGAGTTTGACGACGATGACGAAGTTGAACCCGACGAGCGCGACGATGATGACGACGACTTCGACGAAGACGACCTGGCGCCGGACTTCGACGATGAGTTCGAGCTGAACCACGACCCGGATCAGGATGATGAAGGGTTCATCGACGACGAACGCGGCGACGCCTCCGAAGAGGAGTAGCTGCCGGCCTCGTTAGAGGCGTTCGAGCACGTAGTCGATCGACTGCGTGAGCGCCCGCACATCGTCGGGCTCAATTGCGACGAAGGTCGCAACGCGCAACTGGTTGCGGCCGAGCTTGCGGTAGGGGTCAGTGTCAACCACGCCGTTGGCGCGGAGCGCCTTCGAGATGGCCGAGGCATCCACGGTCTCATCGAAGTCGATCGTGACGACGACCTGTGAGCGCTCCTCGGCGGCCGCGACGAAGGGGGTGGCGACGCTCGTACGCTCAGCCCAGTCGTAGAGCACCTGCGACGACTCGCGGGTGCGCGCGTCTGCCCAGTCGAGTCCACCGGATGCGTTCAGCCAGTCGACCTGGTTCTCCAGCAGCAGCAACGAGGCAAGTGCTGGGGTGTTCAGGGTCTGGTTCAGGCGCGAGTTATCGATGGCGTTCTTGAGTGACAGGAATTCTGGGATGTACCGACCCGAGGCCGCAAGCCGCTCGACCCGCTCGATCGCCGCCGGCGAGAACAGGGCGAACCAGAGGCCGCCATCGGCCGCGAAGTTCTTCTGCGGTGCGAAGTAGTACACGTCGAACTCGTGCGGGTTGACGGCCACGCCACCAGCCGCGCTCGTTGCGTCGATCACGGTGAGTGCGCCAGCATCACCAGCCACCCGGGTTACCGGCGCCTGCACGCCCGTGGACGTTTCGTTCTGTGGCCAGCCGTACACGTCGACGCCATCGACGGCGACGGGGAGTGCCCGAGTGCCGGCGTCTGACTTGCGCACATCTGGAGCTTCAAGCCACGGGGCCGCGGCCGCACCAGCGAACTTCGCGCCGAACTCACCGAAGGTGCACAACTGTGCGCGCCGTTCGATCAGGCTTGCGGATGCGGCATCCCAAAACGCCGTCGACCCGCCGTTGCCGAGCACAACCTCGTAGCCCTCTGGCAACGCGAACAGGTCGGCAAGACCCGTGCGGACACGGCCAACCAGGTCTTTGACCGGCGCCTGGCGGTGCGAGGTGCCAAGCAGCTTCGGCCCGAACTCGGCGAGATGCGCCAGTTGTTCGGGACGCACTTTTGACGGGCCACACCCGAAACGACCGTCTGCGGGAAGAAGACTGCTGGGGATGACCACCGATGACACCCCTGAAGTCTACCGAGTGCATACGGCAGCATTGGTCGCGGTTAGGCTTACCTCACATGCCGCGACAACGGGGAAGGGTGCACGAGTGACGGACCTCATCGACACCACCGAGATGTACCTGCGAACCATCCTCGACCTTGAAGAAGAGGCGATCGTGCCGCTGCGTGCCCGGATCTCGGAGCGTCTGGGCCACTCCGGCCCGACGGTGTCGCAGACGATCGCCCGAATGGAACGCGACGGCCTGGTCGTTGTCTCGGGCGACCGTCACCTTGAGCTCACCGCCGACGGTCGCTCAAAGGCGGTCAAGGTGATGCGCAAACACCGCCTCGCGGAGCGGCTGCTCGCCGATGTGATCGGGCTCGAGTGGGAATACGTGCACGATGAGGCGTGCCGCTGGGAACACGTGATGAGCGAGCACGTCGAGCGTCGCCTCGTTGAAATTCTCGGTCACCCCACTGAGTCGCCGTACGGCAACCCGATTCCAGGGCTCGAGGCGTTCGGGCTGGTCAGCCCCGACCCGAGTGCCGGCGGAGTCACGAACGCGCTCGAGGCGCTTGGTGCATCACCCGTCGCGGCGATCGTGCGTCGCCTGGCCGAGCCGCTCCAGTTTGACCCCGATCTGCTCCGCAAACTCGGGCAGACGGGCGTGGTTCCGGGTGCTGACGTGACCATCGGCGCCGATGGTGCTGACGTGGTCGTGACCGCGTCGGATGGTGGAACCATCCGTCTCTCGCACGACGCCGCATCGCACCTGATTATCTCGCTCGCCTAACTCAGCGCACCGAGCACGCGCGCGGGCCGTTCGTCACTCACCGTTCACGCTGCCGTCGGGCTGCGCTGCAGGAGTTGAACAACGCAGGAAATCCTGGTGAAGCCCAAATCTTTGGCGCGCCAGAAGGCTGCGATCCTCCAAAACTCACGTACCCTGAAGACCTGACATTCCGATACTTCGGAGAGGAGGGCCCGATGGCGACCGCGATACGCGTCCATGCCATGGATGCGCACGTGCAATTCCGCCAACGGCCTGAGAGTCAACAACACATGCAAGCTGCATGTGAGCCAGCGGGCGCTGTCGTGCGACAGTGCCCGTTTTTTGTTGCCGCTCATCCGCTCGCGAGGCGGCGGGAGTCAGTCCGTTCACGCGGCTGGAAGCCATCCAGCACCGATCGAAAGGCACTTCATGCGAACTCTGGTACTGAACGCGGGGTTTGAACCGCTCGCCGTCGTCTCATTCAAACGGGCGCTGCTGCTGGTGATGCACGACAAAGCGACCGTCGTCGAGCGTGATGAAGGGCACCCAGTGATCGGCGCCACCATGGTGCATGAGCGTCCGAGCGTCATCGTGCTGACCCGCTATGTGCACACGCCGCGACTGCATCGCGTGCCGGTGAGTCGACGCGGGGTGCTGCGACGAGACGAGCACCGCTGCGCCTACTGCGGTCGGATGGCGAACACGATCGACCATGTACTGCCCCGCTCGCGCGGCGGTCGTGACACCTGGGAAAACCTCGTGGCGTGCTGCCTGAAGTGCAATAACCAAAAGAGCGACCGCACGCCTGCTGAAATGGGCTGGAACCTCAATCGCACGCCCCGGATGCCTCAGAGCCGCACCTGGCTCATTGGTGGCGTGGACCGGCCCATGCCGCAATGGAGTGAGTACCTGCAGTACGCGGCCTGAACACCCCCGCGCTACCCGATCGGACGCGAACAGCGCCGGTCGCGGCGCTGGCGGCGGGCACGGGGTATCCGGTGCAAAAAAGTGCGGCGCACCCGAGGGTGCGCCGCACTGGACTTGACGGCGACCGGTTATGCCTCGCTCATCGCGAGCTTCTCCTGCTGACCCTTTGCGGCGTAGTACGCGGCACGGGCGGCATCGCGGCGGGCCTGCTCGGCGTACCCGGCGTCGAGCACGTCCTGCGGGGTCGGGTAGTTCTCGACGTCCGAGGTGCCGTGGTACTTCTCGATGTAGGCGTCGAGTTCTGGGCCGCTCGTCCACGACGTGATCAGGCAGTAGCGAGCCTCGGTGCCGGTGTGGGTGGCCGCGTGCCAGAGACGCTGGGTGTCGACAATGAGCTGGGCGCCGGCCGGCAGGGCGATGCGGTACTCGACACTCGGGTCTTCGCGGTTCTCGCGAAGCACGAAGTAGCTGTCCTTGTCATCGGTGAGGTTGAAGAACCCGCGAACGACCCAGCCCGTGCCATCCGGGTTCAGACGGTTGTTGTCGTCTTGGTGCAGGTTGTAGAGGCATTCGCCGTACGAGGTCGGCTGCAACTCGATAACGCGGCAGCGACCGACGTTCGCGCCAGGCTCCTGGGCGCGGCGGGTGAGGTTAGGCGCCTTTGCGGTCTGCGAGTCGATCCACACGCCGTCCTTGTCAGTGCGCGGCGGCTCGTGGTTCCAGAACCCATTGCACTCGATCTCACCCTTCGCCGAGGCGAGCGGCGAGAAGCGGGTGTCGCCCGACGACTTCCAGTCGACGAACTCGATGTCGAGCCACTCTTTCGGGTCGGCTTCTTGGTTGTACCTGTCGAGTACAACGAAACCTTTGTCTTCGAGGGCTGCGGACTTGATGTACGCCATGAACGCGTCCTTTCGGCGTAGAACCGGTAACTTAGGGCAGCCTAACAGGGGTCGTCGAAAGGTGCGGGGAGACGCGGGCAAACCGCGGCGGCGTCCTAGACTGGCCGGGCAACCGGAGGGATCAGAACCGCGATGACATCGGCGACAAGCGTCGGGGCAGCTGCCGTCGGCACCATCGAATGGCTGGCTGAGTCATCGACCTCGATCGTGGTACCGGTCTACCAGCGGCAGTATCGATGGGACATCGGTGGCTGCGAGCAACTGCTCGCCGACATTCGCCAGGTGGCGGCACAGGATGCCTCGCACCGCCATTTCATCGGATCGATTCTCTCGGCGCCGAACGCCGAAGAGTCCGGGCTGATTCTGATCGACGGGCAGCAGCGGCTCACCACGTTGATGCTGTTGATCGCGGCGCTGCACCATTCGGTTCGCGAGAGCGACCCGGCGCTCGCCGCCGAACTCTGGCGGGTACTGGTTCGCGCCGACGACCCCACCCGAACCAAATTGCGTCCACATGACGCGTGGGCTGGGCTGTTCGAAGCGGTGGTGCTGGGGCAGGATGGCGGGGCTACTCAGTCGCGCTTTGCCGACAACTACGCATTCTTCCGCAGCCAGGTGCAGCCGGGCGAGGCATCGCGCATCTGGGAGGGTCTTCGCAAACTCGAGCACATCTCGATCACGCTCGGTGTCGCCGCGAGCGCGCAGCAGATTTTCGAGAGCCTGAACTCAACCGGCGAACCACTCCGCGATCACGAACTCATTCACAACTACGTGCTGATGGGCCTGTCGCATGCTGAGCAGCAACTGGTGGAGCAGGAGTACTGGCTTCCGATCGAGCGCAACACCGGTGAATCGATCGGCGCGTTCTGGCGGCACTATCTGATTCAGGTCACCGGCCGGGAAGTGCTTGTCGACGGTGAGCACGGGGTGTACAGCGCGTTTCGACACCGGTTCGCACATGCGGGGTTCGAGGCGCTGTGCGCCCAGGCGGCGCAGTGGCGCGAGTACTCCGAGGTCTATCGCGCACTCCTTGACCCGACGCAGGAGCCGGATGCGATGATTCGCCGACACCTGGTCGGCGTGAACACCTTCGGCCGGGGCACCTACCCGCTCGTGCTGGCGGTCCACCGCGAGTACCGTGCCGGCGCGCTGCCGGCATCCGAACTGATCACCACGCTGGAACTGGTGCAGTCAATGTTGTTGCGGCGCACGGTGGTCGGTGTGCCGACCGAGCGGCTTGCCGCCCGGCTGTGCCGAGCGCGCACCGAGGGGCCGGCCGAGTTGGAGCGGGCGATCGCGCGCATCACGCCATCAGATGAGCGGGTGTCGATCGTGCTGCGTTACGGCGAAGTACCGAACGCGCCGTACGTGCTGGGTCGGCTTGCTGGCATTGACGAGGTCGCGGGGCTCGATGTTGAGCACATCGCGCCGCTCGTGCCGGGTGAATCCTGGTCCGGCGACGGGGAGCGGGTTTGGGGCGACCTCAGCGCCGATGAACAAAACAGCTACCGCGCGTTGGCGCCGACGCTCGGCAACCTCACGCTGCTCGAAGAGCCACTCGCGATGCGGGTGTTCGGGGCATCCTTCGCTGACAAGCGCGGTGCCTACCAACGCAGCCAGGTCGCCGATACCCGCGCCGTCGCCGAGCGTGACTGCTGGGGCACTGCTGAGATCGCCCGGCGCACCGCCGAACTTACTGACCGGTTCGTGCAGGTCTGGCGCCGCCCGGCTCCCAAGGTGATCGATGACGATGGCCTCACCCCGATCCTCGACGCCGTGCGCCGTCGCGGCTGGCCGGCCGGTTGGAATCGCGAGTTCGAGTACGTCGAGTACCGCGGCGAGCGCTGGGAAGTGCACGATGTGCGGGCACTGTTCCACCGGGTGTTCCACCGGGCCTGGGCTGACACCCGGGAGGCGGTGCTCGAATACAGTTCGACCGGCGGCGGACCGATCTACCCGGCGATGGCCTGGAACGGCCAGTGGGACCGCCTCGATGACGAGCACTTCCTGTACCTCGGATGGGATTCCAAGTACTTGATGGCCGCCGTGCAAGGGCTCTTGGATGCCTCGGGGCTCGCGCCCGAAGTGTTCGTCAAGTACTCCTATATCGGCAACGTGATGTAGTTTTGGGCCCCTTCGGGTAAACTCGCTACGTCACTGCGTTCGCTTGGTGGCCACCGCGCGCATCACCCGGGTGCGTGCCATCCCAGGTGGGGAGAAGCTTTTGGCCTTTGGTCGTGACGTGCGTCGCCCCCTGCGACGCAAGCTCGCACCGGTCGCCGCGCTCGTGATTGTGCCCGCAATATTGGGCACCATGGCGCTGCCGGCCTTCGCGTTGAACCCGGCGCCAGCCGATGCTGAAGCGGTGTTTACCGCCACGATCACCGGCTCCCAGGCGGTAACCGCGAGCGAACTGGTGGAGGGTGCCGTTGTGGCCCACGATACCTACGCGGTGACGACGAAATCGCAACTTGCCGCGTCAGCTGCTGCTGCGGCCCGCGCCCGCGCCGAGGCCGAGGCTGCGGCCTGGCGGGCGCAGGCCGCTTCGATTGTTCGCCAGCCTGGCGACGACTACCCATACTTCACCGGCCCGGTTGGGGGAATGTCGCCGCTTCGGTATGGGTACCGCGAGTGCGTTGACTTCGTTGCGTGGCGATTGAACCGGGACGCAGGCGTGCTGTCGGCGCCCTGGCGTTGGGACTGGGCAAGCATGCGGGGTGCCGGCGATGCTGAGTCCTGGGCGAACGGCTGGGCAAGGCACGGCTGGCCGACGTCAAAGGTTCCGGTCGTCGGTGCGGTTGCGTGGTATGCGGCGAACCATGTCGCCTACGTCAATTCGATCAACGCCGACGGCTCGGTGAACCTCGAAGAGTACAACTGGGGCGGCGATCACCGCTATCACCGCCGTACAGTGCCGGCGAACGAGCCAGATCTCTATCTCTACCCACCGCGGTAGGTACTCGGGGCCGGCGAGCCGGTTCGACAGGGTCGGCCCTGGTGGCATCGCCGGTAAACTCGGGATGCCAGCGCCTCTGTAGCTCAATGGAAGAGCAGTTCCGTCCTAAGGAAAGGGTTGGGGGTTCGAGTCCCTCCAGGGGCACCCTCCGTCCGGCTGCGTCAGCCATCCGGTCGCCAGCTGACCGTGCGCACCTGCGCCGTTCGCGGTGGGACTGAAATTTGGCGCTGATAACTCCGGAGAAACGCGCCCCCTGTTGGAATCGGGGAGTGGCGCCTGCGACGGGCGCAGAAACGTGAGGACAGAATGAAACTCCGACGTCAATTCGGTGCGGTGATGCTCACCGTCGCGGTGGCGGGAACACTTGCGCTCACCGGGTGCGCCCAGGACGCATCGAAGGTGGCTTCGTTGCAGCAGCCTGGCGCGGCCGCAGCGACCGCTGCGCCGGACAAGGCTGACGCTATTTCCAAGTTGCAGCAGTGTTTTCACGACAACGGCGCCGACCTCAAGGTCACTGCCCAAGGATTGCAGGTTGCTGATGGCGTGACCCAAGAACTCTTCCAGCAGGCCTACAAGGCCTGCCAGGAACTTGTCGCGGCTGCGACCCCGCGTAAGACTGCCGACGATATGCCAGCGGACCTGAAAGCAAAGCTGCTGCAGGAATCTAAGTGTATTCGCGCGGCGGGATTCCCTGACTGGCCGGACCCGGACTCGACCAGGCCGCTGGAAAGCGACCCTCATACCTGGCCGGGCTTTGAAGAAGCCAGGGCGAAGTGCGGCAAGGAGGCCGGACTCAACCGGCTCGGAGGCTAACTCGGTCGAGGACGGGATGGGGCGGTGCCTGCCCCGCACCATCCCGCACTCGGCATTGCAGTGCAGCAGGCGCGTGCAGTCGAGCGCCCGGTGCGCGAGGATTGCAGCATGCACCTCCCAGTGATGCCGCCGGTTGCGCCGATGCTCGCGAAACCGATCACCGGTGGGCTGCCTGCGGGGATGCAGATCGAGCCGAAATGGGATGGCTTCCGAACGATCGTGTTCCGCGATGGTGACGAGATCGAACTCGGAAGTCGCAACGAGAAGCCGCTCACGAGATACTTCCCAGAACTTTGCGACGCGCTGCGCGAGCAATTGCCTCCACGCTGCGTGGTCGACGGCGAGATCATCATGATCCAGAACGGACGCCTCGAATTCGAATTGCTCCAACAGCGCATCCATCCCGCCGAGAGCCGCATCCTGCGGCTTTCGACCGAAATCCCGGCGGCGTTCGTTGCCTTCGATTTGCTTGCGCTCGGCGGCGACGATCTCACGGGTCTGCCGTTTGTTCAGCGCCGGGCGGCACTTGAGCAGCTGCTGGGAGCGGCATCCGACCCGGTGTTTTTGACACCTGCGACAGCCGATGTCGACACCGCCGCCCGCTGGTTTGTCGACTTTGAAGGTGCTGGGCTCGATGGCTTGATTGCGAAGCCGTTGGCGCTGCCGTACCAGCCAGATAAGCGGGTGCAGTTCAAGATCAAACATGAACGAACGGCCGACTGTGTGCTCGCCGGGTACCGTCTGCACAAGACCGGTGGCATGGTCGGTTCGCTCCTGCTCGGGCTCTACGGTGATGAGGGGCGGCTGCACCATGTTGGCGTCGCCGCATCGTTCGCGACCGCGAAGCGAGTCGCCTTGATCGACGAACTCGAACCGCTGCGAGCGACCGACGCGGACCTTGCCGCACACCCCTGGGCCGAGTGGGCCATCCCGGCAGCGCACGAGCGCACGCGCATGCCGGGTGCGGTGAGTCGCTGGAGTGGCGGCAAGGACCGCTCGTTCGTGCCGTTACGGCCTGAACGTGTGATTGAGGTCGCATTCGACCAGATGGAGGGCGACCGGTTTCGCCACACGGCTCAGTTCAAGCGGTGGCGCACCGATCGCACCCCTGAGAGCTGCACCTACGAGCAACTTGATGTGCCAGCGCCGTTCCCGCTGTCGACGATTCTGCCGCTGCGCTGAAGTCAGTCGACCGGCGCGCGCCGACGCTTGTGGCGAGGCTGCGCGCTAGCCGACCACCTGCACTTCGGCGAGCGACAGGAAGTTCGAGCCATTCAGCTGCACCAGAACGTACCTACCCGGTACCCCTACCGGCACATGCGTTGGCACACCTGCCTGCGTAGTCAGCTGCTGGGACCAAACCCCCGGCTGTGCGGCTTGCTGAGTCGGGGTCAACGACGTATCGAACTGGGTATTTGACACAAACACCCAATAGTTCGACAGTCGTTCGGGCACATTGTCGGTTCGGTTCCAGATCTGAACCGAGGCAATGTCTTTGCTGGCTCCGAGGTCGGTGCGCCACCAGGCGTTCAAGTCGTTGAACGTGTGGCTGACCGAGCCGGCATACCAGTCACCGTTGCGGTTGCCGTCGATAGCATTCGCGGCACTGCTGCTGCCCTCCCAGGTCGAAGATTGGCTCGCCAACGACCCGATCGCGAGGTTTGACAGCCCGAATACCTGTACCTCGGCGAGTGACAGGTAGTTCGTGCCGTTCAGTTGCACCATCACGTAGCGACCAGACGCTCCGACCGGAATGTGCGTCGGCGAGCCTGCTTGCGACGTCTGGTGTGTTGACCAGACCCCCGGCTGGGCGGCCTGCTGCGTCGGGGTGAGCCCGGTGTTGAACGGGGTGGGTGACACGAAAATCCAGTAATCCGAGAGCCGTTCGGCGGCCGCTTCGGTTCGGTTCCAGAGGTCAACGGCGCCGATGCCCTGGGCTGCGCCGAGGTCGGTTTGCCACCAGGCGTTCGTGTCGTAATTCGTGTGAGTGATTCCACCTGCGGCCCACGTGCTGCCGCCGGTGTTGCCATCGACAGCACGCGAAGCGGGAACGCCCTGAAACGAAGACGACTGGGTGGCTGCGCTGCCGAGTGCCAGGTTGACGCGCGCCGCTGCCGCGGGCAGTGGCTTGCAGAGAATCGCCGAGGCGGCGCCGTACTGGAACCAGGCCCACGTCATGGCGATGCCTGCCACGTACTCATCGGTACGGCATTCACCCTTGTTCTGCCCCCACGCCCAGTCACCGCTCGCGGTCGAAGGGCGGTTGTTGCCCTGATCGAACCACACGGTGCGGCCGTTCGAAACCGGCAACGTCACCGGTGCACGTTCGCATCGGATGCTCCGGATTCCGCTCCGCTCAACCCCGGACTGGTACCCCTCTTTGCTCATTCCAACGCCGACCCAGCCCTGTGGGCACTGGCGCTTGTCGTAGCCATACGCCCAGTTGTAGGTGATGTTGCTTTCGTCGTTCACCGTCATCCGCTCGCGCCCGCTGCCATTCCAGGCGCGCGCGCCGATGCCAGTGGTGGTGCAAAGTGCGTACTGGTACTTGCCCTGGTTGTTCGTGCGGCTCACGCCAGCGAGGAACTCATTGTCTGGGCAGTTCAGTTTGTCGTCGCCCGGTGCCCAGTCGTTCGCGCGGTCTTGCCATGAGCGGTTACCGAAGTCGCCGGTGCCCGATTCGCCGCGGCTCACGAGCTGGTTCCAGCGTGGCTGTGCAGGCGTTGCCCAGGTCGCGAGCGCCGGGCCAGCGACCAACCGCTGCCAGGCCGTATTGCGCCAGTCTGAGGTGATGTCGAGCTTCGCGCCATCCGCCTTGTAGGCGATGAGGGCGAATGAATCAGCGAAGGTGCCGTTGGCGTCTGCCCAGGTGACCGCGGGCCATGCCGCGAAGCCAAACTGGCGGTCGACCAGGTAATCGACCATGTTGGACCACCAGGTGTGTTCCTTTGCCGCGATCGTTGGGTCGGCGTCGTCGGTACGGCCGACGCCGAATTCGCTGATCCAGATCGGGTTCTTACCGTGGCCGGGCCCGCCGGGCAGCGCGAGGTACCCTGCGTGCTGGTCCATGGTCGCGTACAACGTGGGTTTGTCCATATCGCGGTACCGGGGGCCGGAGGTCACTCCGACGCCCTCTGCTTTGCCGGTCTGGTTGGGGCCGGTGAATGCGTAAAAGTGCGCCGAATAGACGAGTTTGTTCGGGTTGTACCCGGTGTTTGATCGGACGCTCACTTGCTGCAGATCGGGGCGTCCGCCCAGGTAGGTGCCATTCGGGCCATCCACTGGAACCCCACTCCAGTTGACGCCTTCGAGGATCACCAGGATCTCGGGGTTGGCCTGTTGAATGGGTTTGAGCGCGAGTTCGTACGCCTTCCAGAGGTCCCGCTGCCACGCAGTTGAGTCGTCGGGCCCCCAGACCGGGTGCATGCTCGTTGGGTTGTCGCCGGTGCGCACCTCGTTTCGGAGGTCAGCGCCGACCACGCCGGGGTTTGCCTTGTATCGGGTGGCGAGCATCACCCAGTCGTCAATCCACTGCTGGGTCGATTGCTGGCTGTCCCAGAATTCGTTGCCATCTTGGCCGCAGCACCACCGGTCGGTCGTGGTGTGGTTGTTGAGCACGACGGCGACCTTCTGAGCGGTGAGTTCGGCGATGACCGCATCGAACACTTCGAGTGGCGTCTTGCCGATCAGTTGCGGGTTGGCTGTGACGGCGGATGCCGGCACGGGGGCCGTTCGGTGGAGCATCTCATTCGAGAACGGCAACCGCACCATGTTGATGCCGAGGCTTTTCAGATCACTCACAATTGCCGCGATCGGCTTGCGGTCAACGCCGATCGGCATGTAGTTCGGGTTCACGCCGCCGGCGTAGTTCGACAGGTCGTTTCGGTCGCCGCTGCCGTCGTAGGTGCCCGATGCGCCGCTCCAGTTCGCCCCGCGCCACTTGATGACCTTGCCGGTGGCGTCGATGATGTCGGTGCCGTTGGTCGAGAGGGGGCCCTGCCAGGCGTCGTCGGCCGGCACGGCGGCATTTGCCGGAGCACTCGCGGCGAACAAGCCACTCGCGGCGATGGCAATTGTGGCGAGGATGGCGGTGAACCGCCGGTGATGGGTGCGCACGGGTCGGGCGTGCAGGTGCGATTGGGTTGGTGGACGGAAGGGCATCGTTGCTCCTCAGCGGGGGTTACCCGTGGTTAGGCCGAGATTCACCCGAGTAAATTACTCGTGTCACCCGAATTCTGCACCGCCCCAAGGCGCGACACAAGGCCCCGTTCTCTGTCGAGTATGTGAACAGATCGGGTCTACAGCACGGGGCGCAGGCCCGCCGAGAGTGCCGTGTGGTGCTCGAACACGAGGTTCGTTTCGGTGAGCGCGACGGCGGGGTTCGCCGAGAGGTTCTTCAGCACGAACTGCCGAACGTGGTCGCTGTTGCGCACCCGAACGTGGATCAGAAAGTCTTCTGACCCGCCGAGGAAAAACAGCTGCGCAACCTCGGGTTCGCGTCGCAGCTCATCTGAGATCTGCTCCATCATGTGCCGGGCACCCGGCCGAATCCGCACGCTGATCAACGCCTGCAGGTTGTACCCGAGCGCCTCTGGGTTGATCTCTGCGGTGTAGCGCAGGATCACGCCGCGCTCGCGTAGCGAGCGCACCCGGGCAAGGCAGGTCGACGGTGAGACGCCAACCGCGCGCGCGAGATCGCTGTTCGCAACGCGCGCGTTCGCGTGCAACCGGGCGATGATCTCGCGGTCGATGTCGTCGAGCACGACGGGCGCGGGCTCGTGGTTCTGCGGTTCAAACGACAATCGGATGCCTCCAGCCAAACATTCGCGAAGCGATCTGCCTCTGCACCGAATACTCTGCGGAAAACCTTTCACATTGACGAACAAAGGGCAAGCATTGAGGCAACAAGCCAGTCAGAAGGAGTCGCCATGCGCATCGGTGTGCCAACAGAGATCAAGAACAACGAGTTCCGGGTCGCGATGACGCCGGCCGGCGCCCACACCCTGGCGCTCGCGGGTCACGAGGTGATGGTGCAGGCCGGTGCGGGCACCGGTGCCGGCTACCTCGACGCCGAATACGTTGCGGCCGGGGCGTCCATCGTTCAAAGCGCCGCCGAAACCTGGTCGGCCGAACTGGTGATCAAGGTGAAAGAGCCGATCGCCGCAGAGTACGGATTCTTACGACCCGACCTCGTGCTCTTCACCTACCTGCACCTCGCCGCCGACCGCGCGCTCACCGACGCGCTGCTCGCCGCTGGCACCACCGCCATCGCCTACGAGACCGTGCAACTCGCCGACCGGTCGCTGCCGTTGCTCACCCCGATGAGCGAGGTCGCCGGGCGCCTTGCGCCGGTGGTTGGCGCGCACTCGCTGCTCGCCTCGAACGGTGGCCGTGGTGGTCTGCTTGGGGGAGTCCCCGGCGTTGCGCCAGCGAAGGTCGTCGTGATCGGCGGCGGTGTCGCCGGTGAACAGGCTGCGCAGACCGCGCTCGGCATGGGCGCCGACGTCACCGTCATTGACGTGTCGCTGCCGAAGTTGCGCGAGCTCGATGCCCGCTACCAGCACCACATCAAGACCCTTGCCTCGTCGCCGTACGAGGTCGCGCGCCAGGTCGCCGACGCCGATCTCGTGATCGGTGCCGTGCTCGTGCCCGGCGCTGCCGCGCCGAAGGTGGTCACTGATGCGATGCTCCAGGCCATGAAGCCGGGCGCAGTGCTGGTCGACATCGCAATCGACCAGGGCGGATGCTTCGAAGGCTCACATGCCACAACCCACGCCGAACCGACATTCCGGCTGCACGACGTTGTCATGTACTGCGTCGCGAACATGCCTGGTGCGGTGCCGGCGACCGCCACCCCTGGACTCACCAACGCGACCCTGCCATATGCGGTGAAGCTCGCGAACCTCGGATGGGTGGCGGCGCTCCAGGCTGATCCAGCGCTCGCACTCGGGTTGAACACCACCGGCGGGCGCCTGGTAAACGAGGGTGTGGCCCGCGCACACGGGCTGGCGCTCACCGCGCGCGAGCGGGTGTACTAACCCGCCGTCGGATTTCCACAGAAATTCGGCGAAATCTGCGTAGGGTGGCGGTGTGCAGCGGCTTGACCTGAACGGTGATCTGACGCCGGGTGACGATCCCGCGCCAGGCGACTACGCCGCTGACGACCTCGTCAGCGCTGGTGATGACGGCGACGTCACCTTCGCGCCATCCGATCAGGTTGCGAAGTGGCGTGAACAGCTCGCCGCGGTCGGCGGGCGCTCATCGTTGTTGCACTTCGATGATGCACCGCGCACCCACATCGAACTCTCGACGACCCACCCGGGTGGGCTGCCGCAGTTCATCACCGGGCACGCCACCCAACTCTCGAGCCTGATTCGTGACGACCTCGCCCTGCGCAATGCGCAGCTTGCCGCCGCCGAGATTACCCAGCGCGGTATCGACCTGCGTTCGGTGCGCGGTATCGAATCGGTGCACCTCGCAATCGGGCTCGCCTCGTGGCGACGCGGCGATGAGGAGTTCTTGGCGCCGGTGCTTTTGCGGCCGCTCGCGATCCGCCGGTACGGCCGCGACTTCGAGCTCAAGCTCAAGGGTCAGCCGTTCCTGAACCCTGCGCTCGCGCGCGAGTTGCATGCCCAGTTCGGCATTCGTCTGAACGCCGAGTCGTTTGTGGCGCTCGCGCTCACCAACGGGGTGTTCAAACCGCAACCGGTGATCGACCACCTTCGTCAGATCACCGCGCACCTGCCGTGGTTCCGGGTCGCGCCGCGGCTCGTCGCGTCGGCGTTCGCCGAGGTCGGCCCGGCGATGGCGGCGGATGCCGCCGGGGCGAGTCATCCGCTTATTGATGCGTTGACCGAGCGCGGCACGACGGCCGTGATTCGGCCTCTCGGTGCCAAGCCGACGTCGCCCGATGAGCGGCCCCCTGCAACTGACACGTTGCTGCTTGATGCGGATCCCGAGCAGGAACATGTTGTCGCCGAGATTCAGGCGGGCACCTCATTCGTGGTGCATACCCTGCCCGGCACCGGCGGCACCCAAACAATCGTGAACGCGATCGGTGCGCTCGTGGCCGACGACCGTCGCGTGCTCGTAGTCGGGGCTCGCCGGGGCAGCCTGAACGGGATTGCGCACCGGCTGGACCGGGCGGGACTGCCCGGCATGGCCGTCACGACTGCGTCGCTGAAGCGCGATTTGATTCAGTCGATTGGTCGCAACGAAAAGGCCCAATCGCCCCGAGTCGCCGATATCGACGAGGCGTTGCTCCGCTTGCGCAAGGTGCTGGTCGCCTACCGGGGCGCGCTCACGAAACCGGATGGCGCCCTCGGCGTCTCGGTGCTCGAAGCCCTGTCGGCGCTCGCCGACCTCACCCGCGGTGCGAACCCGCCTGAGACCACAGCTCGGCTGCGTTACGACTCGTTGGTCGCGCTGGCGCACGATCGCTCCGCCGCGGCACGCACCATGACCCGGGCGGCGACGCTCGGCGAGTTCCGCTACGGGCCGGGCGACTCGCCTTGGTACGGGGCCAACTTTGCCTCCACGATCGAGGCGAACGCCGCCCACGCACTTGCTCTGCGCCTTGCCGAACTCGACCTGCCGCGCCTGCTCGAACGTGGCCGTGATCTGTTCGCGCAAACCCGCCTGCGCCCGTTCGAATCGATCGCCGAACTCGGGGTCTTCCTGCGGTTGTTGCTCGATGTGCGCGACACCCTCGACAAATTCGTGCCGGCTGTCTACGACCGTCCGCTCGGGGAATTGATCGAAGCCACCGGCCCCCGCCGCGAAGGCACGATGAGCAGCCAGAACCGGCGTCGCTTGAAGAAGCACGCGCTCGACTTCGTGCGCCCGGGCGTACACGTCTCAGATTTGCATGGGTCGCTGCGGGCTATCCAATCGCAACGTACGCTGTGGCAGCGCTACGCCGACACCGGGGCAACGCCCGCGGTGCCGGGTGGTATCGACAACGTGCACGTCGCCTACCAAAGGTTCATTGCCGACCTCGCTGAATTGGATGCCCCGTTGGGCATCGCTGGCACGCCGCGGCAACTGGCGGCTCGCCCGATCCGTGACCTTGCGGTCACCCTCGCCGGGCTCGCCGAGGAGTCCGAGGTGCTGCACAACCTGCAAGAACGCACCGGTGTGCTCCAGTCGCTGCGCGAACTCGGCCTCGACCCACTGCTCGTGGATCTGTCGAACCGGCACGTCACCGAAGACCGGGTCGCCGCCGAGCTCGAACTTGCCTGGTGGCAGTCGGCGCTCGAGCACCTGCTCGCGACCGATCAGGCGCTTCTCGGTGCGAACACCGGTGTGCTCGACCGGCTCGAAAGCGATTTCCGGCTCGTTGACGAGTCGCACGCCGCCTCGTCGGGGCTGCAGCTTGCCTGGCGGCAGGCCGAAAAGTGGCGGGTGGCACTCGTTGACGCCGCCGATGAAGCGGTCAGACTGAAGCGACTGCTCCGCTCTGACAACGTTCGGCCGGAGTTGGTGCACCACGACGCACCAACCCTGTTGCGCACGCTCGCGCCAGTGTGGTTGGCCTCACCGTACGAGGTGGCGCAGATCGACCCGTCGATCACCTTCGACACCGTGATCTTGGTGGATGCGGCTGCGACCACGCTTGCCGAAAACCTCGGCGCAATCCGGCGCGGGCGCCAGGTGGTCGCCTTCGGCGACCCGGTCACGCAGACTCCGAGCGCATTCACCATTCGAGTGACGCGTTCGCCCGAGGCATCCGAGGCGACCGAAGCGAGTGATCTCAGCAATGAGAGCGCCTTCGCGCGGCTCTCGTCGATCTTGCCGACCATGACGCTCACGCAGAGCTACCGTGCCGGCGGTGAAGACCTCGCCGAACTCGTGAATCAACGGTTCTACGATGGCCAGATCGTGTCGTTGCCGTGGGCGGGGTCATTCCTGGGGCACGGCAGCATCGCGCTCCATTCGATCAGCGGACACGGACTTCCAGACCTCGAATCTGGTTCGGTCGAATCGGTCGACGCCGAGGTGTCGAAGGTCGTCGAACTGGTCATGGACCACGCGGTGAAGCGACCGCGCGAAACGCTCATGGTCATCACCGCCAGCGCGAAGCATGCAGCCCGGGTGCACCAGGCGGTGCTCGCGGCGTTCACCAAGCGCACCGACCTCTCGGATTTCATCCTCCGCGACCAGGCCGAGCCGTTCACCGTGCTTACCCTCGAACAAGCGGTCGCACAAAGCCGCGACCGGGTGATCTTCTCGATCGGGTACGCGCGCACCCCGCACGGCCGTCTACTCTCGAACTTCGGTCCGCTCGGGCTGCCGGGTGGCGATCGACTGCTCGCCGTGGCGATGACGCGCGCGCGCCGCTCGGTCGACATCGTCTCGGCGTTCGGGGCCGACGACATCGACGCAGAACGCCAAGCACAGGGCGTTGTGGCGCTCGGCGAAATTCTTCGCGAGGCGCAGCGCCGCCAATCCGAGCCAGCCGCGGATGCCTCAGCATCGCCCATGCTCATCGACCTCGCTGCCAGGCTGCGGCGCCGTGGCATCCGGGTGACGGTTGGCTATGGAGGCAGCCTCGCGCTCGCTGCGGCGTATGCGGGGAAGGCGGCAGTGGTCGAGACCGACGCCACGTTTGGTGACCGCAGCCTGCGTGAGTCGCTTCGCCTGCGCCCCGATGTGCTGCGGCGCCTCGGTTGGCACTACGTGCGCGTGCACAGCTTTGACCTGTTCGGCAACCCAGAGGCGGTCGCCGTGCGCGTCGCCCGGGTGCTGGGCAAGCCCGATGACACGGATGCCCCGGGGCGGGCGGCGCCCGTCGCGTGACCGACCAGCCATCCGACACACCCGACGGCCCACCGCCGGGGGAGCCTCGGCAGCGGGTGGTGCGCGTGCGCGGCGCGCGCCGCGCCCAACTGACGCCGGCACCGGATACCGACCCCTCGCCTGAGGACCGGGTGCCAGGCGCCGATGACGAGGTGCGGCCCGTCAAGGGGGCGCCGGGGGACGACCGGATTACCCGGGAGCGCCCGCCGCACTGGTAGTGCGCAACACAAAGGCCGGCCGTGCGAGCGCACGACCGGCCTCAGGCAGTGTTACTTGACGGTCTGTTTTGCGAGCAGGTCGCGAATCTCGGTGAGGACGTCGAGCTCGCTCGTCGGCACGACCTCTGGGCCGTTTGCCGCGAGCTTCTTGGCATCGGCGCGCGCCTTGAGCTTGTTCATCGGCATGACGAATACGAAGTACACAACCAACGCGATCAACACGAACGAGATGACGGCCGCGAGGACCGCGCCGAGCTTGATCTGTGCGCCACCGAGCGGGATGATGAACGCCCCGGCGAGGTCCTTGGCGTTGAACAGCGCGCCGATGATCGGGTTGAACAGGTTCTCGACGACGGCGGTGACGACCGCGCCGAACGCAGCACCGATGACCACGGCGACCGCAAGGTCAATCACGTTGCCGCGAGCAATGAATTCTTTGAAGCCTTTGAACATGGGATGTCCCTCGAATCTGGGTCTAATCGAACAGGTTCACGGTAGCCGAATTCAGGCGCCTGCCCCGCCTCCGCCGTTCGACGAAGCGGATTTGGCAGGAGCCGACGATGCCGCGGGCTTCGAGTCGCTGCGCGAGTCGGTGCGGTAGAAGCCGGAGCCGTTGAAGGTCACACCGACGGCGCTGAACAACTTGCGTAGCCGTCCGTTGCACGACGGACAGGTGGTGAGCGAGGCATCCGAAAATGCTTGTTGCACGTCGAAGGCGTGTTGGCACTCGGTGCAGCGGTACGAGTAGCTAGGCATGAGTCTCCGGGTGGGAACGTGGGTGGTGCGGCTCGAACGTGATCGTTCGGGTCGGCGTGACGACCCCATTGACGGGCTGGTCGTGCACTTCACACGGCACCTGATCGAGGAACTCGGCGTCGAAAATCACCGCGTACACCGGAGGACATTTTGCCATGGAACCGAGGGTGCGGTCGAAATAGCCCCGTCCCCACCCCATCCGAATGCCGGAACGATCAACCGCCGCGGCGGGAATCAGCACCAAATCGACATCGTTGATCGCGGCCGGGCCGAGCAGCTCACCGGATGGCTCGGGCACACCAAGGTGTGACACACACTCGTCACCCGACTCGCCGACGGTCCAGTCGAGCAACCCGTCGTCGCGGGTCACTGGAAAGAGCAATCGGATGCCTCGGGCTGCCGCCCAGTCAATGAATCCGCGGGTGTTTGGCTCGGAATCGGTCGGTAGGTAGCACGACACTGAGGTGGCGCCGCGCGCCGCGACCAGCGCCTCGAGTTGTGCGGTCAGGCCGTCGCCAGCGGCCGCTCGTTCCGTGGCGGTCAGGGCTTGGCGGTCGGCGCGCAGCGTCGCTCGGAGCGCGCGTTTTGCGGCACGAAGGGCGACCGGGTCGGGGTGCATGTCGAAAGCATAGGCCGTGAGCGCCACCGTTCTGTCGCAGGTGGCCGCTACGCTGGCCGGATGGGGATTACGAAAGCCGTTATTCCGGCGGCGGGGCTCGGGACGCGCTTCTTGCCAGCGACGAAGGCAATGCCAAAAGAGATGTTGCCGGTGGTTGACAAACCTGCGATCCAGTACGTGGTTGAAGAGGCAGTACGGGCTGGGTTGACCGATGTGCTCATGGTGACCGGCCGCAATAAAAATGCACTTGAGAACCATTTCGATCGCGCCACCGAGCTCGAATCGGTGCTTGCAAACAAAGGCGACCACGCGAGGCTCGAACGCGTCACCGAGTCGAGCCAGCTTGCGACCATGCACTACGTCCGTCAGGGCGACCCGCTGGGACTCGGCCACGCAGTTCAGCGTGCCGAGATGCATGTGGGCCGTGAGCCATTTGCCGTGTTGTTGGGCGATGACTTGATCGATGAGCGCGACCAACTGCTCGAAACGATGTTGCGTGAGCAACGCAAACGCAACGCTTCGATTGTTGCGCTCCTTGAGGTCGACCCCGAGCACATTCACATGTACGGTGCCGCCGCCGTCGAACCGACTCACGACCCCGATGTGGTGAAAGTGGTCGGACTCGTTGAGAAGCCAGCGCGTGAAGACGCGCCATCCAATCTCGCGGTCATTGGTCGATATGTGTTGCGACCCGAGATCTTCGACAAGCTCGCCAAAACGAAGCCCGGGAAGGGTGGCGAAATTCAACTGACCGATGCGCTGATGGCGATGGCGGCAGACGAGGAACACACGGGTGGGGTCTACGGGGTGGTGTTCCGTGGTCGGCGCTACGACACCGGTGACAAACTCGACTACATCAAAACCGTGGTGCAGCTGGCGTCCGGCCGTGACGACATCGGCGCGGGACTGCGAGCGTGGCTGACCGAATACGTGGCTGGGTTCGAATCGAACTGAGATGGCTGCCCACACGATCCCTACGTTGTCGGCGGGGGCGGTGACGCTCCGCCCGATTCAACTTCGCGATGCGAAGGTGCTCGATCGGATGCTCATCGAAAACCGCACCTGGCTGCGCCAATGGGAAGCGACGTACCCAGACGCGATGCGGTCATTCGACACCAGGGCGGCAATCCGCAATCTCCTCGTGCATGCCCGCGAAGGGAATGGGTTGCCGTTCCTCATGGTGCTCGACGGGCAGCCCGTCGGGCAGCTCAACGTCTCGTCCATCGTGCACGGATCGCTCTCCTCGGCATCGGTCGGGTATTGGGTCACCCGGGCGGCTGCGGGCAAAGCGGTGACACCGACCGGGGTGGCGCTCGCCACCGATTACTGCTTCGAACAACTGCGACTGCACCGAATTGAAATCTGCATTCGCCCCGAGAACACCCCGTCGTTGCGGGTCGTGGAAAAACTCGGCTTCCGCTATGAGGGACTCCGGCGACGCTACATCCACATCAATGGGGAGTGGCGGGATCACTACGCGTTTGCGCTGGTGCGTGAAGAGGTGCCGAATGGCGTGCTGCGACGCTGGAAGGACGGCCAGGTGCCGCCCGTCGCGGCAGTGCCCGACGCGGATCGTGAGGCAGCGGAGCATCCGATCGCAACCTTCGATCTGGGATTCCGGTAGCGACCAGACCCCAGGGCTGCGAGCGGGGTCAAACGGCTGACACGCGTCCCGCTTCAGGGCCCACACAGCGACCCGCCCCTACCGTTGGCACATGGACTTCAGCGGTGGTGGATTGCTCCTCGGCGCTGCGGCGGTGCTCTGGGTCGCGTACCTGCTGCCGAGTTGGCTCGGGCGACGCAAGTACCAGGTCGGGCATGAGCACGCGGTGCGGTTGCAGCAGACCCTGCGTGCGCTCGCTGAAACCGCCGAGGCGCCTGAGGCCGTCGTGCTCGAAGCGAATGCCCGCGAGGTTGCGGCGCAAAAGAAGGTGCTTGCAGCGCGGGCCAAGGCCATGAAGGCTGAGGCCGAGACGGCTCGGCTTGAGGCGGAACGTGAGGCGGCAGCGGCGCTCGCGCGGCAGCGAGAGGCCGAGGCGCAGGCAGCGGCCGCAAAGGCGGCAGCAGAGGCCGCTGGGCGGTCGCTCGCGCAGCGTGCTGCGCGCAAGCGCCGCGTGCGTGAAGCGCGCCTCGCCTGTGCAGCCGTGATGTTGGTCTCGCTCGTGGTCGGCATCGGGTCGACCGCCGCACTCGCCTTCGGCGCTGGTGACGTCGGAGGGCTTGCAGCGGCGCCGTTGATGTCGATCGGATGCTTCGTGCTGGGCCTTGGCGGCACGGTCGTGTTGGCTCGCCCGGGGCGGCGTGTCGCCTCGAGCGCGACGGCGGTCGCTGCGCGACCGACCGCACCGGAGTTTGCGCCGATTGAGTTTGCCCAGTCCGCTCGGCGGGTGGCGTGGACGCCACGTGAATTGCCGAAGCCGCTGCACCTCTCGGCGGGCACAGTCGCTGCGGCCGCGATGGCGTCCGTTGATGAGAGCCAGCGGCTGAGCCGTGCGGCGGCGGCAGCGAAGTTGGAATTTGCGGCCGCGCAGCGCGCAGCGCAGATTCCGCGGTTGCCGGTCGCGCCGGTGGTGACGACGCCAGCGGCGGTCACATCCGCGACAGCGGGCGTCGGCGTGGTGAAGCCCGAGGCATCCGTCAACCGATACGCGACGATGGGCATTGTCGACGCGGTCGAAGGCAGTGCGTTGACCGACCTCACTGACACCCTGCGTCGTCGGCGCCAGGCGAGCTGACGCTGGATTCGACCCATCCGGAGTCGATGCTACGCTTGAACACACCACGGGTCTGTGGCGCAGTTGGTAGCGCGCCTCGTTCGCATCGAGGAGGCCAGGGGTTCGAATCCCCTCAGATCCACCACGTTTTCGGTTGAACCGCTCGGTCAGAGCTGAGAAAATGTCACGCAACGCATAACGTTCTCGGTCCGCGCAACGATTCCGTCACTCGCGCGCCGCGTGAGTGTCGCAGGCTTGGCAACGGACACGCGCCGCGCCACTATCGAGAGGTTCATTCCATGTCTTTGCTCGCAACAGCGTTCGGCACCAAGGTAGCGATCACCACCATCTTGCTTGTCACCGTCGGAGGGGGAGTCGGAGTCGCTGCTGCGAGCGGTGCGATTCCAACCACGCCGGTTTCGGTACAGACCGAAGGTCCGACTGAGGCGTCGGGCGGCAGCGGCCCCAAAGCCACCGATCCCGCCGAGAACGACGACGAGACCGCGACCGCGACGAAGTCGCCCGCCGAAACCGAGTCGGCGTCGGCACCCAAGGGGCCAGATGCGACCGGCCCTGCAGCCTTTGGTCTCTGCAACGCCTTCAGTCACGGTGGGCTCCACAACACTTCTGTTGCCCACTCGGCACTTCTTGCCGCCGCTGGGTCGGGGAGCATCGACGCGTACTGCGCCCCAATTCTTGCCGCTCACAGCCACGATGATTCGGATGCTTCGACGACGGATTCCAATGTGGTGAAGCCTCACGGCAAGTCTCAGTCAGCTCACGGGCACAAGGCATCCGGTTCTGTCGATCGCTGATTGACCACGAGACTTGTCCGGCGCGTGGCGCAGCCGCCACCAGCGCTCACCCGCGTAGCGATCGGGACCATGGGTGATGCGGGTGCGTGAGTGAGTTCCGGCACCATGACAAATCGCCCGGGCCAGGTGGCCGCGGGCGATTTGCCGTGCTGTGTGGGAGCGGGTTAGTTGACCTTGAGCTGCGGGCGGTTGGCTGCCGTGCCGCTCTCCTTGGTCGTGTATGAGACGCTGCTCGAGGCACCCTGGTTCGCGGTCTGCGAGATCACGAAGGTCACCGAGGTGGCGCCGGCCGCTTTGGCGGCCTGCACCTGGCTGGTCACGTCGACCTCGATCGCGGTGCCAGCGGCCGGGACGGTCCATGTGGCCGATGCAGCGCCCGGAACCGGACGGTTGTTCCAGGTGAGGCCGGTCTCGGTCCAGGTCGCGTCCGAAATCGCGGCCAGCGAGTGGGTCACGCCGGTCGTGCCAACCGAGGACGGCACGAGCCGCAACTTCACCGAGTTGATGCTCCCGGTGATGGTCGACAGATCGAATTTCACGTACGACTGACGGGCGAACCCGACGGCGTCGTTCTTGACGGTCATCGACGAGACGGTGCCGAAGTTCGTGTCGGCGTAGGTTGCGCCATCCCGAACGTACGAGTCGGCCGCTGCCTGCAGCGCCACGGTGGGGTTCGCGGCGAGCACCGGGGTGCCAGTGACCTCAGCGGATGCCGCGCTGGAGCGGGCACCGCTGTTCGCCGTCACCGTGAAGTAGTACTGCGTGCCGGTGGTGAGGCCGTTGACCGTGGTGGCGTTGCCTCCGGTCTGGGTCGCCGCAGCCGATGCCGACACCGTCACCGTGTTGGTGAGGTTGCCGCTGGTCGTGCCGTACGCGATGGTGAAGCTCTGCGCCTCCGGTGCGTATGGCCACGCCAGTGCGACCGAGTTCGCGCCGACCCCGGTGACGCTCGCCACCGGCGCAGCAAGTGCCGCGTCGTTGTTGATGGTGAGCGATGGGCGAGCGGCAACGGTGGCGTGCTGTATCGACGCGTAGTTCACCTGAGCTGACGAACCCTGACCGAACGGGGAGATGACGCGGAGCGTCACGCTGCTCTGCCCGGCTGCGAGGGCCGCCTTCACCTGTGCGGTGACATCAACGTCGACGCTCTGGCCGACATCAGGCACCGGAAACGACACGCCGCCCGAGGCATCCGCTGGCCGGTTGTTGTAGGTGATGGTGCGTTCGGTCCATGCGGCGGTCGGGTTCACCGACGCCACCTGGTTCGTCACCGACGGGATGCCCCGTGACGTGACCGTCAGGCGCACCTTCGCGGTGTCGACGCGGTCGGTGAGGGCCGAGAGATCGAACTTCAAGTAGGCGTAGCGGTTGAAGCCGCCGCCGACTGCGCCGTCGTTCTTCACCTCAACATGGTCACTGCTGCCGTAGTTCGTGTCGGCGTAGGTTGCGCCGTCACGCACCCAGGCGTCATCGGATGCCGTCACGGTGAGCTTCGGGTTCGCGATCTCGGCGGGGGTCGCCGAGACCACCTCTGACGGCACGCTCTCTTGTTCAGCACCAACCGCGGTGACCGAGAAGTACAGCGGGGTGCCGTTCGTGCCGGCGATGTTGATCGAGTTGGTCGACGACACCTGGTTCACCCAGATGGTGTTCGACAGGTCGCTGGCGCTGGTGCCGTAGTGCACCGAGTACCCCACCTCGTTGCCGACGTGATCCCACGTCAATGTGACGTGCCCGTTGTGGCCGTCTGCCTGGGCGACCGGCTGCTGCATGCCGTTTGGCGCGTCAGTGTCGAGCATCACGTCGAAGTTTGCGCCAGGAGCCTGCTTGCTGAGGTCGATGGTGAGCTTCACCGTCGGGCTTAGCTGGGTCACCGTGACGCCTGGCTCGATGTCGAGCACGGCCCATGCTGGGCGGTTGATCTCGACGTTGATCAGGCCGGTGCCCGAGAAGGTCGGGTCAGCAACCCCGATGTTCATTTCGGTGTTTGTCTCACGGGTGGTGACCGAAGCCTTTTTGTCGACCGTGAGGTACGGGGAGTCCATCAGTGGCACCGACGCTGGCTGGTCGGTGAAGAAGTTCGCACCGATCACTCCGGTCGAACCGTCGCTCACGGCTTGGGCGACCGAGTCGTTGCGAAGCACCGTCACGGGGGAGGATCCGACCATCGCCGAGGTCTGCGCTTCGCTCTGGCCCGGGAGCACCGCGTAGGCATAGCTGCCCCCGGTCACGCCGGTGCCGTGCTGGTACGCGAATGAGCCGAACTGGTTCGTGCGAATGGTCGTCGAGCCGGTGGTGCCCTGGTCGGCCCACGTGCCCGTGCGGGTCTCATTCAGTGCCTTCACGGTGCCGTGGTCGAGGAACACGTACCCAACCGAGTGGGCCTGATCGGCACCGGTCACGTAGCCGTATCCGGATGCGGCGGTGACGCCGTCTGGGCCAGCGGGAACAGTGGAACCGTCAAGCTTCACAGCGTCGGCGTTCGCGCCAACGATGCGGTTGTCAACGACGGTTTCGACCGTGCCAGACCCGTGGATGTCGGCGCCGAGCGCAACCATCTTGTCACCGAGCATGAACCACGACTTCTTGCCGCCGACGTCGGTGCCGGTGACGTTCTGCATCGAGAACTCCATGCCGACCGAGCCGTAGGCGCCACCGGCGGTCGAACCACCCGCGTAGTTTGACGTGTTCGGGTAGGCCTGGAACGCGCCCGGGGTGCCGGTTCCGCTGCCGTCCGTGGTGGTGCCCGCCAGGCGGCGCATGTTCACGGTTGCCCAGTAGTGGTTGTCGAAGGCGTACGAGTCGCCCGCGTAGATTGCGGTCTGGCCAGCACCCTGCCACCAACCGTTCAGGTTCTCACCGTTGCCCGACGTGAACGAGTAGATCCGGTTCGAGAACGTTGCCAGGCCGATCGCGAAGTTATCGCCCTTCTGCATCGCCCGACCCATGCCGGCGTACACCGCACTCGACGGCTGTTCGGCGGTCGGGGTGATCGACGAGTCGTCCTGAATTGCTTTGAGCAACTGGGCGATGTAGATCGGCTGACCGCCGAGGTAGTTCGTCTGCGGGTCGCTCACCATCCAGGCCTTGATCTGCTGCTTGAAACGCAGCGCGGTGTCTGCTGATCCGATCTCGGCGAACACGGCTGCATAGCCGGCAACCTGAGTGGCGGCTGCGTGGTCCGATTCGTTCTCGCGCGAGGTCTTCCGGCCGCGCACCAGGTCGGTCATCGCCCCGCGGTAGACGAGTGGGAAGAACGCGTGTTCGACCCACTTGAAGGCGTTCTGTGCCGCCGGGTTGGTGATGTCCCACGGGGTGGACTTGAGCAGCAGCAGTGCCGCGCCGACCGACTGGATCAGCGGTCCGCCGTAGCCACCGGTGTAGGCCACGCCAGCGTGGAAGACGAATGAGCCGTCCTCGTAGAACCCGTTACCGCGCGTGACGTACGGGTAGATCTGGTCGAGCGCATCGCGTCCGAGGAGCACTTTCGTGGCGTTGTCGTCGACCGCGCCGCGGAGGATGACGTTGACGCCTTTGTCGGCGCGGTTTGCGCCCTCTTCGACCGTGGTCGCGAACTGTGTGCGGTGGGTGGGGTCGCCGCACCAGAAGTCGAGCGCCGCAAGCTGGGGAGCGCGGTCGGTCGCGGTCATGTCGTCGTGCATCAGCACGAGCAAACTGACGAGCGCCCGCGAGCTGCCAATCTCCCAGTTGTACCAGTTGCCGGTTTCGGCGTGGCTGCCGTTGTAGTGGTTGGTGTTCAGCCAGGCCATTGCGCTGAGGAGGTCATCGCGGAGCGCGGTGTTGCCTTCGAGGGTTGACCCCGGCGCGCGGTACGCGATCGCCATCGCGAGGAGGCGGGAGTAGCTGTCAGAGATGGTCATGTCGACCTTCGCGTCTGACCAGTCCGCCCGATCGGCCCAGAGGGTGGTGCGACCGCCGCTCTTGTCGAGGGTCGTCCAGTAATTCGTGGCGACGGTATCGCGCGTTGAAGCAGCGGCGGTAAGCGCCGGGTCGTTGCCGGCGATCGGGTTGCCGACCAGGTAGGTCGTCCACTTGGCACGAATGTCAGTGAACCCATCGGATGCCTGCGCCGAAGCTGCGGCACCGAGTGGTGTGGCGGCGGCAAGGGGAAGGCCTGCGGCGACGACGAGTCCGGCCAGGAGCGTGACAGCGACCCGACGGAATCCGCGTGGACGCGGGGGAGCAGCATCCTTTCGACCTAGTGAACGAGAAGTTTCGTTTGTGTTTGATCGAACCATTTGTGACGCCTTTGCCATCTTGCCCTCCATTGGGATGCGCCACCGTAACACCGCGATTCAGCGGCTTCCAAAGCGAAAGAACCCTTCCAGTGGCAACCGATCGCAATCGATCATGCCGAGCCGTGTTTCGTGAGGCGGACTCGGGTTTGCGCGGGTGTGAGCGGAACGATTCGTTGCGAACGGCGACGATCTGGTCGAGTGCCCGCGCCTACAACTCGCGCCGGCGGAACGCGAGTACTGCGGCGACGAGGAGTGCTGCGGCGAGCGCGAGGCCGGTGCCCAGCGGCCACCACACTGCGGCAGCTGTCACATGTTGTCCGGCGCCGAGCGCGCCAACCAGCGAGATCAGGCCAGCTGGCGTGTAGCTCGCGAGCCACGGCGCAATGCCGAGCAGGGCCAGCACGAAGTACACGCCAATGCCGATCCCGGCGGCGCCCGCAACGGTATCAATCGTGGCAGACGCCAACAGTGAGGCCCCGATCAGCGCCAGCGCGAACACCAGCCAGGCGGCGGTCGCCGCGAACAGGGGTGCGGTCGGGGCATCCGCAAAGAACGACGTGGTCACCAACCACGAGACGAACGCGCCCAGGAACGCGCTCACCGCGGTGTGTGCAGCGAGCATGCCCGCGTGGGTGGTGACGTAGGCGGTGCGCGAAGCAGGTTTCACGAGCAGGAGGGCCGCAACGCCCGAACGAACCTCGGCGTTGATCGTGCCAGCGGCAGTGACCACCACCATGAACACCACCAACTGGCTCAGATTCTTGCTCCACTGCGCGTACGCGTCGACCCACGTCGGGTCGGGCAGTGCGAGTGCGGCCGCGCCAGCGCCGAGCACGCCGTGCAAGATGTCGTTCATGTAGCGGGCGAGCACCGGCCCGGATGCCCCAAGCGTCACCATCACGGCTGGCAGTGCCCAGAGCCGCCAGGTGCGCGTGAGCTCGGTCCAACGCAGGTGCAGCAGGGCACTGAGTCCGGTCGCACGGCTCATGCGGATGCCCCCACCAACGAGAGGAACACGTCTTCGAGGCTGGACTCGCGAGGTTCGAACCGGCGGAGGCTGAGCCCGGCGTCGGCGAGGAGGCGCGGGATGCGCCCGGCAGCGGTGTCGGGATCGGTGACGGTGAGGACGAGTTCGCCCGGGGCATCCGATTCGGTTACTGCGCTCACCCATGCCTCGCGGTTGAGCGCCGCACGGAGCCGCACTGGGTCGTCGACGGTGATGACGAATCGTGCCGCGGTCACCCCGTACCGCGCCCGCACCTCGGCGAGCGGGCCAGTGAGCGCCACCCGGCCGTGATCGACGATGGCGACCTGGTCGCAGACTCGTTCGACATCGGGCAGCAGGTGGGTTGAAAACAGCACGGTGGTGCGGCCGCGCAGGCCGCCGAGCAGCTCAAGCACCGCGCGGCGGCCGAGAGGGTCGAGCGCCGACGTCGGTTCGTCGAGCACGAGCAGGTCTGGTGCGTTGATCAACGCCTGTGCGATGCCCAGGCGCTGTCGCATGCCGCGCGAATACCCGCCGACCCGGGCGTCGACCCCGGCCAAGCCCGTCAGTTCGAGTAATTCGGTAGTGCGTGCGCGGGTGGTGGCCGGTGGGAGGTGGAACAGGCGTGCTGCGGTCGTGAGCACGTCGGTGGCGGTCATCCAGGGGAGAAACCCTGGCACGTCGGGGCAGTAGCCGATGCGGGCTCGCGCCGCGGCGCTGCCTGGGCGCTCACCAAGCACGTGCACGTCACCAGCAGTCGGCCGTGCGAGCCCGAGCAGAATGCGCAGGGTGGTGGTTTTGCCGGCGCCATTCGCGCCCAACAACCCGAACACACTGCCCGTCGGCACGACGAGATCGAGCCCGTCGAGGGCCCGGCGCGAACCGAACTCCTTGACCAGACCCCGAACTTCGACGGCCGCCGGGCGACCGGAACCGTTGGTCAACGGCCGCCTGATTCGCCGGGGCCGGGGCCGTCGCCGTCGCCGTAGAGCGAGCGGATGGTTCGCGCCACCGTGTCGTCGTCGCTCGCGTCGGCCGCCGCGGGCGCAGGATCGGTGACCTTCGTCGGCGTGCGGCCGACCGCAAAGAACACGACCGCGCCGACGAGGTTCACAAACACGATAATGAGTGCCCAGACCCATTTGCGGCCGAACACGACCCGCTCGCGCGGGGTTCGGGCCAGCACGACCAGAGCGGTCACGGTGAGCGCCAATTGCGCGACCGCGAGCACCCCGATCGCGATGAGCGCCCCGGTGGGGAGCGTCGATGGGTCAACTGCGTGCACAAACCCCGCGGGAGCGGACGCAGTCAGTGGCACGGTCGTCAATTCGAGCTCCATCTCTTCGTGCCGACATCGGTGATCGTCACCTTACTCCGGCGTGTGATTCCCTCGGCTTTCTTCGGCGATGGCGAAGGGGGTGGCGGTGGGATCCCCCAGTTACACGAATGCGCTGTGGCCGGTGATGGCGCGACCGACGATCAACGTGTTCACCTCGCGGGTGCCTTCGTAGGAATACAACGCCTCAGCATCAGCAAAGTAGCGGGCCGCCGCGTAGTCGAGCACGATACCGTTGCCACCCATCGCCTCGCGAGCCCAGGCCACCGTCTCGCGCATACGCGCAGTGGCATATGCCTTGGCGAGTGCGGAGTGCTCATCGAACTGCTGCCCCTCGTCGAGCAGCTGCGAGACGCGCACCAGCATGCCGATCGATGCCGTGATGTTGCCAAGGCAGTTCACGAGATGTGATTGCACCAACTGATTCGCCGCGAGTGGCCTGCCGAACTGCATCCGCGCCTTCGTGTACGAGAGCGCCGCCTCGTATGCGCCGATCGCGGTGCCAACGGCCGCCCACGCAACTTCGGCTCGGGTCTGCCGCAGAATTGCAGCGGTCGTGGCGAACCCGGTGGCGTTTCCGAGGCGAAGCTCATCTGGCACGATGACGTCGGTCAGCGTGATGTCGGCATTTTGCACGGGTCGCAGGCTGATCTTTCGCTCGATCTTCGTTGCCGAAAATCCCGGCGTCGCGGTCGGCACAATGAATCCGAGCACACGTCCGTCGCTCACATCCTTCGCCCAGACGATCGCGATCTCGGCGAACGTTGCATTGCCGATCCACCGCTTCTGACCGTTGAGCACCCACCGGTCGCCGTCGCGGCGGGCGGTCGTGGTGAGTCCGCGCGCGGCATCCGACCCGCTGCCCGGTTCGGTGAGCGCAAAGGCACCCAGGATGTCGCACCTGGCGACCTTGGGCAGCCACTCTGCCCGCTGCGCGGGTGACGCCGCGATCGCGAGCGACCCGGCAACGAGTCCGTTTTGCACGCCGACGAATGTCGACACTGACGGATCGATGCGCGCGAGTTCGAGCGCGACAAACCCGCGGAACACCGCCGAATTCGCAAATGGTGCGCTCTCTGGCCACGCGAATGAACAGGTGCCGAGCGATGCGAGCGGTGCGATCACCTGCATTGGGAACTCGGCCCGCTCCCAGTGATCGGCGATGATCGGCGTCACCTCGCGGTCGCCCCACGCACGTATCGCTGCGATGGCCTCGAGCTCGCGTGGGCTGAGGAGTGCCTCGGCGAAGCCGAGCAGGTCGACCGGGTCGCTCGCGGGCGTAGCATGCGTCATTTCCCGATCGTACGACCGACGCAATGTTCGGTTCTGCTCGCTTGGTAGCGTGGACACATCTTTCAAGAGAGGACGCCACCAGGGTGTTGGTCAGGATCGACAATCAGCCGCGCGACTACGTCTGGGGGGCAACCGAGGCGATCGCCTCATTCCGCGGCCAGACAGCGTCGGGCGGCCCAGAGGCCGAGCTCTGGCTTGGCTCACACCCGGGATCGCCGTCGCAGTTGCTCGACCCGGTCGCCGGTGGCGCAACCAATCTCTTCGAATGGGTGCGGGACGAGCCATCCGATGCCCTCGGTGACCGACTCGCCGCGTCTGCCCGGCTGCCGTTCTTGCTCAAAGTGCTTGCCGCCGCTGGCCCACTTTCGCTCCAGGCTCACCCCACCCCGGCCCAGGCCGCGGCCGGGTTCGAGCGTGAGAACGCCGCCGGAGTGCCGCTCGACGCCTTCGACCGCAACTACAAAGACGCGTTCCACAAACCAGAACTCATCGTCGCGGTCAGCGAGACGTTCGATGCGCTGAGCGGCTTCCGCCCGTTGGTCGAGATCGACGCCTTGGTTGCGGCGCTGCAGGATGCCTCGACCGACGCCGCTGCGATCGCACCGTTGGTGGCCCGGCTCGCTGGGCCCGACCCGCTGCGCACGACGGTGGACTGGTTGCTGAGCAACCGTAGCTCTGGCGATTCGGCTGGCACCGAGCCATCCGAGGCGCAGATCGTCGGCGATCTCGTCGCGGCCGTCGTGGCCGCAGCCGCGGCCAGCGCAGACCCGCGCTTCGCACTCGAATTCGACACCGTCGGCGAACTCGCCGAGGCGTACCCCGGTGACCCGGGCATCGTGCTCGCGCTCCTGCTGAACCGGGTTCGCCTGAATCGCGGCGAGGCGCTGTACCTCCGCGCCGGCAATATTCACGCCTACCTTTCGGGGCTCGGCATTGAGTTGATGGCATCGAGCGACAATGTGCTGCGCGGGGGCCTCACGCCCAAATACATCGATGTGCCAGAACTGCTCTCGGTGCTCGATTTCACGCCGGGCCCGCCGCCGCTGCTCGTGCCAGAATGCCCGCGGCCGGGCGTGCAGGTGTTCCGCCCCGATGTGCCCGACTTCGTGCTGTACAAGGTCACCCCAACGGATGCCCCGGGCGGCTCGGTCGCCATCGAACTGCCCGGCCCGGCCATCGTGCTCGCTGAGGGGGCGGTGCACGTCGTGGGTGCGAGCGGGGCATCCGATCTTGGTCAGGGAGACGCGTTGTACGCGACCCCTGCCGAGGGTGCGCTCACGCTGCGCGGCGGGGTCGCCTGGGTGGCGTCGACGAACCTCTAACCGGGCGCGCCCGTCGCGAACCGGCCGCTAGCCGACCGAACGCTGCCCGAACGCCCGCCGATACGCGGTCGGGGTCGTGTTCAGCACCTTCGAGAAGTGGTGCCGCACCACGGCCGCGGTGCCGAACCCGGTGCGCTGCGCGATCTGGTCAAGTGAGTGGTCGGTCGACTCGAGGTAGTGCTGTGCGCGGAGCAGGCGCTGTCGGTTGAGCCAGACGCTCGGGGTCGTGCCAGTCTCGGCGCGGAACCGACGCGCGAACGTGCGCTCCGACATCAGCGCCCGCCGGGCGAGGCGTTCAATGGTGAGGTCTTCGTCGAGGTGCTCGAGCATCCACTCGGTGAGGGCGGCGAGCGAGTCGGAGCGGCATTCGACGACCGGCGTGAGGATGAACTGCGATTGCCCGCCGTCGCGCTGCGGGGGCACTACCATCCGTCGGGCGATCACATTGGCTGCGTTCGAGCCGAGTTCGGTGCGCACAATATGCAGGGCGGCGTCGATGCCGGCCGCCGTGCCGGCGCCGGTGACGATATTGCCCTCTTGAATGAACAGCACGTTCGGGTCGACCTCGATCTCTGGAAATTCGCGGGCCAATCGGTCGGCGTGCATCCAGTGGGTGGTTGCGCGCCGGCCGTTCAGCACCCCGGCACGGGCGAGGGTGAATGCCCCAGAACAGACGCTCAGTACCCACGCGCCCCGGGCGACCGCATCGCGGATCACCTCGAGCACCTCGGCAGGCGGGTCGCTGTCGATCGTGCTCGCCGAAACCGCGACGAGATCCGCGGTGCGCGCCGCCGTGAGATCTTCGGTAACCAAGATGTCGTACCCAAGGTTCGTATGGATGACCCCGGGCTGTGCCGCGACGATGTGGAAGTCGAACGTTGGGCCGCCCTGCGCCGCCCGGTCGATGCCAAAGACTTCGCCGATCACGGCGAACTCGAATGGGGAGAGGTTCGGCATGGCGATGCAGGCGATGCGCTGGAGCACTGGATCCTCCTGGGATTCGGCAGCCGGGTGGGAGCCTGGGCGGCCACCACCGCGATGGCAGTAAATCGTCACTGTGTGGCTATCCTGCCACTCGCGGCAGAAAATCACAAGGCATAGATTTTCTGCCATGTTCTGGTTGATCGTACTTTCTGGCCTCTCAGTCGCGGCAGTGGCTGCCACCGCATCGACGATCACAAGCGACGGCTACGGCCGCCCAGAAACCCGCGATCGCGTCAGCGGTCGACGCTGATCGAATCCGTTCCCACTTGGCCGAGGTATCCGACGCGCGACTAGTCTCAATCGGGGCTGCCGATCCGAACCGGCGCAGCCGAGAAGGAGCGAACATGTCCTGGTTGGTCACCGGTGGAGCGGGCTACATCGGTTCGCACGTGGCGCGAGCATTCCTCGCCGCGGGCATCGACGTTGTCGTGTTCGATGATCTGTCAACCGGTCGGACCGACTTCATTCCGGATGGCGCCACGTTCGTCGAGGGCTCGATTCTCGATCGCGACGCGCTCGGCCGCGCCATCCGTGAACACCAGGTGCAGGGTGTCGTGCACCTTGCCGGGTTCAAATTCGCTGGCGTCTCGGTGCAGCGGCCGCTGCACACCTATGAGCAGAACGTCACCGGCACCGCGACGCTGCTTGGCGCGATGGCCGACGCGGGCGTTGACCGCATCGTGTTCTCATCGTCGGCTGCCGTGTTTGGCACGCCCGACGTCGATCTTGTCGTCGAGACCACCCCGACGCGTCCCGAGTCGCCCTACGGCGAATCGAAGCTCATCGGTGAGTGGTTGATCGCCGACCAGGGCCGGGCGACTGGCCTTCGGCACACCTCGCTGCGCTACTTCAACGTGGTCGGCTCGGGCACGACCGAGGTGTTCGATGTGAGCCAGCACAATCTGTTTCCGCTGGTGTTTGACGCGCTGCTTGCTGGCAAGACCCCGCGCATTAACGGCAATGACTACAAGACTCCGGATGGCACATGCGTCCGTGACTACATTCACGTTGCCGATCTCGCGTCCGCCCACGTTGTGGCGGCTCAGCGGCTCGACGCGGGTGAGTCGATCGAGCGCGTTTACAACCTCGGTAGTGGCAACGGGGTCTCGGTCGCCGAGATTATGACTGCGATCTCGAAGGTCACCGGCATCGCGTTCGAACCAGCGATCGGGCCGCGCCGCGCCGGAGACCCGGATCGCATCGTCGCCACCGGTGAACTCGCTGCCCGCGACCTCGACTGGCAGATGCGGTACTCGCTCGACGAGATGGTCCAGCACGCCTGGGACGCCCGTCGCTCGAGCTAGCGGCGACGCACCCCCAGTTCGCTTCGTGGCGGCGTGTCGCAAACTGCATACCTTCAAGGTGTGGTTGAGGGATTCCGGTCAGTGGCTTGACCTTCGGGAACTACACGGGTGTAATTAGGGACATCGCGTGTCGGATCAGATCGACACGGAAATCGCTTCCGGGGGTGGCAGATGGCGTCAAGTGGGGGTTCCGCAGCTCGCGTGCCAGACGATTGGTTCGTTGACCCGGTACGGCTCGGTGTTCCGGGCGTGCGCCGGTCGGTACCAGAAGATGGCGGGCAGTTGGCCTGGCAGGCAGACTCGCTCTGCGCCCAGACCGACCCTGAGTCGTTCTTCCCAGAAAAGGGTGGCTCGACCCGCGACGCGAAGCGCATCTGCGCCTCATGTGAGGTCCGCGCCGAATGCCTCGAGTACGCGCTGCAGAACGATGAGCGCTTCGGGATCTGGGGCGGGCTGAGCGAGCGCGAACGTCGCAAGTTCCGTAAGCGCGCGAGCTAATTCGTTCGGTCACTGCCGCCGCACCGGGCATCGCGCGCCACGCGCGGATGACCAGTTGGTAGCCAATCATTGAGCTGATCAGCGGCACGCCCAGCCTGCTCCGGGACTCGGTGAATGCGCCGCTTAGGCTGGCCTCGATGTTCTCCACCACCACCGCGATCCTCGTCGTGCACCGCGGCGGTGAGCAGCTCGACCGTGCGGTCGCGGCGCTTGCCGCTCAAACCCGGACGCCCGATCAGATCGCCGTGGTTCTTGCCGACACCGCGGATGTGCGCGCGGCACTCGCCCCGCTTGGGCCCTGTGTGGTCATCGAATCCGCGTCGCACCTCACGTTCGGTGCGGCGGTCGACCTTGCCGAGCGAGCGGTGGCGGGGCATCCCGAAGACCGACTCTGGCTGCTGAGCGAAGACACCGTACCGGCACCAGATGTGCTCGCCACGCTGGTGACGACGCTCGACAACTCGGCTTCGGTGGCGATGGCGGCGCCGAAACTGCTGAACGCTGATGACCCGACCCGGTTGTTCGGGATGGGGCGCACCGTCACGCGGCTCGGGCGGTCGGTCGCGATCGCCGACGATGAACTTGATCAAGGCCAGCACGACGGGCTCAGCGATGTGCTCGGCGTCGACCCGGCTGGCGTGCTGATCCGCCGATCGGTGTGGACCAGCCTTGGCGGGTTCGACCAGGCACTCGGTGCGGTCGATGACGCACTCGACTTCGCGGTGCGCGCCCGACTCGCCGGGCACCGCGTCATCGTCGTACCGGAGGCGCGCGTTGAGTTTGCGCCCGGAGGGGTGATCGGGCCGTCGTATGGCAACGCACGCGCAATGCGTCGGCGTGCCCAAGCCGAGCGGCGTGCGCAACTTCATCGTCGGCTGACCTGGGCGCCCGCCACCGCGGTGCCACTGCACTGGGCGGCGTTGCTTCCGCTGTGGCTGTGTCGCGCGGTTGGGTCATTGCTCGCCAAGACGCCCGGCCGAATCTTGCCCGAGTTACGGGCAACCCTCGCCGCCGTGGTGCAGTGGGGGAGGGTGGCGAATGCTCGCCGCATGGTGCGTCGAACCCGCACCACCGGATGGTCGAGCCTCGCGCCGCTGCGCGCAGACCCTGTGGTGCTCCGCCGACGTGCCCGGCTCGACAAAGACACCCAGCGCGCCTACGGCCCGCGTACCGAGCTCGAGTTCCTTTCCACTGGTGGTGGCTGGGTGCTCCTCGGCAGCGGTGCACTCTCGCTCGTGGTGTTGTTCTGGGCCCTCACCGCGCCCACCCTTGTCGGCGGGGGCCTGTTGCCCCTAAGCGAACGACTCACGGCGCTCTGGGAGCACGCAGCGACCGGTCCAGGCACCAACGCCGACCCGTTTGGGGGCGCGGCAGACCCCTTTGCCGTGGTGCTTGCGCTGCTTGGCTCTGTGGCGTTTTGGGCGCCTCCGTTCGCGATGGTGCTGCTCTGGTTGGTGGCGATCCCCGCGTCGGCGATGGGCGCCTGGTTCGCCGCGAGCCGGCTGCACGCGCGCGGATCGGTGCGTGCTGTGGCCGCGATTGGGTATGCGGTCGCGCCGCCCCTGCTCGGCGCTCTTGGCGATGGTCGCCCGGGTGCGGTCGTTGCGCACGTCCTGCTCGGATGGCTCGCCTACGCCCTGCTCGGAGCAAAGCGTTCGTGGGTGGCCGCGGGTGCTGCCGCGCTACTGTTCGCTGCGGTCACGGCAGCAGCGCCAAGCCTGACCCTCGCGCTTGTCGTCGTCTGGTTGGTGGCGATGGCGGTCGCGGGGCGTGGCATCGCTCGACTTGTACTCGTGATCGTGCCGGCTGTGGCGCTGTGGGCGCCCCTCGTGTTGGCGCAGCTACTGCGTCAGACGCCGTTGGCATTGCTCGCCGACCCGGGTGTGCCGACGGCACATGCACCGATCGCGCCCGGCCGCCTGGCCACCGGGCTCAGTGACCTTCAAGCCGCGGCATGGCAGTCGGTGCTGAATGTGATTGGGGCTGGCCTCGATGCGCGGTGGGCGTTGCTGCTTGCGGTACCGCTCGTGGCGGTCGCGGTCTGTGCCGTGGCGGCTGGCCGAGGCATCGCAGGTGTGCTCGCGCTCGCGGCTGCCCTGTTCGGATTCGCAACCGCGGTCGCCGCCGAACACATTTCGGTTGCCGTGCACGGTGACACGGCGGTCGGGCTGTGGCCGGGGGCTGGGCAGAGTCTGATGTGGCTGGCACTGCTGCTGGCAGCGGCGATCGCGCTGGCGGCGGCGGGGCGCATCCGGTCGTTGTTGGCAACTGTGGTCGCGGCGACCTTGCTCGCCTACGCCGCACCGGTGCTCTTCGCGATTGCCGCCCAGCGCGTGACCGTGCACCCGGGCGGTGAACGCGATATGCCAGCGCTGGTGTCGGCCGAGGCCGAGCGCGACCCGGGACTCACCACCCTCGTGATCGCGCCGACGCGCGATGCCGGGGCGCGCCTCACGCTGGTGCAGGGTGCTGGCGACACGCTCGATTCGGTGTCGACGTTGCGCACGACTCGTCAGCAACTGAGCGACGACGAGCGTCGGTTTGCCGCATGGGCCGGCGATCTGATCACCCGCGCAGATGCGGATCCGACGCAGGTCGCGACCGGCACCGGGTTGCGGTTCGTCTTGCTGCGGCCCGGCGACGGCAGCGCCGAAGAGACTCAGCTTGGGGTGCGGGCGGCCGCGGCGCTGGATGCAAACGGCAAGCTGGCGCCGGTTGGTGACACCGAATTTGGGCGCCTCTGGCGGGTCACCTCGGCCACGGCCGACGCGCCGCGCGTGGGCGAGCCGCTGACGTGGGTTTCGGTTGGCCAGCTCGCGGTGATCGCGGGGGTGTTGTTGCTCTCGATCCCAACCGGCGCGCATGTGAGTGCCGGTCAGCGCATTGACCGGCTGGTGCGCCGCCGCGGCCGCAAGCGACCGGCTGATGCGATTTCGGATGCCTCGGCTGAGCCTGAGCCTGAGCCTGAGCCTGAGCCTGAGCCCGAACCCGCCCAACCCGCCGCCGCTGAAAACGAGGTGACGCATGGCTAGTGCACGTGGGTTCGCGATCGCGAGCGGGCGGAGCCTCGCCGCGCTCATCGCGGGTGCGGCTGCGGCCGTTGCCGTCACCGCGGCTTCGGTGGTGCCGTGGCCGTCGTACAGCGCCGTACCGCCAAAACTCTCGGTGCAGCCATCCGATAGTCGGCAGTTGCGCGCCTGCCCTGGCGCGTTCCTCGATCTGGGGGCGACCGCCGCTGCATCCCAGGTGTCGTCCGTCGGTGTGGCTCGCGTGACCTCGGGAACCGGGGATGGCGGGTCCGTCACGACCGGATCGCTGAAGTCGCCCGACACATCGGCTGCGGGCTCGACTGGCGGCGATTCGACCGCCGCGTCGCCGCAGAAACTTGAGGTAGCACCCGGCAGCGTCGCGCCCGGCATGCTGGCTGGCGCACAGTCGCAGACCATCGCGACCGAGACCCTTGCCGGACTCGCGAGCACCACGTGTGCCGAGCCGCTCGCCGACTCTTGGCTGGTTGGTGGGACGACCGGGGTGGGCCGCACGAGCCTCGTGATTCTTACCAACCCGTCGAACGCCCCGGCCACCGTCGACCTCACGGTGACCGATGAGCACGGGGCAGTGGCGTCGAATGTTGGCAAGCGGGTGAATGTGCCGGCGAACAGTCAGCGGGTGCTCTCGCTCGCCGGGATCGCCCCGGATCTGCTCGAGCCCGTGGTGCACGTGCAGAGCCGCGGCGCAAAGGTCGCCGCGTTCCTCATGCAGTCGGCGATCAACGGGCTGGTGCCTGCGGGCGCTGACCTGGTGCCTGCAATCGCTGCTGGCTTCACCAGCCTGACCATTCCGGGATTCGTCGTGCCACAGGCGCTTGCGGCCCCTGTCGGCGATGAAGACAACTCCGATGCAACGGCCGCAGTTCGCGTCTTCGCGCCGCAGGGCGTCGACGCCGCGGGCACGATCCGCCTGGTGCCTGAGGGCGGCGGAACCCCCATCGACCTGAAGTTCACACTCCCAGCCGGGAACGTCACCGATGTGCCACTCGGCGCAATCGCGGCTGGCAACTACGCCGTCTTCATCACCGCGAACACCCCCGTCGTCGCGGCCGCACGCACGGTGCAACTCACGAACACGGCGATGACCGACTTCGCGTGGGCGGTCGCGTCACCTGCCGTGCATGGTGCGCTCGCTGTCGCGATTCCGGATGCCCCGTCGCCGGTGCTTTGGTTCGCGAACCCAGACGCGGCGCCGATCAAGGTGGCGGTGAATGTTGGCGGCGCGATCACCGAGGTGACCGTGCCCGCTCAGGGCGCGGCGCAGCTTGCGGTGAGCGCCAACTCGGTGCTGACCATTCAGGATGGCGGCGGCGCACACATGGCGGTGTCGATGGGCGGGACATCTGGTACCGCCGTGATTCCCGTGGTGCCCCCGGGCCCTTCAGAGGCCGCGGTCACCGTCTACCCGCGTTAGAACCCGCGGTAGCGGCCTGGTGCGAGATCCCAGGGGTCGCGGCCGAGCAGGTCGCCGACGGCGCGGAACACGCAACTTTCGATGAACATTTGCGATTCGCCGGGCCGCGGTTCGGTGCCTGAAACGAACCGCACCATCGGCAGTCGAAAAAAGGTGATGCTGCGGGCTTCGTGGTCGACCTTCCAGCGGTCAATGTGGTCTTCGTGGATGGCGGCGGCCGGCGCCTGCGCCACCTCGACCCGCACCCCGTCCAACTCGTTCCACATGCCCCGCAAGTACCCGAACGTCGATGCGATGATCTGATCGAAGTCGGTGATGCGCGTGCGCAGCAATGGCAGATTCGGGCCGGTGACCGCGGAGCGCATGCCGCGGCCGTGGCGATCGCGCGCACCAGCACGTGACGGCCCAGCGGCTGGCAGATTGCGGGAGCGGGGCACGGTGCAATGGTAGCGATTCGTGGTCGAACCTGTCGGCTCGCGGCCGAAACGGTAGGCTGGAGGCACGATGAGAGGCTGTTCGCGCGCGGCATGTCCCGCCCCCGCAGCGGCAACCCTGACTTACGACTACTCCGATTCGATGATGGTCGTTGGTCCGCTCTCACCGCAGCGCGACCCGCATGGACTTGATCTGTGCCGGGCGCATGCTGACCGAATGAACGCCCCGGTGGGGTGGCAACTTCTGCGGCTTGCAGATACCAGTGAGGTAGGTTTCGAGACGTGAGTGACCAGACGGCAAGCGAACGACTGCATTCAATCGTCAAGGCGTACGACGTGCGCGGGCTGGTGGGCATCACGCTCACCGAACCCGACGTCGAGGCGCTTGCCGCGGCGTTTGTTGACGAGGTGGGTGCTGCCGGCAACGTCGTCGTCGTGGGCCACGATATGCGTGACTCCTCGCCGGTGTTCGCGGCAGCGTTTGCTCGCGGGGCATCCCGTCGCGGAGCGAACGTCGTGCAGCTCGGGCTTTGCTCGACCGATGAGAGCTACTACGCCTCTGGTGCGCTGAACGCGCCGGCGGCAATGTTCACGGCGAGCCACAACCCGGCGAGCTACAACGGCATCAAGTTCTCGCGAGCTGGCGCCCAGGGCGTTTCGCTCGACACCGGCCTCGCCGCAATTCGCGACCGCGCGATCGTGTATCTCGAGTCGGGTATTCCGGCCGCCGAGGTGCCGGGCACGGTCACCGACCGCGATGTGCTTGCTGAGTACGCGACCAAAGTGCGCTCGCTCGTTGACCTCAGCGGCATTCGTCCGCTCCGGGTCGTGGTAGATGCCGGCAACGGCATGGGCGGGCTCACCGTGCCGGCGATCTTCGGCGATACCGCGGGGCTGAAGCCGCTGCCGATCGAGATCATCCCGCTCTACTTCGAACTCGACGGCACGTTCCCGAACCATGAGGCGAACCCGCTCGAGCCGGCAAACCTCGTCGACCTACAGCGCGCGGTTGTCGCGCACGGCGCCGACCTCGGCCTCGCCCTCGACGGCGATGCCGACCGCTGCTTCGTGGTCGATGAGCTTGGCGGGGCCGTGAACCCATCGGCCGTCACCGCGATCGTGGCCCTGCGCGAGATCGCACGGGCACGCGCGGCCGGTGCACGTGACGTCTCGGTCATTCATAACCTGATCACCTCGTGGGTGGTGCCTGAGACGATCGCGGGCGCCGGTGCGACCCCGGTGCGCACCCGGGTCGGCCACTCGCTCATCAAAGACCAGATGGCACTCACCGGCGCGGTCTTCGGCGGCGAGCACTCTGCGCACTACTACTTCCAGGAATTCTGGGGAGCCGATAACGGGCTGCTCGCCGCAATGCATGTGCTCGCCGAATTTGGCGCACAGACCGGCCCGCTCTCGGCACTGGCCGCGAAATACACCCCCTACGCACTGTCGGGCGAGATCAATTCGACGGTTTCGGATGCCCCGGCCGCACGCGCCCGCGTCGTCGCTGCCTTCGAGGGCCGCGCCGACTTTGAAGAGTTCGACGGGTTGACCGCCGTCGGCCGCGTCGCTGAGGGGGATCCGTTCTGGTGGTTCAACGTGCGGATGTCGAACACCGAGCCGCTGCTGCGCCTGAACGTCGAGGGCGCCGACGAGGCGACCATGGCACGGGTGCGCGATGAGGTGCTTGCGCTCATTCGCGCGTAGTTCGGTGCCTGGCGCCCGCGTCGCATGGGGCGGTGCGAGGCATCCATGTCGGCGGGAGCTGCGGCCACCCCGGATAATTGGGGGATGACCACCGCGCACCAGTCCGCCGCCGCCCTGCAGTTCAAGGTCGCTGACCTCTCGCTCGCCGAGGCGGGACGGCACCAGTTGCGGCTTGCCGAGCACGAGATGCCGGGGCTCATGGCGCTCCGCGCCGAGTTTGGGCCGTCGCAGCCGCTCAAGGGCGCCCGCATTGCGGGCAGCCTGCACATGACCGTGCAGACCGGTGTGCTCATCGAGACGTTGGTGGCGCTCGGCGCCCAGGTGCGGTGGGCGAGCTGCAACATCTTCTCAACGCAGGATGACGCGGCAGCGGCCATCATCGTCGGCCCCACCGGCACCGTTGAGGCCCCGGCCGGAGTGCCGGTGTTCGCCTGGAAGGGTGAGACACTCGACGAGTACTGGTGGTGCACCGAGCAGATCTTCGACTGGTCGGCCGAGGCCGCCGCGGCTGGCGCCGACTGGTCTGGCCCGAACCTGATCCTCGACGACGGCGGCGACGCCACCCTGCTCGTGCATGATGGCGCGGCCGCTGAGGCGGCCGGTGAAGTCCCCGAGCCACCGGCGGATGTCTCGGCTGAGCACCGGGTAATCCTGAATCTCTTGCAGCGCTCTCTTGCCGCAGACCCGCAGCGGTTCACCCGCATCGCGGCCGAGATTCGCGGTGTGACCGAAGAGACCACCACCGGCGTGCACCGCCTCTACGAACTGCACGCGAAGGGTGGCCTGCGGTTCCCGGCGATCAACGTGAATGACTCGGTGACGAAGTCGAAGTTCGACAACAAGTACGGCATTCGCCACTCGCTGCCCGATGGGCTGAACCGCGCCACCGATGTGCTGATCGGCGGCAAGGTCGCGTTCGTCGCCGGGTACGGCGATGTCGGCAAGGGGGCCGCTGAGGCGCTGCGTGGCCAGGGTGCCCGGGTGATCGTGAGCGAGATCGACCCGATCTGTGCCCTGCAGGCTGCGATGGATGGCTACCAGGTCGCCCGCCTCGAATCGGTGATCGGCGAGGTCGACATTCTCGTGACCGGAACCGGCAACAAGAACGTCGTGCGCGTTGAGCATCTGCTTGGCCTGAAGCACCTTGCGATCGTCGCGAACGTTGGCCACTTCGACAACGAAATCGACATGGCTGGCCTCGAGTCGCTGCCCGGGGCATCCGCCATTGAAATCAAGCCGCAGGTGCACGAATGGCGTCTGCCGACCGGCCGCTCGGTGCTCGTGCTCAGCGAAGGTCGCCTGATGAACCTCGGCAACGCAACCGGCCACCCGTCGTTCGTGATGTCGAACTCGTTCGCGAACCAGGTGCTTGCGCAGCTCGAACTCTGGACCAACCTCGACGCCTACCCGGTCGGCGTGTACACGCTGCCGAAGCACCTCGACGAGAAGGTCGCGCGCCTGCACCTGGGCTCGCTCGGCGTTGAGCTCACCGAATTGTCGGCCGAGCAGGCCGAGTACATCGGCGTGCCGGTGGGCGGGCCATACAAGGTCGATCACTACCGGTACTAACGCTCGGATGCCCCCGGGCGGTCGCCTCCGGCGACGGCCTAGCGTTCGGGAAAGCCCCGCGGCCTCCCGGTCAACACGGGGGCGAGGCGGGCCATCCGTTGTGCTTCGAGCGCGAGCGCCCGCGCATCGCGTTCGCGACGCACGGCCACCACCGCGGCGAGCAGGTGCTCGGGCGGCGCCGGCGGTACCGGGGAGACGTAGGGGAGCACCCGCACCGCCAACGCAGTCGCGGTGTGTTCGCGGGCGCGCGGATCGAGGTGCGGGGCCTTCGTGAAGAACGCAGCGATGCTGCGTTCGAGGGCAACCGGTACCCGACCGACATCGGCGATCGCCGCCCAGCTGGTGAGCTGCGGTGGCAGCAACACCGGCGTCGGCCGTAGCTTTGGTACCCGTTCGGACTGCGCATGTGTGCCGGCGAGAATGTCGCCGAGCCGCTTCGACTGGGGGTGCAAGAGCGCAACGAGCACGGCGATGCCGCCGATCGTCGCGTAGAGCTCAACCGCACCGAGCAGGGCGCGCACGAACGCCTGCCGGAATCCGATCGCGCCACCATCGTCGCGGACGACCCGCAGCCCGAGCACCAACTTGCCGACCGAGCGGCCGCGGGTGACGGTTTCGACGCCCAGTGGAATGCCCACAATAATCACGACCGCCGCCGCGACACCAACCGCGCGAGCCGCAGCCGCATCGGCGCCACCGACTGCGCCGGCCGCCCAACTCGCACCGAAGAGCAGTAGGGCACCGATCAGCACGTCGATGAGCGCACTTGCCCCGCGCACGATCACCCCGGCAGCGGGCAATGAGAGCACCACTGCCTCGCCGGTGACCACCTCATCGGCGCGCGCCCAGGTATCGTTCTCGCGGGTGGTGGAGAGTTTGGTGGCACCGACGCCGGTCATGGCTACTATTCAACCAAATGGATCTTGATGCGCTCACGGATTCTCGACAGGCAGGCTGGGACCGCCTCGGCGAGTTGAGCCGCGCCCAACGACTGACCGGCCCCGAAACCGATGAGCTCATCGACGGGTACCGGCGCGTGGCATCCGACCTCAGCGAGGTTCAGGCGCACACCGCCTCATCGACCGTCGGCGACCGGCTCTCGGTGACCCTCGCCCGGGCCCGGCTGCAGTTCACCGGCGCACCCGAAAACGCGTTGGCGTCGTTCGCCAGATTCTGGATCGTAACCGCGCCCGCCGCGCTCTACCGCCTGCGCTGGCCGACGCTCTGGTTGGCGGTCGCCACCCTCGTGATCGCTGCCGCGATTGTCGGATGGGTCGCTGCCGACCCGCGGGTACTGGCCGGATTCGGTGACGACGGCGAGCTGCGCGACGTCGCCGAGAAGGGCTTCGTTCAGTACTACCGCGAGCACCCGAACGGATCGTTCGCCGGCATGGTGTGGACCAACAACGCGTGGATCGCCGCGCAGTCCATTGCGCTCGGCATTACGGGTCTTTGGGTGCCGTATATGGTGCTGCAGAACGCGATGAACCTCGGCATCACTGCCGCCGTGATGTTCCACTACGGCCAAGGCGCAACCTTCTTCGCGTTCATCGCCCCGCACGGTCTGCTCGAACTCACCTGCGTGTTCGTTGCTGGCGCCGCGGGGCTGCGAGTTTTCTGGGCCTGGGTGGTGCCGGGCGCGCGCACCCGCGGCGACGCGCTCGCCGCCGAAGGGCGGGCGATGATCGGGGTGGTGCTCGCGACCACGGCCTTCCTGCTCGTGGCGGGGCTCATTGAGGGGTTCGTCACCCCATCTGAGCTGCCGTGGTGGGCGAAACTCATCGTCGGGGTGATTGCGTTCGGTGGGTTTTGGATCTACACGATGGTGCTCGGTCGGCGCGCCGTGCGCGCGGGTGAAACGGGCGATATCGCCCGCGTCGATGCAGGTGTGGTGCGGATCGCTTCGGCGTAGCGACTGTCGGCGTGAGTGTCGGCGCGATGTGCATCGCCCGCGGCTAGGCTGTCGCGGGTGACCACCCTGACGCTCACGACCCGCACGTTCCAAGCCGCACCGCTCGGCCCCGAGAATCGCCTGCCGTCGGTGGCGCCCTCGGCCGATGGGTACAACGCGATCGACACCAGCGCGGGTGACGACGAACTGCGTCGGAACGCGGCCTACGGCAAAGTCGCGACGGTTGCGCCGTATCTGCAGCAGGATGGCTACGGGCGGGAGCTCGAGGCATCCGATCTCGCGGTTGTGGTGCTCGAAAACGACCACCTGCGTGCCGAATTTCTGCCGGAACTCGGCGGGCGGCTCTGGTCGCTCGTCGACAAAGCCTCCGGCGCTGAACTGCTGTTCACCGGTGACGAGATTCGGCTCGCCAACTTCGCCCTCCGCAACGCCTGGTTCGCGGGCGGTGCCGAATGGAATATCGGCACGATCGGGCACACACCGACCTCCTGTGCGCGGCTGCATGCGGTGTCGCTGACGCATCCGGATGGCACCCCGATGCTGCGCATGTACGAGTACGAGCGGCTGCGCGGCGTGGTGTTCCAGATCGACGTGCACCTGCCGGTTGACGCCACGCAGCTCTCGGTGGCGGTGCGGATCGTGAATCACACCGGTACCGAGGTGCCGATGTACTGGTGGTCGAATATCGCCGTGCCGCAGACCGCTGGCACTCGCGTGATCGTGCCCGCCGACCGCGCCTGGCGTACCGCATCGGATCGTACGGTGCGCAACGCCGCCTACCAAGAGGCCGGGCACGACCACTCGTACCCGGCGCGGGCGGCCGAGGCGAGCGACTACTTCTTCCAGCTCGATGACGGCGCGTTGCCGTGGATCGCGGCCGTCGAACCGGATGGCACGGGGCTGGTGCAGACCTCATCGGCGCGGCTGCGCGGGCGGAAGCAGTTCGTCTGGGGCGCGACCGCCGGTGGCGCGAGGTGGCAGGAGTGGCTGAGCGGGCCGGGGCGGGAGTACCTCGAGATTCAGGCCGGGCTTGCGCGCACCCAACTGGAGCATCTGCCGATGCCGGCGGGGGCAACGTGGTCGTGGGTCGAAACCTACGGACGCCTCGTGATCGACCCTGCGGCGGTTGCGGGGGAGTACCCGGCCGCTCGTGTGGTGGTGACGGCTGCCGTCGAGGCGTTGGCGGCCCCGAACCCGCCAGCGGCGCAGCTGGCGGAGGCAGACGCGCTCGGGGTGTGGGACCTCGCGCCGGAGCGGGTGTTGGTTGCGGGCTCGGGGTGGGGCGCATTGGCACAACGCCTCGGCGTGCACGCCGGTCAGCGCGCAGGTGCGGATGCCGGGGCTGCGCCCGCCGGGGGCGTGCCTGCTCACACCCCACACCACCTCTCAACGCCGGGCACGCCGTTCGACGCGCTCCAACTCGGCGCGGAACAGCAACTCTGGGTTGACCTGCTTGACGGGCGCGCGCCCAACTTCGAGCCCGGCGAACTCCCACTTGCCTACGAGGCAGATGCGCGGTGGCTGCCGCTGCTCGCCGCGCATGACACGTGGCAGGCATGGGCGTTGGCCGGGGTCATCCATGCCGCGCTGAACGACGCCGACGCCGCCCGCGAGGCGTGGGAGCGTTCGATCGCGTTCACGCCGAACGTGCTCGCCCTGCGATGCTTGGGGGCAACCGCGGGTCGCGCGGGGGATGCCGCGACCGCAGCCGACCGATACGAGCAGGCGTTGGCGCTCGCGCCAACCCAACCGAACCTGTTCATCGAGGCGCTCGGTGCGCTCAACGCCGCGGGCCGCGCGGATCGGGTGCGCGCACTCGTGGCAGCGGCGCCTGCGGCGCTCGCGGCACTCGGCCGGGTACAGGTGGCGCTCGTGGTTGCGGCGCTCGACCTCGACGACTGCGACGAGGCCCGGGCGCGGCTGCTGGACTGCGAGGTGCCCGACCTCCGCGAAGGCGATCTGCTATTGAGCGACCTCTGGGCTCGGTTGCAGCAGGCGCGCGTGGCCGCTGGGCTGCGCGCCGAGGCGCTGCCGCGCCACCTCGACTTCACCATGTTCGGCGGGTAGCCGCTACAGCCGCCCAGCGGCCTTCAATGCGAGGTAGTGGTCGGCAAGCGCCGGCGGCAACCCGGCCGGCGTGCCAACGACCACCGATGCGCCGAGTTGCCGGATCGCGTCACCGACCCGGTGCTGATCGAGCAGCGCGCGTTCGGCCGCGGCGGCACGGTACACCTCGGCGAGCGAGTTGCGTTGGCGTGAGGCATCCACTTCTTCTGGGTCGGCGACCGACGCGACGGCGACGGTGTGCCGCGGGGTGAGTTGCGGCAAGACTGAGAGCAGCCCCCGACCCGACGCCGCCGAATCTGCCGCGGTGAGCAACACCACGAATGCGTGCTGGCTGGTGATTGCCCGCAGGCGGCCGGGCAACGCCGACCAATCGGGCTCGATGAGTTCGGCCTCGACGTTCGCGAGTCGGTCGACGGTTTGCGCGAGCAGCTCGGCGCCGGATGCCCCGTGCACCTGTGCGCGCATGCGCCGGTCCCACGCCAAAATATCGACCCGGTCACCCGCGCGATCGGCGAGTGCCGCGAGCAGCAGCGCGGCTTCGAAGCCGGTGTCGAGCCGGGGCTCATCGCCGATGCGCACCGCCGCGGTGCGCGAGGTGTCGATCACGATCACGATGCGCCGATCGCGCTCAGGCCGCCAGGTGCGCACCATGAGTTTGGTGCCCTGCGGCACCGAGGGGTCGGGGTGCCGTGCGGTCACGCGCCAGTCGATCGAGCGCACATCGTCGCCGCGAACGTACTCGCGAATCGAATCGAACTCGGTGCCCTGCCCGCGAATGAGTAGCGGTGTGCGCCCCTCGATCTCGCGCAGCCGCGCCAGCCTGCTCGGCAGGTGCACCCGCGATTTGAATGGCGGGAGCACCCGCACCCGCCCGTGCGCCACGATCGTTGCCTGGCGGCCCGCGATGCCGAGTGGTCCCACACTGCGAAGCGTCACGTGCTCAGTGATCCGGTCGCCGCGTCGGGTGGGCACCAGGTTCAGGATGGCTCGCCGCCGCTCACCGCGCCCAATGTCGAGCCGTGTGCGGTTGGTGCCACGTACCCCGGCCGACGGCTGCCACCCGTCGCGCACCACCGCCCGCAGGCGGCGGCGACCGAGGTTTTCGATGATGAGCGCCGCAGACACCGGCTCGCCGAGCCGAACTCGCGGCGGGAGGTCCCGCGTCACCGCGACCTGCCGTGGGAGTGCCGCAGCCAACGCATCGATGGCGGCGATCAGGATGGCGAAGCCGAGCCATCCGGCCAATGACCACCAGGCAGTGGTGATCGCCGCCGCGCCGAGCGCGCCAGGCACCGCGGTGACGGTGGTCAACACGACCACCGGCGCACCGAGCGCGACGAGCGCGACGAATCTGCCGGTGACAACCATGGTTAGAGCGGTACCTGCACCTGCTGCATGATGCCGATCAAGATCTGGTCGACCGCGACCCCCTCAAGTTCGGCTTCTGGCCGCAGCTGGACGCGGTGGCGCCACACGCTCACCAGCATCGACTGGATGTGGTCAGGAGTCACCGACGGATACCCGTTCAACCACGCCCACGCCTTTGCTGCGGCGAGCAGTCCGGTCGCCGCGCGTGGGCTCACGCCGAGACGCAGCGACGGGGCAAGGCGGGTCGCGCGGGCGAGGTCGACGAGGTAGCGCAGCACATCATCTGCGACGCCGACTCGGGCGGCTGCCGCGCGGGCGGCGGCGAGGTCGGCCGCGTTCAGCACCGGGGTGACGCCGGCCGCAGCGAGGTCGTGCGGGTTGAACCCGTCGGCGTGGCGTCGCAGCATCGCAACCTCGGCGTCACGTTCGGGCACATTCAACACCAGCTTGAGCAAGAATCGGTCGAGCTGCGCCTCCGGCAGCGCGTACGTGCCCTCGTATTCGATCGGATTCTGCGTGGCCGCCACCAGGAACGGTTCGGGCAACGGCCGGGTGGTGCCATCTACCGAGACCTGGCGCTCCTCCATTGCTTCCAGCAGTGCCGACTGCGTCTTTGGTGGCGTGCGGTTGATCTCGTCGGCGAGGAGCAGGTTCGTAAACACCGGGCCCTCACGGAATGCGAACTCGCCTGACCGTGGGTCGTACGCCAGCGAACCCGTCACGTCGCCGGGCATGAGGTCTGGCGTGAACTGCACCCGCTTGGTGTCGAGCTGCAGCGTGCGACTCAGCGTGCGCACCAGCAAGGTTTTCGCGACGCCGGGCACACCTTCGAGCAGCACATGCCCGTTGGCGAGCAGCGCGATCAGCAGCCCGGTCACCGCCCCGTCTTGGCCAACAACGGCGCGGCCGACCTCGGTGCGCACCGCGTGGAGCGCCGCTCTGAGTTCGTCATCGGTGCGGGGTTCGGTCATGGCGTCGGCCCTTCTGTCGGCGTGGCAGTTGAGTGGTGCAAAGCAGAACCCGTCGCGGCACGCACCTGCGCTTCGAGGGTGGTCAGTCGTTCGGTGGCCTGCATGAGCTCGCGATCGGTGGATGGTTCGAAGTCGACCAGAATCCAGGCGATCTCGGTCGCGGGCCGCCCGAGTGTATTCGCAATGGCGCGCACCACGTCGCTGACGCCAGCCTCACGCGGCACCCGTAGCATCGCACTCGCGCGGCCAATCATGCCAAGCCGCAACTGATCGAGGGCGTGCACCCGGGTGGCGTTGCGGGCGTAGAGCCGCGCGCGCCCGACACTGGATTCAGCCGCCGGCACCAGCACCGGCAAGTTCTCAAACACCAGTGGGCCGAAGCGGCGCCCACGCCAGAAGCCAACCGCGACGACGATCGCGGCGCCGAGGGTGAGGAGCGGGGTGAGCCAGCCCGGCGTCAGTTCACCGACCGTCGGCGCGCCCCCGAACTCGGCCACCGGCGGTAAATACCAGACCACGGTGCTGGTGCTGCCGAGCAACCCGAGCACGAGCGCGGCGTTGCCATCGAGTCCGATGGTGTCGTTCTGGAACAGCTCAGGTGAGGCCACCACGATGAGGTCGCCCGTCCCGTGCACCGCGAGCGCTGCGCGGTCGTCGTGCACGAAGCATCCTGACCACCCGGCCGCAGCTGCGTGGTCGTCGATGCGATAACCAAGCAGGCCGGGGCTCAGTTCACCTGCCTGGGTCGCTGGGTGGAATGCGCAGCTCGCACCGGGCGCGGCCCCGATCGCGCCGGCCTGATGTACGCCAGGAGCGAGGCGATCGAGCACCGAGAGCCCGGGTCGTACGACCACGCTCCGACCGGCCAGTCCCGCCAGCTTCGCGGCAGCCTCTGGCGTTGTGAGTCCGGCGTCATCGAACCAGAACACGGTGGCGTCGGCGTTCGTGGCGGCCACCGCGGCGTCGAGCGTTGACTCCACGCGCACCCGCACTCCATGGTCGACGAGGACCTGCGCGAGCGCCTTCGCCCCGTTGGGGGCGGCGCTCGTCGGGTCGAGTTGGCGGTTGGATTGCAACCCGCGCCCAGAGAGCACCATTGACCCGATCGCCCCGAGTACCAACACGATCGCGAGCGCGATCCAGAACGCGCGCCCGCGCTTCGGCGCGTAAGTTTCGGCCCGAGCGGATGCCCCGGCGGAAGTTGGTGCGAGAGCACTCATGCCGACACCGCCGGTGCCGGAGTCCCTGAGACGCGCTCCTCAAGTGCGGTCACGTGCTCGTACTGTTCGCGACTGCCGGTCGCGCCAAGGTAGCGCACTGCGTCGAACACGTCGGCCGCAGCCCGCAACGTGGCCTGCTCAGCACGGAACCGCTGCGCGGCCTCGAGGGAAATCGCGGTCGCTGTGCTGCCGGGATGCACCAGCACGAGGTCACGGTCACTCAACCCGCGCGCGATCGCCCGGAATCGTTCCTCGATGGCGAGTGCCCAATCGCCCGCGGCGGCGGCAGCCTCGGCTGCCTTACGCAGCGCAGCGAGATCTCGGGTGTCATCAGCAGCAAACAGGGGGCTGGCGCTCGTACGGCGCTGACCCATGCGAGGGGCGCCGTACTTCCAGAGCGCCAGCGCGATGAGTGCGATGATGACCACGACCGCGAGGGTGCCCAACGCCCCGCCCGGTGCGCTCCCGGCATGCTCAAAGAGCGAGAGGAACCACTTGCGCACCTCGTTCGCGGCCCGGTCGAACCACGTTGGCTGAGCGGCCTGGTACTCGGGCTTGGCCAGTTCGTGCGCAAGCCAGTCGCGTGCGGTCGGGGCATCCGGATCGACCGGGATCTCCCAACGCAACCAACTCACCTCGTGCACGCTCGCTCAGCTCCGGACCGGAAGGTACGGGTCAGTGGTCGGTAGGCCGGCCTCACGGTCGATGACATGGCGCTCGAGGGTGAGATCGAGCGCCTCTTTTCGCATGCGCAGGTCGATGTAGATCACCGCGTTGAGCGAGGTCTGCACCGCCTGAGTGACGGCGCCCGTGATGAGCCCCACGAGCGCGATGAGGATCAGTCCAACGATCATCGCTCCAGTGAAACTGCCCGCATTCGTGGGATCGAACGTGCTGGCCGCGATGGTGAAAATCAGGCTGACCGGGGTGCTCACGACCTGACTCGCGCACGACATGATGACGGCGACGAGCACGATCACGCCGAACGTGCGCCAGAAGTAGCCGCGGGTGAGCTGCCAGCTGCGACGGATTGCCTGCACCGGACCGATTCGCTCGAGCACGATCGCGCTCGACACCACGGCGAGCCGGGTGCCGAGCCATCCGTAGCCGACGAGCAGGAGCAGGAACCCCAGGAAGATGACGGCAATCCCGGCCCCGGCGACACCGACGTCGGTTCCGGAGTTCGAACCGGCGCCAGTGGTGGCGATCAACATGACGGCGACGAAAATGCCGATGATGATCCCCCCACCAATCAGGAACGCGAGTCCCATCAGCAGGCTCGCGCCAAGCACCGGCCAGAACGAACGTGCCGCACGCCGCCAGAGCGCACCGATGCGCCATTTTTCGCCGAGTGTGCCGCTCGCGATGTCGATCACCAAGACGGCCTGCAGGAAGGTCGCGAGAATCACCCCCGCGATCACGGTGAACATTAGGAAGACCAGCGACCAGCCGACCGCGCCACTGACGAATTCGAGCGCGTAGCGGGTCTCGCCGTTCGCGACCCGGGAGAGCAGCGGCACATACACAAACGCGAGAATCGGCACGACTGCCAGCACCGTCACCAGCTGCACCAACACGGCCGAACCGAATTGTGGGCCGGTGTTGCGACGGAGCGCGCGGAATGGTGCCGCAAGGAGGGCGCCGAACCCGAGCGGACGAAGCGGGAGGAGCCCCGGCTTGGGTGGCGGGGTCCATGCGGGCTGGGCTGGGTAGCCGTACGCCGGTTGGCCGGCACCCGCCTGATTCGCGGCCCACGCCTGCTGTGCGTAATAGGCCTGCCAGGCCGCCTGCTGCTCGGCCGCCTGCTTCGCGGCGGAATGCTGCTCGGCCGCCTGCTGCTCAGCGGCCCGTTGTGCCTGCCAGTCCGGCTGCTGCCCTGCGTCAGTCATCTGCGCATTCCTTTCGAATCGCCCCATCGTTGCACGAGTCCGGGCCTCATGGCGGGTTCTTCACCAGGCGTGAACTCAGTTGCCGGTGTTGCGGCGGCCGGTGGCGGCCGGAGGGTGCTCGTGCGGACTCAGTCAGCTGCCGCGGCATGCGCCGAGGCATCCACGAATGCGTGCTTTGGCACCACGAACAATAGGCAGGCGGCAGCGATCAACGCGGTGACCCCGCAGACGACCCAGACGGTGACGTATCCCGAAAATGACCCGGCGGTGGTCCCAGTTCCGGATGCCCCGGCCACCGCGTTCAGCAGGGCGATGCCGAACACGCACGACGCGATCGCGCCGCCGACGGTCTTCACCGTGTTGGTGAGTCCGGTGGCGACGCCGGTCTGGGTGGACGGCGCAGCCGACGCGGCGGTCGCCGGAAGTGAGGCGACCAGGGCCCCGGAGCCGAGCCCAGCGAGCACCATATTCACGATCACGCCCGCGTACGACGCGTGGTTCGGCAGAAAGAGCAGGTAGCCGATCGCGATGAGCACGCTCGCGCCGACCAGCATGAGTCGCGGCGTGACGAGCCGGCCGATGCGCCCAGAGAGCAGCGCCCCCACCACCATTGCGATCAGGTAGATGCCGATGATGAGCGAGACGGCGAAGCCGTTCACGCCAAGCCCGTATCCGACGAGTGCCGGGTCGGTGCGCGCGAACGTCGACAGGGGGGCTTGGGCGCCGAGCACGCTCACGCCGAAGAGCCCGGCGGTGAGGAACACCGGCCACAGGGCCGGGTTGCGGAACATCCGCACATCGATCAATGGGTCGCGATTGCCGAGTTCGTAGCGCACGAATGGCACGACCAACAGGAGCCCGAGCGCGATCACACCCCACGCAATGAGTGACCCCGCTCCATTCAGGCGCAGCAGGCTCAGCCCGCCGGTGAGGGCGACCAGGGCAAGGGCGATGAGGACCATCCCGACCGTGTCGAAGCGCCCGCCCGCGAGATTTGGCGATTCCTTCACGCCGAACCAAATGACGAAGAAGCAGATCGTGACGAGCGCCGCCGGAATGATCAGCAGCGTGCCAAGCGCCATTGTGTCGACGAGTTGGCCGCTGAGCAGCGCGCCGACAATCGCGCCCCCTTCGAGGGCTGCGACGAGCACACCTGCGGCTTTGGCGGTGAGACCAGCCGGATGGCTCCCGCCGCGCGCACGCGACCAAATCAGCGCGACCTCAAGGGGGAGCCACGCGACGTAGAACCCCTGCAACGCCCAGGCAGCCAGGAACACGGCGAATGAGTCGGTGAAGGGCAAGACGGCGCTCGCAGCCGCGGTGACGGCGGTCGACACGAGCAGCATGCGTTTGTGCCCGACCATATCGCCGAGTTTCGCGAGCGCCGGCACCACAAGTGCCGAGAGCATGAGCTGTGTGCCCTCGAGCCAGTTCACATCGGCATCGTGCACGTTCAGATGGCGTGCGATATCGGTGAGGAGTGGCACGTAGAACCCCTGCAGCACGCCGCTCGTGAACTCGACGAAGGCGAGAAACCCGACGATCGCGGCGAGTGGGCCGAGCCGGTTCGTACGCTTCGGCGTGCGGCCGCCAACATGGGCGTGCTCGGTGGTGGACTGAGGCATTGCTGCTCCTCGGGTGACGTCGTTGTCAGGGATGCCGCCGATGCGGGTGAGCACACCCTATCGCCGCGCGGTTTCCGGCGCCTTCAACTGGGCAGTCGCTGAATGAGGGTTCGGTGAAATTCGATGCCCCGCGCCAACGAATCGATCGTGACGAACTCATCGACCGCATGAATCGACGCCCGCTGCGCGGCGGTCAGCTCGAAAGGCACGAACCGGTAGACGTGAGAGCAGTAACGGTGAAACCACCGCGCGTCCGATGCTGAGAGCTGCAGGTACGGGGCGCCCACAACGCCAGGGAACACCTCGGTCGCGATGGTGGCAAGTGCGGCGAATCGGTCATCGACCGGCGACTCGGGCGAGGGCTCAGACGCCTCAACCACCTCGATCTGCACCTCGCGGTCGTTGATGGCGCGGCGGAGGTGTGCGATGGCGTCGGCCACGGAGCATCCCGGTGCAAGGCGCATATTCAGCGTTGCGGAGGCCTCGGGCGGCAACACATTGGCGGCGGTGCCGCCGGTGAGCATCGTGGCGGCCACTGTGGTGCGCACGAGGGCGGCAGCGTCGCCGCCCTGCCGTGCGAGCAGCCGTGCGGCGAGCCAGGGGGCTACCCGAACGAGCCACAACAGCAGACGTCCTGAGGCCGGGCGCACCTGCGGTTCGAAGGCGCGGAACATTGCCCGCGCCGAGGCCGTCAACCGGGGCGAGAATGGCCGCCGTTGCACCCGATCGACCGCCCGGGCGATCCGTGCTACCGCGGTGAGCCCCGTCGGTGCCGAGGCGTGCCCGCCGCTCGACGTCGCGGTGAGCCGCACGGTGGCGAACCCCTTCTCGCCGATGCCGATCATCGCCGCGCGCGCCGGCACGAACGGCAGTGGCGCATCGACGACCGCGCCACCCTCGTCGAGCACGAGCCACGGCTCCACGCCGCGGTCACGCAACGCATCGCTGATCGCGGCGGCCCCGCGCCCGGAGACCTCTTCATCGCCGCCGAATGACACCCAGACATCGCGGGCCGGAGTGACACCCTCGGCGAGCAGTGACTCGACCGCCTCAAGGATCACGCAGAGCGCCCCTTTGTCATCGAGCGTGCCTCGTCCGTGCACCGCGTGGGCGGTGATGTGACCCGCAAACGGCGGCACGAGCCATCCGTCGCCCTCGTCGGCCGGCACCACATCGAAGTGGGCCATCAAGACGAGCGGATGCTCCGCCCGCGCGCCGCGCCACCGATACAGCACCCCGAACTCGCCCACCCGCTCGCGCTCGAGCGCAGCCGCGACCCGCGGGTACTCGTGCTCGAGCAGGGCGAGGAAGGCGTCGACCGATGCGGTGCCACGTTCGGGGTAGTGTGCTGAGACCGTTTCGATCTGCACCATGCGCGCGAGGCGCTGCGCTGCGCCACCGGGGTCGACCATGGCAACAGCGTAGTTGTGGGTGGCCGCAACTCAGGCGTGTTGACGGGTCGGGCTGGCCCGCTATCGATCGAATCGCACCACTTGGTCGAGTGCGCCGACCCGCACCGTGGCCACCCGCTTGAACCCCAGCGTTGCAAGGAAGGCTTCGTCTGCGCCAGCGCTCGCGGTCGAGTAATCATTGCGGCGGACCATCCATACGGTGTCGAGTCCCACCAGTTGGGCAGCACTCTGATCGAGGGAGCGGGACTCTCCAGCGAGCGTGTTCGCCTCCGCTGGCGTTCGCAGCAGGGTGATATCGCGAAGTCCCCGGAATGCGTCTGGGTACGCGACGGCGATGCCCCTGCTCGTTTGACGAACGGTCGGGGTGTTCTGCGCATAGGTCGGCGTGAAGTACACCCCCTGGCCGTCGCGGGCATGGTGGGCGAGGTACTCGGCCACTTGCGCCCAATCACTCCCGTTCTTCCCGTCGGTCATGCGTTGTGACACGTAGATGGGGAGCACGGCCAGCACCAGCGCGCCAGCGACGGCACGGCGCCACACGGCAGGGCGGATGGCACTGAACCCTACGACGAGCAGCATCGCGACGGCCGGGGTGGCGAAGGTGAGGTATCGCGCGCCGTACATCGGCGAGACGAGCAGTGAGTACCCGCCGATGATGATGGCCGGCAACACCGCCCACGGAAGTGTCCAGACCAGGGCCGGACGGTCCCGGTCGCTCAGTGCCGACGGCGTGCCGCGAAGCGAGAACCGGTCGCGCCAGACTCCGACGGCGATCAGCGCCCAACCCAGCAACGTGACGATGATCGCTGCAGGGAACCACCAGGTTGCCGGGTTGGTGAGCGTGATCGCGGTCGGTGCGACCCCGTTGGTCAGTGTGGGGGTGTCGCCCAAGAACCACTGGTTCACCACCACATTCCGGAGGATGACCAAGAGTCCAATCTCGTGGTCGCCGATCTGCCCGGACTGGCGTGCAAGCGCGGCGAGGAACGGTACCGACACCAGCCCGGTTGCGCCCGCGGCGGCGAGCCACTCCACACGTTGACGCCGACTCAGTTGACGATCCCAACAGATGCTCACCAGGTGACCGACGACGAGCAACGCGAGGTAGACGTTGGCGAGCACCCCGATGAGGCTGAGCAGTGCGTAGACGGCCCACCGCCCGATTCGGTGGCGCGTCGGCCCAGTTGCGGTATCGAGCGCCCGCAACAACGCAAGGGTCGATGCAGCCGCGATCAGTACCGTGAAGGCATATGGCCTGGCTTCGATCCCGGCCCAGAACACTCGGGGTAGCAGCGCGAACGCGGCGACCGACCACCACGCGAATCGGCGCCCTCGTAACCGATTGGCGATCAGCCAGACGCAGGAGCCAGCACCGGCGATGGCAAGTCCGCTCGGCAGCCGCAGCGCCACCGGTGCGGTGCCAAATGCGCTCACCCAGACGTGCATGCCCAGGTAATACAGCCCGTGGACGAGGTCGATATTTGCGAACATCGCCCACAGTTCTGCCCAGCTTCGGGTCGCGGCGCTGATGGTCGCCGCCTCATCGCTCCAAAGCGATGGACCCCAGACGCCACCGAGTGCGATCACGCCAACGACAAGCCCCGCCAGCACGGCGGCGCCGATGGGGCGTGCGCGCAGGTGTGGGATCACTCGGTTTCTCCTTCGGGTTCGCAAAGTGTGGCACATTGCGACGTGAGCGTCGAGGTCAGCGCTGCCATCCGGCGGCACTTGGTGGGGCTGAGGACCCGGCTGGCGCCTTGTTGAGCACTGCCAACGAAGACAGCCGACGCCAGCGAACGGGCCGGGTTCACCGATGCGCCCGAAACCGGAATCGCGATGAGGTTGGATGGCGAGGATGCGGGAAGCCGCGCCGGTCTCGGGAGTGCAGCGCCGACGGCAGCAACGGCGAACCAAAATGTACCGATCAACTCGGCAATCAGGCGGGTGGAAAACCTGCACATGGGTGACACGGCTGTTGGCTCAACGTGGGTTGAGTCACCGGATTATCCTTCTGTGCGGGCGGTTGGCCCGGGAACCTGTGGATCTGTTGGAAGCCGTGTCGGTCCGCATTCGCGGCGCAGTTCCTCGGCGGTCAGCTCGCGACCAAAGAGCGGATGCCCCGGCTCGAGCACCCGGCCAGCGGCCAGTGGCCCGATGTCGACCGGGTCGAACCCGATGGCATCAATCAGCCGCGCGACCGCGGCCCGGGCCGCCGGCTGATCGCCGGCCACCGCGATTGCACGCCGCATCGGCGACCCGGCGGGGCAGTGGTCTTCTTCGAGTTCGTGATATCCGAGGTGGTTTAGCGACTTCACCAGATGCATCGCCGGGTTGCGCGCCGCCACCAATTCGCTGGTCGAGAGCGGAGAGCGTTCGACGGTGTCGAGCAGTCCGTGGGCCGCGGGCCAGTAGTTCGTGGCATCCACCACGATGCGCCCCGTGAACTCGGACCATGGCAGCTCATCGAGCCGATGGAACGGCACCGCCACCAGCACGATGTCGGCTGCTGCACCTTCGCTCGCCGTCACAGCAACCGCGCCGGGTGCGACCACATCGAGGTAGTTGCCGAGCCCGACCGCGCGATGCGACCCGATCACCCGCACCTCGAACCCCGCCTCGACGAGCAGCGCGGCGAGCACGGCACCGACTTTGCCCGGCCCGAATACCGCGACGGTCGGTTTCATGCGCCGGTTGGATTTGCAGCGACGGATGCCCCACGCCCGCGTACCCGATTCCGGAACCACGTGGTATCCGGAAGTCGAGTGAGGATCGTGCCGGCGAAGATCGTGATCAGCACATACCCGGTGGCGAGCGGCACGAGTTTGGGTTCGACGCCGGCGCCCGCGGCGAGCCCGGCGATGACGACCGAGAACTCTCCGCGGGGAATCAAAGTGAACCCGGCACGCCAGCGCCCGAGCGAGCCAACGCCGGCGCGGCGGGCCGCCACATGGCCGGTAATGATCTTGGTGATGATCGTGATCAGCGCCAACACCGCGGCGGCCGGCAGCATCTCGAGTAATTCATGTGCGCTCGTGGTGAGGCCAAAGAACAAGAAGAACGTGGCGGCGAAGAGGTCGCGGAGCGGAGTGAGCACCCGGTTCGCGGCGACCGCGACCCGGCCAGAGAGTGCGATTCCGACGAGGAATGCACCGACTGCGGCCGACACGCTGACCTGTTGCGCGAGCCCGGCGACCAGCATGGTGAGGCCGAGCACGCCCAGCAGCAGCGGCTCTGGTTGGTCGGCCGGGAACAGCTTCGACACGAATGCGCCGTGACGTAGCGCGATGTAGAGAATGACCGCAACGCTCGCGACCGCAATGGCGACCGTGAGTGCACCCTGGGCGAGGCTCACCCCGATCACGAGCGCCGAGAGCACCGGGAGGTAAAACGCCATTGCGAGGTCTTCGATCACGAGCAGCGCAAGAATCGACGGGGTTTCGCGGTTCGAGAGTCGGTGCAGATCGCGGAGCAGTTTGGCGACCACGCCGGACGACGACACCCAAGTCACCCCGGCGAGCGCAACTGCGGCGATGGGCCCCCAGCCAAGCACCAATGCAACGACCGCCCCGGGGAGCGCGTTCGCGAGCGCATCGATGATGCCAGCCACCCGTGCCGATTTCAGGCTGTGTGTGAGCTCGCTCGCGGTGTATTCGAGGCCGAGCAGCGCGAGCAGCAAGATGATGCCAATTTCACTGCCGGTGTGCAGGAACTCGCTCGATGCGGTGAACGGAATAATGCCACCCTCGCCGAATGCCAGGCCGAGCAGCAGGTAGAGCGGGATCGCCGAAATACCGATTGCCGTCGCCAGGCGCCCGAGCAGGCTCATGACGAGCAGCAGTGCGCCGACTTCGATCAAGAGCAGCGTGGGATTCGGCATGTCGCCGGCCTAGTCTGGGCCGTTGGCGACAAGCCGTTCGACGGCGTCGAGTCCGGCACGGGTGCCGACCGCGACGAGCACATCGCCGGGCCGCAGCGATTCGGCGGGTGTGGGCGAGGGAATGGCCGTGCCATCCCGAACAATCGCGACGATCGAGGTGTGCGTACGCGTGCGCGCCTTGGTGTCGCCGAGGGTCATGTTCAAGTACGGCGAATCCATCGGCAATGCGATCTGTTCGGTGAACAGTCCGTCGGTTTCGCCGGCGAGGCTCATCAGCCGTGAGACCATCACCGTGCTGCCGAGCACATCGGCAATCGCGGCCGCTTCGTCGTCGGTAAGGTCGATCGAGTCGAGCACCTCATCGGGGTCGTCGGCGGCAAAGAAGCCGAGTTCGCGACGACCGTCGCGGTGCGAGACCACACTGATGCGGCGCCCGCTTTCGGTTGCCAGTTCGTGCCGAATGCCGATTCCAGGCAGGTCGACTTTTTCGATCCGAATCACGAGGTCAGTCTAGTCAGCGGGTGGCATTGGGGCGTCGGCTGCCGCGGCCGAACCACGCCGCGCCTGCGCTCGCCGGGCCCGCAAGCGCACGATCCACCAGACCGCCGCGGCGATGACCGCGAGCACGATGAGCCACGGCGCCGCGACACCAAGCGCGATCACGAGCCCGCCGACGAAACTCACCAGCGCGTTCCATCCGGCCACCAACCCTGACCAGAAATCGGTCGGGCCGGCCGTCGGCGCAAGTTTCGGTGAGATGAGGTGCACGCTGAGGGTGGCAAGGTCGACCTGATTCACGAGCGCATCGCGCTGCTGGGTGAGGCTGTCGAGTTCGGCCTGCCGCTTCGAGAGTTCCGCCTCAATCAGAATGAGGTCGGCCGTTGTCGTTGCTTTGGCGAGCAGTGCGTTCAGCCGCTCCACCGCGGTCGACAGCGCCTTGACGCGGGCGTCAAGATCGATGCGCTGCTGGGTGACATCGGTCTGCTGGGTGCTCAGGGTGAGCACGGTGCCGACCTGCTTCAACTCGCGCACGGTTGCCTCAAACTTCGACGCCGGCACGCGAATGACGAGATCGGCGCGGCCCGGCTCGGTCGCAGTGCCCGGCACCTCCTGCCGAGCGTCGACGCGCCCGCCCGCCCCCGTCGCGATGTCGGCGACCTTGATTGCGGCTTCTGCCGGGTTGCTCACCGTGAGCGAGAGGTCGCCGGTCGAGATCACACTTCGGTCGGGCGCCTTTGAATCGCTCGAAAAACCGCCACCATCGGTGACGCCTTTGCCGGGGCTCTGCGCAATCTCGCCAGTGGTCCCCACATCGCGCTGGCTGGGCGAATTCACGCTGCAGCCCGCCACCGCGGTGAGGGTGGCGACCATGGTCGCCACGATGAGAAAAGACCGGATGCGTCGTGCACGCCGAATGCTCATGTGCTCACGCTAGGGCAGGCCCGGGCGGCGCGGGTCACGAATCGGTTGCACCTCGGTTGCGGTTCGGTCGCGGACTACCCGACGAGATTGACCGGCGCGGTATCGGCTGCCGGGCCAACGTCGCCGTGGCGCAGATCGGGGTGTGCCTTCACCCACACCGCCGGCACGATCGCGCCGAGGCCAGCGAGCACCGTCGCGATCACGAACGCACCTGAGGTGCCGACCTGATCGATCGCCCACCCCGCAGCGGCTGAGCCGAGGGCGGCGCCGACGAGGCCGCCGGTGTTGAGCCATCCGAACGCTTCGGGGGCATCTGAGAATTTCACGCTCGCCGAGGCGATGGCCGAGTTCGCGGCGAGTACCGGGGCCATTCCGAGACCCGAGACGAAGAGGGCGGCGGCGAGCCACCAAAACTCGGTGCTGATGAGTGTGGCGGCGCTGCCGATGACAACGATCGCCATGCGGCGGCTGCTCGACCAGGGGCCGATCGGGGCATGGCCGAACGTGAACCCACCGATGAGCGACCCGGCGGCGCAGATTGCCAGCAGCACGCCCGACTCCGAACGGCCGTGCCCGTAGACCGCGACGACGGCGACCTCGAGCGCCGCGTAGCCGGCGACGAGCAAGAAGCCGATTGCGGTGGCGAGCGCGACGGGCGGCTTCAACAGCACCTTGCCAATTGCACGTGACGAGCGCGGCAGTCGGGTGCGACCCACCTCGGGCAGCCCGATGAACCAGGTGCCGCCGATAAGGAGCACGGCCCCGATCATCAACACGCCGAGCTGCGTCGAGATGGTGGTGGCGACAAAGATGATCAAGACCGGCCCGACCACCCAAATCACTTCTTGAGCGGATGCATCGAGTGAGAACAGGCCGCCAAGTTGACGTGAATTCACCAGGGTCGGGTAGATCGTGCGCACCGCCGAGCTGATCGGTGGAGTGGTGAGGCCGGCGAGCGCGCCAAGCGGGAGGTAGACGGCCATCACAGGCGGCACGAACGCGAATGCAACGACGCATGCAGCGGTGATCACCAGGGTGGTGCCCAGCACAATTCGCATACCGAACCGACCCATGAGTCGGCTCGTCGTGGGGCCAGCGATCGCCTGCCCGACGCAGACTGCGGCGAGCACGAGCCCGGCGTTCGTCCACGAGCCGGTCTGTGCCTGAATGTGCAGCAGCAACCCAAGCGACATCATGCCCGCAGGAAGACGCGCGAGCAGTTGCGCGACGACGAGCCGAATCAGCCCGCGCACGCGAAACAGCTCGGTGTAGGTCCCCACGCGGCTGAGCCTAGCGCCGCAGGTGTAAGGGTCGCTTGACTGTTTGCCCATTACGACCGATGAGGTCGGTGAACCCAATCAGGGGAGACCGTGCTCGGTCGCCGTGATTTCTGGTGTCCCGCCGCAGCTTAGTGCCAAGTGCCCGTCATAGTGGCAGCTTCCACGGCGCTCAACCAGTTCCCTCGATCGACACGGTGAAGATAAGCCGGGTGAAGTCTGGCTCTATTCCGATGTCGGTGCAAGAGTAGCGGTGCGCACCATCCGGGAGCGTCTCGACGAACATGCCGGTGGTTGCGCGCTGAGACTCGTGTGGGCGGATGCCCCGACCAGAGTCCCAGACGTTGTAAAGCACCAACCAACCATGCGTCTCCGCCACTGCAATCGACGTTTGTGTCGGGGCGGTATCGCTCCACAGCACCAGTTGTGGACTGGCTGTGCTCCCTACGACAAGTTGACCAGAGGTGGCGAGGAACACTCCTTGTCGCCAGCGAGGACCCACACTCTCGAACCTGACGATGATGGTTTGGCCACGCGGCGCTGCCGTCAGGGCATTTGATGGCCGTGGTGAGCGTCCTCCCAGGAAGGGGTGCGGGATTGCGTGGTGTCACGGTCTTAGTCCTTTGTAGTGGCGGTGAGGATCGGCGTCGGCATGATCCCACGGCCACAGCTCTTCTAAGTTGCTGAGGGTGTGCTTTCCTCCCTGCCACCGAGGGATGATGTGGTTAAGCTCCATCGGCACCCCGAGTTCGTCGTGGAGAGGCGGTTTCCGCTCTGCATACGGGCCAAATTCAGCGCTGTGTACTCGCCGTCGTTGGCAACGTTGGCACTATTTTTCCAGTACCTCGCCCGCACCGTCGACCACGCAGGCTCGTTGCCCGCTTTGGTCAGCTTGTCGATCGGATCGCCAACCTTCCAACCGCGAGCGCCACCGGTGGCCGTGGCGGCCAACTGTGGGGCGGGCTGTGCTGCCTTGAGATCGGCACGGATCGCCTTCGCTTCGCCAGTCGCCGCGGCCTCGGCGGCGCGTTCGCCCTTGAAAACGGCTTTCAATGACTTGATGCCGGCTTTGGCGGGCGACCCGGCAATCGGCACCATCGCGGCGGCGTGCCGATAACGGCAACACGAGCAATATTCGGGTATTGAGGCGCCCGGCGCAATAGTGAATTTTTCGGAGTTTGTGTTTCGGGCCGTTAGGTGGCCTCGCGGCACGGGATGTGGCGCGAGTCTGCGCCCCGCATCGCCCCTTATTCGGCGGCGAGAGCCTTGCGAATGCGCTGCAGCGAAACCGGCACCGCCGCCTTCAGCTCCTGCGCGAAGAGGCTCACCCGCAGTTCTTCGAGCAGCCAGCGGGTTCGCACGAGGTTGGCCGGGGCATCCGGATGGCTCGGCAGCTCACCGCCGGCCTTCGCGTACGCTTCGAGCGCCGCGTCGACCTCGGTTTGCGCCTGTCGGTCACGCCCCGGGTTCTCGACCAGGCGTCGCACGCGCACGGTGATCGCGTCGAGGTAGCGGGGGAGGTGCCGCAGTTGCGCGAGCCCAGTCGCGCTGATGAACCCGGCGGGCACGAGCGCGTCGAGCCCGGTGCGAGCGTCGGCGAGCGGGCGCATGAGGTGCAGGCTCGCGGCTTTGGTGATCGCCCGGTCGGCCTCGCGCGCAGCGCGCAGCACCTTGATCACGGTGCCGACGGTGGCATCGAGTCGGGGGAGCAGTGCCGCCGACACCGCATCGCGCGCGGCTTCGAACTCGGCGCGGGTGAAGCACGTGCCATCCACATGTCGCTCACGCACCACATCGTCAACGCACGCCGCCACGCAATCGTCGAGCAGCGCCCGCGGCCCGGCGTACGCGCTCGCGCCGAGCGTGAGCTTTTCATCGTTGGTGAGGTGCTCGAGCACATAGGCGGCGGGCGACGGACTCGCCAAGAGCAACAAACGGCGGATGCCCCGCGCCAACGCCCGATCGCGTTCCGCCGCTGTCGGCAGCACCCGAAGGGCAACCGTTGTGCCCTCATCGACCAGCGCCGGGAACCCGCGCACGACGACCCCGCCGGTGCCGACCTCGATGTGATCGGGGAGAGTGTCGAAGTCCCAGGTGGTGAGGCCGGTGCGCTCGGGGAAGGCCCGGGTGCCGGGTTGCGATGCCGTGGTGCCGGGGCGGGAGCCTCGGCCGCCGCCGCCGGGCCGCCCGCCACGTGCGTGCGCAGCACCAGTGCCGCCTGCGGCACCAGCGATCTGCGCCACCGCGCGACCCGCACGTTCGGCCAGCCGCCGCTGAAGTGCCACAAGATCCCGGTCACGTTCGACGACCCGACCACGATCATCGACCGCGCTGTACAACACCTGGAGGTGCACCGGCACCCGTTCGAGGTCGAAGTCGGAAGGGTCGACCGTCGCGTAGGTGCGAGCGCGGATCGCGTCGGCGAGGGCAGTGAGCAGCGGTGGGCGGGGGCCATCCGATTCAGCGTCGAAGTCGTCGAGCAGGCGGCTCGCCCATTCCGCCGCGGGCACGACCTCGCGCCGCAGCACCTTCGGCAGCGACTTCAATAAGGCGGTGACAAGTTCGTGACGAAGCCCCGGAACCTGCCAGTCGAACCCTTCGGTGGTCAACGTCGGCAGTACGGCAAGCGGCACGAGCACCGACACCCCGTCATCGACCGCGCCCGGTTCGAATCGGTAGCGCAGTGCGAGACGCTGTTCGCCCTGGGTCCAGGTTTCCGGAAACTCCTCGTCCCCGCCCGCGACTGACACGTCACCAATGAGCGCTTCGCGGGTCATACGCAGCATGCTCGACGCGGATGCCTCGCCCCGAACCCAGCGCTCGAAACTGCGCGTGTCGAAGACCGTGGCGGGCAGCCGAGTGGCGTAAAACGCGAAGACCGCCTCATCGCCGAGGAGTACTTCGCGGCGGCGCGTGCGCGCCTCAAGCGCGGCGAGGTCAGCGCGAAGTTCGCGGTTCGCGATGAGAAATGCGAACCGTGCGCCGAGTTTGCCCCAGTCATGACCGTCTTCGACGAGCGCGTGCCGAATGAATAGTTCCCGGGCGAGCGGCTGATCGATGCGGGCGAGCTGCAACCGACGCTTCGGCACAATCGGCAGCCCGTAGAGGGTGACCTTTTCGTCGACCACGGCTGACCCGCCACGCGGGTCCCACCGCGGCTCGGAATAACTGCGCACGACGAGCGACCCGGCGATCGGCTCGGCCCAGGCGAGGTCGATCGCGGCGACGGTGCGCGCAAACAGGCGGCTCGTCTCGACGAGTTCGGCGCACATCACCGCGGCGGGTGGCCGTTTCGCGAGCCCCGAGCCGGGGAACACCGCAAACCGCGTCTCGCGCGACCCGAGAAACTCGTTGCCAACCCGGGCGCGGCCTCCAGCGCTGCCGGCTCGCGTGCCACCGGATGCCCCGCGCCCACCCCGCCCGATCGCATCCCGGTCATCGCGCAGCCCCAACTGCGACAGCAGTCCGGCGAGAATCGAGCGGTGAATGCCATCCGGATTCACCTTCGCGTCACCAATGTGAAGGCCAAGTGGTTTCGCGAGCCGCGCCAACTGCCGGTACAGGTCTTGCCACTCGCGCACCCGCAGATAGTTCAAGAACTCGGCTTTGCACATGCGCCGGAAGGCGCTGCCGCTCAGCTCGCGCTGCTGGGTCTCGAGGTGGTTCCAGAGGTTCACGAGGCTCATGAAGTCACTCGTCGGGTCGGCAAACCGTTGGTGCATCGCGGTCGCCGCCTCGTGCTGCGCGAGCGGGCGCTCACGGGGGTCGAGAATCGTGAGCCCGGCCACGATCGCGAGCACCTCGCGCGTCGTGCCGTGCTGCTTCGACTCGACCACCATTCGCGCGAAGCGCGGCTCGATCGGCAGCCGCGCGAGTTGCCGGCCAATGCGGGTGAGTCGAACGGATGCCCCGGCGCCACCTTGCCCGGAGCCACCTTGCCCGGCGCCTGCGGTGCCCGCGCCCGCCGCTCTCCCTCGTCGAGTTGCCACTTTTTGTCGCTCCCGATCGCGTTGAGCGACAAAAAGTGGCAACTCGATGTCGCCCGTACGTTCGGGGTCGGAGGCCGCGGGGTCGAAGGCAGCGGGAGCGGGTGTTGTCGCTTCGATCGCGCCCAATTCGCGCAACAACTCGGTGCCCGCGCGCACCCCACGGGTATCAGGCGGGGTGAGGAACGGGAACTCCTCAAGTGGCCCAAGGTCGAGCGATGCGGCCTGCAAAATGACCGACGCGAGCGAGGTGCGCAGAATCTCGGGGTCGGTGAACTCCGGCCGCTTCTCGAAATCGTCTTCGGCGTAGAGCCGAATCGCAATGCCGCTTGAGGTGCGCCCACACCGGCCGGACCGCTGGTTCGCCGACGCCTGCGAGATCGCCTCGATCGGCAGCCGCTGCACCTTCGATCGCGCCGAGTACCGGCTAATGCGCGCCGTGCCCGCGTCGATCACGTACCGAATCCCAGGCACAGTGAGGCTGGTCTCGGCGACGTTCGTCGCGAGAATCACTCGCCGCCGCAGCCCCGCCACCTTCGACGGTTCGAACACCCGATGCTGATCGGCGCTTGAGAGGCGCCCATAGAGCGGCAGCACCTCGGTGGTGTCGCCACGCCCGCGCCGCACCGCATCGGCCCGCACCGCCGCCTCGGCGTCACGAATCTCGCTCTCGCCCGAGAGAAACACGAGTACATCGCCCGGCGCCTCGCGCTCAAGCTCGGCGAGCGCGTCGAGCACGCCCTGGGTCACATCGCGGTCTTCGGCGGCGGCGCCTTCGTCATCGGATGCCTCGGCCGAACCCGAACCGGCCGCGTCAGCTGCCCCGGCCTCCGCGACCAACGGCCGGTACCGAATCTCCACCGGGAACGTTCGCCCCGACACCTCAATGACCGGAACCGGGCGGCCCGTGGCATCCGAAAAGTGCTCGGCGAACCGGGCCGGGTCGATCGTCGCACTGGTGATAATCACCTTGAGATCTGGCCGCCGCTGCACGAGCCGCGTGAGATAGCCAATCAAGAAGTCGATGTTCAGCGAACGCTCATGCGCCTCGTCGATGATGATCGTGTCGTAGCGGGCGAGGTCGCGGTCACGGTGCATCTGGTTCAGCAGAATGCCGTCGGTCATCACCGCAATGCGGGTATCAGCCGAGACCTGGTCGGTGAACCGCACCTGGTAGCCGACGAGCCCGCCGAGCGAGGTGCCGGTCTCTTCGGCAATGCGTTCGGCGATCGTACGGGCAGCGATGCGACGCGGTTGGGTATGCGCGATGCGCTCGCGGCCGAGTTCGAGGCAGATCTTCGGCAGCTGGGTGGTCTTACCTGACCCGGTCGCGCCTGCGACGACCACGACCTGATGTGCGGCGATCGCGGTCGCGAGTTCGCCGCGCTGCGCCGAGACCGGCAGCTCAGGCGGGTAGGTGAACGAATACGGCGCAGACATGGGCGTTTCATCGTACGGCGGGGAGCGCAGTGGCGCCGGGTCGTGGTGGGATGGAACCATGACGGCTCCCGCGATCCCCACCATCACCCTGAACGACGGTCACCGCATTCCGCAGCTCGGCTATGGAGTGTTCAAGGTGAACCCAGACGAAACCGAGCGACTCGTGCTGCAGGCATTCGAGGTCGGCTACCGGCACATCGATACGGCTCGCATCTACAACAACGAGGATGGCGTGGGCCGCGCGATCGCCGCATCGGGCCTGCCACGCGAAGACCTCTTCATTACGACCAAACTCTGGAACGACGACCAGGGCACCCAGTCAGCCTTCGACGCGTTCAGTCGCTCAATCGACAAACTCGGGCTCGACTACGTCGACCTCTACCTCATTCACTGGCCGGCGCCCGCGAACGACCGCTACGTCGAAGCCTGGCAGGCGCTGACCGAGATTCAAGCATCGGGGCGCGCCCGGTCGATCGGGGTGTCGAACTTCCTGCGCCCGCACCTCACTCGGTTGCTGAGTGAATCGGATGTCGTGCCCGCAGTCGACCAAATCGAACTGCACCCCGCCTATCAGCAGGCCGACACGACCGCGTTCGCCGCGTCGCACGGGATCGCGATCGAGGCGTGGGGCCCACTCGGGCAGAACAAGTACCCGCTGCTCGAGGAGCACGTGATCACGGCCGCCGCTGCCGCACACGGCAAGAGCGCCGCCCAGATCGTGCTGCGTTGGCATCTGCAGCGTGGCACCATCGTGTTCCCGAAGACCACGAGTCGCGAGCGGATGATCGAAAACATTTCGGTCTTCGACTTCGAACTGACCGATATTGAGATGGCAGCGATTACCGGGCTCGAGCGCGATGGGCGCGTCGGCACCCATCCGAACGACCTGAACTGACCGAACACCCGTCGTTACGATGAGCGCATGGTAGAACGCGCCTTCAGCCCTGTGGTGTCGCTGCTCAGCGTCTCCGCGGTGTGGGAGACGCAACTCACCGAACAACTGCGCGACCTTGGGCTCACGACCCGGAAGTTGGGGCTGCTCGCGCACATCGAGGCGACGCCCGGCATCTCGTTTAGCGAGCTCGGTCGGCGGTCGCACATCACGGTGCAGTCGACGCATTCGGCCCTGCAGACGCTCGTGGCAGATGGGCTGGTCGCCGATGTGGCTACGAGTGCGGGGGCGGCATCCGACCTTCGAATCACCGAACGTGGAACCGGGGTGCTTCGCAGTGCCGAGGAGCGGGTGGCAGGCCTCGATGCTCGACTCTCGGCCGACGCGCCGGCACTTGCGGCCGCCCTCGCTGGCTTGCATGAGCGCTCGGTCGAGTCGCACGGCGGCTGACCTTCAGTTTGCCTGAATGGTTTCAGGTAGGCTGAAGGCATGGTTCAGCACCCCCTCACCCTGTTTCGCACGCTCGCCATCGCCGAGGCGATTTCGTGGACGCTCCTGATCGGCGCACTGATCCTTCGCGCCTCGACCGGCTGGGCACCCGCTGTCGCAATCGGCGGCGGCATTCATGGGTTCATTTTCTTGGCGTTCTGCGCGACGTCAGTGCTCATTGGGCTCAACAACCGGTGGCCGATTTGGGTGACGGTCGTGACGCTCGTGAGTGCCGTCATCCCATATGCCACCGTCCCTGCCGAGGTCTGGCTCCAGCGCAGCGGCCGCCTCGCCGCCGCCTGGCGGCTCGAGCAGACCGACGACCCACGCGATGCGACCGCGACCGATCGACTGATGCGTTGGTTCTTGCGTCGGCCGTGGGTGCTCGCGGCGCTCATCGTCGTCGCACTCGTCGCCCTCTTCACGGTGTTGTTGATCATCGGCCCGCCAGGCGGGACTCGCTAGTCGGCCCTCGGCCGCGGCGCTCGCGACCAATCACCCATTCGACGCTCGCCCGATCTGGGTAGCATGAGCGGATGGTCGCGCGCGGGGCATCCGGAATGCCACTCACCCAGTACATTCGCGACCTCACCGAACCCGCCCGCGGAGTACTCGCCGCGATTCAGGAGCGGGCCGTGTTGCTGGTGCCTGGCACGACCGAGCAGGTCAGCTACCGCATGCCCTGCATGATGTATCGCGGCAAGCCGCTGCTCAGCGTGCTGCAGACAAAGACCCACCTCGGGTACTACCCGTTCTCGGCCTCGACAATCGATGCGGTGCGAGGGTCGCTCGCGGCATCCGGAGCCGATACCTCACGGCCCGAAGTCGCCGCACTCAACTGGTCAAAAGGCACGGTGCGATTCGCCGTCGCACACCCGATCCCCGACGATGTCGTTGCGATGCTCGTCATGGCGCGCAAGGCCGAAATTGACGCGTCACTCGGCTAGCCAGCGGCCCCGGCCGCGCCGCCACCGGTTACAGTGGAGCCACCGAATCACGGGAGCACAGCAGCCCCCAGAGAAAGTCCTCGAATGACCCAACGCGTCCTCATCATCGACGACGACACGGCACTGGCCGAGATGATCGGTATTGTCTTGCGTGCCGAAGGCTATGCCACCGAATGGTGCGCCGATGGTGCCACCGCGGTCAGCGCGTTTCGACAGGCAAAGCCCGACCTTGTGTTGCTCGACCTGATGCTGCCCGGGATTGACGGTATCGAGGTGTGCCGCCGCATCCGCAACGAAGCGGGCACGCCGATCATCATGTTGACCGCCAAGACCGACACCTCCGATGTGGTGAAGGGCCTCGAGTCGGGCGCCGACGACTACATTGCGAAGCCGTTCAACCCGACCGAGTTGATCGCCCGCATCCGCGCGCGGCTCCGCCCAGCCGCTGAACCCGTCGTAGATCTGCTGCACGTCGGCGATATCGTCATCGACGCGGCCGGTCACGAGGTGCGGCGCGGCGATTCCCGCATCAACCTCACCCCGCTCGAATTCGAGGTGCTGCACACCCTCGCCGCCAAACCGCAGCAGGTGTTCACCCGCGAAATGCTGCTCGAACAGGTTTGGGGTTACCACTACAAGGCCGACACCCGACTGGTGAATGTGCACGTGCAGCGCCTTCGCGCCAAGGTCGAGCACGACCCAGACAACCCTCGTATCGTGATGACCGTTCGTGGTGTCGGGTACCGGGCGGGCGCCGCCACCTAGTGTTCGCGAACGTTGTGCAGTGGTGGCGGGGGGTTCCCCGTCGCCTCGCGCAGCTATGGCGTCGCTCACTGCAATTCCGCACGATGGTGCTCACCCTCGGCCTGAGCGGCATCGCCATTTTGCTCATCGGTGGCTACATCTCGTTCAGTGTGTCGTCGAACCTCTTTCAGGCGCAGCTCGACCGGGTGCTCGCGGTTTCGAATAACGCGGCGGCGGACGCCCAACGCGTGTTGTCTTCGACGGATGCCTCGGACCGAGGTTCGTTGCAAGGAGTGGTCGACGGGGCCCTCCGTGGGGTGCAGGGAACGACCGGCAGTTCGTCAATCGCGCTGATTCGGCTCCCGGAGGAGAAGTACTCGGCGATCGCGCCTCAAGGTCGACTGGCACCATCACTCTCTGGTGTGATCAGCGATGACCTACGCAAGAAGGTCGCGGCGAATCCCGACGGGCAGTTCTGGCAATCGGTCGCCCTGCCCCAAGCGGGCAGCGCCTCGAATCCTGGCGTGATTGTTGGCTCGCAAATTTCGGTGCCGGGTGCCGGCCAGTACGAACTCTACGTCGGGTACAGCTTTCAACCGGCGGCGCAGACGCTCCAGTTCATTCAGTGGACGGGGGTGCTCGGCGCAGCCGGTCTCTTGCTCTTGCTTGGCCTGGTGACCCTGGTGGTGGTACGGCTGGTGCTCGGCCCGATCCAAGCCGCCGCCCGCACGAGCCGCCGGCTCGCCGACGGCAACCTCGAGGTGCGCCTGCACTCCCGTGGTGAGGACGAGCTCGCCACCCTCGCCGCCTCGTTCAACGACATGGCCGAGTCGCTGCAAGCCCGAATCAAAGAACTCGCTGAACTGTCGAATATGCAGCAGCGATTTGTTTCGGATGTCTCGCACGAACTTCGCACTCCGCTCACCACGATCCGGCTCGCCAGCGACATGCTGCACGGCGCACGCGACACCTTCTCAGAGCAAAATTCGCGCACCGTTGAGCTGCTGCACACGCAGACCGAACGGTTCCAAGAGTTGCTTGCCGACCTGCTCGAAATCAGCCGGTACGACGCGGGCTCGGTGGAGTTGTTCCGTGAACCAACGAATCTCGTGAATCTCGTCGGCGATGTCATCGAGTCGATGCATGGCCTGGCCCTTGGTCGTGGCAGTGAACTGCGTTTGGAGGCGCCCGGCGGGTACTTCGACGCAAGTATCGATCCGCGGCGCATCCGGCGCATCGTGCGTAACCTCCTCGGCAACGCGATCGAACACGGCGAAGGCAACCCGATCGTGATCTCGGTCGACAGCAATGAGACCGCGGTCGCACTCAGCGTGCGCGATTACGGCATGGGCATGTCACAGGATGACGCGGCGCATGTCTTCGACCGGTTCTGGCGAGCCGACCCGAGCCGTGTGCGCACGATCGGCGGAACCGGGCTCGGACTCGCGATCGCACTCGAAGATGCCGCGGCGCACGACGGAACACTCGAAGTGTGGAGTCTCGAGAATGTCGGCACCGTGTTCCGGCTGACGCTGCCGCGAGTCGTTGGCCAGCCGATCGGTGAATCGCCGTTGCCGTTGATGCCCACCGACCCGCACGCCTCGGCGCCGGGACGGTTCACGAGTTCAGAGGGCACAGACTCGATGGAGGCCCCACATGGTTCGTGAACACCGTGCTCGCACCAGGCGTCGGCCGTGGAGGGCCGTGGTCTCACTGGTGACCGCATTCGCGTTGTCGGGGTGCGCTGGCATTCCCGATTCCGGCCCGGTAAACCCGGGGCATCCGGCCGCTGGCGAGGAGTCGCTCGACTTCGATCAGGTTGCCGAGGGGCCGCGAACCGGCGACAGCCCCGAGCAGGTGCTGCGCGGCTTCCTCGACGCGGCGTCGAGCCCCCAGAACAACTACCAAATCGCAAAGTCGTTCCTCACTCAGGAGTTCGCCGCACAGTGGCGGCCCGATGCCGGCGTCACGATTGACACGTTTTCACACCGCCAGCTCAGCCGTGTCGCCGACGGTTCGTTCGTACTCACCACCACCCCGACGGCGGCCGTCACCGGGTTCGGCCAGTACGAGCCAACCGCTGACACGCCAGTCTCGCTGCAATATGCGCTCGTGCGGGCCGGAGGGGAGTGGCGGATTTCGGCGGCGCCGTCGGGTCTCGTGATCGACGCTGAAGATTTCGCTCGTGCGTTCACGCCGCACACCCTCCGCTTCTTCGACCCAACGTACAACTACTCGGTGCCCGATGTGCGCTGGTTCGCCGGTCGTGACTCTGCGCAGACGAGCATCGTGCGTGCACTGCTGGCTGGCCCGGCCGACTGGCTTGCTCCCGGTGTTGCCACCGCCTTCCCGGCTGGCGCGCGGCTCGAACCAGATGCGGTCCCGATTCAGGATGAAGCGGCCGAAGTCGCGATCGACACCGCATCAACGGCAGACCCGCTCACGGTGTCGCGGATGCGATTCCAACTGCGCGAGAGTCTGGCTTCGGTGCGGAGCATCCAATCGGTGCGATTTGCGGTGAACGGTGTGGTGCGGTCGGAGACTCCGGTTGAACCCGCCTCGAACCCGCGGGTTGATTCGCGCCAAGCGGCGTACGACGGGGTGGCGCTCGGGTTCCTTCCGACTGACGCGCCGGGCAAACTCGGCCCGATTGCCGCGTTGAAACTGAACCCCGAGTTGCAGCCGGCCGCGGCGGCGGTCTCGGCGGATGTCGCGACAGCCGCAGTGCTCCAGGCCGACGGCGTCGTGCGGATCACCCCGAGCGGGTCGCGGCCCGTCGACGCCAGACCAGGTCTCATTGCCCCCTCGCTCGACCGGTACGGCGTGATCTGGACGGTGCCGCGGAATGCTCCCGGCAAGGTTCGGGCCACTACCACTGCCGGAACGTCCATCGACCTGGCGGCCCCATGGGCGGGTTCCGCGATCACGTCGCTTGAGGTCTCTCGCGACGGCACCCGAGTTCTCGCCCTGCTCGCTGACGGCAATCGGTCGGTGTTGAACGTCGCTGCCATCACCCGGCGCGATGACGGTGCGCCCATCGCACTCGGCACCGCGTCGCAAGTGGTGGCCCAATCGACCGCGGGTCCGGTCGGCGCGGTCTGGCTCGACGGCGTCACGATCGCAACCTTGACCACGACGGCGGACGGCCCGCGCATCTCGATCTGCACCGTCGGCGGTGAGGTGCAAACGCAGGCAGCGCCGCCCGATGCGGTGGCGCTGAGCGGTGGAAATGGGGTGCGTGAACTCCGCGTGCTGACTCGCACCGGCGCAGTGGTCACGCGCTCGGGGTTGACCTGGCAGGGCGGTGCGACCGGTATCCGCTTCTTGGTCACTCAGGCGCCCGCGTAGCGATCCTCCCCGCGCCTGTTCTCGGCTCGTTCGTCCCCGTGGGTCATCGTTGGGCGGCCGGTGCCGGGTGACGCTGGGAGTGTTATCGCATGCGCGAATGGTTCGAGCGGGTGGTGGCCTTCGCCGCGCCCGCGGTTAGCCAAGCGGCGGCGGTGCTCTCGCCGGTGCGATGCGCTGGATGCGACGAGCCCGACGCGTCGGTCTGTGAAGCATGCGCCGCAGAACTGAGCGGTGTTCCGCGGCGGGTGTGCCGCCCGGGCGTCGACGTCTGGGCTACCACGACCTACGGCGGGCCGGTTCGATCGCTGATCCTGGCCTTCAAAGACGCCGACCGCATCGACCTCGCTGCGGCGCTCGCACCGCCCCTCGGCCACGCAATGCGTACCGCGCTCGGCGCCGTGACCCGCACTGCGCCGATCACGATCTGCACCGTGCCATCGACCCGTGCGGCCTGGCGCGCTCGCGGGTATGCCCCGGTTGAGGTGCTGCTCGCCAGGCTGGGGCTTCGCTCTGAATCGATCCTGCGCCTCCGGCGCCCGCACACCGACCAGGCCGCTCTCGGTGTCGACGCCCGCGCGGAAAACGCCGCCGGGTCGCTCGTGGCTCGCACCAACCTCGCAGGCCGCCACATCCTGCTCGTGGACGACGTCGTGACGACGGGCGCAACGTTGGCCGAGGCATCCCGCGCGGTGCGCGCGGCTGGCGCGACGCTCGTCGGGGCCGCATGCCTTGCCGAGGTCCCACGACGGCTGCCGAACCGGGCTTCGCCGGCGCCAAATTTGTCATGGGATGACCTCATCGAAAACTCCCAGCAACCAATGGGTGACAACAGCCGCTCTGGGGCGTACGGTGACAGCACGGGCGTGGTCCTTCCACCCTTCAACACCGGGTGACACGCCAGGCGAATGGAGGCAATCATGGAATTGAACATCGTGGCGCTCGGAAGCAGCGTGAGCGATCGGTTCCGGTCGTACGTGGTCGAAAAGGCTGCAAAGGTTGGCCATCTTGCCGAACGCGCGATCTCACTCGGTGTCAAGGTCATCCGCGAAACTGACCGCAACGGTCACGCTCGGCCCGACCGGGTTGAACTCACTCTGATCGGTCGCGGGCCAGTGATCAGGGCAGAGGCAGAAGCTGCCGACAAGTACTCGGCATTCGATGTGGCGCTCGGGCGGTTGCTCGAACGAGTGCGCCGCGCCAAGGACCGGCGCAAAGTGCACCGAGGTGGCCACCACCACCACACCTCGCTGCGCGAGGTTGCAGACAACGGCTTCAGTGGCATGGGCGTCGCGGCGGCCGGTGTCGAGGTGCTTCACCGTGTTGCCACCGGAGGGATTCCGGTGATCGAAGCGGAGGAACCGGCAGAAACCGAGGAGGAATACTCGCCGGTCGTCATCCGCCATAAGGTCTTTCAAGCTGAGGCCATGAGCGTCGACGACGCGCTCTACCAGATGGAACTCGTTGGCCACGACTTCTTCTTGTTCGTGGATGCGGCAACCGAACGACCGAGCGTTGTCTACCGCCGCAAAGGCTGGGACTACGGCGTGATCGGCATCGATCGTGTGCGCGAATCGGTGCTGACGGCGTAGCCGGGTGTTCGAAGGGGCGCGGTCGGCAGTGCCGACCGCGCCCCTCCCCGTGTGGGCGGAGCCCGCAGCGCGGGTCATCCTGCTCCATGATCAGCGCCGCCCCAGCTGATCGCCGGTAGCATGGCTGGTGGCCTGCCCAGCGGTGGTGGGCGCGCCTGCGCGCGCGAGAGTACGGGAGATCATTCGTGGCTTCGATTCTGGAAAAGGTTCTGCGGGTCGGCGAGGGTCGTACCCTCAAGAAGCTCGAGTCCTACGCCAAGGCGATCAACTCGCTTGAGCACGGGTTCGAAGACCTCACCGACGATGAGTTGCGGGCTGAGACCACTGAACTTCGTGACCGCTACGTCAACGGTGAGAGCCTCGATGACTTGCTGCCCGAGGCGTTTGCGGCCGTCCGTGAGGCCGCCCGCCGTACGATTGGCCTTCGCCACTTTGATGTGCAACTGATGGGTGGCGCAGCGCTGCATCTTGGCAATATCGCCGAGATGAAGACCGGTGAGGGCAAGACCCTCGTCGCGACCACTGCCGCCTACCTCAACGCGCTCACCAGCCGCGGAGTGCACGTCGTCACGGTGAACGACTTCCTTGCGAGCTACCAGTCCGAGTTGATGGGTCGTGTGTTCCGCGCGCTCGGCATGACGACCGGTTGCATCCTGTCTGGCCAGACGCCCGCCGAGCGCCGTGAACAGTACGCTGCCGACGTCACCTATGGCACAAACAATGAGTTCGGCTTCGACTACCTGCGCGACAACATGGCGCATGACTCCTCAGAACTTGTGCAGCGCGGCCACTACTTTGCCATCGTCGATGAGGTTGACTCGATCCTCATCGATGAGGCGCGCACGCCGCTGATCATTTCGGGCCCAGCCTCGGGTGAGGCGAACCGCTGGTTCGCCGAGTTCGCGCGGATCGCGACCCGTCTGACCCCGGATGTTGACTACGAAGTTGACGAGAAGAAGCGCACGGTCGGGGTGCTCGAAGCGGGGATCGAAAAGGTCGAGGACTATCTCGGCATTGACAACCTCTACGAGTCGGCGAACACCCCGCTGATCTCGTTCCTGAACAACTCGATCAAGGCGCAGGCGCTGTTCAAACGCGATAAGGACTACGTCGTCATGAACGGCGAAGTGCTCATCGTCGACGAGCACACTGGACGTATTCTCGTGGGCCGCCGCTACAACGAAGGCATCCACCAGGCGATCGAGGCGAAGGAAGGCGTGCAGGTCAAGGCAGAGAACCAGACCCTCGCCACCGTCACCCTGCAGAACTACTTCCGCCTCTACGAGAAGCTGTCCGGCATGACCGGTACCGCCGAGACCGAGGCCGGCGAGTTCATGTCGACGTACAAGCTCGGCGTTGTGCCCATCCCGACGAACAAGCCGATGGTCCGCATCGACCAGCCAGACCTCGTCTACAAGAACGAAGAAACGAAGTTCGCGCAGGTCGTCGAAGACATTGTCGACCGCCACAAGCAGGGCCAGCCGGTCCTCGTCGGCACCACCAGTGTCGAAAAGAGTGAGTACCTTTCGCGCTTGCTCGCAAAGAAGGGCGTGCGCCACGAGGTGTTGAACGCCAAGAACCACGCCCGCGAAGCGGCGATCGTCGCTCAGGCGGGCCGCCACGGTGCCGTGACCGTCGCCACCAACATGGCCGGCCGTGGAACCGACATCATGCTCGGTGGCAACGCCGAGTTCCTCGCAGTGCAGCGCATGCACGAGAAGGGGCTGTCGCCCATCGACACCCCGGACGAGTACGAAGCCGCCTGGGACGAGGTGTTCGAGGCGGTCAAGGCGGATGTCGCGATCGAAGCTGAGCGGGTCGTCGAGGCCGGTGGCCTCTACGTGCTCGGCACCGAACGGCACGAGTCCCGCCGTATCGACAACCAGTTGCGTGGGCGTTCGGGTCGCCAGGGCGACCCGGGGGAGAGCCGGTTCTACCTGTCACTCACCGACGACCTGATGCGCCTCTTCAACTCGGGCGCCGCCGAATCGTTGATGTCGCGTGGCGTGCCCGATGACGTCGCGATCGAGTCGAAGGTTGTCAGCCGGGCCATCCGGTCGGCGCAGGGTCAGGTCGAGGCGCGGAATGCTGAAATTCGCAAGAACGTGCTGAAGTACGACGATGTCCTCAGTCGCCAGCGTGAGGCAATCTACAGTGACCGTCGGCACATTCTTGAGGGCGATGACCTGCACGAGCGCACTCACCGGTTCCTCGAAGATGTGATCGACGAGGTACTTGACCAGCACACCACCGAGGGCAACCCACACGAGTGGGACCTCGACGCACTCTGGACCGACCTGAAGACGCTCTACCCGATCGGCATCACGATCGACGAGGTCGTCGCTGAGGCCGGCGATAAGGGGCGCGTGAACCGCGACTTCATTCGGCGCGAGATCCTGTCGGACGCCCGCATGGCCTATCAGGCCCGCGAAGAGTCGCTCGGCAGCGGTGCGATGCGCGAACTGGAGCGTCGCGTGGTGCTCTCGGTGATTGACCGCCGCTGGCGCGATCACCTCTACGAGATGGATTACCTGAAGGACGGCATTGGCCTCCGCGCCATGGCGCAGCGCGACCCGCTGGTCGAGTATCAGCGTGAGGGTTTCTCGATGTTCCAGCAGATGATGGGCGCGATCCGCGAGGAGACCGTTGGCTTCTTGTTCAACCTTGAGGTGCGCGTGGGTGAGCAGACCGACGATGCGGCGATCATCGACGCGAAGGGCCTGACTCCGGCAGCCCAAGGGCAGCTGAGCTACACCGCTCCGAGCGACTCTGGTGAGGTTGAGGTGCGCAACGAACGTGGGCAGGTGCAGCAGGCGGCGACGCAGCGCGCTCGTCGTGCGGTTGCTGAGGCGCAGACACAGCCGCCAGCAGAGGCGCCACGTGGTGCGTTTGGTCAGCGAACGGATGCCTCGGCCGATGCCGCGCCGTTGAACCGTGCCGGGCGTCGCGCGCAGGAGCGCCGCGGCCAATAGGTCAACGCTCGTCGGTGAACGCAGCCGCGGGTGCCATCCAGCACGCTCGGGCGTGATGCGTCGACCTTGGTTGTGGGGCGCCGCCGGCGCAGGTAAGCGGGCTACAGCACGCTGATCGCGGTCGCGCGCCAACGAAGGTCGTACCCCTCGAGGCGAATCGCGACCGCACGAGAGCGTACCCGCTGATGCACCATCGCAACGGCTTCAACGACGCCGTCCGCGGGTTCGCTCAAAATCACGTTGCCGATGGTGAAGGCTGGTCGCTGGGTGGCTTGACCACGAGCCCGGCGGGCCCTGGCGGCCAGCACGACCCGCACTTGCAGTGCTCGATACACGTCGTCGGTGACCCATCGCGCCAGTTGCTCCAGGTCGCGCGCGCCAGCAAACGCTTCGATCACGCAGTGCGTGATCGAGCGGATCACCGGCTCCACCTCGGGGAGTTCGTTGCGGCCGGTCGGCTGCGGCCCAAACTCATCGACCATGAGCCGGAACTTCGGGGTGAGCGCCGTGGCGCCATGAGTCTCGTGCACCAACGCGTCAGCATCAGCAGTCGCGCGGGTCGACGGCGAGAGGTGGTGCAATGTCATCTCTTCCTCCGGGTTGGGCTTAGGCGGCAGTTTGCCGGGCCACGGAACTGACGGTGAGGAATCACCCACAGCCCCGTTGCCTCCAACATTCGCCCCGCACATGAACCCTCATTGGGGCGTAAAGAATCACCCCCCTATGGGGGTGATCGTGCCGATCCTACGAACGCACAGTTGCGGCTGTCAAGCACTCGCACGCTGTTGTGGAAAGACGCTCACGTCGGACTGGTTTCCGCGTTACCGTCAGCGCATGCGATGGGATCTGCTGTTCGATGACCTCGAGGCGCGCCTCGAGTTCGAGCACGAAGAACAGTCCCGCGCCCTCGCATTCGAGTCGGAGCGGCTTCGGGTCAACCGCACGCACCTTCGCGATCGGATTCTGCAATTCGGGCAAGGCGATGCGGTGGTACAACTCGTGCTACCGGGAGAAACCCGTCTGGGGCTCACGATTGACGCGCACGGGCGCGATTGGGTCAGCGGCCGAACCGGCGGGAGCCGAGGTGACGAAGTGATTGTGCGACTCGACTCGATCGCTGCGGTCATTCCGAGTGCTGCCCAGCTGGAACTCGGCGGGGCACAACCTTCGGATGCCCCGGGCCGCCTGGCCGAGCGCATCAGTCTCCCGATGGTGTTGCGTGACCTCGGCCGACGCAGGCAGCCGGTGCGCGTGCTGACGATCGACGGCGCGTTCCACGGCACATTCGATCGAGTCGGTGCCGATCACGCCGACCTCGCCCTTCACGATGCAGGCACCGCACGTCGACAGCAGGCGGTGACGGGGTATCGGGTACTTCCGCTGAGCCGCGTGATCGCCGTCATATTCGGCGGAGTGGGCTGAGCCAACACCGCCTCGATGGCGCCGAGCGGCCCTCGCGCGAGTTGGCGCGGCTACTTGACCGGCCGGAGGTGGCGTGGAGGCGCCTCTGAAAGGTCGAATGACTGGCTGAACTCACCTTGTTGCCAGGCATTGCCGCGACGAGCCAACTCGTACTGCGCGTCGATCCACAGCTGCAGCTGTGTCTCCTCGACTCGCCACATCTCGCCGACGCGGATGCCGACGAGTTCCCCCGAGCTCAACAACCCAAGCACGACATCGACGTCAACCGAGAGGAGTTCGGCGACATCTGCGGGGGGAAGGAACTTGCCCAGAGGGTGGTCGGGTTGGTGCGTTGCCACCATCCAATTATCGCGCGGGAATGGCCTGGTCACCGAGGTGTGGATAACTTTCCAGCGCCACGTCGTCTCCGCAACACGATGAATGGCAGGCGCGATAGCGCCGGAAAGGGTGCGCCATGAAGCGGCGAAAAGAACACCGCATTGATCTGCGGCTCGTGATCGGACTCGTGCTTGTGGCGGCATCCGTCGCCGGGGTATGGGGTCTCGTCTCGGGATTTGATCGCAGTGAGCGCCGTCTCGTCGCACGCGAGACACTGGTGCCCGGCAGCACCGTCCACCTCGACGACTTCGTGACCGCGTCGGTGCGCCTCGGGTCGAGCGCGGCGGAGTACCTGGCACCGACCGATGTGCCCGCGGCGGGGCTCCTGGTCGTCCGCACGGTCGGGGCGGGTGAGGTCGTGCCGGCCGCATCGGTGACCGCGACCGAACAGGCCGACGTGGCCACTGTCGTCGTACCGATTGCCAGCAAGCTGCCAAGTGCGGTGAAGCCTGGCGCGCTCGTCGATATCTGGGCTGCTGCGCCGACCGAAGGCGGAGGGGTCGCGGCCCCAGCGGTGCTCGTGGCCGGGGCCGAGGTTGCCAAACTCGCTGATGACCAGGGCATGGTGGTGCGCGGTGGGACGTCGGTCGAACTGGTGGTGCCGCGTGACCGGGTAGGCGGGGTCCTCCAGGCGCTGGCGCTGGAATCCGTGATCAGTTTGGTACCGACCACCCCGAAGGGTTCGTAGCGTGGCGCGGTTGATCCTCTCGGTTGCCGCCGCTGACGAACGCCGGCTGTCTGCCGACGCGACTGAACACGGTCACGAGGTCGTCGGTCGCCTGGTCGGCTGGCGCGATGTGATCGAGTGTCTGCCGTCGCTCGCTCCGGACGCCGTGATCGTCTCGGCGGAACGGGGGAGCCTGCACGCGGATCTGCTCGCGGCATGTGACGACCGGGGCATCCGGTTGATTGCGATGGTCAGCACCGACCGGGATCGGGCGTTCGCCAGTGCTCTCGGCCTGTTCGAGACCGCTGACGCCGATGGCGGATGGCCCGAGATTCAACAACTGCTCGACGGTCGAGTGGTGGTGGCGCCAGCGGCGCCGGCGCGAGAACGCTCGGGTTCGGTGCTCGCGGTCTGGGGCCCGTCAGGCGCCCCGGGCCGGACCTTCCTCGCAACCAACCTGGCAGCGGAACTCGCGGCAGCAGGCCACCGGGTGGTGTTGGTCGACGCCGATGCCTACGGCGGCTCGATCGCCCCGAGTCTTGGCCTGCTCGATGAAGCGCCAGGGTTCGCCGCCGCATGTCGCCTCGTCGGCAGCGGCGCACTCAACGCCACCGAACTGCTCCGGGTCACCCAGCGTTACACCGCACCGAGGGCCGCATTTGATGTGCTCACCGGTCTGCTCGGGGCATCCCGATGGCCGGAACTCACTTCCGAGCGGGTTGCCGGGGCGCTCACGGTGCTGCGCGCTGCGTATGAATTCGTGGTGATCGACACCGGATTCAGCCTTGAGCGTGATGAGGGCATCGCCGGTGACCCCTTCGCGCCGCAACGAAATGCCGCAACGTTCGCCGCGCTCGGAGCGGCAGATCGAACGGTGCTCGTCGGGCTCGGCGACCCGGTTGGGCTCGCACGCCTGATTCGTGGCCACAACGAGTTGCTCGACGCGGCGCAGCCAGCCGTGGTCGATGTGATCGTGAACCGAGTACGTCAGTCGGCCATTGGCATCGATGCGCATGGGCAAATTCGGCAAGCGTTGCGACGCTATGCCGGGCTCGCCGAGGCGACGCTGCTTCCACAAGATGCGCGGGCGGCGGATGCCTCGGTGCTGACCGCCCGGCCCCTTCGCGAATGCGCGCCGAAGTCGCCTCTTCGTGCGGCAATTCGGGACTATGTGCATGAACGGCTCGTGCCGGTGGCCGAGGAGCAGCCGCGACGCCGACGCTCGAAGCGGATGGCTCGCCGCGACTAGACTTGCCGCGGGCTACGACGGCGTGCCCACAACATCCGCTTGTCCGGATGCCTTGGCCGTTGCCAGGTGACCGGGCCGAGGCATCCGACCGAGGAGTCATCGTGGCATTCATCGAAGCTGTAGGCGCGCGCGAAATCTTGGATTCGCGCGGCAACCCGACCGTTGAGGTCGAGGTGTTGCTTGACGACGGGTCGCTCGGGCGCGCGGCCGTTCCATCGGGTGCGTCGACCGGGGCATTCGAGGCGTACGAACTGCGCGATGGCGACAAGGGGCGCTACCTCGGTAAGGGCGTGCAGAAGGCCGTTGAGGCCGTGCTCGATGTGCTCGGCCCGGCCATCGAAGAACTCGACGCGAGCGACCAGCGCCTCGTTGACGCCGCCCTGATCGAGGCCGACGGTACCGACAACAAGGCGCGCCTCGGCGCGAACGCCATTCTCGGTGTCTCGCTCGCGAACGCGAAGGCTGCCGCCGAGTCGGCCGACCTGCCGCTGTTCCGCTACCTTGGCGGCCCGAATGCACACACCCTGCCCGTGCCGATGATGAACATCATCAACGGTGGTGCGCACGCCGATACCGGCGTCGACATTCAGGAATTCATGGTGCTGCCGATCGGGGCGTCGAGCTTCTCCGAAGGGCTTCGTTGGGGCGTCGAGACCTACCACGCGCTGAAGAGCCTGCTCAAGGCGAAGGGGCTGTCGACCGGCCTCGGTGACGAGGGTGGCTTCGCCCCCGAGTTCGCACATAACCGTGCTGCGCTGGACTTCATCTCGGAAGCAATCGAGCAGGTTGGCTTCACACTCGGCACCGACATCGCGCTTGGCCTCGACGTCGCATCGACCGAGTTCTTCCGCGACGGCGCCTACCGCTTCGAGGGCAAGGACCGCAGTGGCGCAGAGATGATCGCGTACTACGAAGAACTGCTTGCGGCCTACCCGCTCGTGTCAATCGAAGACCCGCTCGCTGAAGACGACTGGGCGTCCTGGACCGACCTCACCGCGGCCGTTGGCAACAAGGTGCAGCTCGTTGGTGACGACCTGTTCGTCACCAACCCCAAGCGCCTCGCTGACGGCATTGCCAAGGGCGCAGGCAACTCGATTCTGGTCAAGGTGAACCAGATTGGAAGCCTCACCGAGACCCTCGACGCCGTGCGCGTTGCGCACCGCGCCGGGTACACCGCGATCCTGTCGCACCGCTCCGGTGAGACCGAAGACACCACCATTGCCGACCTCGCGGTCGCGACCGACTGCGGCCAGATCAAGACCGGTGCGCCAGCCCGGTCCGAGCGGGTCGCCAAGTACAATCAACTCCTGAGGATCGAAGAAGAACTCGGCGGCGCGGCGGTTTACGCGGGTCGTTCGGCGTTCCCACGGTTCAGCGCATAACGCGTTCGAGCAGGTGACGCGAGCGACCGAATGGTCGCTCCCGTTCTCGTTTGTCGAGGGTGTGTCACCGAGATCCCAGCGGAAGGGGCAACGTGCGGAAGCCAACTGGTGTGTCGCGCCCTGATCGCGACCCGCAGCCGGGCGGCGCCACGGCGAAGCCTGCGCGCACCCGCGGCGTGAAGCCGCCAACGGGTACGGCGCCAGTGACGGGTGCGGCTAAGCCAATACCAACCGCGAAGAGCGCGGCCACGACCACGGCAACGGGACGGGCGCCAGCTCGCGCACGCGGCGCGGCGGCGGCCGCGCGGGCAGGATGGCTCGGAGGCATCCGGTTCTCCGGATTCACCGCGATCATGCTCGCCATCGCCGTGCTGGCCGTCGTGTCACTCGCCCCAGCAGTGGCCGAACTCGTGCAGCAGCGGCAGCGGCTTGCGGCGCTGGAAGCCCAAGTGGCCGCGCAATCCGCCGAGGTACAGAAACTCCGCGGTGAGCGCGAGCGGTGGAATGACCAGACATACATCGTCACGCAGGCGCGACAGCGGCTCTACTACGTGCAGCCGGGCGAGGTGAGCTACCTCGTCATCGACGATCGTGCACCGACCTCGAACGCCACTGCCCAGACTCCCATTTCCAGCAAGGTGACTGAAGGCAGCGGTGACTGGCTGCGCACGTTGGTGGGCTCAGTCGTCACCGTTGGGCTGACGCCAGCCGTGGGAGTGAAGCAGTGACCCGGCCGCCATTCGAAGCGCCCTCTGCGCGCGATATTGCGATCGTGTCGGCGCAACTCGGCCGACCAGCACGTAACGTCGTCGGCATTGCTGCGCGGTGTGTGTGCTCGGCTCCGATCGTGGTGTCGACGTCGCCGCGGCTCGCCGACGGCACGCCGTTCCCGACGTTCTACTACCTCACGCTGCCGGCCGCGACTGCTGCAATGTCGGCACTCGAAGCGGGGCAGCTCATGGTGGAACTGACCGAACTTCTTGAGCACGACCCCGCGGTTGCTGAGGCGTATCGGGCGGCACATGCGTCATACCTTGCGGATCGCGCGATGTACGGAACCGTTGATGAACTCGCTGCAATTTCGGCAGGCGGAATGCCGACGCGGGTGAAGTGTTTGCACGCGCTCGCTGGACACGCGCTGGCGGCCGGTCCGGGGTTGAATCCGATCGGTGACCTCGCGTTGGCGCGCAGCCGGTGGAGCCCGAAGGTGTGTGAGTGCGTCGACTACGGAATCGACGCATGACGTTAGGGCGCGTACGGTTCCGCGCGCTGCGGGCGATGCTCGCCGCTGCCACCGCGGCGACTCTGGCCCTGTTGCCCGCAACCTCGGCGCAGGCCGACACCGCGCGCAGCCTCGAATATTGGCTCGCTGATTACGGCTTCACGAATGCCTGGAACCTGTCAAAAGGTGCCGGCGTCAAAATCGCGGTCATTGACACCGGCGTCGACGGGAGCATCGGCGAACTCCAGGGTGCGGTCGTTGACGGGTGGGATGCCTCGGGCATTGGCGCCCCCAATGGTCAGCGCCCGATCGGCAGCAACCCGAATCACGGCACCATGGTGGCATCCCTCCTCGCCGGGCGAGGAACCGGCCCCGCGGACGGTGTGATCGGCGTCGCGCCCGAGGCATCCATTTTGAGCGTTTCGGTGGCGTTTGGGCAGGACAGCGGCGCAGCCAGAAGCGTCGACGACCAAATTGCCGATGCGGTGATGTGGGCCGTTGATCACGGCGCCGATGTGATCAATATGTCACTCACGCGGAACACCCGGGATTGGCCGGAGAGCTGGGACCGCGCCTTCACCTATGCATTCGAGCACGACGTTGTCGTCGTGGCCGCCGCCGGGAACCGGGGGGATGGCACAACCGAGGTCGGCGCGCCCGCGACGATTCCCGGTGTGCTGACCGTTGCCGGAGTCGACACGGCCAAGGTCGCGAGTTTTGACGCCAGTTCGCAGGGCATCACGATCGCGGTTGCCGCGCCGAGTGAGTCGCTCGTTGGGGCGCTGCCGGGCGGATCGCACGTGGTTTGGAACGGCACCAGCGGTGCTGCGCCACTGGTCGCTGGGCTCGTTGCCTTGGTGCGATCGAAGTACCCGCAGCTCGACGCTGCCAATGTGATCAACCGCGTGATCGCGACGGCGAACGCGAACGGGCAGAAGGTGCCGAGTCCGCTCTATGGCCACGGGCTGATTGACCCGCTCGCAGCACTCACTAAGCGCGTCGCGGCCGTCACCGAAAATCCGCTCGGCAGTCTCGCCGACTGGATCCGGGTGCATCGGCGGGCAACCCCGCCGTCGGCGACGGCGGCGCCGGAGCCTCCGGTTGTGCCATTGGCCGACCCGCCATTGCCGAAAGCGGCCGATCGGCGGACCTTGTTGCCGAACGAATGGACCCTGACCTACCTCACCGTGCCACTCGTCGTGGTCACCGCATTTGGTACGCTTGCAACGCTGTTGGGCATTGCTGCCGCGCGGCTGATCCGGCGTGCTTCCCGCAGTCGCGGTCCCTAGACCCTCATTCGAACCCCTGGAGTCCTTCACGTGCCCAAGATCTTGATCGTTGGCGGCGGCTACGCCGGCTTCTACACCGCCTGGAAGCTCGAGAAGTGGCTCCGTGCTGGTGAGGCCGAGGTCGTGCTCGTCGACCCGCTGCCCTACATGACCTACCAGCCGTTCCTGCCAGAGGTTGCGGCCGGTTCGATCGAGGCTCGTCACGCAGTCGTCGCGCACCGTCGTCACCTGAAGACGACCGAGGTCATCACCGCGAAGGTCACCGCGATCAAGCACGCCGAGAAGAAGGCGACGATCACGCCGAGCGTTGGCGAGTCGTGGGACATCGAGTACGACCAGATCGTCGTCACCGCCGGAGCGGTATCGCGCACGTTCCCGATCCCGGGTGTCGCCGACCAGGCCTACGGCCTGAAGACGATCGAAGAGGCCATCGCGATCCGCGACCGCCTCCTCGGCCAGTTTGACAAGGCCGCGGCGTTGCCGGCGGGTCCGGAGCGCGACCGCCTGCTCACCGTCGTGGTCGTTGGTGGCGGCTTCGCCGGTATCGAGGTCTACGGCGAGCTTCGTTCGTTCGCCACGTCGTTGCTGAAAAACTACCCGCAGATCCAGTTCGATGAGGTGAAGTTCCACCTCATCGAGGCCATGGGTCGCATCATGCCTGAGGTGTCGCTGCCGACGAGCGAATGGGTCATCAAGAACCTTGAGCAGCGCGGTGCGCCGATCCACCTGAACACCCAGCTCGTGAGCGCCGCTGATGGCGTCATCGAGCTCAGCACCGGTGAGAAGTTCGAGAGTGACCTCATCATCTGGGCTGCTGGCGTCATGGCGAACCCGGGTGTGGTGCGCGGCAGCGACCTGCCGGTCGAAGAGCGTGGCCGCATCCAGACCCGCGCTGACCTGCGCGTTGGTACCGAAGATGACTTCATCGAAGGCGCCTGGGCTGCCGGTGACATCTCGGCAGTACCCGACCTCAGCGGCGGCGGCGTTGGCGGCATGTGCGTGCCGAACGCACAGCACGCGGTACGTCAGGCCAAGTTGCTGGCGAAGAACCTCGTTGCGGTGCTGCGCGGCGAAGAGCCGAAGCAGTACGTACACAAGAACCTCGGCGCGGTTGCTGGTCTGGGCATCGGCCACGGTGCGTTCCAGTCGGGCAAGTTCGCGCTGACGGGTGTGTTGGCGTGGCTCGCGCACCGCGGCTACCACGGCCTCGCGATGCCGTCGTTCGAACGCAAGTTCCGCGTGTTCTGGGGCTGGTGGAACAACTTCTGGCTCGGCCGCGACATCGTTGGCTTCGTCGACCTCGAAACGCCGCGTGCGACCTTCCAGGAGTATGCGGCACGCCCGAAGCCCCCAGTCGAAGCGCCAGCGCCTGTAGCTGAGGCACCGGCGAAGCCAGCTCGCGCGTCAAAGGCCAAGGCTGAGAAGTAGCCCGTCAAGCTTCGGATGCCCCGGTCACGTGTTGATCGGGGCATCCGTGTTTCTGGGCAGAGTCGCAACGCAAAACCCCCGGCAGCCGAACTTGGCCACCGGGGGTTCTGTCAGGGCGTGGTCGGCTAGGACACGACGATCGTGAATGCGCGGTAGGCCAACTGGCTGCCGTCGTTCGCACGGAGCTTGAACGTGTAGATGCCTGGTGTGGTCGGCGTGCCGGTCACGTTGATCGAGGTGGCGGTGGCACCGGTCAGGCTCAGCCCAGCCGGCAGGGCGCCCTCTGAGATCCACCAGGTGTACGAACCCGAACCGCCGGTGGCGGAGATCGTGGTTGCATACGCGGCGCCCGCCGTCGCGGCAGGCAGCGACTTTGCGGTGGTAAACGCCACCGGTGCGGGCTTCACCGTGATGGTGAACAAGCGCCAGTCCTTCAAGGCGTTCGCGTCACGAAGTCGCACCTTGAACGAGTAGGTGCCCGCAGTGGTCGGGGTGCCCGAGATCAGGCCGTCGGCGCTGAGGGTCAGGCCCGATGGAATCGTGCCCGATTCGATCGACCACCCATACGGAGCGGTGCCGCCGACACCTGCGAGCTGCTGTGAGTATGCGGCGGTTGCCGTGGCATCCGGAAGCGTCTTGGCAGTGGTGATCGACGGCGTCTTCAGCGAGGTGATCTGCACCTGGGCAGTGTTCGTTGCCGTGTCGATGCCGAGCAACTTGATGGACGCCACACCGGGGTAGTTGAAGGTCTGGCCCACGTTGAGCTGGGAGTTCTGTGCAGTCTCGACGCCCTGCGCGTTCAGGAGGTAGGTCATGCCGCCTGGCGACGCCAGGCGAATTGAAATACCCGTGGTGACGTTGTTCGTGCCCCATGCGGTGAACGTCTTCCCAACGTCGGCGCGATGTTCGATCCACAGTTCGGCTTGCGCGGTTGGTGTGTTGACCGGAATTCGCAGCGTCCGGAGCCCCGGCGACGTGGTGTCTTCGAGGGCGTTGATTGTGTAGGTTCCGCTGCCAGTGACGCTCAGCTGCTGCGATGCGGTGAGCCACCCGGCCGCGGCGAGGTGCGGGGCGCTAAACCAATAGCGGTCGCTCCCCATTGGGTCGTACGGGTCGCCATAGCTCGACGTCGCACGGCAGTTGTCGGGAATGCCGTTGGCATTCTGTGCGCCCGACGTGTTCAGCACGATGATCTGGCCGTTCGCGTCGTAGCACTTCAGCTGCGTCGAGTGGGCAAACCCGAGGTTGTGGGCCATCTCGTGCACGATCACGCTCGTCCACGAGTACGGGTCAACAAACACCCAACCGTTCGTCTGGCTGTAGTTCGCGAGGCCGCCCTGGCAGGGCGAGCCCGCGCTGCTGAACACGATGACGTGGTGGTACTTCGTCGGGTCGTAGCCCTGCGCTGCTGCGCCAGCCTTGCCCTGGTCGACGATGGCGCCGGCCTGACAGCCGTTTTTCAGGTCGTCCGTCACCGTGACGGGCGCGGGCACAACGTCACCGGTCGGGTTCTTGATGCCGATGAGTGAGATCCGTCCGCCAGAAACTTCTTGGTAGTAGGTGTTCGCTGACATCGGTGTGTTCGTGAACACGCGGCCCATCGCATCAGCCGTGCTGATCGTTGCGGCGGCTTCGTCAGCGAACTTCGTCGTGATGACGAGCACCGTGCGCGGGCCATCCGGCACCGTCGGGGCGAGCGCCGCGTTCGCGGGGGCAGCACCCGAGAGCGTGCCAGCCGTGATGGCGACGAAGGCAGCTCCGGCGAGCAACATGCGCGCAAACCGTCGTTTTGGCGCGTTCGTGTAGGGGCTTTCGAGAGACATGTGGGGGATCCTCTGCGGTGAGCGAACGTGCCTGAGGAACGCTCAGGCACGTATTCAGGGTAGCCGCCGGGATGTCGCATCCGATAGTGAATTGGATGCAATCGTTTCCGCCACCGCCCGAGCGATCAGAATCGATCATTGTGCCGGGCGGTCTGAACCGCATGCTGGGGACGGCGCCACATAGGTGCGTCACCCTCAGTCTGCGCGCGCTCCTCGCGGCGCCCACGCCGGAACCCCGTAAACTCGGGCGGAACCGCGATACTCTGCGGTTCGCGCCCCCGTAGCCCAATGGCAGAGGCAGGAGACTTAAAATCTCTTCAGTCTGGGTTCGAGTCCCAGCGGGGGCACCACCCCAATATCTGGCATGTTGGATCACATGACAGACACCCGCCAAAGCACCTGGTTCGACGCCGCAGCGCTCGACAACGCTGGGCAGTACCGGTTGTTGAACGGCTCGGTGGTGCCGCGGCCGATCGCGTGGGTGACCTCCGGTGTGGCACCTGCCCCGCTCAACCTCGCGCCGTTCAGCGCGTTTACCTGGGTGAGCACCTTCCCGGCGATGCTGGGCATCACCGTCGGGCGGCGCGGCGCGGGACAAAAAGATACGCTCCGCAACATCGAACGTGACCGTGAGTACGTGGTGCACATCGCCGACGACCGGATGCTCCCAGATCTGCATGCGAGTTCGGAGTGGCTACCGTCTGATGCGAGCGAAGTTGACGCGATTGGGTTGGCGACCGTCCCGTCGACCGCAGTGCGGGTGCCGCGGCTCGCGACGGTGCCGATCGCGATGGAATGCGTCTACGACCGCACGATTCGGTTCACACCCACCAGCGGCGACTTCGTGGTCGGGCGGGTCGTCGGATGGCACGTGGCCAACGATGTGCTCGTTGAGGGCGGCCGTATCGACGCCGAGCGGCTTCGCCCGATCGGGCGCCTCGGCGGGCCGCGCTACACCGACCTTGGAACGATCACCACACTCGACCCGATGCCGGGCGGCTGAGGCTAGACGAGTTGGTCGAGGCGGCGCAGGATGAGCCCCTCACGCAGGGCCCAGGGCGAAACATCCAATTCTTCGACGCCGAAGGCGTGCATTGCCTCGGAGAGCACAACCGCGCCCGCGACGATCTGGAACGTGCGGTCCTCGGTGATGCCGGGAAGTGCCGGGCGCGCCGCAGCGGGGATTCGCGCGAGACGCGGAATCCAGTCATCGAGGCCTTTGAGGCGCAGGATGCTCCGGTTGGCCGAGCCCACGCCGTCCTCGGTCCAACCGGCGAGACGGGCGAGTGAGCGGATCGTCTTCGACGACCCAACCACGTGATCGGGTGCCGGCTGCCCCTCGAAATCGGCGGCCGCCGTACGAAGCAGTTTGGCGGCGTGGCCCCGCAACGCCTGCACCTGGTCGAGGCTGGGCGGGTCATCAGGAAGGAAGGTGATCGTCGCACGACCGGCACCGAGCGGTACCGAGCGCGCGACATCCGGAACTTCGTCGGGCCCGGTGGCGATCTCAAGTGAACCGCCGCCGATGTCGAAGAGCAGCACCCGACCGGCCGACCAGCCGTACCAGCGGCGCACAGCCAAGAACGTGAGTCGCGCCTCATCGACACCAGTGAGCACACTGAGCGTCACGCCCGTTTCGCGTTCGATGCGGGCGAGCACTTCCTCGCCGTTGTTCGCCTCGCGAATCGCAGAGGTGGCGAAGGCCAACAACTCTTCGATGCCGTACTCGTGGGCGACCGTCAACGCCTCGTTGACCGAGTCGATGATCGCCTGGACCCCGACCTCATCGATCGAGCCATCCGGTGCGAGGTAGCGCATGAGTCGCAGGATCGACTTGTGCGAGGTCGCGGGCACCGGCTGCGCGCCCGGATGGGCGTCAACGACGAGCAGGTGAACCGTATTCGAACCGACGTCGAGAACCCCGAGGCGCATGAGTCGAGCGTACCGGTGCGTGGGTGCGGGCGACGCGCTACGCCGTGCGACGGCGGAGCGTGATCGAGCCGAGCACGATGGCGCCGACCACCCAGGCGCCGATGATCGCGAGCCGGAGCAGAATCCACTCGATCGACTCGGAGTTCGCCGCCGTGGCGCGCAACGCGTCGATTGCGTGGCTGAGCGGCAGCCAATCACCGATCGCTTCGAGTACGTCAGGCAGTTGATCGCGGGCGAGGAAGATGCCGCCGAGCAGAATCTGCGGAAACACCAGCAATGGCATGAATTGCACGACCTGGAATTCGGTGCGGGCAAACGCGCTCGCGAGCAGGCCAAGCGCGGTGCCGAGCAGCGCATCGCACACGGCGGTGGCGAACAGCAGCCAAAGTGGCCCATCGATCGTGAGTCCGCACACCCAGACCGCGTAACTTACGGCGATCGACGTTTGCACGATGCCGAGTACCCCGAACGCGATTGCGTAGCCCAGGATGAAGTCGCCCTTCCCAATCGGCATCGACAACAGCCGCTCCAGGGTGCCGCCACGCCGTTCGCGCAGCGTGGTGATGCTCGTCACGAGGAACATCACAATGAACGGGAACAGCGCGATCATCGCCGGACCGATTTGCTTGAAGACCGGGGTGTCGGTGAACATCCAGGCGACCAGCCCAACCAGCAGGCTGGGCACGACCAAGAGCAGCGCGACGGTGCGATGGTCGTGTCGAATCTGGCCGAGCACACGCCCAGTCGTCGCGAGGGTGCGACGCAGCGTCATGTGGTCACCTCGCCTGCGTGTTTTGGTCGAACGTCTTGCTCACCGCGGGCGATGAGGGCCAAGAAGCCGTCTTCGATATCGGATGTGCCGGTGAATGCCAAGACGCCATCGACCGTGTCATCCGCGAGCAGCTCGCCGTCACGCATGAGCAGCAGTCGGTCGCAGCGCTTCGCCTCATCCATCACGTGGCTCGAAACCAGGAGCGTGGCGCCTTCGTCGGCGAGCGATCGCAAGAGGTTCCAGAGTTCGACGCGAAGCACGGGGTCGAGGCCGACGGTGGGCTCGTCGAGCACCAGCAGCTCGGGTCGGCCGAGCAGTGCGACGGCCAGCGATACGCGGCTTCGCTCACCACCGGAGAGCGTGGCGACCAGCTGATTCGTGCGCCCGATGAGGTCGGTACGTTCGAGCACCCGATCGACTTCGTTCGCGTCGACGCCCGCGATGCGGCGGAAGTACGCGAGGTTCTGTCGCACGGTGAGATCGTCGTACACACTCGGTTGCTGGGTCATGTAGCCCACGCGGTGCCGGAGCGACGCCGACCCGGCGGGGCCGCCGAGCACGGTGATGGTTCCGGACTTCACGATCTGCACCCCAACAATCGCGCGCATCAGGGTGGTTTTGCCGCTGCCGCTTGGGCCGAGCAGCCCCACAATCTTGCCAGCGGGCACCCGAAGGTCGAGTCCCCGGAGCACCAAAGTTTTGCCGCGGGAGACGTGCAAGTCGGCGACGACGACCGCGGGTTCGGGGGAGGCATCCGATCTGGTGCTCACGGGTTGATCGTGTCGCTGGGACTCGCCGTTGTCAAGGTGGTCAGCAGGCGCCATTGGGGCGTGTGACGGAGGCGTTCGCCGACGCCCGGGTCGTGGCCGGTTGTGGGTTGACTGGGAGTCCGCTGGAAGTCGGGCCTGCGTGACGTGCTGGTCGTTACGATAGGGACGCACCCCATCTCACGATCACAAGGAGATCTGCCATGGAATGGCTGATTCCAATCCTCATCATCGTGGCGCTCGTCGTCATCGTCGGTATCTACCTGTGGGCGACGTACAACTCGCTCGTGAAGCTCAACGTTCGCGTTGACGAAGCGTGGAGCGACATCACGGTGCAGTTGAAGCGCCGTGCCGACCTGATTCCGAACCTCATCGAGTCGGTGAAGGGGTACGCCGCGCACGAGAAGTCCGTGTTCGACAGCGTGACCGCCGCCCGCGCGGCGAGCCTGTCGGCGACGACTCCGGCCGCGGCATCCGCTGCTGAAAACCAAATGCAGAGCGCCCTTAAGAGCATTTTCGCGGTGGCCGAGGCCTACCCGCAGTTGCAGGCGAGCCAGAACTTTCTGCAGTTGCAGGCCGAACTGGTCGACACTGAAGACAAGATTCAGGCCGCCCGCCGCTTCTACAACGGCGGTGTGCGCGAGCTGAACACCAAGATCAAGGTGTTCCCGAACACACTGTTCGTGCGCGGACTCGGATTCACGGAGCGCGAGTTCTTCGAGGTCGCCGACGCCGCGGCCATCGCCGAACCGCCGCGCGTGCAGTTCTAACCCGAGGTCACGCCCAGGATGTATCGGGCCATCGCGAGGAACAAACGCAACACCGTCTTCACTATGCTGCTCTTCGTCGGCATTGTGAGCGGGCTGGGGTATCTCGCCTACGCGATCTACGGTGACTTCACGATCGTCGTCCTCACTGTGCTCGGGTCACTCGCATACGCGGTGTTCCAGTACTGGACCGCCGACCGACAAGCTCTCGCCATGTCGGGTGCGATTGAGTTGCAGAGCAAGGCCGACCACCCGCGCCTCTGGCGTGTGGTCGAGAACCTCTCGATCACGACCGGCACCCCAATGCCACGGGTCTTCATCGTGAATGACCCCGCGCCGAACGCATTCGCCACCGGCCGCGACCCGCAGCACGCGTCGGTCGCGGCAACCACTGGTCTGCTCGACATCATGGATGACTCGGAGCTCGAGGGCGTGATGGCCCATGAACTGGGCCACGTGCGCAACTACGACATTCGCTTGTCGATGATCGTGTTCGGCCTGGTCGTCGCGGTTGGATTCGTTTCAGACATGCTCATGCGTATGGCGTTTTGGGGTGGCCGCGGCAATAACAACGGCGGTAACCCGGTCGTGATGGTGTTGGGTCTGGTCGCCATGTTGGTCGCCCCGCTGGTCGCCACCCTCGTGCAGCTTGCGGTTTCGAGGCAGCGCGAGTATTTGGCGGATGCCACGGGCGCGATGACCACGAGGCATCCGGAAGCATTGGCACGAGCGCTGCTCAAACTTGAGGCATACGGTCGGCCAATGCAGCGTCAGCAATCGTCGATGGCGCACCTCTGGATTGCCGACCCGCTGAAGAAGGGCGTAGTGGCGCGGATGTTCGCGACGCACCCGCCGATTGCAGACCGCGTCGACCGGTTGCAGCACATGGGCAGCGGCTTCTAAGCGCCAAACTCCGCTGCCAGTGCGGGCGCCAGGCTGCCGCGGTTCACGATGGTGATGTCGGTGAGGCCCTGCCAGGCTGCGGCGTCGCGCAGTACGGGTACCAGCCGCGCGGCTGCCGCATCAGCGGGCGCCCCGGGTTCGGCCCAGGCGGCCTGCACACGCAAGGTCTTGGCCTTGCGATCGGCTTTGAGATCGACTCGGCCGACGATCTGGTCGTCGAGCACGTAGGGCAGGCAGAGATAGCCAAAGATGCGCTTCGGCGCCGGGGTGTAGATCTCGATGCGGTAGTGAAAGTCGAAGAGGCGTTCGGTGCGCGGGCGGAACCAGACGATCGGGTCGAACGGTGAAACGAGGGCGGCATGGTCGATGCGGCGTGGGTGTGCGGCATCGCGGTGCAGATAGGCCGCCGTGCGGCGGGAGCCCGTGTTCCAATTGGCGACCGTGACCTCGATCAACGTGCCCTCATCGACGAGTTCGTGCACGGTCGGCTTGATGTCAACCTGCAACATGCGAAAGTAGTCGGCGAGGTCGGCCAGCGTCGCGACCCCGAGGGCGGATGCCGCGTGGCCGATAAGCTGCCGCAGCGCTTCGCCGCGCTCGACTGACTGCCCGAGCAGCTCCGATGACAGCGCCTGTTCGGGCAACGCGTAGACCCGCTCGAACCGCTGCCGTTCGATGCAGACCACGTCGCCGGTGCGGAGCATCCATTCAAGCGCGATCTTGACCTCGGACCAGCCCCACCAGGGCCCGCGCCGCTCATTTGCGTCGTGCTCGATGGCGCTTGCGCGCATCGGGCCGTTCGCGGCCAGTTCTGCTCGCAGCCAGTCGGCCAACGCGGCGTTCTCGCGCAGATAACCGCCCCAGGCGGTGCCCTTGGTGCGGTACCTGTCACGGCGAAACTCGAAATGCGGCCACCAGGCCCGCGGGATCAACGCGGCCTCATGCGCCCAGTACTCGAAGTACTCGCCGCGGTGGCCTGTCGTGAAGCGGTCGAGGGCAGCGCGATCGTAGGCGCCGAGGCGGCTCCACATCGGCAGGTAGTGGCTGCGCTCGAACACGTTCACCGAGTCGATCTGGAGCAGCCCAAGGCGTGCCACCTCGCGCCGGAGCGCGGCACTGCCAGGCGTGCGTGTGCCCCCAGGCACAGTGGTGCGCCTGGCCCGCGGCGACGCTGCCCGCTGGCGGCCAAATCCGGCCGCGGCCAGCGCGATGCGTCGCGCCTGCGCGGAGCTCAGCTCGTCCATGGGGCGACGGTAGCGCATCGCACCGACATCGCCGCGAGCACCCCGCGAAACCGCGGCACATACTGGTCGCGGCATATGCCGCACCTAGACTAAATGCCATGTCGCCGGACCGCTCCGATCGCCCATCGTCGCGCCTGTTCAGGCCCCGCCCAGTGAAGGCGCCCGTGCCACAGCCTGATCCGGTTGAGTTGCCTGCTGGCATCCGACTGGCGGGCGCGTGGTCGTGGCGGCTGTTGCTCGTCATCGCACTGGTCGGCGTGGTGCTCTTCCTGATCGTGCAGCTTCGCCTGATCGTGATCCCACTGCTGATCGCGGTGTTGATCAGCGCCCTCCTGGTGCCGTTTTCGAACCTGCTGCAACGTCACCGCTGGCCGAAGTGGTTGGCGGTGCTCACCGCGATGCTTGCGCTGCTGGTGGTGGTCGGTGGGCTGCTCACGCTGGGTATTTCGCAGGTGGTGCGCGGCTCAGCCGACCTCGCCGCTCAGTCGAACGTGGCGTGGGCCGGCTTCTTGGAGTGGCTGCACACCGGCCCGCTGGGACTCACCGACGCGCAGATTGACGACTTCGTTCAGCGCGCCCTCGACTCGGTCAACAAAGACTCCGCAGCGCTCTGGACCGGCGCGCTCTCGGTCGGTTCCACCCTCGGACATGTGCTCGCCGGGGTGCTGCTCACGCTGTTCTCGACGCTGTTCATCTTGATCGACGGTCGCGGCATTTGGGGCTGGTTGGTTGGCTTGTTCCCGCACCGGGCGCGGGCTGCGGTGTCGGGTGCCGCAACGGCCGGATGGTCCACGCTACAGAGCTTCGTCAAGGTGCAGATTCTCGTGGCAACGATCGATGCCATCGGCATCGGGCTCGGTGCGTTGTTCCTCGGCATTCCGCTGGCGTTGCCGATTGCGGTGCTGGTGTTTCTCGGCTCGTTCATCCCGATCGTCGGCGCCGTCGTGACCGGCGCGTTGGCAGTGTTCGTCGCGCTGATCTTCAACGGCCTCTGGCCGGCAGTCATCATGCTCGGTGTCGTGCTGCTCGTGCAGCAGGTCGAAGGGCACGTCCTGCAGCCGCTCATCATGGGCACCGCCGTGAAGGTGCACCCGCTTGGCGTTGTGCTCGCCGTGGCGACCGGCTCACTCCTCGCAGGCATCCCGGGCGCGCTCTTCGCGGTACCGGTCGCGGCCTTTGTGAACGTGTTCATCGCCTACATCGCGAGCGGTGTGTGGAAACAGAAGCACGAGCCATCCGTGCCGCCTTCGACCCCGTTGTGGACCACCGTTCCTGTTTCTCGAAAGGCCGCTGGCTCATGACCAACCCCATTCCTGGGCCGACGCTCGCTGAGTTCGAACATGCCCGTGTGGTGATCCGCGATGTCGCCCGCCTCACGCCAATGGAGTCGAGCAGTTTTCTTGAGACCGCGCTCGGCGCCCCGGTGTACCTCAAGTGCGAGAATCTGCAACGCACCGGCGCCTACAAACTTCGTGGCGCGTACTACCGCCTGACGAAGCTCACCGACGCGGAGCGTGCCGCAGGGGTCGTCGCCGCATCGGCCGGAAATCACGCGCAAGGCGTCGCGTACGCGGCCCGGCAACTCGGCATCACGGCCACCATCTTCATGCCGGTGGGCGTTGCGCTGCCGAAGCTCGAAGCCACCCGCGCGTACGGAGCGAACGTGGTGCTGAGCGGTAATTCGTTCGGCGAAACCCTCGAGGCTGCGCAGGCGTTCGCGGCCGAGTCGGGGGCAACGTTCATTCCTCCTTACGACCACGCCGACGTCATCGCGGGTCAAGGCACGCTCGGCCTCGAGATGCTTGAACAAGCCCCGGATGCCACGACCTTTATCGTGCCGATCGGTGGCGGTGGGCTCATCGCCGGCATTGCGAGTGCCGTGAAGCAGGCGGCTGCCATCACCGGGCGGAGCATCCGGATCGTCGGAGTGCAGGCTGCGAACGCAGCACCATACCCTGCGTCGATCGCTGCGGGGGAGCGGGTCACGGTGCCGGTCGTTCCGACGATCGCCGATGGTATCGCTGTCTACACACCGGGCGAACTGAACTTTGAGATCGTACGCGCCGTCGTTGACGAGATTGTCACGGTCACCGAAGATGACATCGCCCGGGCGCTGCTCGTGCTGCTCGAGCGCGCAAAGCTCGTCGTCGAGCCCGCGGGCGCGGTGTCGGTCGCGGCGATTCTCGCTGGTCTGGTGCAATCGGATGGCCCGGCCGTCGCGCTGCTCTCGGGCGGCAACATCGACCCACTCCTCATGCAGCGGGTGATTGCACTCGGGTTGCAGGCATCGGGCCGGTACCTCACCATCCAGGTTGACCTGCCAGATCGCCCGGGCCAGCTGGTGCGGGTCTCACAGCTGCTCGCTGATGCGAACGCGAACGTGGTCGAGGTGTTGCACACCCGCCACGGCGCGAATCAGCGCATCTCAGAGGTGGAGTTGCAGATGTCGGTCGAGACCCGCGGGCCGGCGCATAAGGCGCAGGTCGTCGAGGCGCTCCGCGCCGGCGGGTTCAACCCGCGCGTCGTCGAATAGGCCGCGCCAACGGCGCGTGCCGTGTTGGGGCGTCGATGCGCCGGTCAGCGAGCCCGCGGCATCCGGTGCTAGTTGCCCGACCAGGTTTCGACGGCCAAAATCTCGACCGCGATCGAACGGCCGTTCGGGGCCGTGTACGAGGTCGACGCGCCGACCTTCTTGCCGAGAATCGCCGCGCCGAGCGCCGAGTGTTCGCTGTACACGTCGAGCTCTGAGTCGCCGGCGATCTCGCGGCTGCCGAGCAAGAACACCTCTTCATCGCCGGCGACGATCGCGGTGATCACGGTGCCCGACTCGACGACACCACTTGCAGCCGGCGCCTCTCCGACCTGGGCGTGCTTGAGCAGTTCGGTGAGCTGGCGGATGCGCGCTTCGCGCTTGCCCTGCTCATCTTTGGCAGCGTGGTAGCCGCCGTTCTCTTTCAGATCGCCCTCTTCACGAGCCGCGGCGATACGCGCGACGATCTCTTCGCGGCCGGTGGTTGAGAGGTGCTCGAGTTCGGCGGTGAGGCGGTCAAATGCGTCTTGGGTGAGCCAGTGGACGGTGGCGTGGTGAGCGGCCATGATGGTCTCCAGGTTCGTCGCCGCAGTGCGGTGGAACAGAAACGGGCGCGCCCCGGAGATCCGGGGCGAATTCTTCATGCTACGGGATCCAGCACCGATCGACCAACCCGGTGTTGGCCGGGAGCGCGGTACGAAGTGTGGTGCTCAGCACCCGAATTTCGCGGTCAGATGCGGGCACATCGACCACCTTCCATCCGACTACCGTAAAGTCGGGATTCAGGGCCTTGACGATGCAGGTGGTGGCGGTGCCTGGCCTCACCGAGAGTTGCCACGAGACGTCGACCAGCCGCTCATCATTGCGGAGCGTGTGGCTCACATCGGTCGCGTCGAGGTGCGCATCGGTGCTCGCCAGCGAGGCCCACACGATCCAACCGAGCGCGGTCGCAATCGCCGCCACGGCTGTGCCAATCAGCCACGCGCGCCGACCACGGCGCGGTGATTTGATGCGGCCATATCGGGTGTCAAGATCGGATGCCTCGACCGCGGCTGCGCCGGGCGCCACGCTGCTGGCGGCGCCAGCCGAGCCCGCCGACTCGACGGCGTCGAGGCCTGCGTCTTCGGCGTGCTCATCGGAGTCAGTGTCTGACATGACCTACCTCGAAGATGCGCGAACCGGTGGTTCGAGCCTACCCGTCGGATGGGAGCCCCTCCCCCCGCGGCGGCCGCGCCGGCTTTGGTGGCCGCTAGGCTCTCGAGTACCGGATCTCTACCGAAAGGCGCCAGGTGTTGTCTCTGCTCGCACGTATTGCGGTCACGCCAACTCCCACCCCATCTGGGGCGCCAGAGTTCGACCCGAACCAGGTCACCCCGGGGCCATGGGGTTTTGTGATCACGTTCGCGGTGATGGCGTTCGTGGTGCTTGTGCTGCTCGACATGGTGCGGCGAATCCGTCGGGTGAATTACCGCGCGCAGATCGCGGCGCAGCTCGACGCCGAAGAGGCCGCTGCGGCCGAGGGCGATGTGGCGGACGGTGCGGCCGAGGCATCCGGAATCTTCGACGGCGACGTCGCAGGCCATCCTGAATCGCACGGCGACGCCGAACGCGACGGCGACGCACCGCGCGGGTAGTCCCGCAGCTCGGGGCGAGTCAGCCGCGCATTGCTCACGGTCGTGACTGACTACGCGTGGTACGCCGGCGCGAGCGCAATGAGGAGCGCCGCAGTCCAATGGCACATAAACGCGAGCACTGTGCACACGTGGAAGATCTCGTGGAACCCGAACGTGCCCGGCAACGGGTTGGGACGTTTGAGCGCGTAGATCACGGCGCCGCCCGAGTAGAGCAGCCCGCCGACGAGCACGAGTACCATCATCGCCACGTTGGCCTGCACAAGGTCGCCGAGGTACATGACCGCGGCCCAGCCGAGTAAGAGGTAGAGCGCGACGTAGAGCCAGCGCGGTGCGCCGACCCAAAACACCCGAAACACGATGCCGAGGGCAGCGCCAGCCCACACCAGTAGTAGCAGCAGCATGCCCTTTGCGGGCTCGAGGGCAAGGACCGCGAGTGGGGTGTACGTGCCGGCAATGAGCAGGTAGATATTCGAGTGGTCGATGCGCTTCAAGATCGACTTGGCTCGCGGCGACCAGTTGAACCGGTGGTACAGCGCCGACATGCCAAAGAGCAGCATCGACGTGACCATGAACACCGCTGAGGCCCATTTCGCGCTCACGCCGTGTGCGAGGCTGATCAAGACGATCCCGGCGGCAATCGTCACCGGGAAGGTGCCCGCGTGAATCCAGCCTCGCCACGTGGGTTTGACATCGGCGACCTCGATGGCCCCGGTGTGCAGCAGTGGGAGCGGCCCGCGCTCATCGGGGTGGTCAACGCTCATGCTCGAAGTGTACGCGCGCGGCATGGATGCGACCTGCCCGGTGACGAGTAGCGTGGAGGCGTGCGAAGCGGGTTGCGGGCAATCGGACGAGGCGTCCTCACGCTGCTCTATGAACACCGCCTGCAACGCACGCTCGACACCACGGTGGCCCCGCATCACGTCGCCATGATCATCGACGGCAACCGGCGTTGGGCGAAGTTGCTCGGCGAAGAAGCCGCGGTCGGACACCGGGCAGGCGCTGCCAAGATGCTTGAGTTCCTCGACTGGTGCGACGATCTCGGCATCGGGATGGTGACGCTCTACTTGCTCTCGAGTGACAACCTCACGAGTCGCAACCGCGACGAGCTTGAGGCGCTCTTCGACATCATCGGCAAACTCGCGAGCGACATCAGTACGCACCGTGAGTGGCGGGTGAAACACGTCGGATCGAACGTGGGGCTGCCCGAGCGGTTGATTGCGGCGCTGGGTGCCGCCGAAGGTCGCACCACCCAGAAGCATGGGTTGCACGTGAACCTCGCCGTTGGGTACGGGGGCCGCACTGAGATCACCGATGCGATGCGTTCGATCGTGGCATCCCATCATGCCGAGGGGCGCTCGCTCGAGGACTTGGCCGAGCGGCTCACCCCCGACCTCATCGGCGAGCACCTCTACACGGGCGGGCAGCCCGACCCCGATCTCGTGATTCGCACCTCGGGCGAGCAGCGGCTCAGTGACTTCATGTTGTGGCAGTCGGCGCACAGTGAGTTCTACTTCGTCGAGGCCCTCGGCCCCGATCTGCGACACATCGACTTCTTGCGGGCCATCCGCGATTTCGGGCGCCGCCAGCGCCGCTTCGGCGGGTGATTCGCGCGGTCGGGTGCCGCAACCGCATGCTCAGATGCGTGCGCGCCGAGGCATCCGTTGCCACGAAATGAACAGTGGATGACGACGGCTGAATCGGTGGCGTGTCGTTGCCAGGTTTCTCGAGTCTCGGGCGTAGCGTCTGGCTCATCGGGCAAAGCGCCCGGTCGAGTCGGCATCGTGACCGACTATGGAGGATGCCGGCGAGATGAGCCGAGCGGAACCGCTCGGGGCAGGAGCTGGTTGTGGCCTCAGTCGAAACATCTCAGTCGGTCGCTGGTCGCAAGACCCACGCGACGCAGGAACGCACCTATGTGCTCGATACGTCGGTGCTGCTGAGTGATCCGAAGGCGCTGTTCCATTTCGCAGAGCATTCGGTGGTGCTGCCCGTTGTGGTGATCACCGAACTTGAGGCGAAGCGCAACGATCCCGAGATCGGGTACTTCGCCCGGCAGGCACTGCGACTGCTCGATGACCTGCGGGTGAAGCATGAGCGACTCGACTTCCCGGTGCCGGTTGGCGAGGGCGGTTCGCTGCGGGTGGAACTGAATCACACCGATCAGTCGGTGCTGCCGAGCGGCCTGCGGCTGAGCGACAACGACTCGCGCATTCTCGCGTGCGCAATGAACCTGCAGAACGACGGACTCGACGTCACGGTCGTCTCGAAAGACCTTCCGCTTCGCGTGAAGGCAGCCTCGCTTGGCCTCGGCGCCGACGAGTACCGGCATGAGCTCGCGGTTGATTCGGGATGGCTCGGCACCGGCGAACTCTCGCTCGGGTCGAACGATATGGCACGGCTGTACGAGCAGGAGACGTTGGCGCTACCGGAGGAGTTGGGGCATCCGATCAATACCGGACTCGTCGTGCACTCGGACCGCGGGTCCGCGCTCGCGCGAGTGACGGGCAAGCGGAACATTCGGCTCGTGCGCGGCGACCGTGACGCCTTCGGGCTGCACGGGCGGTCGGCCGAGCAACGGCTTGCGATTGACCTACTGCTCGACCCAGAGATCGGGATCGTCTCACTCGGCGGGCGGGCCGGAACCGGTAAGTCGGCGCTCGCGCTCTGCGCAGGGCTCGAAGCGGTGCTCGAACGGCAGCAGCACAAGAAGATCATGGTGTTCCGGCCGCTCTATGCAGTCGGGGGCCAGGAGCTCGGGTATCTGCCGGGCGACGCCGCCGAGAAGATGAACCCGTGGGCGCAGGCGGTGTTCGACACGCTCGGCTCTGTCGTCTCAGACAATGTGCTCACCGAGGTCGTTGAGCGCGGTCTCATCGAGATCCTGCCGTTGACGCATATTCGCGGGCGCTCCCTGCACGATGCCTTCGTGATCGTCGATGAGGCACAGTCGCTTGAACGCAATGTGCTCCTCACCGTGCTCTCGCGCATCGGGCAGAACTCGCGGGTCGTGCTCACCCACGATGTCGCGCAGCGCGACAACTTGCGGGTGGGCCGCCACGATGGTGTCGCCTCGGTGATTGAAACCCTGAAGGGCCACCCACTGTTCGGGCACATCACCCTCACCCGGTCAGAGCGCAGCGCGATCGCCGCGCTCGTCTCAGAGATGCTCGACGGGAACGAACTCGCGTAGTCCCGCTTCCCGCACCAACTTGCGCGCGCTTCCGGAGTACCGGGGGCGCGCGTGATTGTTGGGGCGGCGCCGCCGTCGTCGGGCGCGTGGGCGGTTGCCGGGCCCCCGAACTGCATGCTTTTGTCGCCTAATCGACCTAGGTGCGACAAATTCATGCAGTTCGGTGGGGCGGGTGCAGTTCGGTGGGGCGGGTGCAGTGAGGTGCGGCGCGGCGTGGTGCGGTGCGGTGCGGGTTCGGTGCAGGTCGGTGAGGTGCGGGGCGGACTGGCGGGTCGCGGATGACGGCGCCCGGCCGTCGGCCGGTTCGCGTGGGGGCGGGGCATCCGGTTGACTAAGGCGGTGCGGATGATGCGGCGAATGCCCTGGTGGGGCCAGGTGCTCGTCGTCTTCGCGCTCTCGCGCGTGTGGTCGACCGCGCTGCTCGGCACCATGTTCGCGCTTGCGACCGCGAACGGGTGGCACCTCGCGAGCGTGCGTGAGAACCCCTCGTTCTTCACGTTTTCTGGGTCATGGGATGCCTCGTTCTACCGCACGATCGCAACGAAGGGTTACCCAACCGACCTGCCCACCGATGAGATGGGCAACGTGCGGCCGAACCCGTGGGCGTTTCTGCCGATGTTCCCGTGGCTCGCGCGGGCGTTGATGCTCACCGGCCTCGAGTTCTGGGTGGCAGGGGTGCTCATCTCGGTCGTCGCCGGTGCCGGGGCGATGCTGGTGCTCAGTCGGCTCGTCGCTGGCCGGGTGGGGGAGCGCCCCGCACTGTGGGCGGTCGCGATCACATCGTTCGGTCCGGTGGCGTTCATTCTCCAAGCGGCATATGCCGAGTCGCTTGCGTTGCTGCTGATCTTCGGGGCGCTGCTCGCGTTCGATCGTGGTCGGTACGAAGTCGCGCTGCTGCTCGGGGCGCTTGCCGCATTCACCCGCCCCGGCGCGCTCGCGCTCGCGCTGGGCTTCGGGCTGGTCGTTGTTTGGGGTGTTGCGACCCGGTACTCGCCGCGGCTTGCCGCCTGGCGCGGGGCTTCGGCTGGCGACCGCGACGCGACCGCGAGTCCGGTGATGGATGGCTCGGGGACACGCCAGCTCAGCCCGACTCCGTGGGGCACCCTCGTGCGCATGGGGATCGCCGCGCTCGGCATCGCCGTGGCGGGGCTCGCCTGGCCGGCGATCGCCGACGCGGTGACGGGGCATCCGCATGCATATCTCGAAACCGAGCTCTCGTGGTGGACGGGCTTCGTCGGGCGACCCGAGTATGTTCCGCTCACCCCGTGGTTCTTGATGGTCTCGCGCTACCTCGGCCCAATCGGTGTGGTCGCGGCGCTCGCCGTGTTTGCCCTGGCCGGCTGGTGGGTGTGGCGTGCCTGGCGGCGCGGCCTCGGTGATGCGACGATCGCGTTCACCGGGTCGTACCTGCTCTACCTGATCGCAGTGTTCTTGCCGCAGCAATCGACGTTCCGTTTGCTGTTGCCGGCGGCGCCGATGTTCGGCGACCCGGCGATTACGCGTCGACGGCTGCAGTGGCCGCTGCTCGTGGGTGGCGCACTCCTGCAACCGGTTGGCATCGTGCTGCTCTGGTTCCTCGGCTACCCGTAGGTTGTCGCCAACCGTCACGCCCCGCGCAGCATTGCCCGGGCGCCGTCGAGGTCGGCGCCCTGCCCCGGTGAGCGGATCTCGGCCACGACAAACCCGTCGCGGCGAATGAGGTACACGCGATCGCGCAGCAGCCGGCCCTGGGCATCACGCGGGAAGGCGTGCCCAGCCACGCCGAGTTCACCGGCAATCCGGGTTACCGCGGTTGCTGGCACGCCGTACCCGTGCAGTTGCCATTCGAATGCGCGCAGCGGTGCATAGTTGTCGCCGGTCCACGGCAGCCGCCGACCCAGTACCCGCGAGCGGCGGTCGCCCGAGGCATCCGGCAGTCGATAGCGAATGCGAATCTGCGAGAGGTACCCGAAGACGCGCTTGCCGCCGAAGAGGCGGGGCAGCACGCGCACCGCGATCGGGCCAATCAGCGGAACGATTCGCCCACGAATGAACCGGGCGAGCGGCGACCTCGACGTCACCAGCGCGAACGCCCGGTCGGTCGTCGAGACCAGAATCTTGCCGACGGGCCGCCGCTCGGCCTCATAGCGATCGAGGCGCGAATCGGGCATACCGCCGAGCAGCACGTCGGCGAGTGCGCAAGCGAGATTGTGGGCTTCTTGCAGCCCGGTGTTCATACCCTGCGCACCGACCGGGGAATGGATATGCGCGGCATCCCCGACGAGAAAACACGGGCCGACCCGAAACCTCGCCGCAAGTCGATGATGGAGGCGGTAGGTCGTGAACCAGTCCGCATCGTCGTACCCGACGCCGAACTCGCGGGCGAGGAATGCGCGCACTCGCGGCTCAGGCAACTCGCCGTTGGGGTCGCGGTCGCGATCGTGCACGACGCCCAGCAACCGCATGCGCGACCGGCCGCTCGCCGATGTGCCCATCGGGAAACTGAGCAAGTAGTGATCAGCGGTGACCCGCATGTTCACCGCGCCGTCGGTGAGACCGGTGACTCCAGTTGCGTCGACGAGGTAGAACGTGTGGACGTTGGTGATGCCTTCGAAGGCGATGCCGAGGTGCTGGCGCACACGTGAGTGCGCGCCGTCGGCGCCGACGCAGTAGCGGGCGTGAATGGTGGCCGGCCCGGATGGTGTGGTCACGGTGGCGGTGACCGCGCCTGCGTCGACCACCTCGAGTTCGGTGAGCTCCCACCCCCATCGCGCCGGCCGCCCGGCGCGGTCGAGCGTGTCGGCGAGCAGCCGCTCGTTCGCGCTCTGCTCGAACACCGTCACCTCACCGTACGGGGTGAGGCCCGTCGAGATGGCACGCAGTTCGAGCCGGCCGAACACGCGGTCTGGGGTGCCTGGCACCACCACGGTCGCCGGGGAACGCTCCGCAAGCACCCGGTCGACGAGCCCCAGTTGGTCGTAGAGCTCCATGGAACGGGCCTGCACCGCGAGCGCCCGTGATTCACGCGTGGGGCCCAGTTTGCCGTCAATGATGAGTGCGTCAACGCCGAGTTTCGCCAGACAAACCGCCAGCATCAGCCCGCTCGGGCCTGCACCGACGATGAGCACGTCGGTGCTGATCTCACCACCGGAGGCGGCCATGCTGTAACTCTCGCACTGAATGCGTGGCGCCGCTAGGCACCTTCGCCCGCTGGCGCCCGGCTTACGCCGCGAAGGTCGATGCGTCGATCACGAACCGGTAGCGCACGTCCGAGTCGAGTACCCGTTGCCAGGCCTCATTGATCTGGTCGGCGCGAATCACCTCGACGTCGGCGGCGATGCCATGCTCTGCGCAGAAATCAAGCATTTCCTGGGTCTCGCGGATGCCGCCAATCGACGACCCCGAGAATGACCGCTGATTCGTGAAGAGCGTGAAGAGTGTCACCGCGGCGGGCTCCGGCGGGGCGCCGACGTTCACCATGGTGCCCCGCATGCCGAGTAGCTTCAGGTACGCGTCGACGTCGAGTTGGGCGCTCACCGTGTTCACGATGAGGTCGAACCGGTTCTTCAATGCGTTAAACGTGGTTGGGTCGCTCGTGGCGTAGAAGTGATCGGCGCCGAGCCGAGCAGCGTCTTCGCGCTTGCGGTCACTGTGCGAGAGCACGGTGACCTCGGCGCCCATCGCGTGCGCGAGTTTCACCGCCATGTGCCCGAGTCCGCCAAGGCCGACGACCGCAACACGCTTGCCGGGGCCCGCACCCCAGGCGCGAAGCGGCGAGTACGTGGTGATGCCGGCGCAGAGCAGCGGCGCAGCCGCGTGCACCGGAATTGACTCCGGCACCCGAAGCACGAAGTCGGCGTCAACCACGATCGACGTCGAGTAGCCGCCCTGGGTGATGGTGCCGTCGCGGTCGATCGTCGCATAGGTACCGATTGCGCCCTCGGTGCAGTACTGCTCGAACCCGGCGCGGCAGGCCTCACACTCGCGGCACGAGTTGACGAGGCATCCGACGCCGACCCGCTCGCCCACCTGGCGTGAGGTGACGTCCGCGCCGACTGCGGCGACCGTGCCGACGATCTCGTGACCGACGGTGAGCGGGTAGCGCTGCTTGCCCCAATCACCGCGCACGGTGTGGATATCGGAATGGCAGATGCCCGCCCATTCGATGTTGATGAGCACATCGTTCGGGCCGACCTCGCGCCGCTCGATGAGGTGCGGTTCGAGCGGACCGTCGGCCGAGAATGCGGCGTACGCGTGGGCCTGCGACATCGTGCCCTCCTACGGGTGCGTCATCGAGAGCAGGTCGAGGGCGCTGTCGAGCTGTGCCTCGGTGATCTCGCCACGTTCGACGTAGCCGAGGTCAAGCACCGCTTCGCGAACCGTGATGCCCTGCTTCACCGAGTGCTTTGCGATCTTCGCGGCGGCTTCGTAGCCGATCAACTTGTTCAGTGGGGTGACGATCGACGGTGACATGCCGGCGAGTGCCTTCACGCGCTCTTCGTTCGCCTCAAGCCCGTCGATGGTCTTGTCGGCGAGCACCCGGGTGGCGTTGGCGAGCAGACGGATCGACTCGAGCACTGCGGTACCCATCACCGGGATCGCCACGTTCAGTTCAAACGCACCGGATGCCCCGCCCCACGCCACGGTCGCGTCGTTGCCGATGACCCGGGCGGCGACCATGAGCACGGCTTCTGGCACGACCGGGTTCACCTTGCCCGGCATGATCGACGAGCCCGGCTGCAGGTCTGGAATGTGCAGTTCGCCGAGGCCGGTGTTCGGGCCTGAGCCCATCCAACGAATGTCGTTGCAGATCTTGGTGAGGCTGACTGCGATGGTGCGCAGTGCGCCCGAGGCATCCACCAAGCCATCGCGGTTCGCCTGGGCCTCGAAGTGGTCGAGCGCCTCGGTGATCGGCAGTTCGGTGTCGGCCTGCAGAATCGAGATGACGAGCTGCGGGAACCCGGCCGGGGTGTTGATGCCAGTGCCGACCGCGGTGCCGCCGAGCGGCACTTCGGCGACGCGGGGGAGCGCGGTGCGCACCCGGTCGATGCCGAGGCGAATCTGGCGCGCGTAGCCGCCGAATTCCTGACCGAGCGTGACCGGGGTGGCGTCCATGAGGTGGGTGCGGCCTGCCTTGACGAGCCCAGCCCACAGCGTTGCCTTTGCCTCGAGCGAGACGGCGAGGTGGTCGAGCGCCGGGATCAGGTCGTCAACGAGTGCCGCCGTCACGGCGATGTGCACCGAGGTCGGGAACACATCGTTCGACGACTGCGAGCAGTTCACGTGGTCGTTCGGGTGCACCGGGGCGCCGAGCTTCTCGGTCGCGAGGGTCGCGAGCACCTCGTTCATGTTCATGTTCGACGAGGTGCCAGAACCGGTCTGGTACACGTCGACCGGGAAGTGTTCCATGAGCGATGCAGTGTCGGCGATCACGTCGTCGGCGGCGGCAACGATCGCGTCAGCGATCGCCCCGTCGAGCACGCCGAGCTGCTTGTTCGCGAGGGCGGCGGCGCGCTTGATGCGCGCGAGCGCGCTGATCTGCGAGGCCTCGAGCCCCTTGCCCGAGATCGGGAAGTTCTCGACGGCTCGCTGGGTCTGCGCACGATAGAGGGCGTTCACCGGAACGCGCACCTCACCCATCGTGTCGTGTTCGATTCGGTAGTCGGCGGCGTTGTCAGCCACGGTTGTTCCCCTTCGATTTCCGGATGCGCCGTGCTGGCGCTGACCAGTCCGGGCCCAAGCCCGGGCTTGTCGTCGTTAGATTCGGCCCACGACGATGTCGGTTTCGGCGCGACCCTCAACGAGTCGGTAGTTCGCACCCACGATGGCCAGCGTACCGGCTGCGATGGCGGCGCTGATCATGTCGGAGCGCTCGACAAGTTCTGAAACGGTGTCGCGAAGGTGCTCTCTGCCAACGTATGCGGCGTCGACCGATGAAGCGTCAATGGTGCCGCGGTCGGTGGGGCCGGCAACCCGGTGCACCGCGGGCAGAATCGGCGCGATCAGGTGCGCGATGTTCGGCGGGAGCGGCTCGGCATCGTCGCCGGCAGAGTCAATCGCCGCACGCACCGCACCGCAGCCGTCGTGGCCGAGCACGAGAATGAGCGGCACCTCGAGCACACCTACGGCGTACTCGAGCGAGCCGACAACCGAGTCGGAGATCACCTGGCCGGCGTTGCGCACCACGAACGCGTCGCCGAGGCCGATGTCAAAGATGATTTCTGCGGCAAGGCGCGAGTCGGAGCATCCGAAAATCGCGACCAGTGGGCGCTGCTCCTCAGCCACGCTTTCGCGGCGCTCAACATCTTGACGCGGGTGGAGCGGTGCGCCCGTGACGAACCGCTCATTGCCCTTGCGCAGCCGCAGCCAGGCCTCGGCGGGAGTTGGGCGAACCGGCAGGGAGGGCGTGGTCACATGGGCTCCTGGTGAGGATGGAGTTACTGGCTGACAAAGGGGGCAAGCGCCGCTGCGAGTTCGGTGAACTCGGCGTTGGAGGCTGTGCCGACGAGCAGGTAGGTGCGGCCATTCCGCTCGGTTTCGAGGGCGTAGTGGGCGTTGCCGACGTCTTCGGATGTCTCGCGGTGGTCGTAGACCGTCCACCGCACACCGGCGATTTCGGTGCTGCCGGTTGCGGCCTGGCGCGCCAACTGGCCGGCGACCCACGACGGATTCGCCTGGCTGGTCTGGTGCAGGCCGACGTACCCGCCAGATGGGCTGAGATAGCCGGCGTACCACTCGGTGACCTTATCGGCGTCGCTGCGGCGGATGCCGGCCGCATTCGAACTCCACCCGGGGGTGAGTTGCGGCACCGCAATCGGATCGAGGAACGCGCCCTGCGCCTGCTTCGCAACTGCCGAGACATCGACCGGTTTCGCCAGGTTGGTTTCGCTCCGCGGCACCATGAGCACGATCACGGCGAGCACCGCAAGGCTCGCGATGAGCGCAAACACGAGGTTCTTGGTGGTCTGCCTGGCGCGGTGGTTGCGCGAGTTCTGCGCTTTGCGCGCCGCGGTCTCTTCGGGCGTCTCGGGGCGACCGAGCTCAGCGACGATCCGCGGTTCGTGCTTGCTCATGCGCCAACACCGGATGCCTCGCCGCCGCCGCCAGCGCCCAACGCGCTGCGTGCAGCGTCGAGTCGTGCGCGAGCGCCAACGAGTGCGGCTTCGCAGTGGGCGGCGAGTGCTTCGCCGCGCTCCCAGAGCGCCAACGACTCTTCGAGGGTGGCCGCGCCTTGCTCGAGTTGCGCCACCACTCGGGTCAACTCGTCGCGGGCCTGCTCATACGTCAGGTTCGCGAGCGCGTCAGGAGTGGCCACGCCTGAAGTCTACCGGCGGCCACCGACGCCCTCGGTCGGTGCTGGCTGCCGCCGGCCAGCCGATCATGGTCGATCAGACGGGACCGGTCGAGGTCGCGCCGATCGAACCCGCCGCAAGCGTGATGTGCAGCGCCGCGCCGGCAGCGGCGGATGCTTCGGCGGCACCCCGAACCACGTGCTCATCGGCGCCCTGCACAATCGCGTACCCACGGTCGAGGGTGGACTGCGGCGACAACGCACGCACGTGCCGCTGCAACTCGCCAACTCGGCGTTGCTGCTGCTCGAGATAGCGGTCGACGGTGTCAGTGCCACGGCCGACGAGTTGCGCGAGGTCAGCTGCCCGCTGGTCGATGATCCACCCCGGAGTCGCGAGCGCCGGCCGGCTCGTCAGCGCCGCCAGACGATGTGTTTCGTGGTCGATCAGCAGCCGCACACGGCCGCGCAGCCGGAGCCGCCACTGATCGAGGTGGTCACGTTCGGCTGCGACATCCGGAACGACTCGCTTCGCAGCGTCGGTCGGGGTCGAGGCCCGCAGGTCGGCGACTTCGTCCAGGAGTGGCCGGTCGGCCTCGTGGCCGATGGCGCTCACGAGCGGGGTGCGGCATGCGGCCGCCGCGCGCACCACACGCTCATCGCTGAACGGGAGCAACGCCTGCAGGTCGCCGCCCCCGCGGGCGACGATGATCACATCGACCTCGGGGTCGGCGTCGAGCGCCCCGATCGCGGCGACGACGGTAGGCACCGCCCGGTCGCCCTGCACCATCGCGTGCACCACCCGGAACCGCACATCGGGCCAGCGCCGGGTGGCGTTTTGGATCACGTCTTTCTCGGCGTCAGAGTCTTTGCCGGTGACGAGTCCGATGCATCCCGGAAGGAAGGGGAGTGGCTGCTTACGTGACCCATCGAACAGGCCCTCGGCGGCGAGCGCCTTGCGCAACCGCTCAACCCCTTCGAGGAGTGCGCCGAGCCCGACATGCTTGATCTGCGCGACCTGCAGGCTCGCCGACCCCGCCTTCACCCACCAATCGACTTTGGCGAGCATGACTACTCGATCACCGGGGGAGAACTGCTCGGCGGTGCGGCTGAGCACACTCGAGAACACGCTGAACGAGACGGTGACGTCTTCGTTGAGGTCTTTGAGCTTGCCGTACACGATGCCAGCGCGGAGGTTCCACTGGGTGATCTCGCCCTCGACCCAGATCGTGCCGAGCTTGTCGAGCCACGACTTGATGCCCCGCGACATGCGCGCAACCGACCACGGCGCGTCGGCGGTCGGGGCGGTTGGGGTGGTCCCGTTCCCGCTGGCTGCGTTGGTTGCAACCACATCGGATGTCTCGCCTGAATTCACCCGTCACCTCCCGCCGAACTGTGCTTTGAGCGTACCGGGCACCGCTGGTGGCAGCCGGAGGCATCCTTGCTCGGTGATCAACGGGCACCGCAAATCGAGTCAGCGGGCGGTACGGGGGTTACCTGCGCTACCTTCAACCTCTTCAGCGTCGAACCGCTGACCGTAACTCTCTGGGTCTCACGGGCCTGCTTTCCTCCGCCCGTGATGCTGATCCCATTCTTCGTGTCATGGGTGATCTGACCCGTTCGGTCAAGGCAGACGAGCATGACCACCGTGCTGGTTGCGTCACGTTCAGAAAATTCGAGGAGCTTGGACTTGACCCATTTGGCGGGCCCGGTCACGCTCAATCCCTTTGCGGCCATGACGTCGAACTGGGCGTGGAGTTGGGAAATGTACGCGTCCGACGCCGTCTCCGCGAATGGTGCGTCCATCCATGCTCCGGTCTCGGCGAGCACAGCCTCGGTCGCAAGTTGCAGCCGGTAGACATTCGTTGCCGCCTGTAGCGCTTCGTGATCCGAAGGGTGCGCGGCCGCGCAACCGGACAATGCGACCGCCGCGAGCGCAGCGTTGATGGCGAGGACGATTGATCGAGTACGGGACTTCATGCCGACACGCTAGGTGTGCACGACGAGGAGCCACGGAGACTTTCCACAACGGCTCGAGAGAGACCAGCCCGCGTACGATTGGGGCATGAGTACAACCGCTTCCGCGCCAGTAGGACTTGGGATGCCCCGCATCCCCGCGGTGCGGGGCCGGCTCCGAGACATCCCGGTCGACGGGCCGAAGCGCGTGCTGCTCGCCGCCCCGCGCGGCTACTGCGCCGGCGTTGACCGTGCGGTGATCGCCGTCGAGAAGGCGCTCGAGCACTACGGCGCCCCGGTGTATGTGCGCAAGCAGATCGTGCACAACATCCATGTCGTCACCGAACTTGAGGCGCAGGGTGCGATCTTTGTCGACGAGGTCGACGAGGTTCCGGAGGGCTCGCACCTCGTGTTCAGCGCACACGGTGTCTCACCGGCGGTGGTGACCGCCGCCGAACACCGGGGCCTGCACGCGATCGACGCGACCTGCCCACTCGTCACGAAGGTGCACAAAGAAGCGGTGCGGTTCGCCCGCGATGACTACGAGATTCTGCTGATCGGCCACACCGGGCACGAAGAGGTGGAGGGGACCGCTGGCGAGGCGCCCGACCACGTGACGATCGTGAACAGCCCAGACGACGTGGCGAACATCGAGGTGAAAGACCCGAACAAGGTGGTCTGGCTTTCGCAGACGACGCTCTCGGTCGACGAGACGATGGAGACGGTTCGCCGGCTGCGCGAGAAGTTCCCGACGCTGCAGGACCCGCCATCCGATGACATTTGCTACGCCACCCAGAACCGTCAGGTGGCGATCAAGAAGGTCGCGCAAGAGGCCGACCTGGTGATCGTGGTCGGGTCGGCGAACTCGTCAAACTCAGTGCGGCTCGTCGAGGTCGCGCTTGAGCACGGGGCGAAGGCCGCCTATCGGGTTGACTACTCGCGCGAAATTCGGCAGGAATGGTTGGATGGCGTCGCCACTGTCGGCGTCACGAGCGGTGCCTCGGTGCCAGAAGAGCTCGTGCAAGAGGTGCTCGCCGAGCTCGCCGACGCCGGGTATTCGGATGTCTCGGAGATCAAGACTGCCGAAGAAGACCTGATGTTCTCACTGCCGAAAGAATTGCGCCGTGACCTGCAGGGCAACCATGATGCGCGGGCGCTTGGGGGGCGCGTGCGGTAAGTAAGCATACTTATGAGCGCGTGATGGCGGATGGCCTAAGTCTCATAAACCGCTCAAAACTATGCATACCGCTCACCGTGTTCATCGCCGGCGCCATTCTCGATGAGGCGACGTCGTCGGTCGACACTCGGACCGAACTGCTGTTCCAGCACGCGATGGGGGCGCTGCGCCAAGACCGCACGTCATTCGTGATCGCACACCGGCTGTCGACGATTCGCGACGCCGACCTCATCATCGTGATGGAGCAGGGCGCATCGTCGAGCAGGGATCGCACGCCGACCTGCTGGCACAGGATGGCGCGTACGCGCGACTCTACGAAGCGCAGTTCGCGGCCCCGGCAGAGCCGGCGGCCGAGGCGGTGGCGTCGTAGCGCGTCAGCGTTGCGAGAACTGGCGCAGCAGCTCGTCGATGCCCGGTGACGAAAACATGACCACCATGACGCCGATCATCTGGGCGATGCCCGCGACAACCCCGCCGACGAATGGCACCCACCAAGTGAGGCGCCGCGCGCGCAGGCGGACGACCGACCACCAGAGCACCAGCGCGTAGAGCACGACGGTGAACGCCAGGAGTGCCCATCCGACCGGAACCGCAACCGATGGTGGCGTGAACCCATTCAGCCCCATGCGTTCGAACACCGCCTGCATTTGCGGGCCAAGGTTCAAGAAATCGGCCGACTGCAGCACCGTCACGGCGCCGAACGCGAGCAGCACGATCGACACGATCCGGTCCGCCGTGCGGGGCTTAGCGGCGGGCGCGATCGGTTGCCCCGCTGCGGCTGGCCAGGGCGCCGGGTAGCCGTTCAACGGCCCGCCCGGTCCGCTTGGCAACTCAGCTGCCGCAGGTGCGACCGGTTGCGGCGGCACTGGCGGCTGCCATCCGGGCGGGGCGTATTCGCCGTATTGCGGACGTGGCCGCTCGTCTGGCTGAGGTGATTCACTCATGCGGTCGGGTCCGGATGTCTCGCGTTACGCGCTGATCGAGTGCCCGGCCGACCCGAGCTGACGGGTCGACTCGCCAACGCGCACCGCCATCGCGGTCTCGGCGACCTTGCCCCAGGCGCGCGGATCGTAGAGCTTCTTGTTGCCGACCGAACCGTCAACCTTGAGCACGCCGTCGTAGTTCTTCAGCATGTAGTCAGCGATCGCGCGGGTGTACGCGTACTGGGTGTCGGTGTCGATGTTCATCTTCACGACGCCGTTCGCAACGGCTTCGGCGATTTCGGCATCGGTCGAACCGCTGCCGCCGTGGAACACGAGGTCGAGCGGCTTGGCGGCGGTGCCGTACTTCGCGGCGAGACCTTCCTGAATGCCCTTCAGCAGTTCCGGCTTGAGCTTCACGTTGCCTGGGGCATAGACGCCGTGCACGTTGCCAAAGGTGAGTGCGGCCATGTAGCGGCCCTGCTCGCCGAGGCCCAGCGCTTCAACGGTCTGGATGGCGTCATCGAGCGTCGTGTAGAGGTGCTCGTTGATCTCGTGGCTGACGCCGTCTTCTTCGCCGCCGACGACCCCGATCTCGACCTCGAGGATCGCGTTGATCGCGCGGGTGCGCTTGAGCATGTCTTTCGCGATTTCGAGGTTCTCGGTCAGCGGTACGGCCGAGCCATCCCACATGTGCGACTGGAAGATCGGGTTGCCGCCTTCGCGAACGACCTCTTCGGATGCCTCGATCAGCGGCATGACGAAGCCGGCGAGTGCATCTTTCGGGCAGTGGTCGGTGTGCAGGGCAACGGTGATCGGGTAGTTCTTCGCGACCTCGTGGGCGAACTTCGCGAAGGCGAGTGCGCCGGTCGCGCGGGCCTTGACGGTGTGGCCGGCGAAGTAGTCGGCGCCGCCGGTGGTGACCTGAATGATGCCGTCAGAACCGGCCTCGGTCAGGCCCTGCAGCACCGAGTTGATCGTCGCCGAGCTCGAGACGTTGAATGCCGGGAACGCGAATCCTTTGGCCTTTGCGGTGTCGAGCATCTGTGCGTACTGCTCGGGGGTGGCGATGGGCATTCGAGTCTCCTTCAGACCGGGGTTCCGACCTCCTGAGTCTACCGACGTGCGCTGCGCCCGTGGCGGTCGGCAGCGTACCGACGCTGCTGCTGGGGTCAGTGAGCGGTGGGCTCGGCCACTCGGCAATGTGCACGTAACCCAAGGCGGATACGCTCGTCGGTATGAGCCTCGATGACGCACTCCCGAACCCCGATCGCAACCTGGCACTGGAGTTGGTGCGAGCAACCGAGGCAGCCGCCATTCGCGCCGTGCCGTGGATCGGCCGCGGCGACAAGAACGCAGCCGATGGTGCGGCAGTTGAAGCTATGCGCACCTTCCTCTCGACCGTCGACTTCGACGGGGTGGTCGTGATCGGCGAGGGCGAGAAGGATGACGCGCCGATGCTGTTCAACGGCGAGCATGTCGGCACCGGCAACGGGCCAGCGTGCGACATCGCGGTCGACCCAATCGACGGCACCTCGTTGACGGCTGCCGGGCGTTCCCACGCACTGTCGGTGCTCGCGGTGGCGGATCGTGGATCGATGCTTGACGCGTCAAGCGTGTTTTACATGGACAAGCTGGTCACCGGCCCGGAGGGCTTCGGTGTCGTTGACATTGACCGCCCGATCGGCGAGAACATCAAGGCATTGGCCAAGGCGCTGGGTAAGGATGTCTCGGACATGCGTGTCGCGGTGCTTGACCGCCCGCGCCATGAGCAGCTCATCGCCGATATCCGCGCAGCCGGTGCTGGCACCCGACTGTTTCTCGACGGCGACGTCGCAGCTGGCATCAACGCCGCACGTTGGGGCACCCGCCTCGACATGGCGGTCGGTATCGGTGGCAGCCCGGAGGGCATCACCACCGCCTGTGCGCTGAAGGGCATCGGCGGGTTCATGCAGGGCCGGCTCGCCCCCCGCAATGAGGCTGAGCGGGAGCGCGGCATTGCCGCTGGGCTCGACATCGACAAGGTGCTCGACCTCGATGACATGGTGTCGAGCGACAACACGTTCTTTGTGGCGACGGGCGTCACCGATGGTGGGCTGGTTGCCGGTGTGAAGCGTGAGGGTCGGATGATCCGCACGGAGTCGATCGTCATTCGATCGAAGTCGGGCACGTTCCGTCGCATCCAGGCCGAGCACGTCGCCGAGCGCTGGCTGCTGTAGCGGCTGACCGTGCCGCTCCCTCGCGGCGTCACTTCACGGCGTTGCGGCGCTACTTCGCGGCGTTCCGGATGTCGGCGTCGACATCGGCGCGAAAGAGGCTGTCGTCGAATGCTGACTCCGCCGCGGCGAGTTCTGGCGCACCGACTTCGGGCGCGGTGAATTCGGGCGCGGTGAGTCCACGAGGCGACTCATCGATCATGGCTGGCACGGCGAGTGCTTCGAGCTTCTGCTCGCTGATGCCCGGGAACTGGCGGGCGGTCGTCAGCACTCGAGACTCGAGCGACCCGGCGAAACTGTTGTACGTCTTGACGGTGCGTTCGATCGCATTGCGCATATCGACCGCATGCTTCGCGAGCGTGCCAACCCGCTCGTAGAGCAGGTTGCCGAGCGCGAACAACTTCTTCGCCTCATCGGACACCTGCTGCTGCTGCCAGCTGTAGTCGACGGTCTTCAGCACCGCGAACAGGTTGACGGGAGAGGTCAGTGCGACTCGCTTGTCGAGCGCGTAGTTGAGCAGCGACGGGTCGGCTTCGAGTGCCGCCGAGAGCAGCGACTCGTTCGGGATGAACGCGATCACGAACTCGGGCGAATCAAACCCAGCCCAGTACGACTTGCGGGCAAGCGCGTCGATGTGGCTGCGCATCGCCTTGACGTGCTTCTCGATGAGGGTCTTGCGTCGTGCACCCTCTTCGCCGGTGGCGGTCTCAGGAATCGCCGAGGCCTCGAGGAAGTGCTCAAGTGGCACCTTCGAGTCAAGCGGAATGTACTTGCCGCCGGGCATATTCACGACCATGTCGGGGCGGCCGGTGCCGGCATCCGTCGAAATGGTGGCTTGCTGGAAGAAGTCCACGTGCTGCAGGAGGCCAGCCGCCTCGACCACCCGGCGCAGCTGGGTCTCGCCCCAGACGCCACGGGTGCTGTTTGACCGCAGCGCGCTGGCCAATGATTCGGTGGTGACCCGCAGTTGCTCATCGGACTGCTGCGCCTGCTTCAACTGCTCGCTGATGCGGCCAAGGTGCTCGCTCTGCTGCTTTTCGTTATCGGCGCTGCGCTTGCCGAGGTCGTCGAGTAGCTGCTTCATGGGCGCGAGCTCTTTCTTGAGCTCAGCATCGGTACGTTCTCGCGCGATGCGTTCTTCGTGGGCACGCACCTGTGCGGCCTCGTACTCGGCGACCCGCTCGTGCGCAGCGCGCACCTGCCCGCTCAGCGCCTCAATCGAGCCGAGCGCGGCGGCCAGTTCGACCCGAACGGCGCTGGTGACGGCCTGCTCGGCCATGCGTGCCTCGACGACCGCTCGTTCGCCGTTCGCCCGCAGTTCAAGCAGCGCGCGCTGGTGTTCGGCGTCGGCGAGGGCACGTTCGCTTGCGTGCGCGCGGGCCGCGCGGAGCGGCGTGCGCACGAGGGCGAACACCGCGCCGGCACCGATGAGGGCACCGAGAATTACTGCGAGAACGATGGCTGAAACATCCATGTGCTGAGTGTCGCAGCACCCTCCGACATCGCCCCGGCGACGCCCCGCAAGCTAGGCCAACGACTCGGCAACTGCTGGCGCGCTGGCCGGTACGAGCGCCACCTGGGTGCCACACAGCGCGGCAAGTTCATCGATATCGGATGCCCCGTGCCGCTTCGCGGCGTGCGAGATGATTGCCGCGCACGCGGCAGCGTCATCGAGCGCGTTGTGGTGCGAGAAGTCTTCAAAACCCGCCGCCATGGCAGCTACCGGCAGCCGGTACGAGTCGAGGTGGTAGGTCGATCTGGCGATGCGCAGGCTGCAGAGGTGTCGAAACTCGGGCAACTCCAGCCCGCACGCCGCGACGCTCCCGCGCAGCACTGCCGCGTCGAACCCGGCGTTGTGTGCCACCAGGACATCACCGTCGATGAACGCCAACAAGTCGGGGAGGAACTCGGCCCAGCCCGGGGCATCCGCTACATCGCCCGAGGTGATGCCGTGAATCCGCACGTTCCACTCATTGAACTCATCGTGCGGAAACGGCGGCCGAATCAGTGTGTAGAACGTGTCGACCTGGCGCCCATCGCGCACCTTCACCATGCCGATCGAGCACGCCGACGCCCGAGACCCATTCGCGGTTTCGAAATCGAAGGCGGTGAAATCAAGCGGCACACATGCATGGTCTCAGCCCGCACCGACACGGTCACGTCGACGCGCTGAGAGTTGACGCACTGAGTCTGCCCATCGCACCTGATGCCGCGCGAGACGGCTCTCTGCGTGGCTCGGTCGTCCGCACTAAAGCTCGGTGTAATCGTCGCCGGGGGCCAAGATTTCTGTGACCACATCGCTCTTCACCACAAACGTAACGAAGGCCTGACCGGTTTGGTTGGGATCCTGGATCGATTTCGTGCCGGGGACCTCGTGAGCATCGACCGCCCACAGATCGGTCCCTTCACCGCTCGAAACCAACTTGGCATCAGCGTTCGCTGCGACGACCGCCTGTTTCGTGGCGCCGACGCTGACGTTTCCGGGCGCGCTGACGTTGGCCCCGCCAAGGCTCGGCTTGGTAAACCACACTCGGGTGGGCCACCCTGCCCACACGAACACTCGCACGCCATCCCACTCGTAGGTTTTGGAGCCAGGGGTCTTGTTTGTGCCGTCGGTGACGGCTGGGGCTGAGCCGCTGATCTCCGTGAACAGCGAGATCAGCGCAGCACTGTCACTGAGCACAACCGTTGCAACGCGATCCGGGTAGGTCACGTTGAGCGCCGTCCATGTCACTGTGATTTTCGACGCGGAGGCCGGATGCGCCGTTGGGGCAACCGACGCGGTCGCCATGGGTTCGACGGTCGCGGAAGGTTGAGGCGGAGTCGGTGCTGTCGTGCAACTGGCCAGGGCCAGCGCACCGAGCAGTGCCGTCACGAAAGCGAGAGACCGTCGCATCCCTCCACGCTATGGCCCACGTTTGTGGGGGTCAAGGATCGCCGGATGCTTCGTGCTGCGGTCGGCAGTCGCGAACGGCGCCAGCCGCGGGGCATCCGGTAGGTTTGAGGGCGCTATGGCACAACTCACTATCGGCATCGTCGGACTTCCGAATGTCGGCAAATCGACCCTGTTCAACGCGCTCACCAAGAACTCGGTGCTCGCCGCGAACTACCCGTTCGCGACCATCGAGCCGAACGTCGGCGTGGTGAACCTGCCAGACCCGCGCCTCGAGAAGCTCGCCGAGATCTTCGGCAGCGAGCGGATTCTGCCTGCGAGTGTCTCGTTCGTCGACATCGCTGGCATCGTGCGCGGCGCAAGCGAAGGGGAGGGGCTTGGTAACAAGTTCCTCTCGAACATTCGTGAGGCCGATGCGATCGCCCAGGTCGTTCGCGGATTCGCCGACAGCGACGTCGTGCACGTTGACGGCAAGGTCGACCCGAAGTCCGATATGGAGACGATCAACACCGAGTTGATCCTCGCCGACCTCGACACCCTCGAGCGCGCGGTACCGCGCTACGAGAAGGAACTGAAGGGCAAGAAGATCGGCCCCGAGGTGCTCGACGCGGCCCACGCCGCCGTTGAGTCGCTGCAGAAGGGCGTGCCGCTCTCGACCTCCGGCCTCGACCTTGCCCCGATTCGCGAGCTCGGACTGCTCACCGCGAAGCCATTCATCTACGTCTTCAACGTCGATGAGGCAGTGTTGTCGGATGCCGCGGCTCGCGCCGCACTCGCCGCCCTCGTTGCCCCCGCCGAAGCAGTGTTCCTCGACGCGAAGATCGAATCAGAACTCGCCGACCTCGACGCCGATGAGGCGATGGAGTTGCTCGCGTCGCTCGGACAGGAAGAATCGGGCCTCGACCAGCTCGCCCGGGTCGGCTTCGACACGCTCGGGCTGCAGACCTACCTGACCGCAGGGCCGAAAGAGTCGCGCGCATGGACGATTCACAAGGGGTGGAAGGCGCCGGCTGCGGCGGGAGTCATCCACACCGACTTTGAACGTGGGTTCATCAAGGCCGAGGTGATCTCATTCGAGGACCTCGTCGCTTGCGGCTCGGTCGCCGAAGCGCGCGCGAAGGGCAAGGCCCGCATGGAGGGCAAGGACTACGTCATGGTCGATGGTGATGTGGTGGAGTTCCGGTTTAACGTCTAGCGTTAGTGACGCGGTGCGTTATACGATGACCGCGTGATCAGGTCGTTCGGGAACAAGGACACCGAACGTCTGTGGCGTCGTGATCGCGTGCCGTCGATCGATCCTCGGATCCATTCGACGGCGTTGCGCAAACTTCGTCAGGTGGGGTCTGCCGTATCGCTCGACGATCTCCGGCTCCCGCCAGGAAACCGGCTCGAAGCGCTCAAAGGCGGTCGTGCCGGACAACACAGCATCAGGATTAACGATCAGTGGCGGATCTGCTTTGTGTGGACCGACGCTGGACCAGAGGAGGTGGAGATCGTTGACTATCACTGACAAGCTGCCCCCTGTGCACCCCGGCGAGGTGCTCATGGAGGACTTCATCACTGGGTTCGGGATCACGCAGAACAAACTCGCCGTCGCCATCGGAGTGCCGCCTCGGCGGATCAACGAGATCGTGCACGGCAAGCGGGGGATCAGTGCCGACACCGCGCTTCGGTTGTCGAAGTATTTCGGCACCTCGGCGGAATTCTGGATCAACCTGCAGAGTTACTACGAACTCGACCGCGCGGAGGACGTTGCGGGGCAGCAGATCGCGATGATCACTCCGCTGCGGGCTGCGTGACCGTACAGCACGCATCGAGCGGGAATCTACGATCGAGTCCAGCGATTACCGTTGAGGTATGACTGCCCCGATCCCGCTGTGTCCTGAGTGCTCGAGCGAGCATGCCTACGAAATGGGCGCGCTGCTGGTTTGCCCGATGTGTGGGCACGAGTGGGCACCAGATGCGGTGACCGATGACGCGACTCCGGCAGCGCGAGTCATCACTGACGCGGTCGGGAACGCGCTCGCCGACGGCGACACGGTGACGGTGATCAAAGACCTGAAGGTCAAGGGTTCGTCGTTGGTGATCAAGGTCGGCACGAAGGTGCGGGGCATCCGACTTATCGACGGTGTCGGTGACCACGACATCGATTGCAAGGTGGATGGCATCGGGCCGACGCAGCTCAAATCAAGCGTTGTGAAGAAGGCCTGAGCCGAGTCCGCTCAGATCTGCAACCGAACCGCCGATGTGCCGCCGCGACTAACATCAAGGGCGTGACCGTCGCATCGCCCGCACCCCGTTTCGCCCTCGATATTGATGGAGTGCCCCGGCCAGCGCGGGCGCAGCAATTGCTCGACGCGGTGCGTGAGCGGGTGGTCATTGCTGACGGTGCCATGGGCACCATGCTGCAGCGCTACGACCTGTCGATCGACGGCGATTTTCAGGGGCTTGAGGGCTGCAACGAGATCCTCAATGTCACCCGCCCCGACGTGGTCGGGGAGATCCACGATGCCTACCTTGAGGTCGGCGTCGATGCGATTGAGACGAACACATTCGGTGCGAACTGGTCGAACCTCGATGACTACGGCATCGTCGATCGCATCGCTGAACTCGCCGAGGTTGGTGCGCGCATTGCGCGCGAGCGCGTTGAGGCCGCAGAGGCCGGCGACAGCCGCATGCGGTGGGTGCTCGGCTCTATCGGCCCGGGCACGAAGTTGCCGAGCCTCGGGCACACCACGTACGACAACCTGAAGCAGACGTTCGCGCTGCAAGCCGAGGGCCTCATCGACGGCGGTGCCGACGCGTTCCTCGTCGAGACGAGCCAGGACCTCTTGCAAACGAAGGCGGCGATCAACGGCTGCCGCCAGGCAATCGTGAGCCGAGGCATCCGCTTGCCGATTTTTGTTGAAGTGACCGTCGAGACCACCGGCACCATGCTGATGGGCTCCGAAATCGGGGCGGCGCTCACGGCGATCGAGCCGCTCGGTGTCGACGCAATCGGCCTCAACTGCGCGACCGGCCCTGCCGAGATGAGCGAGCACCTGCGGCACCTCTCGAAGCACGCCACCGTGCCGATTGCGTGTATGCCGAATGCGGGGCTACCGGTGCTCGGTGCGAACGGTGCGCACTACCCGCTCTCACCAGAAGAGCTCGCCACCGCGCATGAACAGTTCGTGCGTGAGTTCGGGCTGGGGCTCGTCGGCGGATGCTGTGGCACCACACCTGCGCACCTCGCCGCGGTCGTTGAGCGGCTGCGCCCGATCGGCGGGGTGCCCGCCCGTCGTACCGAGTCAGACCCTGGCATCGCGTCGCTCTATCAGCACGTGTCGTTCAAACAGGATGCCTCGTACCTCGCCATCGGCGAACGCACGAACGCGAACGGGTCGAAGGCATTCCGCGAGGCGATGCTCGAGGGCCGATGGGACGATTGCGTCGAAATCGCCCGCGATCAGATCCGGGTCGGCGCGCACCTGCTCGATGTCTGCACCGACTACGTCGGGCGTGATGGCGCCGCCGATATGCGCGAGGTCGTCTCGCGATTTGCCAGCGCTTCCACGTTGCCGCTCGTGGTCGACTCCACCGAACCCGCGGTTATCGCCGCCGGCCTCGAACTGATCGGCGGACGCCCCGTCGTGAACTCGGTGAACTACGAAGATGGCGACGGCCCGAACTCCCGCTTCGGGCGCATCATGCCCCTGGTCAAGGAGCACGGCACCGCGGTCATCGCCCTCACGATCGACGAGCAGGGTCAGGCCCGCACCGCCGTTGATAAGGTTCGCATCGCGTCGCGCCTGATCGACGAACTTGTCGGCGACTGGGGAATGCGTGTGAGCGACATCATCGTCGACTGCTTGACGTTCCCGATCGCGACCGGCCAAGAAGAGACCCGCCGCGACGCGATCGAGACGATCGACGCGATCCGTGAGATCTCGACCAAGTACCCGGGCATCAACACGACCCTCGGCGTCTCGAACGTGTCATTCGGCCTGAACCCCGCCGCCCGCAGCGTGTTGAACTCCGCGTTCATGCATGAGGCCGTGCAGGCAGGGCTCACGAGCGGCATCATCGACGCAGCGAAGATCGTGCCACTCGCATCGATCTCAGAAGAGCAGCGCAAGGTCGCCCTCGATCTGGTCTGGGATCGCCGCGAATACGACGCCGACGGCAACGTCACCTACGACCCGCTGGCGCGAATGCTCGACCTGTTCGCCGGCGTCGACACGACCGCCCTCCGCAACCAGCGCGCCGCCGAACTCGCTGCGCTGCCCGTTGGTGAGCGGCTCGAACGCCGCATCATTGACGGCGAAGGCAAGGGGCTTGAAGCCGACCTCGACCTCGCGCGCGAGGGCGGGCTGAGCGCGCTGCAGATCATCAACGATCACCTGCTTGAGGGCATGAAGATCGTCGGTGAACGCTTCGGCGCCGGCGAGATGCAGTTGCCGTTTGTGCTGCAGTCTGCCGAGGTCATGAAGACCGCGGTTGCGCTCCTCGAACCGCATATGGAAAAAGCGGATGCCTCGGGCAAAGGCCGCATCATCCTCGCGACCGTGCGCGGTGACGTGCACGACATCGGCAAGAACCTCGTCGACATCATCCTCACGAACAACGGCTACGACGTGGTCAACCTCGGGATCAAGCAGCCGATCGCCGACATCATCGCCGCCGCTGAAGCACACAACGCCGACGTCATCGGCATGTCGGGTCTGCTCGTGAAGTCAACCGTCGTCATGAAGGAAAACCTCGAGGAGCTCACCGCACGGGGGCTTGGCACCAAGTGGCCGGTGATCCTGGGTGGTGCGGCGCTGACCCGCGCTTACGTCGAAGACGACCTCGCCTCGAGGTTCGACGGCGAGGTGCGCTACGCGCGCGATGCGTTCGAGGGCCTCGCGCTCATGGAGCCGCTGGTGAAGATCGCGCGAGGCGCCGACCCCGCGACCGTCGGGCTGCCAGCGCTCAAGAAGCGGCACCACGCGACTGGTTCGAAACTGACACTCACCGAACCCGAGGCGATGCCGACTCGGTCGGACGTGGCATCCGACAACCCGGTGCCCACCCCGCCGTTTTGGGGCACCCGTATCGTGCGCGGCCTCGCACTGCACGACTACGCGGCGTTCCTCGATGAGCGCGCCACGTTCATGGGGCAATGGGGGCTCAAGCCGGGCCGCGGTGAAGACGGCGCGACCTACGAACAACTGGTCGAGACTGAGGGGCGGCCGCGGCTGCGGTACTGGCTCGACCGGATTCTCGGCGAGGGCATGCTCGACGCATCGATCGCGTACGGGTACTTCCCGGTGGTCTCTGACGGCAACGACCTCATCGTGTTGCACCACGGTGACGACGCTGCGGGCGTACTGGGCTCGGCGGGGCTGCTCGCACCCGACGGTGGCTCTGGTGGTTCGCCTGGCTCCGAGCGCCTGCGGTTCCACTTCCCGCGTCAGCGCCGCGACCGCCACCTCTGTCTCGCCGACTTCGTGCGTTCGCGCGAATCCGGACAGGTGGACGTGCTGCCCGTGCAACTCGTCACGGCGGGTGCGCATATCGACTCCGTCACGGCGAAACTGTTCGCCGAAGACAAATACCGCGACTACTACGAACTCAATGGGCTCGTGATGCAGCTGACCGAGGCGCTCGCCGAGTTCTGGCACGCGCGCATCAGATCGGAGCTCGGCTTCTCGGCCGAAGACCCGACCGATACCGCGGGCCTGTTCAAACTCGAGTATCGCGGCGCGCGGTTCTCGCTCGGCTACCCGGCCTGCCCCGAGATGGAGGACCGACGCAAGGTCGTTGAACTGCTCCGCCCGGAGCGCATGGGGGTCGAACTCAGCGAGGAACTGCAGTTGCACCCCGAGCAGTCGACCGATGCCTTCGTCTTCCACCACCCTGAGGCGAAGTACTTCTCAGTCTGAGCCGCCCACGAGCGGCTTCGTGCGCCGCATGGCTGCCAGGATCGGCCGGCCTACGAGTATGAGTCCGACCACCGTGGTGATCGCACGCAGGGTGTCCCAGCTGAGCGTCGAGGTCACGAGTGAATACAGCAGAAAGCTCGCAAGGTTCACCTCCAGCCCGGCTGCGCCGTCATACGAAATTCCGGTGCCGTACCCGACCGCGAACGGCCAAAACCAGAGGTTCATGAGAAGTCCGAACAGGTACGAGGCGATCACCCCGTAGGCGCAGAGCATTGCGATCTCGGCGGGTCGTGGCATCCGCCGGGGGAGGAGCCCGGCGAGCCCGCCCACCCATGCGCACGCGAACATCTGGAACGGCGTCCACGGGCCGAACGTTCCGGTGACGAGGGTCGAGAGCGCGATCGCGCCCATGCCGAGCAGCATGCCGAATCGTGTGCCGAAGGCCCGGCCGCCCAGAATCAGCAGCACAAACACTGCCTCGACGCCGCCGACGCCGGTGCTCGCGATTCGAATCGCAGCGCCGACCGCCGCGAGCGTGCCGAGCAGCGCGAGCATGTGGGCCGACCGCACGGTGCCGTCGAGTGTCGCGAGCACGACGAAGACGGCGAGGGGAGCGAGGGCCAGCGCGGCGATTGGCACCGCGGCATGGGCCTGCGCCGGTACGGCGGTCGCGACCAGCGGCCAACAGAACGCACCGAGTGCGACGAGGTTCGCCGCGATCAGGGTGGGGAGCTGCCAGGGAACGCGAGGCAGACCCGTGGGTGAGGCGCCGGATGCTTCGTGCGGTCGCCGCAGTTCGGGCGCGCTTCCGATCTCGTCGCCAGAATTGGTGGGTTGAACGATCGGATGCCCCGGCTGCGATGTGCGCGGAGCGGTAGCCCTCATGGCGGCGGCTGACGCCTCGGCCGCCACTGACGTGGCGGGCACGGGCGCCGCGGTCTGGGCCGGCGCCACCATGCCCGATCGCATCTCGAGCCCGCGGCCCGCTCTCTCCACAAAGTCAGGCTCATGCGTTGCCACCAGCACACCGGTGCCTTCGGCCGCGAGCGCCTGGAGTGCGGCCCAAACGAGCTCGCGTGCCGCGGGGCCGAGGCCGCGCGAAGGTTCATCGATGAGCAGCGCGCGCGGTGCCCCGGCGAGTTGGATCGCGATGGCCAGACAGCGTCGCTCACCTGCGGAGAGATCGCGTGGATGCCTGGTCAGGAGCCCGATGAACGCCGGGCCCTGCGGATCGAGCCCGAGGAATCCGGCGAACCGGGAGGCCGTGGGTTGGTCGGGGTGTGCGGGGTTCGCCTCGCGAACGCGACCGGCGCGCCGGGCTGCCTGCCGGTCCGCCCGGCGGCACTCATCTGCGACAGTGTCGAAGATGAACAGATCGTCCGAGGCATCCGGAACGAACGCCACCCGACCAGCTGCCTCGACCCGCGCGTTGCGGTCGGGAAGCGCGAGCGCGGCGAGCAGGCTCGATTTGCCGGCGCCGTTGTGCCCGACGAGGGCGACAATCTCGCCAGCGCGAACGTCGATGTCGGCGTTCGCCACAGCGAACGTGTCGCGGTAGCGAACGGTGATGCCGCGGGCGCTCAGCACGGTCGATTGGTGCTCAACGTTCGGCGCCGGCGGTATCGGGAACTCGCGCGTCGACTCCACCACGCCGGCGGAGGTCACGGGGTGCCCCACGCTCACCTGCCTCGAGTCGATGTGCACAATGTCGTCGGCCTCGCCCACCAGCGCGCCGAACCGGTGCTCGGCGACCACCACGCACATCCCCGCATCGTGGGCGAGCGCGCCGAGGAGGTGTGCGATCCGGGCTCGCGCTGCCGTGTCGAGGTCAGCGAGCGGCTCATCGACGAGCAGCAGTGCTGGATGCTCCACGATTGCAGCCGCAATCGCCACCAGTGTTGCCTCGCCCGCCGAGAGGCCTCGTGTCGGCCGGTCGAGCAGTGCCATGATGCCGACTCGTTCGGCGACCTCGGCGACGCTCGCGTGCACGAACACCGGGGTGACCCCCCGCAACTCGAGCGCCAGCCCGATCTCATCGCGCACCCGCTCGGTCACGAACGCTTCGCGCGGATGCTGCAGCACCATGCCGATGCTGCCCGCGAGGTCTCGCGGGGGTACGGCATTGCGGTCGTGCCCGACGGCCCGCAGGCTGCCGGCGATCCACCCGCCATCGGTGTGCGTGTGGAGCCCGGCAATTGCACGAAGCAGCGTGGATTTTCCGGCGCCGGTTGGGCCGGCGACGACGGTCAGGGTGCCGGTTCGCAGCGCGAGCGTTTCGGGGAGCACGAGCGCACCGCTCGTCGCCCAGGGTGCGCCGAATCCCAGCGTGACACCGGCGGCCTCGACCGGGATTGTTTGTCCCCCGGTGAGCCCCCGGCCCGCGAACCCGCGCAATTCGAGGGCTGCCGCGATCGATCCTGCGCGCTCAAGTGTGCGCTCGAACAACGGGAGCAGAATTCGTGCCCCACCGCGCTCGCCGCGGAGCCGCTGCGCGAACCGAACTGCCCGTGCGCCTTCGGCGAGCGACGGGAGGGTCGCAGACGCGATGGCGAGGGCTCGGAATATCCCACGCAGCAGTCCTCGCCGCGACGCCTGCCCGAACAACCGGTTCAGATCGAACCCGGCATTGACGAGCCCAAACGCCAGGATTGTGAGGGCGATTGGGAGGGCGCTGGTCGCGGCATCCCAAAGTCCGTCGGCCGTCACCGGTCCAAGCAGCACCACATGTGCGAACGGTGGTGTCAGGCGGATGGCGGGCAGGGCGAGCAACACCACACCGACGCCGTCGGCGCCGTGGAACAAGAGGCGATACAGCACCCGGGCCACTACGAAACCGCCAGCGAGAATCGCCGCGGCGCGCAGTGGCCCGGGTCGGAAGGTCATGCTAGTTCGCGGGCGCTGCTGGCTTGCCGTTCAGCTGGAACAACAGTTCGACGCCCTCGCCGGGCGCCACCTTTTGCGTCGCGGCACCTTCTTGCGCGAAGCCCCAGGCGCCACCAGCCGGCTTGACCCACAGTGCCCAGTAGGCGAATGCGGCCGGCATGCCCTCACACGTTTCGAAGTAGTCGGAGCCGTCTGGGTTCGGGATCTTGGTGTCGCTTGCGGGCACCCCGTTGACGCGGCACACGACCTGGTCGCCATATTGCTTGGTGCCCACGGTCGAGACGTTTACCAGCTTGAGCGCCGCGGCAGCGGTGAGGGTCTCGGTGGTGTTGATGCACCAGGCCTTGCTCTCGCCGTTCGCGAGCGCCGAGGCGTCGACCGCCACGGTGATGCCCGTGCCGTCAGTGCAGGCGTGGTCGCTGACGGCACTCGTCGTTGCGGTCGGCGCGGGCGTGGTCTGCGGGGCAGCGGATGCGCAGGCTGCGAGCGCGATGAGCAGGGCTGAGGAGGCGATGGCAGCGCTAGCTGCGCGAAGAATCGTGGTCACCGGTCAAGGCTACCGGCACGTTTACCGCCCCTCGACGCCCGCCGCGAACTCGGCGAGCCGCGCCCGACCGGGCCCAATGTGTTCGCGAAGGCGCGCCATCGCCGCAACGACGTTTGGGTCGTCGGCGCGCTCGGGAGGGATGCGCGCCGGGTTGAGGGTGGTGGCGTTCGACCAGTCACGCAGGTCGGTCTCGTTCGACATCGCCAGCGAGGCCGCACCGCCGATCGTCTGCATCGAGGCCCAGTCGGCGGGAGTGTTCGCGTAGGGCGATGGCAGACAGATGCGGTTCTTCTCGTCGTCGGTGTCGCGAGTCGCTTCAACGTGACCGGCGAGCGCCGCACCGAAACACGGAAATCCAACTCGAACCGGTTGCGGCGTGATCGCCTCGCGGGTCCAGATCGGTCGCAGCCCGGGGTACTTCAGCCCGTCGGCCGCGCAGTGCACAATGAGCGACCTCGCCGGGATGCGCACGTCGCCATCGGCGAAGCTGAGCCGCCCGGGCGCCGCGGCGAGGAGGTGGCCACGACGAATGACCTCGTCGATCGTGCGAAGCAGGTCGAGCTCCCACGTCGCAAGCGTCGGCGTCTTGGCCATGGTCGGCGTCACCGACGGGTCGATGCGCAGCATGATGCCGGCATCCTCCATCCGGAAGAACACATCGTCGGCGCTTGTCGCGTGCGCCGCCGCTGCCATCGTGTCGGCGGACATGCCGAGGAAAATCGCCGGGTTTGGCTGCACGACCGCACGGTTCAGCAGCCACGGTTCGCGCGGGCGCACCCAGATGATCGCGTTTGGCGAGACCCCATTCATGAGCAGCCACACGCACGCGTCGGTCGCGGTCTTGCCCGAACCGACGATGACGAACCGCTCGGGTGTGTCAGCGACAGTGACGAGGTCGTTCACCGCAACAACCTGCACACCGTCAACCACCGCAAACGGCGGGGGCGTGCGCCGGGGGATGGCGGGTGCGAGGTAGCGGGCATCGACGACACGTGCCCGGTGCGCGTGAAACCTGGCGCCGCTCAGCAGCGACACGAATCGCCGATCGCCTGCATACTCACTCGTGCCATAGAACTCGACCCGGCCGGTGCCGACCAGGCGAGCCAACACTCGGGCGTAGTACTCGATCACTTCGGCGGCGCTCGCCCGCTCGTGCAGGCCTTGCTCCGGCCCTTCGGATTGCACCCGCCCACCACCGAGGAGCGTCGAGGCGACCCCGTAGAACGCTGACGCCTGGTGCAGCCGCACAAACCCGTACGCGTCGAGCCAGTGTCCTCCTGCGGCGTGCCGCCGATCGACGATGGCGACCGTCGCGGTGGGGTTGGCCGAGACCAGTGCGTCAACGAACGCCATCCCCATGGCGCCAGCACCGACGACCAGGTAGTGGGCGTCGATGGGCGTTTCCACAATTACTCCGCGTTGGTGCGCCGCGCGGCCACGGCCGGTTCCCGCAAGGCCGCGATCAGCGCCGGGCTGAGCCCAGGCATGTCATCGACCGGCACCGCCAGCGCCAACAGTGACCGGCTGAGAAAATTCCGGATGCCAGCAGCGAACGTGATGTCCACGATCTGCCGATCGCTGAACCCCACCTCGCGCAACCGCTCCGTGTCGGCATCGGTCATGGCAGCCGCGTTGCCTGAGAGTTTCTCGGCGTACGCCAGCACCGCGACATCCGCCTCATTGAGGCTCGCGTCGGTGTAGTCGTGGGCGAGCCGGGCGAGTTGCTCCTGATCGAAGAGGCCGGCTCGGAGACTCTTGCGCCCATGGGCGAGCAGGCAATGCTCCGACCCGATCGCGCGGGCAGCGCCGAGCGTCGCCAGTTCGTATGCGCGAAGGCCGATCGAGGGCACGATCGTCCGCACGAGGGTCTCGAACGCGGCATGCGCTTCGGGGTTCACGGCCATCGCCCGGGTATGGGCGAAGAGGAATCCCACATCACGAAGATCGCCGGCGTACCTGTCGGCGACGTCGTCGCTCGCGTCCTCAGGCGCTGGAGTGGTGATGATCATGGCAACTCTCCCATCCGCCGATACCAAGAATCCTCGATGCGTTGCCGTTTGTCTATCGCCAGGTTGGTGCGGTCCTGGGCGGCTGGCGGGGAGTGCGCAGGCGCGCGAGTTTACGTGGAATTTACACGTACCCACCTGCGGGGGTATCACCCCGAATTGGGTGCTCACTATGCTCATCTCACTGGGTACGTCGCGGTGGTTGCGAGGGAGCAGAGAAAGGCAACCGTGTCAGCCACTTCGTTGACCGCATCCATCGTCCGCCCGGAGTCGCTCAGCGCTCGCCGCTTCGCAGAAGCACCGCTCGGTGCGTTGCAAAACTGGGTGAACGGCCAGAGTGTGCCAAGTGTCAGCGCCGAGCGCGTGGCCGTGCACAACCCGGCCACCGGAACCGAGATCACCAGCGTGCCGGTTGGCGCCAAAGGTGACGTTGACGCGGCCGTCGCGGCCGCAAAAGCCGCATTGCCCGGATGGCGCGCCCTGACGCCGGGGGCACGCGCCGCCGCGCTGCTTGAGCTGGCCAACGCGATCGAGGCCAACGCCGACGAACTCGCAACGCTCGAGGCGCTGAACGCGGGCAAGCCGGTCGGGTTAGCCTCCGAAGACGTCGCAGCGACCGTCGACACGTTTCGCTTCATGGCCGGCGCCGTGCGCGCACAACGCTCACTCGCGGCAGGGGAGTACCTCGAGGGGCGCACCTCATTCGTCACCACCGAGCCGCTCGGTGTGGTCGGGGCGATCACCCCGTGGAACTACCCGATTCTGATGGCGGCCTGGAAGCTCGGCCCAATTCTCGCGGCGGGCAACACCTGCGTGCTGAAGCCCGCCGAGCTCACCCCGATCACCACGGTCCGGCTCGCCGAACTGTCGAAGGGCATCCTGCCCGACGGCGTCTTGAACATCGTCAATGGCGCAGGCGCGATCGTCGGTGCCGCGCTGACGAAGCATCCCGATGTGGATATGGTCTCGGTGACCGGCAGCGTGCGCAGCGGCCGCGAGGTCGCGAAGGCGGCCGCCGAATCGGTCAAGCGCGTGCATCTCGAGCTTGGTGGTAAGGCTGCGGTGATGATCTTCGCCGACGCGAACCTCACGGCTGCCGCAGAAACGATTCGCTTCGCTGGCTTCGGCAACACCGGCCAGGACTGCGGCGCGGCATGTCGCGTCATGGTGCACGAGTCGGTGCACGACGAGTTCGTGCGCGAACTGGTCGAACAGGTGTCGACGCTGGTCGTCGGCGACCCGGCCGCGGGTGATGAGGTCGAAATGGGCCCGGTGGTTTCGCAGCGCCATCACCAAACGATCCTCGGATTCATTGACCGTGCCGTCGCTGGCGGCGCGACCGTCGCAGTCGGTGGCGCTGCAGGCGATGGCGATGGATGGTTCGTGCTTCCGACCGTGCTCACCAACGTGTCTGCCGATGATGAGTGCACGAGCGAAGAGATCTTCGGCCCGGTGGTCACCGTTGAGAAGTTCTCCGATGAGGCGACTGCTGTCGAGTCGGCGAACGCGACAGCGTACGGTCTGAGCGCGTCGATCTGGACTGAGAGTGCCCGCCGCGGCATCGCCCTCAGTCACCAACTGAATTTCGGCACGGTGTGGGTGAACGATCACCTGATGTTCGCCACCGAGATGCCATGGGGCGGCGTGAAGATGTCGGGGTACGGCCGCGACCTCAGCGCCTACGCCCTCGACGATTACTCGCGCACGAAGCACGTGATGGTCAACCACACGCAGCCAGCAGCGTAGGCAAACGATGGTATCGGGACGCCACAAATGACGACATCCGAACGCCTCGCCGATCTGGCCGCACGCGGTTACCAGTGGCAGAACTGGGGCGAGAACCAGAAGGTCAGCCCGAACTATTTCGCCCAGCCGTCAACCCAAGACGAGTTGATCACACTCATTCGGGCGGCGATCGCCGAGGGGGAGCCGATTCGGGTGGCTGGGACCGGTCATTCCTCATCGCCGCTCGTGCATACTGGCGGACTGTTGGTCAGTCTGCAGCACCTCCAGGGCATCGTCGGCACTGATGTCGAACGGCGTCGCGTGCGGTTGCTCGCCGGCACGCAGATCTTCAACATCGGTGACCCGCTCTGGGAGGCGGGGCTCGCGCTGTCCAACCAGGGTGACATTGACAAGCAGTCGATGGCCGGCGCGGTCGCCACCGGCACGCACGGGTCGGGCAGCACGCTGACGAGCTTCTCAGGCGCGGTGCGGTGGATGAAGCTCCTCACCGGGACCGGCGACATCATCGAGATTGGCGAAGACCAGCCAGAACTGCTGCGGGCAGCTCAGGTATCACTCGGTTCGCTTGGCGTGGTGCTCGAACTCGAGCTCGCGGTCTCGCCGAGGTACCACCTGAAAGAAGCCAACTCCAGCCCCCATATCGATGAACTCATCGAGCCGGGCGCTTGGGCCGCGAACCCTGATGCGTGGCGTCACTTCTCGTTCCTCTGGTGCCCGACCGCTGGCGGCGCGGCGATGTTCGAGCTGCCGGCCCCGGCCGGGCTCGACATGACCGAGCGCGCGTACACCAAGCGCTACGTCGAGGCATCCGGAATTACCGAACCTGACGGGCTATCGGATGCCTCGGGCCACCGAATTGACCGTTCGTACCGGATCTACCCAGAGGGCTTCGGCATCATCTTCAACGAGATGGAGCACTTTGTGCCGGTTGAGCAGGGGCGCGAGGCATTCCTCGCGCTGCGTGAACTCATCACCACGAAATACCCGCACGAGGAGTACCCGGTCGAGGTGCGCTGGGTCGCCCAAGACGACGCCTACCTGTCGCAGCAGTACCAGCGGTCAAACTGTGTAATCACCACGACCGTGACTCCGGGCACCGACTACTGGCGGTATCTGCGCGACGTTGATGATGTGCTCCAGCAATTTGATGCCCGTATGCACTGGGGCAAGATGCACCTCACGACCCGCGAGCGGATGGAGCGCATGTACCCAGAACTTGATCGCTTCATCGACATTCGCCGTCAACTTGATCCGTGCGGCCTGTTCTTGAATGACCATCTCCGCCCTCTGCTGACCTGACCCCAGCCGCGCTCGGCGCGAGGCATCCGATCTTTGCCACCGATAACTGCACACCCAACTTCATACCGACGAACTTCTATACGTGACTGATGTGTTCTCAAATAGGCGCGGCGACTTACCGGCAATCATGCTGAACAGAACGCGCGCAACATCCAAGAAGGGTTACCCCCTCTCATGTCAACGCTAACCACAGAGAAGCCCGAGCAATACGTCTCGGCCGCCCAGATCGAAGATGAAACGATTCGGCCAATCCCGGTGACCGATCGGCACGGCAAGAGCCGTGACCTGTTCACCATCTTTTTCGGCACCAACATCATGATCCTGTCGATCGTGACCGGTGGACTCGCGACGGCCGTCTTCGGTCAGTCGCTGTTCTTCGGCGCGATGGCGATCATCGTCGGCAACCTGATCGGCGCCATTTTCATGGCACTGCATGCCGCCCAAGGGCCGCGACTCGGGGTGCCGCAGATGGTGCAGACCCGCGGCCAGTTCGGCTCGTATGGGTCGGTGCTGATCATCTTGGTCGTCATCGTGATGTACCTCGGCTGGTTCACGTCGATCCTCGCCTACGCCGCCGACTCGCTCGCTACCATCATCCCGGGCCTGCCGGTTCCGGTGGGGGTCGTGCTTCTTGCGGTGCTCTCGGCCACGGCAGCGATCTTCGGCTACCGACTGATCCACGCGTACGCGAAGGTCATCTCGATCGTGAGCCTGATCGCGCTGATCGTGACCGTGTTCCTCTTGATCTTCGTCCACCCGGTACCAGCGGGCTTCTGGTCAGGGGCGCTTGACCTCGATGGCAACCTCGCAGCTGGCGACTTCAACCTTGCCGGGTTTATGTTCACGCTCTCGGCCGCTGCCTGCTGGCAGATCGCGTACGCACCGTACGTATCTGACTACTCGCGCTACATGCCTGCCGCAACCGGTTCGAAGCCGGCGTTCTGGGCAAGCTATTGGGGCACCAATGCGGGTTCGATCCTTGCCATGTTGCTCGGTGCTGGACTCGGGCTCGCAGTCGCCGGTGGCGACGTCGTCGCCAACCTCACTGCCGTCGCAGGCCCGCTTGCCGTTCCCGTCGTGGTCATCTTCACGCTCGGTATCGCCGCAACCAACGCGATGAACATCTACTGCGGCACCCTCTGCACGCTCACCATCGGGCAGACCTTCGCCGACAAATGGAAGCCGAAGGCCGGTACCCGTGCCGTCGTCGCCGCGATCTTGGCCACGCTCTGCGCCGTGCTCGCAATCGTGTTCCACGCCGACCTGAACACGAACTACATCAACTTCATTTTGTTGTTGCTCGGTGCCCTCGTTCCGTGGACGGCCGTCAACCTCGTCGACTACTACCTGGTCCGTCACGGTGACTACCAGGTCGATGAGTTCTTCCGCCGCGACGGTGGCCGCTACGGCTACGTCAACTGGGCCGCCGTGGTCTGCTACGTGATCGGTGTGGCCGTCCAGATTCCGTTCATCAACAGCCTCGTGTTCGTCGGGCCGATTGGTGGCTCGCTCGGCTTCGACATCTCCTGGCTGATTGGTCTGCTGGTCACCTCGCCCCTCTACTACCTCGTGGCCAAGGCGTTCCCGAACCGGGTCACGGCATAACGAAGATGGCAGAGCAACTACACACACCCATCGGTGCGCTCGACGCGACGCAGGTTCCCCGCTTTGCGGGGCGGGGAACCTTCGCGCGTCTCCCCGAGATTCGCGATGTGCCGGACTACGACATCGCGATCATGGGTGCGCCCTTCGACGGTGGCACCTCGTACCGGCCGGGCGCTCGGTTTGGACCGATGGGCATCCGTCAGGCATCCCGTCACCTTCGCCCGCGGTTCCACGTCGACTTCGACGTTGCGCCGTTCGAGATCGCCCAGGTCGTCGATGCGGGGGATGCCCCGTGCACCCCATATTCGATCGATGACGCTCTGAAGCAGATCGAGGGGTACGCGCTCGACATCGCGGGGCAGCATGATCGCAAGATCGTGTCGCTCGGTGGTGACCACACCATCGCATTGCCGATGTTGCGGGCTGCGTTCAAGAAGCACGGGCCGATCGCGCTTGTGCACTTCGATGCACACCTCGACACCTGGGACACCTACTTCAACGCTCCGACGACGCACGGCACGGTGTTCCGTCGGGCGGCAGAAGAGGGGCTCCTCGCCGAAGACAAGTCGATTCACCTCGGAATCCGCGGGCCGATCTACGACAAGATGGACCTCGTCGACGATGCCCGGTTCGGCTTCCGAATCATCCGAGCGAATGATCTCGACGTGATCGGGATCGATGGTGCGGTCGATGCGGTGAAGCGCCGCGTCGGCGACGCTCCGGTGTATGTCTCGATCGACATCGACGTGCTCGACCCGGCGTTCGCGCCCGGAACCGGCACACCCGAGATGGGTGGCTTTAACTCGCGCGAGTTGCTCCACCTGGTGCGTCGACTTGAAGGCATCCACATCATCGGCGGCGACGTCGTTGAGACGGCACCGGTGTACGACCACGCCGAGATCACCTGTGTCGCCGCGGCAACCGTCGCGTTCGACCTGGTGACCCTGATGGCAAAACAAGGCAACTAGCGCCGATCACCCGCGAACGACCAGTGGCGCCCCCGAAGTGCCACTGGTCGTTCGTGTGTACGGCGGCGCTCGAACGCCTATCGGTGGACGGCGTTGGATGGAACGATGGATGCATGCCCGAGATGCCAGAGGTGCAGGCCCTCACCGAGTTCCTCGCCACCCAGGTGATCGGGCGGCAGATCAGGAGCATCCGGGTTGCTGCCATCGCAGCGCTGAAGACCTTCGACCCGCCGCTCCACGCGCTGGAGGGCCAACCGGTTGCTGACGTGCACCGCCACGGCAAGTTCATCGAACTGCGTTGCGGCGAGGCATCCCTGGTGTTTCATCTGGCGCGCGCCGGATGGCTGCGCTGGTACGACCAGGCGCCAACCGGCGTGGTGCGTCCAGGGAAGACTCCGCTCGCGCTGCGGCTCACCCTCGACTCCGGCGCCGGGTTCGATCTCACTGAAGCGGGGACGAAAAAGTCACTCGCGGTCTACGTGGTTCGTTCGGCGCAGGATGTCCCGGGCATCGCCAGGCTCGGCCCAGACCCGACTGCGGCAGGGTTCACGCTGGCTGACTTCACCGCGATCTTGCAGGGTCGGCGCACCCAGCTCAAGGGCGTGCTGCGCGATCAGTCGGTGTTCGCTGGCATTGGGAATGCCTATTCCGATGAGATCTTGCACGTCGCCAAACTCTCGCCGTATCTGTTGGCCGCGAAACTCACCGATGCACAGCTCGCGGTGCTGTTCCAGGCGCTGCGTGAGACGATTGCGCACGCAACCGCGGTGGCGTCGGGTCGTCCACCGGCCGAGTTGAAAGACGCGAAGCGTGCGGGCATGCGGGTCCACGGCCGAACAGGGCAGCCCTGCCCGGAATGCGGCGACACCGTGCGTGAGGTCACCTTTACGGACAGCGCATTTCAGTACTGCCCCACCTGCCAGACCGGCGGCAAACCACTCGCCGATCGAGTGCTGTCGCGGTTGCTGAAGTGACTGGCACTCCCACGAATTCCGCGGGCTCACCGGCCGACGGCGCCGACGAACTTGTGGCGCGACTGCGCGCGGCCGGGTGCGTGTTCGCCGAGGATGAGGCGGCGGTGCTGCGCACCAGCGCAGCCGACACTGAGGAGCTCGAGCGGATGACTCGGCTCCGGGTCGGCGGCGAACCGCTGGAGTATGTGGTCGGGTGGGCAGCGTTCGCCGGGCTGCGAATCGTGGTCGAACCCGGGGTGTTCGTGCCGCGTCGTCGCACCGAATTGGTCGCGGAGTTGGCGCTCGAGCACGCCCTGCGAACAGGTGCACAACCGGCGGTCGTGGTCGACCTTTGCTGTGGCGCGGGCGCCATTGGCGCCGCGGTGCTCGCCGGGGCAGCGCGGGTGGGCCGATACGTGCGGGTCGTGGCATCCGATCTCGACCCGGTGGCGGTGCGGGTTGCGCGCCGCAACCTCGAATCGCTCGGCGGTGAGGCGGTCGAAGGTGACCTGCTCACGGCACTGCCTGCTGCCCTTCGCGGGCACATCGACGTACTCGCCGTGAATGCGCCCTATGTGCCGACCGCTGCGATTGCATTGATGCCTCCCGAGGCGCGCGACCATGAGACGACCCTCGCCCTCGACGGCGGCCCAGACGGGCTGGAGCTACATCGCCGCATCGCCGCCGAGGCGGCGGGCTGGCTCGCCCCGGGCGGATGCCTCGTGATCGAAGTGAGCGAGGAGCAGTCCGCCGAGAGTGCACGCTGCTTCGCCGCAGCTGGCTTTGTTACGCAGGTGGTGCAGGATCCCGAGCGGGATGCCACCGTGCTGCGTGCGCACCTCCCGGCGACCTGATCCGTCTCGTGGGGGTGCACGCACTGGCTGAGTCACAGCGTCGGGTAGTCAGCCAGAATCTGGCGCACCTCGTCATCGCTCGTCTGTGAAAAGTCCACGTAGTGCATACCGACCGCCATGAACTCCGGCGGAACCAGCAGAGCAACGATTTCGTCAGCCTCGGGGACCGTTGTGAAGACCTCCGGTGTTGCGACCGGCACGGCCAGGATGACCCGCGCTGCGCCCTGCGCGCGGGCGATTCGGCACGCGACTCGCGCGGTCGCGCCGGTGGCGACGCCATCATCAACGACAATCGCGGTCTTTCCGTGGAGCGACTGGGCCGGGCGGCCCGCACGGAATCGACCGACCCGCGCCTCAACTTCGGCACGTTCGCGAGCGGTAATCGCCAGCCGCGCGTCACGATCCACGGCGTAGCCATCGAGCACGTCGTCGTTCCAGACGATCGCGTCACCTTCGCCGACCGCGCCCATTGCGACCTCGGCATGGTGGGGGAGCCCCAATTTGCGCACGACCAGCACATCGAGTGGGGCGCCGAGTGCCCGGGCGACCTCGACCGCGACCGGGACCCCGCCGCGTGGCACCCCGAGCACTACCGGTGCCGGTTCGATCGGGCGCCGCGCGAGCTCTGCCCCGAGCGCCTGCCCGGCGGTGTGGCGATCTTCGAAGCGTGCCATCCGATGCTCGACTCACCCAGCGAACGCCTGTGGCGTTGCCGTCAGTGGCCCCCGTGCATTCCCTCGTCACCGGTCTCGGTGGGACGGCGCACAAAGAATGCGCCCGCAATCGCACCGAGCGAGATGATCGCACCGACCACAAATGCGCCGCGCACGCCCGCCGCCTCAGCCTGTACGGCCGATGACCCGGCTGCGGTCTCAGCCGAAATTCGAGCCGCGAGCACGGTGATGAAGGCCGCAGTGCCGACCGCCCCTGCCACCTGCTGCACCGTTCCGAGCATGGCAGAGCCATGCGAGTACAGGTGCGGCTGCACCGAACCCATGGCCGCTGTGAAGAGTGGTGTGAACATGAACGCCAGCGAGGCCGACAGCACAACGTGGGCGGTAAGCACCAACCACGGTGAGGTGTGTTCGGAGACCGTGGTGAACCACCAGAGCACCCCGCTCACCGCAATGCTGCTTGGCACCAACAATGGGAAGGGACCAACCCGGTCAAACAATCGACCGACCGTCGGGCCGAGCAACCCCATCACGAGACCACCCGGCAGTACCAGGAGGCCGGTCTGATCGGCGCCGAGCCCGAGCACATTTTGCAGGTAGATCGGGAGCACGATGATGGTGCCGAACAGTGCCGCCATGGCGGCCACCATCAGCAGCACCGAGACCGCGAAATTGCGGTTGTGGAACGTACGCAGGTCGAGCAGTGCACGGTCGCGCCGCTGCAGCCGCAGCTGCCGCCAGACGAAGATCGCGATCACCAGCACCCCAACGGTGAGCGAAACGGTCATCGCCGGGGCATCCGTCGCCGATTGTCCGCCGACCACCCCACCAACCAAACTGAGCCCGTAGACCAACCCGCCGAACCCGATGGCCGCAAGCACTACCGACACCACATCGAGTGGCGCCTTGCGGGTTTCGCCGACGTTCTCAACGTTGCGGGCGCCAATCAGCAGCATCACGAGCGCAATTGGCAGCACAAGCCAGAACATGAACCGCCACGACAACAGGGTGAGAATGACCCCAGAAATCGCTGGCCCAATCGCTGGCGCCACCGACATGACAATCGTCACGCGACCCATGACCCGACCGCGATCGGATGGCGCGACCAACGTCATGAGCGTCGTCATCAGCAGCGGCAGCATGATCGCCGTACCAGTTGCCTGCACCACACGGGCCACCAAGAGCACCTCGAACCCCGGGGCGATGGCCGCAATCAGTGTGCCTGCCGAGAACAGGCTCATCGCGGTGATGAATACCGGTTTTGTTGCTACGCGTTGCAGTAGGAACCCAGTGACCGGGATGACGGTTGCCATGGTGAGCATGAACGCGGTCGTCAGCCACTGCGCAGCGGACAGCGAGATGTGGAGGTCGGTCACCAAATGGGGGATCGCGACGCTCATGATCGTCTCGTTCAAGAACACGACGAATGTGGCGGCGAGCAACAGCCAAATCACACGGCTGTTTTCGGCGGCCGTGCGCTCGCGCACCTGGGAGCCGAGTTGGTGGGAATCTGTCGGGCGCTCACCGTCGTCAATCGCGTCGGGTTGCGTCACCGGGCGATCAGTGAGTACTTCGGGTGCGTCAGGCGTCGTCACTGAGTCCACGTTACCCCGCCCCACCGACGCGGGGCCGGTCGGGGCTCACATCGAACCCGGACCAGCCCCGTGGAAGCAGCGAACGCTAGCCGCCGATCGCGGACTGCCCGCCCGCCTTCAGCGCGGCAAGCCGCGCGTCAACCTCGGTGAGCTCACCCAGGTCGTCGAGTTCATTGAACTGCGAGTCAAGGCTCGATGCCGCGATCTCTTGCTGGCCGCGCACCAGCGCCTCTTCGCGGCGGATCTTTTCCTCGAAGCGGCCGAGGTCACTGGTTGGGTCGAGCAGATCGATCGACTTCACCGCATCGTGCACCTGCTTCTGCGCCTCTGCGGTCTTCGCCCGCGCCACCAATTCGTTGCGCTTATTCTGCAGTTCGACGAGCTTGTGCTTCATGCCGTCGAGGCCAGCCTTCAACTTGGCCACGACCTCGGTCTGGGCGGCGATCTGCGGCTCAGCGGCCTTCGCCTCGTTCTCAGACGAAATCTGGCGGCTGAGTGCCACCTTGGCGAGGTTGTCGAACTTATCGCCGCCGGCGGCGTCACCGGCGCCGCGCAACTGGTCGGCCTTCGCGCTCGCGGCTGCGGCCTTTTGGCCCCACTCGGTCGCGGCGTGCACGTCTTCTTTGTGGTCGTCTTCAAGCAGCCGAAGGTTGCCGATCGTTTGTGCGATCGCTGATTCAGCGTCGGAGATCGAGTTGGTGAAGTCACGCACCATCTGATCCAGCATGAGTTGAGGGTCTTCTGCTTGGTCGAGCAGGGCGTTGATGTTCGCTCGCAACAGCTGCGAGATCCGTCCGAAGATCGATTGCTTTGCCATCGTGATTCCTTTCGTTGGTCGTGTTACGTGAATGGCGGATGCCCCGTGCTGGGCTAGAACCGTCCGCCGCTGCCGAACCGGCCGCTGCTGCCTGAGCCGCCGAAACTTCCGGGGGAGAACCCGCCGCCGCCGCCGAACCCGCCGCCGCGATGCCCGCCGCCGTGGTGCCCGCCTCCGCCGAGGAGGCCGTTGATGAGGATGCCGCCGATGATTGCGCCAAGCAGGTCACTGCCACCTGAACGCTGCTGGGGCAGGCCGAACGGCTGCTGTGCGTACAGGTCTTGCTGGGCAAGTTGCTGTGCGGTGCCCGCCAGTTGCTCGGCGCGGGTCGCGTCGGCCAACGCTGCCGCCGGGTCGGTCGCGGCGCGCGCGGATGCGCTGGCGAGCAGTCGCTGCGCCTCGGCGATCCGGGTGCGCGCCTCGGAACCGATGCCACCGCGTCGCGTGGCGATGAAGTCATCGACGACCGAGATGCTCGCTCGGGCGGCAGCCAACTTCGAAACCACCTGTTGCTGCAGGCGAGCGGCGGCTTCCTGCGCGCTCCGGGTGCCGGCGATCGCCTGGTCGATCGCCGCGTTGGCATGTTCAAGGCGGGCAGCGAGCGCGATCGGGTCGCGACCCGGTCTGCTGGCTGCTGCTGCGACCTCGGCGGCTTCTGATTCGACACGTGTGGCAAGGTCACCGAGCGCGATCCCATCGAGGACTCGTGCGGCACGAACGTCATCGCGCACGTTTGCGATCGAAGGTTGCAGTGACTGGTCGAGGGCCGGCAGGTCGATGCCGAGCTTCTCGATGGCCGTGGTGAGTTTGATCGCTTGATCGACGGCGGCCTCGGCGGCCCGAATCTCCACCGCGGCATTGCCGGTGTTGTTCGTCGAGATCTCAGCGGCCGCCTGCTGTATCGCTGCATCAGCGAAGGTGAGACGCGATGCTGCGCTCGCCACGTTGTCGGCAACTGAACTGAGCGCGCTTGGCGCATACAGTGCGCCGAGGGAGGCAAGTTTCTGTCGCGCCGGTTCGATGCCGGCGCGGGCGGCTGCCGCGGCAGTGCGTACCTGCTCAAGTGCGGCCGGGGCATCCGATTGCAGTTTGCGGAGCTCATCGAAGGCCGCTGTTTGGGCATCGAGGGTCTCATTTGCGGCCGCGCACAACTCCAAGATTCGGCCGTACCACTCGCGGCGTTGCGCATCGGTGTCTGGTACTGAATCGTCGAGTTGTTGCTGCAGCGTGAACGCCTGCGAAAGGTGCTGTTGCGCGTCGTCGAGGGCGACTGCGAACGGTTTTGCGGCATCCTCGCCGAATGAGGCGGTGGCGAATCCGAGTTCTTCGGTCGACGTCTTGATTGCGTCGTCGGTGGCAACGAGTGCACCCCCAGCCTGTTTTCGTAGATCGTCAATCGAGGCGAGTGGGCGACCGGACGGCGTCCCCGCGGTGCGCGTGCGCCGACGCCGCGAAACCAGCACGATCACCACGATCGCCGCGCCGACTGGCAGCAGCCAAAACACCCCGGAAAACCATGATCGTGGGGTGGCGTCGGGTGTGGCCGCACCCCCGCCCGAGCCCGCATCTGCGTCCGCGATCGCCTTCGCCGCGTCGACCGCGGCATCGGCCCAATCGCTCTCACGAAGTCGGGGCTCAATGACGTCGGTCGCGATGCGCTGCACCGCTGCTGGGCCGAGCGACTCACCGTTCGCAGCTGAGAAGAAATACGAGCGACCTTCGACGGCCACCACGAGCAGGTAGTCCTGGGTGCCGAGGCTGTTGCGTGTGGCGGTTTCGGTGGCCCATTCCTCGGCGTTCGTCGGGTTCGTGAATCGGTCGACAAACACCACGAACAGTTGGCGGCCGCTCCTGGTTCCGGCGCTCACCACCCGTTGTTCGACGTCGTTGAGGGTGCCGCCGAGCACGCCTGCGACGTCGTAGACCTGGGTGGCACCAAAGTCGATCGGGTCTTCGGCCCACGCAGCCGAGGCCGCTCCGATCGCGAGCACTCCACCGAGCATCGCCCCAATGAAGCCCATCCGCCGCAGACGCATGTCCCATGCCTTTCGTTCGCCGTTGTGAGCCTATTGAGGGGGTGCGGCGGTGTCTATCGAAATGGCTGAGCGAATGCTGGGAGGTTCCTCGGAATACGTTGGGTAGTCAACACGCCGCTCGGCGCCCGCTGATCAGCGCTGCGGTGAGCCGGGCGCGTAGCCGCCGATGGTCGCGACCGCGTCGATCAGCGCCGCCGCCGCCGCGTCGAGTTCGTCAGCAGATGTCTCGGCGCCGGCCGTCAGTCGAACCGCGGTGTGCGCAACCTCGGCCTCAAGACCAATTGCGGTGAGCACATGTGAGGCCTCGGTGCTGCCCGCCGCGCACGCCGACCCACTTGAGGCGTAGACCGACACGCGCTCCAGCTCCAGCAGCAGCGATTCACCGTTCAACCCCGGGAACACGAACGACAGCGTGCCCGGCAGGCGGTCGGTTGGATGCCCCGTGAGCCGCGCCGTTGGCACCTCGCCGAGCACGCGGGTGATGAAACGCTCGCTGAGCGCCGAGAGCCGTGCTGCCGCGTCGACCCGTTCTGCTTCAGCGAGGCGCAGCGCGGTCGCAAATGCGACGGCACCAGCCACATTCTCGGTGCCTGAGCGTCGTCCGCGTTCTTGCCCGCCACCGTGGATCAGCGGTTCAAGTGGCAGGCGCCCGCGCACGATGAGCGCACCGGTGCCTTTGGGTGCCCCGAACTTGTGCCCTGACAGCGAGAGCGCATCGACGCCGAGGTCGTCGAGGTTCAGCGGGAGCCATCCGGCCGCCTGTACCGCGTCGCTGTGCAGGAGCGCGCTGCGCGCGTGGGCTCGTTCAGCCAGGGCGGCAATTGGCTCGATCGTGCCGATCTCGTTGTTCGCGAGCTGTACCGACACGAGGGTGGTGTCGTCGCGCAGCACCGCGTCGAGGGCGTCTGGATGCACCGTGCCGAACCCATCGACGGCCACCTGGTCGACGGTAAACCCGTGCAGGCGCGCGAGCGCGCCCGCTGACTCCAGTACCGCCTCATGCTCAATCGGCGAGACCACGACGTGCCGTCCGCGGGGGTTCGCGAGCGAGAGGCCGAGCACGGCGAGGTTATCGGCCTCGGTGCCGCCGCTCGTGAACACCACATCGCCGGATCGGCAGCCGATGACCGAGGCGACGTGCGCGCGGGCGTCGGCGAGGGCACGTGCAGCGCGCTCCCCGAGTTCGTGGGTGCTCGATGGGTTGCCGAACTCGTCGGTGAGGTACGGCCACATCGCCTCGAGCGCTTGACGGCGCACGCGGTTGGTTGCCGCATGGTCGAGGTAGATCATCGGTGCCTCCGAGGCAAGGCTACGCCTGCGCGACTACGCGCTGATCGTGACGTCGAGTCCGAGATCGAGTGCGCGAGCCGAGTGGGTGAGCGCGCCCACCGAGATCACGTCGACGCCGGTTTCGGCAATGCTGCGCACGGTTTCGAGGTTCACCCCACCGGATGCCTCGGCCACCGCTTTGCCCGCAATCTGCCGCACGCCCTGACGCAGTTCGTCGATCGTGAAATTGTCGAGGAGCACGGTCTGTGCGCCACCGCGGATCACCGGGACGATCTGGTCCAGCCGGTCGACTTCGACCACCACATGTGTGGTGTGGGGGAGGCGCTCGCGCGCCTGCCGGAGTGCGGTCGTGACATCCAACCCTTGTGACACGAGCACGGCGAGGTGGTTGTCTTTCGCCATCACCGCATCAGAGAGCGAACGACGGTGGTTGTGGCCGCCGCCGTCGCGCACGGCCTGCCGTTCAATACTGCGGAGCCCTGGGGTGGTCTTACGGGTGTCAGCGATGCGAGTCGGGTTGCCGGCGGCACTGGTGACGCCCTCGACCGCGGTGACGAACGCGGCGGTGAGGGTCGCGATACCGCACATGCGTTGGGTGAGATTCAGCGCAACCCGCTCGGCGGTGAGCACGGCCCGCGCCGGGCCCTCAATGAGCGCGAGCAGTTGTCCCGACAGGAATGCCTCGCCGTCGGCGGCCAGCGGCCGCACGATGATCGTCGGATCGACCGCCGCGAACACGGCCGCAAACACCCCGATACCGCTCAGTCGGCCGGACTCCCGGGCGTTGAGCTTCGCGGTGGCGGTTGCGGTCGCGGGGATCAGCGCGTCGCTCGTGAGGTCACCCCATGGCGCATCTTCGGCGAGTGCGGTCTCGATGATGCGGCGGAGGTCGGCGGCATCGCCGACTCCAGCGGTGGCACTGGTGTTCACACCAACTCCTTGTCTGGTTCCGGCACCGAATCGGTGCGAAAGTGTGCCCCACAGCTCTCGTGGCGGGCCGCAGCCGCGGCCACGGTGAGCCGGGCGAGGTCGAGCAGGTTGCGGTTCTCGCAGGTTTCGCGGTCAATCGGGCGAGGCGCGTGCCATCCGTCGAGTGCATCAGATGCCTCGGCCAATGACTCGGCCGAACGCTCAAGTCCGACGTGCTGCCACATCACGGCGCGCAGCGCGTCACGGTCGACCGCGGTGGTCGCCCGCTGCGCGGGCTGGGGGAGCGGGGGTGTGGCCGCGGCCCAACCATTCGCGCCCTCGCCGATTGCGCGTGCCGCGCGCTCCGCGAACACGGCCGCCTCAAGGAGCGAGTTTGAGGCAAGTCGGTTGGCTCCGTGCACGCCGGTGCGCGCGCACTCGCCGACCGCGAAGAGGTCGGGCACGCTCGTTCGTGCGTGGAGGTCGACGACCACACCGCCCATGGCGTAATGCGCCGCTGGCGTGATCGGCACCTGTTCGGTAGCCCAGTCGTACCCATTTTCTGCGCACACTCGGGTGAGCGTCGGGAACCGCTTCGCGAGAAACTCCGCGCCGAGCGCGGTCGCGTCGAGCAGTGCGGGCGCGCCGCCCTGGGCTGCCATCGCATGCCAGACACCGCGGGCCACGATGTCGCGCGGTGCGAGTTCACCGCGCTCATCGATCGCCAGCATGAATCGCTCGCCGGCGAGGTTGCGCAACACGGCGCCCTCCCCACGCACGGCTTCGGAGATGAGGGGAGTGCCTGGCACGTTCAATGCGGTCGGGTGGAACTGCACGAATTCGAGGTCGGCGACCTGTGCCCCGGCGCGCCAGGCGGCGGCAACGCCGTCGCCGGTCGACACCGAGGGGTTCGTCGTATAGCGGAACAGCTGCCCGGTGCCGCCGGTGGCGAGTACGACCGCGTCGGCGTGCGCCTCGATGAAGTCACCGGCCTCGGTGATGAGATTCGCGCCGACGACACGGCCACCGTCGAGGATCAGGTCAACGAGCGTCGTGTGCTCATGCAGATCGACCGCGCGCCGCCGCACCGTCTCAACCAGTGCCTGCTCAATTGCGGCCCCGGTCGCGTCGCCGCCCGCATGCAGAATGCGCGAGCGAGTGTGCGCCGCTTCGAGCCCACGAGACACACCGGATTCGCCGAGGTCGAACTTCACCCCGAAGCGAATCATGTCGCGAACGCGCTGTGGCCCCTCATCGCAGAGCACCCGCACTGCCGCCGGGTCGCAGAGCCCAGCACCTGCCTCGAGGGTGTCGTCGAAGTGACGCGTGGCCGAGTCATCCGGAAAGAGCGCCGCAGCGATGCCGCCCTGCGCCCGCGCGGTCGAGCCCTCGTCAAGCGTGGTTTTCGTGACGACGACGACCTCATGGCCGAGATCGGTGGCCCGGATGGCGGTCCAGAGGCCCGCGAGCCCCGAACCGACGACAAGCACGTGCACGCGTTAGGCCTTGGTTGCCGCGTCGGCGGCGTTGGCTGGCGGCTTCGCCTGGAGCATCCGCTCGAGCGCGATCTTCGCCGGTTCGGCCACCGCTGGCGCAACCGTAATCTCATTCACCACATTGCCGGCGACGAGTTCGTCGAGCACCCAGGCGAGGTAGCCGGGGTGAATACGGTACATCGTCGAGCACGGGCAGACCACTGGGTCGAGGCAGAAGATCGTTTTATCGGGGTTCTCGGCCGCGAGTCGCTGTACCAGGTTGATCTCGGTACCAACCGCGATCGTCGCACCGGCCGGGGCGGCCGCGATGTACTTGTTGATGAAGTCGGTCGATCCGGCGGCATCGGCCGCGTCAACGACCTCCATCGGGCTTTCTGGGTGCACTACCACCTGCACACCCGGGTACTCGGCGCGTGCCTTCTCGATTTGCCCAACGGTGAACCGCTTGTGCACCGAGCAGAACCCGTGCCAGAGCACTACCTTCGAATCGATCAGCTCCTGCGGTGTATTCGCACCGAGTGGGCGGCGCGGGTTCCACATCGGCATCTGCTCGAGCGGCACGCCCATCGCCTTCGCGGTGTTGCGGCCGAGATGTTGGTCGGGGAAGAAGAGCACGCGGTGCCCGATCTTGAACGCATGCTCGAGCACAATGCGCGCATTCGATGAGGTGCAGACGATGCCACTGTGGCGGCCGACGAACCCCTTCAGCGCCGCCGACGAGTTCATGTACGTCACCGGAATGATCGGCAACTTGCCCTCGGCATCTGGGGTGTCAAGGTCGCCAAAGATCTCGGTGAGCTGCTCCCAGCACTCTTCAACGCTTGACTCATCGGCCATATCGGCCATCGAGCAACCGGCGGCGAGGTTCGGCAGAATCACCCGCTGGTCGGGCTTCGCGAGAATGCGCGCGGTCTCTGCCATGAAGTGCACGCCACAGAAGACGATGGCCTCGGCATCCGGTTTCGTGAGCGCCGCGTTCGCGAGCTGGAACGAGTCACCCGTGAAATCGGCGTGCTGCACGATCTCATCACGCTGGTAGAAGTGCCCAAGAATGACGACCCGGTCGCCGAGCGTCGCCTTCGCTGCCCGAATGCGGTCGTGCAGGTCAGCTACGGATGCCTCGCGGTACAGCGCCGGCAATTCACCCTGCCGCGGAGCATCCGCCGGAATGTGGTCTTTCTGCGAGGCGCCGGGGCCGTAGGCCTGCTTGGCGTCGAAGTTCCACGGGCCGTCGTTGAGTGCTGGGTTGCAGGTCGACCCCGCCTTCGTGCCCTTCGCGATCAACTCAATCGTGTGGCCGACGCTCGCGCGTTCGCGCACCGTCTCAACTGGGCTATTCATGACGCACCTCGGGGCTCGGGCCGCGGTCGCGGCCGTCACTCAAGTCTGCCACTCATCAAGGGCATGCAGCGCGGCGCAGTCGCCGTCAGCTTGAGGGATGGCGGCCGCAGTGGCACTCGCCCCAACCGCGACTCGGGTGGTGGCGCGCTCCGCTGCTACTGACGAATCTTCAGTGCACCGCGGGTTAACACGTGCGGCGCAGCCTGCGCCACCGGCATCATGATGATCCGGTCGAGGTTCACATGCGCCGGCTGGTTCAACGCATTCACGATGACTCCTGCCACATCTTCGGCGGTCAGCGGGTTCACAACGTTCTGGTACACCGAGTCGGCCCGGGCTTGATCGCCACCGAACCGCACCATCGAGAACTCTTCGGTGTGCACCATCCCCGGCGCGACCTCGATGACCCGGATCGGTTCCCCGTTGAGTTCCAGCCGCAGCACCTCGGTTACCGCACGCTCCGCAAATTTTGCCGCGTTGTACCCGGCCGCGCCGACGCCGACCATATGGGCCGCGGTCGAGGTGACCACCGCGATCGAGGCAACGCCGTGCTCGAGCGCGCCCTGCCGAAGCGCGGGGAGCAACGCCGCGAGCACCGCCTGGTAACCGAGCACGTTTACCTCGTACATCCAGCGCCAGATTCGGCGAGGGTTTCCTCGCACTCCCCCTCGGACTTGACTACTCAGCTCACGGGCTAATATCACATTGCATCCATTGTGATAGCAGTGTGATAGCGCTCGCAACGAACGGTTCATTACATGAGCCGCTCGAGGCGCGGTTCGAGCTCGGCGCCAACGCTGCCGCCACCCTCCACGCCGGCGATGCGGTGATCGTTGTCGGGGATGAACGCTCCATCAGCTGGAACAAGGACGATGTCACACAATACGGACGCATCATCGAGGCAACCCACATCGGGCCGGATCTCAAGTGGGCGACGGCCACGGTCACCCGCAACCCCAAGAAGGACAGCGAATACACCGGCGGCCCAGTCGCCTACTAAAGTCGAGCACCTTGGGTGCACCGTGGCGCCCAGCGTCGCCGAGGACAGCACCAGAGAAGACCCCTGGTCAGGATTCCGGTCGACCGCATCGCCTGCGTCGCAGCCCTGCACACGGACATGCAGAGAGATCCGTACCCCGCCAAAAAAAGAAACTCGAACCATGTTTAGTTTGAGACGAATGGGTGAAAGTGCGCGTGTATAAGTATGGGCAACACGACGGATCTTGAAACGGTGGCTAAGCCAACGGGGCTAGAGGGCCTGAGCGACAGTGCGCTCACCACCCGGGTTGGGCACCGAGAGCATGGCGCGTTTGACGTGTTGTACCGGCGCTATGCGCGCCCAGTCGCGTGGACCGCGAGAAGTCTGCTCAGTTCCGCGATAGCCGCAGAAGACGCGACGCAATCGACGTTTGTCGTCTTCTGGAAGAAGGCCGCGCGGATCACCCTCGAAGGCGACTCACTGCTCCCGTGGTTGATCGGCGTTTGCAGGCTTGAGTGTCGGACAATTCTCGCCAAGGGCGCCGTTCTCGCGCGCGCCACCCCGATTGACGGCATTGAGCTTGCGTCCTCAGAACTTGGACCGGAGGCAGTTGCGGAGCAAAACGAGTGGGTGCAGGCCGCCAACCAAGAAGTAGCCCGGATGTCAGAGATTGATCAACAGATCTACCGACTGTGCGTGCTCAAAGAACTCAGCTATGAACTCGCAGCTCGAGAGCTCGGGGTCACCCACGGCGTGATCCGAAACCGACTCTCGCGGCTCAGGGCGCGGCTTCGTCGCACCATTACGCCCGCCGAAATGGAGGTAACCCAGTGAACACCGACACCCCGACCTGGCCCACTCAACGCGATCTGGTCCGAGTCCACCATCGCACCACACAGCGCATCCACGCTGAGACCAAGCGCCGAGCGCACGTCGTGACCGCGAGTGTCGCAGGCGCAATCCTCGTATCGATTGGCGCCACCGCTGGCGCTATCGTCGTCATTGCGAACCAGGACGCCATCAAGCATTCCACCTACTGTTACAGCGCCGATTCCACGGCCTCGGCGAGCGTCCAAGCCGTGAACAACAACACCTTATCGGCGGCACACGCCACCGAGGTGTGTGCGCTTTTCTGGATCAATGGATCGTTGACCTGGGGCGAATCGCACCAACCCGATCCAGCTGTCAACCACGCCGTTCCCGCGTTGGAAGCCTGTCTCAGGCCCGACGAGATCATTGGTGTTTTCCCACGTCAAGACAATCAGGCGTCCGCTGGATACTGCGAACACCTAGGTCTCAGACCTGCGCCGTAGTGACTGAGTGCCGGCACTCACTTGAGACGCAGGACCGGCACTCAACAGCGGACCTTCAGAAGATGTCCCGTAAGCCCAGAGCAACGGTAATTCACATCTAGAAGGGAAATCAAGTGTTTAGAACAATTAGTCTGCGCCAGCGGTGGCGCTCGTCACAGCCCTACTGATTCCGATGACATTGCTGCAGGTAGCTCCTGCGCAGGCCGCTACCGATCGCGGTTCCACAAAGAACGAGCAGTGTTTTGTGCCATACGAGACACAGCAATTGCATTGCGTCTCTGCTGGGGCTGACCTCCGCGCGGAGATTTCAAAGGTCACGGGCCACCCTGTGGTGTTCGCGGGCGACGCAACTGCTTCCAAGCTTCAGCCATCTGGCATCGCCAGCGCCACAACCGCGACGATCATCGTTGGATACCTGTGGGAGAACGAGAATTACGGAGGGTCGAACGTCGCCTTTACGGTCGACTCCAGCAGCGCTACGCCTTGCGTCGGTACTACCTGGACGTTCAACTACCTTGGGAACATCGGATGGCATGATCGTGCGGACTCGATGAAGTCGGCCAGCGGGTGCCGAATGAATCTGTATGCCGACCCCAACTACGTTGGAGCTCAAACTGGTTGGCAATACCAGCTGGCTAGCTTGGGGGTCATGCACGACGCAGGCGACTCACTTCGGTTCACTAGCTAGACGGGAATGGTGGGTAGGTGCTCCTGAAACCTACCCACCATTCAGCCAGCAGGCGTCCCGACCGTCTGGGACCGGTGGTCGTGTGCGAGAGTGTAGACGTTTCGTCGGTAGCGTCGGTAGCCACTCCCACCGGTGATATCGATGAGTTTCGTTTCCTCTCCGAGCACGCCATACCCTACGAGTTCCCGGAGTCCCTTTTTCCTGGTCGAGTCGCCGAGGTCGTACTGGGCGGCGAATTGCTTAGGTGAAATCCAGAACGAGTGGGTATCTCCCCAGCCCGCTCGCGATTGCGCAATTAGATACATGGCAATGCCAGCGCCGCTCAGCGTCGCACACAAGCCCGACAACCAGAACGACTCGGGAACACGGGAATAGTTGGTTCGTCCCTCTCGGCCCTCATCCATCGCCTGGAGGTATGGGAGGCGATACTCAGTATGGTTGAGTGACTCATCGAGCAAGGCGATCTCAGGCATCTTTCCTGGCCCTCGAGCCTCCGAACGGGTGAACCCGCGTCGCTCCAATTCGAGCAGCGCGCTCCGAACCGCTCGTGCGCCGGCCTGATCTGGATCTTCCAAACGCAGCAGTTCCCCCCCAATAGCGGGCTGGTCGGTTGGTTGTGTGCGGGCTGGCTGCCAGTTGCCACAACAAGGTGAGCTCAAGCAGCACGCGGAGCCTACCGCCGCCGCCGCCGCGGGCCGCGTTTGTGCCACTCAGGAGCTTCGCCAGCGGGGACAACTCATCTTCGGTCGGACGTTCGATGAATCCCCGGCGCACAGGGGCACCGGCGCCGTAACGTCGTCCGAACGCCGCATCCAAACTTGTTTCGCCGCGGCCAGGTTCGCGTCGACGAAGAGGCGTGCACCCGAGAGGGTCGCGAATGAACGAGGTTGGTTATGCGCGGGTGAGCACCCGCGAACAAAACCCCAAGGCGCAAGAGGCCGAGCTGCGCGCAGCCGGCGCCAGCCGAGTCTTCGTCGACCGCGGCGAATCGAGCCGGGTGGGGTTCGCGCGCTCGATCGGCTCGAGACCGCGTGCTCCGCCGGCGACGTTGACCACCGCGTGCGCGCCGCCCGTGGCGTCGACATGTTCGCGAAGCGCCGTCACGCTCGCCGGGTCGGTGACGTCGACCTCGAGCACCTCGCAGCCGGTCTCGGCCGCGAGCTCGGCCAGGCGGTCAGCCCGACGGGCAACGCCGAGCACGTGCCATCCGGTTGATGAGTTGGCGGACCGTCGCCGCCCCGATGCCCGACGAAGCACCGGTCACAACTGCGCGTGGAGTCATGCGCCCATTGTGCTCGATTGCCGGAGTCGGCCGGCACCAATACCAATGGTCGAAAAACGAAGAATTGCGTTGGTGCGGGGTTCCGGATCAAGTAGGCTGGGCGAACAATCGAATACGGGCCACTGACGCATCGCGGGAGAGCCGGATCACCGGCACCGAAGGAGCAAGCCTCTCCGCCAATCTCTCAGGTACCAGACCGCAATGACGAGGCCACTCTGAAAAGTGATGCCCGGTGCTCAACAGCCCGGCGCATCCGCCCACGGTGAAAACGCAACTGCGTGAAACTCTCAGGCCCATGACAGAGGGAGAGTTCTCGCGGCATCCGCCGCAATTTGCCTGATCTGGTTGGAGAACTCGTGTCCGAAGAACGTCTCAGTCCGCTCGATGCGGTGCACCGTGCCGCCGGAGCATCCTTCACCGATTTCGCGGGCTGGCAGATGCCGGTCCGCTACTCCTCAGACCTCGCCGAGCACCACGCGGTGCGCACCGGTGCCGGCCTCTTCGACCTCTCGCACATGGCCGAAATTCGGTTGGAAGGCCCAGGATCGGCCGCCGCGCTCGACTACGCCCTTGCTGGCAAGCTCTCGGTCATCGAGATCGGCCAGGCCAAGTACTCGCTGCTGCTCGCGAACAACGGCGGCATCATCGACGACCTCGTCGTCTACCGCCTCGGCGAGGTCGAGTACCTCGTCGTCGCAAACGCGTCGAACCGTGCAGTGGTCGCGGCCGAACTCACCGTCCGCGCTGGCGGGTTCAACACGAAGGTGACCGATGAGTCCGATGACATCGCGCTGATCGCGCTGCAGGGCCCGGATGCTCGAGAGATCCTGCTCGAGACCCCCGGATTCGCCGCAGTTGAGGGCGACTTCGACGAGGCCGTCACCACGCTGAAGTACTACCGCGCCTTCAAGTCGACCTTCAATGGCCTCGACGTGCTCGTTGCCCGTACTGGCTACACCGGTGAGGACGGGTTCGAGCTCTACATCGAAGCGGGCCGCGCAGCCGAACTCTGGGAAGCGCTCGCCACGACCGGCGGCGACCGCGTGATCCCGTGTGGACTCGCAAGCCGCGACACGCTCCGCCTTGAGGCAGGTATGCCGCTCTACGGTCACGAGCTCAGCCGCGAGACGTTCCCGGTGCAGGCTGGCCTGGGCCGAGTCGTCGCGGTCAGCAAGCCAGACCCGTTCGTTGGCCGCGAGGCAGTCGAGCGCGGGCCGGCGGCGGATGCGCCGGTGCTGGTCGGGCTGCGCGGTGAAGGCCGCCGGGCTGTTCGCGCCGAGTACCAGGTGTTTGCGAGCGACGACGCCGATGCCGCGCCGATCGGCATCGTCACCAGCGGTGCCCTCTCGCCGACCCTCGGCTACCCGATTGCGATGGCGTACGTCGAGCCATCCGTGAGCCACCCGGGCACCGAACTGTTCGTTGACCTTCGCGGATCGCGCCTGCCAATGTCAGTGGTGACCTTGCCGTTCTACTCGCGCCAGACCCACGGCACCCCGGCCGCTTAGCCGTCACCATCAAGTTCGCAGCATCCACCTCGCCCACGAAGGAGCACCCCATGACCGATCTGACCAGCCTCCAGTACACCGAAGAACACGAGTGGGTTGCCGTTGACGGCGACGTCGTCACCATCGGTATCACTGACTACGCAGCCGACAAGCTCGGCGATGTGGTCTACGTCGACCTGCCGAAGGTCGGCACGCAGCTTGCGGCCGGCAAGGTCGTTGGCGAGATCGAGTCGACCAAGTCGGTTGGTGAGCTGTTCGCACCGGTCGACGGCGAGGTCGTCGAAGCGAACCAGGCTGTCGTCGACTCGCCAGAGCTCGTGAACTCGGCTCCCTTCGGCGATGGATGGCTCATCAAGGTGCGCGTGGCATCGACCCCGTCGCTCCTCAGCCGCGATGAATACGTCGCGCTCACGGGCGAGTAGTCTCACCCGACTTTGGCCGCCGCGGGTGAACGCCCGCGGCAACCGCGACGCGCCCTGGCGCACTGCATCAGTTCACGCTCATTCCTTCTGCATACCAAGGAGCACACCCATGACCGAGGGCACCTTCGACGCATTCTCGCGTCGGCACATCGGCACCAGCCCGGCCGACCAGCAGCAGATGCTGGGGGTGATCGGCTACGACTCGCTCGACGCGCTCATGAGCGATGCCGTGCCGACCGCGATCCGCATGGCACAGGTACTCGAATCGGTGATTCCGGCGGCGGCGACGGAGCGTGAGGCGATTGGTGAGCTTCGCGAACTTGCAGCGCGCAACAAGCCGCGCACCTCGATGATCGGCCTTGGCTACTCAGGCACCATCACGCCAGCGCCAATTCAGCGCAACGTGCTCGAGAACCCGAGCTGGTACACCGCCTACACGCCGTACCAGCCAGAGATCTCGCAGGGACGCCTCGAGGCGCTCATCAACTTCCAGACGATGATCGAAGAGTTGACGGGTCTGGCCACGGCGAATGCGTCGATGCTCGACGAGGGCACCGCCGTCGTCGAGGCGATGCTGCTCGCTCGCCGGGCATCGCGGTCGGCCTCAGCCCGCTTCATTGTGGACGCTGGCGTGCTGCCGCAAACCCGCGCTCTACTGGAGTCGCGTGCTGATGCGGTTGGCATCGAGCTCGTCTTCGTGGCACTTGCCGAACTCGAGACCGCGTCGGCTGAGACGATCACTGAGGCGCTCGGTGCGCACTTCGGATGCCTCGTGCAGTACCCCGGGGCATCCGGTCTGCTCTGGAACCCGGCCGCGGTCATCGCGGCCTCGAAAGCAACCGGAGCGACCGTCGTCGTTGCGGCCGATCTGCTTGCCCTCACCCTGGTGATGAGCCCGGGCGAACTCGGCGCCGACGTCGCCGTCGGCAGCAGCCAGCGGTTCGGTGTGCCAATGGGCTTCGGTGGCCCGCACGCCGGATTCATGGCCGTGCGCGCTGGCCTTGAGCGGCAGCTGCCGGGTCGTCTCGTTGGCGTCTCGGTCGACGCCGTCGGCCACCCCGCCTACCGACTCAGCCTGCAGGCGCGAGAACAGCACATTCGCCGCGAGAAGGCGACCAGTAACATCTGCACCGCCCAGGTACTCCTCGCCGTGATGGCGTCGATGTACGCGGTGTACCACGGCCCAACCGGGCTCACCCACATCGCCCGCGTCACCGCGAAGAAGGCGGCGGCGCTGGCCGCCGCCCTGAAGGGCGCCGGGCTGACGCTCGCCCACGACCAGTTCTTCGACGCCGTCGAGGTGGCCGTTGCTGGTCGCGCGGCCGAGATCGTCGCGACCGCACATGAACTTGGCGTGCTGCTCTGGCAGGTTGACGCTGACACCGTGCACATCGCGGTCGACGAGACCACCACCATTGCCGACCTCGCGCTCGTACTGCAGGCATTCGGCGTGGCATCCGATGTGGTTGTTGACGACGCTGAAACCGTGCCTGCGAGCGTGCCAAACGCACTGCGCCGCACGAGCAACTTCTTGACGCACCCGGTGTTCAACACGCACCAATCCGAGACGCAGCTCATGCGCTACCTGAAGACCCTCGCCGACCGCGACTACGCGCTCGACCGCGGCATGATTCCGCTCGGTTCATGCACGATGAAGTTGAACGCGGCAACCGAGATGCAGGCGGTCACCTGGCCAGAGCTCGCCAGCCTGCACCCGTTCGCCCCGGAATCAGATGTGGATGGCTCGCTCGAACTCATCGCCCAGCTCGAGGCGTGGCTTGCGGAGGTCACCGGGTACGACACCATCTCGCTGCAGCCGAACGCCGGTTCGCAAGGCGAGCTTGCGGGTCTCCTCGCGATTCGCGGCTACCACCTCGCCAACGGCGATGACCACCGTGACATCTGCCTCATTCCGGCCTCTGCGCACGGGACGAACGCGGCATCCGCTGTGCTCGCCGGCATGCGGGTGATCGTGACTGCGACCGATGAACAGGGCAACGTCGACCTCGATGACCTGCACGCGAAGATCGCCGAGCACGCCAATGAGATCGCGGCGCTAATGATCACCTACCCGTCAACCCATGGCGTGTATGAGCATGAGGTGAAGACGATCACGCAGGCCGTGCACGATGCTGGCGGCCAGGTGTACGTCGATGGCGCAAACCTGAATGCACTGCTCGGCTACGCCCGGTTCGGTGATTTCGGTGGGGATGTCTCGCACCTGAACCTGCACAAGACCTTCTGCATCCCACACGGTGGTGGCGGCCCAGGTGTGGGCCCGGTGGCAGCGAAGGCGCACCTCGCGCCGTACCTGCCTGGCCATCCGATGGCGCAGCGCAACCTGCACGCCGGTGGCCTGAGCCACGACGGTGGGCCGATTTCGGCCGCACCGTTCGGGAGCGCGTCGATCTTGCCGATTTCGTGGGCCTATGTGCGCATGATGGGTGCTGACGGCCTTGCGAACGCCACCGCGTCGGCGGTGCTCGCCGCAAACTACGTGGCGGCTCGTCTGTCGGAGCACTTCCCGGTGCTCTACACGGGTGAAAACGGTCGGGTGGCGCATGAGTGCATCCTCGACCTCCGCCCGCTCACCGCCGCGACCGGGGTGACCGTTGACGACGTCGCCAAGCGCCTCGTCGACTACGGCTTCCACGCGCCGACGATGTCGTTCCCGGTACCTGGCACGCTCATGGTCGAGCCGACCGAGTCGGAAGACCTCGCCGAACTCGACCGGTTCATCGACGCCATGGTTCGAATCAAGGCTGAGGCCGATCAGGTGGGTGCTGGGGACTGGCCAGCCGATGACAACCCGCTCTGCAACGCCCCGCACACGGCCGAATCAGTGATCTCGGGGGAGTGGAGCCATCCCTACTCCCGTGAGCTGGCTGTGTACCCGGTGAAGGCGCTCGTGCGCAATAAGTACTGGGCGCCGGTGCGTCGCATTGACAATGCGTACGGTGACCGGAACTTGGTCTGCTCGTGTCCACCACCGGAAGCGTTCGCTTAACTGAGCGATCCTCTCGGGTGGGTGCGACTGCGAGCACCCGAGAGGAGTAGCATTCCCGATTGTGTCCGGCGCGCAGGTTGCGCAGGTTTGGACAACTGAAGGAGCACGAAGGTGACAACGACAACCGGTAAACGTGGGGCGCGGCGAAACCTCGCCCTCTCACTCGGCGCACTGGGAGTCGTCTATGGCGACATTGGTACGAGCCCGCTGTATGCGTTGTCTTCGTCGGTCGGGGCATCCGGCACCGCCAAAGACGACGTGCTCGGCGTAACGTCGCTCGTGTTCTGGTCGCTCATGATTGTCGTGAGCATCAAGTATCTGCTCGTCGTGCTTCGCGCCGACAACCACGGTGAGGGTGGCATCTTGGCGCTCTTCGCCTTGCTGCCGAAAGAAATTCGCAAGGCGCGTAAGAAGAGCAGCTATTCGTTCCTGGTCTTTGTGGTGCTCCTTGGCGCCGCGTTCCTCTTTGCAGATGGCCTGTTGACGCCAGCCATTTCGGTGGTGTCGGCAGTTGAGGGACTTTCGCTCATCAACCCGGTGTTCACCGCCTGGGTGGTGCCGATCACCGTCGTGATCTTGGTGGTGCTGTTTGCGATGCAGTCGCGCGGTACCGCGTTCATGGGCAAGCTGTTTGGCCCAGCGATGGTGCTGTGGTTTTTCACGCTGGCGGGATTCGGCCTCGCCTGGGTGATTCGCGAACCTGCTGCCCTCGGCGCGCTCAGCCCGACCTACGCCATCGAGTACATCGCACACCACGGCTGGGGCATCCTGGTCATCATGGCCTCGGTGATCCTCGCGGTGACCGGTGTCGAGGGGCTTTACGCCGACCTTGGTCACTTCGGTCGCGTGCCGATTCGAATCGGATGGTTCGGCCTCGTTGGCATCGCTCTGACGCTGAGCTACCTCGGTCAGTCTGCGCTGGTACTTGCCGAGCCTGACAACTACGCGACCTCGTTCTTTTCGCAGGCGCCTGAGGGCCCCCTTCGTATCTACCTGGTGGCAATCGCTACGATCGCCACCGTGATTGCCTCGCAGGCGCTGATCTCGGGTGTCGCGTCACTTGCCTCGCAGGCCATCGAACTCGGGCTGCTGCCGCGCATGAAGGTCGTGCACACCAGCACCACCGAGCGTGGTCAGATCTACGTTCCGCTTATCAATACGCTCATCGGGCTTGGCGCGATCATCCTGGTCGTGACATTCCAGTCTTCGGTGGCGCTGAGTGGCGCGTACGCATTCGCGATTGCCGGCACCATGCTGATCACTACGGTGGTCATGTTCTGGGTGGCTCGCTCGTATCTGAAGTGGAAGCCGTGGGTCTACATCCCGCTGCTGTCGGTGTTCTTGCTGTTCGACATCGCATTCGTCACGTCGACGTCAACGAAGTTGTTGCACGGCGCCTGGCTGCCGCTGGTGATCGGGTTCGTTGCAGCGTCGATGATGTGGATTTGGCGCAAGGGCCGTTCCCTGCTCCAGGACCACATCGAACAAGAGTCGATGCACTGGGACGAAGTTGAAGAGATGCGCACGCAGAAGGGCATGTCGATCACTCGCAACACCGGCGTGTACCTCGCGGCGGCAAGCCACATCGTGCCCCAGTCGCTTGAGGTTCAGATGAAGGTGCTGCGCTCGATTCCGAAAAAGGTCGTCGTGGTGAACGTGATCACGACTGGTGAGCCGTACCACACGGACCCGCCAGAGGTGTTCCTCGAGCGCGACTGGCTCACATTCGTGCGAATCCGCACCGGCTTCATGGAGACCTCGAACATTCCGCAGGCACTGCGGCACCCGGCGGTCGCCCCGCATGTCAGTGAACAGGAGGCCACCTACTTCCTCACCTCGCGGAAGAATGTGAACCCGCCGCGCGGCGAGATGAACCGGGCTGAAGACCTGATCTTCGCGACGCTGCACCGCAACTCAGGCGACGCATCAGACTTCTTCCGTCTGCCGCAGGGTCGCGTGATTACGATTTCGGCTGACGAAGCTCGTACCTAAGCGGCAACGGCGAATAGCGAGGGCCACCAGGCCGCGGCCAACGGATAGCCCACGAATGAGGCGATGTCGAGCAGCCAGTGGGTGACCACGAGCGGCATGGTGCGCCCGCGCTTCGCGTAGAGCCATCCGAACGCGACCCCCATCAGGGCGTTGCCGATGAATGGGCCAAAGCCTTGGTAGAGGTGGTACGTGCCGCGTAACAGTGCGGCACTGATGATCGTTGCCCAGGAGCCAACACCGAGCTCTCTGAGGCGTGTGAAGAGGTAGCCGACCACGATCACCTCTTCAATGAGCGCGGCTTTCAGCGCGGCAAGTATCAGCATGGGGATGGTCCACCAGTGCGGGTCAAGTGGCGCTGGCAGTACCGCCACGGTCCATCCAAGTGCCCTGCCGGTTGCGTACAACGCAAGTCCCGGGATTCCGATCGCGGCCAGCATCCCGAATCCGGTGCTCAGATCGCGTACTGGCCGCGTGAAGTCAAGGCCGATTCTGCGGAACGCGCCCTGTCGTGGCATCCAGAGCAGGTAGAGCACGAGCGCGACCGCGGCCAAACCAAACGCGAGGTCGAGCGCTTGGTAGGTAAAGTCCAACCACTCCCTGGAGGACTGCGGTTGGTTGATGGCAGCGGACTGTTGGCCGAGCGGTGCGGGCCGCGTGAGCCGGTCGGCAATGCTCACGATTGAGTACACGGCGGATGCCCCGAGCGAGAGTGCCAGCACGATGATGATCTCGATTCGGAGTCGGGCTCGGCGCTGCATGACCTGATCTTTTCATCAGTCGTCAACGGCCTTGGGCACTGAACCCGTCGCTTTGGACACAATCCACAACGAAGATTGCACGTCGATAACAGTTTGGTAGGAATGTTTGCGCCCACTACGGGGGAATCCATAGGCTCACCTGCAACGCACGTATGTGCGGCCAGAAGCCGCGCGTGCAACGTGTGCACATCTCACAGGAGGAACATTGAAGATCAAGACATTCGGCGTAGCCGCCGTTGCGCTCGCGGCCGCCGCCGCGCTCGCGCTGTCTGGCTGCTCAGGTGGCGCCAAAGCGCCAGTGACCAGCGCTCCCGTAGCTTCGAAGGGCATCGTGAATGTCGCTTGGGGCGAGCCCGAACACCCGCTGATCCCAGCCGACACCAACGAGGTGAACGGCGGCCAGGTGCTCAACAACCTCTTTGCCGGTCTCGTGTACTACGAAGCTGACGGATCATGGAAGTACGACGCAGCCGAGTCGATCGAGTCCACCGACTACATCAACTGGACCGTCAAGCTCAAGGCTGGCCAGAAGTTCAGCGACGGCACCCCTGTCAAGGCTGAGAACTTCGTCAAGGCATGGCAATGGGCGGCCTCGAACCCGAAACTCCTGAACCAGTGGTGGTTCATTGACGCGATTGCGTTCAAGGGTGGCACCTACGACGGTGGCGAGAACACGCTGGCGTTGAAGGTTGTTGACGACACCACGTTCACGGTGGAGCTCGCTTCGCCGCGAGCCGATTTCCCGGTTGCGCTTGGCTACACGGTGTTCTTCCCGCTGCCAGACGCGTTCTTTGGTGACACCGAGGCGTTCGGCAAGGCCCCGATTGGTAACGGCCCATACAAACTTGAGAAGGATGGCTGGAAGCATGGCGAGAGCCTGAAGCTTGTCGCCAACCCCGACTACTCGGGTCCGCGCAAGGCGCTGAATGGTGGCCTGAACTTCGTGGTGTACGCGTCACTTGATGCCGCGTACGCCGACCTGCTTGCCGACAACGTCGACATCATCGACAGCGTCCCAACTGGCTCGCTCTCGAACTTCAAGTCGGACCTCGGCGATCGTGCTGTTCAGCAGCCGACCGCAGTGTTCCAGTCGTTCACGATGAACAAGAACCTTCCTCACTTCGGTGACGATGAAGAAGGCAAGTTGCGTCGTCAGGCGATCTCGCGTGCGATCAACCGTGAAGAACTCACTCACGTGATCTTCAACGACACCCGCAAGCCTGCGCAGGAGTTCACGTCGCCGGTTATCGCTGGCTTCGACCCGGCTGGGATCAAGGGTTCTGATGTCCTGAAGTTCGACGCTGCAAAGGCGAAGGAACTCTGGGAAGCGGCGAACAAGATCAAGCCGTGGGACGGAACGTTCCAGCTCGCGTACAACGCAGACGGCGGGCACCAGGAATGGGTTGACGCCACCGTCAACTCGATCAAGAACACGCTCGGTATTGACGCCGTCGGCTACCCGTACCCGGACTTCGCTGGTTTCCGCAAGGAGGTCAACGACCGCACGATCAAGTCGGCGTTCCGCACCGGATGGCAGTTCGACTTCCCGTCGCAGGCCAACATCCTCGGCGCGCTGTACGTCACCGGTGGTGGCTCGAACGACGGTGACTACTCGAACCCGAAGTTCGATGAGCTCTACAAGAAGGGTCTCGCAGCTTCGACCCAGGCGGAGCAGAGCAAGATCTTCAACGAGGCACAGGGTGTCTTGTTTGAGGACATGCCTGCCATCCCGCTCTGGTACGGGGCGGTGACCGCTGGTTACTCGAAGAAGGTCGAGAACGTCAAGTTCGGTTGGGACAGCTGGCCGATCCTGTACAACGTGACCAAGGCCGAGTAAGGTCCGATTCACAACGTTGTGGGGCGTCGAACTCGGCGCCCCACAACCTTGTACAGGCCCAGCAACTCTGACTGAGGACACTATGTTTTGGTACATCATTCGCCGGGTATTGCAGGGAATCCCGGTCTTCCTAGGCTCCACCCTGCTCATCTTTTCGATGGTGTTTGCGATGCCAGGCAACCCCATCCTTCGCTTCTTCGGGGATCGCACGCCGCGGCCCGAACAGATCGCGGCACTTGAAGAGAAATGGCACCTGAGTGAGCCATTCCTGACTCGCTACTTTCTTTACCTCGGGGACCTCTTCCAGGGCAATCTCGGCACGACGTTTGCCGGGCAGTCGGTCAATGAGATCCTCGCCCGAACCTTTCCGACCACGCTTCGGCTCGCGCTTCTCGCCGTCGTGATTCAGCTGGTGGTCGGGGTGCTCTCGGGCCTCTACTCCGGGCTCCGCAAGGGTGGCATTTTCGATCACTCTGCCCTGGTCATCACCCTGCTGCTGACGTCGATGCCGGTCTTCGTGTTCGCCTTCGTTGCGCAGTGGTTCTTTGGTATTCAGCTCCAGTGGTTCCGGCCGACCGTGGGTGCGGGGGCTCCGTGGAGCGATTTGCTCATGCCTGCTGTGGTGCTCGCCGGGTTGAACATGGCGTATGTCGTACGGCTCACCCGGGCATCGGTGATTGAAACCAGCCAGAACGACTTTGTTCGGATGGCCTTCGGCAAGGGACTGCCAACTCGTCGAGTGATCCCCGTGCATATTCTTCGGAACTCGATGATCCCCGTCACCACGAACCTGGCAGCCGACTTCGGTGTGCTGATCGTTGGTGCGACCGTCACGGAGGGCATCTTCAACGTGCCCGGTGTCGGTAACGAGCTGTTCAAGGCGATCAACCGCCACGACACCCCAGAAATCGTGTCGATTGTGACGATCCTCGTCATCATCTACGTGTTCTTCAACCTGATCATCGACCTCCTCTACGGAGTGCTCGACCCAAGGATTCGCTATGTCAAGTAAGTTCCCCGTACGCGTCGCTCCGCACTATGTGGCGGAGGCTGATGAAGCAGGCCTTGGCGCAGTTGATGCGGTCCGGGTGAGTGATCGCAAGTCGAACCTCTGGCTTGACGCCTGGCGCGACCTCCGCGGACGCTGGGTGTTCTGGGTCACGTCAGTGGTGATTCTCTTTCTCATCTTCGTTGCGATCTTCCCGACGGTGTTTACCGCAGAAGACCCGCGGTATTGCATCCTGAGCCGATCGAACGGCCTCCCGGAGGCCGGGCACCCACTCGGATTCACGAAGCAGGGGTGCGATGTGTTCGCGCGCATTGTGCACGGCACGGGCACGTCGCTCAGTGTCGGCATCATCGTGACCGCGCTCGTCGTGATCATGGGTGTCGCGCTCGGTGCAGTGGCCGGCTACTTCGGTGGATGGCTCGACTCGCTGTTGATGCGCATTGGTGACATGTTCTTTGCGATTCCGTACATCCTTGCCGCGGTGGTCATCATGTCGATGTTCCTCAAGGACCGAAACATCTGGGTGATCTCGCTCGCGATTGGGTTCTTCGCCTGGCCGACGACCGCCCGCCTGCTGCGATCCGAAGTGCTCCGTGTGAAACAACTCGACTTCGTGATGGCATCGGAGGCACTTGGGCTTCGGAAGTTCCGCACGATGTTTACGCACGTCATGCCGAACTCGATCGCTCCGGTGATCATCGTCTCGACGATGGGCCTCGCCGGTGCGATTGTCGCCGAGGCAACACTGTCGTTCCTTGGCGTTGGGTTGCCGACCAACATCTTCATGTCATGGGGCAATGACATTTCGCAGGCGCAGGGGAGCCTCCGCACTGCACCTCAGACGCTCATTTACCCGTCGATTGCGCTCTCGCTCACCGTGCTCAGCTTCACGCTGCTCGGTGAAACAGTGCGCGAGGCGCTCGACCCGAAAGCGAGGGCGACTCGATGAGCGACCTGCAACCACTGCTTCAAGTCAAGAATCTCGAGGTCGCGTTCAAGACGCAAGACGGCTACGTGCCCGCGGTACGCGGGGTGAGTTTTGATGTCTACCCCGGTGAGACGATCGCCATTGTTGGTGAGTCGGGTTCTGGTAAGTCGACGATCGCGCACGCGATTATCAACCTGCTGCCAGGCAGCGGCAGCATCACCGGCGGACAGGTGCTGCTCGGTGACCGCAATATCGCAACGATGTCGCGACGTGAGATCGAGGCGATCCGAGGTCGCGAAATTGGCCTCGTGCCGCAGGACCCCATGAACAGCCTGAACCCGGTGCACCGCATCGGGTTCCAGGTCGAAGAGGCGATTCGTGCGAACGGTGCCGCAACCACCAAGCACGACATCCGCAAACGTGCCATCGAAGCGCTGAAGGAGGCCGGACTCGCCGACGCTGACAAGCGGCTTCGTCAGTTCCCGCACGAATTCTCAGGCGGTATGCGCCAGCGCGTGCTGATCGGCATTGGGCTCTCGTCGAACCCGAAGTTGCTGATCGCTGACGAGCCCACCAGTGCGCTCGATGTGACGGTGCAGAAGAAAATCCTCGATCACCTGGAAACGCTGACCGCCGAACGTGACACCGCGGTGATCTTCATCACGCACGACTTGGGACTCGCGGCTGAACGTGCCGAGCACCTGATCGTCATGCACCGAGGTCGCATCGTTGAGTCGGGTCCTGCTCGGGTGCTGTTGCAAGACCCGCAGCACCCGTACACGCAACGACTGGTGGCTGCTGCGCCGAGCCTTGCGTCGAAGCGCATCCAGTCGGCTCGAGCCGCGGGGGCGTCGCTGGCATCGGTTGAGGTGAAGGACTCGGCGGGTGGCTTGGACCTTGTCTCGGTCACCGAACGGGCGATCGCGGCCATGCCGACGACGGGGAAGCCCGTCATCGAGTTCCAGAACGTCTCGAAGGTCTTTGGTATCCGCAGCGGCGGGCTTCGTCGGGTGCCATTCACCGCGGTGGACAACATTTCGTTCCAGGTGCCGAAGGGCTCGACGCTCGCATTGGTCGGCGAATCCGGCTCTGGCAAGTCCACGGCCGCGAAGATGCTGCTTCGACTCGAAGACACGACTTCGGGGCAAGTGCTGGTCGACGGACACGACATCTCCAAGTTGAACGGTGGCGAATTGCTGGCCCTGCGACGTCGGATGCAGCCGGTTTTCCAAGACCCGTACGGTTCGCTCGACCCGCTGCACAATATTGGCAACACCGTTGCTGAGCCGTTGCGGGTGCACAAGGTTGGTACTGCGGCGTCGCGCAAGGCGCGGGTGCTTGAGGTGCTCGACCAGGTGGCGCTCCCGGCGAGCGTTGCAACGCGCTACCCGAACGAACTCTCTGGTGGCCAACGCCAGCGCGTTGCGGTTGCGCGTGCACTGGCGTTGAAGCCCGAGATCGTCGTGCTCGACGAAGCCGTTTCGGCCCTCGACGTGCTCGTGCAGGCGCAGGTGTTGAACTTGCTCGCTGACCTCCAATCGGAGCTCGGTCTCACCTACCTGTTCATCACACACGACCTTGCCGTGGTGCGCGTCATCGCCGATCACGTCTGCGTGATGGAGAGGGGCAAGATCGTGGAAGGTGGAACGGTCGATGAGCTGTTCCTCAACCCGAAGACGCAATACACCAGGGATCTCCTCGCGGCTATTCCGGGCGCTGGTATTGACCTGCACGCGTAGTCACCGCGCCCCGCGGTTGTTGAGCCGCGGAGGTCAATCGCTGCCTGGCCGCTCCCAAATTCCGGGAGTGGCCGGGCGGTTTTGTCGGTACTGCAATTCGGCGTTGCACCTCGGAGTGGCATTCCGAGCCGCCTCGGGAATTCCGCTCGGACCACCAGATTCTCGTCACTGGGATGCCAGGTAGACTGGCTGGGTGCGCCACCGCGCATCGCTCCGCGCGCCGCGACGGTTATACCCGCGGCCCGAGACATCCAAGGACGCCTCATGGCCAAGGCCACCCGCTCTGACCTGCGCAATGTCGCCATTGTTGCCCACGTTGACCACGGCAAGACCACGCTGGTCGACGCCATGCTCAAGCAGACCAACTCGTTCGCCGCGCACTCGCACGTTGACGAGCGCGCCATGGACTCAAACGAGCTCGAACGCGAAAAGGGCATCACGATCCTCGCGAAGAACACTGCGATCGAGTACAGCGGCATTCACGCGACCGATGGCCCCGTCACGATCAACGTGATCGACACCCCAGGTCACGCCGACTTCGGTGGCGAGGTCGAGCGCGGCCTGTCGATGGTTGATGGCGTTGTTTTGTTGGTGGATGCCTCGGAGGGCCCGCTTCCGCAGACCCGGTTTGTGCTGCGCAAGGCGCTCGAAGCTGGCCACCCCGTCATCCTGCTCGTCAACAAGACCGACCGTCCAGATGCCCGTATCGACGAGGTCGTCAGCGAAAGCCAAGACCTGCTCCTCGGGCTTGCAAGCGACATGCACGATGACCTCGAGCAGTCGGGCGATGCATCCGATCTTGACCTTGACGCGGTACTCAACGTGCCGGTCGTGTACGCCTCGGGCAAGGCCGGCCGCGCTTCGTCGAACAAGCCGGCCAACGGTGAACTGCCAGACAGTGAAGACCTCGAGCCGCTGTTCAAGGCGATCCTCGACCACATTCCGGCGCCAACGTACGATGACGAGCACCCGCTGCAGGCCTGGGTCACGAACCTTGACGCGTCGCCGTTCCTCGGTCGTCTCGCCCTGCTGCGCGTGTTCAACGGCACGATCCGCAAGGGGCAGACCGTTGCCTGGGTGCGCCACGATGGCACGCACTCGAACGTGCGCATCACCGAACTGCTGAAGACCAGGGCACTCGACCGTTTCCCGGCCGAGGAGGGTCGCCCAGGCGACATCATCGCGGTGGCCGGTATCGAAGAGATCACCATCGGTGAGACCCTGGCAGACCCGGACGACGTGCGGCCGTTGCCGGCGATCACCGTCGATGAGCCAGCGATCTCGATGACGATCGGTACCAACACCTCACCGCTCGTCGGCAAGGTGAAGGGGCACAAGCTCACCGCACGTATGGTGAAGGACCGTCTCGATCGCGAACTGATCGGTAACGTGTCGCTCCGCGTGCTCGACATCGGGCTGCCAGACGCATGGGAGGTGCAGGGCCGTGGTGAACTCGCCCTCGCGATCCTCGTCGAACAGATGCGCCGCGAAGGCTTCGAGCTCACCGTCGGGAAGCCGCAGGTGGTGACCAAGAAGGTCGACGGGAAGACGCATGAGCCGTACGAGCACCTGACGATCGACGCACCAGAGGAATACCTCGGTGCGATTACCCAGTTGCTCGCCACCCGCAAGGGCCGCATGGAGCACATGACGAACCACGGCACCGGATGGGTGCGCATGGAGTTTGTGGTGCCGAGCCGCGGCCTCATCGGGTTCCGCACCGAGTTCTTGACCACCACTCGTGGCACCGGTATCGCGAACGCGATCTCGCACGGGTACGAAGAGTGGGCTGGCCAGATCGTCACCCGCAACAACGGTTCGATCGTGGCCGACCGGTCTGGTGTGGTGACGCCATTTGCAATCATCGCCCTGCAGGAGCGCATGTCGTTCTTCGTGCAGCCAACCGAAGAGGTCTACGAGGGCATGGTGATCGGCGAGAACTCCCGCGCCGACGACATGGATGTGAACATCACCAAGGAGAAGAAGTTGACGAACATGCGGTCGTCAACGTCGGACACCTTCGAGTCGATGACACCATCGCGGATTCTCTCGCTCGAAGAATCGCTCGAATTCGCCCGCGAAGATGAGTGCGTCGAGGTCACCCCTGAGAAGGTGCGTATTCGTAAGGTCGCGCTCGACGCGACCGAGCGTGCTCGTGCGACCTCGCGGCTGAAGAAGCAGGGCTAGTCGCGGCTGCGCCAATAGGCGTAACGGCACTGACTCGAGACGGCGTGCTCCGGTCGCCACACGTGGCATCCGTTCCCAAATTGGAACACTGGCGCTTCCTCGTGCGCGGTATCGTTCGCGGTATGAATGCTGTTTCGCGTCGCGCAACTGGATCAATTGCCGTAGCCATCGCGGCTGCGCTAACCCTGTCGGGTTGCTTCGGTAATCCGCTCGACGGCGTCAAGAAGAACGTCGAAAAGCAGATCGAGGAGCAAACCGGCGGCAAGGTCGCGTTCGGCGAACTGCCTCAGGACTTCCCGAAGGCCGAGGTGCCGATCATCGACGGCGACATCGCGGGCGCCGTGGCCGACCCTGCGACGAAGGGCTGGGTGGTGACCGTTGTGAACAAAGACAGCAACGCGATCGCCAACGCCGTCGAGAAGCTGAAGGGTGCAGGGTTCACCGAGGAAGACTCGGTGAGCGACAAGGTTCACATGCTCAAGAGCGACAAGTGGCAGGTCATGCTGATCGGTTCGGCCGACGGCGTCATGTACACCGTCACGTCGGCACAGGGGTAGAACCTGACCGTCCCGAAGGTAACCGCGCGCCACACCGGCGCCACGGTTGGCGCTGGTCGATAGACTGGGGATGCTCCAACTCTGAAGGGACCGCCGTGACCTACGTGATCGCACAACCGTGCGTCGATGTGAAAGACCGCGCTTGTATCGACGAGTGCCCGGTGGACTGCATTTACGAAGGCGAGCGGTCGCTCTACATCCACCCAGACGAGTGCGTTGACTGCGGTGCCTGCGAGCCGGTCTGTCCGGTCGAGGCGATCTACTACGAAGACGACCTTCCAGACCAGTGGAGCGACTACTACAAGGCGAACGTCGAGTTCTTCGATGACCTCGGTTCGCCCGGTGGTGCCGCGAAGGTCGGTGTGATCGCCAAGGACCACGCGGTTATCTCGGCACTGCCGCCGCAGGGCCACTAATCGTGGCGCTTGGCGCGCTTCCTGACTACCCCTGGGATCTGATGACCCCGTACCGGGACCGAGCGAACGCTCACCCGGGCGGAGCGCTCGACCTCTCGATCGGTTCACCGGTTGACCCAACCCCTGAGATCGTGCAGCAGGTGCTCGCGAATGCGGGCGATGCGCACGCGTACCCGACCACTGTTGGCACCCCGGCGCTGCGCCAGGCGATCGTCGACTGGTTTGCCAGGCGACGGGATGTCCCGGGCCTCACGCTCAATCAGGTGCTGCCGACCATCGGGTCAAAAGAACTGGTCGCGATGTTGCCGTTCTTCTTGGGGGTTGGCGCAGGCGATGTCGTCGTGCACCCGCGTGCGGCGTACCCGACGTATGAGATCGGGGCGGTGTTCGCCGGGGCATCCGCATTTGCGAGCGATGACCCGGTCGAGTGGCCCGCCGCGACCAAACTGGTGTGGCTGAATAGCCCAGGCAACCCGGATGGCCGGGTGTTTGGGGTCGACGAACTGCGGGCAGCGGTGGCACGCGCACGTGAACTCGGCGCCTGGATCGTCGGCGACGAGTGCTACGCCGAACTCGGTTGGGACGGCGAGTGGGCGGATGCCCCGGTGCCGTCGATTCTTGACCCGCGCGTCACCGGCGGTGACACGACGAAGGTGCTCGCCTGCTACTCACTCTCGAAGCAGTCGAACATGGCGGGGTATCGTGCCGCATTCGTCGCCGGTTGTGCGGAGTCGATTGCGCGGCTGACGAACGCCCGCAAGCACGCAGGGCTCATGCTGCCCGGCCCGCTGCAGGCGGCGATGACGGTGGCGCTCGGCGACGATGCGCATGTGGCGGTGCAGAAGGCGCGCTACCGCGCTCGTCGCGAGCAGCTGCGTCCCGCGCTCGAAGCAGCCGGCTTCCGGATCGACCACAGCGAGGCCGGCCTCTACCTCTGGGCAACCGAGGGACGTGACGCATGGGAGTCGATCGGGCGACTCGCCGACCTCGGCATTGTGGGTGGTCCCGGGCACTTTTACGGCGCGCACTACCCGAACCACATTCGGCTGTCGCTGACCGCAAGTGATGCCGACGTCGCTGAAGCGGCAGTCCGCTTGCGCGCATAGTTGCCCACAGCGCGTGCAGAACCACCCGTTCCGCCGCAATAGGCTTGGGGGGTGCGTTGAAGCATCCCTTCACCTCGCACAGTGACGGCTCACAATGACGATCACAGGAGAACCGATGGGCGAAACGTTGGCCACCGCTGCAGGCACTGCACGACTCAGTGTGAACGGGGTCGATGCGGAATTCCCGCTGCTCCCGTCGGTACAGGGAAAGTCAAGCCTCGACTTGTCATCGCTGACCCGCCAAACCGGGCTCACCGCACTCGATTATGGCTTCGTCAACACGGCGTCGACTGAGTCGAAGATCACCTACATCGATGGTGACGCCGGCGTGCTCGAGTATCGCGGGTATCCGATCGAGCAGCTCGCAGAGCACTCGACGTTCCTCGAGGTTGCGTTCTTGCTGATCCACGGTGACCTGCCGACCGCTGACGAACTTCACACATTCGACAACGAGGTGCGCCACCACACGCTCCTCCACGAAGACCTGAAGCATTTTTTCTCGGCGCTGCCACACACCGCACATCCGATGTCGGTGCTTTCGAGCGCCGTCGCTGCGCTGTCGACCTTCTACGAGGGCTTTGGCCAGTCGCGGGATGCCGCACAGGTCGACCTGACCACCATCCGGTTGCTCGCGAAACTGCCGGTGATCGCCGCCTACGCGCACCAGAAGTCGGTCGGCCGCGCGTTTTTGTACCCAGACAACTCGCTCGGCTTTGTCGAGAACTTCCTGCGGCTCAACTTCGGCCACCAGGCCGAACCCTACGTGTCGAACCCGACGCTCATTCGGGCGCTCGACCGGTTGCTCATCCTGCACGCCGATCATGAGCAGAACGCATCAACGTCGACCGTGCGGCTCGTCGGATCGACCGGTGCCAACCTGTATGCGTCGGTATCAGCTGGTATCCAGGCTCTGTCGGGCCCGTCGCATGGTGGCGCCAACGAAGCCGTGCTTACGATGCTCGCGCAGATCCGCGACTCCGGCGAAGGTGTCGCGAAGTACGTCGAGCGCGTGAAGAACAAAGAGGCCGGGGTGAAGCTCATGGGCTTCGGACACCGCGTCTACAAGAATTACGACCCACGGGCAAAGCTCGTGAAGCAGTCGGCCGATGCCGTGCTCGCCGAGCTTGGTGTGAACGATCCGCTGCTCGATATCGCGAAAGAACTCGAGCAGTTCGCACTGGCCGATGACTATTTCAAGGAGCGCAAGCTCTACCCGAACGTCGACTTTTACACCGGCGTGATCTACAAGGCGATGGGCTTCCCGACCCGGATGTTCACGGTGCTGTTCGCGATCGGGCGCCTGCCTGGCTGGATCGCGCACTGGCGTGAGATGAACGCGGACCCGCAGACGAAGATCGGTCGGCCGCAGCAGCTGTACACGGGGTCACCGACTCGCGACTACCCGGGGGTCTGACGAAATCAAAAGGGGCGGCGCCGCGAAAGCGGCGCCGCCCCTTTTGTGCGTTGAACGCGGGCTATCCGTGCAGCGCCGAGTTGAGTGCGATGCCGACCCCGGCGCGCGGCACGGCTTCAACTGCGCCGCTCAGCGAATTGCGACGGAACAGCAGCCCAGGGCGTCCGGAGAGGTCCCGTGCCTTCACGGTCGTGGACTCCTCGCCGAGCAGGGTGACCTTGGTGCCGGCGGTCAGGTACAGGCCGGCTTCAACCACTGAGTCGTCCCCAATCGAGATCCCGACGCCAGCGTTTGCCCCGAGCAGCGCGCGGGCGCCGATCGCAACACGTTCGGTGCCGCCACCCGAGAGGGTTCCCATGATCGATGCTCCGCCGCCGATGTCTGCACCGTCGCCAACGACGACACCCTGCGAGATGCGGCCCTCGACCATCGACGTGCCCAGCGTGCCAGCGTTGAAGTTCACGAACCCCTCATGCATCACGGTGGTGCCTGGTGCGAGGTGTGCGCCAAGGCGCACGCGCGAGGCATCCGCAATTCTGACCTTCGCCGGGGTGACATAGTCGAGCAGGCGCGGGAACTTGTCGATGCCGGTTGCCTGAATGCCGGCGCGGGTGAGTGTGGAGCGCAGACGAGTGAAGTCGTCTGGGTGCATTGGGCCGGCGTTCGTCCACACCACGATGGCGAGGTGGCCGAAGATGCCGTCGAGGTTGATCGTGTTCGGCTGCACGAGCAGGTGCGAGAGCAGGTGCAGGCGCAGGTAGGCGTCGGGGGTCGATGCCGGCGGTGCGTCGAGGTCGATGGTGAGCCGCACCGCCTCGACGGTGACGGCGCGGCGCAGGTCTGGGCCGGTCAGGCCCGGAAAGTCGGCGGCTGCGGCCCCCGCATCGGATGGCTCGGCGCCAAGGGCGGGCTCAGGGAACCAGGTGTCGAGCACAGTGCCGTCAGCGGCGATGGTCGCGAGTCCGGTGCCCCAAGCGAGGCGTGGCGCGGTCTGATCGTCGTTCGTCATCCTTCCAGCGTACTGATGGCCGGCTGCGGGGCCGGACCGCATCCGCGTGCGCGGGACCAGCCGTGAGGATTCAGCCACGCCCTCGGGGGGCCCTCGCGCGAACGTGAACCGTACACCGCGTGAACCGTACACTGGGTGGATGCCCGCCGAGCACGTGATCGACCTAACTGCCGACGTGGTCTCGCTGACCCGAGCGATCTGCGATATCCCGAGCGTCTCGGGTGACGAGGCGCCGCTGGCCGACGCCATCGAGGCAGCACTGGTGCCGTATTCCCACCTTGAGGTGTACCGCGAGGGCGACCTCATCGTGGCTCGCACGAACCTCAGCCGCTCACGACGAGTGGTAATCGCCGGGCACATCGACACCGTGCCGATTAATGCGAACCTGCCGTGCCACTTCACCGAAGAGGCCGACGGGCTGACACTGTGGGGCCGTGGCACCGTCGACATGAAGGCGGGCGTCGCCGTGCAGTTGAAACTCGCCGCAGAACTCGCTGCGCCCGCCGCTGACGTCACCTGGATCTGGTACGACCATGAAGAAGTCGACAGCACGCTCAATGGGCTTGGGCGTCTCGCTCGAACCCGACCAGACCTCATGCAGGGTGACTTCGCGATTCTTGGCGAACCGTCGAATGCGGGTATCGAGGGTGGCTGCAATGGCACCCTTCGGGCGACCGTTCGCGCGAAAGGACGGCGTTCACACGCTGCACGCGCGTGGATCGGCGACAACGCGATCCACAAGCTCGCACCTGCGTTGACGAAGCTTTCGGCGTATGAGGCCGAAATCGTGGCCGTCGACGGTCTCGACTATCGCGAGAGCCTGAGCGCGGTACTGGTGAGTGGTGGCGTCGCCACCAACGTGATCCCGGACGACGCCGTGCTCACGGTGAACTATCGGTTCGCCCCGTCGAAGTCGGGCGCCGAGGCATCCGCCTTTGTTGAAGAGTTCTTCGCAGGCTACGAGGTCGCCATTGTCGACCTTGCCGAAGGGGCGCGGCCGGGCCTGGACAGCCCATTCGCGGTCGAATTTATCGCCGCAGTCGGGGCCGAGCCGCTGCCGAAGTACGGCTGGACCGACGTCTCGCGATTCAGTGCGCTCGGGATTCCCGCGGTCAACTTCGGACCGGGCAATCCGATGCTCGCGCACACCGACGATGAGCGGGTGCCGGTCGCGCAGATCAGCTCGTGCGAAATCGCGCTGCGTTCCTGGTTGCAGGGCTCGTGAGCACCGATGTGGCGCTCAGGCGGGCGCCCCGTGAAATCCCGCTGCGGGTGCGCTGGCGCCTGCTGCCATGGTGGGGCAAGGTCATCGGAGTCTGGCTCGCATCGCGGGTGGTCACCACGGTTTTCCTATTGGTGTTCGCGTCATTCGAGGTGACCTCGACACATTCGACCGCGAATCCCGACTTGATCAGCTTCTCAAATCTGTGGGATGCGCAGTGGTACAAGTTCATCGCGTATGTGGGTTATCCGGCGAAACTCCCCGTCGATCACCTCGGCGAGGTGGTCACGAATCAGTGGGCCTTCCTCCCGGTCTTCCCGTTCTTGGCGCGCGGATTTACCCTGTTTGGCATTCCCTGGGAGACCGCGGCGGTGCTCATTTCGCTTGCGGCCGGGCTTGGGGCTTGCTTGGTCTTTTACCGGTTGATGACCCGGTTCTTGACCGCTGAGCAATCGCTGTTCGCCGTGCTGGTGTTCTGCATCGCCCCCGCATCGCCGATGCTGCAGGTTGGGTACGCCGAATCCCTCGGCTTCTTGCTGATGGCGATCGCACTGCTGCTGCTGGTCGATCGTCAATACGGACTGCTCTTCCCGGTCGTGACGATCTGGGCGTTCACTCGCCCCGGTGCGCTAGCCTTCGCGGTTACCCTTGCTGCGCACTTCATTGAACGCTGGTGGCGCCGCCAGAAGGAGCCGTTTAGCATCCGCCAACAGGTGACCGTGGTTGGTTTGGGGTTCTACACCGCGGCCATCGGGTTCGCCTGGGTGCTTGTTGCGGCGCTCGTCACCGGCGATCTCTCGGCCTACTTCAAGACCGAACTCTCCTGGCGGGTCGGCTATGTCGGCCGCGGAGAATTGGTGCCGTTTTCGCCCTGGTTCCTGGGCGGCATCTGGTGGACGAATTGGCTCAACTGGCCGCACTGGATCGGCATTGTCAGCACAATTCTGCTCATTGGGGCGTTCATCGCGGTGCTATTTCACCCCGCGGTGCGCAAACTCGGACTCGATCTTCGCACCTGGATTGCCGGGTACGGGCTGTACCTACTTGCCGTGTTCTTCCCGCAGTCGAGCACGGTGCGCATTCTCGCGCCGATGTTCCCAATCGCGGGGGCGCTGTCCATTTCCGCGAAGCCGTGGTGGCGCACCACCGTCATTGCAGTCTGCCTGGTCGGCCAAATCGTGTGGCTCGCGACCGTCTGGTACGTCACAAACCCGGACTGGACCCCACCGTGATCGACGGCAACCACGGCCGCCGGACTCTGGTGTCCTCCAGATAGGGGATAATGGACTGAGCATCCACCAATTTGAATCCCATTGAAAGGGGAGCCCACATGGCGGCCATGAAGCCACGTACTGGCGACGGTCCAATGGAGGCAGTCAAAGAAGGCCGCGTCATCATCGTGCGCGTACCGCTCGAGGGTGGTGGACGCCTTGTGGTGTCGGTCAACGACGCTGAGGCGAAGGAACTCTACGAAGTGCTCGGCGGAGTCGTCGCCGCGTAATCGAGGCGAACGTCGACGTGTGGGCTGCCAGCGGCAGTCCCGCGCAGCGGCACGGGGCATCCGGATTTGGGTGCCCGGATTCTTGTGCGCGCGAACTATTCGGCGAGCTTGACAATCTGGAGCAGGCCGTCGCCGACCGGCGTGATCGCCGTGGCAACGGCAGGTGACTGGGCGAGGTCGTCGATGAGTCCGCGCATCGTGACGGTCGCTTCATCTCGGCGTGCCGGATCGGCAACCCGGCCGGTCGCAAGGGCTCGGGCGACCACGACGACGCCGCCCACTTTGGCCAGTCGCAGGGCATGTTCGACGTACTCGATGATCGAATCAGCGTCGGCATCGATGAAGACCAGGTCGTACGACTGTTCGTTCATACGCGGCAATACCGTCGCGGCGCGGTCGGTGATTAGGCGAGCTCGGGCAGTCGTAATGCCGGCGGCGGTGAACTGACCGCGGGCGTGTTGATGCATGTCGGCATCAGCGTCGATCGTGGTGAGCGTCGCGTGAGGCACTGCGCTGAGCAGCCAAAGCCCTGAGACACCAACACCCGTGCCAATTTCGACAATCGACTTGGCACGATGCGCGGCGGCCAACACCGCAAGTTGCGCACCAACACCGGGTGAGACTGGGGTGACGCCGAGTTCCAGCGAGACCTGCCGCGCAGCCTGAATGGTGGCTGGCTCGTTGACGGCCTCGTCGACGTACTTCCAGTTCAGGTCGTGTTCTGACACAGCTGCTTCCCTTCGCCGGACTTGCCCCCAGAATAGGCGAGGCTCGGGCTGCCGCTCGTGCGCCTCGCCGCACCTGAGGCGCCCGCATTTCACGCACGTATCGCCGGGTAGGCTAGGGGGATGCTTGGTGGGCTCACATTTGACAAGCTTCTGCTCGTTGGAGTGGTGGCTGTCTTTTTGCTGGGTCCAGAGCGGTTGCCGCACTACGCCGCGAAGCTCGGCCAGTTGGTGCGTTCGCTGCGCGATATGGCAAACGGCGCGCGCGACCGAATGCGCGAAGAGATGGGCCCAGAATTCGACGACGTCGACTGGAAGAAGCTCGACCCTCGCCAGTACGATCCCCGCCGCATCATTCGTGAGGCGCTGAGCGAAGTCGACCCGTTCGCTGAGCCGACCCCAGTGCCGACCCCCGAGCCGCGCGAAGTCAATGAGAATTCGGCGTACCTCGAGCGCAAGCGCAACCGTGAGGCGCTCGGCGCGAGCACTGAGCCCGCGCCATTCGATTCCGAGTCGACCTAGATCATTCGATGCCCGACCGGGCTCGTTAGCGCGGTGAGAGGTCGAGTTTGCGCCCTGCGAGATCGCGCGGACGCGATGCGAGACGTTCGGCGATTTCGCGGATGACTCGTGCTGCCGGGTCGTCCGGGTCGGCGAGCACGACCGGCTCGCCCGCATCTGCCGCAGCCCGCAGCGCGGGGGAGAGCGGAATGCTGCCAAGCACCGGCACCGGGGCATCCTGACCGACACTCAGACGCGTGGCGACCTCGGCGCCACCGCCAGCACCGAAAATGTCGATGACCGTGCCATCCGGGGCGGTGAATCCGGCCATGTTCTCGATCACGCCGATGACCCGCTGGCCGGTTTGGCGAGCGACGACCGCCGAGCGCTCGGCGACATCTGCCGCGGCGCGCTGTGGGGTGGTGACCACCACAACCTCGGCGTTGGGGAGCAATTGGCCGAATGAGATCGCGACGTCGCCGGTGCCTGGGGGCAGGTCGACGATCAGCACATCGAGATCGCCGAAGTAGACCTCGGTGATGAACTGCGAAAGCGTGCGGTGCAGCATCGGGCCGCGCCAGGAGACCGCGGCGGGCGTGCCGTCGGCGGAGGGTGGCACGAACATGCCGATCGACACCACCTTCACGCCGTGCGCGACGGGCGGCAAGATGAGGTCGTCGACGCGGGTTGGTCGCGGTGCAATGCCATCGGCATCGAGCATGCCAAGAATGCCGGGAATCGAGTAGCCGTGCACATCGGCATCGATGAGGCCCACCCGGCGGCCGAGCGCGGCGAGCGCGACAGCGAGGTTCGCAGTGAGGGTGGATTTGCCGACCCCGCCCTTGCCGCTGGAGATCGCGATTACCTGGGTGAGCGTGCCTGGACCAAACGGGTTCGTGCGGTTCGCCCGCCCGCCGCGGAGCTTCTCGGTGAGGGCAGCACGTTCGGCCGGGGACATCACTGTGAGGTCCACCGCGACTGGGCTGGAGGGCTCGTCCGCGGCGGGAACACGGGCGGCGAATGTGCCGAGTGCGCCGAGGGCGGCGTCGCGGACATCGCGTTCGATGCGGTCGGAGGCGGGGCATCCGACGATCGTCAACTTGATGGTGACGCGCACGGCGCCGTCAGCGGCTACGTCGACGTCGCCGACCATGTCGAGTTCGGTGATTGGACGTCGAATCTCCGGGTCGATCACCGCTGCAAGCGCGGCGACGACACGCTCACGCCGGGTGGCGCGCTCGTCAGCGGTCAACGCAGGTGTCGCACTCACTTCGACTCGGGGCTGGTCGGGTCGGTGTCGCGGCGGTCGATCTCTTCGAGCAACGACTTCAGTTCAGCGCGCAGCACATCGCGGGTGAGCACATTGTCGAGCGAGAGTCGCAGCGCGACCACCTCACGGGCGAGGTACTCGGTGTCTGCGAGGTTTCGCTCAGCGCGTTGGCGGTCTTGTTCGATCTGCACACGGTCGCGGTCATCTTGCCGGTTCTGTGCCAACAGAATGAGCGGCGCGGCGTACGACGCCTGCAGGCTCAGCACGAGGGTGAGGGCGGTGAACCCGAGGTCTGACTGATCGAACTGCCATGCCTTTGGTGCGAGCACGTTCCAGAGCATCCACGCTGCGGCGAACAGGGTGAGCCCAAGCAGAAACCACGGCGTGCCCATCGCGCGGGCAACGAGTTCGGTGAATCGGCCGAAGCGGTCGCGGTCGCCGACTGATCCGCGTGCGCGAAACGGGCGACGGATGCCTCGTGGCGTGCCAAGCCGGCGGTCGTCAGCGTCAGTGCGTGCCACGACGGGACCTCCAGCCTGCTCGAATATGGGTGACACCAGTGGGTGTGGAGGCGTTGCTCGCGCCATCCGTATGGGCAGTGCCCTCGTCTGGGCGACTTCGCCAGTCATCCGGAAGGAGGTAATCGAGCACGTCGTCAATCGTCACCACCCCGACGAGTCGGTGTTGTTCGTCAACCACCGGAACCTGCACGAGGTCGTAGGAGGCGAGAATTCGGCTGACCTCGGCCGCTGAGGTGTGCGCCATGACCGGCTCGGTGCCCTGGTCGATGAGCGCGCCAAGGCGCTCATGTGGTGGGTACCGAAGCATCCGCTGAAAATGCACAAACCCGAGGAAGCGGCCGGTTGGCGGCTCATACGGCGGCAAGGTCACGCAGACCGCGGCGGCGAGCGCCGGGGCGAGGTCGTGCCGGCGGATCATCGCGAGGCCCTCTGCGACGGTGGCATCGGCCGACACGATGATCGGCTCTGGGGTCATCAGGCCACCGGCGGTGTCTGGGCCGTAGCTGAGCAAGAACCGAACATCATCGGCTTCTTCTGGTTCCATCAGGTCGAGCAGGTGCTCGCCGTGCTCTTCGGACAATTGCGCGATGAGGTCGGCAGCGTCATCTGGCTGCATGTGGTCGAGCACATCGGCCGCGCGGTCATCGTCGAGGCTCGAGATGATCTCGACCTGATCGTGCTCGCTCATCTCTTCGAGCACATCGGCAAGGCGCTCGTCTGGAAGCTCTTCAGCGACTTCGAGGCGACGCTGCTCTGGCAGGTCGAGGAGCGTGCTCGCCAGGTCGGCCGGGTTCAGATCGGAATACGAGGCAATCAGGTGCTCGGCGGACTGCGGGTCTCCGGCATGGTGCTCGTCGGTGACTTCACGCCAGGTGACATGGACCGACTTTTTTCCAAGCGGGGATGCCCCGACCCGATCACGGCGCACGAACAGCTGGTCGACCTGCCACTTACCGGCATCTTCTTCGGTGATCGCAACGTCTTCGATGGTGCCGCTGCCCGATCCGTCGACGAAGTTGACTTTTCGGCCGAGCATTTCGGCGATGACCCGCACCTCGCCACCGCGCTGCTCAAACTTACGTGAGCTGAGTTCACCGGTCGTGATCACTTGGCCGCCGGTGATCGACGTCACCTTTGCCATCGACACGAAAATGCGCTGCTTGCCAGGAAGTTGCACGATCATGCCGACCACCGTCGGTGCATCCGATTTGCGGTACGTCACCAGTACATCGCGCACCCGGCCGACACGGTCGCCGGAGGCGTCAAAGACGGCACACCCGGCCAAGCGGGCGACGAACACTCGGGTCGCACTCACGTGACCACCCTAGTCCCCGAGGCTCGGGCGCCGAGGGCAGGTACGTGCGGCTGGTCGCGAGCTGCGGCCGCGCGAACGCACCTGCACGGATGCAGCGTCAGCTGGGTCGCGGCCAGCTCCTTCCTAGGTTCTGGTGGCAGAATGACTGAAATGAGCAACCAGACGCCGATGTTCGGCCGCCGCGGCAACACGCCACCGACGCTGCCGAAGGGCGACCCCGTTGCGAGCTACGCGACGTACGCCGAGGCGCAGGCTGCGGTTGACCAGTTGGCGAAGGCGGACTTTCCGCTGGCCTCGCTCGCCATCGTGGGTACCGACCTGCGGAGCGTTGAACGCATCACCGGCAAGCTGACCTGGGGTCGCGCCGCTGGCGGTGGTGCGCTTTCAGGTGCCTACTTCGGTGGCTTTATGGCCCTGCTGCTGTTCTTGTTTTCACCGACGGGCGTCGGTGTTGGGTTGCTCGGCTCGGCCGTGCTGATCGGTGCCGGATTCGGCATGATTTTCGGCATCGTTTCGTACTCGATGGTGCGCCGCCGCCGAGATTTCACCTCGGTGATGCAGGTGATTGCCACCCGGTACGCGATCATCGCCGAGCCATCGGTTGCCGTCCGCGCCCAACAGATGCTCGGTGGGCAGACCGTTGTGACCCCGTGGGTGACGCCGCCCTCGGCGCCACCGGCCGAATCACCTGCGTCTGCCGACACGGTTGAGCCGACGCCGACGACCGATACTTCGGCGGCACCTGATGTGCCGTCAGAACCGGATGCCTCGACCGCAGTGCCGGCATCCGACCCGCAGCCGCGCACCTACGGTGAGGCGCTCGATGCGGCGAAGCGCGCCGCCCGCGAGGCGGAACGCGGCAGCGCCTAACTGACCTCGTTCGCGACTCGCACCCAGGCCTCGACCGCGTCGACCGTGCGGGGGATGCCAGCAGAGAGGTTTTCGGCCCCGGTTTCGGTGACGAGGATGTCGTCTTCGATGCGCACGCCGATGCCCCGGAACTCCGCTGGCACGGTGAGGTCGTCCGGCTGGAAGTACAGGCCTGGCTCGATCGTGAACACCATGCCGGCTTCGACCGTGCCATCCATGTAGAACTCGCGGCGGGCCTGCGCGCAGTCGTGCACGTCGATGCCGAGGTGGTGGGAGGTGCCGTGCACCATGTACCGGCGGTGGTACTGGGCGTCAGGTTCGAGCGACGCCTCAGCCGAGACAGGGAGGAAGCCCCATTCGGCGGTCTTGCGGGCGATCACCGCCATGGCGGCTGCATGCACCTCGCGGAAGACGATGCCCGGGCGCACCACCGCGAATGCGGCATCGGCGGCCTCAAGTACTGCCTCGTAGACCTTGCGCTGCACCGGTGTGAACTCGCCGTTTACGGGGAACGTGCGGGTGATGTCGGCGGTGTAGTAACTGTCGCGCTCGACCCCGGCGTCGAGGAGCACGAGGTCACCGGGAATGACCGGGCCGTCGTTGCGGGTCCAGTGCAGAATCGTCGCGTGCGGGCCAGCTGCGGCGATCGAGCCGTAGCCGACATCGTTGCCTTCGAGTCGCGCACGAGCATCGAACACGCCCTCAATCACCCGTTCGCCACGCCGCTCGGCGGTGGCCCGGTCAAGTGCGCCGAATACGTCGGTGAAGCCGCGCTCAGTGGCCGCAATCGCGGCACGCAGCTCGGCGATCTCGTAGGCGTCTTTGATCAACCGCTGCTCAGACGCGAACTGGGCGAGCGCGGCATCGGCCGCGTCACCGCCGCCCTCGGCAGCACGTGCCGCGTCGAGAGTGGCGGTCAGCGCCGGGTCGGCGTCGCGAATGATGCGGCCACCCGAGCCCGCAATTGCGGCCTCAAGTTCGTGGATGTCTCGGGCTCTCACCCCGAGGTCGGCACTCACATGGGTGGTTGACGGCCGAGGGCCGGTCCAAAACTCGCCGATCGCGGCGTTCGCGTAGAACTCGTCGGTGTCGCGGCCAGCTCCCTCGCGGAAGTACAGGGTGGCCTCGTGACCCTCGCCAGTCGGTTCGAGTACGAGTACGGCACCCGGCTCAGTGTCGGAACCCCAGCCCGTGTAGTACGCGAATGCGCTGTGCGCGCGATACGGGTATTCAGTGTCATTTGAGCGGGTCTTCGCGGGCCCGGCCGGCACGATCAGACGCTCGCCCGGGAACTCGGCAGACAGCGCTGCGCGGCGGGTGACGGCGTAGACCGCTGCCTCACGCACTGACGGCACCGGGAGTGCATTCGGCGCCCAGTTCGAACTGATGAACGCCCGGAACTCGGCTGACCCTGGAACCCCGCGGCGAGTGAGATTGGCGTCGGTGGTCGCGGCCTCGGAGGTGGCGGCTGGGCCTGCGGTGGCTTCGGGGGCGGCGTCCGACGTGGCATCTGCGGGCGCGGCGGCAATGCGGTGCTCGTTCATCGCACCATCTTCGCACCGCTCCGTGACACGATGGACAGATGGGAGCGTTCGCGGCAGATACGACCGATCTGCACGTGCATTCGACGGTGTCGGATGGCACGGTCGCGCCGGGTGCGCTCCTGCATGAGGCAGCCGCGGCGGGCCTCACCACGATCGCCCTCACCGACCACGATTCAACCGCCGGGTGGGCCGAGGCGGCGGCGGAGGTCGAGGCATCCGGGGTGACTCTCATTCCCGGCATGGAGTTATCGGCGCGGGTCGAGTACACCTCGGTGCATCTGTTGGCCTACCTGATCGACCCGGCGCATCCGGGCCTCGCTGCCGAAACCGAGCGGATTCGCGAGTCACGCCACGGGCGCGCGGCCGAGATCGTGCGACGCATCGAACGGGACTATCCGTTGACCTGGGATGACGTGCTGCTTCACGTTGCCGAGGGCGCGACGATTGGGCGACCGCATATTGCCGATGCGCTGGTGGCGCGCGGCCTGGCCGCGGATCGCGGGGCGGCGTTCGAGGGAATTCTGCATCCGAGCTCGGGCTATGTCTATGGGCACTACGCGCCGACACCGCCCGATGCCGTGCGACTTATTCGTGAGGCCGGGGGAGTGCCGGTGCTGGCGCACCCGGGTACGCGGGGGATCGATCGGGTGATTCCTGAGGATCGGTTGCGGCGACTCGTCGATGCGGGCCTGTTCGGGCTCGAAATCAACCACCCCGAGAATTTGGATGAAACGAAACCGCGCCTGCACGTGCTCGCCGCAAAGTACGGGCTGCGCGTGACGGGGTCGAGCGATTACCACGGCGCAGGCAAGGTGAACCGGTTGGGTGAATGCCGCACGAGCGACGAGGTACTCGCCGAGATTCTTCGACAGGGCACGGGCACCGCGCCAATTCGGCCCGGCGCTGGGGCGCGGTCCGCGTAAGTTCCGCGCCGAGGGTTCGGGCTACTGGGCGGCAGGTGCGGCGGATGCCCCGCCACGGCCACGCCCACCGCGGCGACGCCGACGGCGCGGGGCCGACGGGTTGCCATCGTGGTGCTCGGAGCCGCCACCATCGTGCGCGCCAGCGCCCGACTCACGGGGAGCGGTTGCGTCGGAGAACACCGGGGCCGCGACGACGGCACCCCCGGGAGCCTCAGCGCCAGCGGTCACCGGAGCGCCGGCAGAACCAGCCCCCCCGCGGGTGCGGTTGCGGGTACGGGTACGTGGCGGACGGGTTTCGCCCGAGGCATCCGACCCGTTCGTGTGACCGGCTGGGCGGGTACCGGCCGTCGCCGAACGCGGCGCAGCTGCGCCCTCATCAGCCTTCTTCAGGCGGCCCTTCGTGCCAGCCGGAATGTTCAGGTCGGTGAACAGGTGCGGGCTCGAGGAGTAGGTCTCGGTCGGCTCAGGCTGGCCGAACTCGAGGGCCTTGTTGATGAGCGCCCATTTGTGCAGGTCGTCCCAGTCGACGAACGTGACGGCGATACCGGTGCGGCCGGCGCGGCCGGTGCGGCCAGCGCGGTGCAGGTAGGTCTTCTCGTCTTCGGGGATCGTGTGGTTGATCACGTGGGTGACATCGTCGACGTCGATGCCGCGGGCCGCGACATCCGTTGCGATCAAAATGTCTTTCTTGCCCGCCTTGAACGCGGCCATGGCGCGCTCACGCTGGTCTTGGTTCAGGTCGCCGTGCACGGCGGCAGCCGGGAATCCGCGGTCAGCTAGCTCTTCAACGAGCTTCGCCGCGGCACGCTTCGTGCGGGTAAAGATGACCGTCTTGCCGCGACCCTCAGCCTGCAGGATGCGGGCGATGACCTCGTCTTTGTCGAGCGAGTGCGCGCGGTAGATGAGGTGGTTGATGTTCGCCTGGGTCAGGCCTTCATCTGGATCGTTCGCGCGAATGTGGATCGGCTTTGACATGAAGCGGCGCGCGAGCGCAATGATCGGGCCCGGCATAGTCGCCGAGAACAACATCGTGTGGCGCACCTCTGGCACCTTCGCGAAGATCTTCTCGATGTCAGGCAAGAAGCCAAGGTCGAGCATCTTGTCGGCCTCATCAAGCACGATCTCTTTGATGTTCGCGAGTGAGAGCAGGCGCTGGCCGACGAGGTCGAGCAGACGGCCGGGAGTGCCGACGATGACCTGCGCACCCGATTTCAGCTGCTCGATCTGACCTTCATAGGCTTTTCCACCGTAGATCGGCACCACGGTGGTCGGGCGACCCGCCGCGGCGAGTTCGAGGTCTTCATAGACCTGCACACACAGTTCGCGAGTTGGCACGACGACGAGGGCCTGCACACCCGGCTCCGGGGCATCCCCAAGACGCTGAATGAGCGGAAGGCCGAAGCCAAGCGTCTTGCCGGTACCGGTCTTCGCCTGGCCGATGATGTCCTGGCCGCTCAGAGCGAGCGGAATGGTCTGTTCCTGAATCGGGAACGCGTCAATAATGCCCTTGGTTGCAAGTGCGGCGACAAGGTCGGGCGCAATGCCCAAGTCTGAAAAGGTAGTCACTGGGGCCTCTACGGGGTTTGATGCGCCCGTTTTTTCCTGGGGCGCCAGTTCGCGGATCCAACGCCCGCAGCATGGCCAGCCTAGCCCAGCCCCCTGACGTGAGCCCAGATAGGCTGTCGGCGTGGTGTTCGGTTTCAAACGACGGATGCCCCGGCCAGCATTTCTGCGGCCGGCGGCCGAGCCGCGGGCTGGGCTCAGGCGTGTTGAATTCGCCGAACTCGCGCCGGCACCGGTGCCGTTCCTCGGCCAGGCCGCGTACGTGCAGTTGGCGCTGTTCGAGAACCTGTCACGGGCGGTGATCGCCGCGCCGAACCTCACTGCGAAGGCCGGGGTCGCCCGGGCCGCTGGGGTGGCGGTCCAGAAACACCACGCGCTGCTGGATGAACTGCGACTGCTGGCGGAGCATCCTGAAGCTGTGATGGCGCCGTTCGCACCCGAAATCGACCGGTTTCGGTCGCTTTCTGCTGGGTCTGAGTGGGCCGAGCAGTTGCTCGGCATCTGGCTCTCGACCGGGATTCTCGATGACTACTTCGCGCGGCTTGCTGCCGGGTTGCCCGGTGCGCTGGCTGGGCGGGTGCAGGCGATCCTGGAAGCAGATGAGCAGGCGGAGGTGTTGGTCGAAGAACTGCGGCTGGCGATTGCTGTTGACCCGACGTTGACCGACCGGCTTTCGCTGTGGGGACGCTCGCTCGTCGGTGACACCCTGCTCATTGCTCGCTCGGCGTTGCATGCGGCCGAGGGGCGCGTCGGGGCCGATGGCCGGGTCGGGGTCGACGTCGAGCCGGTGTTTACCGACCTCATGACCGAGCACAACCGGCGGATGAGCAGCCTCGGGCTGAGCGCGTAGCGCGACCGCCGCCGAAGGATCGCGTTTAGGCCGGAACGCCGTGCTTCATGTAGCGCTCGAGCAGCTGCGAATCGGCGTGCACGCGGCTCTGCGCGAGCAGGCGGGTGAACACGAACGCGATCACCGCGGTGCCGACGAGGGTGGCGAGCCAAATCCAGCCGCCGTTCCACTTCAGGCCAGCCCAGGTCAGCGCGACCCAGAGCACCGCAGACACGGCAGTGCCAAGGAGTGGCAGTAAGGCGGAACCGTGGGTTTCACGGTGGGGCAGGGCGTAGCGGGCGACGGCACCGATGATCGCGCCCATCACGACGATGAAGATGAGTTCCATGGATGGCGCTTACGCGACGAATCCGATGCGGCGTGCCTCTTCGCCGCCGATTTCAACGTAGGCGATCGATGCACTTGGCACGACGAACACGGAGCCCTTTTCATCGGTGAGTCGAAGGTGGGCGGTGGTGCCGGCGATCGCCGCAGCAACCAAGTCTTCGACGTCACGCGCCGTCGCAGCGGTCTCAATGTTGAGCTCGCGGGGGCTGTGCTGAATGCCGATCCGAACGTCCACGGGTGTGCCTTTCTGGTCTGGCTCTCACCCTACGACAATCGGTCGGTGTCGGTGGCTCGCCGTACCTTCACGGCATGCCAACATTGCTCGATTCGTCACTGCTCTCGCCCGCGGTTTCGCGTGTCTCGCCGGGGACGGGGCGAGCGCCGTTCGCTGAGAGCGCGATCCTCAAGCTGCCCGACGGGGCATCCGCTGCGGTCTTTGGGGCGCCCGGCACGGGCAAGACCACCCTGGTGGGCGAGCTCGTGGCGGAACGGGTGCTCGGACGCGGTTGGCGACCGAACGAGGTGGCGGTGATCTCCGCGACCCGCGAGAGCGCGAGTCGGTTGCGCGATGCGCTCGCGTTGCGGCTGGGGGTACCGACCGATGGGCCGATGGCGCGCACGGTGAATTCGCTCGCATTCGACCTTGTCTGTGGCGTGTTTGGGCGGCAGGTGACGCTGTTGACGGGTGCCGAGCAAGACCACCTGATCGCTGATCTGCTCGAGGCTGAGTGCGACGGCGGGTGGCCCGAGACGCTCAGCGCTCAGGTGCGTGCGTTGCCGGGCTTTCGAGCCGAGCTCCGCGACCTGATCGGCCGGGCGACCGAACTCGGGCTCGATGGGCGCATGCTCGCGGCGACGGGGCTGCGCGCGGGGCGGCAGGAGTGGGTGGCCGTTGGTCGGTTCTTGACCGAGTACGCCGACGTGAAAGACCAGGTGTATCCCGACACGTTCGACACCTCAGAACTATTGCGATTTGCCTCGCAAATCGTGCGCACGAGCGTGCTCTCGGCGCAACGCGATGCGTCGGTCGAGCGACTCGGGGCGTTTGAGTCGTTGCGGTTGATTGTGGTCGACGATGCCCAAGAAGCCACCGAGGCGACCGCCTCGCTGCTCGCTGCGTTTGCGGCGCGCGGGGTGGCCATTATCGCTGTCGGCGATCCGGATGTCGCCACGAATGGGTTCCGCGGCGGCAAGCCCGACGTGCTGGGATCGCTCGGCGCGATCATTGGGCAGCCAGTCGATCGGTTTGCACTGCCAACGGTGTTTCGTGGGCGTGCCGAGCATCGGGCCCTGGTGCTCGCCGCCGAGGCGCACATCGGCACCGCGTTGGGTGGGTTGCACCGGAGTGCTGCGGTAGCGGAACCGCACGCCGGTGCGGAGCCGGAGATGGCGCCGGTGCTGGAGGGTTCCCACGAGGCATCCGAATTGCCAGAGCCGGTGGTCGGGGTGCTCGCGCCGTCGCGCGCGGCCGAGGTGCGCGCGATCGCCGATGAATTGCGCGAGCGGCATCTGCTGGGTGGTGTGCCGTGGACGAATATGGCGGTGGTGGCGCGTTCCCAGGGCGAACTGCGGTCACTGGCGCTCGGGCTCGCCGCTCTCGACGTGCCAGTCACCGGGCATGAGCGTGGTACGGCCGTGCGGGACCGTGCGGCTGCCCGGGCACTGCTGCTTGCGGCGGCCGTGGTGCTCGAGGTGCGCGAATTGACCGCCGAGACGGCGACCGAACTTCTGCTTGGACCGATCGGACGGCTCGACACCGTGCGGCTCCGCCGACTGCGTGCGGCGTTGCGACGTGACGAGACGCGGGCGGGAGGTATCCGGTCAGGCGATGACCTGCTCGTCGATGCGCTGCGTGCTGCGGGCGGCTTCGAAACGCTCGACACCCCGATTGCAAAACCTGCCGCGGCGCTTGCGCGGCTCTTGGCGAACGCCCGTTCACTGGGTGATTCGGCCGTGATCACCGAGGTGCTGTGGGCGCTCTGGAACGGCAGTCGGCTGGCCGGTGAGTGGCAGTCTGCGGCGCAGGGTCGCGGCCCGAGTGCCGACGAAGCGAACGCGGCACTCGACGCGGTGGTGGCGTTGTTTGCGGCCGCTGAACGCTTCGTTGAGCGCGACCCAGGCGCGGTCGCGGCGCGATTCGTGCGCGAACAGCTCGACCGGGCGCTGCCCGAAGATGTACTCGCACCGGTGACTCGCGGTGATCGGGTGTTGTTGGCAACCCCGCCGGTGCTGATCGGGCGTCAATTCGACGTGGTCGTCGTTTCGGGACTGCAGGACGGCGCATGGCCGAACTTTCGCCCACGAGGCACGCTGCTCGGGGCGGCTGACCTCGCTGCTGCAGTCCAGGCACACGGCTCCGGCACCGCCGCGCCGACTGCGCCGCCGCATGCCGAACAACGGGCAGCGGTGCTGGCCGATGAGCTGCGGCTATTTGTGCTTGCGGTCAGCCGTGCCCGGCAGCAGGTGGTGCTCACCGCGGTCGCGAACGATGACGAGCAGCCGAGCCGACTCATGAATTTCGCGCCAGACGCTCCGTCGCGTTCGGTAGCGCGTCGGCCAATGCACTTGCGGGGCATGGTCGGCGCCCTTCGGCGCGACGCAGTGGCGAACCCGTGCGGGCAGTCGCCCGCAGCGCTCGCGCTGCTCGCCGAGCGCGGCGTGCCGGGGGCGCATCCCGACGATTGGTATGGCTTGGCCGCGCCGTCGACGGTGGCGCCGTTGGTCGACCTCGCCGACCCTGGGGCTCGCGTACCGGTCTCCGCTTCGAAGATCGAAGCTGTCGAAGCGTCGCCCCTCGGATGGTTCATCGACAAGGTTGCCCAGCCGAGTTCGGGGCAGGCCGCCGCAATCGGCTCGATTGTGCACGCGGTGGTTGAGGAATTCGCCGCGGGTGCGGGTGCCGACGCTACGACCCTGTGGGAGCGGGTCGCGTCGCGGGTGACGTCGGTCTGCCCAGACCAGGGTTGGGTGGTCGAGCGCGAGCTGTCGCGTGCCCGGCAGATGGTGGCGGGCGCCGCCGCGTACCTCGCGGATTCGGCCGATGAGGGCAGGGTGCTGCTCGGCGCCGAGGGCGGTTTCACGATCGAGGTGGGCCGAGCGCAGCTGATTGGTCGCATCGACCGGGTCGAAGCGACACCGGATGGCACCACCGTGATCGTCGACATCAAGACCGGATCGACGGTGCCTACGGAGAAGGCGACGGCGGAGCATCCGCAACTCGGGGCGTACCAGTTGGCGGCCCGCGAGGGCGCGCTGCCAACTGCGGGCACCCTCGGCGGCGCTCGACTCGTCTACGTCGCCAAGCCCGCCCGCGGGCAGGAATACAGCGTGCGGGCGCAGCAGCCGTTCGACGATGCCGCTGCCACCGCATTCGGCGCGCGAGTGGATGCTGCGGCTGTACTCATGGGTGGGGCGACGTTCGCCGCCCCTGGCGGCATCGAGCGTGGTCGGTATGCCGACTGGATCTACCGCGTGCAGGTGGTGCCGGCGGTGTCGGCGTAGCGCTCGGCGTGGGCGTCAGCGTGTCGGTGGGTGGCCGTAACGTACCCGCCATGCAGTCACTCGCCGCCGCCCAGTCGGCACCCGCCGATCGGTCAGCCCCTGCCATTGCGGCACGACTCGGGCTGCATGCCCCGACCGCTGAGCAGCGCGAGGTGATCGAGGCGCAGCCGACTGGGCCGAGCCTCGTCGTGGCGGGCGCTGGCAGTGGCAAGACCGAAACCATGGCGAACCGCGTAGTGTGGCTGCTCGCGAACGGGCATGTCACCGAGCCGCAGGTGCTCGGGCTCACCTTTACGCGCAAGGCGGCCTCGGAGTTGGCCGAGCGGGTGCGGGTGCGCTGCGCGCAGCTTGCGGCATCCGATCGGGCCGCCGACCCGGCTGGGTCGGCTGCGGCCAACAATCCGCTCGAGGGCGCGACCGTTATGACCTACAACGCGTTCGCCGCCTCAATCTCGAGGGAACACGCGCTGAGTGTCGGGCGAGACCCAGATGCCACCGTGCTCGGTGAGGCCGCGGCCTGGCAGCTTGCTCGTTCAATCGTGGTCGCGAGCGACGACCCACGGTTGCTCGGCCTCGACAAATCGGTCGATTCGATCACCGAGGCCGTGCTGGCGTTGAGCCGGGCGATCGGTGAGCATGCGGTCGAGCCATCCCGAATTCATGCGTTCGCGGCCGAGTTTTCGCGACTGCCTGAACTGCCACTCGGGCCGCGCCGGCGGGCGCAATCGGCGAATGTGACCGAGGCGGTCGCCGCAGTCGGCGCGCTTGAGCCGCTCACGCTGCTGGCCGAACGGTTTGCTGCGACTAAACGTGCGCGAGGACTCGTCGAGTTCAGTGACCAGGTCGGAATTGCGCTCGAGATTTGCGCGACCCGGCCCGACGTCGTCGCCGAGTATCGCGAGCGGTTCCGCGCGGTGCTGCTCGACGAGTACCAAGACACGAGTGTGGTGCAGACTCGGCTGCTCGCCGCGCTCTTTGGCGACCGCATCGGCGCAGCGGTGCCGTTGTCGGTGATGGCCGTGGGAGACCCCGATCAGGCGATTTACGGATGGCGCGGGGCCAGCGCCGCAAGCCTCGCACGATTCGCCGACGACTTTGCTGCGGATGCCACGACCGTGCCGGTGTTTCACCTCTCGACGAGTTGGCGCAACTCACATGCGGTGCTCGCGGCGGCGAACACGCTGATCACGCCGCTCGACTCGGGGGTGCCAAAGCGCCCACTCGCGGCATCGCCCGTTGCTGGCCCTGGAGCGGTGCACCTGGCCTTCACCGAGACTGTGTACGACGAGGCCGATGCAGTGGCCGACTGGTTCGCCGAGCGGATGCGGGTTGGCAGCGGCACTGGCGCCGGCACTCAGGCGCCCACGGCCGCCCTGCTCTGCCGGGCGAATCGGCACATTCCGCGGTTTGCGGCGGCGCTCCGCCGACGGGGGATTCCCGTGCATGTGCTTGGACTCGATGCGCTGCTTGGGCAGCCGGTGATCGCCGATCTGGTGTGTGCGCTCCGGGTGCTCCACGACCCATCGGCCGGTGCCGAATTGGTGCGGCTGCTCGCGGGCGCGCGGTGGATGATCGGCGCCGCCGATCTTGCCGCCCTCGCTCAAGTTGCCCGACTCCTGAACGATCGCGAGACCCCTGCTGCTGGCATCGACGACGGGGCATCCATTGTCGACGCCCTCGATTTCGTCTGCGCCGCCGCGGCAGATCATCGTTGGCTCGCGGGGTTTACCGAGGCGGGCCGCGAACGGCTACGCCGGATCGGCACTGAACTGCAGGGGCTTCGACGTCGTGCTGGCCTGCCGCTTGCCGATTTCGTCATGTCGGTGGCGCAGGAGTTGCTGCTTGACATTGAGGTGCTGGCGAATCCCGAGCAGGTGCTCGGTCAGGCAAGCCTTGACGCATTTGCCGACCTTGTGCGCAGCTTTGCTGATGGCGATGAAGCGCCGACGCTCGGCGCGTTCCTCGGTTGGCTTGTTGAGGCGGAGCGTCGCGACCGGTTGACGCCGCGCATTGACGAGCCGGTGGCCGGCGCGGTGCAGATTCTCACGATCCATGGCTCGAAAGGGCTCGAGTGGGACTATGTCGCCGTGCCGCGGCTCGTCGGCGATGAGCTTCCGGCGAAACTACGGTCCGGGCGCGGGTGGGTGGCGTTCGGATGCCTCCCCGCCGAACTCCAGGGCGACGCGGACCAGCTGCCGGAGTTTGCGTGGCGTGACGTCGACACTCAGGTCGAGTTCGATGCCGAATTTGAGCGTTACCGTGCCGCGGTGCGGACGCATGCCGCCACCGAGGACCGACGCCTCGCCTATGTGGCGCTCACGCGGGCGCGGCATGAGCTTCTGTTGGCAGGTTCATGGTGGGCTGGTCAGCAAACGCCGCGAGGTCCGAGTGAATTCCTCGCCGAACTCGCCGATGCCGGGCTGATCGGAGCATTGCCAGCGGCGCCTGAAGGTGACCGCCCAGATTTCACCGAAGATGAACCGGCGAGCTGGCCGCTCGACCCGCTCGGACACCGGCGCGGACCGGTCGCTTCGGCGGCCGCAGCCGTCGAACGTGCGGCCGAACGGCCGAGTGGTGAGGGGATTGACCCCGCATTGCTCGCGCACCTGCACTTGCTGATCGAGGAGCGGGAACGACATCGCCAACCGTTGGCCTTGCCGGCGCCGCCAACTCGGGTGCGCGCATCCGGGTTCAAGGACTACCTCGTCGATGCCGCCGACGTGCTCGCCGCCGCCGCCCGGCCGATGCCGCGGCGCCCCACGGCGGCGGCGACGCTCGGCACCCAGTTTCATGAGTGGGTGGAGGTTCGCTCGGGCGATGCCCCGCCCGCACCGTTCGGTGACGAACTCGGTGCGCTGGGGGACGGGTGGATTGACCGCGCGGGGGAGGAGGCGTTCGACGACGAACGGCTCGCCAGCCTGCAGGCGACGTTCGAGGCATCCGAATGGGGCATCCGGCGCCCAATCGCCGTCGAACGTGAGGTCCACCTGCCGCTCGGCGACCACGTGTTCGTATGTCGCCTCGATGCGGTGTTCGACGTTGACCCGGCGAGCGAACTCGGGCAGCGTGGCATCCGCTACGAAGTGGTCGATTGGAAGACCGGTCGCGCCCCACGCGATGCCGACGACCTCGCGTTGCGCGCGTCACAACTTGCGCTGTACCGCATCGCCTGCGCGTGGGCGTACCGGGTCGACCTCGACGAGGTGTCGGCGGCGTTCTACTTCATCGAATCCGACCGCACGATTCGGCCGCAGTCACTCGCCGGGCCCGACGACCTACTCGGTCAGTGGCGGTCGTCGCTCGAAGCCGCCGCGGCGGTGTGATCGGCGCCGGTGTTGGGGTCGGAGTGGTGGGCGTCAGCATCGGCGGGTGCGACCGTTGGTGGTAGTTCGCCGTCAATGACCTCGGCGTCGTCCTCGTCGGTGGGCACTGCCCAGCCGCTCAGATCGAGGGTAATCGGCCGGGTCTCAGTCGAGACCGAAGCCGCCGCCGACGCCGGGTGCGCCCCGGTGTCAATTGAGTCAAAACTGTCGGTGAGCAGGTTACCCGCGCCACCGCGGTGCAACACCTCGTGCGGGGTCGCATCGAGCATGCGCTCCACATCGGCGATCACCGTGATCGGCGCCGTGGCCGGCGAGAGTGGGTCGCTGGTCTGCGTGTGCACATGCGCTACGAGGTTGTCGAGCATGCTGACCGCGTCGGCAATGATCGCCTGATCGCGATGCTCGACGCCGTGCAGCAGCCATCGCGCAAGTTGCAGTTCACCGTGCAACATCGCGCGCTGCGCCAAAATCGGGTCAGCGCCCTCGGTGCGAGCCCCAAGATACGAGTTAAACGCCACCTCAGCTGCCGCACCGCGCGAACTCAGCAACCAGTGCAGATCGCGCGCGGGGTCACCCTGGGCGAGGCACGACCACCCGACCACGCCCGAGATCGAGTCACCCGACACCAGGAACGCTTCGGCCGACAGATCGCCGTTGATCACCGTCGGGTTGAACCGCCAGAGTGCGGCATCGTCGGTTGCGCGCTCCCAGCGGCGCAGCAGTGCGGCCGGCAGATGCCCGGTCGCGGCCGCCTTGCCAATCAGATCGAGCACGCTCTGGTGAATATCGGCGGCACTTGGACGGGCCAGGCCGGCGTCGCTCAAGAACCCGGTCGGCAGATTATGGATGGCGGCAATCGCGCGCCCTGCCGCATCGGCCAGCCCCGGGTCATCCAGCAGGTCGTTGCCCGCAACGTGACCAGGAAGGTGGCTGGTGACGACCCCGCGGGTGCCGTCAATCGGCGCCTGCCCAAGAAACACGGGTACCTCGAACGGTAGGCGCGACCGTACCCCGGCGGTCATGGCACGCAGGGCCACCAGGTCGGCCGACTGCTCGGTTTCAGCGACCTGGTCGCGCGGCACCCGAATCACCAGGTCGCGCCCCTCGGTGGTCGTGAGCACCGCGGCGTCGAAGCCGTCGCCGTGCCGAACATCGGGGCTCACCTGTGCGACGTTAAGTCCGGGCACTGCTGCCGTAGCCAACGCGGCTAGGCTGAACAAAGAACGCGCCATAGGCTCCAGCCTAGGCAAACCTGGGCCATCCAGCGCTGATCGCCACACCCTTCGGGGCGGCTTGGGCACGCGCTACCGGCCACAACTTCTTGAGGGGAGCCATGCAGCCCGACGCCCTGCTCGCCTCCCTCGACGATGAGCAGCGCGCGGTCGCACTGGCCATCCATGGCCCGGTCTGTGTGCGAGCAGGTGCGGGCACCGGCAAGACCCGGGCGATTACCCATCGGATCGCGTACGGGGTTGCCACGGGTGCCTATGACCCCAGCAAAGTGATGGCGCTCACCTTCACCACTCGCGCAGCGGGCGAACTGCGCAGCCGTCTCGGCGCGCTCGGCGCCCGCGGTGTGCAGGTGCGCACGTTCCACTCTGCGGCGCTCGCCCAGCTGAATCATTTCTGGCCGATCCTGGCCGGCCGTCCGGCGCCGCGCGTGTACGAGCTGAAGGCTCGAATGTTGACCGAAGCGGCTGAGCGGGTAAAGGTCCGCTGCGACCGGCCGACCCTGCGCGACCTCGCGGCCGCGATCGAGCTTCGCAAAGTCACCGGCAGTTCGCGAGCCCAGTTCGAGGCCCGTCTGCACGCGCACGGCGCGCCCGGCACGCTCACCGTCGCCCAGGCGCTCGCGATCGAATCCGCCTATGAGCAGGTCAAAGACGAACGGCACGCGATCGACTTCGAAGATGTGCTGCTGGCCACGGCGGGCATGATCGAGGCCGAGCCATCCGTCGCGTTGCACGTGCGCGAAAGCTATCGGCACTTCGTCGTCGACGAATATCAGGATGTCTCGCCCGCACAACAACGTCTGCTTGACCTTTGGCTCGGGAAGCGCACCGAACTCTGTGTGGTCGGCGATGCCAGCCAGACCATCTACTCGTTTGCGGGCGCGAACGCGGAGTATCTGCTCGGGTTCGAGCGGCGCTACGACGATGCCCAGGTGGTGGAGCTCGTGCGCAACTACCGTTCGACCGCCGAGATCGTGGGGCTCGCAAATGAGGTGATGCGCGGTCGGCCAGGGGCGTTGAACCTCGTTGCGGCGGGCGCGGTGGCACAACCAGCGCCGACCGTTCCTCGGTATGGGCCGGGTGCGGCGAAAGCCAAGGCATCGGCCGCGGTGCCCGCTGCCACCTCGGTCGCCGAGTTCGCCGACGCTGCAACCGAAGCCACCCAGATCGCCGCGCAGATCGCCGAGCTCATCCGGCGTGGGATGCCGCCATCCGAAATTGCCGTACTTGTGCGCGTCAACGCGCAAAGCGCGCTCTTCGAGGAGGCGCTCGACGACGCCGGCGTGAACGTGCGGGTGCGCGGCGGGGTGCGCTTCTTCGATCAACCTGAGGTGCGCCAGGCGGTGCAGGGCATTCGCGCTGCCGCCGTGGCTGAGCAGCATGACCCGCTGATTACCGCGGTGACGAAGGTGCTCCGCCAGTTGGGATGGACACCCGAGGCGCCGAGCGAGCGCGGCGCAATTCGCTCGCGGTGGGAATCGCTCAATGTGATTGCCGGCATGGCCGATGCGCAGGCGGCGACTGCGACGCTGCGGCAGTTCGCCGATGAACTCTGGGCGCGCGCCGAGGTGCACCATGAACCCGACCTCGATGCGGTCACGATTTCGACCCTGCATGCAGCGAAGGGGCTCGAGTGGGAGACGGTGTTTCTTGCGGGCGTGAACGAGGGGCTGCTCCCGATTTCGTATGCGCACGGCCTCGAAGCCATCGATGAGGAACGCCGGCTGTTCTACGTCGGGGTCACGCGTGCAAAGCGGCGATTGCACCTGAGTTGGGCGGCGATGAGCCCCTCGCGGGCACCACAGCAGGCATCGAGATTTGTGCGAGACCTTGGCACCCACATTCCGGGTGCAGTCCGACCGGCGTCGGCTGATCGACGCCCCACGGCCGGGTCAGCGACACGGATGCCTCCCGCAGCGGGTTCACGCCCCGTTTGAGTCGATCGTCGACCAGTGCGGCGGCCGCGGCCACCGCATCGTGTGCGGTCCGGGCGGTGCGCCCCGGCGCGGCGCGGCGCGCAAGTTGGGTGGCAATCGCTGGCCATGCTGGGTCGAGGTCGCGCTGAGCCAGGTCGCGGCAACGGAGGCACGGGCCATCCCCGGGTTCGACAAACGGCCCGACCTCGACACCCAGCTGGCCATACACGATGGCGAGGTGCGGCACATCGCGCCGCACCCATGGCTGATACGCGGCGGGAGCGGTCACCCATGCGCGGATCAGTACCGCGCAACTGACCGATTCGCGCTCGCATTCGCTGATCGGTGCAGCGGTGTGGCCGAGTTCGCCGAGAGCCCGGATGAGCGCGTCGGCGTCGGCCCGATTCGCGGCATCGACGGCAACCAGGTGGGGGAGCGGCTGCGGTTCGGGCCGCGTATTCGGGGTTGTGAGGGCCGGCGCAAGGGTGTTCAGGAGGTCTCGAACTTCGACCGCGGTGCCGCCGAGCGTCTCGGTCAGCGCGATCAACGCCTGCTCGCTCGCGCCGCGGCGCAGCAGGGTCAGCATGCCGCGAGTGGCGGCGCTCGGGTTCGAAATCACCGCAACCGGCGTCGGGGCGCCGAGTTGCAGCTCGTCGACCGAGCGCCACACCTCAGGGACGTCGGGATCGATGCGGAACACCATGCGCCGATGCTCTCGCATGCGCCGCTCGCCCGTCGGAAATCGTCCACAGCGCGCACGGTTGCGCCCTCCACAAGCGAATAGCGTGATGCGTATTCCACGGTGTCTAGCCCGTCTAGACGCAGTTGTCTAGTGACCACTAGAACGGTAGCGTGAAACGCAGCGACGTCATCAGACGGATCAGGGCGCAGGCCAGAAGCAGTGGCAAGGAGTTCGCCATCTACGAACTCAAGAACCACACCGGAATCAAAGTTGGCAACACCGCTTCAACGCTCGGGCGCCACGCTGAGATTGATGACCTCACCGCAAAGAAGTTCTTTGATCAGTTCCAAGCCGAGTTCGGGAAGGGGTGGTGGCGATGAGCCGATACACGGTGACCGCGGAGCGTTCCGGCCGATGGTGGGTATTGCAGGCTGTTGATGCGCCGGGGGCGATCAGTCAGGTTTCGCGGCTCGATCAGGCGGGACAGATCATCGAGGCAATCGCGTTCGTGACCGGTGAGGCGTCGGCGGAGATCCAAATCGCGGTGACGCCGGTGGTCCCAGAGAGCGTCCGCGAGCACCAGCGACGCGCGGTCGAACTGCGGGAAGCGGCGCAGGCAGCCAGCTCCCGTGCTGCCGAGGAACACCGCGCTGCCGCGAAAGAACTCGAAGCTGCCGGGCTCACTGTCCGTGACATTGGTGCCGTGCTTGGCGTGAGTTTCCAGCGGGCACATCAGTTGGTCAGGGCCGCCTAGTACCTCACCGGCGCCGACGCTCGCGCGCTCAGTCGGTTGCGTCGGCCCCCGGTTCGGTGCCTGCGGCGCCGGGCGCCGGGCCGTCAAGCCACTCTTGCAGTTGCCGGTCGAAGTCGTCGGCCGAGGCATCCGGGGTCGACGTGCCGGTGAGGTGCGCAATCAACGCGGCCGGAGCGTCGAGGTCTTCGCCGGTGGGCACCAGGTCGGGATGCGCCCACAGCGCATCACGGGCGGCAACGCCAACGGCGTCGCCAACCGCGGTCCACAGGGCGGCGGCATCGCGCAACCGGCGCGGGCGCAGTTCGAGGCCAACCAGGCTCGAGAGTGCCGACTCGGCCGGCCCTCCGGTGGCGCGGCGGCGGCGAATCGCCTCGGCGAGCGCGGCAGCGTGGGGGAGGCGGCTCGTTGCCGCAGCGGTCACCGCGTCGACCCAGCCCTCGACGAGGGCCAGCATCGTCTCGATCCGAGCGAGGGCAGCTTCTTGTTCCGGCGTCCGCGGGCGAATGAGTTCACCAGTCGACACGGCCTGCTTCAACGCCTCGGTGTCAGCGGGGTCGAAGTTTTCGGCGAGCGACTCCATGCGGTCGGTGTCGATGCGAATCCCAGACGCGAATGCCTTGATCGCCGAAATGAAGTGCAGCCGCAACCAGCGCGCATGCCGAAACAGACGTGCATGCGCGAGTTCACGCACCGCGAGGTAGAGCGCCACCTCATCGAGCGGCACGTCAAGGTCGGTGCTGAGGGACTCGAAATTCTGTGGCAGCAACACGGCGCGGCCATCCGAGATCAGCGGAATTCCGATGTCGCCACCAGCGATCACCTCAGATGACAACCGGCCAATCGCTTGCCCAAACTGCATCGCGAACAACGCCCCGCCAACACCGCGCAGCATCTTGCTCGCCTGCTCAAGCATTGAACGCATCTCTTCTGGTGCATGCTCCGAGAGCACCGACGTGAGTGCATCGGCAATCGACACCGCAACCGGTTCGGCCAACTCACTCCACACCGGCATGGTCGCGACTACCCACGAGCGCCGGGTCATCAGCTCGGGCGGCGCGGCGAGGGCCGTGACATCCACCACCTCATCGAGCCAAAGCGCGGCGACGGTGAACGCTTGGTGCAGCCGAACGGACTCGTCGTCGGCGAGCTGCCGCTGCGAGGAACCCGCAATGGCCTCAGCGGCGTGCAGCGATGCGGCCCAGTCGATTGAGTCACCGGCGCGACTCATCGCCTGCTGCAGTTGACCGAGCATCGCCTGCAACGCGGCGGGATCGCTCGGCAGCCCCGCGGCGGCGGCAAGACGACTCGGATCGATGTCGCCCTCACCAGACATCAACTTGCGCAACAACTCGCGCAGGTCGTCTTCTTGGTTCGACTCGTCACCGTTCACGGCGGCACCTCCACGTTCCACGCTAGCCCGATTCATAGGCCGCGCGGCGGTTCGGTGGCATAGGCTTCGTGGTCAGTGTTGCGCCCGCGGCGAACAATGCGCAGGGTGAAAGCGAGAAGGAACAGAACATGTCGCTCTTCGACGACGCCTCGCATGGCCCGGGCGCCGCAAATCCGGATGCCCCGCGCCGCGCCGACCACCACGGCACCCCGGATGCCCCGCTCCGCCCACGCTTCGAGGTCGACCCCTCGGCAGCCGGCAAGCGGTTCCGCCGTCGCCGTGTGCGCCCGCGGACGGTGGTGAGTTGGGCCATTGCCGTGCTCCTCATAGGTGGCACCATCTTCGGCCTCGCGCCGTCGCCGTATGTGATCGAAAAGCCGGGGCCCGTGTTCGACACCCTCGGCACAGCCGAGCATGATGGTGCCGCAGTGCCCCTCATCGACATCCCGGGTCAACAGACCTACCCGACCAGCGGTGAACTCAATCTGCTCACGGTGTCGATCACGGGCACTGCGAAGCGCGCCGCGAACTGGCTCGACGTGCTGCAGGCGTGGCTTGACCCGAGTCGAAGCGTTGTGCCGCACGATGAGTTCTTTCCGCCGAACGTCACCCCACAAGAGCAGCAGCAGCAATCGGCTGCCGATATGACCGATTCGAAACAAGACGCGGTTGCGGCGGCACTGGTCGAACTCGGGTACGACGTTGGTCGCGATGTGAAGGTGGCCTCGATCGCGCAGGGGCTCCCGGCCGATGGGGTGCTGAAGGTTGGCGACACCGTGAAGGCGGTGAACGGCACCGCCGTGCACTCGTATCGTGAGTTGCGGGCGGCGGTGCAGGCTACCAAAGGGCAAGCGTCGAAGTTCGACATCATTCGGGATGGCTCGCCGCTCACGGTCACCCTCACCCCGACGTTCACACAGGACGCCTACCTGATCGGCGCGGGAGCACGCATGGCCTACACGGTGCCATTTGCCGTGAATCTGCAGCTTGACAACGTTGGCGGTCCGAGCGCGGGCATGATGTTCGCGCTCGGCATCATCGACAAGCTCACCCCGGGCGCCGCCACCGGTGGGCAGGTGTTCGCGGGCACCGGCACAATCGACGCAACCGGCGTCGTGGGGCCGATCGGGGGGATTCGCGAGAAGCTCTGGGGCGCCCAGAGGGCCGGCGCGAAGTGGTTCTTGGCGCCCACTTCGAACTGCGATGACGTCGTCGGGCAGATTCCAGACGGTCTGACCGTGTTCGCGGTCGACAGCCTGCACCAGGCCCGCGAGATCGTCGAAACGATCGGCGCCGGGGGAGACACGAGCAAATTCGAGGGATGCCCCGCACCGCACTAGCTCGGCGGTGAACGCTCAGGCAGCACCCAGGTTTGGTGAAACGCCCGCACCTAGGATGGATTCGTGAGCTCTTCAGCGCCGAAACCTGCCATCAACCGCCGCCGCGCACCACTCGTGGCGACCATCGCGATCGTGGCGGTGCTTGTCTTCGCGTTCTTCGGGTTCGCGGGGGTCTACGCCGACGTGCTCTGGTACCGGCAACTCGGGTTCGACGGGGTGTTGTTCACCGAGTGGGCGGCACGAGCCATCCTGTTCGTCATTGGCTTTGTCGCCATGGGCGTGCCGGTCTGGGCCGCGCTGCAGTGGGCATACCGCTCGCGCCCGGTGTACGCGAAGCTGAACTCGACGCTTGACCGATACCAAGAGGTGTTCGAGCCGCTGCGGCGGCTCGCCATGTGGGGTACGCCAGCGCTCCTCGGTCTGTTTGCTGGCGTCGCCGCGTCGGCCCGCTGGGAGCAAGTGCTCACATTCTTGAACCGCACCCCGTTCGGCAAGACCGACCCGCAGTTCGGGTTCGACATCGCCTTCTACGTATTCGAGTTGCCGTTCTACCGCTCGATCTTGGCGTTCGCGTCGGCGGTCGTGCTGCTCGCTGGCCTGCTCGCGCTTGCGACAAGCTACCTCTATGGCGCCATCCGCATTGCTGGCCGTGCCGCGCTGATTTCGAAGGCCGCCCGGGTGCAGGTTGCGACGTTCGCGGGCGTGTACGTGCTGCTGCAGGCGGTGAGTATCTGGTTCGACCAGTACGCCACCGTCACAGACTCTGGCGAGACACTCACGGGTGCCGGGTACACCGATGTGAACGCGGTCATTCCGGGCAAGGGCATTCTCGCGGCGATCGCAATCATCGTCGCCGTGCTGTTCTTCGTCGCCGCGGCTGTTGGGCGTTGGCGTCTGCCGCTCATCGGCACCGCGCTGCTCGTGGTTTCGAGCATCGTCGTGGGCGGGCTCTACCCGTGGATCGTGCAGCGATTCCAGGTGGTGCCGAGCGCCCGCACCATGGAGGCGCCGTACATTCAGCGCGATATCGACCTCACCCGGCAGGCGTATGGCGTCGACCAGGTACAGACGATTCCGTTCGCGGCGAAGACCAACGCTGAGCCGGGCGCACTGCGTGCCGATGCGGCGACGACCGCCAGCATCCGCCTGATGGACCCGGCGCAGATCAGCGATGCGTTCAAGCAGTTGCAGCAGTTCCGCCAGTACTACACGTTCACGCACAGCCTCGATGTCGACCGCTACCAAATCGACGGCAAGTCACAAGACACCGTCGTGGCGACCCGTGAGTTGCAGACATCCGGTCTTGGCGACGCCGGTACTTGGTACAACTCGCACGTGGTCTACACGCACGGATACGGCCTTGTCGCGGTGGCTGGCAACCAGCGCTCGGTTGACGGGCAGCCGGTGTTCATTCAGTCGGGCATTCCCGAGATGGGCAAACTCGGCACCTACGAGCCGCGGGTCTACTTCGGTGAGAATTCGCCGACGTATTCGATCGTTGGCGCTCCGGATGGCACGGCTCCCGTCGAGCTCGACTACCCGTCGGGCACCGACGCGAAGGACCAGACCGAGACCACCTTCAAGGGCAACGGTGGGCCGAAGCTTGACAACTTCTTCAACCGCATGGTGTACGCGCTGAAGTTCCAGAGCGAGCAGATCGTGCTCTCGAACGCGGTGAACGATCAGTCGCAGATTCTCTACGATCGCGACCCGAGCGAGCGCGTCTCGAAGGTTGCGCCGTACCTGCACGTCGACTCCGACCCGTACCCGTCGGTCGTCGATGGTCGCCTCGTCTGGATCGTCGATGGCTACACCACGAGCGACCGGTACCCGTACTCACACAAGTTGGCGTTGGGCAATGACACACTGGATGCCTCGGGGCTCACGCGTGCGGCCGATGCGGTGAACTACATCCGTAACTCGGTCAAGGCGACCGTTGATGCGTACGACGGTTCGGTGAAGCTCTACGCCTGGGATGCCTCTGACCCGATTCTCAAGACCTGGCAGAAGGTGTTCCCCTCGACGCTGCGCCCAATGAGCGAGATGTCGGGCGATCTGATGAGCCACGTGCGCTACCCGACCGACCTGTTCGAGTTGCAGCGTGAGGTGCTTGGTCGCTACCACGTGACCGACGCTGGCTCGTTCTACTCGCGTGAAGACGCGTGGACAACGCCGAAGGAGCCGACCGCTGCATCCACCAGCACGGTGTTGCAGCGCCCGTACTACCTGACCATGCAGATGCCTGGCCAGACTGAGCCGGCGTATTCGCTGTACTCGACGTTCATTCCGGAGTCGACGACAGGTGAGCAGTCGCGCAACGTGCTGCGCGGGTACCTCGCGGTGGATTCGGATGCCGGTTCGACGAACGGCGCGCGGGCCGACGGGTATGGCAAGTTGCGACTACTCACGTTGCCCGAGAGTGACAATGTGCCGGGCCCGGGCCAGGTGCAGGCGAAGTTCAACGGTGACGTGACCGTCTCGCAGACGTTGAACCTGCTGAAGCAGGGCAATTCGTCGGTCATCAATGGCAATCTGCTCACGCTGCCGGTCGGGGGTGGTCTGCTCTACGTGCAGCCGGTGTACGTGAAGTCGACCGGAAACACGAGCTTCCCGCTGCTGCAGAAGGTGCTCGTGGCATTCGGTGACAAGATCGCGTTCCGTGACACCCTCGACCAGGCGCTGAACGACCTCTTTGGTGGCTCATCTGGGGCGTCGGCCGGTGACCAGCACGTGCAGCCCTCGACGGGGTCGCCGACGGCGACCCCGGGTGCGACGCCGAGCGCGACGCCAGGGGCCACCCCCGCCCCGACGCCCGCGCCGGGAACAGGCACGGTCACGCCAGCGATGCAGGCGCTGCTGAACCAGGCCGCCCAGGCGATCAAAGACAAGCAGGCAGCGCTCGCCGCCGGCGACCTCGCCGCGTTCGGTGCCGCCGACAAGAAACTCACCGAACTGATCAACCAATTGATCGCGCTGTCGGCACAGTAGGCCCCGATTTGGGAACCCGCCCCGCGTCGCGTAGTCTGGTACTACCGACGCGGGGTGGAGCAGCTCGGTAGCTCGCTGGGCTCATAACCCAGAGGTCCCAGGTTCAAATCCTGGTCCCGCAACCAATTTGGCCCCAGATCAGGGATTTCCCGGATCTGGGGCCTTACCTTTTGCACGACTCGTCGAACCCGGTTCGGTCTAGGTATCGGTCAACGCGCGCGCCGCGGAACGGAGCGGTCGCGCAGTAATCGTCGGTCCGGTAGCCTCCCGGCGTACCACCCAGATCGAGGAATCCTGGCACCCGAACTGGGTCGGTTGGTGGATGTAGAGCCCCGTTAGAGTCCCAGAATGGCGATCGAGGGTGTAGCGGCCGAGCACGGCGACTTCGAATTCACGCTTTGGTCGCGGCACGGCAGGCGTCTGTACGTGCGCGATTCGGGTGCGGAACTCGGCTGGTGGGACCTGGTGACCAACGAGGGCCATCCCACGTCCGTGGAGAGTGCGGACTCGCTTGTGGTGGCGGTCGAGGTGTGGGCGAACACGGCCGGAGGGAAGCGCGCGAGTGCGCTGCACCGGACAGGGTCTCCGGCCATGAAAGAACGCCAGGGGCCAGCGCCGCTGGAGACCACGACTGGCGTGGCCGAGGCATCCGGGGGTCAACAGTGGGCCGACCTGGCGCTGAACGTGCCCGCGCATTCGGTGCTGATGCAGGTGCACCATTTCGAATCACAGCGGCGGGCGATTCAGTGGGTGCCGCGCCCGGCTCGGCGAACGTTCGGCAAATGGCTCACGTCAAGCTCGGCCGAGCGGCGGCACCACCGAGCCGTGCTTGCGTGGTGGCGGGGGGTCAACCAACACCAGATGCAACTGGACCAGTACCTGCGTCAGGAGGCGCAACCTTGGGTTGCCGGGGCGATCGGAGAGCAAGCGGTCGCCCGTGAGATTGACTCGCTGATCAAGATTGATCCGCGGTGGCGGGTGCTGCACGCCGTTCCGATTGGTGACGCCGGGAGCGATATCGATCATGTGCTGATCGGCCCGGGCGGGGTGTTCACGCTGAATGCGAAACATCATCCACGGGCGAATATCTGGGTGGCGGGGTCCACATTTCTCGTCAACGGAACGCGGCAGCCCTACGTGCGAAACAGTCGACACGAGGCATCCCGCGCGTCGCGACTGCTGACCAAGGCGTGCGGGTTTCCCGTCGGGGTCCGGGGTGTCATAGTGCCTGTGAACGCAAGGAATTTCACCGTGCGGGATGCGCACCCCGAGGTAGACGTGATCAACCGACAGCGGCTCGTGCCGTGGATGCTGAGCTATGGCGAGCGGATGCCGATGCCGGTGGTTGATGAGGTGTTTGCCGTGGCGCGGCGGGCGGGGAGTTGGCGATAGCCGCAGGGCTTGTCAGCGCGCGCCAAAACCGAGACACTTCGGAGCGTCTGCCTCATTGGTGCAGTGCGACACATGAGCTATCTGTGTGGCGTCCTAGCCGTATGCCCACGGGCAAGTCGCTCAGAAGGAGTTGGCCGCCGTAACGGGGTTGCGGCGTCGACTCAGCGCAGTGTCGATGGTGACGGCGAGGACGAGCGCGGCGCCGGTGACGATGTTCCGAGTGGCTGCATCCAGGTCGAGCAGCGTGAGCCCATTGGCGATCGACTGAATCACCAGGATGCCGACGAACGCCGACCAGGCGCTGCCGCGACCACCGTACAGGCTTGCTCCACCAACGACTGCGGCTGCGATTGCCATGAGGAATACCTCGCCGCCACCGGTGCTCTGGTTCGCTGCGGCCAGGCGGCCGGCGGCCAGCACCCCGCCCAGGGCCGCCAACGTCGAGCACGCAAGGCACGCCGTCACCACAAGCCACCGCACCGGCATCCCGGCCAGGCGGGCCGCTGTTCGGTTGCCGCCGACCGCCCGAATTCCGCGACCCCAGCGGGTGCGGCGAAGTGCAACGTCGGTGCCCCAGACGAGTGCGAGGAAGAGGACCACGGCCCATCCAATGCCTCGATCTTGGCCGAGGTAGGCGACCGGCACGCCAACGGCAACCGCGACGAGCAACGTCCACACGAGTATTGCCGGCACCGATTCGGCCGGCAGGTCGGCGGCCTGCCGACGGTGGCGGGTCACGACCCGACCGGCGGCGACGCCCAGGGTGAGCAGTGCCACCAGCACCCACGCCAACCACTGCGGAACGAATGCGGTCTGGCTGAATTGCACCAACCACGAGTCGAATGGCAGGTTGATCGACCCGGCGCTGCCGAGCGTGTTCCACTGCAGGCCCGTAATGATCAGCAGTCCGGCGAGGGTGAGCACAAATCCGGGTAGCCCAGCGCGGGCAATCAGCACGCCGTAGAGGGTGCCGACGGCCGCGCCGACGAGCAGTCCGAGCACCACTGAAAGGGCGAGCGGCCAGCCCATCGACATCGATGTGACGGCGACGAGCGCTGCGGCGAGCCCGCCGATTGCGCCGACCGAGAGGTCGATTTGTCCGATCAGCAGTGCCAACACGACGCCGAGCGCGACGATGCCCGTCGACACCGACTGCATCGTCAAGTTCACCAGGTTGCCGGGCGTCCAGAACGTCGGCGACATTGCGCCGAAGATGATCCACAGGGCGATCAGCGCCACGATGATCGGCACCATCGGGCGCTCACCATCGCGTACCCGCCGCCAGGATTCACCGAATTGCATTATGGGCTCCATCTGCTGTGTGGCGAGATAAGTTGACGGCGGACATCGCGCCGGTACTGACCGTCGGGTTCGAGCCGGTGTTCAGTGTCGTCGTGGCTCCGGTGATTGCGCCGAGCAACTCTTCGACGGTGGTGCTCGCGGCTTGGTACTCAGCGACCAGACGCCCGAGCCGCATCACGACGATACGATCGGCGACTGCCAGCACATCGGTGATCGAGTGGCTCGCGAGCACGACCGCGTGACCGCGCGCCCGCAGCCGACCGATCAAGGTGAGAATCTGCGCGGTCTGGCGCACACCGAGCGCGTTGGTTGGTTCATCGAGCAGGATTACCCGCGGGCTCCCGAGGAGGGCCCTGGCGATCGAGACGCTTCGGCGCTGCCCACCTGACAGTGCGTGCACCGGTACTCGAACATCGGGGATCTTGGCCGCCAGACTGTCGAGCAGTTCACGGGCGTTGTGCTCCATCTGCACCTCATCCATCAGCCCCATGCGGCCGGTAGTCTCGTGCCCAAGATAGAGGTTCTCGACCACGTCGAGGTTGTCGCACAGCGCCAACTGCTGTGGCGACGCCACAATGCCATGTCGGCGCGCGTCGGCCGGGGAGGCGAACTTCACGGGGGCGCCGTCGATGCTGAGCACACCCGTCGACACGGTCGTTGAGCCCGATGCGACGCTCATGAGTGTCGATTTCCCAGCGCCGTTGTCACCAACAACCGCGAGCACTTCACCGGACCGAATCTCGAGGTCGACATCGATCAGCGCCTGCACGGCACCGAAGTTCTTCGACACCCCCCGCAGTGAGACCGTTGCGGTCATGGTGTCTCCTTCGCAATGAGTCCGAGCCGTGCGCAGGCATCGGCGTACACCGGGGTGCAGATTTCGGCGAGCGAGTGCACGCGCCCCTGAATAATCACCTGCTGAATATTGGATGCATCGACCAACGTCGGCGCAAGTAAGAAGCTGTCGATGCCCCGGATCGTGGTGGGGGCGACAATCACTTCGCCGCGGACCAGACGCACCGCGACCTCGGCGGCGGTGCGCGCCTGGTCGTCGGTCGCTTTCGCGACGGTCATGAGTTGGTCGCCATCGATGATGCGCTGAATCGCCGAGAGTTCGGCATCTTCCCCAGAGACGGGGGGCATCGGGCTGATGCCTGCGGACTTGAGCGAGGCGATCGCCCCGCCCGCAAGTGCATCGTTCGCCGCGATGATGCCGTCGATCCTGCCGGGGAACCTGGTGAGTTGCCCGGTCACCCAGTCTTGGGCGCGCGCTGCGCTCCAAGCCGGTGCATCGAATTCGCCGAGCACCTCAACGTTGAACTTCGCGAGCTCAGAGTGCACGCCCTCGCGAATGGCGAGTGCGCTCGGGTCGGTGGATGACCCATTCACGAGCAACACCCTTGGCCTGTGGTCGCGGGGGAGGGCGGCGAGCACCGCCGCCGTTTGCATTCGCCCGATCAACTCGGAGTCGAATGAGACATAGGCGGCGACATCCGGGTGCTCAATGAAGCGGTCGTACGCGATGACGACCGCGCCGCTGCGCTTGGCCGAGTCAACGATGCTCTGCGCGGCGACAGTATCGACCGCGTCGACCACCAGCACCTTCGCCCCGCGTGCGAGCATCGCCTCGGCTTGCTCTTGTTGGCGTGCGGCGCTGCCGCCGGCGTTCGCGTAGAGCAGGGTGCAGGTCGGGCATCGCCGCGCGGCCAGGCTCTCGAAGGTCGGTCGATCAGATGTCTCGTACCGAGCAACCTCAGACTCCGGCAGCAGCAGGCCAATCGTGCGATCGCTCGGGTTCGGCGCCGCGGTCGCGGTGCAGCCGGTGATGGCTAGACACAGGAGCGCCACCAACGTTGCGGCGACCCGGCGTCGAACAGCCCCGGTCACGCGGGCACCCCCAACCGGCCGAGTTCACGGGCCCGATCGAGCGCGGCCGCGAGCGCACCCCGCAACTCGGCTTCCGCACCGAACTCGGCGGCAACGACCGCTGGTGAACCGAGTGTGGATCGCAGGGTGTGCTGATCGACTGCACCACGGAGGGGTTCTAACAGGATCTCTCCGGCCTCGGCGAGGCGCCCGCCGATCACCACCATCTCGGGGTCGAACAGGTTGCAGAGATTCGCGATGGCGGCGCCAAGGGTGCGCCCGGTATCGGCGATCGCGCGCTGGCACCCAACGTCGCCCTGGAGTGCGCGCGCAATCACGTCTTCCAGGGTGACGTTGCCATGACTCGCGCGAAGCATATGCAACAGGCCGGCAGCGCCGACAACGGTTTCTAGGCAACCGCGATTGCCGCACCGACACACGGCACCGTGGGGGTCGATGACAACGTGGCCGAGTTCTCCGGCAGTGCCCCGGCGTCCGTGGAGCACTTGGCCGTTCAACACGAGTCCGGCGCCGACGGTTCCGGAGAGGCGCACGTACGCTACCGGGTCGCACCCGACGGCCGCACCGAACCTCGCCTCGGCCAATGCGCCGAGGTTCGAGTTGTTGTCCACCGCGACCGGAACGTGCAGCGCTGCTGAGAGTTGGTCGGTCACCGCCGCGCCATCCCACCCGCGCAGCAGGCCCGTTGACGAGACCCTGCCATGTGCCACATCGACCGGGGCCGGGACGCCAACCCCGATCGCGAGGAGTTCATCGCCAGAACCGCCGACTGACTCGACCATCTCGCCAACCAGCATGGCTGCGCGTTGCAGGCTGAGGTCGGCCCGGTGATCGGATGCCAACGGCAGTACCTCGGTGGCAACGATCTGCAACGAGGCATCCGATAACGCCACTCGCATCGTTCGTGACCCGACGTCAATGCCGCCGACCAAGCCAACAGTGCGCGCGATAGTGACGAGCCGCGCTCGTCGGCCTGAGCGAATTGAAGGGCTCGTGTCGAGCACACCGAGCTCGGCGAGTTCGGTGACGATATTCGACACACTGGCACGGGAGAGCCCGGTGATTCCGGCCAATTCGACCTGCGTCAGCGAGCCGTGCTGCTGGACCGCGCTGACCACACGGGCGCGATTCGCTTCTCGAAGCGACGTCTGCGACCCCGGTGTCGCCTGCGTGTGCTGCACGTCGCTCAGCGTACCGCGCGCGCAGCGTGAGTTCAGAAAATAACGCAAAGGTCACGATCTGTGGCACATTGCGTTCACTTCTTGACATCAAGGGTCGGCTGGTCGTTTACTTAGTGCCAGCGCACACCGCGCTCATCACGGCCACGCCGTGAGTTATTCGGCAAAGAAGGCGAAATCATGCGGAAGAAGACTTCCCTGGTGCTCGGAGCGGGGCTGGCGGCGCTTGCGCTCGCACTCACCTCATGCTCCAGTGCAGCACCCAAGCAAGACTCCACCGGCGCAGCTGGCTCCGAGGTGGAAGTGTTCACCTGGTGGGCCGCTGGCTCGGAGAAGGCGGGCCTTGACGCGCTCGTCGGCGTGTTCAACACGCAGCACCCTGACGTGAAGTTCGTCAACGGCGCCGTCGCCGGTGGCGCTGGTTCAGCAGCCAAGGACCTGCTGCAGTCGCGTCTTCAGGCGGGCGATCCACCGGACACGTTCCAGGCGCACGCCGGTGCCGAACTGCAGGACTACATCGACGCGGCACAGGTCTCAGACGTGTCTGCCCTCTACGACACCTTTGGCCTGCGCAACGCGTTCCCGAAGGATCTCGTTGACCGTCTGACGGTTGACGGCAAGATCTACTCGGTGCCGTCGAACATTCACCGCGCGAACGTCGTCTGGGCAAACCCGGCGGTGCTCACCGCAGCAGGGCTCGACCCGGCAGCGAAGTACGCGACCCTGGATGAGTGGTTCGTCGCCCTCGACAAGGTGAAGGCATCGGGCAAGACCCCGCTTTCACTGGCCACCACCTGGACTCAGGTGCACCTGCTCGAGACCGTGCTCCTCTCATCGCTCGGCGTCGACAGCTACAACGGTCTCTGGGATGGCAAGACGGATTGGAAGGGTGCTGACGTCAAGAAAGCTCTCGAAGCCTTCGCCAAGCTGATCAGCTACACCAACACTGACCGTGACGGCTTGGACTGGCCAGACGCCACCCAGCAGGTCATCGACGGCAAGGCCGCGTTCAACGTGATGGGTGACTGGGCAGAAGCTGCGTTCGCTGGCGCGAGCAAGAAGTCGCCGACGGACTACATCTACTTCCCGGTTCCGGGAACCGATGGTGTGTTCGACTTCCTCGCTGACTCGTTCACGCTGCCGGTTGGTGCGAAGCACGAGGCTGCTGCGAAGGACTGGCTGCAGACGATCAGCTCGGCCGAAGGCCAGGCTGCATTCAACAAGGCGAAGGGCTCGATCCCGGCTCGCACCGATGCAAACACCAGCGACTTCAGCGAGTACCAGAAGTCGGCAATCAAGGCGTTCGCAAGCGACAAGATCGTCTCCTCGCTCGCCCACGGTGCGGCCGCTCCGGTAGCCAAGCTGAACAAGGTGGCCGACGCCACCAGCAAGTTCACCACTGGCGCCTCGAACCTCGACGCCTTCCAGGCCGAGCTCGCGGCAGCCTTCGCGGGCTAATCCGCTCGGATGCCCGGGGCCACCTCGTGTGGGCCCGGGCATCCGATTGCCCTCGGGAGAGGAACACCATGCGTAAACGACTCAAGGTGGCCGGTCCACCACTGCTGCTGCTGGCGCCGTCGCTGATCCTGCTCGGGATCTTCGTCTACGGGCTGCTCGCCGCGAACTTCCAAACGTCGATCACCGACAGCCACAACGCCGCGCAGGCCACGGGTCAGAAGCCGACCAACGTCGTGGGCTTCGCGAACTACTTCACCCTGCTGGGCACGGGTAGTTTTCAGCACTCATTGCTGAACCTGTTGCTCTTCACCGTCGTGTTTCTTGCGGGCACGATGCTCATCGGGTTCACCTGGGCGTGGCTGATGGACAAGCCCTCGAAGGGCGAGGGCTTCTTCCGAGCCATCTACCTGTTCCCGATGGCGGTCTCGTTCATCGCCTCAGGTGTGGTGTGGCGCTGGCTGCTGAACTCAAACCAGGGGGAGAACGCGAGCGGCCTCAACCGTCTGTTCCAGATCCTCGGGCTCGACTTCCTCCAGAACCCGTGGTGGAACAACGTCACCTTTGGCATCGTGGCGATCGCGATTCCTGCCATCTGGCAGCTCTCGGGCTACGTCATGGCGCTCTTCCTCGCCGGCTTCCGGGGCATCCCAGATGAACTGCGCGAAGCCGCACGCGTCGACGGGGCGAGCGAATGGCAGCTCTACCGGCTGGTGCTCTTCCCGCAGCTCTCACCGGTCGCGCTGTCCGCGCTGATCATCATTGGCCACATGTCGCTCAAGTCGTTCGACCTCATCATGTCGATCTCGAAGCCGGCGAACTACCAAACCAAGGTTCCCGCCGTCGACATGTATGTGTTCAAGTCGAGCTTCGACTACTCGAGCGCGGCCGCCGTCGGTACGATCCTGCTCACCATCGTTGCGGTGATCGTGGTGCCCTATCTCATCAAGACCAACCGTCAGGAGCAGCGATGACCGCCGTGGATGCCTCGGCAGCAGGCTTGGGCCCAGTGGGCCCGTCGGTGGCAGTGCCCGCCATCCGCCCGACGAAGTCGCGGTTCAGCGTCGGCCGAACGCTGCGCTTCGCACTGATGATCTTCTTCGTACTCGTGGTGCTCACCCCGGTGTACGTGCTCGTGGTCACCAGCTTCAAGGGCGCAGGTGACGCCACCCCGGCTCGTGCCTGGGCGTTGCCGGAACTCTGGGTGATGGACAACTGGGTCGGCGCCTGGAATGCCCTCGCACCGTCGATTGGCCGTTCATTCTTGATTGTGGTGCCTTCGGCGATCATCTCGGCGTTCCTCGGCTCGATGAACGGCTATGTGCTCTCGCTCTGGACCTTCCGCGGCGCGAACCTCGTGTTCACGTTGATCTTGTTCGGCATGTTCATTCCGTACCAGGCCGTCATGATCCCGCTGCTGCAGCTCATGCTCGGGGCAGGCGTGCCGAGCGGCGTCCCGGCACTGATCTTGCTGCACGTGATCTACGGCATTCCGATTACGACGCTGATTTTCAGGAACTACTACCAGACGATTCCTGGTGAACTGGTCGAGGCTGCACGAGTGGATGGCTCGGGCATGCTCCGCACCTTCTGGTCGATCATTCTGCCGATCTCGATCCCCAGCTTCGTGGTCGTGCTGATCTGGCAGTTCACCAACGCCTGGAACGACTACCTGTTTGCGGTGTTCTTCTCATCAAGTCAGAACGGACCGGTGACGTTGGCGCTGAACAACCTCGCCAACGGTGCGCTGCTGCAGGACTACGGCATCTCGATGGCGGGAGCGTTGCTCGCATCGCTGCCGCCGCTCGTGGTGTACATCTTGCTCGGCAAGTACTTCGTGGGCGGGTTGATGTCGGGGTCAGTCAAGGGCTAAGCGGATCAGCTGGCTGCGTCCCGCCGTGGGTCGGGCGCGGTTGCCTGCCGACGACGGCGTGGGCGCAGCCAGCAACTCCTCGAGCAGCAGCAGGGCGGCGACCTGTGGGGCATCCGAGTCGAGGAGTGCCTGGGTTTGCAGACCATCCGAGGCGGCGATGACGAGCGCCGCGACGGCGTCGGGGTCGAGATCGGCGCGGAGGCGGCCGGTGGCCTGATTGTGGCGCACGCGTTCCGCGAGCGATGCCCGTGACGATGCGAATCGGGTGGCTGCGAAGTCGTGGGCGACCTCGTGCCCGGGTTCGAGGGCGGTGGCGACGAGCGTCGTGTAGAGCTCGACGAGGCCGGGCACGGCGCGGTTCTTCTCGGTCCACTGCCAAAGGAGCTCAATCGGGGTGGCATCGTCGGGCGTTGGGCGGGTGGTATCGCCGCGGCGCTCGTGCTCGCGATAGACCTCGACGAGCAACTCTTCGAGTGAGCCGAAGTAGTGCTTGAGTGCGGCGTGGGTGACGCCGACTTCGGCAGCGATGGCGCGCAGGCTGGTGCGGTCTGAGCCGCGGCTCGCAAAGACTTCGATGGCCTGGTCGAGGATTGCCTGCCGGCGGGCGACGCCCTTGGGGTACGAGCCGCGGGCGGCAGTGGGCGGCGTCTGGTCGGGCATAGCGCCATCCTATCGATCAAAACATCCAACTGGAGGTTTTGTGTGTAATATGGCCGCATGCAGACCTCGATCCAGCTCTACACACTTCGTGACGCGCTCGAAGCCGACCTTGACGGCACGCTTGCCCAGGTGGCCGCCCGTGGGTTCACCGCGGTCGAGCCCTACGACTTCGTGCGCCGAGCCGAGGCGATGGCCGCCGCGCTCGCCGCGCACGGCCTCGTCGCTCCGACGGGCCACGCGATGCTCGCGACCACGTCATTCGTGAACCCGGATGCCACGGCCAGCGACACCCCCGTTCCGCCGCCGAGTGCGGTGTTTGACGCCGCCGAACGTCTCGGCATGACCACGGTCATCGAACCTTGCGTGGTGCCAGAGCGGTGGCAGACCGTCGACCAGATTCGCGAGACCGCCGAGCTGCTGAATGCGGCCGCGGCCGAGGGAGCGGCGCGGGGTATCCGGGTTGGCTATCACAACCACGCCCATGAACTCGAGGTGACGTTCGACGGCAAGACCGGCCTTGAGGTGTTCGCCGAGTTGCTCGACCCGCGGGTCGTGCTCGAGGTCGACCTCTACTGGGTCGCCCGCGCCGGTCTCGACGGGCCAGCCCTGCTGCGTCGCCTCGGTGATCGGGTGATCGCGCTCCATGTGAAAGACGGCACCCTCGAAGCCGAAAAGACGGGGCAGTACCCGCCCACCGATCAGGTGGTCGCCGGTGAGGGCAACGTGCCGTTGGCGGCGGCGGTGGCCGCGGCATCCGCGGTAGAAGTTGCTGTCGTCGAGTTCGACTTCTTCGACGGTGACCTTTTCGAGGTCTGCGAACAGTCACGCCGCTTCATCGACGGGCTGGCCGCCTGATGGGCGCGGTCGGTGTTGGGCTGATCGGCGCTGGCAACATCAGCGATCAGTACCTGACGAACCTCACAACGTTCCCCGATCTGCGGGTACTCGCCATTGGCGACCTTGTCCCCGAGCGCGCGCGAGCGCAGGCCGAAAAGTATGGTGTGCCGCGCGCCGGCAGCGTGGAGAGCGTGCTGGCAGACCCCGAGATCGAGATCGTCGTGAACCTCACGATCCCCGCGGTGCACGTCGAGGTGTCGGAGGCGATCATCGCCGCCGGCAAGCATGTCTGGACCGAAAAGCCGATCGGCACCGACCGCGTGTCATCGCTCGGCCTGCTGCAACACGCGGATGCTGCGGGCCTCCGTGTCGGTGTCGCGCCCGACACCGTGCTCGGCCCGGGTGTGCAGACCGCGAAGCGGGCGATCGCGCGCGGCGACATCGGCCGCCCGTTGTTCGCGCACACGACGTTCCAGGGGCAAGGGCCAGAGTTGTGGCACCCGAACCCTGCGTTCTTGTTCGCGAAGGGCGCCGGGCCGCTGCTCGACATGGGGCCTTACTACGTCTCGGCGCTCGTACACGTGTTCGGCCCGGTCGCGGCGGTCGCGGCGCTCGGGCTGCGCGGCACCGAAACCCGCCGGGTGCACACCGGTGAGCTCGCAGGGCAAGAGTTCCCGGTCGAAATTCCGTCAACCGTGCAGGTGCTGACCTCGTTCGAGCAGGGCGGGCAAGCCCAGAGCATGTTCGGCGCCGACTCGCCGATTTCACGTCAGGGCATTGTCGAAATCACCGGCACCGAGGGCACGATCGTCGTGCCAGACCCGAACATGTTCGGCGGCGAGATCACGATCACCCGACCACTCGCGCGCGATGGCGATATCGCCGAAGTGATCACCGTGCCGCAGGAGGGGGTGCTCACTGGCCGCGGGCTCGGCGTACTTGACATGGCGCGCGCGATTCGCGCGGGCCGCCCGCATATCGCAACGGGGGAGTTCGGCTACCACGTGCTCGACACCCTGCTCGCGATCGAAGCGTCGGTCGAGTCGCGCACGTGGGTCACCGTCGAGAGCACCGTGGATGCCCCGGGCTCGGTGCCTGCAGACTTCGATCCGTTCGCGGCGACCCTGTAGCGAGTAGGCGCAACCGGGCTACTTTAGCTGCCCCCGGATTGCACCGGCGGGGAATGCCGGGTTGTGCACGTTGACGTAGAAGGCCTTCGGGTCTGCCGTTACGTCGGCTGCGAGTGCAGCGCTGATCTGCACGCAGTTCGAGACCCGCGTGCCCGAGCCATCCCCGACACTGAGTGGAATGACGACCGAGCCCGCGACGTTGCGCGGTGCGCGGTGCACGTGCGCGGCGACGGCCGTGTCGAGGCCCTGCCACTCGAGGGTGTAGCAGAAGGTGGTGCCTTCGAGCGTGTACGTGAAGAAGCCGTGACCGTCAATGTCGCCGGCGGCGGCCTCTTGTCCGCCGTTGAGTGGAATCGCCGGGGCCGCGACTGCGGGCGGTGCGCCGAGCAACGCGAAAACGAGTGCTGCGGCGCCGACTGTGGCCAATGTGCGCATGATGCCTCCCTAGTCCGTGGCGTTGGGGGCGGTCAGCGCTACGCCACCCGATGGTACTCCTCGGGATTGGGATCGACAACGATGTGACTTTCGTCCCACACGGCTCGGTCGCGCCAGATGAAAGTGGAGGCAGCGACGGCGAACTCCCTGGCAGCGAAAGGCCCGACATGTCGAACTCGAGATTTGAATCCCGCACCGTCATTGTGACCGGAGCCGGTTCTGGCATCGGCCGCGCGACGGCCGTGCAACTGGTCGCCGAAGGCGCCCGGGTGATCGCGGTCGATAGTTCGACCGAACGCCTTGATCTGCTCACCGCCGAGTTGGGGGAGCGGGTCACCACGATTGCCGGTGACCTCGTCGAGCAACAAACGATTGATCGCGCGGTCGCCGCAGCCGGAGACCAGATCGACGGGCTGGCGAACATCGCGGGCATCATGGACGGGTTTGAACCGACCGCCGAAATTCGCGATGAAACCTGGGAACGCGTGCTCAACGTGAACCTCACCGCGATGATGAAGCTCACCCGCGCGGTGCTTCCGCACATGCTCGCTCAGGGTAAAGGGGCGATTGTGAACGTGGGCTCCGAGGCAGGCCTGCGCGGCTCGGCCGCCGGAACGCCCTATACCGTCTCGAAACACGCGGTGAATGGCCTCACCAAGAGCACCGCCTTCTTTTACACATCCAAGGGCGTGCGCTGCAACGCGGTCGCCCCGGGCCCGGTGGCCACGAATATTGAGGCGCCGTGGCGATCGGAATGGGCGCAGCAACGCATTGGCCCGATCCTCGGCGTGGTGCTTCCCGCGGTCGCGCAACCTGAGGCGCTGGCATCCGCCATTACTTGGTTGTTGAGCGATGACGCGGCGGATGTCTCGGGGGCGGTGCTGCCCGTTGATGGGGGATGGGCGGCGATCTGATGTCACAGCGCGCCGAATTGCACTTTCTGGGCGCGGCCGACACGGTCACCGGGTCGCGGACTTTGGTCGAGAGCGAGGGGCGGCGGATCCTCGTAGACTGCGGCCTGTTTCAGGGCTACAAGGTGCTCCGAAGCCGAAACTGGGCGCCATTTCCGGTGCCGCCAGAGTCGATCGATGCGGTCGTGATCACCCACGCCCACCTCGATCACACCGGGTACCTGCCCGCTCTCGTACGTGACGGGTTCGATGGGCCGATTTACGCGACGAGCGGCACCGCTGAACTGGCACGCATCATGTTGCCCGACAGCGGCTACCTGATGGAAGAAGAAGCGAGACGCGCAGCCCGTGGGCGGTGGTCGAAGCACGAACATCCCCGCCCGCTCTACACGGTCGACGACGCCATGCGCTCGCTCGACCGGTTTCGGCCCATCAAGTTCGACACCGACGTCGAACTCGGCAGTGGCATTGCGGCGACGTTCGTTCCTGCCGGGCACATCCTTGGTGCCTCGTCGGTTCGACTGAACGTCGATGGTCGGGTCGCCCATTTCAGTGGCGACCTCGGGCGACCAGATGACCCGTTGATGCACCCGCCGCGAAACTTCGCTGGCGCATCAGTGCTCGTGGTTGAGTCGACCTACGGTGACCGGCGCCATCCCGATGCGAACCCGGAGGCTGCGCTCGCTGACGTGATTCAGCGGGTGGTAAAGCGGGGCGGAGTCGTGCTTATTCCGGCGTTCGCGGTGGGTCGCACCGAAACGATCTTGCTGCACCTTTCGAGGCTGCGCCGCAGCGGTGCGTTGCCCCATGTGCCGATCTATCTGAACAGTCCGATGGCGATCGATGCGGCCGCCACCTATCGGCGGCATGCGAGTGAGCATCGCATCACCCCAGACGAGATCGACCGCATGTACTCCATCGCCACGGCGGTGCACGAGGCCGATGATTCAAAGCTGCTGAATCTGCGCGGAGGCCCCATGGTGATCGTGTCGGCGAGCGGCATGCTCACCGGGGGGCGGATTCTGCACCACGTTGCCGCCTACGGACCCGATCCGCGGAACGCGATTGTGCTGACCGGGTTCCAGGCTGGCGGCACCCGCGGAGCGGCCCTGCTCGGCGGCGCGCAGTCGCTGCGGATCTTCGGTGAGGACGTGCCGATTCACGCTGAGGTCGTCAACATCGACACCATGTCGGCACACGCCGACGCCGACGAGATTCTCGACTGGATGCGCACCGCACCCGAACCGCCAGCCCAGGTGTACGTCACGCACGGTGAACCGGCCGCCGCCGACACCCTCCGGCTCCGGATCATCCGGGAACTTGGCTGGAAGGCCCGCGTGCCTGAGCACGGTGAGCGGGTGAACCTGTGACCAAGCGAGCACGAGTCCGCGCCCGCGTACAGCAGATGAAGGGGAACCGCAGATGAGTGACAACCAAGACGAGCGGCAACCGACCCGCACGCTTGACGAAGCCGAGTGTTGGCGCCGCGTGATCGCGGCACCATACGGTCGAGTTGCCGCTGGGGCGGCCGGTGAGATTGACATCTTCCCGGTCAATCACGGGGTCACCGATACCCACACGATCGTGTTTCGCACGGCGCCTGGGACGAAACTGCTCGAACTCACGATTCACCAGCACATCGCGTTCGAGGTCGATGGCGTCGACGGACTGGAAGCGTTCAGCGTCGTGGTCAAGGGGGCAGCTGAAGAATTCGACCACCAAGCCGAGGTGTACGAGGCCGAGCGGCTCGGCATCACGCCGTGGGCACCGGAACCGAAAGATCGCTGGGTGCGAATTCGTCCCACCGAGATCTCGGGGCGAGCCTTCACGCTCGCGCGGTGGGAGTAGTCACCTGGGGCTGCACCGCCTCCCACGCGCTCATTCCGCGTCGCGGCGACCGCCACCGCAGTTCATACCGCCGAGTCATCGTGCGCGCCGTGGCGGCCAAGTTGATACGCGACCGCCTGCGTGCGTCGTGACAGCCCGAGTTTTCGCAGCAACCCCGACACGTAGTTCTTCACGGTCTTTTCGGCGAGCGAGAGCCGCTCACCGATTTGCCGGTTCGTGAGCCCCTCGGCGACGAGGTTCAGCACCTGCCGTTCGCGCAGACTCAACGAGCCAAATCGCGGGTCGTCATCGCGGTCAACCGGCTCGGTCGGCTGCCGGATCCACGAGGTGAGCGCGGGCGACAGCAACGACTTGCCCGCGGCAACGCTGCGCACCGCGTCGACAATTGCGGTGCCTGCGATCGTCTTCAAGACGTATCCGGATGCCCCGGCCATCACCGCTGCAGCGGCGGCGTGATCGTCGTCGTACGCCGTCAGCATGAGGCACCGCACCTCGGGATGTCGTGACTTGATTTCTCGGCAGAGCGAGATGCCATCGTCATCGGGGAGCCGGAGGTCAAGCACCGCGACATCCGGAAGCAGTGCCGCGATGCGGGCGAGGGCGCGTTCCGCGTTTGGTGCCTCGCCCACCACTTCGAGGTCATGCTCGCGGTCGAGGAGCTGGGCGACCCCGCGACGCACAATCTCGTGGTCGTCGACGAGGAACACTCTGGTCATCGCGTGCGCTCCAGCGGGGCGGACCAGGCCACGGTGGTGCCTCCCGGTTCGGAATCAATGCGGAAGTCGCCGCCCCGCGCTCTTGCCCTGGTCGCGAGGTTCTCGAGCCCGTTTCGACGCCCGCCCTCGACGATGCCAACCCCATCGTCGGTGATGGTCACTTGTACGCCGTCGGCGTCGCTCGTCACCGTGGCGCGGATTACCGTCGCAGAGGCGTGGCGGACGGCATTCATGAGCAACTCACGTGTGGCGGCGGCGACATCGTCGGCCAGACTTCCCGTGACGGTGAGGTCGACCGGGCCACCGAAACTCACCGCGACGGGTTGCGCGAGACCGGTCGAGCATTCGGCCGCGATGTCGAGGATTCGGTGGCGCAGGGATTCGCCGTGCTCGGGGCGCGGGGTCATGGCAAAGATGATGCCCCGCATGCGCACGATGTCATCGTCGAGCGTGCTGACTGCGTTCCGAATGCGCTCCGACAGGATCGGGTCGTCGATTTGGGCAGCGATCTCCTGGAGTTCCAGGCCCGTGCCGAAGAGCTGCTGGATCACGTGGTCGTGCAGGTCGCGAGCGATCCGCGCTCGATCCTCAACGAGCAATGCTCGCTGTCGATGATCCCGGGCGCGGGCCACCTCAATGGCGAGGGCGCATCGGTTGGCAAGATCGACGGCGATATCGAACTCGGCCGAGCTGAACTCCGGGCGACCAGGCCGCCGCGCGATCGCGAGCACACCCCAGGGTTCGGGTCCGGTCTGCAGGGGGAGCATCATGAGCGGGCCGGTGCTGGCATCTGCGTCAGTGATCGCCAGGCTGTCGGGCTCAGCATCATGACGAGATCCATGGATGTTGGTCGGGATCCCCTCCCGGAGTACCGCCCAGGCGCCGGTCCCCGATGCGGGGACAACCCGGGCGGAGTTCGGTGGAAGTTCGACGCCCCGAGTTTCGGCAACGAGCATGGTACGTGGCTGATCACCCGCCACCAGAATGCAGATCCGACCCGTGTTCATGCTGGCCGTCAGTTCGTCTGCGACGAACCCGAGCGCTGACTCAGCCCCCGCGTCAAGGAGCGCCGCGGTCGTCTTTGCAGAGTACGACATCCAGAGCTGGCGCAGCCGAGTCTCTTCGATCAGCCGCGTATTCGCGATGACGAATCCCGCAGTCGTGGCCAACGCCGTGACGAGTTGTTCGTCTTCCTCGGTAAATGTGCCGCGCCGCGGATTCGCAAGGTAGAGGTTGCCGTAGATCTCGGAGCGCACCTGAATCGGTACGCCAAGAAACGCGTCCATATTCGGATGGCGGGCAGGGAACCCAACAGATCGCGGGTGCTCCGAGATGTGCGCGAGCCGAATCGGGTGCGGGTCATCGATGAGTGCACCGAGCACGCCCCGCCCTTCGGGGAGGTGCCCGATGGCGTCAGCGTCGTTGGTCGAGAGGCCGACGTGAACGAATGCTTCAAGCCCGTCGCCATCCGGAGCGATCACGCCCAGCGCACCGTACTCGGCATCGACGAGGTCGACTGCGGCCTGTGCGATGCGTCGGAGCACCTCAGTGAGGTCGTCGAGTTCGACCATCGCGGTCGTCGCGCGAAGGAGGGCGTCGAGCCGGCTCCGAACCGCTGAATCCTCTGACGTCGCACGCGCCGCCGAGCGCCCCAGGCGAGCGAACTCGCGTGGAGTCTCGTTGTTGAGCTGCGATGGCGGCCGATGTGACATGGCACCCCCGGGTGATAGGCGCAGTCTATCGCCGGGCAACTTCGCGGCGATAGGCCAGGCGCCTGCGACCAGGCGACGTGCGACCAAAGCCCTTCGCCTGAGCTCCGGTGCGTGCTTGGATGCTAGGCATGGACGACATGCAGAGCGAGGCCGCGCGCGCAGAGCGGCCAACCAGGAATTGGCACGAGTCGACACGGCAGGGTTCGGCGCTCGGGCAGCGCGCCGCCGATGTGCTGCGAAACGGGATGGGCAGCTGGCCGTTCGTGGGCGGATTCGTGTTGTTCATGATGGTGTGGGCGTGGCTGAATAGTTCGGCCGCCGCCTGGGATCCGTACCCGTTTATCTTGTTGAACCTGTTCCTCAGCATGCTGGCCGGGTTGCAGGGGGCGATCCTGCTCATCGCCGCGAAACGACAAGACGCCGTCGCCGCGGCACTCGCTCAGCACGACTATGAGACCAACCTCGCGGCGAAGACCGAGATCGAAGAACTCATGGCGATCAACCGGGCGCAACTCGAACTGCTCACCGAACTACGTCGGCACATCGCCGCGCACGGGCCGACCGCATCCAACCAGACCGCGGCGACATTCGAGGAACCGCGAGGCTAGGCGTCGAGAACTCAGGGCATCGCATGCTCGCCATCGCGCGGATCGCGCTTCGCTACCGGGTCGTCACGCTCACGATTGCGGTTGGCGTGGTCGGCGGCATCGCCGCCCTGCTCGGTGCGGGCGCGGCCGTGCAGTGGCTGTTCAGTGGGTACTCGCTGGCGGTGATCGCGTGGCAAGCCGTCTGGATGGTGCGAGACATCCTGCGCGGACACTGGGGGCTCGACCTGTTGGCGGTGACCGCCGTGGTGGCGACCGTGTTGGTCGGCGAGTACCTGGCGGCGCTGTTGGTTGTGCTCATGCTGAGCGGCGGCGAGGCCCTCGAGGAGTATGCGGGCCGCCGCGCCAAACGCGAACTCGATGCGCTCCTCAGCCGTGTGCCGCAACTCGCCCATCGAGTGGATGCCTCGGGGATTGTCGACATCCGCGCCGATGAGGTACGACCGGGCGATGTGCTGTTGGTGCGCCCGAGCGAGATCGTCCCGGTCGATGCCACCCTGCAGTCGCCCGATGCATCAATGGATGAATCGTCGATCACCGGCGAGAGCGTGCCGGTCGACAAAGTGGCCGGCGACCAGGTGCTGAGCGGGGCGGCGAACGGTGCCTTGGCGGTCGAGATCGTCGCCGCAGCAACGGCTGCCGACAGCCAGTACCAGCAGATCGTCGCGCTCGTGGCCGAGGCGGCCGAGTCGAAGGCGCCGGTCGTGCGTCTTGCCGATCGATACGCGGTGCCGTTCACCCTGTTCTCGGTGGCACTGGCTGGCCTCGCCTGGTGGCTGTCTGGCGACCCGGTGCGGTTTGCCGAGGTGCTCGTGCTTGCGACGCCGTGCCCGCTGCTGATCGCCGCTCCCGTGGCGTTCATGGCCGGCATGAGCCGGGCGGCCCGGAACGGCATCATTGTGAAGGGCGGTGGTGTACTCGAGCAACTGGCGCGTGCGAAGACCGCGGTCTTCGATAAGACCGGAACCTTGACCTACGGTGCGCCGACCCTGGTCGCGATTCGGCCAGCGAACGGCGTCAGCGAGGGCGAACTGCTCCGGCTCGTCGCATCCGCCGAGCAATACTCCTCGCATGTGCTTGCGGCATCGATGATTGAGGCGGCGCGCAGCCGGGGCATCCAACTTGCCGAAGCCGACCGGGCGAGTGAACTCGCGACCAACGGTGTGCAGGCCCGGATCGAGGGTCGCGAGGTGGTGGTCGGCAAGTTCGCATTCGTCGCCGACCATGCATCGGATGCCTCGCGCACCACGATCGGCCCAGGTGAACTTGCCATTTACGTCGGCATCGACGGGGCCTTTGCCGGTGCCGTGCTCGCCAGTGACCAACTGCGCGCGAACGCGAAGTTGACGTTGCAGCGCCTGGCAGCGCTGGGTGTGCGCAACACGATGATGCTGACCGGCGATGCGCAGGCCACGGCCGATCACATCGCCCACGACCTCGGCTTGACGCGCGTGCGCGCCGAGTGCCTCCCAGTCGACAAGGTGCAGGAGGTGGCGTCGGTCGCGAATCGGCCGGTCATCATGGTCGGCGATGGGGTCAACGATGCCCCCGTGCTCGCCGCCGCCGATGTGGGGATCGCGATGGGCGCACGAGGCGCCACTGCGGCAAGTGAGTCGGCCGATGTGGTGATTCTCGTCGACGACCTCTCGCGCAGCGCGACCGCGGTTGAGATCGGCCGCGACACGGTGCGCATCGCCCTCCAGAGCATTTGGCTTGGCATCGTCGTGAGCGTCGTGCTCATGTGCATCGCCGCATTCGGGGTGATCCCCGCGGCGATTGGTGCCCTGTTGCAAGAGTGTGTCGATCTCGCCACGATCCTTGCCGCGCTCCGGGCGAGCGGCGCTCGGCCAGACCCCAGTCGACGTGCCTAACATGGTGTTGTGACCGTTCCGCAGTCCAAGCTCGCATTGCTCGCTGATGCCGCGCGCGAGTTTGACACGCTCCAGGCACTCATCAGCTCGATGACTGTAGACGAGCGCGATGCTCCGCTCGTTGGCGGCAGCCGCGACCGTGACGTCGCTGATGTGCTGAACCACCTGCACGCGTGGCACGAGTTGCTGCTCGGGTGGGTGGCCGAGGCATCCGTCGACCGGGCACCCGCGTTTCCGGCCGAGGGGCACACCTGGACCGAACTCGACGCGCTCAACCTGCACCTGCGCGACCAGTACCTGCGTGAATCATCGGATGCAGCGCTCGCGCGTCTGCGCGGCAGTCACATGCGGGTGACGACCGTGGTCGAGGGACTCAGTGACGCCGAGCTGTTCGATGTGGCACGGTACCCGTGGCTTCGTGGCCAACTCGCCGAGCCGGTACACGAGTGCCTCGGCGCCCACTATCGGTGGGCCGTCGCCGCGATCGTCCGCGCGCGCGACGTAGACGCGGCCCCCAAGACCGAAGTGTCGATATGAACTCGTACCAGAACCCGCTTCAGCTGCCGCTCACCCGCCGCGGATTCATTGGAGTGGGAGTCGGAGCGCTCGCACTGGCGGGGCTGAGTGCGTGTACGCCGCCGACCGCGAACTTTGTTCAGCCAGGGAGTGCCGAGGTTACTGAGGTCGAACGGCGTCGACGCGGCACTGGACACGTGACCACCACCACCCTGACGGCCGCTCCCACGTTGTTCGACCTGGCGGGGGCGACCGCGTCGACTTGGGCCTTCGGTGCGGTGCCGCCCGTGATCAGGATTGGTGCTGGCGACACCTTGCAGGCGAAGGTACGCAACCAACTGAACACCGACACGTCGGTGCATTGGCATGGGGTCGCGTTGCGCAACGACATGGACGGCGTGCCACCGCTCACACAGCAGCCGATCAAATCGGGTGGGGAGTTCACCTACGAGTTCACCGCCCCAGATGCCGGCACGTACTGGTTTCACCCTCATGTGGGTGTGCAGGCGGATCGTGGGCTGTATGGTGCGCTGATCGTCGAGGACCCGGCAGAGCTCGGCCAATACGACGATGAGTGGGTCATCATGCTCGACGACTGGCTTGATGGTGTGACGGCCACGCCAGATCAGGTGCTGCGAGAGCTGTCGGCGGGGATGCACGGAATGGGCGGGATGCACCACGACAGTGCGATGCGCATGGGCAACCTGTTGATGGGAGCCAAATCCGAGTTGCTCGGTGGTGATGCAGGTGACGTGTACTATCCGACGTACTTGATCAATGGGAAGCCGTCGGCGGACCCCGCGCAGTTCACCGCGCGACCTGGGCACCGAATCCGCCTGCGGATCATCAATGCCGGTGGCGACACGGCGTTTCGGTTCGGGATCAGCGGTCACACGCTGACGATTACCCACTCCGATGGGTTCGCAGTGAACCCCACGGTGGTCGACAGCATTCTGATCGGCATGGGGGAACGATTCGACGCCGTCGTCACCCTTGGTGACGGGGTGTTCCCGATGGTGGCTGAGGCAGAAGGCAAGACCGATCGTGCTGTTGCGATCGTTCGGACGAACGGCTCATCACGGGCACCAACTGGCGCGGCGGTATCTCGACTGGCCGCTGGGCGGGTTGGTTTCGGGACACAGTTGCGCGCGAGCGATGACGTCGCGCTGCCCGACCGTCGGCCGGATCGGCAGCTTGCGCTCGCATTCACGGGTGGCATGGGACGGTTCAACTGGGGTGTGAACGGTCGCCACTTCGACATGCACCATCCGATGGACCACGCATTTCAGGTCAAGAGCGGCGAGCGCGTGCGGCTGACTGTGTCGAACGACACCGCGATGTGGCATCCGTTCCACCTGCACGGGCACACGTATCAGCATGCGAGCGGTGGTGCGCGCAAAGATACCTCGATCATCTTGCCGCGACAGAAGTTGGTCGTGGAGTTTGAGGCGAATAACCCGGGAGTATGGGCTGCGCACTGCCACAACACCTACCACGCTGAGGCCGGCATGATGGCCGTGGTCGGCTACCTGCGGTAGCGGGGCCGGTCAGTCAAGCAGTTCGTCGATGAGCACCTCGACGCGGCGGCGAATCTCATCGCGAATCGGGCGCACGGCCTCGATGCCTTGCCCGGCTGGGTCGGCCAGCACCCAGTCTTCGTAGCGCTTGCCAGGGAAGAACGGGCATTCGTCACCGCAGCCCATTGTGATCACGACATCTGATGCCTGCACTGCTTCGGGAGTGAGTACCTTCGGTTCGTTGCCGGCAATGTCGATGCCCGCTTCGGCCATGGCAGCGACCGCGACCGGGTTGATCTCTTTGCCGGGCTTCGACCCTGCCGACAGCACCTCAATGCGGTCGCCAGCGAGGTGCTGCAGGTAGCCAGCCGCCATTTGCGACCGGCCGGCGTTATGGATGCAGACGAACAACACCGTCGGTTTGGTCGGCGGGGCGGAGTGAGCGGGCGTGGTCATGAGGCATCCGTTCTGTTGGTGGTGGCGGAAGTCTGGGCAATTGGCACGCCCGAGGGCGCGGGGTGAGGGAAGAGTAACCGGATGGCGACCACCGCAGCGGCGGCACCGATCACTTGCATCACCACGAACATCGGCACCGACATTGGCTGGATGCCCGCGAATGAATCTGAGAACATCCGGGCGACGGTGACGGCGGGGTTCGCGAATGACGTCGACGAAGTGAACCAGTAGGCAGCGACGATGTACCCGGCTACAGCGAATGCGAGGGTGTTCGTGCGCCCGGAACGGACCGCGCCGAAGATCACCACTACGAGTCCGAACGTGGCGACGACCTCGCCGAGCCACACTCCCGCCCCCGTGCGCTCGTGAGTTGCGAACGAGACGGCGCTGTGGTCGAACATCAGATTCGCCACGATCGCGCCAAGCGTGCCGCCCGCGAATTGGGCGAGGGCGAGGCAACTGGCGTCACGCCACGATCCGCGGCTGAGCAGGGTGTCGACCGCGGTGACGATCGGGTTGAACGCGGCCGAGATGGGCTGCAAGGTGAGGATGAGGGCGACCAGGATGCCGCCCGTAATCACGCTGTTTGCGAGCAGTTGCATGCCGACGTCGTCGGTGAGGTTGGTGGCCATGATGCCCGAGCCGATGACGGTGGCGACGAGGAGCGCGGTGCCAATGAACTCGGCGACGGCCTTGCGGATGAGGATCACAGTCCGCCCCCGATCAGCGCGCCGAGGTCGGCGAGGGCTTCGGTGCGGATCGAGTAATAGACCCAGGTGCCGCGCTTGGTGCGGTCGAGCAGGCCCACCTCGTGGAGCACCTTGAGGTGGTGGCTGATCGTCGGCTGCGACAGTTCGAACGCGTCGCTCAAGTCGCAGACACACGCTTCGCGCCCTTCCCGGGCCGCGACGAGCGACAACAGGCGAATGCGCACCGGGTCGGCGAGCGCCTTGAGCAGTGGCACGATGCGTTCGGCTTGATCAGTTGACATCGGTGTCGACGACATCAATGGGGAACAGCAGGCCACCGTTTCGACCGGGGTGAGTTCCAGCGCAGACATAGACATGCGTCTATGTTGACATCCATCGATATAACTGGCAACCTGCTCTCTCGATAGTCGTCAATGTTCAGGAGGACACCCATGTCACATACGCAATTGCCGGTCACCGAGGCATCCGCCTGTTGCGCGGCCACTGACGCCGTGTGCTGCTCGACCGACGCCGCAGCGTCGACCGAAGCGAGCTGCTGCGCAGACGGTGGCAACTGCTGCTAACCACAGATCGGGGGTGCCGTTCGCGATGAGCGGCGCCCCCACTGGGGCGGTCATGTCGCCCCTCACGTCGCGTGGGACTTACGGCCCTATTGAGCGCGGTGCTCCGGGGTGAGCCTGAAGGTGCGCAGTCGCGCATTCAGGAATGGAGCACAACATGACGACCAGTGGAACGACGACACGAACCGATGATCAGATTCAGCGAGAAGTTGCGAGCGAACTCGATTGGACGCCGGGCATCGATGCGGCCGGAATAGGTGTCGCGGTCGAACAAGGCACCGTCGCCCTGTCTGGAGAAGTCGATTCGTACTATGAGAAAAGCGCAGCGAAGCGTGCAGCCTTCCGCGTGAAGGGCGTGCACACTGTGACGGACAACCTCGTGGTCCGAAAAACCTCGAGCGTGTGGTCGGTGAGTGAGCGCGAGATCGCGACGAACGTCGAGAAGGCGATCGCTTGGCTTGCTGATGCACCGAACACGGTACGAGCCGAGATTGAGAAGCACCGCGTGATTCTCTCCGGCGAGGTGCAGTGGAACTACGAGCGTGTCCAGGCCGAACAGGCGGTCGAGCGGGTCCGGGGCGTTACCGACGTCGACAACCGCATCACCCTCGCCAAACGCGCCTCTGCTGCCGATACCGCCGAACGCATCAAGAACGCACTCGCTCGGAGTGCGGCGCTCGATGCCAAGGCCATTTCAGTCACGGCGAATGGCAATACGGTGACCCTGACCGGCGCCGTGCGCTCGTGGTCCGAGCGCAGAGTGGCTGAAAACGCGGCGTGGGCATCACCACATGTCACCGCGGTCCACGACCAGTTGACGATCCGTACGAACTAAGTGCATCGGAGGAATCAGAAATGCCTAGGAATCTCGTTCGATTTGACCCGTTCTTTGGCCTCGACGAGTTGCGGAAGCAATTCGACGACGGCTTCTTTCGCAGTATGCGCGTGAGGTCGCTGCCCGCAACCGACGTCTGGACTGAGGATGACAACACGTTGATGGTTGCCGCACACCTCCCAGACTTCGCTGAGCATGACATTAGCGTCGACATCGACAAGGGTGCCCTTGTCATCCAGGCGGAGAAGCACGAGCGCGAAGAGGATAAGAAGCGTAAGTACGTGCTGCGTGAGAGCAGCGCAAGCTTCTACCGGAGCATCGCGCTCCCAGAACAGGCCGATGACGCGCATGTCACCGCCCGGTTCAAGGATGGGGTACTCACCGTGACCGTGCCGCTGAAGCAACTGCCGGTACCTACGAAGGTTGCGATCACCAGTGGTGGTGAGTGAACAGCCGAGGGGTGGCCGGGCAAGGTCCTGCCGCCCCTCATCGCGGAGATTGGGTGGCCTTCCGTCAGTCTCAAACTGCCGTGGGACCTTCGACCCTGCGATGCTGCGGTGACTGCGGCACGCTGACGATATGTCACAGCCACTCCACATCACTGTCGGGCTCGATGACGAGCCAGCGAGTCTGCTGGCCGTCGACTGGGCCATTCGAGAGGCCACTCGCCGCCCCTGCCGCATCACCCTGCTCAGTGTGTTCTACCTGCGATTGACCGACCAGATCAACGAAGAGGAACTGCTGGCCCAACAGCGGGAACGTGTACTTCAGGCCGCACCGGGCACCACCGTCGAAACTGCCCTCGCTGAGGGGACCATCCCGGAGACCTTGAAGCGGCACACCGCCGAGACCGACCTGTTGGTGATCGGCGCTCAACGGCACCACTGGTGGCATTCATTGATGAGCGGAAACATCCCGACCTCGGTCGCGGTGGCATCGAGTTGCCCGATCGTGGTCGTCCCTGGTGATTGGCAGCCGCGAGACGGCGACACCGTCGTCGGAATCGATGACGATCACAGCAGCGATGAGGCGCTTCGGGTCGCCGCCGACTTTGCGGGGCGAGCAAATCGGCACCTGCGGGTGGTTCATGCGTGGAGCCTCCCGACGGTGCCGGTGCATCCGCTTGGCCTCTACGACTACGAGCCGAGCGACGAGACCCGCGAAGCGCATCGCCGCTGGCTCGATGCTGCTGTCGAACGTGTGGCGGGTGACGCGCCCGACCTAGAGGTCGAGGGTGACCTCCATAACGCGGACGCCGCGTCGGTGCTCCTTGAGGCAGGCGCGAGCGCAGAACTGGTGGTAGTCGGCACCCACCGTCGCGGGCTAATCACCGCGGTCATGCTCGGCTCGGTGGCCAGATATCTGCTGCACCACAGTAAGACGCCAGTTTGCGTCGTCCCACCACGCGAGGCGTAAGCCGCCGGGTGCTCGCCCCCTGGTGTGCGGGGCAACTAACATGGCTGCGACCCCAACGGAGGCAGTCATGAGTACCCGGATCACCCACTGGGCCAACGGCGCGGCATTCGCCGGCGCAGCCGATCGATGGGCGCCGGTGACGAACCCGGCGACGGGCCAGCTCACGGGTGAGGTGGCGCTTGCGAGTGTCGACGATGCGGCCGTCGTGATCGCATCGGCGAAGGCGGCCGCGAAGGACTGGGCGGCCACCTCGATCGCACGCCGCACCCAGGTCATCTTCACCTTTCGCGAACTGCTGAACACCCGAAAGGGTGAGCTTGCGGCGATCATCACTAGTGAGCACGGCAAGGTGTTCTCCGACGCCCTCGGTGAGATTGCCCGCGGTCAAGAGGTCGTCGAGAACGCCTGTGGCATCGCCGAGATGCTGAAGGGTGGGCACAGCGCCAACGCGTCCTCGGGCGTCGACGTGCACTCGCGGCGTGAGCCGCTCGGTGTGGTGGGCATTATCAGCCCGTTCAATTTTCCGGCCATGGTGCCGATGTGGTTTGTTCCGATCGCGCTCGCAACCGGCAATGCGGTCGTGCTGAAGCCGAGTGAGAAAGACCCGAGCGCCGCACTCTGGATCGCGGCCCTCTGGCGGGCGGCTGGACTGCCCGACGGGGTGTTCAACGTGCTCCAGGGCGATAAGGTCGCGGTCGACGCCCTCATTGAACACCCGGATGTCTCGGCGATCAGTTTTGTCGGCTCGACCCCCATCGCGAAGTACATCTACGAAACCGCCGGCCGGCACGGCAAGCGGGTGCAGGCACTCGGCGGTGCGAAGAACCATATGGTCGTGCTGCCAGACGCCGATCTCGATCTCGCCGCCGATGCCGCCGTCAACGCCGGATACGGTTCAGCGGGGGAGCGCTGCATGGCGATCAGCGTCGTCGTCGCGGTCGACCCGATCGGCGAAAAACTGGTGGCGAAGATCGCCGAGCGCACCCGCACACTGCGCATCGGTGACGGCCGCGAAGACGCCGAGGTTGCCGCCGATATGGGCCCGCTCGTCACCCGCGCCCACCGGGACCGGGTTGCCTCGTTCATCGACGCCGGCGAAGCCGCAGGTGCCACCGTCGTCGTTGATGGTCGCCAGGTGGTGCCGCACGGGGCATCCGATGGGTTCTGGCTTGGGCCAACCCTGTTCGACCATGTCGCGCCCTCGATGTCGATCTACACCGAAGAGATCTTCGGGCCGGTGCTCTCGGTGGTGCGCGTTGCGTCGTATGACGAGGCCGTCGCGCTCATCAACGCGAACCCGTACGGCAATGGCACCGCGATCTTCACCAACGACGGGGGCGCCGCGCGTCGGTTCGAAGCCGACGTTGAGGTGGGCATGATCGGCGTGAACGTGCCGATTCCGGTGCCGGTGGCCTACTACTCATTCGGCGGGTGGAAGCACTCGCTCTTCGGCGACACCCACGCCCACGGCCCAGAGGGTGTGCACTTCTTCACCCGGCAGAAGGTGATCACCTCACGCTGGATCAACCCGGCCGATCGCCCGGCCGGCGGACTTGAACTGGGATTCCCGCGCAATGACTGATTTCAGCGACACCAAGCCGGATGCCTCGACCGAACCCGCCCGCGAGCCGATGCCGGCCCCGGCCGAAACGTACGAACTCGACCGGGCCCATGTCTTTCACTCGTGGTCGGCGCAGGCCGCATTGAAGCCGATGGTGGTCACCCGCGCCGAAGGGTCGTACTTTTGGGACGGCGACGATCGTCGGTACCTCGATTTCACCTCACAGCTCGTGTTCACCAATATGGGGCACCAGCATCCGCGAATCGTGCGAGCGATTCAGCAGCAGGCGGCCGAACTCGCGACCGTCGCACCCGGACACGCCAATGCGGCGCGCTCTGAGGCGGCCCGTCTGATCGCAAGCCACACGCCGGGCGACCTGAACCGGGTGTTCTTTACGAACGGCGGCGCCGATGCGAATGAGCACGCCATTCGGATGGCGCGGCTGCACACCGGCCGACACAAGGTGCTCTCGACCTACCGCTCGTACCACGGTGGCACCCACCTCGCCGTGAACGTCACCGGCGACCCGCGGCGCTGGGCAAGCGACCATGGCTCGGCAGGGGTCGTGCATTTCTTCGGGCCGTTCCTGTACCGCAGCCAATTTCACGCGGCGACCGAGGCCGAGGAGTGCCAACGCGCACTCGAGCATCTGGAGTCAGTGATCACGCTCGAAGGCCCCGGTACGATCGCCGCGATTGTGCTCGAAGCGATCCCCGGCACCGCCGGCATCATGGTGCCGCCACCTGGATACATGCAGGGCGTGCGCGAGCTGTGCGACCGATTTGGCATCGTGCTCATCGCCGATGAAGTGATGTCGGGCTTCGGACGCTCGGGCACGTGGTTCGCCATCGAACATGGCGAGGTAGTGCCCGACCTGCTCACCTTCGCGAAGGGAGTGAACTCGGGCTATGTGCCCCTCGGCGGGGTGGCGATCAACGACGAGATCTCCCGCACCTTCGCTGACCGGGTCTACCCGGGCGGCCTGACGTATAGCGGGCACCCGCTGGCGTGCGCGGCGGCGGTCGCCACCATCCGGGCGATGGAAGATGAGCGCATCGTGGAGCGCACCGCAGCGCTCGGCCGCGAAACGGTTGAGCCTTTGCTGACTGAACTCGCCGCGAAATCGCCGCTCGTGGGCGAAGTGCGCGGAACCGGACTGTTCTGGGCGGTCGAACTTGTCGCGAACCAAGCGACCCGCGAGCCACTTGCGCCCTACGGCAGCTCAAGCCCGCAGATGGCGGCCATCATCAAGGGATGCACCGACCGCGGCATGATGCCGTTCGCGAATTTCAACCGCATTCACATCGTGCCTCCGCTTACGGTGTCAGCCGCCGAACTGGTCGAGGGGATCCGGATTCTCGAGGCGGCCCTCGCCGACGTGCACCAGGCCGACCCCGCTTAGCTCGCAAGCGTCAGGAGCGCGGTCATCAGTGCGGTGACCCCGGCTTCGATGGCCTCAGGGTCGGCGCACTCATCGGGTGCGTGCGAAATACCGCTGGGGTTGCGCACGAACAGCATCGCCGTGGGCACCACCGCGGCGAGCACGCCAGCGTCATGGCCTGCGCCGGTTGCAAGCACCGGAATCGGGCGCCCAGTTGAGTCATCGCGCAATGCTGCTGCGAGTTGGTCGCGCAGGTCGGGATCGAAGCGCACCTCGGCCGAGTACGATTCTTCGACCACCGAGCTGGTGCAGCCCTCTGCGGCGGCGGCCGCGGCCACCGCGTCGGCGACGTCGGCGACGATCGCACGGGTGTCGGCCGCCGATTCGGCGCGCACATCGAGCCACGCCGACACCCGTGAGGCGATCACATTCGTGCCGCCCGGCACCGGCTCGAGCCGCCCAATCGTTGCGCGGCCGCCGGTTCGCGCAACCGCGGCCGACCGTGCCGCGAGCACCGCCGCCGCAGCCGGCAGCACGGGGTCGTGCCGATCACGAATCGCCGTGGTGCCGGCGTGATTGCCCTGCCCGTGCACTGAGATGCGCCAGCGCCCATGCTCAAGAATCGACGATGCGAGCGCGACCGGGGCGTCGAGGTCGATGAGCGCCTTGCCCTGTTCGACATGCAACTCAATGAACACGCCGATGCGGTCGAGGGCGTCGTCATCGCGACCGATCGCCCCGAACCCCGCATCGCGGGCGACGTCGCCGAATGCGCGATCTTCAGCGTCACGCAGTTCGGCGGCGCGTTCGGCGGTGATCGATCCGGTGAGCAGCCGTGACCCTAGGCAGGCGACCCCGAATCGGGCGCCTTCTTCTTCGGCAAAGACGATGATCGCGATCGGATGCCTCGGGCTCGCGCCAGCGGCGCGCAGCGCCGACACCGCCGTGAGCGCACTCACCACCCCGAGCGGACCGTCATGGGCGCCACCGCCCGGCACCGAATCGAGGTGGCTGCCGGTGACCACTGCGTTCGGCCCCGGCGCACCCCACCATGCCCAGAGGTTCGCGTTGCGGTCGACCTCGACCTCGAGCCCAATGGCGGTGGCGCGTTCGATGAACCAATCGCGCAATGCCCGTTCGGCCGGGTCGAACACATGGCGGGAGTACCCGCCACGGCGCCCATCACGGCCGGTCTCGGCGATCTCGGCCAGCAGGGCGTCAGCGGTGTAGGTCACCAGGACACTCCCTTCATCGGCAGTGCCTTGAGCATAGATCGATAGCGGGCAGATGGCACCTGAAAACCTCGTGTGCAGGGGTGTCGCCGAGGCATCCGTTGTGCTCTACTAAACCCATCACCGCAGAGACCCAGAAGTGCGCATCATCACAAGCCGACGCGACGAGGGAACATGACCGAGCACACCACCATTCGTGCCGCACGGGGCACCGAACTCAGCGCAAAGAGTTGGCAGACCGAAGCACCGCTGCGCATGCTCATGAACAACCTCGATCCCCAGGTGGCGGAGCATCCCGAATCGCTCGTTGTCTACGGCGGCACCGGCAAAGCCGCCCGCAATTGGGCGGCGTACGACGCGATCGTGCGCACGCTGCGCAGCCTCGAGGCTGACGAGACGCTGCTAGTGCAGTCGGGCAAGCCGGTCGGTGTCTTTCGCACCCATGAGTGGGCGCCGCGGGTGCTGATCGCGAACTCGAACCTCGTCGGCGACTGGGCGAACTGGCCAGAGTTTCGGCGGCTCGAAGCCGCCGGTCTCACCATGTACGGTCAGATGACCGCTGGCTCGTGGATCTACATCGGCTCACAGGGCATTCTGCAAGGCACATATGAGACGTTTGCCGCGGTAGCTCGCAAACGATTCGGCGGCACCCTCGCCGGCACCCTCACCCTCACCGGTGGGGCGGGCGGCATGGGTGGGGCGCAGCCGCTCGCGGTCACGATGAACGAGGGTGTGGTGCTCATTGTCGACGTCGATGCGTCACGGTTGCGGCGCCGCGTCGACCACGGGTATCTCGATGAGGTCAGCCCCGGCCTCGATGACGCGATCGCGCGGGTACTTGAGGCGAAGGCTGCGCGTCGGCCGCGCTCGGTGGGGGTCGTCGGCAACGCGGCATCCGTCTTCGCGACCTTGCGCGAGCGGCTCGTGCCGATCGATATCGTCACCGACCAAACCAGCGCCCACGACCCGCTCGCGTACCTGCCGGAGGAGATCGCATTCGACGACTGGAAGGCCGCCGCCGCACGCGACCCCGAGTGGTTCACCGAACTGGCCCGCGCCTCGATGGCGAAGCAGGTGCAGGCGATGGTCGAGTTTCAGGATGCCGGCGCCGAAGTGTTCGACTACGGCAACTCGATTCGCGCTGAGGCCCGGCTGGGCGGGTGCGAGCGGGCGTTCGAGTTTCCGGGGTTCGTGCCAGCGCATATCCGGCCGCAGTTTGAGGAGGGTCGCGGGCCGTTTCGGTGGGTTGCCCTCTCGGGTGACCCGGCCGATATTTTCAAGACCGACCGGGCGATCATGGAGCTGTTTCCACATGACGAGTCGCTCCACCGGTGGCTTCAGAAGGCTGGCGAGTTGGTGCGGTTCGAAGGGTTGCCAGCCCGAATTTGCTGGCTGGGCTATCAGCAACGCCACCTCGCCGGGTTGCGATTCAACGAGATGGTGGCCTCGGGTGAGCTCGCGGCACCAATTGTGATCGGCCGCGACCACCTCGACTCGGGCTCGGTCGCATCGCCGTATCGCGAGACCGAGGCGATGCGTGACGGGTCCGATGCAATTGCCGACTGGCCGCTGCTGAACGCGCTCCTGAACACCGCATCTGGCGCGACCTGGGTGTCGATTCATCATGGCGGCGGCGTCGGGATCGGCCGCTCGATTCACGCCGGACAGGTGTGCGTCGCCGATGGCACCGCGCTTGCCGCGCAGAAGCTCGCGCGGGTGCTCACGAACGATCCGGGTTCTGGGGTGATGCGCCACGTCGACGCGGGCTATGCGCATGCCGCCGAGATCGCGCGCGAGCGCGGATTACGGGTGCCGATGTGGGAGCAGGAGGGGTCATGATGCACGCGGTGTTCGTGGAACAGTTGGTGGATCGCGCTGGGGTTCGCCACGGGGTTCGCTTCGAATCGGACGCCTCGGGCCTGGTGACCTCGGTCACGGTCACTGGTGGCGCGCAACCTGGCGATCTGGTGCTCGGCACCGCGGTCGCCGGGTTCGGCAACGCCCACTCCCATGTGTTTCATCGTGCGCTGCGCGGGCACACGCACGACGAGGGGGGTACGTTTTGGACGTGGCGTGAGCGCATGTACCAGGTCGCTGGCCGACTCACGCCGGACACCTACCGGGAGCTTGCCGCCGCGACCTACCGCGAGATGGTGGCATCGGGGTGGACGGCGGTCGCGGAGTTCCACTACCTACATCATCACCCTGACGGCAGCAGGTACCCCGGGCACGAGATGGAGTTGGCGCTGGTCGATGCCGCGAAGTCGGCGGGCATCCGGCTCACCCTGCTCGATACCTGTTACCTGACCGGCGCGATCGGCGCGCCACTTGCGCCCGAGCAGCAACGCCTCGGCGACGGCAGTGCCGAACGCTGGCTTGAGCGGTGGCACTCGCTGCGCGAGGCCTTGCGAGGCCGACGCGCCCTGGTCGACGAAGGCGGGCACGTCACCCTTGGTGCGGCGGTGCACTCGGTGCGCGCGGTACCTCCCGGTGAGCTGGCCCACATTGCGCGCGGCTATCCGGCCAATGCGCCGCTCCACGTGCACCTCAGCGAGCAGTTGGCCGAGAACGCAGCCAGCCTTGCCGCGTACGGCCGCACCCCCACCGAACTCTTGGCCGATGAAGGCCTGCTCACCGAGCGGCTGAGCGTGGTGCATGCGACGCATGTCTCGGCGGCCGACATCCGATTGCTCGGTGATGCCCGGGTGCACGCGGTGATCTGCCCAACCGCCGAGGCCGACCTCGGTGACGGCATCGGCCCAGCGGTCGAGCTTACGGCGGCAGGGGCTCGGCTCGCGGTGGGCAGTGACGGGCATGCGGTGATCGACCCGCTGCTCGAACTTCGCGCGCTCGAAGCGGGGGAGCGGCTGCGCTCGCTGACCCGCGGGCGCATTCGGCCAACAGATCTGCTGGCGATCGGCGCGGCCGGTGGCTATGCCGCAATCGGGTTGGCGGAACCGCTCAGCATTGGTGGCCCGCTGGACCTCGTCGAACTCGATGTCGAGTCGGTGCGGACGGCCGGATGCGACCCCACGCAGCTGGCGCTGGCAGCCACGGCGGCCGATGTGCAGCGGGTAGTGATCGGCGGTCACGTCGCGGCCGATCGCACGCACCTCGCCGAGCTCGGGCAAGCACTCGCTTCGGCGATTGCTGGAATCGAGCCACAATGACCGCCCACTGCATCACCAACATCGGTGAACTCACCACCAACACCGACCTCGGCCGGTTCACGAACGCGGCCGTCGTTATCGAGGGCGAGCGCATCATCTGGGTCGGTGCGGCCGCCGGCGCCCCGGCCTGCGACACATCGTTCGATGCTGGTGGCCGGGCACTCCTGCCCGGTTGGGTCGACTCGCATACGCACCTCGTGTTCGCGGGTGAACGCGGTGCCGAGTTCGCGGCGCGGATGGCGGGCCAGAAGTATTCCGCTGGCGGCATTCACAACACGGTGTCGGCAACCAGGCACGCAAGTGACGCAGAACTGCGCGCAAACCTCACCCGGTTACGTGATGAATCGCGGGCTCAGGGCACCACCTGGTTCGAAACCAAAACCGGGTACGGGCTCGACACCGGCGACGAGGAGCGTTGCGCTCGTATTGCCGCGGAGTTCACTGACGACGTCACATTCCTCGGAGCGCATGTAGTGCCAGATGGTATTGGTGCCGATGAGTACGTCGATCTGGTGTGCGGTGACATGCTCACCGCAGTGCGCCCGTACGTGCGCTGGATCGACGTGTTCTGCGAGCGGGCGGCATTCGACGCGGACCAGTCACGGCGGGTGCTCGAAGCGGGTCGCGCCGCGGGCCTCGGGCTGCGTGTACATGGCAACCAACTCCGTGAGGGGCCTGGCGTCGCGCTCGCGGTTGCACTCGGTGCGGCAAGTGTCGACCACCTGAATCACCTCACCGCAGCCGATATCGACCTGCTCGCCAATTCAGACACGGTCGCTACGTTCCTCCCGGCCTGCGACCTCAGCACGCGTGAACCGTTCGGCCCCGCCCGCGAGTTGCTCGATCGCGGCGCCACCATCGCACTTGCCAGCAACTGCAACCCCGGATCGAGCTACACCACCTCGATGCCGTTTTGTGTGGCGACCGCCGTGCTGCAGATGCACCTCACCGTCGAGGAGGCCGTCCGTGCGGCGACGTGGGGCGGTGCGGCCGCCCTGCGTCGGCATAATGGCGACGGGCGAATTGGATGCATCGCGCCGGGCGCTCGCGCCGACCTGCACCTGCTCGACGCGCCATCCATCACCTATCTCGCCTACCGACCCGGTGTACCGCTGACCCACACGGTATGGATCGCCGGTGAGCCCGTGGTGGCGCAGCCAGCCACTAGCTGTCATTCGTGAACCGTCTGCGTCGAAGGGAACACTGTGGAGATCGCAACCAAGGGTGCACTCGTCACCGGCGGGGCATCCGGTCTTGGTCGGGCCGCCGCGGCCGCCCTCGCGGCGCGGGGTGCCATTGTCACCATCGTTGACCTCCCCGCGAGCGACGGTGAGGCAGCGGCCGCCGCATTGGGTGCACACGTGGCGTTCGTGGCCGCCGACATCACCGACGCCGACTCAGTGGCCGCCGCCGTTGAGTTCGCTGCGGCGCGCGCGCCGCTGCGGGCTGCGGTGCACTGCGCTGGGCGGGTCGCCGCACTACGTGTCGTCGATAGGGCCGGTAACCCGGGCTCGCTCGACGTATTCGCGAGCATCGTGAATGTCAATCTCGTCGGCACGTTCAACGTGCTCAGCCACGCGGCGGCGGCGATGGCACGGCTCGAACCGGATGGCTCGGAGCGCGGCGTGATCGTCACCACGGCGTCGATTGCGGGCATCGAAGGGCAGATCGGCCAGGCACCGTATGCGGCCTCGAAGGCCGGCGTGATCGGGCTCACGATCACGGCCGCCCGCGACCTGGCGGCACGAGGCATCCGGGTCAACAGCATCGCACCCGGGGTCTTTCAGACCCCGATGATGGCCGCCGTCGGTGACGAGGTCGCAGCGTCGCTCGCTGCATCGGTGCCGTTCCCGCCACGCCTCGGCGACCCGGCAGAATTCGCAGCACTGGCCTGCCACCTCATCGAAAACCAGTACCTGAACGGTGAAACCATCCGGCTCGATGGCGCACTTCGGCTGCCCCCACGATAGTGTCGCCGTTCCGAACGACGCACACGGACCACGCCGACCGAAACGCCACACACTGATGCCGCCTCTCTCGAACTACCTCGCCTTCGTCGCCGCGACGATCGTGCTGATCTTCATTCCTGGGCCCAGCATGCTGTTCATCATCGGCCGTTCGATGGCGCTCGGCCGGATCGGCGGGCTGCTCTCGGTGCTCGGCAACGCGCTCGGCATGGTGCCGTACCTCACCATCGTGGCCCTCGGGCTCGGCGCCCTGATCGGCTCCTCAGCGGTGTTCTTCAATCTCGTGAAGGTCGTCGGGGCGGCCTATCTGGTGTATCTCGGCATCCAGTCGATCCGTCATCGAAAGGCGCGTGCCGAGGCAACGCTCGCCGAAGACCGCACGCGTTCGCGGTGGCGCATTCTCGTCGACGGATTCGCGGTCGGCGCGACAAACCCGAAGACGATCGCGTTCTTTGTGGCGGTCCTGCCCCAATTTGTGGATGCCTCGCGCGGCAACGCGACGCTGCAGCTCGCGATCTTCGGGCTCACGTTCTTCGTCGCCGCGCTCCTCGGCGACTCGCTGACCGCGCTGGTTGCGGGCACCGCCCGCGACTGGTTCGTCAGGTCGCCCCGCCGTGCCGAACACTTGGCGACAGTGGGCGGCGTGATGTTGCTGGTGCTTGCCGTCGCGCTGCTGTTTACCGGCGCGCTCCCACATACAGCGCAAGCAGCGCTCTAGCCAGCGGTGGGCGTAGTGCCGGGCACCACGGGCGCTACGCGCCGGGCACGTGCCGTTCGGCGGGGCCGACGTACTCCGACAGCGGACGAATCAACGCATTCGCGCCCGCCTGCTCAACGATGTGCGCCGTCCAGCCCGTCACCCGCGCCGCGACGAACAGCGGCGTGAATGTCAAGATGTCAAACCCCATCAGGTGGTACGCCGGACCTGACGGGTAATCCAGGTTTGGGTAGATGCCCTTCCTTGCCACGAACTCGGTTTCGAGCGCCGTGTACAGCGCGGCCAGATCGGATGCCCCGTAGTGCTCGACCAGCCGATCGAGCGCTGCTTTCATCGTTGGCACCCGCGAGTCGCCGCGCTTGTACACCCGGTGGCCGAAGCCCATGATCTTGCGCTTCTCGGCAAGGGCGGTGTCGAGCCATCCACTCACTTGATCGGCGGAGCCGATCTCGTTGAACAGGTGCATCACCGCCTCATTTGCGCCGCCGTGCAGGGCACCCTTCAACGCGCCGATCGCGCCGACGACCGCCGAGTACAGATCACTCATCGTGCTCGTGATCACCCGAGCGGTGAACGTCGATGCGTTGAACGAGTGCTCGGCATAGAGAATCATTGAGACGTTGAACGCCTCGGCGACCACATCGGCGGGTTCCTCACCGAACGTCATCCAGAGGAAGTTCCGTGCGTAGTCGAGGTCAGCCCGCGGCTCGATCAGCGGTAGCCCGTGCCGGCGCCGCTGGCCGTAGGCGATGATCGCGGGCAGCTTCGCGAAGAGCAGTTCGCTCTTGCGCAGGCTTGCGGCAGGTGTTGCATCGCTCGCTTCGGGGTCGGATGCCCCGATCAGCGACACCGCAGTACGCAGCACATCCATCGGGTGCGCGGGGAGCGGCACGAGGTCGATCGCGGAGCGCACATTGTCGTCGAGGGTGCGGTGCGCGCGCTCGCGCGCGCTGAATGCGGCGAGCTCCGAGGCATCCGGAAGCTCACCGTGCCAGAGCAGGTACGCGACCGCTTCGAACGGCTGGGTCGCCGCGAGCTCTTGCACGGGGTAGCCGCGATAGAGCAGCGAATTCGTCTCGGGATTCACCTTCGAGATCGCCGTCGTGTCGACGGTCACGCCGTCGAGGCCCTTGAATATCTCGGTCATCGTGCTCCGATCACTGCGGTGTGCCTGGAGGTGGTGGTGCTAACGGGCGACCTGGAAGTTGAACACGCTGTCGTCGAATTCGGAGTAGCCCGCATAGTCAACGAGGTCGTACAGATCGGCGCGATGTTGCATTTCGCCGAGCTGTGAAGTGAGTGAACCCTCGTCATTCAGCGTATCGAGTGCGCGGGCCGCCGCGCCCATCGCGAGCCTGAGCAGTGAGACCGGCCAGATCACGAGGTGCACCCCGACATTGCGCAGCTGGTCAGTCGTGAACAGGTCGCTTTTGCCGAACTCGGTCATGTTGGCAATGAGTGGCACAGTGATCGCGGCGCGCATCGCGGCGAATTCGTCGAGACCGAGCAGCGCATCGGGGAAGATCGCGTCGGCGCCCGCGTCGGCGAGCGCCTTCGCCCGTTCGATCGTCGCGTTGAGTCCCTCGACACCGCGGAGGTCGGTGCGGGCCACGATCACGAAGTTCGGGTCGCGCCGAGCGTTGACCGCCGCCCGGATTCGCTTCACCGCGGTGTCGGTATCGACGACCGCTTTGCCGTCGAGGTGTCCGCACCGCTTCGGATTGACCTGATCTTCGATATGCGTGCCGCCAATACCCGCATCTTCCAGGGTCTGGATGGTCCGTGCCACATTCATTGGCTCACCGAACCCGGTATCGGCGTCGAGCAAGGTCGGCAGTTCGGTGACCCGGGCAATCTGCTGCCCGCGGCCGGCGACCTCGGTGAGCGTGGTGAGCCCAATATCTGGCAGGCCGAGGTCGGCGCTCAGCACCGCCCCCGAAATGTAGACACCGTCGAACCCGCGCTGCTCGATGAGCCTGGCTGAGAGCGGGTTGAACGCCCCGGGAAACCGCAACAACTCTCCACTGCCCAGTCGCTCGCGGAAGAGCCGGCGCTTCTCGGCTGGGGTGGTCGTCGAGTACAGCATCAGAAGAGTCCCTTCGGCGACGTAGTGAGGGTTCCGGCTGGCGCCACGATATTCAGCTGGCGAACTTCGGCGGCCGTGAGCGTAGGCAGCCGCTCGGCGAGCGTCAGGAACCGCTCGATTTCGGCCGCGTCGAGCACTCCGTCAGCCAGCGTGCGGAACTTCCGCACGTAATCGGCGCGGGCGAACGGCCGCGCACCAAGTGGGTGAGCGTCGGCGACCGCGATCTCATCGATCACCTGCGAGCCGTCGGTGAGCGTGATCTCGACGCGACCGCCAAAGGCCTTCTCGGCCGGGTCGGTCGAGTGGTAGCGGCGGGTCCATTCGGCGTCCTCTGCGGTGGTCACCTTGTGCCACAACGCGACCGTGTCGGGGCGGGTCGCGCGGGCGGGGGCATACGAATCGACGTGATGCCACGCGCCATCCTGAAGTGCCACGGTGAAGATGTACGGGATCGAGTGATCGAGTGTTTCGCGCGACGCTGTCGGCTCATATTTCTGCGGATCGTTCGCGCCGGAGCCGATCACGTAGTGCGTGTGGTGGCTCGTGTGCAGCACGATCGACGCAATGTTGGCCGGGTCGCGCAGTTCAGGCCGTTCGGTGCCGAGTTTGCGGGCGAGATCGATCCAGGCCTGCGCCTGGTACTCGGCCGAGTGCTCCTTCGTGTACGAGTCGAGGATCGCCCGTTTGGGCTCACCGGGGGCGGGCAGTGGTACCTCGTATGCGGCATCCTTCCCATCGAGCAACCAGGCGATGACGCCATCTTCGCCCTCATAGATCGGGTTGGGGGATGTCTCGCCGCGAAGCGCCCGGTCGACCGCCTCGACCGCCTGCTTGCCGGCGAATGCCGGCGCGTACGCCTTCCAAGTCGAGATCTCACCCTTCCGCGATTGCCGGGTCGCGGTCGTGGTGTGTAGCGCCTGTGCGATCGCCTGTGCAATGGTGGCGACCGGCAGCCCGAGCAGGGTGCCAATGCCCGCCGCCGCCGCCGGGCCAAGGTGCGCCACATGGTCGATCTTGTGTTGGTGCAGGCAGATCGCCTTCACCAGATCGATCTGCAATTCGTACCCGGTGGCGAGGCCACGCACGAGGGCTGCGCCATCCGCGCCGACATGCTGCGCCACCGCGAGAATCGCCGGAATGTTGTCGCCCGGATGTGAGTAGTCGGCCGCGAGAAACGTGTCATGAAAGTCGAGTTCGCGAACCGCGACCCCGTTCGCCCACGCTGCCCACTCCGGGCTGGTGCGGGTGTCGTTGGCCACGCCAAACACGGTCGAGCCTGCTCCGTTCGCGCTCACCGGGTGGGCAAGGGCTTGGCCGCGCGCGGCGGTCACCGGCGCGCGATTCAGCGATGCCGCGGCCACCGCCGCATTGTCGATCACCCGGTTGATGATCATGTCGGTCACGTCGTCGGTCACGGCCACCGGGTCGGCAGCGACCGCGGCCAGCTTCCACGCAAGTTGCTGTTCGCGGGGGAGTGGCTCACTGCTCGGGTAGACGCGAACGTGGTGGGTGACGGTCATGGCGTTCCTTCGGGGTGGGCGCTGAGCGACGCGAGGGTGCCCTGCAGTGCGTTGTGCAAGTGAATATGCGTGGCATGGGCGGCGAGATCGGCGTCGCCCGCCGCGATCGCGTTCGCGATCAGGCCGTGTTCGACCGCCGACGCGCGCAACCGTGCCCGGTCGTGCCGCGCGAGCCGGCGGGCGCGCACGAGGTGGGTGCGCACGGTGCGCAGGCTGGCAGTGAGGTAGTCGTTGGCGACGGCGGCGTCGATGGCGGTGTCGAACCGCGCGATGAGTGCGTAATAGTCGGCGGTGGCGGCCGGCGAATGCCCGTTCTCGAGATTGGTGGATGCCGCGGCGAACTCGTCGGCCAACCTGGCAAACGTCTCGGCGTCACCACGGGTCGAGGCGAGCCGTGCTGCGGCCTCTTCGAGCGCACGCCGTACCTCAAAGAGTTGCTGCACTCTGGCCGCATCGAAGTCGCTCACGACGGTGATGCGCGGCGACTGCTGCACGGCAAGCCCGTCAGCCACGAGGCGTCCGATCGCCTCACGAAGCGGGGTGCGGCTCACGCCCAAGCGGGCTGCGAGCTCGGCCTCGGCCAGCGGGGCACCTGGAACGAGCACGCCGGACTGGATTTCTTCGAGCAGTGTTGCGTACGCCCGGTCGCTCTTCACATCCACCTCCAACGCTCGTGATCAGTGTATACCCCAGATGCCTTGTGATTGCTCTACGCGGGAAATCACCCCATGAATGTATACATTCGTGGCTCGTTGATGACTCGATAGTCTGAAGTCATCATGACCAACGCGCTGAGCACGGGCACCAAGGCCAAGTTCGGCGACGCGCGGCTCAGGTCGCGGCTGCTCAAACTTGGTGTGCTCCTGGTCGCGATCGCGGCATTCGCGGGGCTCACGGTGCTCACGTTCCTCGCGATGGCGGGGCATCCGAATGACTGGGCGCGCTGGCCAACCACCTTCGAACTGCACTACGTCGACAACCCGTTCCTCTGGCTCATCGCACGCGATGTGGTCGAGGGTCAGCCGGTTGAGTTCTGGTCATCTGGGCAGGACTTTCTCTTCCCCGCCTTCTTGATCAGTCTCGCGTCGTACCTGATCACCAGCGGCGATATTCACTGGTACTACGTGGTCGTCGCTGCGTTAAACAATGCCGCGCTGTTCACCCTGATCTTCGCTATCGCCCGACACGTTGACCGGGCCTCGGGCTTCTGGCGACAACTGACCTTAACGTTTGCCGCATCGCTCCCGCTGCTCGTCGGTACGTTCTCAGGTGCAAGCCTGGTGTTTGTGCTGCATCTGGCCCCGAACTACAACTTCGACCTTGATGTAGGCATTCTGCTCGCGGCACTGATCCTGCTCGCCCGCACCACTGCGAGCCGGGTCACTTTCAGCGTGCTCTTTGTGTTCGTAGCCGCGTCGAACCTGTTGACCATCCTCTTTACAGTGCCGGTAGCGGTGATCGTGCTGGCGCTGAAGTACTTCCGATCCGGGGTCGCCGCCGTGCACCGCAGCGGCATCTGGTTCGTCGCCACCGTTGCGGCCGCACTCGGGCTCAACGCGGTGCTGTTCCGATTGCCACACCCCGATCTCCCGTTCTCGATCCGCTCAAACCAGACGAAGTCGTACGTTGACTTCGGCTCGGTCGGTGAGCGCATGAACACCGTGGTCGCGCAGTTCCAAACCGCTGCCGCTGGCAACCTGATCATGATCTTCGCGACGATGTGCGTGGTCACCTCGCTCATTGCGGCGATCGTCGCGATTCGCCGGTATTTTCGGGATGCCTCGGCCGGCGATGTGCAACTCGGTCGTGTGTTTCTGCTGCTGTTCCCGGTCGTTGGCGCGGCAGCTGCGTACGCCGTCACACTCCTCTACGACTGGTACCTCTGGCCGCTGATTGTGGGCTCCCAGGTCGTCTGCCTGTTGCTACTCATTCCGCGCCGGGCGCGGCTCGCGGTCGCCGCGATCGGCACCGCCGGAGTGCTCGTGTTCACCCTCGGGGGAGGCAACCTCGCCCGATCTGCCGACACCTACTTTGCGGTGCGCGCACCGGGTGTTGCCTGCGTGGACGACCACGTGGCATCCGATTCGGTGATCTATGCGAAAAATTTCAACGGCAAGATCGTCGCGTCGCAGACGACGAAACATATCCGAGTGATTCAGCTCTACCGTGGGTGGACCGTGGCCGAATGGTTGAACAATGTGGCTGAGGCGTCGGAGTATCACGGCGAGATCCACGAGATTCTGCTCGACACCCCTGGTCCCGGCGCCGACGCTGATGCCGCCGACTACATGGCCGACGCCCGCGCCGCCTTCGGCGAGCCGGATGAGAAGATCACTTGCGCCGCAGACGCTGGCACCGAACGCCGGTTCGAGCTCTGGCGGTACGAGCGGAACATCAACATCACCAGCGGCGCGCGTCCGTAGGACGAAACGCCAAACGGTGGGACGATACCGATATGTCCGAGCCTGCGCCGGCGGCGCCCGACGTCGAAACGATCCAGCAACGGTTGAACCGCAACTGGGCCGATGTGCTGCAAGAGTTGCGAGTGCTGCAGACCGGAACCCAGATCCTTGCCGGGTTCCTCCTCGCGCTCAGCTTCCAACCTGCCTTCACTGAACTCGACGCCGCGGAACGGTCGTTCTACCTGGGTCTCGTGGTCTTGGCCGCACTGAGCGCCATCATCGCCCTTGCTCCGGTGGCGCTGCACCGCTCACTCTTCCGACAACATATGAAGGCGCGGATGGTGGCCTACGGCCAATTCGCGATCGTGACTGCCCTCATCACCGTGGCCGTGCTCATGGTTGGTGTGGTGGTTTTTGTGTTCCATCTCGTCGCCGGCGATGTGGCGGCGGTCGCCGCGGGGAGCGGACTCGCCGTGGTGATCGCGGCGCTTTGGGTCGGTGTGCCGATCTGGACCAGATCGCGTCGGTCGTAGTGCAAGCAGCCCGTTGCGACTCAGCGTCGCGTGTGCATCGGGGTGCGGGTGTGGCCCTCGCCATCCGATCGCAGCCGAACTAGGCTGAGGCCATGCGAGACCGCGAGTTGACTGTTGCGGTAGCGCAGTTCGAACCAGGCCTCGATGTCGCGCGCAACCTCGACACCGTCGAGCAGATGACCCGGGCCGCGGTGGCACGCGGGGCGGGTCTGGTGGTGTTTCCCGAGTTCTCAACCTGTTTTGAGCCAAGCCTCGGCGAGCGGATGGGTGCAGCTGCCGAGCCCCTCGACGGGTCGATCATGACGCGACTTGGGCAGATTGCGGCCGCCGTCGGTGCGCACCTGGTCGTCGGCACGGCCGAACTTGCGGGCGACGGCGGTGACGATCCGACTGCTGCTGCTGAGGCATCCGCGCGGTTTCACAACACCGTCGTTGCGCTTGGGCCCGATGGAAGCCTCGTCGCTTGCTATCGAAAGCTCCACCTCTACGATGCGTTTGGCCAGCGGGAGTCGGAACGGGTGGCTCCCGGGGTGATCGCGGCGCCCGAAGTGTTTGTGGTTGACGGCTTCACGGTTGGGCTGCAGACCTGTTACGACCTGCGATTCCCCGAGGTCACACGGCGGTTGGTTGACGCGGGTGCCGACGTCGTGTTGGTGCCGGCCGAATGGGTGCGCGGACCGCACAAGTTGCACCACTGGCGTACGCTCGCGGCAGCCCGGGCGATCGAGAACACGGTGTTTCTCGCCGCCGCCGATCAGACCGGCAAGGCCGGGCTCGGCCACAGCATGATCCTCGACCCATGGGGAAGTGAACTTGCCGCCCTCGGTGAGGACCCGGGCGTCGTGGTCGCGATCTGTTCCGGTGCGAAACTCGACGAGGTTCGCGAGCTGAATCCCGCGCTGCGCCTGCGTCGATTCACGGTCACGCCGCGCTAGCCGCGGCCCAGCGCGGCCGCCAACCCGGCAAGGCGGCCGGATGCCTCGGCCAGCACATCGCGACGCTTGCAGAACGCAAACCGCACCAACGTTGCAACGGCTGCCTGGCGTTCACGGGCAACGAACGCGGTCACCGGCACGGCAGCGACACCGACCAGTTCGGGCAGGGCACGACAAAACGCGCCGGCATCGGTCACGCCCAGTGGGGCGGCATCGACCACGACGAAGTAGCCGGCATCCGGCGTCGACAGGGTGAAGCCCGCGGTCGAAAGCCCGCTCGCGAGCACGGTGTACTTGGCCTGCAGGGTTGCTGCGGCCGCGGCGAACACATCGTCTGGAAGCCCGAGCCCATGTGCGATCGCCGGTTGGAATGGGGCTGCGTTCACGTACGTCAGAAATTGCTTCACCGCGGTCACGGCGGTGACGAGCGCGGCAGGGGCGACGAGCCATCCGACCTTCCACCCGGTGGTACTGAAGGTCTTGCCGCCTGACGAAATGGTGAGCGTGCGCTCCCAGGCGCCCGGGAGGGCGGCGATCGGCTGGTGCGGGCGCGCCCAGGTGAGGTGCTCGTACACCTCATCGGTGACGATCAGGGCATCGAAGCGGGTTGCGAGGTCAACCACCGTTGTCAGCACTGCATCGCTGAACATGCGACCGGTTGGGTTGTGCGGCGTATTCACCAGGATCAGCCGGGTGCGGTTCGTGACCGCTGCCCGCAGCTCGTCAAGGTCGGGTTGCCAGTCGGGGAACCGCAGCGGCACCGTGCGCAGTACGCCGCCAGCACGCGCCACGAGCGCCGCGTACGCGTCGTAGTGCGGTTCGAACACCACGACTTCATCGCCCGGTTCCACGAACGCCAAGATGGTGGCCGCAAGCGCCTCGGTCGCGCCGGCAGTGACGAGTACCTCACGGTCAGGGTCGACGCTGAGCCCGTACCACCGTGCCTGGTGTGCGGCGACCGCCTGCCGGAGCACGGGCATGCCCAGCCCGGGCGGATACTGGTTCACTCCATCAGCGATTGCCTGGCGCGCGGCCTCAAGTACCGATGCCGGGCCATCCTCATCGGGGAATCCCTGACCGAGGTTGATTGCGCCGGTCCTGGCCGCAAGTCCGCTCATCTCGGCGAAAATCGTCGGTGCGACCGACCCGGCAGCGTCGAGCAGGCCCGCGCCAGCGGCAGTGCGCTGCCAGGGGGCGGGGTTCGTGAGCGGCATATCCACGAGCCAACCGTACCGAGGGTCCCGGGTAGGGCCGGTGCGGATGCCGCAACTGACGTTGCCCGATTTGTGTGCGGGCCGGAACACATAGAAACTTCATAGCGCCCAGAGGTCGAAGGCACAGCAGCGCGCCACAGAATCGGGGGAGTCGGAAGGACCACCATGTCGGATCAGTACCCACACCCAGACCAGCAGCCAGACGTTGCGCAGCCACCCGTCGCGGGCGACGAGCCGTCGAGCACGCAGCCGACCGAGCCGTTGACCCCCGAGCCGCTCGCCGCGGAAGCGCAGCCGACCGTTCCGATCGGCACAGAACTCGCGGCTGCCGAAACGCAACCCACGTTGCCACTCGCAGCTGACGCGGCCCCGGTGCACGCACCCCAACCGCCCGCGGCTGACCAGGTGTGGCAGTACCACTCGCCAGCCGCGGGCTACCCGGGCGGCTACCCTCAGCAGTTCCCGCAGGGCTACCAGCCCACGGCAGAACAGCCGCCGGCTGCCCCGGTCGGCAGCGGAACCGCATTCGGCTACGCCGCGAGTCCGGCCGCGGCATCTGCCCCGCGGAGCGCGAAGAACCGCCTCGGGCTGGGCATTGCCGCTGCCGCGGTGGTCGGCGCCCTCGTGGGCGGCGGCGCGGGGGTCGGTACCACCATGGCCATCCTGAGCGCGCAGCCGAAGTCGACGCCGTCGGCACAGCAGAGCATTGCGATCAACAACCCAGAGTCGGTGAGCACCGTTGCGGCCGTCGCCGCAAATGCGACGCCGAGTGTCGTCACCATTCAGGTGGCCGGTCAGCAGGAGGGTGGCAGCGGCTCCGGCGTCATCCTGACCTCCGACGGCTACGTGCTGACGAACACGCATGTGGTGACCCTCGACGGCACTGAACGTGATGTGCAGATCAAGGTGGCCACCTCCGATGGCAAGCTCTACGACGCGGCGATCGTCGGCACCGACCCAATCACCGACCTTGCGGTGATCAAGTTGAAGGGCGCGAGTGGACTGAAGCCGATCGACTTTGCTGATTCCGACAAAGTGAACGTCGGCGACCAGGCGATCGCGATCGGTGCACCGCTCGACTTGCCGAACACGGTGACCGACGGCATCATTAGCGCGGTCAACCGGTCGATCCAGGTCAAGTCGTCGGCGCTGCCGAAGTCACAGGCCGCTGCCGGCGACACGCAGGATCCGGGCAACGGGAACTCCGGGCCATCCCCATTTGATTTCTGGAACAACCAGAAGGGCGGCGGTGATCAGCAACAGCAACAACCGCAGCAGCAACCCCAGCAGCAACAGTCGTCGAGTATTTCGATTCCGGTGCTGCAGACCGACGCCGCGATCAACCCCGGAAACTCGGGTGGTGCGCTGCTGAACAGCAAGGGGCAGTTGATCGGCATTAACGTGGCGATCCTGACCGCCGACTCGTCGAACTCAGGCCAGAAGGGCAGCATCGGCGTTGGATTCGCAGTGACCTCGAACGTCGCCAAGCGCATCGCCAAGGAACTGATCGACAGCGGCAAGGCAACGCATGGTGTGCTTGGCGTGACCGCGCAGCCGTCGAGCGCCGACCCGAAGAGTGCCTCGCTGGGTGCGTTGGTGAAGGATGTCTCGGCCGGCGGCGCCGCGGCGAAAGCCGGAATGAAGTCGGGTGACCTGATCACCGCGCTCGACGGCAAGCCCATTTCCGGCCCGAGCGACCTCACCGCACTGGTGCGTGCCGCTGCGGGCGGTGCGACGGTGAAGTTGACCATCGTCCGCGATGGCCAGGCCCAGACGGTCGACGTCACGCTCGGTTCGCTTCCTGAGTGACCGAACTCCGGGGGACGAGTCGGTTGGTAGGCTCGTTCCCCGGAGGACTATGGCCGAGCAAGATCCGGGGAGCACGCCCGTTGCGTACCCTGGCGTTTCGTACGTCATGCCGGTCATCAACGACGTGCTCAATGTGCGTGCGGCGGTGGAATCGATCCTCGCCCAGGACTACCCAGGCGACGCCGAAGTGGTCGTCGCAGTCGGCCCCTCGATTGATGGCACCGACGCGCTGGTGCACGACCTCGCCGCCCGCGACGCTCGGGTGCGGGTAGTCGCAAACCCCGGTGGGTCAACGTCGGCGGGGCTGAATATCGGAATTGGGCAGTCGCGGCATCCGATCGTGCTGCGCGTTGACGCCCACTCGCAGTTGCCGGGCGGCTACACCCGCACCGCCGTCGAAACGTTGCAGCGCACCGGCGCTGACAACGTCGGCGGCATCATGGCCGCGACTGGGCAAACCGACTTTGAGCAGGCGGTGGCGCTTGCCTATACGACCCGGGTCGGCCTGGGCGGATCCGCGTTCCACGTCGGCGGCGACGAAGGACCGGTCGACACCGTCTACCTCGGTGTGTTTCAGCGCGCGGCGCTCGAGCGAGTCGGCGGGTTCGATGAGACCGTGCGCCGGGGCCAAGACTGGGAACTGAACCGGCGCCTGCGCCAAACCGGCGGCACCGTGTGGTTCACTCCCGAACTGCGGGTGACCTATCGGCCGCGGTCGACGGTGCTTCGACTTGCGCGCCAAATGTTCGCGACCGGCCTGTGGCGCGGGGAACTCGCCAGGCGATTCCCGGGCGACAGCGGACTGCGCTACTGGGTACCGCCACTGATGGTGCTCGGGGTCGCCTTCGGTGCCCTGCTCGGCCTGGTTGGCATCGTCACAGCGGGAGTTGCTGGTGTGACGTGGCCGCTGCTCGGCTTCATCGCCCCTGCGGCATATTTGGCATTCGTCGCCGCGGCCACCGCGGCATGCGCGCGCGGGCGGGGCGCAGTGACCGGATGGTTTCTGCTGGTGTTGCCCTGCATCCACGTGGCGTGGGGTACCGGGTTTGTGCTCGGATTCCTCACGCTCACGAAGAACCTGGCCAACCAGAACGGGCGCTAGCGCTCGATCGCCCGTCGTGGCGACCGCTTGCGCTTCGGTTTCTCGTGCGGCGCCTCGATCGACGCTGGCCCAGCGGCCCCGTTTGGCTCAAGTTCGATCGGCACGACCAGCGGCGGCGGACCAAATGCGAGCCGCGCCTGCGTGACCACGCGGCGCCCAACGACGTGGTTGCCGATCCCGCCGATTGCCGCCCCAACGCCGAATGGCATCGCTTTGCCAACGACACTTGCCCCAGCCCGAGCGGTAACCCAGCGGAGAAACTTGTCACCCAACCCGCGCACCACCGGGCCAACGAGCGCGTTTGGCAACGACTGCGTGACCACTTCACCCCAGTAGGCCTGTTGGGCGTCGCCGCCGCGCGCCTGACCGGCGAACCGCTGCACCAGCGCAGCACCTTCGCCGCCAATCAGCATGGTCATCACGAGCGCACGCGCCCGGTCGGGGTCGGTGACCGGAATCCCGTGCACCTCGGCCAGCGATTGCGCGAAGAGTGCCGTTGCTTCGAGAAACCCCGCGGTTTCGACGCCTGAAAGGGCCAGTGCCACACCGGTTGAGACGCCCGGGATCACCGCGCTCGCGCCAACGGCAGTGCCGCCCGCGGTCACTGCGGCGAGATAGCGACGTTCGAGGGTCTGCACCAACTGTTCGGTGGTGGCGTGCGGTGCGTGTTTCCGGATGCCTCGCAGATGCGCGAGCACGACCGGGCGCTGAACGGCAAGCACGCGGTCGATGATCTGGTCGAGCCGCTCGTACGCCAACTTATGCCTCGATGCCCTCGTTGTAGCGCTCCAGCACCTCGTCAATTGGGCCGTCGAAGACGAGCGCCCCGCCGTCGAGGTAGAGGCCACGGGTGCAGAACCGTCGAAGGTCGTGCTCATTATGTGAGACGAAGAACATCGTGCGGCCGCTTGCCAGGAGTTCCGCAATGCGGTCGTAGCACTTGTCACGGAACACCTTGTCGCCGACCGCGAGCACCTCATCAACCAGCAGAATCGGTTCCTCGAGCTGTGCGATGACCGCGAACGCCACGCGCACCTTCATGCCGCTCGAGAGGTGCTTGTACGGGGTGTCGATAAAGTCGCGAATCTCGGCGAAGTCGATCACATCGTCGAAGCGCGCATCGATCACAGCACGGCTCATGCCGTGCAGACCTGCAGTGAGGTAGACGTTGTCGCGCACGCTGAGGTCGTCGACGAAGCCGCCAGTGAGTTCGATGAGTGGGGCGACGCCGCCGTTCACCCGCACCTTGCCTTCATCGGCGATCAGCACACCAGCCACGAGTTTGAGCAGCGTGGACTTGCCCTGACCGTTGCGGCCCACGACCCCGATTGATTCACCGGGTTTCACCTTGAACGAGACATCCCGAAGCGCCCAGAACTGGTCGGGCCGGGTCCGTCGGCGGCGGCCAGCAAGTAGGTCCTTGAACGAGAGGCGCCCCAACCGGTTTCGCCGAAAGCGGATGCCGAGGCCCGAGACCTCGATCGCGTAGTGGTCCATCAAATATCCTTCAGGACCTGGCGCTCGCTGGCGCGGAAAAACCAGAAGCCGACAACCAACAAGATCACCGAGATCGTGGCGGCGACCACTACGTCGTAGAGGTTTACCTGATTCGGGAAGAACGCCGCCCGGTACAGCTCGAAGATTCCGCTGAGCGGGTTGAGTGCTGCCCACCCGTGCAACTGTGGGGGCAGGTTGGTGGTGCCGTAGACCACCGGCGAAGCGTAGAACATGAACCGCAACACCAGCTTGAACGCACGCTCAAGGTCTCCAAAAAAGACGACCAAGGGGGCCACGATGAGCCCGACACCAACCATCAACACGGTCTGGAGCCCCATCGCCACCAAGAAGTACACAATCTGCCAACGCACCTGTGCGCCCGTGAAAATCACAAAGAGGGCGAGCACTGGCAATGAGAGCAAAAACTCGATGCCCTTATGCAGAATCAGCTTCGTGACCCAAATTGAGCGCGGAATCATGGTTGAGCGAACGAGTTTGGCGTCTTTCAAGAACGCCTTGGTGCAGTCACTGATCGCTGAGTTGAACCATACCCACGGCAACAGTGCCGCAAGGAGGAACACGACGTACGGTTCGGTGCGGGCCGGGCGCTCAAACACTTGTGTGAACACGAACCAGTAGATCGCCGCCATGATCAGCGGGTCGAGAATGCTCCAGAAATACCCGAGCATCGACGTGGAGTACCGAACCTTCAAGTCGCGACGGGTCAGCAGCCAGAGCGAATTGCGGTACCGGGCGAGTTGGGTGCGCCGCAGCGGATGGAAGTCCCGCTGGGCTATTACCGTGCTCGTCACGCCCCCCATCGTAACGGCGCCGCCAATGTTGTTGTGCGTGCTGACAATTCGTCGCCGACAGGGCGCGTCGCCTGAACGGGTGTCGTAGGTTTGGATGGTGACCCCTAAGCCTGACGCCGTGACCGACGACGCCCTGCCAACGGAGTTGCTCGAGGCTCCTGCGCCGACCCCGCGCGTGACCACCCTCGCGGGCACGACCGTGCCGTCTGGTGCGAAGCAGGGCAGTACCACCGGGCGTGCCACAAAGTCGCGTTCGGGCGGGGCATCCGCTGCCCGGCGCCCTGCGCGCAATGCACGCACCCTGCGCGTCGCACGCCCAGCACCCGGCGCCGACGCGCCAGAGGTGCTCAGCATCGTCGGGCTCAGCAAGCACTACGGCGAAACTGTCGCGGTCGACTCGATGACCCTCTCGGTCAAAGAGGGCTCATTTTTCGGCATCGTCGGCCCAAATGGCGCGGGTAAGACAACCACGCTGTCAATGGTCACCGGGTTGTTGCGACCGGATACGGGCACCGTCACCATTCACGGACTCGACGCGTGGACGCAGCCGCAGGCCGCAAAGCGCCAGGTCGGGGTGCTCCCAGATCGGCTGCGGCTCTTTGACCGCCTTACCGGGCTGCAACTGTTGCACTACTCGGGCGAACTGCGCCGACTGCCGAATGAGCAGGTTCGGGCACGGTCCGCCGATCTCATTCAGGCATTCGCCCTCGAAGATGCGGCGCACCGACTCGTCGCCGACTATTCGGTCGGTATGACCAAGAAGCTCGCACTTGCCTGCGCCATGATTCACTCGCCCCGGGTGCTCGTGCTCGACGAACCGTTTGAGTCCGTCGACCCCGTGTCGGCGGCGAACCTCACCGACATCCTTGAAAAGTACGTCAGGGCCGGCGGAACCGTTCTGCTGTCGAGCCACAGCATGGATCTCATCGAACGAGTGTGTGACTCAGTAGCGATCATCATTGGTGGCAAATTGATGGCGCACGGCACCCTCGATGAGGTTCGTCAGGGTCAGACGCTCGAAGATCGGTTCGTTGAACTCGCCGGTGGCCGGCAGGCCGCCGAGGGGCTCGAATGGCTGCACAGCTTCACTGACTGACAAGAATCACAGGCACCAATCAGATGGCATCTCATCCGACGGATGAGCGGGAGGGCGAGGGCACCGTGGGCACGATACTGCGCCTGAAACTGCACCTCATGGCGAACATCTTCCGTCGCAATGTCTGGCAAGCGGTCGGGCTCGGGCTTGGCCTGCTGTACGGGCTCGGGGTCGCGGCCGCGGCGTGCATCGTGTTGGTGTTCCTTCGAACCGTTGACGCGCCTGCACAGCTCCGCGATGTCTTGACGGTCGTTGGCGCGATCGTGGTGGTCGGGTTTGCGGTGGTCAGCCTCTTGTTCGGGGTCGATGACACCCTTGACCCACGCAAATTCGCGCTGTTTGGCATCCCGAATCGTCGCCTCTCGATCTCGTTGGCGGTGGCCGCCCTGCTCGGCGCTCCGGGCGTGGCGCTCGTGTTCGTGATGAGCAGCACAGTCGTCACGTGGTCGCGAGGGCCGGGCGAGATCGTCATCGCGATCATCTGTGCGCTCTGCGCCATTGCGACGTGTGTGCTGGTATCGAGGCTTGCGGCCGGCATCGCGGGGTTGTTGCTCGCCACGCGTCGCGCACGCGAACTGACCGGGGTGCTCGCGGTGCTCCTGTTTGTGGTGCTCTCACCCGGCGCCGCGTTCTTTGCGACCCTCGACTGGAGGCACGCGACCTGGGAGGTGCTGAGCGATCTCGCGGCCATCGTGGGGTGGACCCCCGTCGGGGCCGCGTTCGCGGCGCCAGGCGATGCCGCGAGCGGCAACTGGGGTCTCGCAACTGCGCGCTGCCTGATCGCGCTGGCCACGGTCGCCCTGCTCTGGTTCGGCTGGGAGCGACTTGTCGCACGCATGCTGGTCACTCCGCAACGCGAGGCTGCGTCACGGAATTATCGAGGGGTCGGATGGTTCGACCGCACCACGAACGGTCCGACCGGCGCGATCGCCGCACGAAGCCTGAGTTACTGGCTCCGTGATGCCAGGTACTGGATGTCGCTGGTAATGATCCCTGTGGTGCCCGTACTCGTGGTGATCCCACTGCTGCTTGCGGGGCTTGGTGCCCAATGGTTGGCGCTCGTGCCGGTGCCGTTCCTCGCGGTGTTTATGGGCTGGTCGATGCACAACGACACCGCCTACGATTCGACCGCAATCTGGTTGCACATCGCGTCCGGGGTTCGAGGTGTCGCTGACCGGGTGGGCCGGGTTATCCCGATGCTCGTTGCCGGCGTCATCGTGATCGGCATCGGCGCGAGCGTCACCGGGCTGGTACTCAACGACTGGCGGGCGATCCCTGGTCTCATTGGCGTGAGCGCTGCGGCACTGTTCGGTTCACTCGGCATCGGCTGCTACCTGTCAGCACAGTTCCCGTACCCGGTTTCGAAGCCCGGCGACAGCCCGTTCCAGCAACCGCAGTCCACCGGCGCGTTGATGGCGCTGGTGCAGGTTGGGGTGATGCTCGGCACCGGCATCGTCGCCCTCCCGGCGGGTGTGTTCCTCTTGCTCGGCGTCACCACCGGCGTAACCAGCTGGCACCTGATCGGGCTGGCTGCGGGCACGGTGGGCGGACTGGCTGTGCTCGCCGCCGGGATCTGGCTTGGCGGGCGCGTGTTCGAGCGGCGCGGCCCCGAAATTCTGCAAGCGGCGATTCGGGCATAGCGCCCGAGCACCAACGAGATCGCGCCTGATCGCAGCACTTGGCGCCGGGTGTCCCGGCGTGGCGGACTGCTCGCGCGGTAAACTCGCCCCATGGAACAGCGTGCGAGGCTCGACGAGCCATCGTCGCCAGCAGGCGGCACTGACCTGCTCGACCGCGAACTGCAGCAACTGCTCGAAGACGAGCTGCATGAGCCCGGAGACCATGAACGGTTCGCGCACTACGTGCGCAAAGACAAGATCGTCGAATCGGCGGTCACAGGCAAGCCGGTGAAGGCGTTATGCGGCAAGAAATGGACGCCCGGCCGCAATCCCGACAAGTTCCCGGTGTGCCCAACCTGCAGAGAGATCTACGAAAAGATGCGCACCGAGTAGGTGCCAGCCCTCGGCGGTCGCTGCGAGCGACGCTCAGTGGTAGACGGTCGGGAGCACCGGCTCGCCACGGCCCAGCCGGAACGCATCCGCCGGTAACTCCTGCATTGCCTCCGCGCGGTGGGCGCGGGCGGCTGCGGTGCCAACTGGCCCGAGGGCCGCGACATCGGCCGTGCCATCCGACATTAATGGCACCATCAGGGGGCGGAGCGTCTCGTCGCCGCCGAGTTCGTCAATGCCCTTCGGACCATCGCCAACGTAGATGACCTCTTCGCGCGCGATATGGTCGACGCCAATGCGACGCGCGGCGTTCTTGCGACCGCCGACGCTCGCTTTCGCGGTCGACGATTTCGCCACCGAAACCCATTCGCCCGAGTCATCCTGTCGGGCCACCAATTTGTACACCAGGCCGGCGGCCGGATGCCCCGACCCGGTGACGACCGACGTGCCAACGCCGAACGCATCGACCGGTGCACCAGAGAGTGCGGCGATCGTGAACTCATCCAGGTCGCTGGTAACGGTGATCTTCGTGTTCACCGCGCCGAGCGCGTCGAGCTGTGAGCGCACATCTTGGACGAGGGTCGGCAGATCGCCCGAGTCGAGCCGCACCGCACCGAGGTCGGGGCCGGCGACTCGCACCGCGGTCTCGACACCCTGGCGCACGTCGTAGGTGTCGACCAGCAGCGTCGTGCCCGGCCCGAGTGCGTCGACCTGCGAGCGGAACGCCGCCTCTTCTGAATCGTGCAGCAGTGTGAACGCATGTGCGGCCGTGCCCATCGTCGGGATGCCCCAACTGCGGCCAGCCTCAAGATTCGACGTTGCCGCGAAGCCCGCAATATGCGCCGCGCGGGCGGCAGCGACCGCCGACTGTTCGTGGGTGCGCCGCGATCCCATCTCGGCGATCGGGCGGCCGATCGCCACACCGACCATGCGTGCGGCAGCACTGGCCACCGAGGTGTCGTAGTTCAGTGTGGACAGCACCAGGGTTTCGAGGACGACGGCCTCGACGAACGGGGCCTCGATCATGAGAATCGGCGAGCCCGGAAAGTAGGCCTCGCCCTCGCGGTAGCCCCAGATATCGCCGGAGAACCGGTAGTTCGACATCCAGTCGAGGGTGGCGGGCCGCACGATCTGCTGCTCGCTGAGCCAACTGAGTTCAGCGTCGCCGAAGCGGAACTGTTCGACAAGTTCGAGCAGCCGGCCGGTGCCGCACACAACGCCGTAGCGGCGGCCGTCCGGCAGGCGCCGGGCGAACACCTCGAACTGGCTGCGGCGTTGCCCGGTGCCGTCGGCGAGCGCCGCGTCGACCATCGTGAACTCGTAGCGGTCGGTGCGCAGGGCGGAAGATCCGGTCACGAGTTGAGCCTAGCCATCCGGTGCCTTTGATGACGCCTGACGTGTCGCCCGTAGACTTGCCGCGTGATCAACGATGCACCAGAAATCCGCGCCGATGGGCGCACCGCCGACCAACTGCGTGAGGTCGTGATCGAGCGCGGCTGGAGCACACACGCCGAAGGCAGTGCGCTGATCTCATTTGGCAACACGAAGGTGCTGTGCACGGCGTCGTTCACCAACGGGGTGCCCCGCTGGATGGCAGGCAGCGGCAAGGGCTGGGTGACCGCCGAGTATGCGATGCTGCCGCGCGCGACGAACACCCGCAACGACCGCGAGTCGGTCAAGGGCAAGATCGGCGGCCGCACCCACGAGATCTCCCGGCTCATCGGCCGCAGCCTGCGGCAGGCGGTCGATATGAAGCGACTGGGCGAGAACACGATTCAGATCGACTGTGATGTGTTGCAAGCGGATGGCGGCACCCGCACCGCCGCGATCACCGGTGCGTTCGTCGCTCTCGTCGACGCGCTTGAGTGGGGCAAGGAACACAAGTTCATCGCGCAACGAGCCGAGCCAATCATTGACTCCATCGCCGCCGTCTCAGTCGGCGTCATCGATGGCGTGCCGATGCTCGATCTCGCGTACACCGAAGACGTCCGCGCCGAAACCGACATGAATGTGGTGATGACCGGTCGGGGGCTGTTTGTCGAGGTGCAGGGCACCGCAGAAGGCGCCCCGTTCGACCGCCGCGAACTCGATGCCCTGCTTGCGCTCGCCGAGGGCGGCACCGCGCAGCTGGCAGCGATTCAACGGGCGGCGTTGGGCCGTGAGTCGTTTGGGCGAAGCCTTGAGGCGGTCGGCTAACGATGCGAATCGTGCTGGCGACCCACAACCTGCACAAGGTTGATGAGTTCCAACGCCTCGTCAGCGCACAGGTTGCTGGCATCGAGATTGTGGCGTACGACGGGCCAGAGCCGGTCGAGAACGGCACGACGTTCACGGCGAATGCGCTGATCAAGGCCCGGGGCGCAGCGGCGCATACCGGCGAGATTGCACTCGCCGATGATTCGGGCATCGTCGTCGATGTGATGGGGGCGGCCCCTGGCATCCTGAGCGCCCGATGGTCGGGCCCTGCGGCCAGCGGCGAGGCGAACACGCGGTTGCTGCTCGCCCAACTCGCCGACCTCGACCGACGTGATCGCGGCGCCGCGTTCCACTGCGTGCTCGCGCTGGTGGTGCCTGCCGGCGTGCTTGACGCACACCCGGACGGCCACGAGGTCGTCGCCGAGGGCGTGTGGCGGGGCGAACTCGCGTATGAGCCACGTGGTTCATATGGGTTCGGCTACGACCCGATCTTCGAACCGCTCGGCAGCGAGCTCACGGCCGCCGAGCTGCTGCCCGAGGCGAAGAATGCGCAGAGCCACCGCGCCCGCGCGTTCGCGGAACTGTTGCCGGCCTTGCGTCAGCTGATCGGCAACGCAATCAGGTGACGAGGCACGAGACCTCGGCAGCTTGCGCCCGTCACGGGCGTGCGTCAGTCGTTCGGGACGCGCACGTCGGTCGGCGCGAAGCCGTGCTGTGTGCGCTCGACAAACACCGCCTGGGCATTGCCGAGGTGGTCGAGCGCTTCGGTGCCCCAGGCCATCAGGCTGTCGCGCAACAGCGTGCCATGCGACACCACCAGAAGTCCATCGAGGCCATGCTCGGCGTCGATCTCAAGGAGCGTCGCCGTGCCCCTGGCGCGGAGGTCGGCGATCCGCTCGGCACCCGGGTAGTCCCGATCCGGGAACGGACGGATGGCGGTGACATCCTGCCCCTCAAACGGACCGTAATCGCGCTCAACAAGCCCCGCATAGGTGCCGAGTAGCGGAATGCCCAATGTGCGCACGAGTAGTGCCGCGGTGCTCGCGGCCCGCACCAAGGGTGACGTCACGACGCCGCGCCAATGATCGAACCCCGCCTCGACGCGATCGGCCAACAGCTCACCGAGTCGCTCGGCCTGCGCAATCCCGTTCGCATTCAACGCGATGTCGCGCGAACCCTGCAGTCGTCCGGCAGCGTTCCAGTCGGTCTCACCGTGTCGAACGAACGCAATACTCACCCGATGAGTATTTCAGCCGCGCGGCGGTGCCAAGCACGAGCAGTCGGCGATCGGCGTGGTCACAACTGGGGCCCTGCTCAATAGGCTGAGCAGGTGGCACCACATGACCACCAGCACGCAGCGCACGGCCACGGGCATGCGCACGGGGCATCTGATCGCCGTCGCTTGGCGGCGGCAATCGCGATCATCGCCGCCGCTACCATCGCCCAGTTCGTCGGCAGCCTGGTGACGGGCTCGATCGCGTTGCTCGCCGACTCCGGTCATCTGCTGAGCGATCTGTTGGGGCTGGTGGTGGCACTCGGTGCGGCGCGGGTCGCGGCGCGGCCGGCGACCGACCGGCACACCTACGGGTTTCGGCGGTTTGAGGTCTTCGGCGCCCTCTTCAACGGGGTCGCGGTGCTCGGGGTGGCGGTGTTCGTCGCGATCGGTGCGGTGATCCGGCTGATACAGGGCGCTCGCGGCGAGAGTGGTGACGTGCTTGCCGAGGGCATGCTCGTCGTGGCGATCGCAGGTCTGGTCGCAAACGTCGCCGCCTTGATCGTGCTGCACCAGCGTCGGGCGGGGGAGCCCGCCTCGATCAACGTGCGTGGCGCCTCGCTTGAGGTGCTTAGCGACACGATTGGCTCGGCCGTCGTGATCGCCGCGGCGCTCATCATTCTTGGCGCCGGATGGCGCCTCGCTGACCCGATCGCGTCACTGGTGATTGCGGCTATGATCGTGCCCCGCGCAGTCTCGCTCTTGCGCGAAGTGGCGCGGGTGCTGAGCGAGTCGACGCCACGGAGCACCGATATCGCGCTGATCCGCCAGCATCTCACCGAGGCATCCGGCGTGGTTGAGGTGCACGATGTGCACGTCTGGCAGATCACCACCGGGCAGGCGGTGTTCACTGCCCATGTTGGCGTCGAGCCATCCGTGTTTACCGAAGGCCGCGCGGCCGCGCTCCTTGACGAGCTCGACGCGTGCCTGAGCGCACACTTTGACGTCGCTCACTCGACGCTGCAACTCGAGCCTGCTGGCCGTGCTGATCCCGAACGATCCGCGCACTCGTAGTTGGGGAGCGGGCACGGGTTGTGTCAGCCAACCCTGGGTGATGAATCAGGCGGCGGGCTCACGCAATCGGTATTCGGACTCAGGTCTGCCTGGTGTGCCGTAGCGGCTCGAGCGTTCGGCGAGGCTGGTCTGCACGAGAAACTCGAGGTACCTGCGCGCGGTGACCCGGGCGATGTCGACGTCGGCCGCCAACTCGACGGCACTGACGGCGCGCGGTTGCGCGCGGCGGAGCGCGACGAGCACCAGGTCGAGTGTGTCGGCATTCATGCCTTTTGGGAGGTCGGAGATTGCGGTTGGTCGCAGGGCTGCGAACGTGGCATCGACCGCTCGTTGGTCGGTGACGGCGCCACTGCCGACGAGGGCCCGGTACTCGCGGAAGGCCGTGAGTTTCGCGGCGAACGCTGAGAAGCCGAAGGGTTTGATGAGGTACTGCACGATGCCGAGTGCGACGGCAGTTCGTACGACGGCGGCATCACGAACTGCGGTCACCGCAATGACATCGGTATCGATCCCGGCGGCTCGCATCGCACGACACAACTCGATGCCGGTGGCATCTGGCAGGTTCATGTCGAGCAGGATCAGATCGATTGCGGGCGCGGCGCCTTGATGCACGTTTCGAAGGATTCGGATTGCATCCTGCCCCGTGTGGGCGATTCCTGCGCTGACGTACCCGGGGACGCGCTGAAGGTATGCGGCGTGTGCCTCGGCGGTGATCGGGTCGTCTTCGATGATGAGCACGCGAATTGGGTCGAACCGCTGACTCATGCGAGCCCCGCCCTCGCCGGCGCGGTGGGTGTGGTCACTGGTAACACCACCTCGAATCGCGACCCGGTGACCGAAATGCTGCCGCCATGTCGGGCGACCGCCTGTTTTGCGAGTGCGAGTCCGATCCCATGACCCGCACCCTTGGTACTCACCCCGAAGTCGAACACTCGCGAGGGGTCTGCCGGGCCATCGCCGCTATCCGAGACTTCAATGCGAAGGTGGGTGCCGTCAACGTCGAGGCGAACGTCGACCGAGGGCTTCTCGGTGGTTGCCGCGGCCTCGAACGCGTTATCGATGAGATTCCCGATGATCGCGATGAACTCTCGTGCCGGAATCTCGGTCGCCACTCGCATGGTGGGAAGATGCACGTCAAACGCAATGCCCCGCTCCGATGCCTGTGCGGCTTTGCCGAGCAGCAGCGCGATAAGTACTGGCTCTTCGACCGCAGCAAACAGGCGGTCAGCCAGTCGCTGGCTGAGTGCGTGTTCATCAGTGGCGAGGGCGGCGGCTTCGGCGGCTCGATCGAGTTCGATGAGCGCAGCGATTGTGTGCAGCCGATTTGCGAACTCATGCGTTTGTGACCGGAGCGCGTCCGAGAGCGTCGTCATGGTGGCCAACTCGCCAGCGAGCTCGCGCAGCTCGGTGTGGTCGCGGATGGTGGTCACCACCCCGATTGGGGTGAGCGCGCGGTCGGGGTCCGAGCGCTCGCGCGGTCGCCGCCGGGGGAGCACTGGTTCGCGGTTCACGACCAGTGCGCGAGTGCGGGTGAGAGCGATTGCATCGAGCACCGGCGCAGGAGCGCCGAGGAGGTTCAGCAGTTCGGGGGGCAGATTGAGCTCAGCGAGCGTCGCTGGTCGGTCGCCCTGCCCAGGGCGCTGGTGGAGATCAAGCAGTTCGATCGCGCGATCATTCGCCAATACCACTTGCCCGGTTCGGTCTTGGAGCAGGAGTCCTTCGCTGAGTGAATGCATGACGCCTTCGTAGTAGGTGAACATGCGACTGAGCTCTTCGGCCCCGCGTCCCCAGGTAACACTGGCGAGATAGCGACTCAACAACCAGGCACCGACGCCTCCGAGCGCCACCATGAGCGCCGCCGCAAGCAGTACGGTCGCCACACGTGAACCCAGCGCAACCTCAGTGTTCGAGATCGTGATGCCGGCTGCCACGAGCGCGACCACTCGATGGTTCGCGCCCAGTACTGGCACGACGGCCCGAACCGATGGGCCAAGCGTGCCTGCATAGGTCTCGGTGAACGCGTTGCCCGCGAGCGCAGGTGCGATATTGCCAATGAACGGGTGGCCGATTTGGTTCGGGTCAGGGTGGGTAAAGCGGGTGCGATCTGGCGCCATAATCGTCACGAAGTCGAGGCTGGTGGTCGCCATCACCCGGAGCGCGTACGGCTGCAGGAGCGCTGACGGGTCGGGCCGACTCACCGAGTCGAGCACGAACGGGTCGCTCGCCAGCGTTTTCGCCACGTCCAGGCTTTTCGCGGAGGCTTCGCGTTCGACGGTGTGGATTCCATCGACCCAAGCCCAGATCACGCCAGCGGCCGCGAGGACGGCGATGAGCACGAGTTGAAGGGCGAAGAGTCGCGACGCAATGCCCCAACGGCGTATCCGACGCACCATCGACACCCCCCTTGATTCCCACAGCCTAAGACCCAGCTCAGTGCGCCCGAGCGAAGGCGCTCTCATCGGTTGGCCGTGAACAGTATGACCACAACCCGAGGTCCAGGTTCGGAATCCTCGAGGCTAAGTCCCAACTTGCTCGGCGTTGAGCGAGGGTTCTATGGGAAGGCAATAGCAATGGGGCTCCAGTCTCAGCCAACAGGCGTCAAGAAACGGTTCGGCGCCTCACACGCGCTGTACATCGCGGTGATCGTGGCGGTCATCGCCGGTATCTTGGTCGGGCTCGCCGCTCCCGAATTCGCCAAGAGCTTGAAGCCGCTTGGTGACGGGTTCGTGCAACTCATCAAGATGCTGATCGCGCCAATCATCTTCTGCACCATCGTCATTGGCGTGGGCTCGGTCGCCAAGGCGGCCACCGTCGGCAAAGTGGGTGGATTGGCGCTTATCTACTTCATGGTGATGTCGACGATTGCGCTGGGCATCGGGTTGGTCGTCGGCAACCTCGTTCATCCCGGTGAAGGGTTGCACGCTGCGAATGCGGTCTACGACGCCAGCAAGGTGGCATCGAGCACACCGCAGGAGTTCATCCTCGGCATCATCCCAACGACAATGCTCTCGGCGTTTGTCGACGGCAGCACGCTACAGGTGCTGTTTATTGCTCTCCTCGTCGGCTTCGCGTTGCAGCGCATGGGCGCCAAGGGGGCGCCGCTCTTGGTCACGATCGGGCAGATCCAGGCATTGGTGTTCCGAGTCTTGAGCATGATCATGTGGGTTGCGCCGATCGGCGCATTCGGGGCCATCGCGGCAGTCGTCGGCGCGACAGGGGTGAAAGCGGTGGTCGCGCTCGGTACCCTGATGCTTGCGTTCTACCTCACCTGCGCGTTGTTCATCGTGGTGGTACTCGGCTCGGTCCTTTGGGCGGTCGCTCGCACGAATATTTTCAGCCTGATGCGCTATCTCGGCCGCGAGTACTTGCTGATCTTCTCGACGTCGTCGAGTGAGGTTGCCCTCCCGCGGCTCATCGCGAAAATGCAGCACGCGGGTGTCTCGAAGCCGGTGGCCGGCATCACCATCCCGACCGGCTACTCGTTCAACCTCGATGGCACTGCCATCTACCTGACGATGGCGTCGATCTTCATCGCGGCATCGCTCGGGACTCCGTTGAACCTCGGCGAACAGATTGGGCTGCTCGTATTCATGGTCATCGCCTCGAAGGGAGCTGCGGGTGTCACCGGCGCTGGGCTGGCCACGTTGGCCGGCGGGTTGCAGGCCCACCGACCAGACCTGGTGCATGGTGTTGGTCTGATCGTCGGGATTGACCGGTTCATGTCGGAGGCGCGCGCGCTGACCAACTTCACTGGCAACGCTGTTGCAGCGGTACTCGTCGGCGCATGGACCCGGCAGCTCGATCGCGTTCAACTCGCAGAGGTGTTGTCAGGCGCTGCCCCGTTCGATGAGGAGACCCTGAGCGACGACCATGTTCCGGCCGTCGACTCAGCACCGGAGCCTGCGATTACCCGGTAGGCACCGAAAGAGCCCCTGCGCATTACCCGACGCGCAGGGGCTCAGTTCGTAGTTCAGCCAGGCTATTCGGCGACGCCGGCCTGTGCGGCCTTGGCAGCAGTGGATGCCTCACGCCGAGCACTCGCGCGTTCGCGGAAGTAGTGCCAGGCAACGAACGCCACGGTGCCGAGCACCGCCGTCAGCAGAATCACGTCAATGTATTCCTTGACGAAGTCTGCGACCGGTTCGATGTACCCGATCAAGAAGCCGAAGAACGTGAGCCCAAATCCCCAGAGCACCGCGCCAATGAAGTTGTACAGCGTGTACTTCTTGTAGTTCATGTGCCCAACGCCCGCGGCGATCGGCGCGAATGTGCGCACAATGGGCACGAATCGGGCGAGGATCACCGCGAGTGCGCCGAAGCGAGTGAAGAACGCATTCGTGCGATCAACGTTCTTGCGACTAAACAACCCTGAATCTTTGCGTTCAAAGATTGCGGGACCGGCCTTGTGCCCGATCCAGAAGCCTGCCTCACCGCCGACGAATGCGGCGACCGCAATCGCGATGCTGACGACCCAGATGTTCACACCGAACACCTCGGAGGTGTGGGTGAGCAGCCCCGAAATGAGCAGCAACGTGTCGCCCGGGAACAAGAAGCCGATCAACAGCCCGGTCTCGGCGAAGACGATGCCGCAGACCACGAGCAGTGCCCAAGGCCCCGCCGCAGTGATGATGGTTTCTGGATCAAGCCACGGAATCAGGCCGGCGTGCATCATGTGGGTGCTCCCGTCGGGACCGCTCCGGCGGTCGTTGAAGTTGCACGTAGTCTACCCGGCGGGCGCTTCACGCACGCTGAGAGTCACTTGGGAGCCTGTCAGTGTTCGGTTGAACCATCCGGATGCCTCGTGCTGCGCACCCGGCAGGCGCGCGGGCCAATCGTGCGGAAGAGGGGACTTGAACCCCTACGCCCGAAGGCACTGGAACCTAAATCCAGCGTGTCTGCCAATTTCACCACTTCCGCGAGCGGATCCAGTCTAGAAGCACGCGCGGGCACACCCCTGTGGACAAGTTGTCGGGCGGGGAGGGCGAGCCGGTCACGATGTCGGGGTGACAGATGTCGTTCGTACCCTCGCCGACCGCGTCCGCGCGCGCGTTGTGCGCGACGGGGTCGACCTGTCGCAGCCCGGGGGTGGCGCTGATCGGTACGTGCTCGACGAAGTTCGGCAGTGGAGTGAACGGGCCCTGGTCGGGTCGCACGCGACGCTGGTTGACGAGCATCGGACCGCACGTGAGGTGCTCGCTGAACTCACCGGATACGGTCCATTGCAGCCCTTCTTCGATGACCCGAGCATCGAGGAAATCTGGGTGAACGGGCCATCCCGCATCTTTGTCGCGCGCGCGGGCGTTGCCGAGCTGACACCGCTCAAACTGAGCGATCGCGAGCTGCGGGCGTTGGTTGAGCGAATGCTTCAACACACCGGCCGTCGCGTCGATCTGTCGTCGCCCTTCGTTGATGCGTCGTTGCCCGACGGGTCGAGATTGCACGTCGCGATTCCGGATGTCACCCGCGAATGGTCGGTAAACATTCGCAAGTTCCACCAGCGAATTCGCACGCTCGAACATTTGGTGCAGCTTGGGTCACTGACGCCCGAGGCAGCCGCCTTCCTGGAGGCTGCGGTCGCCGGGGGAGCGAATGTGTTGGTGGCGGGGCCAACGCACACTGGCAAGACCACCATGCTTAACGCACTGCTCGGCACCGTCGGCGATCGCGAGCGAATCGTCACGGTGGAAGAGACGTTCGAGCTCGAGTTCGATGCCACCGACGTGGTGGCCATGCAGTGTCGGCAGCCAAGTCTCGAGGGCTCCGGTGAGATCACGCTCCGCCGCCTGATCAAAGAGGCGCTTCGCATGCGTCCCGACCGACTTGTCGTTGGCGAGGTTCGCGAGGCCGAGAGTCTCGACCTGCTGATTGCGTTGAATTCCGGCATCCCCGGCATGTGCACCGTCCACGCCAACTCGGCACGCGACGCGCTCGCAAAACTCTGCACCCTGCCACTGCTCGCCGGGCGCAATATCGTGGGCGAATTCGTCGTGCCCACGGTCGCCGGCTGTGTCGACGTGGTCGTTCAACTCGGGCGTGCGGGGGATGGCTCGCGCCATGTTGCCGAGATTGTGTGCCCGACCGGTGCAGTCGCCGGGTCAACCGTCGCGGCCGACACGATGTTCGTGCGCAAGGCTGGCGAGCTCGTGGCGACCGGCGCAATGCCGGCGCGGCCGACGAAGTTTGAGGGAAGGCTCCGATGATGCCGTGGGTACTCGGCACCACGCTGGGCGTCGGGCTCCTGCTGATGCTCTCGCCGTGGTTATGGCCAAGGGTGGGGCGAACCGCGCAGCAGCCTGCGCTCCTGGCCAAGGCCCGCGATGAACTCACATTGGCGGGCTATCCGTCCGTGAGCCTCGGCGTCGCCGCGGCAGTCGCCGTGCTCATTGGCGCCTTCGCAGGGTTCATCACCTATGCGGCAATTGGGTTGCCGGTGCTCGCCGTGATCGCCGCGGCAGTTGGGGCTGGCGTCCTGCCGTTCGTCGTCCACGGGCGTGCGACCGTCCGTCGCGACCAAAACCGGGCCGTGTGGCCCGACGTCGTCGACCACCTCGTTGCCTCGGTTCGTGCGGGCATGGCGCTCCCGGAATCGGTCGCGTCGCTGGCGGAGTTCGGGCCGCCAGCCACCCGATCAGCCTTCGCGCAATTCGAGGTCGAGTACCGGCGCAACGGCAACTTTGGTGCCTCGCTCGACGCGCTGAAGTCACGGCTCGCGGACCCGAACGCCGATCGCCTCCTTGAGACGCTGCGGATGGCGCGTGAAGTGGGTGGCACCGATCTTCCGCAGGTGTTGCGCGGCCTTGCCAGTTACCTGCGCGACGACCAAGCGGTGCGCGGAGAGGTGCGTGCCCGCCAGTCATGGGTGCGCAACGCTGCACGGCTCGGGGTGATTGCCCCGTGGGCGCTGCTCCTGGTGCTGTCGACCAAACGTGAGACCGTCGTCGCGTTCAGCACACCAGCCGGTACATCGCTGATCGTGGTGGGGTTCGTGCTGACGCTCGTCGCGTATCGCGTGATGATCGCGATTGGGCGGCTTCCCGGTGAGCGGCGGTGGTTCCGATGAACGAGACTCAGGCGCTCGGCATCGCGCTCGGCATCGTCGCCGGCCTCGGGTTGTGGATGATCGTCGCGCGGCTCCCGCGGCTCGGGCGCCCACCGTTGGCCGAGCGCATCGCGCCCTACCTGGTGGATGTCTCGGCTGAGGCGCGGCGCACCCTTGCGGTGCGTTCGAGCGACCCAAGCGGGCCGTTGAGCGCACTCCTGGTGCCGGGCCTGTCGCGGTTGCGAGGTGGGTTCGACCGCCTGCTCGGTGGCAACGAAATCGTCGCCAAGCGCCTGCGGCAAGCAGGTCGGGGGGACAGCGTCGATCAGTTCCGTGGCCAGCAATTGATCTGGGCCGGCTGCGGCCTCGTCGCCGGTGGGGCGGTGGCGATTCTGGCCCCCGGTGTTGTGGCGGCTCCGGTAGTGGTTCGGCTCGCCCTGCCGATTCTTGGCGGCGCAGGTGCCGCGATCGCGAAGGACTGGCTCCTGCAACGGGCAGCGCAGCGCCGTCTGGCTCGGATTAGCGAAGAGCTGCCGACCGTGCTCGAGTTCCTCACCCTCTGCCTCACCGCGGCTGAATCGCTCCCCGACGCGCTCCGCCGAATTTCACGAATCGGCGCCGGCGAACTCGCGCAGGAACTTTCCGGCGTGCTCGCCGCCGTCGGCGCGGGCGTGCCGCTGGCGGTCGCCCTCCGTGACCTGCGCGATGGCGTGGACCACCCGGCGCTCAACCGAGCACTCGATCAGGCACTTGGTGCACTGGAACGCGGTGCGCCGCTCGCTGCCGTGTTCCGGGCACAAGCCGGCGACGTGCGCGATGAGAGCAAGCGGGCGCTGCTCGAGCTTGCCGGCCGAAAAGAGATCGCGATGCTCGTGCCCCTGGTGTTCCTGATCTTGCCGATCACGATTCTCTTCGCCCTCTTTCCGGGCTACCTCGTACTGCGGACCGGGTTCTAATGCCAGCCGCTCGCCATGTCCTCGCACTCCTTGTGCCGTTCGCCCACGTATCCGTTTCAACCAAGGGAACTCATCATGTTGAACCTGTTCACCAAACTCCAGTCTCGGCTCCACTCCGACCGCGGCGATGTGCCCGGCTGGGTACTCATCACCCTCATGACCGCAGGCTTGGTCGCACTGATTTGGGCGTTCGCCGGGCCAGCGCTGTCGGAGTTGTTCGACCGGGCCATGAACCAGGTCACGGGCATCTAGGCTCCGGGGAGCGATGGCGCTGTGATCGCGGTTCCGCGATCGCTGAATTCTCGATGGTGTCCCTGCTGCTCCTCCTGGTGGTCACTGCCATCATCCAGTTGGCGCTCGCGTTGCACGTTCGCAATACCCTCATCGACGCTGCGGCCGAGGGAGCCCGGTACGCGGCGCTCTACGGGGCCTCGCCCACGGCGGGCGTTGAGCGCACCAAGGTACTGATCCGCGGGGCGCTCTCTGAGGGGTTCGCGGCCGATGTGGCCGCGTCAACTGTGAACCACGTCACCGAGGTCCGGGTGCGGGCGACATTGCCGCTGGTCGGCCTGTTCGGCATGCCAGGTGCGCTCGACGTCACCGGGCACGCAGTCGAGGAACACGTTGATTAGGCACCGAGCGGGGGAGCGCGGTTCCGCGTCGGTTGAGTTTCTGTCACTCGGGGTATTGCTGCTCGTTCCGCTGATCTATCTGGTGATTACCGTCGCGAAGGTCGAAGCAGCAACATTCGCGGCCGAGGGCGCGGCACGACATGCCGCCCGACTGGCGGTGGCGACGACGAGTGATGCCGATCGGGCGCGTGCAGTGAATGGTGTTGTCGCGCAGGCGATGGCCGATTTCGATCTCGATCCGAACGCAGCGGCGGTGAGGGTGCAATGCGAGCCCGCAGACTGTCGAGGCGCTGGCGCGCACGTCGAGGTGACGGTCACGGCACGGGTCGCGCTGCCGCTCGTACCTGACTGGTTGGTGACGAACCAGGTCGGTGGGGTTCAGGTGGCCGCATCCGCGACCTACTCGGTGTCTCGCTTCGCGAGTGAGGGCCAGCGATGACGTGGTTGCGGCGCGACGAGTCAGGTTCGACGATGTTGCTCACGATCTTATTCGCAGTGGTCACGATCGCACTCGTGTTGGTCGTGGCATCCACCGCCTCGCTCTATATCGAGCGGAAGCGCCTGTATTCGCTGGCCGACGCCACCGCGCTGGTTGCGGCCGAGCAATGGCAGGATGCCTCGACCGCAGTGGTGAACGATCACCTCGAGTTTCACCTTGACCCACCGGCAATGCGATCCGCTGCTGCCGAATACCTCGCTCGGGCGGCGACGCGGTTGCGCGCCCCGCAACTGGTCGCGGTCCAGACACGCGATGGACAGACCGCTGAGGTGACCCTCCGCTCGGTCTGGCGGGCGCCGTTTGGGCTCGATTTCTTGCCGCTGGCTGTGCCGATTGAAGTGACGACGACCGCTCGTGCGGTGGTGCACTGACGACTCAGCCCGGCTGTCAAGGTGTCCACCCGGTGAACGTTCGAACAGATCGGATCGCTCGTGCGCTCGCGTAGGCTGGGCTGGCCATGTTGGAACTTGACCTCTCTGCCCAGATCGCCGCGCTGCGGTCGACGTTTCGTGACATCCGAGCCGTGGTTGACGTGCAAGCGCTCACCGCAGAAATCGCACGTCTCGAAGCCGAGGCTGGCGCCCCAGATCTGTGGGACGACACTGCGCACGCGCAAAAGGTCACGAGTGCACTCAGCCACCGGCAGAGTGAATTGAACCGCATCACCGGCATCGAACGCCGCCTGGACGATCTTGAGGTGCTCGTCGAGCTGGCAAACGAGGCAGCCGATGAAGAGTCGGCCAATGAGGCAAAGGCCGAGCTCGTCGCGCTCACGAAGACGGTCGGCGACCTCGAAGTGCAGATTCTGCTCGACGGCGAGTTCGACGACCGCCCGGCTGTGGTCACGATCCGCTCGGGTGCCGGCGGCGTCGACGCGGCCGACTTTGCCGAAATGCTCATGCGCATGTACCTGCGCTGGGCCGAGCAGCGCGGATTCAAAGCCACCGTGATGGACATCTCGTACGCCGAAGAGGCAGGCATCAAGTCGGCGACCTTCGAGATCGAAGCACCCTACGCATTCGGCACCCTGAGTGTCGAGGCCGGTACCCACCGCCTGGTGCGCATGAGCCCGTTCGGGGCTGCTGGCAAGCGCCAGACCAGCTTTGCGGCCGTCGAAGTGATCCCGCTCATGGAAGAGGCCGGGGTCATCGAGATTCCCGAAAACGACATTCGGGTCGACGTCTTCCGCTCGTCAGGCCCCGGCGGGCAGAGCGTCAACACCACCGACTCCGCCGTGCGCATCACCCACCTACCGACCGGACTCGTCGTCTCGATGCAGAACGAAAAATCGCAGATTCAGAACCGCGCCGCCGCGATGCGGGTGCTCCAGTCGCGCCTGCTCATCGCGCAGCGCGAGGCCGAAGCCGCGCAGAAGAAAGAACTCGCCGGCGTCATCACCGCGAGTTGGGGTGACCAGATGCGCTCGTACGTACTCGCGCCCTACCAAATGGTGAAAGACCTGCGCACCGAGTTTGAAGTGAACAACCCGAACGCGGTCTTCGACGGCGACCTCGACGGGTTCATTGCCGCGGGCATCAAGTGGCGCAAGCGCAAACAAGACTAGGCACCCGATCACCCGCGCCGACGCAGTCGGGCAGCCCCGGGCATCCGCGCGGCGCTTGACGATCGGTCACCGATGAATCCGCCCGGGATGCGAGTCGCTCGCCCGGATCGTCCGGCGGCTTGCTTAGGCTCGAGCCGATGATCCGCTTCGACTCCGTCACCAAGACGTACCCCGGCACCGCCCGGCCCGCGCTCGACAACGTCAGCGTTGAGATTCTCAGAGGCGAGTTCGTCTTTCTGGTCGGGGCATCCGGCTCGGGGAAGTCGTCGTTCCTTCGCTTGATTCTCAAAGAAGACAAGCCGACGAGCGGCAACATTCACGTGCTCGCGAAAGACCTGCGCGCGATCTCGACGCGTGCGGTGCCGTACTTCCGTCGCGACCTCGGTGTGGTGTTCCAAGACTTCCGGTTGCTGCCGAACAAGAACGTGTTCGACAACGTTGCGTTCAGCCTGCGCGTGATTGGCAAGTCGCGTGGGTACATTCACCAAGCGGTTCCAGAGGTCTTGCGTCTGGTCGGCCTCGAAGGCAAAGACAAGCGGATGCCCCATGAGCTCTCGGGTGGTGAACAGCAGCGAGTGGCCATTGCGCGCGCGATCGTGAACAAGCCACAACTGTTGCTCGCCGATGAGCCCACCGGCAACCTCGACCCAAGCACCAGCGCCGGCATTATGCAGCTGCTCGAACGCATCAATGCGGGCGGCACCACGGTGGTCATGGCGACCCACGAGGCCGGCATCGTCGACCTGATGCAGCGCCGCGTGATCGAGCTGAGCGCCGGCAAGATCGTGCGCGACGAACGGGATGCCGGCTACGACGGACGTACGGTTCGCACCGCCGTGAACCTCGCACCCGCTGAGTCCGACACCCTCGCACTGCATGCGCCGAAGGTGACCGCCGAGATCATGCGCGACGCGCCGCCGCTCTACGTGGAGCCGGAAGCCGCCGACGAGGTCACCGACGCCGCCGCCGAGATCTCGAAAGCTGCAACTGGGGCGATTGACGTCGACCCTGCGCGGCTCGCTACACAGGCCCCGACCGGGCCGCTCACGCTCGCCGAGCGACTTGGCCTTGGCGTGCCGGGTGGCACGCGCGAAGGCGACGACGATCAGGAAGTGGGTCCGGTGCAATGAGGATCCTGATGCTCCTTGGCGAGGCCGCCTCGGGTCTCCGACGCAACGCGTCGATGGTGGTGTCGGTCGTGCTCGTCACGTTCGTCTCGCTCACGTTCGTGGGCGCGGCGGTGCTGCTGCAGTTCCAGATCGGGCAGATGAAGAACTATTGGTACGACCGTGCCCAGGTCGCGGTGTACCTCTGCACGACAACCTCATCTGGCCCGGGATGCTCCGGCGCCGAGGCATCCGCGGAACAAAAACGCGACGTTGAGGCCCTGTTGAACTCGGCGACGCTCAAGCCATATGTCTCTGAGTACTTTTTCGAAGACCATGCGCAGGCCTACAAGAACTTCCAAGACCAGTTCAAGGGCTCGGATGCCGCGTCGTTCGTCACGCCCGATGTGTTGAACGAGACCTACCGCGTGAAGCTGACGAACCCGAAGGACTCGGACGTTATCGCGGAGGCGCTCGCCGGCAAACCCGGGGTGCAGTCGGTCACCGACCAGCGCCGCCTGCTCGATCAGATCTTCTCGGTGCTGAACGCGGCGAGTTTTACGGCGATCGCGATTGCAGCGCTCATGCTTGTGGCGGCTGCACTGCTGATCGCGACCACCATTCGGCTGAGTGCGTTCGCGCGCCGCAAAGAGCTCGGCATCATGCGCCTGGTGGGTGCCTCGAACCGGTTCATTCAGACCCCGTTTGTGCTTGAGGGCGTATTCGCTGGGCTGATCGGTTCGCTACTCGCTGGGGGAGCGATCGTGGCCATCGTGAAGTTCTTCGTTGAGGGCTACCTCAAGGGCAACCTCTCATTCAACTTCGTCGGGGTGACCGATGCGCTGCTCGTGGTGCCGATCCTGATCGGCGTCGGTGTGGTGCTCTCGGCGCTGTCAGCTGGCATCGCGATTCGCCGCTACCTCAAGGTGTAGCGCCGGTCGGATGCCCCGGGGCATCCGTTATGGTTGGTGTCTCACGAAACGGAGATCTGTCATGCCTCGCGAACGCGGCGAGAAAATCGTGGCGACGAACCGCAAGGCCCGTCACGACTACCTCATTGAAGACACCTACGAGGCCGGAATTGTGCTCGCTGGCACCGAGGTGAAATCGTTGCGCGCTGGCAAGGCTTCGCTCGTCGATGGGTATGCGTTCATCGAACACGGCGAGATTTGGCTCGACGCGGTGCACATCGGCGAGTGGGCCCATGGCACCTGGACGAACCATGCACCGCGCCGCAAGCGCAAACTACTGCTGCACAAGCACGAGATCGTGAAGATCAGCCACCGCACGAAAGATGGCGGCTACACGCTGATTCCGTTGTCGCTCTACTTCTCTGATGGCAAGGCAAAAGTTGAGCTCGCCGTCGCGAAAGGCAAGAAGGAATACGACAAGCGGCAGACCCTGCGCGAACGCCAAGACCGCCGCGAGGCCGACCGGGCGATGTCTGCCCGCCGCAACCTCGGCGATTAGGCGTAGACTGGAAGACCGCCCAAGGAGCCCCCTTCGGCGGTGACAATTCCAGAGCGTGCGATAGCGGCCCGCCACCAGGCGTGCATGGGGATGATCGGTTTCGACATTGCCTGAGCGCCCAGGAGAAGCGGGCCGAGGATGCAGGGTTATCTCGTAAACGACCTCTGCGAACCAATAACTGCCAACAAGACGCAGTCTGACTTCGCCCTCGCTGCTTAAGCGAGCTCGATAGTCCGTGAGCCCGGGGGTGTTCTCGCCCCGGTCGCTCACGTCATTTAGAGAACTAGCTGTGCGGTGGCGTCTGAACGCCGCACGGGACTTTTTCAGACTGGGCCCGTCACCGTAGATGCCTGTGGCAAACGGCGGGGCCGAGCAGAACGATTCACAGGATGCGCCCGGAGAAGACCTGGAACCACAGCGATGGACGGGGGTTCAATTCCCCCCATCTCCACCAAGGCCGCTATCGCACGAAGGTTTGTCACATGAAGCCGCCCCGTTGCCCGACTCTCGTCAGGCAACGGGGCGGTTTTGGTCTGTGTGGGTTAGCGACCGCCGCGGCGGTAGTTGCCGTTCTGGCGCACTACCGAGCCCACGGTCAGTTTGCCGCCGGTGCCGCCCGATGAGGCGCGGCGTCCGGTCGTGCGAGGGTTTCCGGATGGCTCGGCAGCACGGCTGCGTCCGGCGCCCTGATCGACACTGCGCCCCGCGCGATCCGGTGCAGGCGCCGCGTCGCGACGCTGGGCGTTCGATGGCTGCTGGCGGCCGCCAGTTGCCTGGGTCTGAGCGCCCTGCGCCGGGCGGCGGCGACTGCCACCTGCGCGACCGGAGCCAGATGAGGCATCCGAACCCTGGTGGCCATCACGAGCCGCGCGTTTGCGCTGCGCGTTCGCCCCCTGGCTCGAGCCACCGCCACGCTGCTCTTGCACCGGCTCAGGTTTCACGTACGGGGCGACTTCGCCGACCAGCGCGGTCACCGCGGGCGACGTTGCGGTGACCGTCACTGGCTCGACCGAGATGGCGGCCGCGCGCAGCAACTGCGCGACATCCCGCCGCTGTTCTGGCAGGACGAGCGTGACGACCGAGCCCTCGGCGCCAGCGCGGGCGGTACGGCCCGAGCGGTGCAGGTACGCCTTGTGTTCAGCTGGCGGGTCGACGTGGATCACGAGTTCAACGTCATCGACGTGCACGCCACGGGCGGCGACATCGGTCGAGACCAGCACGTTGACCGCACCCGACGAAAATGCCGCGAGGTTGCGGTCACGCGCCGGCTGCGAGAGGTTGCCGTGCAGGTCGACCGCCGGAATACCCTGTGCGGTGAGCGCCTTCGCGAGCTTTTTGGCGTGGTGTTTCGTGCGCATGAACAGAATGCGGCGGCCGGTGCCCGAAGCAAGGGCGTTGACCACATGCTTCTTCGCGTCGGAGTCGGCGAGGGTGAACACATGGTGCGTCATCGCGGCGACGGGGGAGTTCGCTTCGTCGACCGAGTGCAGCACCTCGTTCCTCAGGAACCGCTTCACGAGCTTGTCGACCCCGTTGTCGAGGGTCGCGCTGAAGAGCAGGCGCTGGCCGTCGGCGGGTGTTGCTTGGAGAATGCGGGTGACGCCAGGCAAGAACCCGAGGTCGGCCATATGGTCGGCCTCATCAATCACGGTGATGGCGACGGTGTCGAGCTTCACAAAGCCCTGCTTCATGAGGTCTTCGAGGCGACCCGGGCAAGCCACGACAATGTCGACGCCAGCGTTCAACGCAGTCACCTGACGACTCTGGCTGACACCGCCAAAGATCGTGGTGGTGGTGAGTCCGTACGCCTTCGCCAGCGGTTCGAGGGTCGCGTTGATCTGCGTGGCGAGCTCTCGGGTCGGGGCGAGCACCAGGCCGCGCGGGCGGCCCTTGCTGCGGGTGCCCTTCTGGCTGGCGCCCAGGCGGGCGACCATCGGGATGGAGAAGGCCAGCGTCTTGCCTGAGCCGGTCTTGCCTCGCCCGAGCACATCACGTCCAGCGAGCGTGTCGGGAAGCGTGTCGACCTGGATCGGGAACGCAGTGGTCTTGCCGTCGGCGGCAAGTGTGTCGATGAGGGGCTGTGGCACGCCGAGCGCGCCGAAAGTGGTTTCGGTCATGTGAGTATCTCTGGGCATACTGATGCCCTCTCGGTGCCCTTGGCGGATTTCGCTCAAGGTCGCCGTACGAAAGTCATCACCGGCATCGCGGGGCGGAGCCAAGCGGCGGCGGGAGGGGAAGCGTTCTACGACGCGAGCAGCGCGGAAAGCGCGGCAAGTTCCCCCATGCTATCAGGTAGCCGTCCGGGTCGTGCTGGCGCCTACAACTCGCGGAGCAGCGCCTCGCGTTTTGATGCGTACTCGAATTCGGTGATTTTTCCGGTCTGCCGGAGCGCGTTAAGGTGATCGATCCGCTGCGAGGTGGTTGGCCGCCGCCGCAGGGTGGCCACACGGACAATCACGACGACCGTGCCCACGACGGCCAATGCCATCGCCAGTAGCACCAAAAGAATGATCAGGATGTGCCAACCCTGCAGCCCAGCGAACATGTGCGCCAGCCTAGGTCGAGAACCTGCCAAAGCGAAAGGTTTAATTCATGCGTGCATTCCGCGGGGTTCAGATTGCGCGGATGCCCCACTCCAACGTGGTCTGCTCGCCCGGGGCGAGCACGCGGAGGTCGGCGCCCGAGGTCAGCGCATCGGGCGGGCAGGTCATCGGTTCGATCGCGAGCGAGTTGCGGGTGGCGTCACCTTCGGCGTAATCGGCGGTGTAGGCCACGAGCCAGGTGACGTCGGCGTCCCACCAGATTTCGACGCCACGACCGTTTGCATCGGTCACCTGTGCGGTGGTGCCGGCCAGTGCGGTGTACGCGTGATTGAGTGCGGTGCTACCGACCGGCCGCGGAGCGCGGAAGTCCAGGTCGGGCGCGGTCTGCACCGGGACGACGGCGGCGGGGAGCATCCGATCGTCGAAACTCATGACCTCGTTCGCGGGCAGGGTGAGCTGCCACCCGTTGACCGCGTCGGCGACCGCGGCGTCGATCACCAGGTACGGGTGTGTGCCGATGCCCACTGGTGCCGGCGTCGATGACTCGTTCGAGATGGTGATGCGTTGACGCAGGCCGTCGGCACTGACCGACGACGCAACCTCCACCCGCAGGCGCCACGGGTAGCCGCGCTGCGGCTCGACATACCCGCGGAGGGTGACCGCATTCTCGGTGCGCGCGATGCACTCGAAACTGTGCCAAGCGATCAGCCCGTGGATCGCGTTGCCACGCGACGGGTCGCTCAGCGCCAACTGGTGCCGCGCCCCGGCGAACTCGTACGAGCCGTCAGCGGTGCGCCCTGGCCACGGTGCGAGCAACGCGCCCGCCATGCTCGGACGTACCTCGTCGGCGTCGAATGACCAAATCAGGTCGCGACCCTCGAACGAGAGTTCACGAAGTGTTGCCCCGACGCTGGCGTAGGTGGCGGCGTAGCCGTCTGCCTCAATGCGGTGCTGAGATCCCGAGGTTGGTTGGTTGCGCAGAGTCACGAGCCAAGGCTAGTGGCGGGGATGCCCCGCGCCGGCCGTCACCCGCGCGCGCTGGTCGGTTCGGGTTCGACCGGCTCCGTGGCATCCGATTTGTTGGTTGCTGCGCGCTCGATTGCCGCGCCCTCGATATCGATGTTCGGCAGTACCCGGTCGAGCCACTTCGGGATCCACCACGCCGATCGGCCGAGCAGTGTCATCACCGCCGGCACGAGCGTCATGCGCACCAGAAACGCGTCAATGAACACGCCGACGGCCAGCCCGAACGCAATCGGCTTGATTGACGGCGACGGGTCGGGCACGAATGAGACGAAGACCGCAAACATGATGAGTGCCGCGGCGGTCACGACCTGTGCAGCCGAGGTGAAGCCTGCGTGCACTGCGCGTTTCGCGTCGATCCCATGTGCGTAGGCCTCGCGCATCCGAGACACGAGGAACATCTCGTAGTCCATGGCAAGGCCAAACAGCACGCCCATCAAGATGATCGGGAAGAAGCTGATCACCGATCCGGGCTGTGCTACCCCAAAGAAGTCGGCGAGGTTGCCGTCGACGAATACCCAGGTCGTGATGCCGATCGTTGCGCCGACCGACAACAGGTACCCGATGGCCGCCTTGATCGGTACCAAGATCGAGCGGAACGCGATCAGCAACAGCAGCAGGGACAGGCCAACGACGACCAACCCGAACGGCAACAACGCATCGGCGAGGCGGGTTGAAACGTCGATCCCGATCGCCGTAAACCCGGTGACTTGAATGCTGAGCCCGGTCTTGTCGGCAATCTGCGCCGCTCGCTCACGAAGATCGTGCACCAGTTGGACCGTCGCCGGCGACTGCGGGCCGCTGGTTGGGACGACCTGCACCATCGCCAACGTGCCGGACTCATCGGGCATCGCAAGCGGCACACTTGCGACCCCGGGCTGCTGGGCAAGTTCGGCGGCGAGCGCCGTAACCGCCGTGCGAGGGTCGGTGCCGGTCGGCAGCTTCGCAGTGACGAGCAGGGGTCCGGTTGCGCCCTCACCGAAGTGCTCGGTGACCGCGTCGAACGTCTCCCGCGCGGCGCTGCCGTGCTCGTTGTTGCCGTTGTCCGGCAACGCGAGGCGCATGCCGGTCGCGGGGAGGGTCACGATGCCGAGCAGCCCGACCACCGCGACGACGGTGAGGATCGGGCGCGCGGTCACGAATCGAACCCAACGGGTTGCCACCGGGGTGCGGCCGACCGGGGCATCCTTCGTTTCGGCGTTTCGCCAGCCCCATGGGCGCACTCGCGTGCCCGCGAACGAGAGCAAGGCGGGGGTCAGGGTGATGGCGATCACTACGGCGACCGCGACGGTCGCGGCTGCGGCGAGCCCCATCGAGGTGAGGGTCGGAATGCCGGTGACGAGCAAACCGAGCAGCGCGATAATCACGGTGAGGCCGGCGAAGACGACTGCGGAACCGGCGGTTGCGGTCGCCCGCGCAATCGACTCAATGCGGTCTGCCCCTGCGGTCAGTTGCTGACGGTGGCGGCTCAGGATGAAGAGCGAGTAGTCGATGCCGACGGCAAGACCAAGCATGAGTCCGAGCATCGGCGCACTTGACGGAATGACCGCGAACGCGGTGGCAAGGTACACCCCGCCGACCGAGAGTCCGACGCCGAGCAGTGCGGTGAACACCGGCACGCCGGCCGAGGTGAGCGAGCGGAACAGCAGGAGCAGCACGATCACAGCGACGGCGAGACCCGCGAGTTCGGTGAGACCAATCTTCGGCATGAGGTCAGAAAACGCCTCGCCGCCGACCTTGACCTCGGCGCCCGGGAGCGCGTGCTCGAGGTCGTGCGCGATGCTGGCGAGGTCAGACTTCGTGGCTTCGGTGACGTCGGCGAGTGCCACCTTCAGCGGAATCGAGATGAGGGCTGCGCGGCTGTCGGCCGAGATCGCGCCCTGCACGCCGCTGCGCCAGGGGTCGAGCACGCCAGCGACCTGGGGGAGTGCCGCAACCTGCTGCTCGGCGCCACCAATGGCGGCCATGACCGCGGGGGCGTTGACCGTGGCGCCGTTCGTTGTGATGACCACGAGCTGTGCCGAGGTGCCGGCAGCGGCTGGCGCGACATCCTGCAATGCGTCGAGCGCCTGCTGTGATTCAGAGCCGGGAATACCGAATGCGTCGTCGGTGCCCTTGGCGAACAGGGCCGCAGAGCCAGCAAGCAGTGCGGCGAGGAGCACCCAGACAGCGACGACCAGGCCGCGACGACGGGCCGAGAAGTGGCCGAGTCGATAGAGGAAACGAGACATCGGGTTGCCCTTCGATACACAACGTATGCAGTTCGATACACACTGTATCGCACCTCGCGCAGGTTGGATACGCCATGTATCGAACGGATGCCTCGCGCCCGTGCGTCGCGCCGCCAGGCCACTCGAACCGGTCTAGACTCGGCCACACCATGGCGAACCAACTCGATGCAACCCCGATGACGCCCGAGGCAGACGGTGCCGGCGCGACTGGTCGGAGCCGCTCGGCGACCCAATCGCGCCTGCTGACGGCGGCGATGGATCTGTTCACCGCGCGCGGCATTCGGGACACCACGGTCGAAGACATTTGTGAGCACGCCGGGTTTACCCGCGGCGCGTTCTACTCAAACTTCCAGACAAAGGACGAACTCTTTTTCGCCCTATACCGACGCGAAACCGATGCAGTCGTGAGCCGTTTTGGCGAGAGTATCGATGATGTGGTGCAGGTGGCTGCCCCGCAACGCGCGCCGATTGAGGTGGCGATCGGCGAGATCGCCAGGCTCTCGATCGAGTTCTTCGCCCGGGATGCCAAGTGGTATCTCCTCTGCGCCGAATTTGAGGCGCAGGCGATGCGGCAGCCAGACCTGCGCGGCCCGGTGCACGATCTGAAGGCCCGACTCTACGACGGATTGGCGGGCCCGCTCGAGCGGCTGCTCGAGGCCTACGGGGTTCGGTTCACGATCGACCCGCTTGACGCCACACACATGCTCGCAGCGCTCTATGAGAGCGCCCTGCAGCGCTCGCTACTCGACGGCGACGCGAACCCGGGTGCACAAAGCTATGTGCGCGAAGTGATCCCGAAGGTCGTTGCAGCGCTGCTCGCTCCGGCGTAGGGCCCGCTACGCGTTCAGAATCGCGAGCGCCGCGTCGTGAATCAGGCCGTTCGTGGCGAGCGCATTACCGTGCCATGGGCCAGCATCACCGTTCACCGCGGTGAACCGCCCGCCCGCCTCTTCGATGATCGGCTGCAACGCGGCAAGGTCGTAGACCTGCACACCGAACTCGCTACACAGATCAAGCACGCCTTCGGCGATCATCATGTACGGCCAGAGGTCGCCGTAGCCCCGATCGCGCCAGACCTGCTCAGACAGCGTGAGCATCTGCTCGAGCCGACCAGCCTCGCGCCACTGCGCGAGACTCTGGAAGCTGATCGACGCATCGGCCAGCGAACTCACCGATGACACCTGCAACCGCCGCGGCTCGGCGCCCGGGGCATCCGTTGTGAACGCGCCATTGCCGCGTGACGCCCACCATCGGCGACCAAGCGCCGGGGCCGACACGACGCTGAGTACCGGCACGCCGTCGACTGCCAGGGCGATCAGGGCGCCCCAGATCGGCACCCCGCGCAAGAAGTTCGCGGTGCCGTCGATCGGGTCGATGATCCATTGGCGCGAGGTCGAGCCTTCGGTGCCGAACTCCTCGCCGAGAATGCCGTCAGCGGGGCGTTCGGTCGTCAGCAGGTCGCGGATTGCCCGCTCAACCGCGAGGTCGGCTTCGGTCACGGGGGAGCGGTCGGGCTTGGTGCTGACCTGCAGATCGACCGCGCGGAACCGGCCGAGGGCGATTTCGTCGGCGCGGTCGGCGAGGCGGATGGCGAGCGCGAGGTCGTCGTCAAGAAGCATGAGACCACGGTAGCGGGTGGCCGCGGGCTTCACCGATGGCGACGTTCTCACGCGCCGGGCGGTGCCGGTTTTGTGTCGTCGGATGCGACCTGCTAGCGTTGACCCTCGGCTCGGGGTTCGACAAAATCGCCCAGAGTCACTGCACCTCTAGCTCAATCGGCAGAGCAACTGACTCTTAATCAGTGGGTTCAGGGTTCAAGTCCCTGGGGGTGCACCACAAGGCCCGGTCAATTGCTGACCGGGCCCCTTCCATTCGGGGTTAGCCAGCGGCGACGCTGTGGATGTCGGTCTCGAACGACGAGTCGTTCAGGTCGAGGTAAAGCCGACGCTCAGTCACCGACACGGTCATCGTGTTCCGGCGCTCCAACACTGCGGTGGCGGCTTCGACAAACCCTGAATCAAAGCTGTGCAACAGGATCTCGGCGGCCCGGTGAATCCGCTTGCCGGCCCACTGCGCCGCCACCTTCGCCGGGTCGCGGTGCGTGTACACCGCCACGCGCGGCGCCTGCAGGCTGCCGGTGTGCAACCGCGGGGCATCCGGTGCGCCAACCTCGATCCATGCGCGGATCGCACCGGTCAGGTCACGCGCCACGACGGCGGGTTCGTCAGTCGCAGAGATGCCGTCGCTGAACGCAATGCCGTCTTCGTATTCGAGGCAATAGGCGAGCACGCGCGTCACCATGAACGCATCGGTCTCCGACGGATGCCTCGCGACGCGCACTGCGAGATCCTCGTACACGCCCCGGTCAACGTCGGCGAGCTGGATCGCAAATGTGTACATCGTCACGCCAATTGCCATAGCGACTGAGCCTACGGGATGCCCCGAGCCGCGGAATCCCGGGAATCCTCCCGTCGGCGCACACCGCGCCAAGGTTCGAATTTGTTCGATTTCGTCTGGTTTGCGCGGAAGGGTTTACAAGGGCCTGGCTCGCCCGTAGCATGTATACAAGTGGACCTGAGCAATGCTCAATAAGGTTGGTGCCCCACATCCTTCACCCCACTAAAGAAACGGCATTCCCCACATGTCTGTATCGAAGCAGCACGTTCGTCGTGCGCAAATCAAGTCCCGCACGCTCCAGATCGCCGCGGTTGCAGCATCCGCAGCATTGCTCGCCGTCGGAACCGCCACGATGGCCCAAGCTGCGACCAAAGGCCCGACCGTCGACCCCACCAAGTCGGGCGTGCCAGCCGGCACCGCGCTGAAGCGCTACAACGGCAACTTGTACGTTGACAAGGCTGGCACGGTGATCGACAAGCTCGACGTGCACGGCAGCATCATCGTGCGCGCCAACAACGTCACGATCAAGAACTCGATCGTTCGCGGGCTGGACAAGCTAACGTCGAGCACCCCCTTGATCGATGCGAATCGCGGCACCACGGGCCTACAGGTGCTCGACACCGAACTGAACCCAACTACGAAGAATGAATTCGCGGCGTTCGGCGTGGTCGGCAACAACTTCTCGCTCACTCGAGTGAACGTCCACGACGTCGTTGACAGTGTCCACATCACGGGCGACAACGTCTCGGTGGGTGCCTCGTGGCTGCATGACAACATCAAGGTCAGTGGTGCGCAAAACGTGCAAATTCAGCGTGGCAACGCGATCAAGTTTGTGAACACTCGGATGGAACGCGCCATGGGTGGTGCGACGTTGATCACCCAGGACGCGGGCAAGGTCTCGAACGTGACCTGGCAGAACACATTCCTCGACGGTGGTGTCTGCACGCTGAACTTTGTCGAAAAGTCATATGGTCCGATCAGTGGACTGTTGATTCGTGACTCGCTCTTCGGAACGAACGCGAGCATGGCCGGTGGCTGCGCAATCACCTCGCCGTCGACCACGACCATTAACGTCACGAACAACTCGTACCCGAATGGTGCGGCGCTCGTGCTTCGCGGTGGCGCAACGATGAACGACATCACGCCGACGCCAACCCCAACGCCAACCCCAACGCCGACCCCAACGCCGACCCCAACGCCGACCCCGACCCCGACCCCGACGCCGACCCCGACCCCGACCCCAACTCCGACCCCGACCCCGACGCCGACGCCGACGCCGACCCCGACCCCGACCCCGACCCCGACCCCGACCCCAACGCCAGTTCCGTCTGCGGATCCGACGAAGGCTGGTGTGCCGGCTGGGACGGTGTTGACGCGTCATGATGGTGATATCTACGTGACGACGCCGGGTGCGGTGCTTGATTCGCTCGATGTGTACGGCAAGGTCATCATCCAGGCGAATAACGTCACGATCAAGAACTTGATCGTGCGCGGTATGGCGAACCCGACCTACACTGCCCCGTCGATTGATAACAACCGTGGGTTTACCGGCCTGACCGTGACCGATTCCACGATCACCGCGCAGGTCGACACGTACTACGCGGCGATGGGCATTGTCGGTCA
>DASTYN010000001.1:0-23900 GCA_035764905.1 Candidatus Lumbricidiphila sp. | reverse complement strand
TCGCACCCATGAGGGCGCGGTTCGCGTCGTCGTGCTCGAGGAACGGGATGAGCGAGGTCGCCACCGACACCATCTGGCGCGGCGAGACATCCATGTACCCGATCTCGTCGGCGGGGAACAGGTCTACCTCGCCGCCCTTCTTGCGCGCGAGGACGCGGTCCTCCACGAAGTGGCCGTCGGCCTTCAGCGGCGCGTTGGCCTGGGCGACGATGTAGTCGTCCTCCTCCATCGCCGTGAGGTAGTCGATCTCCTCGGTGACCTTGCCGTTGACGACTCGGCGGTACGGCGTCTCGATGAAGCCGAACGAGTTGATGCGCGCGAACGACGCGAGCGAGCCGATGAGGCCGATGTTCGGGCCTTCCGGCGTCTCGATCGGGCACATGCGGCCGTAGTGCGAGGGGTGCACGTCGCGGACCTCGACGCCCGCGCGGTCGCGCGAGAGGCCGCCGGGGCCGAGCGCCGAGAGGCGGCGCTTGTGCGTGAGGCCGGCCAGCGGGTTGTTCTGGTCCATGAACTGCGAGAGCTGCGAGGTGCCGAAGAACTCCTTGATCGCGGCGACGACGGGTCGCACGTTGATCAGGGTCTGCGGGGTGATCGCCTCGATGTCCTGCGTGGTCATGCGCTCGCGGACGACGCGCTCCATGCGCGAGAGGCCGGTGCGGACCTGGTTCTGGATCAGCTCGCCCACCGCGCGGATGCGGCGGTTGCCGAAGTTGTCGATGTCGTCGACGTCGAGGCGCAGCGTGACCGCCTTGCCCGCACGACGACCCGGCAGCTCGGTGCGGCCCTCGTGCAGCGCGACGAGGTACTTGATGGTTGCGACGATGTCGTCAACGGTCAGCACCGAGTCGGTGAGCGCAGCGTCGATGCCGAGCTTCTGGTTGATCTTGTACCGACCAACCTTCGCCAGGTCGTAACGCTTCGCGTTGAAGTAGAAGTTGTCGAGGAGGGCGCGTGCGGCCTCGCTCGCAACCTGCTCTCCTGGGCGCAGCTTGCGGTAGATGTCCTTGAGTGCCTCTTCCTTGGTGAGGATGTTGTCCTTCTCAAGGGTGAGTTCGATCGACGCGAAGCCGGCGAACTGCTCGCGGATCTCTTCGGTGGTGAGACCGAGGGCCTTCAGGAACACGGTCACCGACTGCTTGCGCTTGCGGTCGATACGCACACCGACCTGGTCGCGCTTGTCGACCTCGAACTCAAGCCAGGCACCACGGCTCGGGATGACACGGGCCGAGTAGATGTCCTTGTCGCTCGTCTTGTCGGCGGTGCGCTCGAAGTAGACACCCGGCGAACGCACGAGCTGCGAGACAACGACACGCTCGGTGCCGTTGATGATGAACGTACCCTTGTCGGTCATCAGCGGGAAGTCGCCCATGAACACGGTCTGGGTCTTGATTTCACCGGTGATGTGGTTCATGAACTCGGCGTTCACGTAGAGCGGTGCGGAGTAGGTCTTGCCCTTCTCCTTGCACTCGTCGATCGAGTACTTCTCTGGCTCGAGCTCAGGGTTCGAGAACGAGAGCTGCATGGTCTCGCCGAGGTCTTCGATCGGGGAAAGCTCTTCGAAGATCTCTTCCAGACCCGTGGCCTCTGGCAGGTCCTGACGACCCTCCTTGCGGCCAGCCTCGACGCGAGAGCGCCAAGCGTCGTTGCCAACCAGCCAGTCGAAGCTCTCGGTCTGCAGTGCAAGCAGATCGGGAACCGTCAGGGTGTCGGTGATCTTCGCGAAGGAGAGGCGGCTGGCGCCCCGTCCTGTCTTGAGCGAGGGCGTAGATGCGTTGCGCGCAGCAGCCAAGAGAAATGACCTCCATCGGGCCCGTCGGCCCGGTTCATTGTCGCCGGTGGAGTGGCCCCGAGACACGCGAAACCGCTATGGCCAAACGGCCAAGCGACGCGCAATAAGCCGACCAAAATATGAAGGCCCAGGTGATCTGGGAGCGCAAAGAACAAGACTATACGCCTGTCTTCAACTTTGTCCAATCCTTCGCGGCCAAATTGAGACAATTGGGCGAGACAGAGAGGGCCATCGGATGCCACAGCGAATCGAGTTTGAGCGCGACCTGTTCTCCGCGAGCGGCCTCACCCTGTTGGTGGATGGTGACGCGCAATCTCATGTCGACCTCGACGACGCGACACGGCTGTTCTTTGAGTACACGAGACGCATTGGGCATGTGTTCGATGTGGTGGGCGATCCCCAGGGCGCTCCGACGGCCCCGATCCGGGCGCTGCACCTCGGCGGTGGCGCGTTCACACTTCCCCGCTACCTCGCGGCCACCCGACCTGGCTCCGACCAGCTCGTGGTCGAGATCGACGCCGAACTAGTCGCGCTCGTGCAGGAGCAGGCGCCGCTCCCGCCACGCTCGGGCATCACGGTGACAGTGGCGGATGCGGCGACAGAGGTCGGGCGCCTCGCTGCGGGGCATCCATTCGATGTCGTCGTCGTCGACCTCTATGTCGGGTTGCACATTCCCGCGTTCGCACTCACCGCCGATTTTGTGACCGCGTGCGCACGATTGGTCGCACCGGGCGGCGCGCTGGTCTGGAATATCGCCGACGTTGCCGGGCTCGGCCGACTCACCACGCTCGTTGAGCTCGTGAGACGGACAACACCGATGCTCGCACTGGTCGCGGCCGGGACATCCGACGTAGTCGACGGCACCGCCGAAGGAAATATTGTGCTGGTCGCGGCGACGCAACCGAGTCTGTCCCGCATCGCCCAGGCGCTCGGCGAGCGCGGGCCGTTCCCGGTCGCGGTGCGCAACGACGCAGCGCCTGATTCGCTGCAGGCCCGCATGCCGGAGAATTGAGCAATGGAACCGAGCCTGCAGCGTCATCTCGCGATCACGGGGCAGCGCGCCTGGCTTGAAGAGTCGCGGCAGTCCCCCGGCTCGTGGACGCTCTACATTGACGACACCCCGCAGTCACATGTTGATGTGAACCGTCCAGATTGGCTCGGCTTCGAGTACGTGCGCCGCATTGGCCACGCAATCGACCTCGTACGCCCGGCGGGTGAGCCGATCACCGCGGTACACCTCGGCGGCGGAGCAATGACCCTGCCGCGGTACGTCGCCGCAACGCGGCCTGGCTCGCGGCAACAGGTCGTCGAACTTGAGAGCGCGCTGGTGGAGCTGGTGCGTGAGGTGCTCCCCCTGCCACGCGGCGCGCAGGTGCGGGTGCGGCACGGCGATGCACGTGAGGTCGTGAGCAAACTGCCCGCCGGACTACGCGGCACCGTTGACGCACTCGTGGTCGACATTTTCGCCGGCGCGCGCACCCCGGCGCATGTCACCAGCGCTGAGTTTTACGCAGTGCTTGCCCCGTTGCTCGCACCGGGCGGCATCGTGAGCGTCAACATTGCGGATGGTGCGGGGCTGGCGTTTGCCCGCGCCCAGGCGGCGACGGCACTGCACGTCTTTGACCACGTTGCGGTCGTCGCCGACCCTCAACTGCTCAAAGGGCGGCGATTCGGCAATGTGGTGCTCCACGCGAGCAACGCCGACCTGCCGTTCGATGCAATGCCGCGGCGGTTGGCGAGCGACCCGGCTCCGGCCAGGTTGATCGAAGGCGAGGACCTGGTGCGGTTTGTGGCGGGAGCGCCGATCGTGACCGACGCGACTGCGGTGCCGTCACCGCCCCCGGCTCGGAAGGTGTTCCTGGCGCGCTAGCGAAACGGCACTCGGGCAATGTCGGGTGCCGCGGCTATCGTCGAGGCATGGCAAACCTCGAGCGAGTGCGGGTGTGGGCGGAGCGCCTGATCGCCCTGCACCTCGACGCGAGCTGGCGTTTCGAGTTCGACAATGCGAAGCGCCGCGCTGGGCAATGCGAGTTCACCCGTCGGCGGATCACCGTGTCGCGCTATCTCGCCGCTCGCTGGGAAGACGATGAGATCTACCAGGTGCTCCTCCACGAGATCGCCCACGCCATGGCGGGGCCAACGGCGGGCCATGGCGCGAAGTGGCGCAAGGTCGCGGCCGAACTTGGCTACGACGGCGAACGAACCCATCGAGGCGAGACGGCCGATGAGCTCGCGCCCTGGGTCGGCACCTGCCCCGGCGGACACGAATTTCGTCGACACCGACGGCCGACAGCGCGAATGAGTTGCTCACGGTGCCACCGCGGGTTCAATGAGTCACACCTGATCAGTTGGCGGCGCCGCGACGTCACCGCAGCCGATCGGCGGATGGCCCTCGCCGAGCGCTAGCGGCCCGCGCGGCGCCGGGCATCCGAGTGCGGTCGAAGCCTCCAACATGCGGCCGCTGTTCGTTGCCGAGTTGTTGCCAACTTCAGAATTTTGGGTAAACCGGGCCGCTCGATTTTTCCTGAGCGATGCGCTGGCATAGTCTCTCGCTATGACCACGCAGGCAGTGCAGGCCGTGATCCGGCCAATCCGTGAATCTGACGTTGAAGCACTCGGTCGAGTCCATGCGGTGGTGTGGCATGAGACCTACGACCGGCTGCTCAGCAAGGCCGCGTTCGAGAACCTCTCGCCGCGCCGGATGGCCGAACTCTGGTCGCACTACGTCACCCGCGGCCCCGCGTACCGTCAGTTCGCCGCCCTGGTTGACGGCGAGATCGTCGGATTCATCGGCTCGGGTCCGGCCCGCGACGCCGACGCGCCGCGCCCGCTCGAGCTCTACTTCATCTACGTGCTTTCGAAGTACAACGGCACCGGCATCGGCCGTCAACTCTTCGACGCCGCCGTCGGGGATGACCCGGTGTACCTCTGGGCCGCCTCAGACCCGGGTGCGCGCGCACACAAGTTCTACGAGCTGAACGGACTGAAGGCCGACGGCGCAGAGCACATTGAGCAGTTCCTCGGCGAGGACCTGCACGAAGTGCGGTACGTTCGCTAGTTCAGCGCGCCGACCGCCGCCAGCGCACGCTTGAGGAGCACGCCGCGGCCACCTTCGAGGTCGTCGACGATCGGGCTCGACGTAACTTCGGCGGGAGACATCCAACTCACCTCGAGCGCGTCTTGGCGCGGCTCAAGGGTGCCGGTGACTGGCACGACGTAGACCAACGAGACCGCATGTTGGCGGTCGTCGGTAAACGGTGAGATGCCCGGCAGTGGGAAGTATTCGGCGACCGTCGCGGGAATCGGGCTGGCCGGCAGCAGCGGAAACGCCATCGGGCCGAGGTCCTTTTCGAGGTGTCGGAACAGCGCGTCGCGAATCGTTTCACCGAACAGCACTCGGCCCGACACGATCGTGCGGGTCATCTCGCCGAGCGCGTTCGCGCGCAACAATGTGCCCACCTCGGTGATCTCGCCGAGCCCGTCAACCCGCACCGGTACGGCCTCGACATAGAGCAGCGGCATTCGACGGCGGATGTCAGCGAGCTCGAGTTCGGAGAACCATCCGGGGGTTGCACTCGGTTGGGACGAGCCATCGCCGGGGTTCCAGTCAGGATCTGGGGTTCGCACGCTCATGTGTTGATTCTGCCGCGGTTGCTCCGAGGCGGCGAGTGACATGCGGCGGGGTCACACGTTACCCACCCCGGTACGATTTTCGGGTGGAGATCGACGACCGCGCAGTGCTCTGGTCTGCGGACCCGAGCGACCGAGCCGACCGGCCGGTACTGGTGTTGCTGCACGGGTACAACTCCCATGAGGGTGACCTCTTCGGGCTCGCCCCGTATCTGCCGCTCGATCCGGTGATCGCCTCGGTTCGTGCGCCGCTCAACACGGGCTACGGGTACGCGTGGTTCGACCTTGACCCGTCAAGTCTGGTGCTCGACGAGGCGGTTGCGGACGAGGCAGCCGATGCGTTGCTGAGGTGGCTGGAACGGGCGATTCCGACCAGCACGCCAGTCGGGTTGCTTGGCTTCTCACAGGGCGCGGCGATGGCACTTGAGTTGCTGCGGCGCGCACCGGAGCGAATCTCGTACGTCGTGAACCTCGCCGGCTTCATCGTGCCCGGCACGCGCGCCGGTGATGCCCGGTTGGCAGGGCGGCCCGCGCACGTGTTTTGGGGCCGCGGGGCGGCGGACCCGATGATCCCCGGGTCGTGGGTCGCCGATCTCGGCGACTGGCTCAGCTCGCATACCGTCGTTGACGCGCGGGTCTACGAAGAGCTCGGGCATTCGGTGTCAGCTGCCGAACTTGGTGATGTGCACGCGTTCATCACGGCCCAGCTCACAGTCGGAGCCGACGGGGCCCGCCGATGACCCGGTTCCTGTTTCTCTCGGCCCGACCCGAGGTCGAAGCGCTCGGTCCCGAGTTCGCCGCAATGCAGCGGGCCTGCGGGCTGGCCGGCGACGAGTTCGTGCTGCACCGCCTCGACGAAGCACCGCTCGACCCCGGTGTGCTCGACGAGTTCACCGGCGTCGTCACCGGCGGCAGCCCATTCAACGTGACCACCCCGCAGGCCGAGAAATCATCGGTTCAGCTGCGGGTGGAGTCCGACCTGCGTCGAGCCGCCGAGTGGGCATTGGATGGCTCGCACCCGGCGTTCTTCACCTGCTACGGCATCGGGGTGCTGACTGAGTTGCTTGGCGGCACAGTCGACACCGAGCACGGCGAAGACGCGGGGGCGGTGGTGGTGAGCCTCACTGCAGCCGCGGCATCCGACCCGCTCACCGCCGGCTTTCCTGCGGAATTCAATGCCCTCGTTGGGCACCATGAATCGACCGGTCGCCTGCCCGCCGGCGCCACCCTGCTCGGTTCATCGGCCGGATGCCCCGTGCAGCTGTACCGCATCGGCAGCGTCGTGGCCACGCAGTTTCACCCTGAGGTGACGACCCAGGAGTTCGCCGACCGCTCACGTGTGTACCGGGCGCACGGGTACTTTCCCGAGTCGGAATACGAACTGGTCGTTGAGCGGATGCGCCGGGCGTCGGTGACCGAACCGCAGAAGCTGTTGGGGCGGTTTGTTGACTTAGCGCGGCGCTAACGCCTGCCGCTCGCAGCGGCTGGCTGATTTCACTCGTGATCACCGACGCAGTACCACGACCGAGAGCAATTCCGGACTTGCTCATGGTGGCCGGCAGCCAGGAACACGGGCAGCTCGCAATGCGCACCGGTAGCGATCGGCCCCTGCCCGACCTGCCGCTCGGGACGCTGCAACGACGAACCCGCCCACCGGGCGGTTCCAGCGGGCGGGTTCGTTCGTGCTGTGTGCCTAGCCGATGCGGGCGACGAGCCGCGAGCCCAGGTCTTCGATCTGCGCGTAGGTGACCTCGCTGATCTCGGCGCGCAACGACTCCAGGGTCTCGAGGAATGGCGTGCCCAGCTCGGTGCCCTTGCGGATCGCCTTCTGCAGGTCCTTCAGGCGGTCGGCGAGTTCGAGGTACGGCTTCTTCTCGAGCAGCCCATCCTTGTTCATCGTCTTGATCCGCTCGGCCACGTTGTCGGCGGTGAGCACGTAGCGAATGCGTACAGTGCTGCTTGCGCCTGGGGTGGCGCTGACATCCGCGATCACACGGGTCGTTGCACCAACCCGCACGACCGAGACACCGGCGTCGGCGGCGATCACGTCTGCCGACTCGATGTCGAGGTCGATGGTCACGGTCGAGGAGGTCTGCGTCGGGTCACTGATCGAGACGATCAGCTCATCTGCCAGCTCTTCGACCGCAACGGCCGACGGCTGCGCCGCCGTCACGAACGACGCCGAACCCGCTTCGAAGAAGGTGGCGGCGAACCGGCCGGTCGGCCGCTGCCGGGCTGCATGCACCGACGACGCCTGCGCGACAACGCGCACGGTCGGCTGAGCGGCGAAGGCGGCGGTTGCCTCGGTTGTCGCGTTCGGCAGGACCACGTAGCTGTACGCGTCGGTACCCGCCGCGGTGTGGTCGAGCACCAACGTCGAGAAGGTGTTGGTCGCCACCGGCGAGGTGCGGGCGGTGGCGATGTCCTTCAGTGTGCCGCTGCGCGACTCACGCTTGGCGCTCAGTCGAACTGGCGTCGGGAACACGTACCCGGCAGCACCTGCCACATGTGCCCACGAGGCGGTCGGGACCGTGTCAACGGCACCGAGCGTCGAACCGAGCATCGCACCATCGACCGTGATGGTCGCGGCAGCGACCGAAGTGCTGCGACGGTTTTCGACGATCGTCTCAGCGGTGCGGCCAGCGGCAACGGTAATTCCGTCACCGACGCAGAGCACAGCGTCATCGAAGAAGAACCATGACTTGCGGCAGGTGAGGGTCGACGGCGACTGCGCGGTCAGGCGCAGACCAGCCGCACCCCAGTTGCCCGCGCTGACGCCACCGGCCCAGAAGTCCGGGTTGTGGTACTCGGTTTTCCACGGCTGCGGCGCACGCGACCGGGTCACGGTGTCAACGGTGGTACCCGGCATCCGGTACGGGTCAATCGTGTACCAGTAGCCATCGTCGAACTGGGTGGCGTCATCGTTGTACAGGTACATGGCGCCATCGGCGGTGTACCAGGCAGCGAGGTTTTCGTTGTTGCCGGTCTCGTAGTTCGAGATCCGCCACGAGTTCATGGCCACCGCCGCGGCGAACGACTCCTTGCGGTGCAGCACGCGGTCCATTGCACCGAAGACCTGAGTTTTCACCAGCGGGCCACGAAGCGCGACCGTCTGGTCGGCGAGCAGCGCGCGGGCCATGCTCAGCTGTGCGAGCGAGAAGGCCGACGTTGCGTCGTGGGCGGTGTCGGCGAGGAGTTCCTGCTTGACGAAGCCAGCCAGGCGCTCTTTCGCTGCGCCGGATGCCGCGGCCAGCAGTGGCAGGCAGCAGGCGAGGATCGCGTGGCCGCTCGGGTGGTCACTGGTGACGGCGAATGCGATATTGCGGCCGCGCACGGTGTCCATCATGGCGCCGTTCCAGATCCACGGCTCGAATGCCTCGTGAATCCAGGTGTTCACGATTGAGCTGTCGAGGCTTGCGCCAAGCGGCGTGGTGCGCAGGATCGACGCGATCAGCGAAGTGAGGAACGACGCGCCGTACCCGCCGACATACGGGAACTGGCCGTGCTGCACGAACGAGCCGTCACGGTAGAAGCCGTCGTGGCTGAAGAACTGCACCTCAGCCTCGGTGCCTGCAGCGATGGCGCCCAAGTTACCGCCGTTCACGAACGCGACCGTGCCGCCAACCGGGTTGGCGTAGGTGAAGATCGAGCCAAGGCTCGTGAGCGCCGCGTTCACCGATGCGATGTCGTCTGAGAGCACGCCGCGTCCGCTGAACCCGTCTGCGATGAGTGCGAGATTTGCGGCAGCTGCCTGGGTGCCCGTGGTCGGGAGCTGCGGCACCTGATACGCCTCGGCCGCGACGAGGGTCTGCAGCTGTGCAGGCGTGAGCTGGTCGAACACGAGTACCGCGGTGTCGTTGAGCGCCTGGGGAACGGCAATATTCCACTCGTACCAGTTGTCGTACGGGGCGGTCGACGGAGTGTAAACCGTTGACGTGAACCAACTCAGTCCGTCGAGGATCGCAAGTCGCAGCGACTCGTTCTGGTAGCTGCTGGCACCCACCGAGGACCATCCGATCGCCATGTCGCGCAGGCGCTTAGCCATGTTGGTGAGCACCAACGACCTGCCGGTGATCGGCAGGTCGCTCCAGAGCGTGGTGGTGCGGGCTGCGCCGGTGAGCATCTGGGTCTTCCACTTGTTCGCCGTCGTGGCGATCGTGCTGAGGCGAGCCGCAAAGGTCGGGTCGGTCGGGTCGTAGCCTGCACCGACGAGCGATTCACGCCATACCTTGCGGGCGGCGGCGAACGCGGCGCCGTCAGCGGCGCGGGCCGACATGGGCGTGAACTGCAGCGACGCGAGGATGGCTGCGGCTGCGGCGCCACCTGCGAGGAACGTTCGCCTACTCACGCCCTGTTCACCGTTCTGTCGCTTCCAGAAGCTCTGGCCATTGGCGGGTGCAAGTTCCATGATTCACCTTCGAATTGGGGATGGCACGCGGGACAACCGGGGCGAGCTCAAACCCACCCGATGGCGCGCGGTCTGTCCATTGAAAGCGAACCGAGCACATTCGAGCAACCAGGCACCCCGGGACCGATCACGTTCGAACATGCGCAGATGCGAGCGCGCGCCAGAACCCGGGTCGCATGCAGGCCACCCGAGCGGTCGACGGCGAGCACGTCAACCTGCCACCCGTCACTGGCTTCATCAAGCGCGGTCTGCCCGCCTGCGAAACGTGAGCCCCCCCACGCTGGCAGGCCGACTGCCGCGTGTACATGCAGAAGGCCCCAACTCCCGCAGAATTCCGGGAAAGTTGGGGCCTGAGTTTTGGCGGTACCGGTGGGATTTGAACCCACGGTGGGCGTTAACCCACACAACTTTTCGAGAGTTGCACCTTCGGCCGCTCGGACACGGTACCGCCGTCGATTCTATGGGAAGCACGGGGGCGCACCAAACCGGCGCCGTTGCGCGGCCGCTGCCGCGGCTCCCAACCGCCGCGCGTAGGCTCACTAGGTGCACGATTCCGCCAACCCGCGCCCGCACCGCGACAGCCCCGCGCGTACCACCGCACCTTCACTACTGGCCGGGATTCGACAGGCCGCGACGGCGCTCGGTGCGAGCATCGGCCTGCCCCGCAGCAAGCGGCGAATGCGCGAGAACCACCAGCGCATGGCCGAGAGCATCCCGGCGCATTCCAAGTGGTGGCGCGAGTCGGTGCACGATCCGGCCGCGCCCCTGCACTACGTGGCGCTCGGCGACAGCGCCGCCCAGGGGCTCGGCGCGAGGCATCCATCGCTCAGCTATGTCGGGCAACTGGCCGAGACCATCGCGGTCGCAATCGATGCGCCCGTTCGGGTCACCAATCTGTCGGTGTCGGGCGCGACGACCGAGCTCTGCATTCGCGACCAACTGCCCAGGCTGCGCGACTTGGCTCCCGATGTGCTCACGGTCGCGATCGGCGCGAACGACATTGCGCGGTGGGAGCCGGCGGCGTTCGCACGGAACATCCGCCAGATCTTCGATGCGCTGCCTGACCACGCGATCGTCGCCGAGCTGCCCTGCTTTCACCTGCCTCGCGCCGAGCGTCGGGTTGCCGAGGCAAATCGGATGCTCCGCGCCGCAGCCGCGGCCCGCAGATTCACGCTGGTGCCGCTGCACGCGGCAACGAAAGGGGTCGGCGTGCGGGGCATCTTGACCCAATTCGCGAATGACATGTTCCACCCGAACGAGCATGGGTATCGCGTCTGGGCGGCGGCGTTCGCGCCGGCGGTGGTGGCCCGTGCTCGGGCCGTGGTGGCATCCCGAGGGTGAGTGTCGGTGGGTGCCCATAGGCTCACCACATGGCGAGACCGACGACAGCCCACCGTTGCAACGAGTGCGGGTGGACCACCGTCAAATGGGTTGGTCGCTGTGGCGAGTGCCAGCAGTGGGGCACGGTCGCTGAGGTGGCCGCAGCTGGGGCCGGCCGAGCGACGGTGACCGCAATCGCGCCGCCCGCGGGGCGCAGCGCGCGGCCGATCTCTGAGGTCGACCTCGTCGACGCGTCACATCGACCGACCGGCGTTGGTGAATTCGACCGGGTACTCGGCGGCGGCCTGGTGCAGGGCGCAGTCATTCTGCTCTCGGGCGAGCCCGGGGTGGGCAAGTCCACGTTGCTGCTCGATGTCGCGTTTCGCGCCGCCAGCGCGGGGTGTCGCGTGCTCTACATCACCGCCGAGGAATCCGCCGCGCAGGTGCGACTTCGCGCTGAGCGCACCGGCGCACTGCACGACTCGCTGTTCCTCGCCGCCGAAACTGATCTCGCCACCGCGATTGGCAACGTCGACGCCGTTGCCCCCGACCTCCTCATCGTCGACTCGGTGCAAACGCTGTCGAGTTCGATGTCTGATGGGTTTCCCGGGCAGCCTGCGCAGGTACGCGAGGTCACCGCCACGTTGGTGCGCGTCGCGAAAGACCGCGGGTTGCCGGTGCTGCTCGTTGGCCACGTCACGAAAGACGGGAGTATCGCGGGGCCGCGGCTGCTCGAACACCTCGTTGACGTGGTCTGCCAATTCGAGGGTGATCGGCAAACGCCGCTGCGATTCATCCGAACGCTGAAGAACCGGTTTGGGCCGACCGACGAAGTGGGCTGTTTTGAAATGCGCGGCGACGGCATCGCCGAGGTACCAGACCCATCTGGACTGTTTCTCACCCAGAGCCGCACGCCGGTGAGCGGCAGCTGCGTGACCGTCGCGGTCGACGGGCGGCGTGCCCTGCCGGTCGAGGTGCAAGCGCTGGTCGTCGCAACCAAGTCGCCGCAGCCCCGCCGGGTCGTGAACGGGGTCGACCCATCGCGGGTGGCCATGATTCTCGCGGTGCTCGAGCGTCGCGCCGGGCTGCGCTCGCTCGGCGAGCACGACATCTACGTGTCGACTGTCGGGGGCATGCGTCTCGACGAACCAGGCGCCGACCTCGCGATTGCGATTGCGGTGGCCTCGGCGATGCGCGATCACCCGGTGCCGCATACGCTCGCCGCCTGCGGCGAGCTCAGCCTCGTGGGCGAAGTGCGGCCGGTCGCGCGCCTCGATCAGCGTCGCGCCGAGGCCGCCCGGCTCGGCTATCAGACGATGGTGGATGCCTCGGCCGGCAGTGTGCACGCGGCGATCGCGCTCGCGTTCCAACCCCCGGCGAAGTAGTTCGCCAGCAGGCCACGCCAATGAGACGCAGGCGGGCGAGTCCCGTGACGCGACCTCGCCGCTCAAGTGAGGATTTTTTTCGTTTCAGCTTCGCCACGGTTGACAGGCCGCCAGACCGCCCATATCTTTCCTATAAGGCAATGGTTTTGCTGAATAACTGCAACCCCACCATTACAGTTACCCAACTCGCGCATCCCACCGATCGCGAGGCGACGCCCCTTTACCGTTCGGGTCGGATGAAGGGGCGTCGGGCATTTAATGCATCGGTCAGTACAACAAGAACTGCCGGGTCGCACCCGACGTAATACCGCCCACCGACACGGTGAGGTGATACGAGGCGCCCGCAACAGGTGCCGCCGGTCGGGTGCCCTGGCAGGTGTCTTTCGCTGACCGCGTGCGGTCCCAGACGATCGGGGCCGCGCTCGCAAGTGGCTTGTTCGGTGGCAGCGTCACCTGCTGATCGGTCGCATCGGCCAGGCAGTCAGTCGACGACCAGTACTGCTCCTTGCCGCTCGAAATCGTGAACACCTGCGCCTTGGTGCCGACGTTCAGCGAGCACGCATTCTTGCCGGTATTTGTGACCCGCATTGACAACTGCGGCATCTCCCCAGCCGCATACGAGACTTTGTCGCTCACCGCCTCAACAACCACATTCTCGGGCCGGCAGGGTGCGCCGTCGGCATCGGCCGGCGCCGCAGATGCCGTGGCCCCGGGCGCGGTGGTTGACGGCGGAGCCGACGAGGCACCGGTAGGCGACGGCGCACCCTTGGCCGCGCCACCAAAACTTGGCCGCACCACAATCAGCACGATGGCCACGATCACCGCCACCAGCGCGAGCAACACGACCAACCGTCGACGCCGATACACGGCTGGCGAGAGTCGCCGCTGAGCTGCAGGTTGGTTCGACATAGGCCAAGGGTACGTTGGCCTGCGAACGGATGGCCCGTGGCATCCGGCGCGCCCTGGTCTCGGGCCGCGACCGCGCAACCGCGCCGCGTGCCGCGGCCACTACGCCAGTTGCTTGACCATTCGCGTGTTGCCCAACGTGTTCTGTTTGACGCGAGCCAAGTCGAGGAACTCGGCGATTCCGTCATCGCGTGAGCGCAACAGCTCGGCGTAGACGTCGGGGTCAACGACCTCATCGCCCATATCGAGGAACCCGTGGCGGCCGAAGAAGTCGGTCTCAAACGTGAGGCAGAACAGCCGGCTGAGCCCCAGACTGAGCGCGTTCTGCTCAAGTGCATCGAGGATCGCGTGGCCGATCCCGTGGCCTCGCCAGGTCTGGTCAACTGCCAGGGTGCGCACCTCGCCGAGGTCGTCCCAGATGACGTGAAGCGCGCCGCATCCGATCAGGCGACCGTCGGACTCCGCGACGCGGAATTCCTGAATCGCGCCAAAGAGGTCAACGCGTTCCTTGCCGAGCAGAATGCGGTTCGCGACATACGGTTCGACGAGCGCGACAATTCCCGGAACATCGCTGGTGCGCGCCGCGCGCACCGTGAAGTCAGCCATCCCACAATCGTAGGGCGCGTCTCGACCGGCACCGGCGTGAGCGGTCGACGCGCGAGTGGATGCGCCGTGCCGCGCGTCAGCGTCTGAGCCACAAACGAGGTGTCGCCGACGACCTGCAGGCGCTCGCGCTGCTCAGCCAGTTGCCCCTCCCGAAGCAGCAGCCGAACCTGCGCTTCGCCTGCGCCATGCTGCGATGCCGACCCGACTGCCACGACTCATACGAACTCAGCCCGCTCAGCCGGCGCGAGGCACTGAAGCATCTCAGCACCACACCCGCCGGGTGACGGGTCATCGAATTGCAGGAATTTGTCGCTCAAATCGGGCCCGAGCGACAGTTTCTTGCAGTTCGGCGTGGGTGGCTGGCGCGGGGTCGCTGGCGTGGGTGCCTGGCGCGGGTGGCTGGCGCGGGGTGGCTGGCGCGGGCATGGCGTGGCCGAGTCCCTCGAGGCTCGGTAGGCACTGGGCGCCCGGCTCGCGCCAGAGAGCGGCAAGTCCGCTATAGCCGCGGGGTCTCGCCCGCACGCTCGACAAGCACCGCGATCTGGGTGCGGTTGCGCGCGCCGAGCTTCAGTCGGGCCTGCTGTACGTGCGTCTTCACGGTGGTCGGCGCGACATGCATTCTGGCGGCAATCTCAGCATCGGTGGCACCGGCCGCGACCAGGCGAGCCGCATCGCGCTCGCGATCGGTCAACGTGGCGAAGAGCGTGGCGGCCTCACCTCGAACCTCACGGCCGGCCTCAGCGCCCAGCCGCTCGATCAGCCCACGCGTGTGGCTCGGCGAGAGAAACGCGTCGCCGCGCGCCACCACATGCACCGCGGCGACAAACTCGGATGGCGCGCTGTCTTTGAGTAGGTAACCGTAGGCGCCCGCATCGAGCATCCGTTACACCGTCTCATGTGAGGTGATGCTGGTCATTGCCACGACCTGGGTGTCGATAAGTGCCAGCAAAGCGCTGGTCGTGTCGATGCCGTCCATTCCCGGCATCTGAATATCCATCAGCACGACATCCGGCCTGCTCCGCCGCGCCCACTCGACTGCCTCGGTACCGCTGGCCGCAGCCCCGACGACCTCGATGGCGGCATCCGACTGAAGAATCCCGGTGACCGCCGCGCGCACCAGCGGATCGTCATCGACGATGAGCACTGCTACCGAGCGCTGCACTTCCCCCGTGACCACCCCGCCACCCTATCGGGACGACCCGACACTCAGCGTTCCGCCCACGGCAGGTTGAAATCGGCGATGAACTCGCCCTCGTATTCGCCGATCCAGGCGGTACCGCCCACGCTCTCGGCGCGCGCTCGCAGGCCGGCAATGCCGTGGCCGCCGCCTGGAATTCCGGCATTGCCGGCCGTAAGCGGGTTCGTGACCCGAATTCGGATGCCCCGTGCCACTGCGGCATCAACCGTCACCGCAATCGGTGCACCGGGCGCATGTTTGATGGCGTTGGTCAGACACTCCTGGATGATCCGGAAGGCGGCCGCATCACGTTCGAGCGAGATGCGCTCGAGGTCTTCAATCAGCACCCACTGATCGAGGCGGTGGCCGCCTGTGCGAAGGTCGACGAGGAGCGCTCCCACCATCCGGAGCGACGCGACGGGCCGACCAGCGCCGGTCGCGTCGGTGCGTAGCGCTCCCACCACGTCACGTACATCTTCGAGCGCGGCATGCGCCTGCTGACGCAACGCCTTGGCCCAGTCCGTGAGCATGGGGTCTGCGGTACCGGCGGCGTGAGCTTCGAACGCGCCCGCGGCAAGCGCCACAGAGGAGAGCCGGTGCCCAAGTCCGTCGTGGAGATCCCGGGCGATACGCTCCCGCTCCGCCTGACGTTCCACCTGCTCGCCAAGTTCGCCAGCGCGTTGAGCCTCGCGATCGGCTCGCTGCTGGTTCGTAGATGCCTCGGTGCGCGCCCGCTGATACGCGACGAGTCCGGCGACCAACCCGAGCGACAGCACCGCGAAGATCACGGTGGCCAAGTGCCAGACCGGCTGGGCGGTGGCGGATGTCTCGTTGCCAAGCATCCAGGCCAGTGCACCGCCCCACGGGGTGACGATGTCGCGAAGCACGTAGAACAACACCCCAGCGCCCATCAGCATGGCGATGAGTCGCGTCTTGGCTCGCCAGGTGACGAGTGCGTGATACGCGCCGATCAACGCGAGCACATACGAGGTACCGACCAGCACCAGTACCCCGCCCGAAATGAGCGGTGCGAGCGGTGCACGCGTCCGCAGGAACACCGAGAGCCAACAGGCGAGGACCACCGGCACGAACACGACCCCGAGCTTCGTCATGTTCGATACCGGATCGGGCCCGTCGACAAACACGGCGGCGCCCGGCACGTTGATCACACCGACGACGTCGAACAAGATGCCGACGACATACAGCGCGACCGAACGACCCTTCGACCCGAGGCGCGACAATCTGCCGCGGAGTGGGGCAGGTGCCGACGTCATGACTCAGAGCCTAGGGATGACCGCCGACGTGGACCTCCTCATTTTGGTCAGCGAAGTCGGGCCGATCGCATGAGGCAGCCCCACACCCCGAACGAACACAGTGGTCATGCGGTCGGGTCACAGCCCGCCGCATTCATCCCCAGGCGACTGAGTCCGCTCATCGCACCTACCACCGGAGGAACTCCAATGTCAGACAACCACTCTCAGGCGCCGACGCCGCCAACCCCGCCCACGCCCGCCGTGCCGCCGACCCCGGCGCCCGCCAAGGCCGTACACCCGCTTGGATGGGTGGCCCTCAGTGCTGCGGCGATCGGCTTTGTGTTCGCCTGCATCCCTGGTGCGCTGATTCTCGGCTGGATCCTGCTGCCGACCGCATTCATCCTCTCGATCGTCGCTTTGGCGGTAAAGGGCAAGAAGTGGCCAGGCGTCGTGGCACTCATCGCCAGCATTATCGGCACGATCGTCGGCGTCAGCGTCTTCTTCGCCCTCGCAGCAACCGCGGTGAACCGGGCGATCGATGACGTATCTGACACCTCCGTCACCGCGCCGTCCTCGGCGGCCGCCAACGACGCTGCCGCGACCAAGTCAGCCGAGCCCGCGAAGGAACTTGGCGCGAGCCGTGACAACCCGGCACCCATCGGCTCGGTTGCCCGCGGCAAGGACTGGGAAGTCACCGTCAACAGCGTGACACTGGCCGCCACTGACCAGGTCATGAAGGCCAACCAGTTCAACCAGAAGCCCGAGCCTGGGTCGGAGTACATCTTGATCAATGTCACCGCGAAGTACATCGGCACCGATAAGGCGATGGCCGCGTTTGCACGGGTCAAGTACGTCACGCCAGACGGGGTCACCATCGACGGGCTGAAGTCGTTCGCCACCGCACCCGATGCCCTCGACAGCCTGTCCGAGCTCTACAACGGCGCCTCAGTCACCGGAAACATTGCGCTCGCCGTGCCGAGCGCAACGGCCGCCCAGGGTGTGCTGGTCGTCACCCCAGGCATGCTCGCCGACGACATCTACATCGCGGTGAAGTAGCCCTCGCCGGCGGGTGGTCCGGCGAGGTTCCCCGCTCGGTCAGCGGGGAACACATGAGGGGCGGATGCCACGTGGCATCCGCCCCTCATTGTGTTGCTGTCTACTCCCCTGACGCAGCGGCAAGGTCCGGGGTAGCCGGGCCGGTCGACAGTGCGGCGGTCGCAGCAGGCCCGAGGTTCACCGGCAGTTCGCGCTGGGTCGTGGTGAACACGAACGCACCATCGGCGAAGTCGACCACCACGTGGTCACCCGACTTCAGGTCGCCGTGCAAGATGCGCTCGCTGAGCGCGTCTTCGACCTCGTGCTGAATCGCGCGGCGTAGCGGCCTGGCGCCGAGCGCCGGGTCGTGGCCGACCTCGATGAGGCGTTCCTTCGCTGCCTGCGTCAGTTCGACGGTCATGTCGCGGTCGAGCATGCGCGAACTGAGGCGCTTGATGAACAGGTCAACGATCTGCAGCAGCTCTGGCTTCGACAACTGCGGGAACACGATGATGTCATCGACACGGTTCAAGAACTCTGGCTTGAAGTGCTTCTTCAGCTCTTCGTTCACCTTCGCGCGCATCAGGTCGTACCCGGTACGGGTGTCGCCCTCGACCTGGAACCCGACCGGCCCACCCGAGATGTCCTTCGTGCCGAGGTTCGTGGTCATGATGATCACGGTGTTCTTGAAGTCGACCACGCGGCCCTGACCATCGGTCAGTCGACCCTCTTCGAGAATCTGCAACAGCGAGTTGAAGATGTCGGGGTGCGCCTTCTCGATTTCGTCGAACAGCACCACCGAGAACGGCTTGCGCCGCACCTTCTCGGTGAGCTGGCCGCCCTCTTCGAACCCGACGAAGCCCGGAGGGGCACCGAACAGACGCGAGACGGTGTGCTTCTCGCCATACTCCGACATGTCGAGCGAGATCATCGCCGCTTCATCGTCGAACAAGAACTCGGCGAGCGCCTTCGCGAGCTCGGTCTTGCCGACACCGGTCGGGCCGGCGAAGATGAACGAACCAGATGGCCGCTTCGGGTCTTTCAGGCCGGCGCGGGTGCGGCGAATCGTCTTCGCGAGCACATCGATCGCTTCGTTCTGGCCGATGACGCGTTGGTGCAGCGCCTTCTCCATGAAGACGAGGCGCGAAGACTCTTCTTCGGTGAGTTTGAACACCGGGATGCCGGTGGCCTGCGCCAGCACCTCGGCGATGAGCCCTTCGTCGACAACGGCGGTGGTCTTCACATCGCCAGACTTCCACTGCTTCTCAAGGCGCAGACGCTCACCGAGGAGGTTCTTCTCCTCATCGCGCAGCGATGCGGCCTTCTCGAAGTCTTGGTCTTCGATCGCCTGCTCCTTCGCAGCGCGAACCCCGGCGATCTTCTCGTCGAATTCGCGCAGCTCTGGCGGGCTCGACAGAATCGACAGGCGCAGGCGTGCGCCGGCCTCATCGATCAGGTCGATCGCCTTATCGGGCAAGAACCGGTCAGAGACGTACCGATCGGCGAGGTTCGCGGCGGCCACAATCGCACCATCCGTGATCGACACCTTGTGGTGCGCCTCGTACCGGTCGCGGAGCCCCTTCAGAATGTTGATCGTGTGGGGCAGGCTCGGCTCTGCGACCTGAATCGGCTGGAATCGGCGCTCCAGCGCCGCATCTTTCTCGAAGTGCTTGCGGTACTCGTCGAGCGTGGTCGCACCGATGGTCTGCAGTTCACCACGGGCGAGCAGTGGCTTCAGAATGGATGCCGCGTCGATCGCGCCTTCTGCGGCGCCGGCGCCGACCAGCGTGTGAATCTCGTCGATGAAGACGATGATGTCGCCGCGGGTGCGGATCTCTTTGGTGACCTTCTTCAGACGCTCTTCGAAGTCGCCGCGGTAGCGCGATCCGGCGATGAGCGAGCCGAGATCGAGCGAGTAGACCTGCTTGTCCTTCAGGGTCTCTGGCACCTCGCCCTTCACGATCGCCTGTGCGAGGCCCTCGACGACGGCGGTCTTACCGACACCTGGTTCACCAATCAGCACCGGGTTGTTCTTCGAGCGGCGCGAGAGGATCTGCATCACGCGTTCGATCTCTTTTTCGCGCCCGATCACCGGGTCGAGCTTGCCCTCGCGGGCCGCCTGGGTGAGGTTGCGACCGAACTGGTCAAGCACCTGCGAGCCACCCTGGCCCTGGGTCTGCTCGTTCGCACCGACCTGCACCGGCTCCTTGCCCTGGTAGCCCGAGAGCAACTGAATGACCTGCTGCCGCACCCGGTTCAGGTCAGCGCCGAGCTTCACGAGCACCTGGGCAGCAACGCCCTCACCCTCGCGAATGAGGCCGAGCAGAATGTGCTCGGTACCGATGTAGTTGTGACCGAGCTGCAGCGCTTCACGCAAGCTCAGTTCGAGCACCTTCTTCGCACGCGGCGTGAACGGAATATGCCCGGTCGGCGGCTGCTGCCCCTGCCCGATGATGTCTTGCACCTGCTCACGCACCGCGTCGAGCGAGATGCTCAGCGACTCGAGCGCCTTCGCGGCAACGCCCTCACCCTCGTGGATGAGCCCGAGCAGAATGTGCTCCGTGCCGATGTAGTTGTGGTTGAGCAGCTTCGCCTCTTCTTGGGCAAGCACCACGACCCGGCGAGCCCGGTCGGTAAATCTCTCGAACATTGCAACTCCTGTCGACACTTCGAGCGTAGACAAGGCTGGATGCCCCGTGGTCGGTGTTCGCCCAAGGCGCACCGGTAACGCCGCGCTACTGCAGCGCAGACGTGAGCCGGGCGAGGTTGTCGAGCGCGGTCTGCCAGGCCGACTGGTGCTCCAACTCGGCGATGCTGAGCTCGCGGCTCGCGCCGCGCACCGCGGCCTCGACCTGGCGCAGTCGATCCACAAAGGTCGCGCCACGCACCAGCACCGACAGTTCGAGGTTCAATTCAAATGACCGCATGTCCATGTTGCTGGTGCCAATCACGGCGACGTCATCGTCGATCGAGAAGTGCTTCGAGTGCAAAATGTACGGCGCCGGGTACAGGTAGATGTGCACCCCGGCGCGCAACAGCGCCTCGTAGTAGGAGCGCTGGGCGTGGTACACCATCGGCTGATCGCCGACCTCAGAGACGAACAGTTCGACCCGTACGCCCCGGGTCACCGCGCCCACGATGGCGTTCATCATCGCGTCATCCGGCACGAAATACGGACTGGAGATCACGACCCGGTGGTTCGCCGCGTACAGCAGTGCGAGAAAGAGCATGAGGTTGTTCTGGTTCGGGAACCCCGGCCCACTCGGCACGACCTGACAGTCAAATCCGTTCGGCTGCAACTTCGGCACTGCTGGCAGCGGTCGCGGCCGTTGGCCGGTCTCAGCTACCCAGTCGCTCACGAATACGGCGTTGAGTGATGACACCACCGGGCCCTCGAATTTGGCCATCGCTTCGACCCATTGCAGGCCGCGCCGCGCGTACCGCTTGCGGTGATAGCCGCGGTCGATAATGTTCTGCGACCCGGTGAATGCGACCGTTCCGTCAACGATCAGCAGCTTGCGGTGGTTGCGCAGATCGGGACGCTGATACTGGCCCTTCCACGGTCGCACCGGCAACATGCGGTGCCAGTCGACTCCGGCGGCGGTCATCCAGCGCACGGTTTCGCGGTAGCCGCGAATACGAGCGGATGCCACGTGGTCAAACAACAACCGCACCCGCACGCCACGCTCGATCGCGCGAGCGAGCGCGTCGAAGAATGGGATGGTGGCGGCATCCCGGATCACAATGTAGAACTCAACCCGCACCTCGACCTGGGCCTCGTCGATGGCCGCGATCATTGCGTCGAATGACTCGGTGTAGCCGCTGATCAACGTTGCCGAGTTGCCCGACGTGAACGGCAACGCACCAAGGTTGCGATTCATATCGGCGACGCCGTGCAACCATTCGGGCCAGTTGTCGGAGTTGCTCATGAAGGCGTTCCCCGCCGACGCGTCGCGGATCGCTTCGTTCATCTCCGCCTGAAGACGGCGGCGCTTCGCTGGCAGTTTGGTGCTGCCGATGAGCAGCAAGAAGAACAAACCGACGTACGGCAAGAACATGATCAGCAACAGCCACGCGACGGCCGCCGAGGGGCGCCGGTTGCGGGGAACGACGAAGATTGCAGTGATCTTGATGGCGGCGTCAATGGCGATGAGGCCAATGAGCGCGATCAGACCCCAATCCATACCGGGCCGTTCAGCGCGTCGCGGCGCGCTTGGCGCGCTCTTCGGCCTCGATCTTGGCGTATGCCTTGCGCTCGCTCCGGTCGGCGCGAATCACCGCGCGCATGACGATCCAGAACAGTCCACCAATGAGCACCGTCGGCGCCACCGAAACCGCTGCACTCACCCACCAGTTGTCCATACGTTCCACAATACGGCGAAGGCGCTGTGCGTTGCGCGGTATGTGGGCTGCGCGTGCGCCGGGGGTTGCGCGTGCGCTGTGGGCTGCGTGTGCGCTGTGGGTTGCGCGCTCACCCCAAGTCGTCACCGAACTCCGCGTTTTGGTCGCATTTTCGTCGAGATTGCGACAACTTTGCGTAGTTCGACGCGGGCGCGCGGGCCCGGGGCGGGGGCGCGGCTCGGCGGGGGCGGGCGCGCGCGGGCGGGGGGGCTATTTGACGAGGGGGAAGAGGATCGTTTCGCGAATGCCGAGCCCGGTGATTGCCATCAGCAGACGGTCGATGCCCATGCCCATGCCACCGGTCGGCGGCATGCCGAACTCGAGTGCCCGCAGGAACTCCTCGTCAAGGCGCATTGCCTCGAGGTCGCCGCCGGCTGCGAGCTTCGCCTGTTCGATAAACCGCTCACGCTGCACCACCGGGTCGACGAGCTCGGAGTAGCCGGTCGCAAGTTCGAACCCGCGCACGTAGAGGTCCCACTTCTCGACAACACCCGGGATCGAGCGGTGCGCGCGCACGAGCGGTGACGTGTCGACCGGGAAGTCCATCACGAAGGTCGGCCGCTCGAGGCCACCCTTCACGTGGTGTTCCCAGAGCTCTTCGACGTACTTGCCTGCGAGCGGGTGGGGAATCTCGATCTCGACGGCTGCGGCAAGTTCACGCAGCCGCTCAAGCGGGGTCGACGGGGTGATGCGCTCACCGATCGCGTCAGAGAGCGAGTCGTACATCGAGATCCGCGCCCAGTCGCCGCCGAGATCGAATTCGGTGCCATCGGCCCAGGTCACGACATGTGAGCCAGAGACCGCGGTCGCAGCATCCTGAATTAATTGCTGGGTGAGGTCGGCGATCGAGTTGTAGTCGCCATAGGCCTGGTAGGCCTCGAGCATTGCGAACTCTGGGCTGTGCGTCGAGTCAGCGCCCTCGTTGCGGAAGTTGCGGTTGATCTCGAACACCCGGTCGATGCCACCGACGACGGCACGCTTCAGGTAGAGCTCGGGCGCGATGCGCAGGTAGAGCTCGGTATCGAACGCATTCGAGTGGGTGACGAATGGCCGAGCGGATGCCCCGCCGTGCATGACCTGCAGCATCGGCGTCTCGACCTCGACGAAGTTCTGTGCGGTGAACGTCGCGCGAAGGCTCGCGTTCACCTTCGCCCGGTTCAGCACGTTTTGCCGCGCCTGATCACGCGAGATGAGGTCGAGGTAGCGTGAGCGCACGCGGGTCTCTTCGGAGAGCTCATTGTGCAGGTTCGGCAGCGGCTGGATCGCCTTCGCGGCGGTCTGCCACTCAGTGGCGAGCACCGAGAGCTCACCGCGGCGGCTCGAAATGACCTCGCCAGCGACGAAGATGTGGTCGCCGAGGTCGACGAGGTCTTTCCAGTCTTGGAGGCGCTGTTCGCCCACTTCGGCGAGCGAGAGCATCGCCTGAATGCGGCTCCCGTCGCCCGCCTGCAGCGCGGCGAAGCAGAGCTTGCCGGTGTTGCGCAGGTGCACGACGCGGCCAGCAATGCCGACCCGGTCGCCGCTTGCGGTGTCGATCGGCAGGTCATTGTGGCGTGCGCGCACCTCGGGGATCGTCGCCGTGATCGCCACCGACACCGGGTAGGCGCCACCCGCGAGGCCCGCCCCGTCGTTCAGCCGCTCTCGCTTGGCGAGGCGAACGGCCTTCTGCTCGTTAATCTCGTCGTCGGTGAGTTCGGCCTCGGGCGCTGGCGCGTGCTCGGTCATAGGGTCCTCAGGGTGCGATTGACGGGCGTGCGGATGCCTCCCAAGGCTATCGGAGGACGAGCCTCGTCGCCTTCGGCGCCCACCGCACATCGAACTACGCAACGTTGTCGCAACTCGTCGGGGCTGCTTCAGGTTGTCAGCGCAACACTGCTGATTAGTTCGTTCAGCATGTCATGTGGTTTGCGCCACCCGAGGGTTTGTCGGGGTCGGATGTTCAGCAGGCGTTGTGTTTCAGCCAGATTGGCATCAGGGATGTTGTTGA